>JALHMZ010000006.1 GCA_022843785.1 Nitrospira sp.
GACCGGAGGAACGGGACGATCCGAGCTGACCCACGGTCTTCCGACTTCCAGACCCAGATCTTTGCGATCTGTCCCGCTCCCGTGCCGCCATGATGCAAGACCTCCTGTATAGATACAAGATCTTGTTTCTTGTATCAACATCACAGTTGTCTAAGCCGGCACCATCGCAGCTTTGAGCAAACGGACGAACCCGGCGACGTGGCTCACCATTGCCGGATCTTGCTGGTGCGACGCAATACGTTTCACAACAAGTATTTGGGTCAGATCTTGTTCTGTGCGTCAACCCCCATTTCAGCTGGAGGATCTACCCCTGGTAGTTAACTAGGCTGGCGCCATCGCCGCTTTGAGCGATCGGACAAACTCGGCGACGTGGCCGACCATTGCCGGATCGTGCTGGTGGGACGCAATGCGTTTCACGATAGCACTGCCGACGATGACGCCATCGGCCATTTTGGAGACCTGCGCGGCATCCTCCGGCGTCGCTACACCAAAGCCAACGGCGACGGGCGATGCGGAGACTTTCTTGAGCTTCTTCACATTCTGTTGGATGTCCGTCACATTGCTGAGTTTCGCCCCGGTAATACCGGTCAGGGAGACGTAATAGACAAACCCGTGTGATTCTTCCGCCACAAGCTTTCGCCGGCTTGGCGTACTGGTCGGCGCAAGCAGAAAAATGAGCGGCAGGCCCGCGGCATCGGCCGGGCCCTTGAGCGGTCCCGCTTCATCCGGCGGCATGTCGGGAACAATCAATCCATCCACTCCGGCAGTTGATGCAGCCTTGCAAAACTGCGCACAGCCCATGGCGTGGATCGAGTTGTAATACAACATGAGGACAATCGGGATCTCCGTGCGCTGCCTGAGCGACTTCACGGAATCCAGAATCTTGCGCAGTGTTGTGCCGCTCTTCAATCCCCGCTCGGCGGCTTGCTGAATGACCGGCCCGTCGGCAATCGGATCGGAAAAGGGCACGCCCAGCTCGATGACATCGGCGCCTGCCTGTTCTAACGCCACGACCAGCTGTTCTGTCTCAGCCAGTCCAGGGTCACCGGCCATGAGATAGGCAATGAGCGCCTTTTCTTTCTTGTCGCGCAATCGTTGAAACGTGGTTTCCAGCCGTCCGCTCATAACTCCACCCCACGCATCCTGGCCACTTGCTGGACGTCTTTATCTCCACGGCCGGACAGGTTGGCGATAATCACCTGTGACTTTTTCAGTTTCGGGGCCAGCTTGACGACATGCGCAATGGCATGGGCGCTTTCCAACGCCGGCACGATCCCTTCTTCGCGAGCCAGCAGATCAAAAGCGGCCATCGCTTCCGTATCCGTCGCATAGGTGTATTCGATCCGGCCCTGGTCATGATAGAGGCTGTGCTCCGGTCCGACTGCGGCATAATCCAAACCTGCCGAGACCGAATGGGTCAAATTAATCTGCCCGTTCTCGTCCTGAAGCAGATAGGTCATAGTCCCTTGTAGGACGCCCGGTTTCCCGCCGGAAAACCGGGCCGCATGTTTGCCGCTCACAATCCCGCTTCCGCCGGCTTCCACCCCGATCATTTTGACCTTGCGATCACCCAGAAACGCATGGAACAGGCCGATGGAATTGCTCCCGCCCCCGACACAGGCCACGAGATAATCCGGCAGCTTCCCCTCCGCAGCCAGAATCTGTTTCCGTGCCTCTTTGCCGATGATGGCCTGGAAATCACGGATCATCATGGGATAGGGATGCGCCCCTAGCACTGACCCGAGGATGTAATGGGTCGTCCGCACGTTCGTCGTCCAATCGCGCATCGCTTCACTGATGGCATCCTTCAACGTCCGGCTGCCAGCATCGACGCCGGTCACTTTCGCCCCGAGCAACCGCATACGGAAGACATTCAACGCCTGACGCTGCATATCCTCCGTACCCATATAGACTTCACATTCCAGGCCGAACATGGCGGCCGCCGTGGCGGTCGCGACGCCGTGTTGACCGGCGCCGGTTTCGGCAATGATCCGGCGCTTTTTCATGCGCATGGCCAGCAGCACTTGTCCGATGGCGTTGTTAATCTTATGGGCGCCGGTATGGCAGAGGTCTTCCCGCTTCAGATAAATCTTGGCGCCGCCAAACTTCTTGGTCAGCCGATCGGCACGATAGAGACTGGTCGGCCGCCCGACATACTCTTTCAGATAGTAGGCAAGGTCTGCCTTGAAGCGGCGGTCTTTCCTGGCTTTGGCGTATTCCTCTTCCAACTCCAGTAATGCGGGCATGAGGGTTTCCGGAACATACCGGCCACCATAGGGTCCGAACCGGCCATGGCTATCAGGTAGATGTGGCATAATCAGTCAGTCCTAAAGTTGGAAAGTCGTAACGTCATCAAGTCCTCGTCAAGACTTCATGACGTGATGGACTTGAGGACTTGAGAAACAAGCGAGGGAGTATAGTGCCGCGCAGCATCACGACACAAGTCTCGCCGCTTGAATAAACGCCTTCACTTTGGCCGGATCTTTTTTCCCGGGACTCTGCTCCACCCCACTGCTGACATCGACCCCATAAGGACGCACCTGCCGGATCGCCTCGGCCACGTTCGACGGCGTCAGGCCGCCCGCCAACAGAATCGGCGCCGCGCGCGCGACCTCCGCCGCCAATGTCCAATCGACAGTCTGCCCGGTGCCGCCGTATGCGTGCTCTCCAAAGGCATCGATCACGAACCCACGCACGTTCGCCCGCCCATGAAACTCGGCCAGGGCGAGAAACGCCGTGCGGTCTTTCAAGCGAATCGCCTTCAGGGCCGGGCGGCCAAAATGCTCGCAATAAGAAACGGGTTCATCCCCATGCAGTTGGGCCAAGGCGAATCCACATTCATCCATGAGCGCTCTCACCCTCTGTGGATCCTCGTTGACGAACACGCCGATCGGCAGGACGAAGGGCGGAAGTCCCGCGATGATAGCGCTCGCCACTGCCGGCTTCACACAGCGGGGGCTCTTGGCATACATCACAAATCCAAGCGCGTCCGCTCCAGCTGCGACCGCAACCTGAGCATCTTCACTGTTGGTAATGCCGCAAATTTTGATCTTCACGGACTCCCGCTAGCTCCCATAGCCTTCAGCATTCATGAACGTTTCGCCGCGATGGCTTCGTATCTCACTGAGGCGGAGAGCTTATAGCTTATGGCCTATAGCACGTGATCGGACCAGCCCGGGCTCGCTTCGACTTTCATTCCGGTCCTGTGCTATCAGCCATACGCCATTAGCTCTTGCGGCCAAACGACGCTTCACGCCGTCGTTCCCCGCAGCTCTTCCACCTTCTTGCCGATGTCATCCGATTTAATCAGCGCCTCTCCCACCAGCATGGCGTGGATGCCCGCATCCGCGAGCTTCTGCACATCAGCGCGCGAACGGATGCCGCTTTCACTGACGATGACTTTATCGGCCGGAATTCTCTTGGCCAGCCGGAAGGTCACGTTGAGATCAGTGGTGAAGGTCTTGAGATCACGATTGTTGATCCCGATCAATCTGGCCGTGGGCAGCCATTCCAGCACCGTATCGAGTTCCCGCTCATGATGCGTTTCAAACAGGGCATCCATCCCGAGTTCACCAGCCAGCGCAAAGAAGTCCATCAGCTGGCGACGCTCCAGCGCCGCCACGATCAGCAACACGGCATCAGCGCCATGGGCCCGCGCCTCGTAAAACTGGATCTCCCCGACCATGAATTCCTTGTCGAGTGCGGGAATCGGCAAGGCCTTCCTGATGTCCGCCAGATATTGAAGATCGCCCTTAAAGAAATCCTTGTCCGTCAAGACGGAGACGGCCGATGCTCCATGCTCATAATAGGTGCGCGCGATAGACAGGTGGTCGAATTTCTCGGCAAACTCTTCCCGCAAAAGACCCAGGCTCGGTGAAGCCTTTTTTACTTCTGCAATCAGTGCCGGACTCGCGTCAGTTCTCGTTGCATCGAGCGCCACGGCAAAACCCAGCGAAGGCGGCGCATCGCGAATGATTGCTTTGAGATCCGCCAGATAGGCGCGGCTCTGCTTGTGCCGCAGTTCCGCTTTCTTATGTTCGAGAATGCGATCAAGAATCATGCGGCACTATGCTTTGTTCGTATAGGCAATGAGCTGCTCCAGCTTCTCCGCCGCAGCCCCGGAATCGATCATCTGCTGCGCGAGACGAACCCCGTCCTTCAATGTCTTGGCTTTCTGCCCGACAACCAGGGCAGCAGCGGCATTTACGCACACAATGTCCCGCTTGGGGCCTTTCTTTCCGCGTAAGATGTCTTGCGTGATGCGCGCGTTATCTTTGGGTGTGCCTCCCGCAAGCTCTGTTCTTGGAACGCGCCGCAGATCAAACTCTTCCGGAGCAATGAAATAACTCGACACCACACCGCCCTTGCCCTCGGAAATTTTCGTTCGATCCGACAATGTGATTTCATCCAGCCCGTCCATGCCGTGAATGACAAGGCTGTGTTGGATTCCCAGTTCCAACAACACTCGCCCCAAGATCTCGGTCAGTTTCGCATCGTAGACCCCCAACACCTGATGGGTGGCCCCGGCCGGATTCGCCAACGGTCCCAATACATTCAGAAGCGTTCTGATTCCCATCTCCTGTCTCGGTCCTGCGCAATGCTTCATCGCCTCGTGATAGAGCGGCGCGAACAGAAAGCCGATGCCGACCTCATCGATACAGTCCGCCACACGGCCGGGGGTCAGATCGATCTTGACGCCGAGCGCGGTCAACAGGTCGGCGCTTCCGGATTGGGAAGAGATGGACCGGTTCCCGTGCTTGGCTACGGTAATACCCGCCCCGGCCGCGACCAACGCCGCCGTGGTGGAAATATTAAACGTATGGGCCCCGTCGCCGCCGGTCCCGCAGGTATCCACCACGATTTTGGCGCCGACGCTGATCCGGACGGCGCGCGATCGCATGGCTTTTACCGAGCCGACGATTTCATCGACCGTTTCGCCCTTCTGTCTGAGCCCCATGAGATAGGCGGCAATTTGCGCCGGGGTCGCTGCTCCATCCATGATCTCGGCCATGACCGTCTCGCCTTCCTGTGCGGAGAGGTCGATTCGATCGGCCAATTTGGCAAGCGCGTCTCTGATCATGATGATGGATCGGCGGCAGGTTGCTAGAGTTTCAGAAAGTTCCCGAGCAAGTCTTTCCCAACGGTCGTCAGAATCGATTCCGGGTGAAACTGGACTCCCTCGACGCCCAGTGTCTTATGCCGAATGCCCATGATCTCTCCTTCAGCGGTCTCCGCCGAAATCTCAAAACAGTCGGGTAGATTCGCTCGATTGACGATCAGCGAATGATAGCGCGTCGCCTCGAACGGACTGGGCAGCGACCGGTAAATCGTTTTGCCGTCATGCGTGATCGGCGACGTCTTTCCATGCATCAAGCGCGGGGCGCGGATGACTTCGCCCCCATAGGCGACGGCCAGAGACTGGTGGCCCAAACAGACGCCAAGAATGGGAATCTTCCCTCCAAAACCACGAATCGTGTCGACTGAAATACCCGCTTCCTTGGGCGTGCAAGGGCCGGGGGAAATGACGATCCGGCTGGGATGCAGATCCTCGATCTGCCCAAGCGTAATCTTGTCATTGCGGTACACCCGAACCTCTTCGCCCAGTTCACCGAGATACTGGACCAGGTTGTACGTAAAGGAATCGTAGTTGTCGATGATCAGCAGCATGTTAGTACCAATGCGGGCTTATGGCTTATGGCTTATGGCAGAAGCAGGAATGAACGGAATAGCCGGTCTTGCTATCAGCCACACGCTATCAGCCATACGCTCTTCCCCATTCATTCCAACCCCTGTTCCGCTAGTTCGATCGCTTTCATCATCGCCCGGGTCTTGTTGCAGGTTTCTTCATACTCATGCTCCGGGTTCGAATCGGCGACGATGCCGGCCCCTGCCTGGATGAACGCCCGATGGCGGGACACCACCACCGTCCGAATATTGATGCACATATCCATGTTGCCTGAAAAACTGAGGTACCCAACGGCGCCGGCATAGGGACCGCGTTTCGTAGGCTCCAGTTCCTCGATGATCTCCATGGCTCTGATTTTCGGCGCGCCGGATACGGTGCCGGCGGGAAAGCAGGCCTTCAGCACATCGTATGCCGTTTTGGATTTTTCCAGTTTTCCGCTGACATTCGAGACGATGTGCATGACATGCGAGTACCGCTCGACGTTCATCAGTGATTCGACCTGCACCGATCCTCGCTCAGCCACCCGCCCGACGTCGTTGCGGCCCAAATCGACCAGCATGATATGTTCGGCCCGCTCCTTCGTGTCCGCCAGGAGACGACGTTCAAGCTGCGCATCTTCCTCTGCCGTCGCACCGCGCCGCCGCGTCCCGGCGATGGGACGCACCGACACCAGCCCGTCCTCGCACCGCACCAGTATTTCGGGCGAGGAGCCGACGAGTTCCACGCCGGCGATACGCAAATAATACATATAGGGTGACGGGTTGACGACGCGCAGCGCCCGGTAGAGTTGAAACGGCGGCGCCTGTAAATTGGTCTCCCATCGCTGAGACAACACGCATTGAAAGATGTCTCCGGCCTTGATGTATTCCTGCGCGCGCGCAACCATCTTTTCGAAGTCTGCCTTGCTCATGTTCGGCGTGAAACGGATGGGAGACCGCCGTCTTTTCGGCTTAGTCTGCCGAAACGGCCTGCGCAGCCGGGCGATCATCCGTTCGATTCTGCCCGTCGCCAGTCGATAGGCCGCACGAATGTCGCGATCTGAGGTGGACTTGACGTGGGCATTGGCCACGACTTTGATTTTTTGCGAGACGTTGTCGAAGATGAGCAGCGTCTCGGTCAGCAGGAAAGCAAAGTCCGGCAAGCCGAGGTGGTCCTTTCTCCGGGAGGGAAGGTCCTCGAACGTTTTTACCATGTCGTATCCCAGATACCCCACGGCTCCGCCCACAAAGCGCGGCAGGCCCGGAACGGTCACCGGACGGTAGCCCGCCATGAACTCTCGCAGACGATCCAACGGGGCGCCTTGACTGGGAATCCGGCGGCTGCGCGATCCCTTCTTGATACAGAGGTCTCCACGGTCTTCGACCAACACGATGGGGGCGCCGCTTCCGAGGAAAGAGTAACGCGCCCATTTCTCCCCGCCCTGAACGCTTTCCAACAAGTAGGCCGATGGGCCATGGTCGATCTTGGCAAACGCGGAAACCGGCGTGTCATGGTCCGCGAGAATTTCCCGGTACAACGGAATGAGGTTGCCCTCTTTCGTATAGGACCGAAACTCGTCCAGGCTGAGTGAATACACCGGCGTTCCCATTCCGCTCCGTCCGCTATTCCGCTCCCACAATGAGCTTTTGCCCCACTTCGATGATGTCATCGGGCAATTTATTCAGCTTCTTCAACTTCTCGATCTCGATGCCATATCGCCGGCTGATACGGAACAGCGTCTCCCCTGGCTTCACAACGTGCAGCATGGAGCCCCCCCTGAGAGCAGGCCCCGGTTCCTGTATGCCCTCATTGCCCTTGTCCACCACTGGACTTTTCGGCGGCGCGCTCTCCAATCCGCTGATATCGTCGAAGGTCTGGGGAGGCGGCGCAGCCGGCTTCGGCTTGGCAACCGGATGGCTGCTCCGGCGCATGTCTTCCATCGCTTTCCGTTCGAGCAACGATGACTCCTTGATCGCCTCGGTCTCTTCCTGGAGACGCATCATATGTTCACGCACCGATTGCACTTGTCCGGACAACTCTCGATTGCGCGCCTCGAATTCGGCCAGTTCCTGCTTCGTCCGCTTCACCTCACTGTCCAATTCAGCCGTTCGCCGTTCCTCCTGCGCCAGCAGTCGTTGGAAATTCAGGCTTCGCGTCTTTTCCGCGTTGTATTTCTCCTCCAGCACCACACATCCGCTGAGCAGCGAGCTGCTACCGATCATGAGCGCCACAGCCATCCATTTCTTCGACGCTCGCTCGCCCCTGTTCGGTTCTTCCCTCTCCATACATTCCTCCTTTGACACCTTCGGCCCGCGCGACATGAGGAGCCGATCCCCTCAGCCGATTTCAAGCAATTCACCGAAGAAGCGTTTAGAATAGTGGCCGACGCCGCGAAAGTCAAAGCGCGCCAGGCCGGTCGGCAATTTGACCGTCTCCGCAGCCCTGTGTTACGGTCCCTTGCTTCAGATTGCTTCGGTCGTCCCGATGCAGCACGATCTTTTCGATCACAACGCCTCCGCAGAATCCGACCCTGTGCATTCCATCCAAGAACACCTGGCCCGACTCAAAGATCGCATCAGGTATCACGACTATCTCTATTATGTGAAAGACCGTCCGGAGATTTCCGACGGTGAGTACGACCGGCTGTTTCGGGAGCTGGCGGAGATCGAACGCACCCATCCCGATCTGATCACATCCGACTCCCCGACACAACGTGTCGGGGCTCCCCCGCTGGATGCGTTGGGCAAGGCGCCGCACGAACATCCGATGTTAAGCCTGGACTCCCTGGTCGATCGAAACGATGTCCTGGCCTTCGATCAGCGAATGAAGCGGGAACTCGAGACGGACCGGATCGGCTATACGGCAGAACCAAAATTCGACGGCCTTTCAGTGGAACTGGTGTACGACGGGGGTGCCTTCGTCAGGGGAACGACCAGAGGGGACGGAACGACGGGCGAAGATGTGACCGTCAATCTCCGTACGATCCGATCCTTGCCGTTGCAATTGCAGTCCGGCAGCCGCGCGCCGGCTCATCTGGCCGTCCGAGGCGAGGTCTATATGCGCTTAGACGACTTCCACGCCCTGAACCGCCGTATGACGGAACAGGGGGATGAGCCCTTCGCCAATCCGCGTAACGCCGCTGCCGGTTCGCTTCGACAGCTGGACTCAGGCATCACGGCCGGGCGTCCTCTTGTGGTGACCTGCTATGAGGTGATGGCCATGGACGGGCCTCCTCCCTCGTCGCATTGGGACGAACTGGACTCGCTGGCTTCGTGGGGGCTTCCGGTACCTGCGCTGTGCTATCGCCGGCGATGCGCCACGATCGAGGAGGTCCTGGCGTTTCACCATGAAACCGAACAGCAACGAGACGAGCTTCCGTACGAAATCGATGGAGTGGTCGTCAAAGTCGACCGGCGCGACTGGCAAGAACAGCTCGGCATGAAGTCCAGAAGCCCCCGTTGGGCCATTGCCTATAAATTCGCCCCTCGAAAAGAAATCACGAAGGTCCACAAGATCATCGTCTCGGTCGGGAGAACCGGCACGTTGACGCCGTTGGCGCTGCTGAATCCGGTTGAAGTCGGCGGGGTCACGATCAGCCGGGCCACCCTGCACAATGCGGATGAGGTGGCACGCAAAGACGTGCGCGACGGAGACACGGTCAAAGTCGAGCGCGCCGGCGACGTCATTCCGGCGATCGCCGAACGGGTGCCGATGCCGGGAGAAACCAGATCGGCGCCGTTCAGCATGCCTGACCGCTGCCCCGTGTGCAGCTCGGCTGTCGCCAGAGAAGGCGCCTACTTCTACTGCACGGGACAAGCGGCCTGTCCGGCCCAGCTGAAAGGCGCCATCGAACACTTCGCCGCAAAGTCCGCCCTCAACATCGAGGGGCTGGGGAAAAAGACAGTGGCCCAGTTGGTCGATTGCGGGCTCGTGCAGGACCTGTCGGATCTCTATACCTTGAGCCACGAACAGATTGTGGGGTTGGAAGGCTTCGCCGAACGATCCGCCACGCTCCTCCTCGATGCCATCGCTCAGAGCAAGACCGTATCGCTGGACCGGTTTCTCCTGGGTCTTGGCATACGCCAAGTGGGCCGGCACATTGCAACGGTGTTGGCGGGAGCGTTCGGCTCTCTGGATGCCCTTATGTCGGCGGATCAAGATCGGTTGCAGGCGATCAAGGAAATCGGACCTGAGATTTCATCAAGCCTGGCATCCTACTTCCAGGAACAGTCAAACCGGCGTGTGATCGATCGCTTGAAGCAACTGGGGCTTACTATCACGGAATGCCCGACCAGCCAGGGCCAAGCCTCTCTCCCCTTGGCAGGAAAAAGCTTTGTCTTCACCGGAGGACTAGCCACACTCAGCCGCGATGAAGCGAAAAGTCTGATCGAACGGCTTGGCGCAACAATCTCATCCAGCGTCAGCAAAAAAACCGCTTACCTGGTGGCGGGCTCTGACCCCGGCTCGAAACTCGAGCAGGCCCGGCTATCGGGAGTGCAGATTCTGAATGAGGATGAATTCCTGACACTGGTCAAGGACCACGGTGCGAACTAACTGACAGGATTCAAGCTGGGAGGCTCAGTCGGAACGGCCGCTTTCTCATCTTTGAAAATGTGGACACTGCGGATCGAACGAGGGTCAGCCTCGTGGACGACCAGCCGGCAATTCTCGATCCGGATCTCCTCCCCGCTTGTAGGGATGCGGCCGAGATTCTCCTGAATCAGCCCGCCGATCGTCAAGGCCTCGTCTCCAAGCTCAACCTTGAGAAAATCGTTCACTTTATGGACTTCAGTCCGGCCATGGACCAGGATCTGATTTTTCCCGATACGCTTGATCAGTTCCTCTGTGATGTCTGTCTCATCGACGATCTCGCCGACGACCTCCTCCAGTAGATCTTCAAGCGTCACCAGCCCCATCACGCCGCCGAATTCGTTGACTACGACGCCCATGTGCCGTTTTTCCTGCTGGAACTGCTTCATCAAGTCGTCCGCCGTCTTTCCTGCCGGGACAAAGAGCGGGGGATGAGCAATGTCTCGCAGGCGCACATCGGTTCGCCCCTGGGCTAATTCGGTAAGCACCTTGGTTTTAGAAAGAATTCCCGTGATGTTATCCAGCGTACCGTCATACACCGGGACTCGTGAATATTTGGATCCATAAAGCAGGTCCTGGGCCTCCCTGAGCCGAAGATTGCCATCCAGTGCGAACACATAGATGCGCGGCGTCATAGCGTCTTCTGCGGTAATGTCTTTCAATTGGAACACGTTCTTGATCATCTTGACTTCTTCGGATTCGAGTTCGCCGGCTTTTCCGCCCTGGTCGAGCATGATTTTGAGCTCTTCTTCGGTCACCAACGGCAGAGTCAGTCCTTTCCCGCCTGTCAATTTATGGATCAGCGGAACAATGACAAAGAGGAGGGGCTGCAGGAATAGCTGCACCCAATAGATGGGATAGGCCATGCTTAATGTAACCGGCACGGCAAACTTGGCAGCCAGGGTCTTGGGAATGACGTCCACGGACACAAGGAGCACGAAGGTCAGAATCCCGACCATGATCGCGATGGCTTCCTCAAAAACACTCTTTCCACCATAGGCATTCAGGGTAATGAAGGTGGCAAACATGGGAATCGCGGTGCCCACCAGACGATCCCCGACCAGGATGGTCGAGAGCAGCTTCTGGGGATCGCTCCTCAGTTGGAGGGCCTTGGCCGCCCGCTTACTGCCATTTTGCGCAAGCGCTTTGAGGCGGGTCTCGTTGACCGAGAAAAACCCGATCTCTGCAGTAGAAATAACGGCAGATAACCCAATCAACCCTAAAAGGATGAGGATATCCATTGCTAGCGCTTGTTACGGACGTTCTACCGGAGCGGTTGGCCTGACAAGAGGGCGGGTGCTACCGAGATACAGGTTCTCTGCCCACCCCTCAGAGGATCTCGCCACAATGATTCGCACACTTTTCGTAGTATTCATAGGCACTAGATCTATCACAGGGGATAGTTCCAAGCAAGCAAATCAAATAAAGTGTCAGGTAAATCAACACCTTCGGTAGAGCCACCAGGATCTTATGGTCGAGGTTTCCTGCGAAGGCTGGTCAATAGTCCGTCGATGCTCATAGGTTCCGAAAAGGCAACTGTCCTTGGAGAAACCTACCCGTCGTCACGTATGACGAACGATTGCAGATTGAGTGTTCGTTCTAGACGGACAGATGCAGTCTGGGCCTCGGATTCCGTTAGGAACTGGCCGACCTGCACTCGATAGCGGCGGCCCTCAGGCAGGTCTACTTGAACGATTCGTCCCCCCGCAAACTCACTCCGCGCCTGTGTCAACAGCGCTCTGGCATTCTCAAGGTCGGAAAAGGCCCCGATCTGCACCCGCAGTACCCCCATTCCTCCAGGTCTGGGAACATAGTCAACCACGCGAAGTTCAATCTTGTCCGTCCCATTGCCCGTCATACCAATAGCCTTCGCCCCAGCCAGGGAGAGATCCAGCACCCGTCCCCTGGCAAAGGGGCCCCGGTCATTGATCCTCACCGTGACCTGACGGCCAGACGTCAGGGAACGAATGACTGCGACGGAACCAAGGGGCAATGTCTGATGAGCGGCGGTCAGCTGATGCATGTCATATCGCTCGCCATTGGCGGTTTTGTTTCCGTGGAAGCCAGGCCCATACCATGAGGCCTCACCACGTTCGACAAATCCAATGGGGTATCCGGGGAAGCGGTTGATATGAGGGGGAGCAGCCCTACAGCCTTGAACGGCAATCCCGGCAAGCAGGATCACCACGGCGGCAAACTTCCGGATAGTTGCTCTATCCCGCATCATTATTCATGACGGTTTGTGGCGAAATCTCATGAAATCGCGTTGCTCGTGAAGCGTATTTCGTGAAGCGTGAAGCGCAGGACGGAAAGAGTGAGTGCCTCCTCTTTGTTTGCGAGATACGCTTCACGAGATACGAACGACGAAGTACGGAACAGCGAATCCGCGATTGCAGCAGAAACGTTCATGAGTAATGCGGGTTAGAACTCATCAAGTGATTGGTTGCGGAGAATCGTCAAGGCCTTGTCGGTATTCGAGACGGTTAAGACGACGATGGCCCGCTTTCCTTCTCTGGAAGGCGTGCAGTAGCCGCATTTGATGTTGATCCGGCTCTTGGTCAGGAGATCGGCGACTTCTTTTAACGCGCCCGGCTTATTCTTGAGGCTAAGCAGCAGCGCCGTCTCCTCTGAAAACTTGATCTTCGCCGCTTTGAAGGCAGATCGGGCTCCCTCCACATCCGCGACAAGCAAACGCAACTTGCCGGTGCCGGGTACCTCCGGAGCGGAAAAGGCCTTGATATTGACCCCCGCTTCTCCGAGCACCGACGCCACTCTGGAAAGCTCACCCGGCTTGTTCTTGCAGGGAACGACAAACTGTGTTGTTGTAGGCATACCCGCGACTCCCTCTGCGACTTTCTACACTACATCTTGGTCAAGCCAGGTTGAGCCGCATCATTTCATATGCCAGCCGGAGAATCAAACCCGACGCTCGGCCGACCCATTCACCGCCCGGCCATGAACAGTTCACATATCCGGTTCACGAGGCGCGGCACTCAAAGCTATAGGCCGTTCGCCAAATTTGTATTGGTCACCTATATATAGACGAATGCCTACCCTGTCAACGCCGAATGCAGCGTCAGCAAAATCCCTGCGCGCGTCGAAACATGCATCGAGTGCGTTCGCCACCTCTGAGGAGAGGTCAGGCTAGCCCAAAAATCTGTGAAGGATACTGACGAGCGGCCAAACGAGGCGAGCCCATGTGATCTGTCTTGTGCAATGACCGACCGGTCGTTGCCCAGAACGTCTAACTCTCCACAAAACCCGCACTTGAGCTGATCGGGTACTGCCAATGATCCACCAGTTTGCCATTCAGTAGCTTATAAGATACATTGTTACGATGATTGAAATATTTCGATATCAGACAGCAGAGGGGAAAGAGCCATTAACCGATTGGCTCGGGTCTCTACGAGACAAGCAGGCGCAAGCCAAAATACGTATCCACCTAAAACGCTTGGAAGCTGGAAACTTCGGCGATTGTGATCCAGTTGGAGAGGGCGTAATGGAACTGAGAGAACATCTTGGTGTTGGGTATCGGGTGTATTTTGGCAGGCATGGTCAGACGGTCGTAATATTGCTTTGCGGCGGTTCAAAGAAGTCGCAACCCGCAGATATCAAAGCAGCCAAAGAATGGTGGGCAGATTGGAAACGGAGGCAAGCATGAGCAAAAAACTAAAAGCTGCAGTTTCTCACCATAATCGCGAAGTGGCCGAGCTGCGTGCGGATCGCGAGCTGGCTGTCGAATATCTGAAAGCTGCCATGGAGTCACTAGACAACCCCGATGACCGTGCTGCAGGTCTTCTTGCGCTTCGCACTGTTGCAGAGGCCTATGGTGGGCTCGGCGCTGTTGCTGCTGAGGCTGGGATCAGTCGTGAATCGCTATATCGCACCCTATCGGCCAAAGGAAATCCGACGCTCAAAACACTTCTTGCTGTGTTGAAAGCGGTTGGAATGAAACTTTCGGTAGAGCCAGAACACCACGCTGTGGCATAGCGCCGCGGGCTGAATATGCAGGTGGCAGCGAAAGACAACAAAACTTCACGAGGAACAAGAAAGGAACAAGAAAGGGGTCGGGAGTCGTTTTTCAGGAGCCTTTGGGCCGTCCGGGTGACCGCAGCGTCGATTCCATCCCAAAGCGCGTCGCGATCCGTCGCACCCAGCCCTCGTCACCAAACGGCCTCCCCCGCTGCACGCTGGTGCGGACGGCCTCAAGTTCTGACGTGGTGTGCGGGCGATTGACCCACCGTGTCCAATCCCGCGGCTGATCCACGGGCCAGTCACTCAGCCACGCGGCACGTTGCGGATCGTCGTGCGCCCGACGCCAGAGACTCCCCCACTGCCAGTCCTCGGCTCGCGTGACCAGATTGGCCCGCAGCGCATTGCGCTCGATGTAGCGGGCGACGGTAACAAAATGCTCGTCCGTCTGCACGGGAAACGATTTGAAGCGCCCTTGATAGACCGGTCCCGTTCCGGCCGTGTGATGATGGGCATGCCACCGTTGCGTATGCGTCACCGTAATCCACCGCAGCACTTCGGAGAGCTCCCCATCCTGTCTTGGCCACAGCAGCAAATGCCAATGATTCGGCATCAGGCAATAGCTGGATATTCGCAGGCGGGTCATGGCCACAGCTTCGGCCAAGATCTGCTCAAAGGCGATGTAATCCGCGGGCTTTTCAAACAGCGGCAGCCGTCCCACGCGCCGGTTCAGGACATGGTAGGCAAGCGCACCCGCAGCAAGACGTGGACGACGCGGCATACAATGCCTTCTACCGGAAGCGACTCCTCCATGTCAAGAAACGACTCCCGACCCCTTTTCTCCCCGCTCTTCGGAGAGCTCCCCATCCTGTCTTGGCCACAGCAGCAAATGCCAATGATTCGGCATCAGGCAATAGCTGGATATTCGCAGGCGGGTCATGGCCACAGCTTCGGCCAAGATCTGCTCAAAGGCGATGTAATCCGCGGGCTTTTCAAACAGCGGCAGCCGTCCCACGCGCCGGTTCAGGACATGGTAGGCAAGCGCACCCGCAGCAAGACGTGGACGACGCGGCATACAATGCCTTCTACCGGAAGCGACTCCTCCATGTCAAGAAACGACTCCCGACCCCTTTTCTCCCCGCTCGCGAGCAGGTATTTGAAGTGAGCGTCGGTGGAGCGGAAGGAAAACCCTGCGACTATGAGGCGCGTCGCGTTTGTTAGCGCCTCAAGCGCACGCTTCCAGACTGTTCGTGTCGGACCTGTAACGCCCTTTTCCCACGTCGGAGGAATAACGTATGGTCGACCACAGCTAGCAATTGCCTGTTCATAGGATCCAAAGACACCGATTGACTGATTCGCAGGACCCCAGTTCAGAGACCCATGAAGTTTGATAATGAGAAGGGCAGCAGCGCCAGATTCTGGCGCGGTGTGAGATGAATCGTCGTAGGTGACGTTTTCATTTCCAAGCCCATACGTGTAGGGAATGCCGAGCCTATCGAGAGCCTCTTCCAAAAGCAGATCGTAGTTGAAGGTGATGACGACGTTTCTGTCCATCCCCTCCACATTTGAAGCACGGCCGGAGAGCACCGATGCGTAGTAGTCATACACGGAGCATTCGACGTCGTCGCCGCCGTTAGCGGAACTTACTCGGCGAGCAGCCGCACTCCATGCTGAAGGAATAGACCATCCCTTAGCCGGGCTCACGCGCATTCTCGCGTCAGCTGGTCGTGAGTGCAGTTGGGAGTAGTTGAGAGTTGCTCCAATGGCCGCTTGAACGTCTTCCGATACGGCTTGCTCAGGCAGCGCTGCAGCTAGGCTGAACAAATCTTCGATGTTGTCTAGATCTACGTTGATCCGATAGCCAGCAGCGGCGGCGCTATGCCTGAATTCAAGAACTGCCTGCACAGCAGCGAGTTCTTTTTCTCGCCCTTCCTGATCCAACCAGTCAGCGCTGTCCCTCATTTGATTTAGAAAGTCTGCGACGGTCGGCAGACCGGCCTCAACGCCAAAGCCAGCCCCAAGTATGTAGACGTTTGTGTTGTTCACGCTTGATAGGACAAGTGGTCGCTGCATTTTGATAGACCGTTTTGATGCTGAGGCTGCCGCGGCTTCAGGCCCCCACGATGACGCCGAACGGTTGAATTCACCGGATCGGGGCAGTCGCAGCTTGCGCCGGTCCGGTGGAATGAGATGGTCGGCACTGTTTGATGCATTAGTTCAGGCCGATCATCAAGACGATTAGACCAGCAGCCGCAAGAAGGATACTCAGCCACATCGCATACGCTTGCCAGACTATGAGAGTAATGCCGCCTTTTTCCATCGCAAATGGGTCGTTGGCACCCTTCTCTGCTGCTCTCACCATAAGCCATTTCATTGGCCCAAAAAACGGCTTGCAGAGTTGGCGATGAACCTCTGATTGGTCGGTCGTCATTTGAGATAAAACTACCTGCCCTTCCATGGAACCGAGTATTTGCTCTAACTGGTACATAACGTCATTACGTGCTTTTAGCGCTGTACTCAGGAGGTACGCGATCGAAGCCAAAACCACAGAAACGACGAGCAAACTGAGAGACCATTTCAGGTGGCCAGCACATACAACTTTCTGGATTGATTCTAGGTTGGCGACCATCAAACCAAGAATTGCTGCAAGTCCCGTAAGCATCCACCGGTATTGCTCAGAGACAGGGCCGGCCATGCCCAGTATCGTGCGCCAGGTGACGGTAATGAGTTGCCCTTCAGGTGATTGCTTTGTGATCATGGTACCGAACTATGTTTAGGCCGATCCGCATAACATTCTCCCCCGATTGGATTCACATCCCATCAGTGGGCTGCGAAGGCGCAAGAACCGGGTGGAACTGTCAGAATTTGAACCCGCGTCTTGGCAACAACCGGACGGTTATTGCCCACGACTCAGGAAACCGTGCTCAACAGTCAGTCGTTCTTCACAAGACGTATTTTATTGAGGGGAAAACTTATAGGGCGAACCGGCCCACATGGCATACCGCCATGTGGGCCTCATCTGCCAGGCGCCACTTATGAACGGACAAAGACTGTCCACACAAGCGGAGCCATCTTTACACTTACGAGCATCCGCTCGTTGAGCCGCAGCTGACACACTTCAGGCAGGTGCCGTTTCGCACCATTGTGAACTGCTTGCACTCGGGACAGGGATCGCCCTCATACCCCTTGACCTTGGCGCTTTGCACTTCGGTCAGAGTGAGCGTTTCACGCGTGATCTCCACCTGCCGGGACACGTGTCCATTGCCGTTCCCCTTCCCGCCGTTCCGGCGGATCGGGAGATGCTCCGTCAAAACCGATGACTTGGCCAGGGCAGCCATGTCCGCTTCCTCGTCGAAACACTCGGGGTCCAGCTCGTCTTTTTTCATCGAATCCATCCGCAGGTCTTCTTCCTTCACCTGCGCCAGGTCATAGCGATCCAGATAGGTAACCGCCAATTCCCGGAAAATATAATCGATGATGGACGTCGACATCTTGATGCGGTCGTTCAGCTTCACCGGCCCGTTGGGCTCGAATCTGGTAAAGACGAACGCTTCGACGAATTCCTCTAACGGCACACCATGCTGCAGGCCGAGAGAAATGGCGATCGCAAAGCAATTCATGAGGCTTCGGAAGGCCGCGCCTTCCTTGTGCATATCCAGGAAAATTTCTCCGACCGTGCCATCCTCATATTCACCGGTGCGGAGATACAGCTTGTGTCCCCCGACGATCGCTTTCTGCGTATAGCCGTTGCGCCGGCTCGGCAACGGCCGCCGTTTGGCGAGATAGCGAACGAGCACGCGCTCAGCGACCTTCTCCGCCATCGCCACGACATCGCTCACCGCCTCGACTGTCTTGCCGCTGTCGGTTGACGCGCTCAACGGCTGGCTGAGCTTTGACCCGTCACGGTAGAGGGCCACCGCCTTGACCATGCTCTTCCAGGCCAACAGATACGCAGCCTTGACGTCTTCCAATGTGGCATCGGCCGGCATATTGATGGTCTTGCTGATGGCGCCGCTGACGAACGGCTGCGCCGCAGCCATCATACGGATATGGGCGTCGACGGCGATCGAACGTTGTCCGATGCGGCCGCACCGGTTGGCGCAGTCAAAGACCGGAAGATGCTCGGGCTTCAGATGCGGCGCCCCTTCCACCGTCATCGTGCCGCAGCAGAAATCATTTGCAGCGGCGATTTCTTCCTGCGTGAAGCCGAGCGCCTTGAGCATATTGAAGTTGGCTTCGTTCAATTGCGCCTGGGTGAATCCCAATTTGCTCAAACAAAAGTCTTCTCCGAACGTGAATTTGTTGAACACGAACTGGATTTCAAACGCCTGGGCCAGGCTGCCTTCCAATCGCGCCAGGGCCGCGTCATCGAAGCCTTTGAGACGCAAGGATTCGTGATTGATGAACGGCGCATTCTTGAGTGTTTGCGCGCCGACGCAATAGCGCACGATGTCCTGCGCCTGCTCATCCGTATACCCCAGTGTCGACAAGGCAGCGGGCAGGCTTTGGTTGATGATCTTGAAGTATCCGCCGCCGGCCAGCTTCTTGAACTTCACGAGCGCGAAATCCGGTTCGATGCCGGTGGTATCGCAATCCATGACCAGCCCGATCGTGCCGGTCGGAGCGATGACCGTGACTTGCGCATTGCGATATCCATAGGCCGTCCCTAGCTCGAGCGCATGATCCCATGCCCGCCTGGCGGCAAGGAGCAGGTCGGGCGGGCAATGCTCCGGCTGAATCCCGGCCGGAACGATCGTGAGCCCTTCGTATTCTTCGCGAGGGACATTGTAGGCCGCCCGGCGGTGATTGCGGATCACCCGGAGCATGTGATCATGATTTTTTGCGTAACCCGGAAACGGCGACAGCTCAGCGGCCATTTCAGCGGAAGCGCTGTAGGATTCACCGGTCATGATGGACGTCACGGCGCCGCAGATCGCCAAGGCCTTGGGTGAATCGTACGGGATCCCCTGGCGCATGAGGACCGTACCCATGTTGGCATAGCCCAATCCAAGCGTGCGGAACTCGTAGCTTTTCTCGGCGATCGATCGGCTCGGGAACGACGCCATCAAGACGCTGATTTCCAGTGCGATCGTCCATAGTCGCACGGCGTGCCGAAAATGTTCCAATTCAAATTGGCCATCCGACGTATAGAACGTCGCAAGATTGAGTGATGCCAGATTGCACGCCGTGTCATCCAAAAACATGTACTCTGAGCAGGGGTTCGATGCATTGATGCGACCGTCGCCCGGACAGGTGTGCCATTCATTGATCGTGGTGTCGTATTGCGTCCCGGGATCTGCGCAAATCCACGCCGCCCACGCGATCCGATCCCAGAGGTCACGGGCCTTGATGGTCTTGCAGGCCTTGCCGTCGATACGCCGCTTTAATTGCCAGTCGCCGTCGGCTTCGAGCACGGAGAAAAACTGATTGGGAATTCTGACACTGTTGTTCGAATTCTGCCCGGACACGGTTTGATAGGCCTTACCGTCCCAATTGGTGTCATATTCGTGAAACACAAAGTGTGTGAAACCCTGCTGCGCATAGGAAAACATCCGTTGGATATAGGCTTCCGGCACCATATCCCGCCGGGCCGACGCCAGGGCTTCCCGCAGCACCGAATTCGTCTTGTGGTCGAGATCGAGCTTGATACTGCCCTCGCCGTCGACCATATGGCAGGCCTTCAGAACAGCATTCAACCGCCGGGCGCAGATCTTTGACCCGGTCACCATCGCCGCGACCTTCTGCTCCTCGACGACTTTCCACTCGATGAACTCTTCGATATCGGGATGATCCAGGTCCAAGCAGACCATCTTGGCGGCGCGCCTGGTCGTTCCACCGGACTTGATGGCGCCGGCAGCCCGATCGCCGATCCTCAGGAAGGACATGAGGCCGGAAGATCGTCCTCCGCCGGAGAGTCCTTCCCCATCGCCACGCAATCGTGAAAAGTTCGTGCCGGTTCCGGACCCGTACTTGAATAACCTCGCCTCACGAATCCAGAGATCCATGATCCCGTTTTCATTGACAAGGTCGTCTTCAACCGATTGGATAAAACAGGCGTGCGGCTGTGGATGTTCGAACGCATTCGAGGCTTTGGCAACCTCTTGGGTCTTCGGATCGACGTAGTAGTGCCCCTGCGCAGGCCCCGACAATCCATAGGCATAATGCAGTCCCGTGTTGAACCATTGCGGAGAGTTCGGAGCTGCCATCTGGCGGGCGAGCATGTAACACATCTCATCGTGGAAGGCTTCGGAATCTTCGGGTGTCTTAAAGTAGCCGTAGGACTTGCCCCAATGCGTCCAGCACCCGGCCATCCGCTCGAAGACTTGGCGGGCATCACGTTCCCCGCCGAGAACCGGTTTGCCGTCAGATCCTGTCAGCGGCTGCCCATTCTGATCCCGCTGAGGAACTCCGGCTTTCCGGAAGTACTTTTGAGCCAAAATATCGATAGCCAACTGAGACCATTGATCGGGAACATCGATATTGTCGAGCTTGAACACGGTCGACCCGTCGGGATTGCGAATCTCGGACGACCGCTTCACGAAGGTCATACCGTCATAGGGGCTCTGGCCGCGACGGGTGAATCTACGTTCAATCCTCACAGTAGCCCTCCTTCCAGAGACATCATAGAAACCATCGGCTTATACCTTACAATATTGGGAAACGCTCATACAGACACAGACAATATCTACCGTTAAACAATCGGTGCAAGTTGTGGGGAGACTACATATAGCTATGCAGATATTTTGTCAACACTAAATGTTGTGGCCAGGCTGGGGAATACGAGGGAAAGCTGTGGATAGCCGAGAATCGTATCTCGGAGCCGAATCGCACCCTCACAGGGCTGAGTTATCCACAGAAATGGGGTCTCAATGGGCTCAAGAATCTGACTTTTTGCTTCAACCGTCAGAATTAAAACGCCATCCGTCCGATTCTGAGCGTTGTTTCCTCCAGGCCTTTGATCGGAATGAACCGACCACCGATCCCAAGTACGACGACCTTCGTATCGGCCACCCGAGTCTCGTATTGACTGACCAACCCCCAGTTACGCCGAACGGTAGCCGGCCGCACAACGCCTGACATAAGCTTCTTGCTCTGCGAACGAAAGACGTCCCGAATGAGTTGCTGCTCGCGAGAGGGTGTCTGTTGGTCCATTCGATCGATCGCCCGACCCAATTCCCGTTCGACAAATTGCAGGTAGTCGTCCATCGTCGGATTCGACAAGGCCAGGCCGACCGCCGAGGCAAGCGTCAACACGATGATGGCCAAACGAACAAGACTCATGACGCTCCTTTACCAGGGAGACTCATGCCGCAGGGGAGAAGGCCGGCGTCCGCTCCTTCTGCTCTTGCTCGATACGGTGCCGCAGACTCCACACCGCAAAGATTCCAGGCAAGGCCACGACAAGCGTCAAGACGAAGAACTGCGTCCATCCCACTGCATCCACGATCTCCGCCGAGGGGCGGCCGGCAAATACCCGCCCCAAGGCCTCCAGTGAAGACAACAGCGCAAATTGGGTGGCCGTATACCGCGGATCGCACAGCGACATAACCAACGCAACAAATGCAGCCGTACCCATTCCTCCTGTCACATTTTCAACCACGATCGCCGTCATCAGCATTGCCGAACTCTTTCCCACCATGGCCAACAAGGCAAAGCCGAGATTTGAGACGGCCTGTAACAAACCGAAGATCAGTAGTGACGGCACAAGCCCGGTCCGGGTCATCATGACGCCTCCGATCAATGCGCCGAAGAGTGTCGCAAACACTCCGATGCCTTTTGCGGCTCCGACGTCCGTGACCGAGAACCCCACTCCTCCGATCAGAAATGCCGTTTGCAATGATGACGCAAAGGCATCCCCGAGTTTGTACAGGACGATGACGGCCAAAAACCCGATCGCTTGGGGCCTTGAGAAAAACTCCCGAAGCGGCGCGCCAACGGCCTCGGCAAGACTCTTGGGCGGATCGGCGACACGGGTCGGCTCGGGACTCAACAGAATGGCCGAAAGCCCCGCCATCATCACGGCCGCCATGGCAAGATAGGTCGCTTGCCATCCCACATAATCCGCCAACACCAGTGCACCGGCGCCGGCTGCCAAGAGAGCGACACGATACCCATTGACCCACACAGCCGCGCCCAATCCACGTTCATGCGGATGCAGCGTATCCGTGCGATACGCATCAAAGACGATGTCCAGTGATGCAGAGAGAAACGCGACCAGAAGTGCGAATGCGGCCAGCTGTTCCGGATCTGTACGCGGACTGGTCAACGCCATCAGCCCCAGTCCGACCGCAACGCACAGTTGAGTCAGCATCATCCAGCCACGCCGCCGTCCGAACCAGGGCGGCACGATCCGGTCCATGAGCGGGGCCCAGAGAAATTTCAATGTATAGGGAAGGCCGACCAGGGTGAAAATGCCGATCGTTTTCAGATCGACTCCCTCCACGGTGAGCCACGCTTGCAAGGTCCCGGCGGTGAGCGCCAGGGGCAGGCCAGAGGCGAAGCCAAGCGGCAACATCACGGCGAGACGCCGGTTCATCAATGCGGCCAACCCGGTCGGATGTTCATTCACTTGGCGTGCTCACATCCGTTGCTTGCGAAAGACGAGCTACGTGTCACGAGGAACGCGCCTCCATGCGGGTTCTCCACGAATAGTCATGAATCATACCGCTGGAGGGCAGGATACCATCGCCGCTTCTCACTCCCTCAGTACAATCAAAAAACGTGCCGGTAGCGGCAAGAGGACAACCTTGGGCATCGTCGAGGACAGACAGGGTCAACAGGATTGGCCGTTGAAAAGACAGGGTTTGTAGCGCGAGATGTCGAATTCCGTATTCTCTTGGTAGACCCGTTCATTGCCGTTGACGCCGTCCTGCTCAGGATCGTTCCACATCGTATGGTTCCACCAATAGAACAGCGGCTGGGCCTCGGTCTGGTAGACGGGATTGCCGTACGCACTGCGGGCATACTCTTGAACCAATCGAGCCGTCACATAATCGATCCGACCGTTCCCCGCCAGGGAATAGAGTGTGATGAAGAGCCTGGCCTCATGGTCATATAACTCATCAAGGCGGGTACTGAGATCAGGCTCGACAGGCAGCAGATCCTTGGCCTCTCCGATCGAAAGCGGACCGCCCAGGACACAGAGGAGGACAAGCACTGAATAAAGCCGACACGCCATCGTCACGCTTCACGCTCATCGGCGGCCATGTGGATCATGAAGATGGGCGCATCCTAGCATGCTCACTCCCGGCAATCAAAGAATGCGCCGTGCGGTCGGTCCGCCGGACGCGCGAACTTGCCGGAACCGTGACAACCTCCCTATAATGCTCCGCTATGACACAGACAACCACGCGCGCGTCCCTCCACACGCTGGGATGCCGGTTGAATCATGCCGAAACGGCGGTACTGGGGGAAGGGCTCCGTCAGAGAGGATTTCAACTGGTCGAGTTCGGCCGGCCGACGGACTTGCTTGTGCTCAATACCTGCGCGGTCACGGAAGATGCGGAACGCACATCGCGATACCTCATCCGCAAAACACTCAAACACTCTCCCCACGCCTTCGTCGCAGTGACAGGCTGTTACGCCCAAACCGGGCTTGAAGGACTCAAGCGCCACGGCGGCATCGACCTCATCGTCGGCCATCAATTTAAACTGGACCTGCCGTCTTATCTTCCCCCGGCCGATGCCTTACAAAAACGCGCCTCCCCGGAAGTCCGCCACACCAAAACAATGTCGCGCGAGGAGTTCGACCTTCCTTATTTCGGGGAGCCCGATTCGACGAGAGCGCCGCTGAAGATTCAGGATGGCTGCAGCGCCATGTGCAGCTTTTGCATTATTCCGTTCTCGCGGGGGCATGAACGGAGCCGAAGGCTGGAGGACATCCTGGAAGAGGCACACAGTTTGAACGCGCGTGGATACCGAGAAATCGTACTTACGGGGGTGAACCTCGGCCAGTATCTCCATAACGGCCACGACTTGTGTTCGCTGCTCCGGCAACTCGATCGCACAGCAGGCCTCGAACGTATCCGCATCTCCTCGATCGAACCGACGACCGTCAGCGACGAACTGCTGGAGCTCCTGGCCGGCTCCTCAACATTCTGCCCTTATCTTCATATTCCACTTCAGAGCGGAGACGATCACATTCTCATGGCTATGAATCGACGCCATACCGTACGCGCCTATCTCGACTTGATCGAGCGAGCTGTCGCCAAAATTCCTCACCTGGGACTTGGGACCGATCTCATGGTGGGATTCCCGGGCGAAACTGAAGCGGCGTTCAGGAATACACTGGCAATCGCGACAGACCTTCCCTTTTCCTATCTCCACGTGTTTCCCTATTCGCCACGACCCGGAACCGCCGCCCTTCGCCTGAAGCGGGCAGCAACGCCTGCGACGGTCAAGAAGCGCGGCGAGCTGCTCCTCGATCTCGGACGCGCAAAGCGGCTTGCGTTCCACCAGAAGCAGATCGGAACCACCCTCTCTGTGCTCTTTGAAGCGGGCACGCAGGATGGCTTCCGACAAGGCTGCGCGCCGAACTTTACAAAAGTAGCGGTGGCAGGCGTCGATGATCTCCGGAATCGGATCGAACCAATTACCATTACGGCTGCGGCCGACCGCTGGGCCATCGGCCATCACGGGCTCCAACAGCCAATGTCCACCCCGGTGATACAGCTATGACGCCGAAGCCCTCCGCACCACAGGTACATATTGAAACCTTCGGTTGTCAGATGAATGAGTCCGACAGCGAGCTCGTCCGCTCGATGCTCAAGCAGGAAGGATTCGTGTTCACGCCCGATCGCGAACGGGCCGATGTGCTGCTCGTGAACACCTGCGCCATTCGCGAGAACGCCCACAAGAAAATTTACGCGCATCTTTCCGAATTGAAGGAGATGAAAAGCCGGCGTCCCCTGGTCGTCGGAGTTCTGGGTTGTATGGCTCAGAATCTCAAGGCTGAACTGGCAGAAACGGAACCGCTCATCGATGTCCTCGCCGGACCGGATGCCTATCGGCAACTGCCCATGCTGCTCTCGAACGCCCTTGAAGCCCAGGAACAAGGATTTGCCGGAAAGGGATTCGCACTCGACTTGTCGGAATATGAAACCTATGAAGGCATCCTGCCGGATCGCGACAACGGGGTAAATGCCTGGATCACCATTATGCGCGGCTGCGACAACTTTTGTTCATTCTGTGTCGTCCCCTATACCCGCGGACGCGAACGGTCCCGGGACCCTGAGGCCGTGCTGGCCGAAGCGCGCGATGCCGCCGCCCGCGGCTTCAGACAAATTACTCTGCTGGGCCAAAACGTCAATTCCTACCGTGATGGTGAGTGGGACTTTGCCCGGCTGATCGGCGCCGTGGCAGATGTGCCCGGCATCGATCGGGTGCGGTTCACTTCACCTCACCCCAAAGACTTTCCACCGGCCCTGATTGCCGTCATCGCTGCCCATCCGAGGATTTGCAAACACATCCACCTTCCGCTCCAATCGGGAAGCGACCGTATTCTCGACCTCATGGGACGAGGCTATACAGGGGACGACTATCTCGCGCTGGTCGAGCGCATTAAAATGGCTATTCCCGATGTCGTGCTCAGCACTGATATCATCTGCGGATTCTGCTCGGAGTCGGAAGAAGACTTTCAGGCTACCTGCCGCATGATCGAACGAGTACGATTCGACTCGGCCTACACCTTCAAATATTCGGAACGGAAAAACACCATCGCCGCCAGAAAGTATCCCGATGACGTACCGGATCAGGTCAAAGGTACCCGCGTAGCAAGGCTGCAGGAGATCCAGCGGCGCGTGACCCTGGAGCGCAACCGGGACTACATCGGCAAAGATGTCGCGATCCTGATCGAGCGCGATGCCACCCGCTCTTCGGCTCAAGGCATGGGCAAAACAGACGGGAATATCACCGTCGTCTGGGAAAAAGGAACCGGTTTGTTCGAACCAGGGACCTTCATTACAAAACGGATCTTTGACGCCTCTGCAGCCACCCTCTACGGGAAATAAATCTTCGACGGGTCCAATCGATGACCGACCTCCCGCCCACTCACCTACCGGTAGTCCGGAACAATTCTGCGCGTTCACCTACAATGGCTGAACACTTTTGAGCTACCCTCCCGTCAATCTCCAGAATTGCTCCGCTCGACCTAGCTTCCTCTAACTGTTGGATTCAATCACCCATCGATCCACAGAGACTGATCAGACTTATCGGTCAATTAGTGAGTTACTCAATGCTAACAGATTGATTGTAAATGAATCGCTTACTGATATCTTGATTACATCAATGCTGTTGAAAGCTATAATCACCACAAGAGTTTGATCTTTACCTGCCAGAGATCCCCCTCCACTCCAAACGTATCTCATGAAAATTCTGAAGGCATGAACTTTGCTTGATATTTCCCCCGAGTCAGGCACCCAGGACCGGCAATACAAGGATGGAGGTTTTCCCTTTATGAAGCCGCTCGACACTCAGGCAAAGACTGCTGCTTCTGAATCTGGCGTAACACTTGAAACGATTATTTCTATTGGTGTGTTGGGATGGCTTACCATGGGCATGGTGCTCATGGGCCTAGGTATTTGGTAGTCCGGCGCAACGAACCAGTGCTTGTGCTTGCTTGAGAGACCGGTGTGTTCACCATCGCCGGCACTCGCCCCGTACGAAGACACCGCCACTCAATCAATCATTATGTTAAGGAGAGTCCCCATGTACGCATGCTTGAAAACCCCCGTTCTCCGCTACACCGGTGCCCTACTCTCCCTCAGTCTTCTGGCAACCGGATGCTCAAGCCTGTATGGATGGTCGAGTATTCACAAGAGCGCCAAGGGAACCGTGTACGTCAAGGAAGTGGCGGATTGGTCGTTTGAAGCCAATCACCCGGCCCAGATTGACCAGGCGACACTCCTGAGCGCAATCAAGGGCGTCGTCGCCGAGGAAGCGACGAAACAGTCCATGAAAATGCCCGCCAGCGGCAGCAAGCCGATGAGAGTATTCAGCGATGAGGACGCCGAGTTTCTAGCTCCCCTGCTAGCCCACGGCTTATCACAAGCGAAACCGGAGCAGATTGTCGGTTTCACGGTGTCCCTATCGGCAGGGTCAGGCGAAGAACCCGTAGCGGGCACCATCTACGCGTCTCAGAACTCCCTCTATCTGACAATCGCCCAGACTAAGAACAGAAAAGTATCGGGATTCGTGCCGAGCGGGGCAGCCCGTATCGAACGGGCTCCGTCCTATGCCGCACAAGGGGCTCCTGGAACTCTCGCGATCGTGATCGACCATCAGGTACTCGCCAAGGGACAGACACCAACGGCCATCCCGGTTGCAGCCGCGTCGGAAGTTCCACCCGCTTCAGCGACACCCGCAACTCAAGCTGCAACGTCGACGTTCAAACCGGAGGCCCCCGCAGCTGCGCAGGCGTTCGTAGTCAACGCTCCTGCTGCTTCCGGCGATCCCATGGCTCCAGCGATCAGCAACGACGAGCTGCTGAATAAGAAGCTGGACGAACTCCGCCAAGTGCGCGAAACCAGTAAAATGAAAGACTCCGAGCTCGCAATGCTGAAGCGGGAAGTCGAGTGGATGAAGCGGGAGCTTCGCGAACGCACAGCAGAACTCAAGGCTGCCAAAGCCAGCACCGCATCGGGGCGCCTGACGCCGAAAAAGAAGCCGGCCGAAGCTTATCGGACCCGCTGATCGAGAGGCAAATCAGCCGACATCGAGAATCTCAGGCTGCAGCAACACCACTTCTCGGGACAGGGGCTGCCGGAAATTCATCCGGCAGTAACAGGCATACGTGACATAGGTGTCCTGGAGGCAGTAGCGGGCAAGTTCATCCCTCTGCCCCTTCTCCCACATCTCGGCCACCTGTGCTCCGCTCCCGGATTTCGTCTCGACCTGTAAGGCCCTGGCCAGCACATCCAACTTGACCCAGCCCCGCGTATCCCAATTGCTCCAAATTGCCATCGTGTCATAGACCGGTTCCGTTCGAAACTTTGCCAGATTCACATCGAAGCTCGGCTTCACCTGCTGGATAATCGACCGCTTCTTCAGAAACGGAAGGTCGAATCCCAGACCGTTGTGCGTAATAAACAGGGTCGGGCGATCCTTCGCGAGCCGCGCCCAAAATTGGCGAAGCAACTCCTGCTCGTTTCCGCCGTACCAGGCGACGGCACTTCGAACTTCCATTTGATCAGAAAACTCCAAGAGGCCGATACAGACCACACGACTAAATGTGGCATCGAATGCCGACTTGGCATACTGCTCATCGTCCGCATGCCTCTGCTCTTCAGCCGCCCCGATCGTGAAAAGATCGTCGCCTTCTTCAAATCGGACGCCGTCGCTGCTCCCCGATGCCTTTCCGGCCAAACGGGCCCATTCCTCTCGCGGGGCCTGGATGGTCTCGATGTCGAGCACGACTTTCATTGCCCGGCCCTTCCTTTCTTCGCATCAGACTGCAATGCGTCAATAATGACCCGGTCCGCCGGAGGGAACTTGAAGCGAGCCAATTCCTCAGGAAGCACCCATCTGATTTCCTCACAATCGACAGGCGCGGCCTCCCCTTCCTCGATGGCGCAGCAGAAGAAATGCAGCTCCACGGTCCTTTCCGGATACTCATGCCGGACAATCCGGTACGGAATAGGAACATCGACTCGAATGGTCAGCTCCTCGAACAGTTCACGCTGCAGACACTCCACCAGCGATTCGCCCGTCTCCCGTTTCCCGCCTGGAAATTCCCAAAAGCCCCCCAGATGGACGCCTGGCTTTCGGCGAGCGATCAAATACCGCCCGTCACGATGGATAATCCCCGCTGCGACTTCGACGACAGGCATAATAGATCCTCTAGCCGCCGGACGCCGGACTGAACGGGTAGGTTTTGCAGAACGACTTCATCGGACACAGGAGACAATAGGGGTCGCGCGCCGTGCAGACCGTCGCTCCAAAGTCCATGATCGCCTGATTGAAGTCATAGCCTTTGCCGCGAGGGATCAGGGCTTCGGACAAATCCCACAACATCGCCTTCTGCGTCTTGGGATCACCCTCGGCCACAAATACCCGATGCAGCACCCGAATGACATTGGTGTCCAAGATTGGAGCATCTTCATTGAATGCGAAGGATCGAATTGCGCCGGCGGTATAGCGGCCGATCCCCTTGAACGACAGTAGCTCCTCCGCATCGCTGGGCAATTTCCCTCCATACCGCTCCACGGTTTCGCACGCGATGCTGTGCAGCCGCTCCGGCCGAATGTTATACCCCAGCGGATACCAGGTCTTCTTCACATCGGCCACCGGCGCCTCGGCGAGATCCTCGAAGCTGGGATAACGTTCCAAAAACTCGTGGTATTTTGGGATCACCCGATCGACCTGGGTCTGTTGCAACATCACCTCGGACACGAGGATGTGATAGGGGTCCGAGGTCTTTCGCCAGGGCAGGTCCCGGCCATACTCTCGATACCACTTCAGCAGACGCTGCTGAAACCGGCGTTTGGCCGGCGCACCGAGTGAAATCGACCGGCGAGGCGCTCTCTTGGAAGTACGGATTTTAGCCGATGTGCGCCGGGCCATATCTTCACCTTTCCTGATCGTCGGCATTGTAGGGGGCCGTTTTTCCAAAATCAAACCTGCGATCCGTTCAGAAAATACTGCCTCTTCTCAGGCAAACGGAACCCTCCTGCACCCTGTCAATTTCACAATGTCTCTCTCTGCCGTTGCACGACTGCTCAGATCGGCGTTTTCATTGACAAGAATGCCATCGACCAATAGCCTGCTCGAAAGAGATACAACGAGACACAAGGAAACATTATGGTTGTTCGCAAGTTCCCACGACTCTCCGTGACGCTGCCCGGCACTCTGATTCAGAGGGACAAGTTACGGTATACCGGCTCAGTCAAGGATCTGTCCCAGAAGGGGTGCCGGATCGAGAGTGTTATTCGCCCATTTACCGGCATGCAGCTTGAGTTACAGCTTCAACCGCCCGGAGAGGCCACTCCGATCACGATCACCAATGCGACGGTGCGATGGACCGGATTCCACGGTATCGGATTCGAATTTCTGACCGTCTCGCCCCCCGACCAGGCACGGCTTAATCGAGTTCTTGAACAGCTTGCAGCGAAGGTCGGGGCCGCCTAGGCCCGATGTCCTCATCCCACAGCTCGTAATTCGTACTCCCTGAATGAAATATCGCGACTACCCCGCGATAGCACAGCGCCCCCGTGAAGTCCGCTTCGCCGACGATGCGAGGCGAGCGTATCTCGTGAAGCGTGAAGCGCAGGACGAAGGCGAGTGGGTGACATCTTTGTTTGCGAGATACGAGATACGCTTCACGAACGACGAGCAGCGAGTGACGAAGGACGAGCGGATTGGCGATTGCAGCAGCGGCACTCACACATCCTATGGGTTAAAAAGGAGGACGGTCCGATAGACTGGCCAAATGCAGTTGGAATCGACCGGTCTTGATATCGTCCACGTAGCGCCTGAGCGCTTCGTGCACAACCGGAAACGCGATGTGGTCCCACGGAATCTCGGCAAGAGAAAACAGCCGCACTTCCAAACTCTCCGCTCCCGCTTCATAGCCCGGTGTGAGCATGCGGCCGCGAAACACCATGTAGACCTGTCCAATGTAGGGCAGGCTCAAGACGGCATGGAGCGCGGTGATCTCAACGTCGGCTTGCGCCTCTTCCTTGGTCTCGCGCACTGCAGCCTGCTCGGTGCTTTCACCGATTTCCATAAACCCGGCCGGAAAGGTCCAGAGTCCGATTTTGGGCTCGATCGCGCGGCGGCATAAAAGAATCTGATCCCCCCACTCCGGAATACAGCCCGCAACGATCTTCGGATTATGGTAATGAATAGCCTCACAGCTATCGCAGACAAATCGGGCTACGTTGTCGCCGAGAGGAATCTTCTTCGACACCGACTTCCCGCAGGCGCTGCAAAAGTTCATGAACGGACCTCCTGGCACGATAACCGGCAGGAAAATGGATAGCACAAACCACCGATTCTTTGCACCCTGCCCTCGCGGACTTGAGACTCTGCTGGAAACGGAGCTCCGTGACCTCGGTGTGTCCGCAACAGCCAAAACAGACGGCGGCGTCGGCTTCCAAGGCCCCTGGGCAATCATGTACGAAGCGAACCTAAAATCCCGCATCGCCAGCCGCATCCTCTGGGAAGTCGGACAAAGCCCGTACCGTACCGAGCACGACGTCTATCGCGCGGCCTACACGCTGGCCTGGCCCGAATGGTTTACCCCCTCACAGACCATCAAGGTCAAGGTCAGCGCGCACCGCTGCCCACTGCCCAGCCTGGACTTCCTCACGCTCCGGATCAAAGACGCGGTCTGCGATAAATTCATCGCCGCACGTCACAAGCGGCCCAGCGTCGATACGGCACGCCCGAATATCCGCCTCGACGCCTTTCTCGACCAGACCACCGTCACATTTTACCTGGATACATCCGGCGAGCCCCTCTTCAAACGCGGGCACAGAACGGCGTCCGTCGACGCGCCGCTAAGAGAGAATCTGGCAGCCGGCATCCTGCGGCTCGCCGGCTGGACCCCGAACGACATCCTGCTCGACCCCATGTGCGGAAGCGGGACTATTCCACTCGAAGCCGCCCTGGTCGCGCGACGGATTGCGCCAGGCATGGCGCGGAGCTTTGGTTTTGAACGGCTACTGAATCACGAGGCCACTATCTGGAGCAGTCTGCGGGAAGCATCACGAACTGAACAGCTGGCCGAAGTGCCCGCACTCATCTACGCCTCAGATCGCGACGCCGCCGCGGTGAAGATCGCGCAACGGACGTTTCAAGGAGCGGGAGTCGCCGGCGATATCCGTCTGAAGCACAGCGATATCTTCTCCCTCGAAGCGCCCGCAGACCACGGCGTGATGGTCATCAACCCTCCCTATGGTATCCGCCTCAGCCAACCGGACGAGTTGGCATCCTTCTACCCCCGGCTCGGCGACTGGCTCAAGCAGCGGTTTGCCGGCTGGCGCGTCTATATGTTGACCGGCGACATGCGCGCACAGAAATCGATCGGCCTGGCCCCGTCGAAAAAAACTCCTCTCTTCAATGGGCCGCTTGAATGCCGCCTGTACGAGTTCAACATCGTGGACGGTCCGATGAGGAGAAAGCCCCGCCTGTCGTAGGAATCAGTCCGTCGCGATCGTGGCCTCCCCTTGACTTACTCACAGCGGTACCTACCTCTGTTATCATACAGAAAGCAGGTCATACCTTGTCGCAGACTGAACTGAATCGAGGGATGGTTCTACATGAGCAATGACACATTACCCCTAATCCTGCCGGTACTGCCGATCAAACGCACGGTCCTGTTTCCAGGCACGATGATGCCCTTGACGGTCGGCCGGGAGCGGTCCATGGCCGCAGTCCACGCCGCAATGAAGACCGAGGAAAAGATGATCGTGGTCGTGGCCCAGCGGGACCCGCTGACCGACGAGCCCCGCCTCGGCGATCTGTATTCCATCGGCACTAAAGCCATTGCCAAACAGATCGGGCAGGCATCGGAAGGCGCCATTCATGTTCTGGCACAAGGCGTCGAACGCGTCGTCCTCATCAAGGAAGAGCAGCCAGTTCCTTATATCCTCGCTCGAGTGCGCCCGATCGAACGCCCCTCGGACAGCGGAACGGAGGTGCAGGCGCTGCACCGGGCCATCCAGGAACTCGTCACAGATCTTCCGCGCCTGATCGAGGCGCCCGGCATTCAGGAGGCGAGCGTCGTTTTAGGCAATGAAGAAGATCCGGTCGCGCTGGCTTATCGCATCGCCTCACTCATCAACCTGACCGTCGCCGAAGAGCAAAAACTGTTGGAAGCCTCTTCGACCGCCGACCTCCTGCGTGGGCTCTATGCCGCGCTGTCGAAAGAGATTCAAATTCTCCAATTGCGCGACAAGATCGCCAGCGACGCCAAGGAGAAGATCAGCAAGAGCCAGCGGGAATACATTCTGCGCGAACAACTGAAAGCGATCCAGCAAGAATTGGGGGAAGGCGACGGCGAGGGCGAAGAGAGCGAACTCGCCTTGCTCAAGAAGCAGGTACAGGAGGCCAACCTCCCCGACCATATCCGCAAAGAAGTCGAGCGTGACGTGGCACGATTGGCCAAGGTGCCGCCGTCATCGCCTGACCATCAGGTGCTCAGAACGTACCTGGAACTGGTGCTAGAGATGCCGTGGAAGAAGGCCTCCGAAGACCATCTGAATCTCTCCACCGTCCGTCAGGTGTTGGAGGAAGATCACTACGGGATCAAAGAAGTGAAGGAGCGGATCGTCGAACACCTGGCGGTCTTGAAGTTGAATCCGACGGCCAAGGCCCCGATACTCTGCCTGGTCGGCCCTCCGGGCGTCGGGAAGACCAGTCTGGGGCAGTCCATCGCGCGGGCCATGGGCAGAACGTTCGAGCGGTTCAGCCTCGGCGGTGTGCATGATGAAGCCGAATTGCGCGGCCATCGCCGGACCTATGTCGGCGCGCTGCCGGGCCGCATTATCCAGGCCATACGTCGAGCCGGCGTCAACAATCCCGTCTTGATGCTCGACGAAGTCGACAAGATGGGGCAAGACTTCCGGGGCGATCCCGCCTCGGCGCTACTGGAAATTCTCGATCCGGCGCAGAATCACACGTTCCGCGACCACTATCTGGATCTGCCGTTCGATCTGTCGAAGGTGTTTTTCATCACGACGGCGAACACACTGGACACCGTCAGTCAGCCCTTGTTGGATCGCATGGAGATCATCCGTCTACAGGGCTACAGCGAACGGGAGAAAGCCGAGATCGCCCGCCGCTACCTGTGGCCGCGACGGCTGAAAGAAGCCGGCCTCGACGCAAGTGAGACGCTGCTGCCGGATGACGTGCTGAATCTCGTCATCAGCCGGTACACCAGAGAAGCCGGTGTGCGCCAGCTCGAGCAAATGCTGGGACGGCTGACCAGAAAAGTGGCCTTGACCTTTGCCGATCTGCCGGAAGGTCAGGAGAAAATGCCCGTGACGATTCAGACTAATGGGCTCGGTGAGTGGCTGGGCTCCGAACGGTTCATGCCCGAGGAGGCGCGGAAGAACCTCCCTCCCGGTGTGGCCACCGGCCTGGCCTGGACTCCCACAGGCGGCGACGTGCTCTATATCGAAACCACCCTCTTGCCGGGCAGCCATGAGCTGACCCTGACCGGTCAGCTGGGCGACGTCATGCAGGAGTCCGCGCGCGCGGCGAGAAGTTATCTCTGGTCCCATGCCGAAAGCATGGGACTGGATATCTCGCGCTTCAAACGCAACGGCGTCCATATCCACGTGCCGTCAGGAGCCATTCCCAAAGATGGCCCCTCGGCCGGAATCACCATGGCGACGGCGTTGGCCTCCTCGTACGAAGGCAGAGCGGTCCGGAGCGATACGGCGATGACGGGCGAGATCAGCTTGAGCGGATTGGTCTTGCCGGTCGGCGGGATCAAAGAAAAGGTGCTGGCCGCTCATCGCGCGGGCATCAAGCGGATCATTCTGCCCAAGGCGAACGAGAAAGATCTGAAAGACGTACCGCAGGAAGTACGGGATGAACTCAAGTTCGTCCTGGTCGAACGCATCGAAGAAGTGCTCCCGGCAGCGTTCAATCAGGATGCGCCGACGGCACCGCCAGCTGAACTGGATGAACCGTTAGCGACCTCCACTACGCCATAAACTCGACAGGCCCCGGCTCAACACCGGGGCTTGCTCCCTCCGACGGTCAGCATCCGGTCCTCTTCACAACTCCAGATTTCAGGCCGCTGAAGTTCCAGCGACAGCTGAGTGTGTCTTAACCTGGTGGCCACGAAACCCGGGCCAGGTCAGGGCGACCCCTTTTCTTTCGGTTATCCCAACCATCTCAAATTCCGGTCCTCTCCGACCTTGTTTATGAACGCGCCTGCGGGCGACAAGGTGTTCAATGACCCCCTGCTCAAATACTTCGACGGCAAGTCCGACCAATTGAGACTCGACCTTCTGGCATAACAACAGTCCTAGCGATTGCGCGCGCTGTTGCCCCGCAGCCACTCCCCTGTCCTGCTCTTGACTCCCCTCTCCCTCCTGAGTACTCTGCGCCCCAAAATGGACGCCCCCTCAGAACAACTCCTAGGTATTGCACGGTGGGCGACTGCGTGGCTGTTTCTTTCCTTGTTGAGCCTGGCAACCGGCTGCCAGTATGTTCGCCCAACGATGAATGAGCCGCTTGCCCGGTGGGATGCCGACTACGGCTATCGCTCCACCAACCTGCCCCCGTCCAAGACCGGCAGCTCGGACAGTCTGTTTATTGTCGCATCGTTTTCCGGCGGCGGCGCGCGCGCGTCCGCCTTGTCCTACGGCGTATTGCGTGAACTCTCACGGACACAGATCCGCTGGGAGGGCATCGACAAGCGGCTGGTCGATGAGCTGAACATCATCAATGCTCTGTCCGGAGGAAGCTTCACGGCGGCCTACTACGCCCTCTATGGCGACCGGATCTTTCACGACTTCGAATACCGCTTTCTTCGTAAGGACTGGGAGAGTGAGCTGCGTTCACGGATTCTCCGCTCTCCGTCCAACTGGCTCCGGCTCTGGTCACCGTATTTCGGAAGGGCCCATGTCTTTTCGGAACTACTGGACGAAGCGCTGTTCGACGGGCACACCTACGGTGATCTGGTCGCGCAACGACGGCGGCCAATGGTCTTCATTCATGCCTCCGACATGGCCAGCCTCGCTCGGTTCGAGTTCAATCAACGGCAGTTCGACCTGCTCTGCTCCGATCTGAACCAGCTCCGCATCTCCGTAGCGACTGCCTCATCGGCCGCATTGCCGCTGATTCTCAGCCCGATTTCGATGACAAACTATGCCGGACAATGCGGGTACCGCCCGCCGGCGGCGTTGCTGGAAGAAAAAACGACCGCGTGGGGCCGGCAGCGCGCAAATGAACTGCGGTCGTATCTTGATCCCAGGAAGCGCCCCTATGTGCATCTGCTGGATGGCGGCCTGTCGGACAATATCGGCATGCGCGCGGTGCTTGAAAACACGGCCTACATCGGGGATCTCGAATCCACGTTTCAATCGCTGGGGGCAAAGCGGATCAGAAAGCTGGTCTATTTGATGGTCAGCGCCGAGACCACGCCGGACCCGAAACAGTACACTCTCAACGAAATCCCCGGCCTCATGCGGGTGAGCAAAGCCTTGGTCGATATCCCGATTAATCGCTATTCGACCGACACCGCCGAACTCATGCGCCAGGCGGTGTCTCAATGGCGGAGGGAACTTCGCCAGCGTCCGCCCGACGCTCAGAGGATCTTCACGCCTGATGCAGAGATTTACTTCATCACCGTCAGCCTGGCTGAGATAGAAGATGCTGTCGAGCATGCCCGCTTTATGAACATTCCGACCAACCTGGCGCTGACGGACGACGAGCTCGATCATCTCCTGCTGGCCGCCTCCAGGCTTCTCCGGAAGGACAAAGACTTTCAACGCCTCCTGCACGACCTCGAAGCCGACGCGACGGCGACTCCGCTACCTTCCCGATAAACAAGGCATTGGACTGGCTTGCAAACACATACCATCATATAAGAAAGGGCTCATTCCTCGGGACTGCCGTGACAGACAGGACGGCAGGTTTCGTCTATACTCCGGGCATGCCTGATCGTTCCGACTCCGCCGCGCCCTTCTCGGCCGAAGCCCGCCGCGCCTTCTACGAAGGCCATCGGTCGCTGGCCCTCTTCATGATCCTGATTGTGTTCGTGGCGCCCTTTGCCGGGCTCTACGTGGCTGGAATTCTCGGCGTGGTGCTTGGCGTGCTGACTTCTGGCGCAGCGTATGTGCTCACGCCCTACCTCTGGAAGTGAGACGGCGACTGACCCTGTGTGAGTCGGCCGCCTTTCCCCGATAGATGCTCATTATTGCTGAATGGCCGACAGCAGCCACCGCCCATCCCGCACGCGCATAAACGTCCAGACTTCACGGGACTCACTCGATGTCTCCTCGTTGCCCTCGATGAGATGGCCCGATTCTCCGCGCGGGATCGTCGTGGAAACGGTATAGTCTCGGGCGTTCCATCGTAAGGCCGTAGTCGCATAATCCGTGTGCTCTTCGGACCAGACTTCGAGCACTTCTGCCTGAAGCAACTCTACGGCCTCCACATGATTCTGAATGCCCCTGCTGCTGTCCTCTGCCAAGGCTGTGCTGAAGTAGCTCAGCATCTCCGGCGTCACAGCGCGTCGCAACCCCGCCACATCTTGCGCACTCCAGGCTGATTGAACGTCAGTGAGCAATTGCTGAAATGCCGCCTTGTCTGCAATAGTCACGGTGAATGTATCGGTCGCAGGCTTGAGAAGGGTGCCATCGTAAGACTCGTCGAAGAGACTGCCCTTCACGACCGTGTTTCGGGTGATTCCTGATAGCACCGGAGCTACCGTCCGCCTATTTTTCTTGAACAAATAGAGCGCACCCGCTCCTAACATCATCAGCAAGAGCATCAGCCCGATCGAGTTGGAAGCCGGCGCCGGCTCCCCGTCCAGAGTTTGGGCACTGCTGTCCGTCGCACCGAAAATCATGTGGCCGATCCACGATCCAGCTAGACCAGCGGCGATCCCGGTGAGCAGCGGGTTGCGTTGCAAAAAAGACGGTTGTGCGACCGGCGCCGGCTGCGCCGCCGGATTGCTCGCCGTCGTAGGTGGCGGGGCCGTCGATGGCTTGGCGGTGGTGGACTGTTCAATGGGCTTGGCGCCATTGTCCTGATGGGTGCGCGATCCACGGCTGCCCATGCTCATTGGAGAATTTCCACCTCGAGGCCCACTTGAAAATCCACCTCCCGATCCTCCTCGCGCCTTCGCAACCGATAGAGTCGGCATACCGATGAGCACTGCGACGACACAGACGGCGATGAGCTTTGAACTGTTCAACATGAGTTTCCTTTCACAACAAGGTGGCACGCTCTGACGGGCACAGGGGCATCCTAGCAGGATTGGATCGAGAACGCCTGATATTCGCTGTGCATTCCAGGCAGGGCTGAGAACAGACGAGGGGCCGGGAGTCTTTGTTTCGCTGCCGCCACGGTAACAGCGGCGGCACGACAGATGCTCACTGGGTCTCAGAACAGTCTGGAGGATGATTCACACTCGCACTGCCAAGACAACGTGGACAGGGACTCCCCGGTCCACGTTGTTTCGGATACGGTCAATTCCCCACTTTCAGCAACCAGCCATCGGCCTTGTCACAGTCGTTGGGTCCTTTGGCAAAAATTTCGACCCGGATGTAGCTGCCTTTCACGGTAGCGGGCAGTTTTCCTTTAACCATGTACCCGTTCGTGATCTCTTTGACAGTGACCGGGACCTTTTCGTCCTTCACCTTCACGGTAATGGTTGGCCAGTTGGTGGTTTTGGATGCAAGAAATGAAAAGTCTGACTTCGGCGCCACCTCTACATTATTCTTCTCCGCTGAGAATGGGATGGGCGTGAAGGCAGAAAAATACACCTGGGTACAGGGATCCAGGGCGCCGGGAGCGTACGGACTGCTGTCGTATGCCCAGACAGGACCAACGGTACCGTAGACACCCACCGCAACAACAAGTCGTAGAATATTTTTCCAACTCACGGTTACGCCTCTCTATGTAATTGGTGGATTAGCCGGACCGACATTGACAATGCGTCCGTATTGTAATTCCTGCAGTAAAAAATACAACCCCCCCCCCTCTCTGAAGGTCCCTTCCCCTCCCGCCTTGCCCTTCCTCGATGGCTTATGTAAGGATTGTCCGTGCGATTCGACTGACGAACAACTCACTCCTGTCACACAAAGGAGATCGCCTATGCCGGCCAAAGTTGAAATAGGACCGATCGTCAAGGTCTCAAAAACCGATGCAGAATGGAAGAAACTCTTGTCGTCACTGGCCTACAGAGTGCTGCGGCACGAAGATACAGAACGGGCCTTTGCAAACCCACTCCATGAAAATCACCAGACCGGGATCTATTACTGCGCCGGCTGCGACCTGCCGCTCTTTTCGTCCGAGCACAAATTCGACAGCGGGACAGGTTGGCCCAGCTTCTGGCAACCGATCGATCCAAAAGTGATTGAGACACGCACCGACTCGAAATTCTTCATGACCCGTGTGGAAGTCCACTGTGCCCGCTGTAACGGTCACCAAGGCCATGTCTTCGACGATGGCCCTCCTCCTACAGGTCTGCGCTATTGTATTAACGGAGTCTCGCTGAAATTCGTAGCGAGTTGACCGAGCGGATTAAAGATGGGTTGAGCATCGGCCTCGCATATGCTCGGGACGGCCGGTACTCGACAGGACTACGGTTGTGAAATTCCGGGAGCGCACCTCGCATTCAGACTGACCGGCCCTACAAGGTACGCCCCCGAGAGAGAATGCGGGACCCTCGCGGTCCACTGTATGACGGCGGCTCACTGGCCTTTCTTGTAGACAATCACTCCGCCGACCAGAAGCGCGGCAATCACAAACCCAAATATAATAGTATTGATATCCATAGAGTCCTCCTTGGGACCGACCATACGCGCTTATGGACTGATTAGCGAGCTTTCTAATGTTCAAGGAAAGGACTTGAGCAATGACACCTTGCCTCTTCATCATGATTTCAACGGCTTGGCAACTTTGAGCAGGGGGAATGGCGATACACTGTGAAACAGCCGTCGGCTAGATCGCAGCCTCAAGGACAAACAGCAGAGGTGAAGTATTCAGGCTGGATGAGAACGGATGAGAGCAGACAGATACTCCGAGAGGACGGGAGGCGCAATGCGCCTCCCGTCCCGATCTGTATGACCAGCCGTCGAACCCAGACGCGCTAGCAGACACTCTGCCGCCGATTACTGACTCTTCTTGTAGACGGCAAGGCCGCCGACCAGAATCGCAAGCATAACCCCGGCGAAGATGATGAATGTGGTATCCATGGTCGCTCCCTTCAATCAAGCCACCCATTCTTGATACGACATTGTGAGCAAGTTTGATCTCATGATCGCGTTGACTATCCCGTGCGTTCACCTTGTTCATCAACGATAACAACACGGGCGACCGCCACAATATCGAATATTGAGAGGTCGCCCGTGTGTGGCGCTTGGGACGCCGAGTCGATTATTTCGTGCTGATTCTACAGACCCGTACGAGGAATTGGAGTAAGAGCCGTTCGTCAGGGGCAATACAGCAATCCCAGGGGCTTGTGTTCCTCACGCGCCGGAAGTTCTCCACAAAGGCTGACTGAAACGTATTGTTCCCTATGCGGGATAACAGCAGCCGATGGAAAACCGGCTAGCGTGACTGACGAGGAGCCCGTCCGTAACTCGGCGGGCCATCGTGATCCGGTGGACTAAGGTCTTCCATCTTCACCTCCTCCTTGCTCGGAATGAACGAGAGGACTATGAAGCCGTAACCTGTCACAGAGCGGAAACTGCGGCAAACAACTGACGAGTTCTTCTGTACACCTCTTCGTCACCTGTGTCAACGTATGCGAGTCAATATTTCTTGCCGGCTCTCAAGCATACCTCATGCCACTCGCCTGAAGACTTCACCGAGAGAAGGATTGAACCGGTGCGCGGCCTGATCATGTCATGCCACCAATGATTTCCCGGTAATAGTCTTCGAGCATCGCCGCGCGAACCGGCTCAACGATCACGAGTTGCCGCTGATCGAACGTGTTGGCGCAGTAAAGATACCGTACCCCGTCAGACGTCCCCAGCTCGACATGCACTTGCCGACCGTCCGATTGCTGGCGTGTCATCTCCTGTGTCACTGCCCGATCTTTCAATCTCTCCCATGCCGTTTGTGCCGAAGGCCAATGATTCTCATACAAGGGCCTGTCGGAATCCCTTGGTGCGGCAACCCCGGTATTCAGATCGAAGACCTGGCCTTCATCTATCTCCGGTGATTCGTCCCACACCAAAGAGGATCCGCGCCCTTTTTGCACGACATACAACGGTCCATCGTCTACCGCCTCCTCGATCAGTCGATACCGGATCGGTCCGGGTGGTTCAACCAACTGAAAGCCCCTTTCCGTCAATGCTCGCTGGAAGGGCACTCGCCTGGCCAGGTGTCTCACTTTTTCACAGATGACCATGCGGCCAGATGAGTCCAGGACCGCGTCGAGCCGGTCCAGCCGCCCACCGATTCCCGTTCGCCGCTCGAACTCCGTTTGCTGTTCTGCGTGATGGGCTCGCGTAAAGGTCTGCCAACTCTCGCTGGGAAGGCCCGGATCCTGCTCTGCCTGCACTAGCGCATGCGTTGCTAAAATGAGATCGAAGGAACCTCGAAGCGATTCACGCTCCACATCGAGACAGTCAAAACGAATATTGGCCAGGCCCAGGTCCTTTGATTTCTTCCGGGCGGCTGCAATCGATGCCGATGATCGATCGACTGCGATGAACTCTCTGTCAGGAAACCGGCGGGCGTAGAAGGTGGTAAGAATTCCGACGCCGCAGCCGAAATCGAGAACGCGCCCTGCGTCACCAAGCCTGGACGCCACCGGCAACCCGACTGCTTCATAGTAGTCATACCGTTGGCTGTGGATGACAGAAAGCATGGTCGGCTGTGCGGTGAGGTCGTAGAACGCGACTTCGTCGCGGCAATCGCCACTCCGTTTCAACTCGACCTGTCGATTGAGATAAGTTAGATCCGCGGAAGAAAGTTGTCGCCGTTGCGACGTGAAATAGTCGTGGTCGGAAGTAAATCGCTTGAGGCCCCACCGGGCAAGGTGTTCGTGCAGCGCAGTGCGTAGCTCATCTGAGGAGGAAAGCATGTGGCAAATGGCGCGAAAGGATTGAAGAGCGTATGGCTTATTAGGCTATGGTCGATCGCGGGGTAACTGCATGCTCCTCGTTGTACGGACCATAGGCTATACGCCATCAGCCATCAGCTCTTTCCTCCAACGACGAATCACGGCCTTTTCAACATGATCGCGTCAAAGTACGTCTCCGGAACCGGATGCGGCAAGCGAAGTTGGCCGGACCCAAACGCAACGTACTTCTCACTCGTCAACTGTTCCAATCCGATCGGCCCTTTCGCATGCAGCCGCGAACTGCTGAGTCCGATATCAGCCCCCATCCCATAGCTATCCCCCGTGTTGAGCCGGGACGACGCGTTGACGAACACCGCGCTGGCATCGACTTCGCGCGTGAAGCGCATGGCTGATTCATAGCGGGTCGTCGTAATGACAGCCGTGAGACAGGGGCCGTACTCCGCGATATGCGCCAAGGCCTCGTCCAGATTCTCCACCATTTTCACCGCCAATACGGGCCCCTGAAACTGTGCGCGCCAATCGGCATCCGTCGCCGGCACGATCGACGTATGGCCCGTCATCGCCATCTGCCCCATCAGCGCGACCGTCTTCGGGCAGCCGCGCACTTCGATCTTGAATTGATCCAGCAGCCGGTTGATCAGCGGGGGCAGAAACTGCCGCCCGATCACCTGCTGGACCAGCAAGGTATCGAGCGCATTGGCCGCGCCGAACAGCTGCGCCTTGGAATTGATGACCATATTCTGCGCCATGGGAATATCAGTATCCCCGTCGACGTAGAGCTGTGTAAGACCGCCGTCATGACACAGCACCGGCACTTTTGCCTGCTCCATCACCGCTTTGCGAAGACCTGCGCCACCGCGCGGGATGATGGCGTCCAGGACTTTCACAGACCGCATCAACTCGACGGCGATGTCCTTTTCCGGACGATCGATCAAAATCCATGCGCCTGCCGGCACTTCACTTTTTTCAGCTACTTCACGCAAGCCCGCTTCAATAGCTCGGTTTGTAAGGTTCCACTCCGACGCACCACGAAAAACACAGAGATTGCCCGATTTGAGACAAAGTGCGATCGACTCAACCATCACCAGCGGACCCAGCTCGGAAATGACCCCGATCACGCCGATGGGAACCCGCATCCGGCTGACTTGAAGCCCGTCCGGCTGCTCCCACCGAGCCGTCACGGCACCGACCGGATCGGGCAATTCGGCAATGATACGAAGCCGCTCAACCATCTCAGCAATCAAGTCGGCTGTCATCCGTACACGCGCGACTGACGCTTTCATCCGATCCTTTTTGACATCGGCCTCGTGCGACTTCCCGACTGCGTCGACATCCTTCGTATTGGCGGCCAAGATCGCCTCTTCGTCGGCTGCCAACCGATCTGCCATCGCCCGCAACACGCGCTCTTTGGATGGGCCCGACACCAACGCCAATCGCCTTGCCACGCTCCGGCAGTCTTTCAACAGTTTGTCTAGATACAGCTTAACGGGCACTTCCTGCATTGACATCGCTCTCCCATTCACTTGCATTCGATGAACAGCTACATTCGTAGCGTCGCTAGCCCACATGATTCATGACAGTTCGTGACGAAACCGCCAAGACGCCGGACGAGACGGGCACGCGGAGCCCTGAGTGACCGAAGCATACTTGAAACAGTATGTTGAGGTCACGAAGGGCGAGCCTGCCCGCCTGGCTGCAGACAAACCCCGGCCAGGCATGTCGCAGCGGCGTATCGGCGGTTGCAGTAGAAGTGTTCATGAATGATGTGGGTCGGACTATAGCACGCGATTTTTGAGGCAGTAAAGGCGACGTGATGCGGAGCAGGTCCCCTCCTGAAGACAAACGTAGTCTCACAATGAGACGCCTTGATTTGTCCGAGTGGGCATCGCTAAGATGCGGGCGTTCACGATGTTTCAAAATATGTAACCTATATCAACCACCAAGCAACTACGACTATGCTCTCTGCCGAAATTTACGCTACAATGCATCATCCCCAGACAGCCTTCTACACTGTGCATGTCTGCGATCCTCCGCATTTCTTTCTCTAGGCTGACATCATTGGTTTAGTTGTTGTCTCGCAGCCCGGGTGCGCAGATATCAGCACCAAGTCTCTGTATTGATTGTCCGACAGATGGAGTTACATCGTAAGCATGCTGAATCATAGCGCTTTCACAGAGGAATCCAATCCCATATTGCCTATGGCACACGGTCGAAATGTGCCCCGGATAGCAGTCACAGCGCACGTTGCCCTTCTCTCCATCTTCACCAGGGAACCGGCAGAGGGAACCCTCATAGATATCTCCCGCAAGGGAGTCCGCCTAAGTACAGAACAGAGTTTTCAACGAGACCAGAAACTTGCGTTGAGGGTAACCCTCCCATGGGACAAGCCACCGATCGACATCCTGCTCGCTGCCGTGAAGTGGGTCCGAGGGAATCACATCGGCGTGGAATTTATTGATCTAGAAGGAGACAACCAAGCCTCGCTGAATGCCTTCCTCCAGCCGTGGGACAAAATCTAGTCAAACAGCTGCTTCGCGCCGGTATTGGAATACAACCGGGATGCGCGCGACTTGCGCGATGAGTTGCTCTATAAGCTGACCGTCGAGGCGCAGAAACTGGTGCACGACAATCCGCTCTCGAAACGGAAAATCATTCGCCGGCTTCAGACATCCGCAACGGAGTTCTGCCATTTGCTGCCCAGACGAACAACCGCAAATCGGTCGATCAACTCTTGTCCCTCTTGCACATCTTGGACTGTGACATCGAGCTACTTGTCCGAAGCAAGCCGACTTGAGGAAAAGCGGTATAACGGAACAACAGTGGGTGCCCATGTGGGACTATCGCCCTTCCCACCTCCCCACATGGGGTCTATCCTGCTCGACCATGGTGCGGCCAAGAAAACCGGCCGCCCGCCCCAATTGTCTGCACCTACCTCGGACGTGGTGACACAAAATCCGGCAGGCCGTTTCGCTTCATTCTCAATGCTTCGCGCGCCACAGTCGCCAACGTGTACTTAGCGCTCTATCCGACGTCCCTCATGGCGCATGAACTAGCGCTCGACCCGGAGCTTCTGCGCAAAGTCTGGCGTGCCCTCAATGAGCCACCTGTAGGGATTCTCCTCGGAGAGGGGCGCGTGTACGAGGCGGGCTTCACAAACTGGAGCATCGAGAACTGAGTAATGTACCGGCGGCGTTTACCGTAGACTCGCTGCCGTAGAACAGCCAGCCGAGAAGGTCGAAGCAGCTTGGACTCTTCGCCGGAGCATGAGAAGCAAATCACCATGGGGGTCTTGGCTCGTGCATCCCCCCAAGTATGGGGTTGCTAGTCCGATGCACAGAATAAAATAAGATGCGAGCCCAATTCACTTGATGAGGGCCACGTGACACAGGATATGACTGCCAAACCAAGTCCGAAGGAACTGGCCGAGGCGGTTGACCTTCGTCTCAATCGTGCTCGATCATGGCTGCACAAGTCGAGGAAGGCCGGTAGCAGTGTGCCGCCAGATCTCGATGCACAGTTCATCTTCCTTTGGATTGCCTTCAATGCGCTTTATGGGAATCGACGGCGCCGCGATCGCGATAATGCCCCTACCCCTCACGTTGGGCGTACAATCAGTGAGATTAGCGACTTCACACGCTTTCTTGAAGCGATCGAACTTGTCTCCGATGGAAAAACAGCTTCCCTCCTGAGCCGGCCGCCGATTGCCGTACAAGCGGACAAAGTGCTAGACAATCCGTTCCTCGACCTCGACTGTTGGGAACGCTGGGAAGCAGAGGGAATCAGAGATCGACAGCAGCGCCTCACTGTCCCACGGAAGTCGTACGGTGGCCGCTCACGAACTGTCCCGGTATTCAGACAGATTTACACCTTACGCAATCAACTACTGCATGGAGCCGCAAGTGACGCCGGCCGACGAAACCGTGAATCTCTGAAACACGCCATCCCCATTCTGGATGCAGTCGTGGACATGCTCATTCCACTCGTCGATCGAAATCGAGCGCACATTCCTGGACTTTACCCAGTGCCGTTCCCACCTTCGACTGGTGATTCGATACCGTTCAACAGCCTTCGCTTACGAAAGAAAGAGTCATAGGGTCAGCAACCGTGTTGGCCAAACGTAGCTGAACAAAAGGAGCCACTTGGCGTGAGGTTGGAATCATGGCAGACTAGCGTATAAGTCTGATCCGGCATTCCAAGATGAGATGGGATCTGATACACAGCTGGGGGATACATGATTGAGCCCTCACAAAAAGAGGAAGAGGCATGAGACATTTACTATGGCTTCTAATTATTGGCTTCATGGTTACCGGTTGCGCCACGGCAGGACAAATCGGTGGCGTGCGTCTTGGCATGACCAAGCAAGAAGTCATTGCTGTTATGGGGCCGCCAGCAAGTGTAAGTGCGCAAGGCCGAACTGAGTATCTGAATTACGCTTTATCAGAAACGGATGATCACGCATTCTACGGCATAACCAAACCATATTTTGTTCGGCTCGTTGACGGTCGGGTTGAGTCCTATGGAAGAACCGGAGACTTTGACAGCACTAAGACACCAGCCGTTCGATTGGAGAGTGATCAAAACGTTAAACAAGATGTACGAGTAAAGGGCTCAGGCGACCTCTACGCAGAGCTTAAGAAATTAAAGGAGCTAAAAGACTCCGGTGTAATTACTGAAGATGAGTTTCAGGCGCAGAAAAAGAAGCTCCTTGAGACCCACTAAATCTAGCGCCCGACACCGTCATCAAATCGAGCGTACAATACAAAATAACATGAGGCTCAGATCTTGTCCCGTTGATCGCCAAAGCATAAGACCACACATCCCATGAACACAACAATATGTGAGATGGCCCAATTCACGCACACGGCGGTGAGATCCAACACTAGGCGTAGCGAGTAAACGGGCAAAGAATGATGCTGTGCTGCGGTGCGGAGAAGCATCAGTGGGAGGAGCACGAAGTCGAGCGCGCCTGGCTCCCACGTATCCTACGGTGTTTCATCGTTGGTGAGAATCCTGGCGACAAGGCGTCGCAATACTTCTATGAGCCGCCCGAAAGCTATGCGTCTGACCCCGTAGTAGTTCGCCGCGCTCTTCTTCGTGGTCTCCACCAGCATAGGCTCATCCGGGAAGCGACGCTTGAGGCCTTTCGCGATGCAGGCTTCCTGTTCGACCACGCGATCCGCTGCCAACTCGACTCGGACACCGTTAGCACCGAACGACAGAAAGCGATGCAATACCAGTGCCGTAGCGTCGAAGCTCCGGTCCATCTCGGAACGTGGCTCGCCACGGCGAAAGTAGTCTGGGTTATGGGACACCTGGCGAGCAACGCGGTCGGAAATGTCACTCCGGACTTTCCCCGGAAACGGCGACGGATCTCCCTGCCACCATTTCCAGGGAGCATAGCGCCTGAGTCGAGGTTCTTCTTGTCCGAATACCTCAGTTGGCGGACGGAGTCAAAAGCACCACGGTTCTGCGAAGCCTTTCTGAGATTTGCACGAGAGAAGGGGCTTGCGGACGCCTAACTTGGCGTCCGACTGGACTGCGAGAACGCATTCGCTCGCCGCGGTGAGCGAACAATGTCACGGGGTTGAATCTGGTGTTATGCAGCCCCGGCGCATGAGGCTGCGTGTCCTGTGCGCACAATAAAATATGCTCCAAAGAAAGATAAGCCCCCAACTTACTCCGCTTGTGGACTCATGATTCAGCCAACTCGTTTTGCTGAGTTTAATATTGTGACTATTTCAGAAGGCCAACCCTACAGGATCGCGAAGGTTGTGTTTCACAACCGCGACGGAAGCATCCTCCTCATGTTTCCATCGTTTACTCACAATGAAGGTCTTGTTGGCGAGCTTTCGATGAAAGCTGGGGCACGGACTGCAAGTTATGGACTTGCCAATCATGGGAAGGTAGCCGGTCATCTTGTGAAATATTCCCATCACCCGGACGGTAGAGCACATTTTTCCCAAGCTGGTCGAGTCAGGACCGAGATTAAGAGACAATCCGTTCCATTAGACCGCCAACATTCTCATATGTTCACGATTCTCGTGGAGGGTCTCAAGAATTTCAGTCCTCCTCGCCTGAATGATAAGACTCCAGCGTTGATATTGAAAACAGAGGGAAATCCAAAAGCGATGAAAATAGTGGGGCGGTGGTATCCGCTTAACAAGTTGAGTGTTTTTGATAAAAACCAATCTCTCCCTGCGGCAATTTCTATTGCGTTTCCCGATGGAAAGCAGTCCATGGGCTGGCTTGTTGCGCCGCCGCTGGACAGCCGATACAGTCAGTTCGGCCTGTTTATGGTTCCAGAGGAAATCGCTCCTTTATCGATAGACGACGATCCGTGTTTAATCTTTCTTGGCGGATTCGACCCGTCAGATATTGCCGTAGACTATTCCAGGGATACTTCTTTCCTTTTCCTCAAATATCCATGTTTGGATGCTGATGACCTCAGGAAATCTATTGGCTCTATTGATTTCTCCCCAATAGAGAAATAGCGTCATGAATTGGGGTCACCTCGAAGTGTCCGTCAAACCCAGGCTAGCTCAAGTCTTGTTCTGTGCATCCCCAGAACGAACCAGGAGACAGTCAAGATCAACCAAAATGGCCAGATCTGGTTCTATGCGTCCCCGTGGGCAGGTCTAGGTCCGATGGCGTGACCGCTGTGCATCGAATTCCCCCTGGGCGCTTTACCACGCACCGCCTGGAGCGAGGCCTAGCAAACCAACCGCCTCAGTGACGTCAGACGATCCCAAGGAATACCGCAAGCGAGCGGTCAACACGCACCAGAAGATCGTGGTCCAGGGAGCCAATGCGGGGGCCGAGTGTGTCTTGCGGGACCGTGACGATCTTGTCGATCATGATCTGCGACACTTGCTGGAGACCGTTGGATGCGGACGGCTCTACGGTTAGGCGGAAGAGCGGAGCGTCGAGAATCTCCGTGGTCAACAGGCAGATCGTCACGCTGCCAATGGCAGAAAAGAGGTCTGATTGCAGGATGAGGGCAGGACGGGGTTTGCCGCTGTAATGGCCTTTAGCGGCGACAGTCACAATATCGCCCCGTTTTATGCGGGGTCCCACGCAGCGATCTCTGCGATAAAATTCAGTGCGGGCTTTTCCTGAGCGGAACGGGCGGCGAGACGCGCCTGCCGACGGCACTCGCCGGCGAACCCTGCGGCACGTGTGTCTGGAACCCAGATCTGGACCGGCCGCAGCCCCTTGCGGCGTAAGCGTCGGCGATAACGGCTTTGCTTCTCCTGCGGGGTCAGATTCGTATTGGTAGACATGGAAGAGGCCCTTCTGGTCCGTTCTTAAAACTAGATTACCATATTTCCTGGTAACATGTGACTTAATTTAACCGGCGGGACGCACGTACCCAATTCACGACAGCCGCTCTTTCCGCCGGGCCAGAAAATGCCCGAGCCATGCCCAGACAAGCATCAACGGCACCAACGCCCAGGCGATGTGGGTGGTCGTGGCGCCCAGGGCTTTCACTCCGGTCACCAGCCACGCGGTCGACGCATCCCCGCCGCGTGAGATGGCCGTATCGATGAAGTTCTTGGCCTTGTACTTTTCTTCGCGGCTGAGGACAGTAAACAGGACTTCGCGCGACGGCTTCGACAGCGCATACTCCCCCACCCTTCGCAAGACCGAGAACACGACATAGACGACCAGCGTCGGCCACAGGGCGATACCTAAAAATCCCACCACACTGATCGCAGGGAGAAGCAGCAAGCCCGCTACGAGACCGAACCGGCCGATCACCCGATTGGTGAGAAAAAGCTGCGTCACCCACGTCAGCAAGTTCGTGACAAAATCGACGCCGGAAAAGAGGCGCGTGCGGGCTTCCGGCTGGTCGAAATATTCCGCGACGAGACGGGTCTGCTCGAAGTAGAGAAATGTGGCCGTCATGGTCAGAATGACCAAATACCCGCAAATCCCGAGCAAGTACGGCGAAGAAAAGGTCAGACGTATTCCTGCCAGAAAACTTCCCTTGAGAGGATCGCCGAGGTGCGGCTGATGATGCTCGTACCGTTCATGCCCCCACCGCTCAAGCCGGGACACGCATCCCAGGCACAGCACCAGAAACGCCGCCGAAGCCAGCATGAGGACCGACACCGGAAATACAAACGTCAGTCCTGTCGTGAGGAGTGGACCAAGCAACGCGCCGCTGCTTCCTCCTGCGGCAATGACCCCGAACAGCCTGGCTCCCTGCTCCGGCGTAAAAAGATCGTCCATGAAACTCCAGAAGACCGATACAACGAACAGGTTGAACACCGACAGCCAGACAAAAAATCCTCGGGCCACCCATTCCGGATGCAGATGGCTCGTCATCAACCCATAGAACACCAACAGATTGGCAATAAAGAACACGTAGACGCTTATCAAAAGCCGATAACGGGAGCATCGCGCGGAGAGCCACCCGAACAGGGGCGTCGCGGCCAGCATGGTGAGAAACGTTCCGGTCATCATCCAAGGGAGATTCTTAATACCACCTTCAATGGCCATTTCGTCGCGAACCGGACGGAGGATGGAATAGCCGCAGAGCAGGCAGAAAAAATAGGCGAATGCCCAGACCAACGGGACAAGTTCTTCCTGCTTAGCTCCAAAGAAATCGCCCCATCGAACCAGCATTCGGTGTTCTGCCTCGGCCATAGAGCGCAGTGTAGCAGGTGTCCTTGCGCCTGCCTGGAGAAAATTTGCTAGAATGCGGGGCAAGGATATGAGATGAAAGGCAGCGAATGATCGACCTGCGCAGCGATACCGTGACGGTCCCCACCGACGGCATGAGAAAAGCCATGGCCCGCGCCGAGGTGGGCGACGATGTCTACGGGGAAGATCCCACCGTCAACCGGCTCCAGGAAATGGCGGCGGCGCTGCTCAGCAAACGGTTCGCGCTGTTCGTCCCTTCCGGGACGATGGCGAACCAACTCGCCATCCGATCACATACCCAGCCGGGACAGGAAGTCATCGTCGAGAGCAAAAGCCACATTGTCCGTTACGAACAGGGCGCCGCCGGCGCTCTGGCAGGCGTGCAATTGCATTGGGTACCGGGCGAGCGCGGGATCATGAGTGCGGAACAGGTCGAAGCCGCGATCAGGCCGACTGATCCCCACAGCATCGCCACCGCCCTCATCTGTCTTGAAAACACGCACAATGCCGGGGGCGGCACCATCTACCCGCTTGCGACCATCGAAAAGATTCGAGCCCTTGCCGCCAAGCACAACATTCCGATGCACCTCGACGGCGCCAGGCTGATGAACGCCGTCGCCGCCACGACGCTCCCGCCGGCGTCCTACGCCCAACACTTTGAAACGGTCTCGCTATGCCTTTCGAAGGGTCTCGGCGCACCCGTTGGATCCTTGCTGATCTCGAGCGATCGACAGCTCATCGACCGCGCCCGCCGTTTTCGCCGGATGTACGGAGGGGCCATGCGCCAAGCAGGAGTCCTCGCCGCCGCCGGCATCTATGCGCTGGAACACCATCTGGCGCGCTTGACGGACGATCACAGCCATGCCAAAAAGCTGGCCCGGCTGCTTCAACAAATTCCGTCGGTCCAGATCGCGCCGCAGCATGTAGAAACCAATATTGTGATTTTCGACGTGACCGACCAGCGACGCACTCCGACCGAGATCGTCGCCGCCTTGAAAGAGCAGGGCGTACTCATCAATCCGATCGGCGGACTGAGCTACAGGGCCGTCACCCATCTGAACGTCTCTGCCAAACAGATCGACGAAGCCGGCGCGGTCTTTATGCGCGTCCTCGCACCGTAACCCTTTTCATTGACACCACTTTGAACGGCACATAGAATGCCTGCGACGCATCGGAAGGAACAACCCATGACTTCGCAAGCCGTGTCGTTTCAGCAAATCAGCAGAATTCTTGAAGTAACCGACGCCCTCGGATTGAATCGGGAATGGGTGGAAATTCCCCTGTCTCCGGAACACCCCGGTGCCGTCCGCCGCCTCTCCAACGGCAAACTCGAAATCATCGTGGATGCGGGGCAATCTTTTGATCAATGGCTCACCGATCTCCCCATCCGTATTCAACAGGCGCAGGTCTCCTAATGGACACACCGACTGCCACGAACATGCCGACCCGAGAGGAACTCAACGCCGAACTGCTGGCTGTCCCGGAACCGCCGGAACAACCTGAGATGCCTCATCCTCCCGGGTTCGAGGACAGCCTGGAGGTCGCCTTGCGGCATATCAAGGGCCGGCGTGGCGGCGATCTTGTCGGCATCATCCTGGTTGGATCGGGAGCGAGACGCGCCATCACTCCTCATAGCGATATCGACCTGATCGCACTGGTCAAAGGGGACGCCGACGGCCATGAAATCCTTCGAATCGGCGACCGTCTCGCCGATATCCGCTACCACGGGTATCAGTCCGTTGAAGAAGAGCTCCCCCATTCACTCAGACTGCCGTCGCTGCTCAAGAAAGGACGCATCCTGTTCGACCACGAAGGGATCTGCGCCCAGTTGCTTGAGAAGGCCCACCATCGCTTTCGCCAAGGCCCTCCACAGGCTACAATCAATGAACAAATCCGTATGAAAGCCTCGTGCTTGCACTGGCTGGGAAAAGCGCAGGATCTCACGGACAAACCGGGGACCGCGCACTACCTGCTGACCCTGTTCTATGAGGACTGCATCCTGGCATTTTTCCGGCTAAGAGGTTTTTGGATGACCGCGCCCGTAGATATCCATCGATTCATGTTTTCCCGGGAACCGGCGCTCGCGGATATTGCCGGGCAGTTCCTAACCGCATCCACTCTGGCCGACCGGCTCAACTTTGGCCGGCAATTTGCCGATCTCCTATTTAAAGACGTTCCGAACCCTGCCCGCATCGACTGACGGGTTCGAATACATCCGGCCTCCGGCCGGGCTTGTACGCAACACTATAGGGACGCCGGCCGGCCCATGTGCATGGATGGGTCGGTATGCCTCCACTACACCGACACACACACCAAGGAGTTGTTATGGAGCTGGGATTCATCGGTCTCGGGAAAATGGGCATGAATATGGTCACCCGCCTGCGGCGCGACCAACATCGCATCGTCGCCTTCGATCGGTCGGCCGATCTTATCAAACAGGCAACCGCTCAGGGCTGCACCGAAGCCTCGTCCCTCGCCGATCTGGTCGGCAAGCTGAGTGCGCCGCGCGCGGTCTGGGTCATGGTGCCGTCCGGCGCGCCGACGGAAGAAACCGTGCGGGCTGTCGCCGCGCTCCTGCAACCCGGTGACACCATCATCGACGGTGGGAACACCCGTTTCCACGATGACGTCCGGCGTGCCGCCGAACTCAAGACCCGCGGCATCCATTATGTAGACGCCGGAACCAGCGGAGGCATCTGGGGGTTGAAGATTGGCTACTGCCTCATGGTGGGAGGTGAGAATGCCGCGGTAAATCGACTGGCCCCGGTCTTCAAAACCCTGGCTCCGGACGACGGCTGGGCCCATGTCGGCGCCGCCGGTGCCGGGCACTATGTGAAAATGGTGCATAACGGCATCGAGTACAGCATGATGCAAGGGTATGCCGAAGGATTCGAATTGATGTCGAAGAGCGAGTACAAGCTGGATCTGGCACGTATCGCCGATCTCTGGATGCACGGCAGCGTCGTGCGTTCCTGGCTACTGGAACTGGCCGCGGGTGCGCTCAAAGACGATCAAAAACTGGAAAAATTGAAGGGGTACGTGCAAGATTCCGGTGAGGGCCGCTGGATGATCGCCGATGCGATTGAAAAAGACGTGCCGGTTCCGACGCTCACCACCGCTCTCTTTACTCGTTTCCGGTCGCGGCAACAGGAATCCTTCGCGGAAAAAATGCTGGCCGCGTTGCGAAACGCATTCGGTGGCCATGCGGTCCGGCGATAACCCTGTATTGATTTTTCCAGGAAGACATCATGGCCTCACAGAATCAACGAATCGAAAACGGTCCCGTGCAAGAAACGTTGCCGCCCGTCGAACCCTGCACCCTGGTTATCTTTGGAGGATCGGGCGATCTGGCCCGCCGCCGCCTGATCCCGGCGCTCTACAACCTGCTCCTTGATGGACTGCTACCCTCGAACTACGTCGTGCTGGGACTGGGCCGCACGCCGATGAGCGACGAAGAGTTTCGAGCCACCGTGCGCGACGGGGTCGTCAAACATTCCCGGCAAGCGTTGATCGAAGACACCTGGAATGTCTTTGCCCGGCATATCTTCTATCTGGCCGGCGAGAACGACGACCCTCAGACCTATGTGCGGCTCAAAGCGCGCGCAGAAGAACTCGAACACACATTCCAGCTGCCCGGAAATCGCATTTTCTATCTCAGCATTCCTCCCAGCTCCTTCACCCCCGTTTGCGAAGGCCTGGCCGGATCCGGACTCGCGGGCACTTCGGCCGCTCGTTCCCCCTATGCCCGCATCATCGTCGAAAAACCGGTCGGGCGCGATCTGGTCTCGGCACAAGCCATCAATGCGGTGACAGGCCGGGTGTTCGACGAGTCGGCTATTTTCCGCATCGATCATTATCTGGGCAAGGAAACGGTCCAGAACCTCATGGTCGTACGCTTTGCCAACAGCATTTTCGAGCCCATTTGGAACCACAAATATATCGATCACGTTCAAATCACCGTGAGCGAGGCGGAAGGCGTCGGAACCAGAGCCTCCTACTATGAAGAAGCCGGCGCTTTGCGGGACATGGTTCAGAATCACCTGCTTCAGCTGCTCTGTCTCGTTGCCATGGAACCGCCGTATTCGCTGGATCCTGACGTGGTCCGAAACTCAAAAATGGAAGTGCTGCGATGCCTCAGACCCATTACCGCGAAGGACGTGGAGCAGTACACGGTTCGTGCGCAATACACGGAAGGCACGGCGCACGGCAAACCGGTCCCGGGCTATCGGCGCGAGAAAGGCGTGAAACCCGATTCAATCACCGAGACGTACGTCGCCCTGAAATGTTTTGTGGAAAACTGGCGGTGGTCCGGTGTGCCGTTTTATTTGCGAACGGGAAAAGCCTTGCCGCTCCGGGCCAGCGAAGTGGCCGTGCAATTCAAGGAGATCCCGCAAATCCTCTTCAACGCGAACACACAGGCGCCGCAAGCGCCGAACGTCCTGACCTTGAGGATTCAGCCGGAAGAAGGGCTTTCGCTCCGCATCGTCTCGCGGGTGCCGGGCACTCGCGCGCAAACTCATCCCGTTGAGATGAACTTCAAATATGGGGAAGTCTTCGGCCGTCCCTCGCCGGAGGCCTATGAACGCCTCTTGCTCGACGTCATGGCGGGAGACGCCTCCCGCTTCATGCGGCGCGATGCCGTGGAAGCCTCCTGGGCTTGGATCACCCAGGTCCTTGACGCCTGGGAGAAACTAGGACAGCGCTGGCTGCCGGAATACCAAGCCGGGACCTGGGGACCGGTGGAGGCGGACCGCCTCATCCAAAACGACGGACGATCCTGGCGGGTGCTCTAACGGCCGGTCGCCGTCGCTACCGGCCTAACTCGCGTTCGAGTTGCTTTAAGACCTCGGCCTTTTTTCCCAACCCGCCGATGAATTTCATAAACACACCGTTGCAATACAATGCCAGCGCAGGAAGGGACGAGATTTCCAGCTCGGCGGGAATCTGAAACTCCTCATCGACATTCATTGCCAAGATGAGGATCCGCTCACCCAACTCCTGCTGCAGTAGCTCCAACTCCTTCATCAATGCCTGACAATGACCGCAACCTGGCTTCCAGAATTCCACCAACACAGGAACGGTGCTTGATTCGATCACCCGATCGAACTCCCGATCGGTAACGGCTTGCAATTTGTCCCTCACGATTCCAACCTGCCTGACAGCAATGGTTTTAGAACAAGGGCAACCCGTTCTGCGAATAGCCGATACCCGGCAGTGGTCAGATGAATTCCGTCGTTCGAATAGACCTGCGCTAATTGGCCACTATCAGGATCTGCCGTCGCCGTAAACAGATCGACGCAGGCAATGGCCTTTGACATCGCATACCTCTGGATCAACTGGTTCAACTCGTTTCGACGGGCCACATGACCAGCGATCCATTCTCGCCCTTCACAGCTGTCCTGAGTGTCTTCTACTCGAATCGAGGGAACCGTCACCGGAACCGGAAGGCCTCCAGCCGCAAGCGTCTGCTCATACATCTTGACCAGATTGCGCATGATCTCCGTGGGTGCGGCATTCCAACCCAGATCATTGGTCCCGCCTAGAATCGGCACATAGCCGGGCTTGTGCTCGAGCACGTCACGCCGAAACCGCAGAACCATTTCACCGGTCAGTTCGCCACATATCCCGCTCGTGTGAACCTGCGCGGTTGTCCCAAGATGGTCCTGTAAAAATTGTCCATAGGGAGCGTCTTCTCCCGTTGGATGTTCCCTGCTCGGGGATTGAAAACCCGCCGTGAGGCTGTCTCCGAAACAGATGACAAGAGTCGATCGGGCCATCGCGTATGCACACCCCAACGAACATTTCGCAAAGACGGACGATTCTAGCAGAAGTGCTCACTAATGCGAGACAGCCTCCTGATAATCCCTGTGACCACTGACCGTTCCGCTGAATTGCCGTGGAGAATGCCGATTTTCTTGACGAACCCTCCATCTCACGGTAGGTGTAGCGTCATGACCGATCTCAAAACTGCGCAAGAAATGATGGCTGCCGCGGTAGCGGCAAAAGGGACGGAAGACCCGGAGATCGCGTCCGTCAAGCGAGTGCTCAAGTTACTCGACAAAACCGCCAAATCAAACCGCACCTATGGATCGACAAACCCCGTAGCCCAGAAGTTTTCGCAACAGCTCTTTCAAGAATTGACCGGCCACCTCACCACATATTCGAAACTCACCGTCCTCATCCAGCGGTCGGCTCTCCTGTTTCGGGAGTCCGTGGTATCCGATGCGGATAAAGACACCGGCAGCGAGAGTGTCGCGTTCAAACTCTACGCGGACGGCATCCGGGAATTATCCCTGCATGAAGGACTCACAGAGGACGACCTTGCCTACTTTCTGGATTCTCTCTGGGGCGGCGTCGACCCCACATTGGATGATGATGACATCGTGACTCGCCTATGGGCTCGCAATCTTCCGACTATTTCGATCGTCACGGCCGAAGAAATTGCACGGTCGTCGGTCGATGGGGACGGAGCCACACAAGCCGACGGGGGGATGAGCTCATCCGATTCGACGCTTCGAAACTTACTGGACCTGGAACGCAGTCGTAAGGGACGCGCGGGGAAGGAACCGGAAGGCAGTGGGGAGCCGGCCGGCCAGAAAAAGCGGTTCCAGTCCAGTCTGGTCGGCTATGAAGTCAGTGAGGAAGAACTCGCCTCCCTGGCAGCGGAAATCGACAACGAGAGCGGTCGGGACAACCTCCTGTACATCATGGACATGCTGACCGCCATCCTGGCATCGGAAAAATCTTCGGCACTGCTGGCCAAACTCTTCAGTATTTGGGGCGATATTCTGGACGCGCTCTTTCGCCAAGGGAAATGGTCGGTCATTGAGCATGTTTTGCGCCTGCTCCATGAGTCCGACACCATTCGTCCTGATCTCAGCGACGAACATAAGCAACAAGTCATCTCGCTCCTGCATGGGATCGGTCGCGCAGACCGGGTGAAAGCCATCGAGACGTTCCTCAATCAAACTCCCGGCGCCCCTACGGAGGGATTGTCCGCCGTCCTCCTGGCAATGACGCCGGACGCTGTGCCGATCCTCTGCTCCCTGCTGGCAAATCTGACCACACCCGCGCATCAGGCCGTCGTCTCGGACGCACTGGCGGTCTTGGCGAAAGACCACTCCCATCTATTGATTAAAGGGCTGTTGGACCGGCGTCCGACCTATGTCCGCAACCTTCTCGCCATCCTCATGAAGTGGAATGATCCGAAATTCGCCGAACCGGTGGAAAAACTGGTGCGGTATCCGGATACACAGGTCCGTAAGGACGTCGTGCGGGCAATCAGTCTCTTCCGTCCAAGCGGCAACGGCGTCAAACTCATCTCCTTCATGGCTGACGGGGAGGAAAGCGTCCGCATCGGGGCCCTAAAGCTTCTCGTATCGGGACAATACACGGCCCCATTTTCCAGTTGGTCCCAAACGCTATCGGAAGATGAGTTCATGGACCGGCCGATGAGCGAACGCCGGGCAATCTTCCAGGCCGTTCGAGCGACATGCGGTGATGAGGCGGTGCCGTATTGGGAAAGCCTCCTGACGGAATGGACTTGGACCAACCGAAAGAAAAAAGAGGAACTGGCCCTCCTGGCAGCGGACGCCCTCGGAAAACTGGCCACTCCCGCCGCCACAGCCGCGCTTGAGCTCGGAGCGAAAAAAGGCGGTACCGCGGTTCGTCAAGCCTGTACCCACGCATTATCGCACGCGCACCGGCGGCAACAAGGGAAACCTGCCGCTGAAACAGAACAGTAGGGAGCGTCTATCGTGAACGAGTCTCATGCAGTCCAGTCGCCGGCCGTCGAAGAGCAAACACAGCCGATCCTGACTCACGAAAAATCGCTATCAAAAAAAGTCGGGCACGGCTCAGAAGCCAGCGATATCCTCGACCAGCAGCTGGTGATGTTGGGCTTCCAGCTCATCACCCAGCTGAATACGCTGATCAAGACCTCGAAGATTCACGGCCGCACCAACGCAGCCCTCGACAAGCCCGTCGACACCATGCTCACGCTCATTCAAACGCTCACGCATGAAAAACCGGTGACGATACGGCTGCAGAGTGACTTTCTCTTTCTGGGCGAGAGTCATCTCAAGGTGAGCGCGCAGCAAATGCTGGTGATCTCCAGCGTGATCGACACCATGAACCAGTGGAAAATCGGCGGACTGACCTTCTCCTCGGCAACCAGTTCCAAAGACCTCCGTGAATTTGCCGCGCTCTTTGCCGGACTCGATCCCGCCACCAAGTCGATCGTGGACTTCCGGGAGGAATTGTCTACCCTGGCCGTAACCAGCATCCAGCTTGAAGATCCGCGCATGTTCGCAGTGAACGACACCGCAACAGAAACGAACCCAAAGCTTCGCCAGAAAGCCAAGTCGAAAGCCGCCTATGAAAAAGCATCCGATGCGGCCGGCCGCCTGACTCAGGCAGCTCGCGACGGCGGCACCTTGAGCTTCAAGCAGGCCAAGCGCGCCATTCAAAACATCGTCGATCTCATGAAGGCCGACGAACCGGCAATGCTGGGTTTCACGACGCTGCGTTGTCATGACCAATACACACAGAAGCATTCCGTGAATGTCGCGCTCCTGTCGATCGCCTTAGCGAATCGAGCGGGCTACCCGAAGGTCGAGCTGGCCGACCTCGGTCTGGCGGCGCTCTTTCATGACATGGGAAAAGCGGCTATCCCACTGGAGGTTCTGAACAAGCCGGGAGAGTTTACGGAAGATGAATGGGAGGCGATGCGCAGTCACCCGACGGAGGGGGTCTTGAGTCTTGCCCAGCTGCGTGGCATCGTCAATCTTCCCTCGCGGATGGCTGCCGCCTCCTTCGAGCACCACATGAATCTGGATTATTCCGGCTACCCCAAACTGAAAACCCCGTGGAAGCTGTCCTTGACCGGACGCATTCTCATGATCGCAGATTGTTACGACGCCATGACATCGTCGCGAGTTTACCGCCGAGAACCGATGGCGCCGGCGAAAGTCTTGAACATGATGTTTCAAAAGTCCGGGAAGAGCTTTGACCCGACGCTCCTCAAACTCTTCGTCACCTGCGTGGGGATCGTCCCCATCGGCACAATCGTGGAACTTACCAGCGATGAATTTGCGGTCGTCCTCAAACCGGCCGTCAGCACATCGGACGGCGAACGTCCGTTGGTCAAAGTCATTGCCGACGCGCAGGGCAATCCGGTCGACAACGGACCGGAGTTGGACCTGACTGAGAAAGATGACACCGGAGAGCATCGTCATAGCATCATCCGGGTCATCGATAACGCCGAGCACAAGTTCGATACCAGCCGCTATTTCGTGTGATCGATCCAACCGACCCTGTCGCGTAAGAGTCGCGCATTTCTCTCCGCTTGACAGTCTGAAGTCCGCTCCTCGACAATGCCGCATGCCTGATCACATCGTGATCAACCGATTGGAATTCCGAGGACGCTGCGGGGTGACGCCGGAGGAGCGGTCCCGTCCGCAACCGCTGGCCGTGGATATCGAAATGCCCTACCATCTGGAATCTGCAGGGGTCTCGGACAATCTGGCCCATACCATCGACTATGCCAGAGTGGTGCAACGCGTAGTAGAGATAGGAACGGCTCAGGACTCCAGTCTCTTGGAAACCCTGGCAGAGCGGCTCACTGCGATGCTTCTCGACGAATTCCCTGTTTCGCATGTCAAGCTCTGGGTGCGGAAGCTCCACCCTCCGATCACTGCGGTCACCGGCTCAGTCGGAGTGACCGTTGAACGCACAAGATCGGCGCAACAATTCCAGCACACAGGCCTTGTCCCTTCCCGGTTTCTTGTCGAACAACTGCACCGGCTTCCAAAGGGCAACGCACTTGATGTGGCAGCCGGACAGGGCCGCCACTCGCTGTTCCTCGCCTCGCACGGCTATCAGGTCGATGCCATCGACCGTGACCAGAACGCCTTGGCACAACTCTCAGCAGCGGCAAAGAACCGCGCATACCCCACTATCACGACACGAGCGCTCGACCTCGAAGAGCCGGCGCCTTTTGACCCCGGGCTGGGGAAAGAAGCCTACGACGTGATCGTCGTCTTCTTCTACCTCCATCGGTCGTTGTTCCCCTCGCTCATCGACGCACTGAAGCCGGGTGGCATCCTGGTCTATGAAACCTTTACTATCGACAATTACGTTCACCATCAACACCCGAAACGCTGGGAGTTTTGCCTGACGCCCAACGAATTACTGCGCCTCTCCTCCGGTCTTCAGATTCTCCATTACGACGAGGGTGGCCATACGGGAAACCAGACTTCCAACCCGGTCTACACCGCGCAGCTCCTGGCCCGCAAACCAATACGTTCAGGTCCATCGACATGAGCCGTCTGGACCTCCACCTGCACACCACTCATTCGGATGGAAGCTTCACCCCGACTGAAGTGATTGCCCTCGCGCACAAAGCCGGCGTCACAGCCCTGGCCATTACCGATCATGACATCACGACGGGAATACTTGAAGCCACTCTGGCCGGACAGGAGCATGGAATCGACGTCATTCCCGGCATTGAGATCAGCTCGATCATCGGAACGTCAGAACTGCATATTCTTGGATATTTCCTCGATCACCAAGATGCACGACTGAACGAGCGGCTTGCTCGTCTTCGGGACAGCCGCCACCGCCGCAATCCGAAAATCATCGAGCGATTGCAAGCGGCAGGTATCGCAATCACCTATGAAGAGGTCCGCGCACTGGCCGGCACCGATTCCGTTGGACGGCCGCATATTGCGAGGGTCTTAATGGAAAAAGGGGTCGTCGCCTCGGCCAAGGAAGCGTTCGATCTATGGCTGGCCGACGGGCGACCAGCTTACGTTCCGCGTGAACTCCCGACTCCCTCAGACGCGATGCAGTGGATCAGGGAAGCCAAGGGACTCCCGGTCCTCGCCCACCCGACCTGGGTGAAACCCACGGACGGCACATTGACGGATCTGGTCCGCCAACTCAAAGCCGATGGTCTGGACGGCGTGGAGGTCCATTACAGTACGCACACCCCTCGGCAAACACGCGAGTACTTGGCATTGGCCAAGCAGCTGGACTTACTCGTCACCGGCGGAAGCGATTTCCACGGCCTCACCAAACCCGATATCGATGTCGGTATCGGCAAAGGTACGCTGCATGTTCCTGGATCGCTACTCGACAAGCTGAAGGATACGGCTGCCCAGCGTTAAGCGGATACGCCGTCTGCGACTTTCCTGCTATTCGTTGACTCCCCTCCACTATCCGCTAGACTTTGATCAGTCTTGAAACTCACACATCCATGATCAACGCATCCAGCTGGACACTCCAATATCTTGTCGTCGTTCTCTTTGTCCTTCTTGTTGGTCCGGCATTGAGCAAGCTGCCGGCCGCACAGGCGGTTTCTCTCACGCTATTCGGCCTGGACCGTGCGCAGACCGTTCGCCTGGTCGTTGAGGGAAGCGGGCTGGCGACTCTCTGCATCCTCTCGCTCCGCGGATATCGACGGATGCCGGACAACGGCCAGGGTTTTTCGTTCATTCGCACGCTCGTCTTGCCGCTCACCGCCATATTCGTGCTGATCGCAACAGACAAAACACTCCGTGTAGCGGGACTCTCGCTCATTGATCAGATCGGATCACAGCGCTACGCCATCGCGTACACCGCAAGTCTCGCATTGATGGCCCTCTGGGCTACCGCCGCCTGGCTGCTGAATTTTGACGCGCTCCACCGTTTCTTTTCAGCGTCCGCGCCGAAAGAGGACAGCGACGAATCGGCCTCGGCCGAAGAAGAACACGGAGAAGTACACCCGGATGAATCCAGCGGCGAAATAGAGGCCGGCGCGGCCATTCTCAATGCCAACAAAAATCCCCCGAGCACGCTCGGCCGATACCGGGTCCTCAAAGAACTGGGACGAGGAGCGATGGGCGTCGTCTACCTGGGAAAAGATCCCACGATTCAGCGGTTTGTCGCCATCAAGACAATGCGGCTCGACAAAATCGATGCCAATGACAAATTGCAGGAAGTCAAAACCCGGTTTTTCCGGGAAGCTGAGTCGACCGGCCGCCTGTCTCATCCGAACATCGTCACAATTTACGATGCCGGCGAAGAGGACCATCTGGTCTACATCGCAATGGAATTGCTTCAGGGCTCCACACTCAAGGAGTGGACACATACGCCCAATCTCATGGCTGTCCGCAAGCTACTCCCGATTCTGGCCACCGTCGCCGATGCAATGGATTACGCCCATCGACAGGGCGTCGTCCATCGTGACATCAAGCCGGCCAATATCATGTTGACGACCGACCACGTCGTAAAAGTCATGGATTTCGGCATTGCCACGATGGCGTCGTCGGCAAGAACCAAGACTGAAACCGTGCTGGGCACTCCCACCTACATGTCACCGGAACAGATCGCCGGGAAAAAAGTGGACGGGCGATCCGATGTCTATTCGCTCGGCGTCGTGATGTTCGAACTTCTGACCGGCCACGCGCCCTTCAAGGCCGATAATCTCTCTGCCCTGCTCTATGCGATCACCCATACACCGCCGCTCCGCTTGTCGGCGGTCCGCGCCAATCTCCCTCCCCTCATTCAAGACGTCCTGACCTGTGCGCTTCAGAAAGATCCCGTGCGCCGCTATCGCACCGGGGGCGAATTCGCCCAGGCCCTCCGCGGCATCGTTGAACAGATCGCCGCGTAATCCCAACGCCGAACGGGCGCTCGATCCCCCGCGATAGTTGTCTGGTTACCCTGAAACGTATCTTCTCGGGAAACAGAGCGAATAGCTGATGGGTATAGCACGTGACCGGATCAAGCTTCGATTCGCTCTCTAGTCCCATGCCATAAGCCATACGCTATAGGCTCTTTCGATTGATTGTGCTTCACGAGATACGAGGGACGAGGAACAGATGCTACCGTGCCATCCGCTCGTGCACGATATGTTGGCAGGGTTGGGACAACTGCTTCAGATGCTGGGCCATGCATTGCAGCCGCTCGGCTCCCATCAGCGAATCCGGGCAGACTCGCTGTGCTTCCGCATCGCATTTCACTTCAGCGATTTGCTTGGCGCGGATCTCACGGGGCACGGAAAACCCGCCGGTTATCGTTGGCACCGCCGGCGCACCTGGAGGCTTGGCGGGAACCCCTGGAATCGAGAGATCCAGCTCCGGCACGACCGGCGCAGCAGGAATCGCCGGCTGCTCCGACAGCAGTTCTTCCCGTGAAGGCAGATTGGCCCAGACGATACTCCAGACTAAGGCCAACCCGATAAGAGACGCCACGCCCGCCATGGCTTTCCCGGAAGATGCTCGTTTCTCTCCTCTCCCCATGTCGCCGAGAATAAAACAAGGCCGCGAGAAAATCACGGAAACGCGCATTTCCCGCACCACCCGGCAGGCAACCTGCTGGCGCTCTATTGTCTTGTGCGAGGGATAGGCACAGAAAACGGACTAGTTTTCAGGTGCTTCGACGATATGATTCTCGAACCTGGTACAGCCTTCGGCCAGCAAGCGATTCGTCAACATTTCACCAGGCCACTCGATAGGCAGATCGGCCGTAAAGACCCACACATCAGAAGAGGTCCAGACCGGACCATGCTCCTCAGGCAATTCAGGGTCGAACAGGTCGGTCCATACGGGCATGTAGACGCCATTTCCGCATTGCGTATGCAGATGCACAATCGTGCGAGACCGCACCAGCGGATCCAACTCCCGCCAAACCGCCGCCGTTTCATCGGCTAAGTGGTGAAGACGCACGGCATTCTGGGCATCAAACATCGCATAGGCGGCATAGACCGGCGCATCGATCGTATCGGGGGCATGCGCCAACTCCGGACATTGTTCCACCAGCCCTTCGAGAATCGCGCGCCGATAGCGATCCTCCCATGAGTCCGGCAAGCCAGGATCCGGCGCTCCGATCAGTTCGAATAACAGAAACGCGGTATTTTCGACCGGCGGAAGCAGCCGTGCCGCCACCGACGGCGCGCGGCGTGAGTCGGCGACGGTTGCAAGGTGATCGTGGAGCGATTGAAGATTGAAGATTTCAAGCGTGGCATCGGTGAGCAAACGCGGCTCCACGCGGACAACAGTTCCCGGAGGAAGCTGTAAATGCCGGTGGAGTAGTTCCGCCGTCGCGATCGGATCGATCTTCAATTTAAGCGGAGACGTGAGATTGGCTTGTAGCGGAAGCGCCAGGGCCGCCATGGTGGCATAGGACGGCTTGTCCTCGCTCGGCCCGTCCATCAGCAACGTACAACTGGCCTCGGCAACGAGATCAAACAGCCACTCCGCCATTTCTTCGTCGAGCGCAGCGAGCACCGTTAACAGATCGTGCTCCCGACCCTGCTCGAGGAACGCCTGCAAGGTATCGATCGCATCATCGGTATCGCCATGGTCATGGCGCCGGGCGTTGATAAGATGGATGAGATCGCGGGTGAGAGGGTCGGGACGAGACCAGGCTAACATGGACGCTCCCTATGGGCCGATAACATCAATTGTTCTTCCCGACGCTGCACAAAATCCATGTTGCCAAACTTTCCCGCCGGGTGCAAGCACCGAGATAGTTCCCGCCGGCACACTGGCTCAATTTCCATCGTTCGTGAAGCGTACCTCGCTACGGATAAGAGCGAATAGCTGATAACAGTAGCACGCGATCGGACTAAGGCAGGGGCTTACTTCAATCCACGCTCCGGTCCCGTGCCATAAGCCATACGCCATCAGCTCTTTCACCCTCCTGCTAGTCGCCGATGATTTTCACCAGAACCCGTTTACGCCGGCACCCATCGAACTCGCCGTAAAATATTTGTTCCCAGGGGCCGAAATCGAGCTTGCCGCCCGTAACGGCCACAACGACTTCGCGGCCCATCACTTGCCGCTTCAGGTGGGCGTCTCCATTATCTTCGCCTGTCTCGTTATGCCGATACGATGCCTCGTGCGGCGCGAGCCGCTCGAGAAATTCATCATAGTCGCGCAACAGACCTTGCTCATCGTCATTGATGTATACACTCGCCGTAATATGCATGGCGTTCACCAGGACCAGACCTTCCCGCACGCCGCTCTTCATGACCGCCGTTTCAATCTGTGGCGTGATATTGAGATACGCCCGCTTCGTCCTCGTCTCGAACCAGAGTTCTTCCCGGTAGGATTTCATGGCGCGCCCATTGTGCCAACGGGACGCCGAGAGATTCAAGAGCAGATGATTCTTTCTGCGAGTCGGGAAATACAATACGCAAATCGTCTTACGGCAACACTACCAGGCCAGAAACGCGCGAGACAACACTGTCGCATTGCCGGCCACGATGCTGTGGCTTCACGAAATACGAGCGATGAAGGACAGACCGCGAAGCACCCTCACCATACAGGTGACATATCCGCCTGCCGAAATTCGCTGCAAAATTGACACCCCCTGAGGTTGGTGATAAGTACGTTCACAAGATTTTCGATCAGGACTCGTTCGCCACAGGGAGGTGTTTGATGTTTGCTACCGCTGAAGGCCCGTCATTCGCCGGCCGCCCTCTGACATGGAATCTCTTCTTTGCCCGTCAGCCAGAACCGGACCTGGAATTTACGGAAGAGGAGTTGGAGCAAACGATGGACGTCCGATCATCGCCTCCTAAGAAATCGCCGAAGAAATCTGGTGGGTCCCCCCTGATTTGGATTCTCCTGCTGGTCGTGGCAGGGGGCGGCGCCTATGTCGCCATGGAGCCGGAAATGGTCATGGATGTTGTAGGACCACTTCTTGGTGACACACCAGAACCTGCTCCGCAGCCGCCGGTGGCGAGGAAACCTGCTCCGCCACAGCCCATGCCAAGTACCCAGCCTGGTCAACCGCAGCAAGTTGCACCGGCTCCAAATGTAGCACCGGCCCAGCCTCTGCAGGCAGCCGTACCGACACCAACACCGATACCGACGCCCACACCGACGCCAAGTCTGCCGACCGCGTCAGCCCCCGCACCGACGGCGCCGAAGAGCCTCCCAACTCCTGCTGTCAGTGCGCCTCCAACGATAGCAACGCAGGATCCGTTGTTCACCGAAGGACAACGGGTGACGGTTCTGCCGAAGCCGGGAGCGCCTCTCCAAAAAGTCTCTCTCATGAAGGATGCTGAAGGAACAAAGCCAGGTCCCGCCATTCCTCCTGGAACCGCCTTCACGATTCTCGATGGCGACCTGCAAGAGCGCGGGTGGGTCTACTACGTGCGAAGCGACTACGGCACCAAAGGATGGCTTGCAGAAAAACAGTTGAAGCGGAAGCCCTGACACATTCGTCAGCGACCCGCATTAATTTCTAGCACAGAGGGCGGCGGCACACATTCTGTGCCGCCGCCCTCTGTGTTATACTGCGGCCCATTTAACATCCGTTTCACACTCGGCAGATAGAAAGCGAACGAACCCCATGCGCGCCGTGATTTTTGATTTCGATGGAGTGATTGCCGACACCGAGCCCCTTCACTTCGAAGGGCTGCGCCGAACACTCGCCGCCATCGGCATTCCGTTGACTGAATCCGATTACTATGCAAACTATCTCGGCTTCGATGATCGAGGCTGCATCCTGGAAGCACTACGCGTGAACCACCGCCCGTCAACCGACGCGATTGTACAAGACCTGATGCAACAAAAAGCTGTCGCCTACCTGGCGTCGATCCGAGACCATCTCGTCATTTTCCCCGGCGTCAAGGAGTTTGTCAAAGAAGCCGCAGCAGCCTATCCCATTGCCATCGCCTCCGGCGCATTACGACCTGAAATCGAATTAATCCTGGAACAAGCCGATCTCCGAAAAGCATTCTGCCATATTACGAGTGCGGAAGACGTGACCAGAAGCAAGCCCAATCCCGAACCCTTCCTGCATGCGCTGGCCGGCGTGAATCGGCAACAGGCCTCCCCCACGCTGACGCCGAACAACTGCTTGGTTATCGAGGACTCACTCCCCGGCATCAGAGCAGCCAAAGCGGCAGGGATGAAAGTGCTGGCCGTCACCAACACGCACACCGTGCAAGACCTGCACGAAGCCGACGCGATCAGCCCCAACTTGCGCGAGACCCGGCTTGCCGAACTCCGAACCCGCCTATGGCCATCATGAACGCTGCGGACGCACAAGCCTACTGTACGGCCTATACCAAGAAGAGCGGCAGCAACTTCTATTACTCGTTTCTGTTTCTGCCCAAAGCCAAACGCAACGCCATGTACACGGTTTATGCCTTTTGCAAAGCGGTGGACAGCGCCGTCGATGAACCGCCGGCCAACAGCAACCCGAAAGAAGAGCTCCGGCGCTGGCGCTACGAACTGGAAGCCGCATACAGCGGCAGCCCCTCTTTCCCCATTGCCATCAGCCTCTCGCACCACGTGAAGGCGCTCTCCATCCCCAAAGCCTATTTCGACGAACTGCTCAGCGGCGTCGAGATGGATCTCTTCCACAATCGCTATCTCACGTTCGATGAATTATCGCTCTATTGTTACCGCGTCGCGTCCGTCGTGGGCCTAATTTGCCTACATATCTTCGGCGTCACCTCACCCCGCGCGCAAGACTATGCGGTATCGCTCGGCATGGCATTCCAGTTGACCAATATTCTGCGCGATATCGGCGTCGACGTGGACGAAGGCCGCATTTATCTTCCGCTCAACGATCTGCGCGCCTGCAACTGCCCCGAAGAAGCCTTGCTGACCAAAAGCTATTCGCCGGAATTCACGGCGCTGATGAAGCAAGAGGCCGCCCGGGCCCATGAGTATTATGCAAAAGCCCATGCCGCCCTCGCCTCGCTATCACCGTCTGAGCGCCGGCTCCTCACGGTGGCAGAAATCATGCGCGGCATTTACAGCCGCATCTTGAAAGAGATCGAACGATCCGGCTATCGGGTCTTCGGGCCGCGTATCAGCCTGTCCACCAGCCATCGGCTGGCCATCGCATTGGGAATTTGGTTTCGCTCCCGATTCTCGTGACCACTCAGAGCCCCCCCACCGTACTCATTCTAGGCGCCGGTTTGACGGGACTAACGGCAGCCTATTTCCTTTGCAAACAGGGATATCGCGTCACCCTGCTGGACCATCCCAGCTGGCAGGACGGGTATGGAAGCGACGCGACCGATGCGGCGCCGATGCTCTTCGGATGCCACCGGAAAACACAGGACCTGCTCCGCGCGCTTGAGCAAAACGAAACCATCCGGCCGGACGCGACGATTCCTCTCGAATTCCGGCTGCCCGATGGACATATCGAGACCTATCGATCCACCCATCTCCCAGGCGCGCTCCAATGGATGACCAGCCTCTTCGGCTTCCATGGCCTGGCCTGGCATGACCGTTGGAATCTCTTCTCTCACCTGGAACAAATTTGGGAACAGGCCGCGTCACTTCCCGCAGACTTAAACAGCCGGCTTGCAGACGAATGGCTGGCGTCGATTGGGCAAAGTCAGGAGGCCTGCGAACGTATCTGGAGCCCACTCACTCAATGGTTGACCGGCAATGCCTTGGGACGCCTCTCCGCCGCCGTCTTTGTCCGGCAGCTGTCGACCATCTTTCTCGGACACACGACGGATGCCAGGCTCACATGCCTGCACGGATCCATCGGAGACCGCTTCATCGCCCCCATGAAAAGGGCAATGGAAAAGCATAGCGCCACGATCCTGCCCCAGACAGAGATCCCGGACGTTCGATTCGGGCCGGATGGTATCAGCGGCATCCGGCTGTCAGATGGCTCCCAGCTGCGCGCCCAATGGTACGTCGCCGCTCTCTCCCATCTGAAGTTGCCGGCCCTGCTGCCGGAGCGCCTGCTGACACACTATGCCTATTTCGCACAACTCAGTGAACTGCAAACCTTGCCTGATATTGCCATCCAGTTTTCCGGCCGCGCCACGGTGGCACACCCACGGCTGCTCTTGCTGGCCGGCCGACCATTTCACCAGCTCGCCATCACATCGAACAGGCCTGACACACTCCAGTACCGACTATCGGCAATCAGCCATCCGCCGCTTATGGAATCAAGCGATGAAGAACTGACCACTCTGGGGCGCACCGAACTTCGCACACTGCTCCCGGATATCAACCATGACACTCTGTCATTCGAGGGAATCTCCCGTCATGACCAGGCTGCGCTGTCACTCAACCCTGGCGCGGCCTTACTCCGGCCGATTCAGAAGAGTCCGGTGAACAATCTGGTGATCGCCGGTGCCTGGACTGACACAGGCTGGCCCGCCAATATCGAAAGTGCGATCCTCAGCGCCGCGCGCTGCGCAGAAATTATTGCAGGCCGTCCGGCTTGACCCTGCCTCAGAAAGAAAGTAGGGGTATACGATGGCATTCCGACTCACTCTGCTCGCAGTTACACTGGTACTGGCAGGTGCCGGCTGCACACAAGACCTGTACCAAACCGGCAGATCTCCGCACGGACTCAGCCAACGTGACGTGGAGCGAGATTATATGGAGTGCGAGTACAAAGCACGGATGGCCAACGACCAGCACTTTTTCAGTCAGCGTTCACCCTTCCCCTTTGGCCCTGGCCCTCAAAGCCCGGCCGATCATGCGCGCGCACTGCACGGCATCTCGACGATCCAGGCCATACGCGATACCTGTTTAGCTGCAAAGGGCTACCGGGTTGAATAGCTACAGCGGCTTCATCCGTAGATAACACAGATCCTCAAACCGCTCGGCGCGTAGATAGTTCGCGATCACCATCCATTCGCCGCGAGCATCCCGCATCGCGACATACTGATGATTATCCACAATGAACGGCTGAACGGTGAAGACCGTACTCAGCGCAGGATTTCCCTTACTTGACTCGGAAGACATCGGAAGCGCGTTCAGCGGGTACCTGCCCCCCGTACGCTCAAACTTGTCGTGTGTTGCCAACAAAGGCGCCATATCCTGCCAGGAAAGCTGTTCCACGACGTGGCTGTCGGCAGGAAATACATACAAGCTGTCGCTCGGCGCGCCCTTCATGCAGAACGTCGTCTTGATCACCAAATCCTTCGTCCCATCATTGTCCAGATCCAGCAGCGCCTGGTCGAGACTGGAACAGTGCCTCGTCTTCGGCCCCTGCCCCTTCAGTTCGACCGGTTTCCACTCCACCGTCTTGAACACCCCGGAATCGGGCATCAGTCGTTCTCCGAATAATGCCGCCACCTTCCTGCAGAAAGGCTGATCTTTCCACGCGGCCACATCCACGGAAGCCGCCGACACCAGCGCAGGTACAGTCATCAAACTCAGCAGACCGAAGAAACCGAGCCAGCCTCTCAAGCGTAGACCCCCGTTTCTCCAATGTCCCAGTTCAAACGTCCATCGCACATTGACAACACCAGCCTGCCTTCCTAAGATACCGTGAATTTTCGTCTGGGGTTATTCAACCATGACGCTCACGCCGTTCCAAGAACTTGCGAAATCTCTTCACAACTGCCAGCGCTGCAAATTGGCTAAGCTCGGGCGGAGCCAGGTCGTGTTTGGAGTCGGCAACCCGCATGCGAGCATCATGTTCGTCGGTGAAGCGCCAGGCGCCAATGAAGACCTCAAAGGGGAACCGTTCGTCGGCGCGGCCGGAAAGATCCTGAACGATCTGCTGGCCTCGGCCAACCTCTCGCGCGATCAGATTTATATCGCCAACGTGATCAAATGCCGGCCGCCGGACAATCGCGACCCTGAACCGGACGAGGTCGATACCTGCAAACCATTCCTGATGCAGCAGATACAAATGATCCGGCCCAAGCTCGTCTGCACCTTGGGCAACTGGGCGACCCAGACGCTTCTGGAACGCAAAGTGGGGATTACAAAAGTGAAGGCGCAGGCGTTCTACATGAAGGACTTCGTCCTCTTCCCGCTCCTGCACCCGGCCGCCGCCCTGCACCAAGGCAATCTGATGGACACGCTGAAGGAAGACTTCAAGAAGCTGAAAGAATTTCTGGATCGGAACACCAAACCGGCCGAACCCACCAACACTGCCTCACCAGCCGCCCCAACGTTGCAAATCGATCCGCCCCATCCGGCGCAGATGGACCTGTTCGGATAGTTGGGCAAGTGCTCCTGCGAGGGGTTAGACCGCATAGCCTTGCCGCCGCTTGGCTGTGCAACTTGTTCCATTCTGGATTTCATCCGAATGGAACTTCGAACAGTGCTCGCCATCGCCTCCGGCGACCGCATCGACAGGCTATGCAACCCCTCACAAGTCGCAGTCAGCCCAACCATCCTCACTTGGCAAAGAGAACTACAACTTCGCGTACACCGAACCCTGAAGTTGCCCACTGGTTATTAATCAGCGGCCTTACCGGGCTATAAGAAAAGAACGACGCCACGGCGAACCCTCCGTGCCCATCCCTTCCATCCAAGGCTCGGTCAAGGTCCGCGGAATTCGCCGTCTATCCCTGTCAAAGGAATATCAGAAATGTTGAACGAACATTTGATCCCTAAATAAACTTGCATTGCATAAGGTAGCAAGGTTACCGTGCCATACGGAAAGTGCGTTCATATCCGACTTATTTAGTTAGATTTCTCTCATCAACGCCATAGACATCTGCATTGGCTCAAAGAAGCACTCGACCTCTTGGCACCCGGATGGGTAGGCTCAATCATTGGACTTGTTGGTATCGTTGCTGCGGTTGTGACTTACATCCTCACGCGTCAGCGGACTCGCTTTGCTTATCGCTACTTTGGAGAGAGGCTGTTGGGCCTCTCAACAGACGGACTCCCCGCAGACATCACTGTTCAGTATCAAGGTCAAAATATCCCAAGGCTTACTAGGACTCTCGTAGTTTTCTGGAATGCCGGAGAGAAGACCATCCTTGCTGCAGACATTGTAGCACTGGACCCGCTACGGCTGAAGCTTGGTGATGACGGACGTGTCCTTGCAGCCACTGTACTGAAGGTGGTGCGAGATGTCTGTCAAGTCGAAGCAAGACTAGATTCATCTCGCCCAAGCGAGCTAGGTCTCGGCTTTGCGTTTCTAGATTCTGGAGACGGCGCCGTCGTTGAAGTCCTGCACACCAGTGAGAATAGGTACGCGGAGATCTTGGGGACAATTAGAGGCCTTCCAAGTGGTTGGCACGATCTGGGCCGCATCGCCGATTCGGCTTTTATTCGCCACTCCTTCCTCCCTCTCCTATCTCTCTCTCCACGAAAACTTGGTTTAACCGTTGCTGTATCAGGTGCAATCATCGCTGGGGCAGGACTACTCGTTCCGTGGGAGAGTCATGGTAAGTCGATCACAGAAGCGGAGCCGACCGGTCTGATTATCGGTGGTGTGGGCGCCCTATACACACTCCTGGGGACTATATTGATCTTCCTGACCCGCAGACGCTATCCAAGAACGCTTCATGTCGATGAGCTTGGCTGAGCGAAGAAATCAAATCCTTTGTTCCTGCGGACCAGGTAAGGCGACAGCTGCGCTGAAACGCTAGCGGGGAACGAAATGGGGGCGTTATGAGCTGGCCCCCAAAAACAGGCACGTGAGCTAACCACCAGCCTCCTGCCGTTTGAACTCTTCCGGGCTCCGATAGCCGAGCGTCTGACTCAGAAGCAAGCCGCTGAACGTCTTGGTGTGTCGGAGAATCCATCAGGATCAGTTCTTGACCTAGCACCAAAAGCTCATGAGTAAACGATGCGATCATCAAGCGGCCTTCCGCTTGGCTACCCGCCCACTGGACCGCGAAACCGATCGAGCGGCACGCTTGGTCGATGCGGTTGCCTGTAATTTTAGCCCGAGAGCCCCGATGACTTTCAGGATGGTATCAAACCCTGGACTCCGTTCCCCAGAGAGTGCTTTATAGAGGCTTTCGCGAGACAGCCCGGCATCTCGTGCCACTTGCGCCATTCCTCTTGCGCGAGCGATATCGCCGAGAGCCTTTGCGATAAACGCCGCATCATCACCAGCCTCCTCTAAAGACGCTTCTAAGTATGCGGCCATCTCCTCGGGACTGCGAAGATGTTCAGCCACGTCATACCTTGTCGTCACAGTTTTTCCCATATGCCCCCCCTACAGATTGCGCGCCAGTCTGAGCGCTGTCCTAATGTCTGCAGACTGGGAACGTTTACTCCCGCCAGCGAGAAGAACGATCAATTCGTCCCTATGTTTTGTGAAGTACACCCGATACCCAGGCCCATAATCGATACGCAGCTCAGAGACGCCCTCACCTACCGGTTTGACATCACCCGCATTCCCTCCAGCCAGACGCTCGATCCTCACTTGCACACGCGCCCTCGCCCGCACGTCCTTAAGCCCATCAAGCCAGCGGGAGAATGTCTCGGTCTGTCGAATGCCAAGCATGCTGAACTGTAGCCACTTGGATACTACCTGTCAATCCTCTCCGCTGGACCACCGGTCGGAACGGAGTGAGCTTCTGGGCCAATCGTGGCTACGCATGAGGGCGCGCGGGAAGGACGCTGGCAAGAGCGGAAGCAGTTGCAGATGTCTGGCTTAGACTTTTGCTTTGATGGTCGGTGAGGAGTCTGAATCCGCGGCCTTGCCGCCTTCTTCTTCAGCAGGCTTCTCTTCTTCCGGCACGTCGAACCATTGCACCAGCATCTCGTCCCACCAAACTTCTGTGACATCCTGGCCGGGATCGGTTCCTAGAAACGCCACGTCTTCTTTCTTGACCGTAGCACCGACGAGCTGGGGCTGGAACTTGGCGCGGTCGATGACTTCCTTGGTCGCATAGCCGCCGATGATCCAGGAGTCCGGATCGGCCCGGCGGGACTTATAAGCCTTCAGCCCAAGCTTGAGATACATGAAGATCTGCTGTTGGATCGGATCGGTGACGCCGGATTGCGGCAGGCCAAGAGTCTTTTCGATACGTTTCCGCCACTGCCGATCGTCATAGCGCGACGTAAGCAGCTGGAGCATTTTCTTTCCCAACTCGGCATCAAGAGGCATCGATTCTCCTCAGGGTGAAAACATCGCATAGTCCAAACGTCTTAAGGTCTGCAAGTCGTCAAGTCGTCGCGCCTGCCTGCTGACCGATAACTTGAAGACTTGATGACTTTTAGACTTGTGGACACTCGGCGTCCGGTCTTACGCGCCCAAGTGTTGCTTGAAGAAAGCCTTGGTCCTGCCCCATGCATCTTTCGCCGCCTCCGGCCGATAGACGGATGGATCATTGTCGCGGAAGAACGCATGCGGAGCACCAGGGTACGTCTTGATCTCGCCGGGCTTGTTGTATTTCTTCAGCGCCGCCGCCAGCCGCTGCACATCGGCCTTCGTAATCCACCCGTCGTCTTCTCCATAGAGATAGAGCACCGGCGCCGATAGCTGCTGGAGTGGTGCGTCAGGATTTGGAACCTGGCCATAAAAGGGAACCGCCGCTTTGATCGCAGGATTCACACAGGGCAGCATGAGTGCGTAGGAGCCCCCCATGCAAAAGCCCGTCACACCGATCCGCGCCCCATCGACTTCCGGAACCAATGTGAGATAGGCCACAGTCGCATTCAAGTCGGTGAGCCCGTCCTCTTGCTTGAGGGTATTCATCAGCTTCCCCGCCTCGCCGGCGTCAGTCGTGAGCGCATGGCCCAGCCGCGAGTACAGGTCCGGCGCGATCGCCACGTAGCCTTCGGCTGCATACCGTCTGGCGATGTCCTTGATGTGGTCGGTGAGCCCCCACCACTCCTGAATGACGATGATGGTGGGCCGCCGCTCCTTGGTATTCGGAGCCGCGACGAACGCCGTCATCGTCACGTTGCCGCTGGAATACTGGACCATGGTGTCTCTGATTGATTCAGCCATGTATCACCTCACTCGGACAAGAGCATTTAGCCTATGGCTGATAGCACAACCGCGGACTTTGCTCCGGATTCGCGCCATACGCTACTTGCCATACGCCATGGGCTGCTAATTGCCCGCAACCATCATTTCCGTAATTTTGACCGTCGGACTGGCAATGCGGCCGCGGAACACCAGGTCACTGCCGACCATTTCAATGTGCTTGAACATCTCTTTCAGATTGCCTGCAATCGTGATTTCTTCCACCGGGTAGGTCAACTCGCCGTTTTCGATCCAGAATCCGCAGGCCCCCCGCGAATAGTCGCCGGTCACCATATTGATCCCAAACCCGATCAAGTCGGTCACGTAGAGTCCTTCCTTCACCGAGCCGATGATGTCTTCCGGACTCTTCACTCCGGGAACGAGATAAAAATTCGTCGGGCCGACGGAAGGGCTCTCGCCGACGCTCCGTGAGGCGTTCCCGGTTGAGGAGAGACCGAGCTTCTTTCCCGAATAGGTGTCGAGCAGATAGCTCTTCAGTACACCCCGTTCGACGATCGAATTCTTGCGGGTAGCCAATCCTTCACCATCGAACGGACGGGACCCCAGCCCTCCCGCCATACGGCCATCATCGTACACGGTGATCAGATCGGAGGCGATCGTCTGGCCCAGTTGATCGAGCAGGAACGAGGCCCGTTTGTAGAGGCCGTACCCGGAGACGGCGCTGCAGAGATTCGCAAGCAGGCTGCCGGCCGTCTCCTGATCGAACACCACCGGCACGCGCTTCGTCGCCACCTTGCGGGCGCCCAGCCGACGAACGGCCCGCTTCGTCGCTTCCTGCCCGATCGATTCCGCCGACGCCAATCGCGAAAACTTGCGCTGCACTTCATACCAGGCATCCCGCTGCATCGCGCCTGTCACGGACTCAGTTGCAATCGGCGAGACCGACAGCGAATAACTGGAACTCTTGTATGACCCGACAAAGCCGTGACTGTTGGCAAGCACCACCCGGCCGGACGACGAATCGAACTCGGCGCCTTCGGAATTCGTGACACGCGGATCGGCGGCAAACGCCGCAGCCTCGCCCCGCTTGGCCCACTCGATTTGGGTTTCTGTGCCGAGGATCGTATCGTCGTAAAGATCAAGATCCGGCCAATCGCGCGCCATCTGCAACGCATCGGGCAATCCGGACACCTGATCCTCGACAACGGCCTTCGCCAGCGTGCAGGTTTCGGACACGAGCCGTTCGAGCGACTCTTTTGAAAAATCGGAGGTCGATGTCGTAGCCGAGCGTTTCCCGACGAACACGCGCAAGCCCAGCCGCTTTTCTCTTGCCTTGGTCAAGCGATCGACGGCGCCCACACGAACTTGCACCGAAAAGGTCTCGCCGTCGGCCACCACGATATCGGCTTCGGTCGCCCCGCAGTCTTTTGCGCGGGTCAGCACATCCGACGCCAGCTGGTCATAGGTACCGTGAGATGCTTCTGCAGCACGTATCGATGTTTGCTTTTGAAGCACGGTATCCTTTCACAGTCACTGACGCCCACACGGCGCTTTCTTGACGACTGACCAATGACTGATTCTAGCCCTGTGTTCCACCGACGGTAATTTCGTCAATCTTAAGAGTCGGCAGACCGACCCCGACCGGCACCGACTGGCCATCTTTTCCACAAGTCCCAATCCCGTTGTCGAGCTTCAGGTCGTGCCCGACCATCGACACCTTGGTCAGAATTTCCGGCCCGTTTCCGATCAGCGTGGCCCCTTTCACCGGCTTCGTGATCTTGCCGTCTTCGATCAGATAGGCTTCGCTGGCGGAAAACACAAATTTCCCGTTGGTAATATCGACCTGCCCGCCGCCGAAGGACACGGCATAGAGCCCCTTTTTGACTGAGCGGACAATGTCCTGAGGGTCCGACTCGCCTGCCAGCATGAAGGTGTTCGTCATGCGTGGCAGCACCACGCTTTGATAGCTCTCGCGCCGGCCATTGCCCGTAAGGGCGATGCCCATGAGGCGCGCGTTCAGCTTGTCGGTAATATAGCCGCGGAGGATGCCCTTCTCGATCAGTGTGGTACAGCCCGTGGGCGTGCCCTCATCGTCCATATTCAAGGACCCGCGACGAAACGGCAATGTCCCGTCGTCCACGATCGTGCAAACATCGGACGCCACGCGCTTCCCGATCAAGCTTGAAAAGGCCGATGTTTTCTTTCGGTTGAAATCTGCCTCCAGTCCATGACCGATTGCTTCGTGCAGCAGAATGCCGGGCCACCCACCGGCCAAGACCACCGGCATGACGCCGGCCGGCGCATCGACGGCAGACAGATTCAAAATCGCTTCGCGGGCGGCTTCCCGCGCATAACCCAGATGGCGGCTCTCCTCACGATACCATTCAAACCCGACTCGTCCGCCTCCTCCATAACTCCCAACCTGGCGATTGCCGTTCTCCTCGGCAATGCAAGTAATTTGCAGACGGGAGAGCGGCTGCACATCACCGACCAGGGTGCCGTCCGAGGTCGCCACCGCCACGACTTTGTATTCGGTATTGAAGGAAGCCATGACGTTCTTGATGCGGGGGTCGTATCGCCTGGCTTCGGCATCGATTTCGTTCAAAAGGGCCACTCGCTCGGGGGTAGCCGCTTCGGCTTGGGCCCGTTCCACCGGATACAGATCTCTCGTCGGCCGTGTCTGCGTGGGCACCGGGACTGCCCGATCCCCCTTGGGAGAATTAGCGATGTACCGCGCCGTATCCGCCGCAATCTCCAAATCTTTCTTCGTCAGTTCGTCCGAGTACGCAAACCCGGTTTTTTCTCCCGCAGTCGCCCGCACCCCGACGCCTTGAGAAATACTCTTGGAAGCGCGTTTAACAAGGCCCTCTTCCATCGACACCGACTCCGAGACCCGCGACTCGAAGTACAAATCCGCATAATCGACATCCCGGACACTGAGTCGATCGAGGGCGTGTTGAGCTTCGAGTTCCGTGACACCGAACGTGGCCAATTGGACCTGATTCGTCATTGTTCCACTCTTTCTCCAAAGTTCGTGCGAGCGGGAAGTATAGCCCATTCATTTCCGCAGCCGCAATGCAACGGATTCCAGTTTTCTGTCCTCTTCACGTATTTCTCCCGAATTGTTTGACATTCAGCACCCCCGACAGTAGACTTCCCTCACTCCACTCAATCTTCTCGATGCGGTGAGGAGTATTGTCACAATTCCATGGCACACCAGTCAGCCTTGACCTTCGACCAGCTCTCAGAGCGCGAATTAACTGCTAAGTTGGATCCGGAACTCTTGCCGAAGCATGTCGCCGTCATTATGGACGGCAACGGGCGGTGGGCCGAACTCCGAGGCCTTCCCCGCATTGCGGGCCATCGCGAGGGCATCAACTCCGTCAGGGACATGATCTCACAATGCCTGGAACTCGGCATCCAGGCCCTGACGATCTATGCGTTTTCACAGGAGAACTGGAATCGGCCCACCCAGGAAATCAGCGCGCTGATGGGCCTCCTGGAACATTATCTTTCCACTGAACGCGCCAGTCTGATCGAGCAACAGGTCCGCTTCCGGGCGATCGGGCGTCTCGAACTGCTTCCAGAATCGGCCCAACATTGGGTGCGCACCACCGAACAGGACACCGCACATCTCGACAAAATGGTGCTCACCGTCGCCTTGAGCTACGGGGGCCGCGCAGAAATCGTCGATGCAGTCAAAGGACTGCTGGCCGATGTCCAATCCGGGACAATTGAAGCGGACCAGATCGATGAGGCCCTACTCCAGCAACACCTGTATACACATCCACTGCCTGATCCTGATTTGCTCATTCGGACCAGTGGAGAAACACGAATCAGCAATTTTCTGCTCTGGCAGCTGGCCTATACGGAACTCTGCTTCACCCCAACATTATGGCCGGACTTCCGCCGGCGCGAGTTCTTGATGGCGTTGCTGGAGTATCAAAAGCGTGAGCGCCGATTCGGCAGGGTCTTGAGCGCCGTACCGTCGTAATTCTCGTGAGACCCTCGTCTGCCACCGACACCACCACACAGCCAGACCACTTGTGACCACACCATCGGCCGGCACTCGACGATTTGATCTCCGGCGCGTCTATACCGCCGCCATCCTCATTCCAGGGGTGTATATTATTATCCGCTATCTTCCCCCCTGGTGCCTGACGCTGCTCCTCATGGTCGGTGGATCCTTGGCGTTGATGGAGCTGTACCGGATCTGTTTTCAATCCCGCCCGAACCATCTGCTAGTCGGCGCCGGCCTGGTTATCTCGGCTCTGGTGCTGGCCAGGCAACATATGCCCTTCGGCTTGACGGAGATTCTCGCTGTTACCGCACTGGCCCTGCCGGCCGCCATGTTGCTCTCACCCGGGCCATTCGACCGCCGGCTGAGAGATCTGGCTATTACAGCATTCGGGGTGTTGTACGTGGGGTTCACTTTGAGTACGATCGTGTCGACTCGTGCATTGCCGGCGGGCGAGTTGTTTGTCCTCTTCGTGGCCATTGTCACCTGGGCGGCAGACACCGGTGCCTATTATGCCGGAACCCTGTGGGGCAAACATCTGCTGGCACCCTCGGTGAGTCCGAAGAAAACCATCGAAGGGGTCGGCGGCGGCCTTATCCTGTCCGTCGGCGCAGCCCTGGCGGCCTGCGCCTGGTTCGTGCCGCAGCTCTCGCTGGTCGATGCCCTCATCCTCGGTCTGCTTCTGACCGTAGCGGGCCTCTTCGGCGATCTCTGGGAGTCGATGATCAAGCGTCGCGTGGGAGTCAAAGACTCGGGAAGCATCTTGCCCGGCCATGGTGGTATGCTGGACCGGCTCGATAGTCTCTTGTTCACCGCCCCCACCTTCTACTACTATGTGACCTGGGTTCGCGGTATCTCACCATCCCTATGAAAGAGGAGAGGATATGAAGTCCATCATTATCCTGGGCTCGACCGGATCGATCGGAACCAATACCCTCGATATCGTCCAGCGGTTCCCGAAAGATTTTCGAGTCGTCGGACTGACGGCAGGCGGCAACATCGAAAAACTCGAAGCGCAAATCCGTGCGTTCAATCCCCAAGTCGTCGCCGTCTCCACGGAATCCTCCGCTGCGGCGCTCCGAACACGATGTGCCGGTCTTCCGGTCGAAATTCTGGCCGGCGAGGAAGGTATCGCGCAAGTCGCCGCGATGCCGGGAGCCGAGCTCGTGATTTCAGCCATTGTAGGAGCCGCCGGACTCCTCCCGACCCTGGCTGCGATTCGCAGCGGCAAACACATCGCTCTGGCCAACAAAGAACCCATGGTCATGGCCGGCAAGTTGATGCAGGAAGAGGCGCGCAAGCACGGCGTCCGGATCTTCCCCGTCGACAGTGAACATAGCGCGATCTTTCAGTCCCTCGAAGGCCATCGGCTCGAAGACGTTCGGCGGCTGATCTTGACGGCCTCCGGCGGCGCTCTCTGGACACTGACCAAAGCACAGCTGCAAGACGTGACACCGGAGCGGGCACTTCAGCATCCGAACTGGAAAATGGGTTCGAAAATCACGATCGACTCGGCCACCCTGATGAACAAAGGGCTGGAAGTGGTGGAAGCCCGCTGGCTGTTCGACATCGGGGAGTCCCGCATCGATGTCTTGATCCACCGGGAAAGCATTATCCATTCACTGGTTGAGTACGAGGACCGATCGATGATCGCCCAACTGGGACTGCCCGATATGCGAACGCCAATTTCGTATGCGATGCGGTATCCGGAGCGGATGTCGCTGGATTTGCCGTCGCTGGATTTGACCGAAATCGGCAAGCTGACCTTCTGCAAACCAGACCACGACCGGTTCCCATGTCTCAACCTCGGTTACGAATCGCTTCGAATCGGGGGCACGATGCCTGCGGCCATGAATGCCGCCAATGAAGTCGCCGTCGACGCGTTCCTCAACGGCGGCCTCCGGTTCATCGAAATCGCCGATGTCATCCGCAATACGATGCACGCCCATACCCATCGGGAAATCATCGGCCTTGAGGATGCCCTGGAAGCCGACCGCTGGGCCAGAGAGAAAGCGGGATCCCTCGTCCATGCATTGCCACGCTGACAGAAAATATATGAATTCTGAAAGATCAATGTTACAGTTACCGTAGTTTCTTCATATTCACACTGGACGATCACGATGTTATCCGCTTTTACCTGGTCACCCGACACCCTCTGGCTGCTGATGCAGAAAGCCTGGTGGTTTCTCGTCGTTCTTGGTGTGCTCGTCGCCTTCCATGAACTCGGCCATTTTCTCGCCGCCCGATGGGTCGGCGTGAAGGTCCTGAAATTCTCGATCGGCTTCGGCCCTAAATTGTTCGGACGGCAGGCCGGGGAAACGGAATATTTATTGTCGGCTATCCCGCTGGGCGGCTATGTCAAACTATTCGGCGAGGACGAAGCGGAAGCCACGACTCCGGAAGACCGGCGGCGATCGTTTGTCCATCAAGGCCTCTGGGGAAAAGTGCTCATCGTCGCGGCAGGCCCAGGATTCAATTTTATCCTTGCCTATTTGATCTTTGCCGGGTGGCTCTCAACGGGAGCTCCGCTGTTCGTACCGACTTTTCGCGATCTCAGCGCCGATATCGAGGCCCTGGTCCCGGGATCACCGGCTGCGACAGCCGGAATGGAAGTCGGAGACCGGGTCGTTTCGGTCAACGGCAAGGATATCTCTACTAAAACCGAGTTGCTCGATGTGGTGGCAAAGAGCAATGGGCAACCGATCGCGCTCCAAATACGCCGCGATGGGCAGGCCAAACCGATGACCGTGACACCTCAGCGTGTCCCGGGAGAGCCTGCGGCCGGGGAAGAACCGCTTTATACGATCGGTGTCGAGGAAATGCCTCCGCTTGTGACGTCGGTCATGCAGGGTCTTCCCGCTTCCATGGCCGGATTCCAACCCGGTGACCGGGTCGTCAGTATCGAAGGACAGACCATTTACACCTGGGCCCAGATGACAACACAGGTCAAGGAACACCCGCAAAAGCCGTTGCGTATGGAGGTTCTCCGCGATGGACAGCGCATCGCCCTCACCGTGACGCCAACGGCTGAGAAGGTCACTGCGAACGGACAATCCATCGAAATTGGAAAAATCGGCATCTCCGGACCAGGCCGCTCGTTGATGCGCTCCGATAATGCACTGGAGGCGGTCTACCATGGATTGGGAGCCACCTGGGGCTGGACCGAACTGACCGCGATCGGCCTGTATAAAATGATCGTCGGGGATATTTCGAGCAAGAATATCGGCGGACCGCTCACAATCGCCAACATCTCCGGCGAAGCTGCTGCGCAGGGCGCCTCCAGCGTCGTGTTCTTAATCGCGATCTTGAGCATCAACCTCGGCGTGCTCAACCTGCTGCCGATCCCTATTCTCGACGGCGGCCACTTGCTCTTTTTCTTGATTGAAGGCATTCTGCGCAAACCGCTCGGCGAACGCCAGCGGGAAATCGCGCAACAAGCAGGGCTGGTCCTGCTGGTCGGCGTCATGATCTTTGCCTTCTGGAACGATTTGGAACGAATCTTCTCCCGCTAAGCCTCCATGAAAACCTCTCAGATGCTCATCCCTACTCTGCGGGAAGATCCCGGTGAGGCCGAAACTGTCAGCCACCGGCTTATGTTGCGCGCCGGCCTGATCAGAAAAACGGCGGCCGGCATCTATACCTATCTTCCACTGGGTCTGCGGGTCATCCGGAAAATTGAACAGATCATTCGGGAAGAAATGAATCGGACCGGCGCGCAGGAGCTGCTGATGCCCATCGCCTCCCCGGCCGAATTATGGAAAGAGACCGGCCGCTGGGAGTACTACGGCAAAGAACTCCTTCGCTTCAAAGACCGTCACGAGCGAGACTTCTGCCTCGGCCCCACGCATGAAGAGGTCATCACCGATCTGTTCAGGCGTGAAGTGCGGTCCTATCGACAGTTGCCGCTGAATCTTTACCAGATTCAGACGAAGTTTCGCGATGAAATCCGCCCCCGATTCGGGCTGATGCGCGGGCGTGAATTCATCATGAAAGATGCTTACAGTTTTGATGGCGACGAAGCCGGCGCGAGGGCCAGTTACCAGAAGATGTACGACGCCTATACCAGAATCTTCACCCGATGCGGTCTTACCTTTCGGGCAGTCGAAGCCGATACGGGCCTGATCGGAGGCGATGTCTCGCACGAGTTCATGGTCTTGGCTGAAACCGGCGAAGCCACAGTGGCATACAGCGACCAGGGCTCCTATGCCGCCAATCTCGAACGGGCGGAAGTCCTTCCGCCGTTAGATATCGATGACGCCCCGTTACGCCTCTTATCCCCGGTCACCACCCCACACTGTCGGACAGTGGAAGAAGTCACGGCGTTCCTGAAGATTGCTCCCCGGCAATTGGTCAAAACACTGATCTACGCCGCGGACAAAGAAACCGTCGCCGTGCTCATTCGAGGGGATCACGAACTCAATGAAGTCAAACTTGCCAGGCTGCTGCATGCGACAGACGTACGGCTGGCTGAACCAGAGGCTGTCAAAATCCTCACAGGTGCCCCCGTGGGATTCGCCGGTCCAATTGGACTGCCTGGAGTGCGTATCGTAGCGGATCATACCATCCAGCGAATGAGAAACTTCGTCGTCGGAGCCAACCGAGCCGACACGCACTATGTGGATGCCAATGGGGACCGCGATTTCAAGGTCGATCAATTCGCAGATCTTCGCAACGCGCAAACCGGCGACCCTTCGCCGCGCGGAACTGGTTCGTTGACGCTTGCCAAAGGCATCGAAGTCGGACAGGTCTTTCTGCTAGGAACGAAATACAGCAAGAGCATGAATGCGACAATCCTGGACGACAAGGGCCAAGAACGCCTTGCCATCATGGGGTGCTACGGCATCGGCGTCGGCCGCACTGCGGCAGCGGCGATTGAGCAGAATCACGACGACAAAGGCATCATCTGGCCGTTCCCGATCGCTCCCTTCCATGTCCATCTCCTGGCCGTCAGTCAATCGGCAACGACCGCCGAAGCCGCAGCCCGCCTCTATGAAGAATTGCTCGCAGGAGGCTTCGAAGTCCTGTGGGACGATCGCAATGACCGAGCCGGAGTCAAATTCAACGATGCTGACTTGATCGGTGCGCCGTTCCAAATCGTGGTGGGAGACAAAGGGCTTGCCGATGGCGTTGTGGAGGTCAAAGTTCGGCGAAGCGGAGTGAAGTCCCGCGTTGCTCCGTCGGACGTCGTTGCCCACCTGCGTGCCGCATCCGGTCACGCCGGCTGACGCACTCCATAAACTCTCCCTTCAGGGCTATTGCCGCTCCACATTTCCTTTTTCTCCACTCACGCTCGGCCCATTTTCTCTCGAACAAAGTTGGCTTTTCCTTGCCTTCCCATTCCATTGGGCTACACTGAAACACGGTTCCCAGACAAGAACCCGTTCTCGGCTCACCCTGCACGAGACTGTCGCACCGGCCTTCGGATCGCAGATCGATCAGGCCATAAGGAGCTCACAAGGTACGCGTATGGCTCAGAACCTTGAAGACCTGCAACTACGGGTTGAGCGCACGGAACACGTCAAACGGATTATTACTCAAATCCAGGCCGCCAACAATCTTGACCACATTGTTCTCGACCTTCACAAAGACATTCTGAGCCTCTTCGATGCCGAAGACGTGACGCTGTTCGTCTTCGATCCAGAAAAGAAAGAGATCTTCTCAAAAGTCCCCAGCCTCGATACCGTTGAAGAAGTCCGTACTCCCATCACCGAACAGAGTCTGGCGGGCTTCTGCGCCAAATACCTTCGCCCCGTCAACATCGTCGATGCCTACAACGCTGCGGAACTCAAGACGATCCATCCCTCGCTGCTTCATGACAACGCATACGACAAGCGCACCGGGTTCAAAACCAAGCAAGTACTGACCTACCCCATCGTCGCCGACAACAAATATCTGATGGGTGTCCTCCAACTCCTGAACAAAAAGAACGGCACTCGCTTCACGAGAAAAGATGAAGAAGCAGTCGCAGAAATCGCGAAGGCGATCGGCACCGCGTTCTTCAATCTCCGGAAAGCCGTCAAAAAGAATCCGACCAAGTTCGATCTCCTGCTGAGCAGCAACCGCATCACACAAAACGACCTCGATAATGCCCTGGCTGAATCGCGCAAACCCAACAGCGATCTCGAAAGCATTCTCATCGAGAGATATAAGGTCCCGAAGCTCGACATCGGCAAGTCGCTCGCGCAATTCTACAAGTGCCCCTACATCGAATACAGTGAGCGCACACTTGTCGACATCGAACTGCTCAAGAATCTCAATGTCGACTACCTGAAGAAAAACCATTGGATGCCGCTGAAGCGGGATCGGGCATCGGTTGAAATATTGACTGACGACCCCGGCAATCTCGACCGGGTACAAGATATCAAGCGCACATTCCCCGGCCTCACTATCCGTTTCGCCGTGAGTCTTCGGCGAGACATTGCGCAATTTCTCGGCTCTTCGACAGGGACAGGGGACGCGGGAGGACGGAAACTCGACGAAAACGTCTCCGACATTCTCGGTGAACTCGTCACCGAAGCGCAAGCCGAGGCCACGGAGGAGGCCGCCGGATCAGGGCTGGACGAAAACGACAGCGCAATCGTGCGCCTGGCCAACCAGATTATCGCCGACGCCTACCGGCAAAACGCATCGGACATCCACATCGAGCCCTACGGAGAAAAGCGCGAGACGCTCGTTCGTTTCCGGGTAGACGGCGACTGTTTCGAATATATGAAAATTCCCCAGAGCTACCGGCGCGCCATTGTCTCACGGCTCAAGATCATGGCCAGTCTGGACATCGCAGAACGCCGCAAGCCTCAGGACGGCAAGATCAAATTCAAACTCTCCGAGTCGAGAGAGATCGAGCTTCGTGTCGCAACCCTTCCCACGGCCGGATATAACGAAGACGTGGTGATGCGTATCCTGGCGGCCAGCGAGCCTCTGCCTCTCGACAAAATGGGATTCTCCGACCGTAATCTTAAGGAACTCAAAGCCATCTCTGAAAAACCCTACGGCATCATTCTCTGCGTAGGGCCGACCGGATCCGGAAAAACGACCACCCTTCACTCCGTCCTTGGAAACATCAACACACCGGATATTAAAATCTGGACGGCGGAAGACCCAGTCGAAATCACACAATACGGGTTGCGCCAGGTCCAGGTTCAACCGAAGATCGGCTTCACCTTTGCCACGGCCATGCGTGCATTCCTCCGCGCCGACCCCGATGTCATCATGGTCGGAGAAATGCGGGATAAGGAAACAGCCGATACGGGCATTGAGGCCTCTCTCACCGGCCACTTGGTCTTGAGTACCTTGCATACGAACAGCGCGGTCGAAACCGTCACCCGTTTGCTCGATATGGGCTGCGATCCGTTCAGCTTCGCGGATGCGATGCTCGGTGTGCTCGCGCAACGTCTCGCACGCCGCATCTGCAAGGACTGCAAGGAGCAGTATGTCGGCACGCCTGAGGAATACGCGGACCTCAGGGCGGCGTACGGGGAGGAGTATTGGGACAAGCTCGGCATCAAGCAAGACCCCACGTTTCGCTTGTCGCGAGGCAAGGGGTGCGAGACGTGCAACCGATCTGGCTTCAAAGGCCGCGTCGCCCTCCACGAATTGCTGCTCGGATCCGATCAGATGAAGCGCATGGTCCAGCAAAAGGCCCGTACTGAGGACATGCTTAAGACTGCCCTAGCGGAAGGCATGACCACCCTCGTGCAAGACGGCATACAGAAGGTACTTCAGGGCCTCACCACCCACAAGGAAGTCAAAGCGGTCGCCATCAAATAGCACGGAACCGCGGAAAAGACCCCGCGACTTCATGAGGATGTCCCGCCGGCTGCGACACAAGCCGGACGGGGTACGAAATACTGCGATCGGTACTGTATCTCAACACGGCTCTTCACCTCATCTCTTCATCTTTCCTTCGTATTTCTGTACAATTTCAACTCCATGGCTCAAGAGACGTGAAGGAGATTCGCTCATGCGGTGTCTTCCTATTTCTGCCGCACTCATGCTGCTGTTGCTGTCCGGCTGCGAAACAACTGACAAAACGCTTTCGACGGCGGAGCAATTACTCCGATCAACCACAGGCCGAACAGTGATCGATCTCGCACAGGGAAAAGCTCCCAAGCAAATCCTCAAGGAACGAGTGGAGATCTACCAGAGAAATCCCGAAGCGGCCATACGGGATCTGCGGGCCGTACAGCGAGACTTTGAAACTCTCATGGACGCCTTGACAGGCAAGGTGAGAAAGACATGGGGCGAGAAAGAAATCAAACTCCCGGAACAGAAGCGCTACGTAAAATACACTCAGAACTATATGAGCCGGGCGGTCGTCGATTTCGACAAAGGGACTGTGCTCATTGAAACACTCGATGAGAAGCAACCGAAAGCCAGCCTCAAAAACGCTATCGTCACGACCATCCTGACACCGAATGATCCTCGAGCCGTCGATCTCTTTTCAGACAAAGCCGTGTCGCTCACGGGCGACAAGGACCCCTATCTCCTGGGACTCGTCGCGGATCACCAAAACAACCCCATTCGGACACCAGAAAATGCCGAACGATTTGCCGACTACGTCATCGAGCGCCAGGCTAAAACTCGATCTGTTGACTTGAACGGCACTTCGAAGACCGCACTGTTTGCCACCATTCCAATGGTCGCAAACTTCAACAACCGGCAGGCCGACAAATACCGGCCTGTCGTCAACAGATTCGCCGAACAGTACCGTATCAGCCCAAGCCTCGTCTTCGCCGTGATCAGAACGGAAAGCAATTTCAATCCCTTTGCTGTGAGCTCCGCTCCGGCCTATGGTCTGATGCAGCTCGTGCCGACGAGCGGAGGCCGGGACGCCTTTCGCAAGGTTACGGGCCAAGACACTGCGCCCTCGCGCGATTATCTCTTCGATCCGGAAAACAACATCGAGTTAGGTGTCGCCTATTTGAACGTTCTGTCGTATACCCTGCTGGAACAGATCGACAATACAATCTCGCGAGAATACTGCGTGATTTCGGCGTACAATACCGGTCCACGCAATGTATATAAGGCATTCGCTTCGGATTCTGTCTCCGCGCTCAACACGATTAATGGACTCGAGCCACCTGCCGTCTATGACCGGTTGCGTGGCAACCTACCCTACCAGGAAACCAGAGAATATCTGGTCAAGGTCGTGACCTTCCGTAAACAATTCATCGCTCCGACGGAAAGCACCCCTTAGACGCCGGCCAGACACAAGCCATTCTCTATAGAAACCGTGCTGTATTGGATATTACCTCGGCAGACCAAAGACTCTGAATCTACAGATGGAAGCAGGAAGTGAACGTGTGTCGATACACGAGTGAAGTCCGGGCACGGAGATGGTTAAGAAACAGACACAGCCCTGGGCTTTGATGAATAGTCCATGAACTTCTGCAACCGCGTATCGACCGCTGGTGAAAGCCCATCAAACTCCACGCCATAGGTCTGCTCCTTACCCCACCGCACCGTTGCAAGTTCGATAAATGTCGCAGACGGATGGTTCGGCAACTGCAAGCTTAGCGTGATTCGATCGCCCGGCGAGATGACGGCCTCGGTCATCACACGGGCACCCTTTGTGGAAACGTCGTAGACAACACCCAAATCTCCGGGATCGACGGCCGGCCAACGGCGCTTCAGGCCGACAACAGAAAATGAGCAGGGAAAGGGCGCCAAAACTCGAACGCGAGGATGCCGTCGCAATTGAGTGATCGCCTGTCCGGGTGTCGGCACAGCGCGTTTCTTGTCCATGCGCTCCTACTCCTTCTCCATCGTCGTAATCGCCATGTATTTGCTCAATCGGCTCAGCGTCGATTGAGAGAGCGTTCTGAAAGCAAGCCCGTAGATCTGATCCTTTCCCCAACGGACCGTTGCAACCTTAATTGTCGCCGGCGAAATCTGTTTAGGCAGTTGCAGGGTCAGCACCACCATATCTCCCGGCTTCAGTACCGCCTCAGTACTCACCCGCACTCCCCGGAGTGAAAGATCATAGACGACTCCAACCCCTTTGTGAGAGTTGTGGAACCACCCGTTGATGTTGGACAGCAAAGGCGCAACTGAACAGCTGAAGGGCGTGGGAATCCGAACCCGCGGATAACGGCGGAACTTGTTGAGAACACCGACTCGATGATGCGTGGCCTGCATACGAAATCAGCCTCGTGAAGATCACTCTACCTCACGAGGCTGATTTCATGAACCGTTTTCAGGTTTTATGCACGGATCAGTGCTGGACACTGCGCGCAGGCTGTGCCGATCCATAGTGTGGACGACGGCGACCGGCGCCGCTACGGGAAGGCCCGGACGGTGTCTGATCGTTCCGGCGCACACCCCCAGCCCTCACATGCGATGCCGGTGCCGGAGCGCCGCTGCCGGGAGCAAGAGGAACCGCATGGCCCAACAGGCGTTCAATATCCTGTAGTTGCTGATGATCCTCTCTGGTCACAAAACTTGTGGCCCGCCCGGTAGTCTTCATTCGAGCCGTTCGCCCGATACGATGCACATAATCTTCCGGGCAGTTGGGCAGATCAAAATTGATGACATGGCCGATGTTTGCCACGTCGATCCCGCGTGCGGCAATATCTGTCGCCACCAATACACGAAAGGTCCCGCGCTTAAACCCGTCCAGAGCCGCCCGTCGCTGGGACAAGCTGCGATCTCCGTGCAACACGGCCACCCGATGCCCTGCGGTCCCCAACATGCGTCCCAACCGATCGGCCCGATGTTTCGTCCTGGTAAAGACAAGCGCCGTGTCCTTATCCGATCCCAACAGCGACAAGAGAAGATCGCCCTTGGCGTCATGCGAGATATGATGGACCGCCTGCGTAATGCCATCGGCTGTCGTGGCGGATGGAGCGACCATCACACGCACAGGATTGTTGACACTTGCTTGAACTAATCGCGCCAGGTCCGTCGGCAATGTCGCCGAAAACAGCAGCGTCTGCCGTTCTTCCGGCAAGGCATCCAGAATCTGGTTGATTTGCGGCGCGAAGCCCATATCCAGCATGCGATCGGCTTCATCCAGAACCAGCATTTTGATGGACGACAACAGAATGTTGCCGCTCCACATGTGATCGAGCAAGCGGCCCGGCGTCGCTACTAAGATCTCCGGCCGCTGCCGCAGGCCCCGCACTTGCGCCTGCATATCCGCGCCGCCCACGATGACGGTGGCTGAGATGCGACGGCTCCGGCCGAGCTTCTCGATCGTCGTCAGGGTCTGCAACGCAAGCTCCCGCGTCGGCGCCAGGATCAACGCTAGCGGCTGCCCTTTCGGCAGCGCAGCGAGCCGTTCGACCATCGGGATGACAAACGCCGCGGTCTTTCCCGTTCCAGTCTGCGCGCAACCGATGACATCACGCCCGGCAAGCGCCGGCGGAATGGCTTGTTCCTGGATGGGAGTTGGAGAAGAAAACCCTGCCGCAGCAAGGTCCTGCAAAATCGCCTCGGATAGACCGAGGGCTTGAAAATTGGAATGAACAGACGTATCCACTGCACTATCCTTTCAGTTTGATCGCATTATGACGGGATCAGAGAACCGAGGGGAGACACAACCGGGAAGTGGTGCAACTCCGAACTGGACCTGGTCGCGATGCGATCGCGAAGTCCGTTATGACTAACACATCTCCTTCACCGGACTACTGCGAGGGAAATGTAGACACACCATACAGGATGAGGATCCTCACGTCAACTTGTCTTCAATAGTTAGCGCGGACTGAGCTATGTGCATGCCGCGCACTGTGATTGCATCTCAACACGATACATATCCAATTGACACCTGCTCAGCTGAATGTTTGACTCCCTCATAACACAGCTGTTAGAGTACACGTTCGCTCGACGTACTGTCTTCTCCCGGCACTCCTCATACCTATTCTCCGTCCGTCAGTCTCTGTCGCAACGCCGCTCTCTGACGCTCATCCAACCGTGGATGACACAGGCTGCTTTTCACGCAGGTGACACGTGCCCTTGCCGGCATTGAGTCAGAGGAGTCGTGTTCCTCCGTCAGGTATGTTCCTGGCTGGGATCTCATGTCCGCGAAAAGGAGTCGCTCTATGAATCTCTCCTCTGTTTGGAAAAATCGCAAACGAGCAAAGAAAACTGCTTTTCGCAAACCAAAAATCCCCTGGCAATTGCTGGGGCTCACTGATCCCAAGTCAATCGACAATACATCTTCCATCGAAACGATCCGGCGGGAAGTCTCTTCGCTGGCAAGACATAGCTTTGGACCCGACACCCGCTTACGGTCCATGCCCGATGTGAGTAAGTCCGCGAAAACCAGAAGCAGGCGCCGCGGCGCCACTGAGCAAACGCAGGACAGCGCGTGACATGCGTCGGCTCTCCAAACAGGGAATACACGCAGTGCGCGAATGTCGCCCCTTTGGAACTTCGCCCAATGATCCATGCACAACTCTAGGTGTGGCGAGCTTCCTCTGCATACGGGAGTGACGAGTGCCCTCGTCCGTGCCTATTTCGAAACGAGAGGTTATCAATAATCTTGTCAACACAAGCACCTGCGTCACGTAGCGAAATGATTGGCGATGAGTAAACGCGTCTTGTATGTCGGCGGCCTCGCCGAGGCCACTTCCGATCACCAACTCCGCGACCTATTTGGAGCCTATGGCACGGTTGCTCGCGCTGTTATCGTCCGGCACAAACACAGTGGGAAATCAGCCGGCTATGGGTTTGTGGAAATGGGCTCCGGTGAAGAAGCCTTAACTGCAGTCGTTGCACTGGGAGGCGCACTATTTGAAGGTAATTGTCTTCGACTCTACGTCACGCCCTACGTATCAACCGATTTGCAAACCCCGTCAATAAGGCGCAAGGATTCACACCGATGAATCGCATCAACGTAGATCCGCTTATGACCTTATGGATGGATCGGACCGGATAATCTGCATGCCGCGTTCAGCGGATGAAGCCATCTCCCGTGTCCCGTACCGCGCTGCGGTCAAGAAAAACGACCGCGCAACGTTCCAAGCCTCTCGACCCAGCACTCATGCTGCTCACCTAAACCAAACCAACACTTTCTTGTTCAGCAGGCCAAGACCATCGCTTCAACCCGCCATCTCTTGGACTACACATCAACAGCATCCTCTTGTGCACTAGGGCCCTCCTAAACAACGTGGCCTAGCGATCGCCGCAGGGACGTTCATGAATTGTGGTCGTACCGCTAGTCTCGCACAAGGATGGCGGCTGTCGGCCTACTTCTCCCTCCCGCAAAGTTCGACTGTCGCTTCCACTTGATTATCCTTTGGGCTGACCATCAAAAACCTCCCCTGGTATTCGGGATCTCTCTTGAAAAGCGTGGCATAGTCCTGATCATATTTGCGTGCGTTGATCGTAGTCTCTCCGCTCTTTCGGTCGTACGCTGTTTCAAAGACAAATGGGGCAACGGTCTGTGTTCCATTAGTCCGAACGTCGCTTGCGACCCGCCAAAATAACTTTTCAGGATCGAGCATCGCGCTAGGCACCCCCTGAGCAACAGAAGCACACAATCTCGTGCCTCTGGCCACTACGACGTACTCGCCTTTATCCACAAATTGAGCGAAGCTTGATATTGGAAACCCGATGATGCCTGCAAGAACCAGCACATAGACAAACATATGCCCCTCTCTTTCATCAAGATCGTGGAAAGCCATGGGCCTGTGGCCAAGCAGCTTCATGGGGCAGGACATACCTCGTCCGCCTTCTGAGTCGAGCATTGCCGACAAGTTTCCTGCATGGCGTGATCGATTCCTTACCACTCATCTGCACACGAGCTGATCCCATGACAAGGGACCGGAACAGCTCTGCACGACAACAATCCTTCGATGAATCTCCCTTCTTGCATAAATCATCCGAGCACAACGCGGATGCGGTGTTTGCCGTCGACAACGAGCGGAATATTCGTATGGTCGGTCGACACGTTGCCATCCACCTCCGTCAATGTCACGCCACGGCTTACCTGGCGTGGATTGTCCACCGTGATGTCATAGACCGCCGAATGATACCGGAAACAAATCGAGTACCCGGGCCAGTGGCGCGGGATGCACGGATCGATGCAGAGCGTGGCACCGCGTAAACGGAAACCGAGTATCCATTCCATGCCACCCCGGTAAAGCCAACCCGCCGCACCGCTGTACCAGGTCCAGCCCCCGCGTCCGGCATGCGGCGGTTCGGCATACACGTCGCCGGCTACGACGTACGGCTCGACCTTGTACCGCTGCACGCTTGCTCGCGAGGAAACCCGATGAACAGGATTCAGCATGCGGAACAACTCCCCGGCCTTGTCCCCCTCACCCAATGCCGCGAAGGCCAGCACAGTCCAGACCGCTGCATGGGTATATTGGCCGCCGTTTTCTCGAACACCGGGGACATAGCCTTTGATATAGCCGGGATCCCTTGGCATCTGATCAAAGGATGGCATCAACAGACGAATCAACCCGTCCTGCCGGTTCACAAGATGTCGATCAACTGCGGCCATCGCACGCGCACCGCGATCCGGATCTGCCGCGCCGCTGATCACCCCCCAGGACTGAGCAATCGAATCGATGCGGCATTCAGGATCCGCGGCCGAACCGAGTGGCGTCCCATCATCGAAATATGCGCGGCGATACCATTCTCCGTCCCACCCGTCCCGCTCGATCGCGGCCTTCAACGCACTCACATGCAGCCGCCATGTTTCGGCACGAGCACGCTCACCGCGTTGAACCGCCACCTTGGCAAATTCCCAGAGCACGGTATGCAGAAACCAGCCGAGCCAGACACTCTCCCCCCTGCCATGCAGACCAACACGGTTCATCCCGTCATTCCAGTCTCCGGCACCCATGAGCGGAAGGCCATGACTGCCGACGGCAAGGCTCCGATCCAACGCGCGCGCGCAATGTTCAAAGAGAGTGGCCTGTGTCTGGGACACGCGTGGTTCAAAATAGGATTCCTGCTGTCCCTCGGCCAACGCCGGGCCTTCCAGAAAGGGCACCACTTCATCCAGCACGGCCATATCGCCTGTCACTTCCAGAAACTGCATCACCGCGTACGGCAACCAGATCAGATCGTCGGAAATGCGGGTCCGCACACCGCGCCCGGATGGAGGATGCCACCAATGCTGGACGTCTCCCTCGACAAACTGCCGCGCGGCCGCCCGCAACAAATGCTCGCGTGTGACATCGCGTGCTGCCACACTCAGAGCCATGACATCTTGAAGTTGATCGCGAAACCCATAGGCCCCGCTCGACTGATAGAACGCCGCACGCGCCCAGACCCGGCACACCAGCGTCTGATAGAGCGCCCAGCGATTCAACAAGAGATCCATCGGGCGCTCCGGCGTATGGACCTGTACAACGCCCAACAAGTCATCCCACTGACGGATCACCTCTCTCAGGAGTGCATTGACATCAGCCCTGCGATAGCGCTCGATCAATAGACGAGCCTCCTCCCTCCCCGCTGTCTGACCGATGAACCACACAATCTCCGCACATTCGCCCTCCTCTAATTCGATCGACAGCTGCAGCGCCGCGCAGGGGTCGAGACCGGCGCCGATCCTGCCGGATAACGGCCCGCCTAGTTGAAGTGCCAGTGGATCCTCAAGAGTCCGATTCCGGCCCAGGAACTCCGCGCGATCACCGGTCCATGATGTGTGTTTTCCGCCAAGATCGGCAAACGCGATACGCCCCCCGAACTCGCCGCCCCACGCATTCCTCGCAAACAACGCCCCGGTCTCAGGGTCGATCTCCGTAACGATGTACGGATGGGAGTCACTCCGGTTACTCCCCAGCACCCACTCGGCATAGGCCGTAATGGAAAGACGCCGCGAGCGACCGGACGCGTTCTGCAACGTGAGTCGCGAGATCTTGATCGAGTCTTCAGGCGGGACGAATTGCAGCAATTCGGACAGGATACCGTGTGAACCGTGATGAAACCTTGTATAGCCCTGCCCATGACAGGCGACATAGGGCGCCGGGTCATCGCGAATCGGCAAGGCCGTAGGGCTCCACACTTCCTGTGAATGGTCATCACGGATATAGATCGCCTCCCCGGAGGGGTCGGTGACCGGATCGTTCGACCAGGGCGTCAGCTGATTTTCGTGGCTGTTCAGCGACCAGGTAAACCCGGAGCCGGACTCCGATACCAGAAACCCGAACGAGGGATTCGCAATCACGTTGATCCAGGGGCGCGGCGTACGCAGACCTTCACCGAGAATGGTGACATACTCGCGCCCATCGCCCGCGAAACCACCCAGGCCGTTAAACAATTCGAGCTCCCGCTCAGGCAACGGCACATCCAAGCGTTTACGGACACGCCGTATGGGCCGGGACGGCGGGGAAGGACTGTGGCGACGCTGCAGTCGAGTCACTTGCTCCGCCAACGTGCCGCGCCGGCTCAGCAGGACAACCCGGGCAACCTGCTGCATCAGTTTTTGATCCCGCACCGAAAGAAGATCGGTCCGGAGAAGGTAGATATTGCCCCGTGCCCCGCCGGTGTCGGGACAGAGACGCAACCGGCTGCCGTGCACCAGCGACTCCAACGAGCCTTGCAGCTCCTGTTCGTAAGACGGCGGCTTCTCGTTCAGAATGACTACATCGGCCGATACTTGCCGCATCCGCCAATATTCATGCGCCCGCAGCAATTGCCGGACAAGATCGACATCCTCCGCCCGATCGATACAAACCAGCACGATGGGCAGATCGCCGGAGATCCCATGGGCCCAGAGCACTGCACGGTCCAGCGTGCTATGAACCAGTGCTTCTGCAGAAGGCCGTAGCGAGGCATCGACATATAACACGGCATTCGCCAATCGCTGGAACAGCTGCGCTTCGTCGGTCCCGATGCCGAGATGGTGCAGCTGGACTTGCGCCTGCGTCCAGGCCAGAGAAACGGCCCGCTCAAACACCCTCGGATCGCGATACTTGTCCGCCAGATCCAGCACCTGCTCGCGGGTGGAGCCCGCAATGGTCGAAAACACCAACCGCACAGTCCCCCCGGCGGGCACATGCAGAGTGCGGCGCAGGCTTAGCACCGGATCGAGGACCGACCCGACGGTATTCGAGAGGGATCGCCCGTCGATCATCGAGACTGCAGTGCGGGCATGCTGCCCGCGTCCGAGAAACCGGGCGCGATCCGTTTCATATTGCAATGCGCCCACGGTGTCGCCTTCGACCACCATCACCTGAGCCACCCACACCGACGTGTCCCCATCCGACCGCCTGCGGCGAGTGGCGAGCAGCGCATCGACCTCCGGTACAAATTCTGTCTGCACAAAGAGATTTCCAAAGGCCGGATGCGCCTCATCGGCGGCCTGTGGAGCCAGACACAGCTCCGCATAAGAAGTGACTTCCAAATCGCGTGCACCGGTCCCCAAGTTGGTGACGGACATGCGACGAACTTCGGCATCGTCTTCGGACGACACCACCACCTCAAGCGTCGTGCTCCAGTCGCCGTCCCGTCGGATAATCTCAGCCCTTTCTTCGGAGAAGGACACCTCATAGTCGTCCGCCTCGACACCGCAGGGTTGATAACCGGCCGACCACACCGTCCCGGTCTGCGTGTCACGCAAATACATGTATGATCCCCAGCAATCTCTGGTCGCATCCTCCCGCCAGCGCGTCAGCGCAATATCCCGCCATCGGCTATATCCCGATCCGGCTGTGGTCAGCATGACGGCATACCGGCCGTTGGACAACAGATGCGTCCTCGGAGCCTCCTCATGCGGCGTGGTAAACCGCCGCGTGACCGGCGGGATGAGATCGCGGACGTGGGTCGCGGCCGAGACTTCCTCTGCACGCGGTCGGGTCACCGGCACATCGCGCGGAGTCCGTTCCTGAAGCAGGAGTTCAGTGGCCCGGACCATCGGCTCGGCGTGGAACCGGTTCCTCATCACCCCGTCGTTGAGGACATTCGCGATAGCGACCAGCGACATGCCCTGATGGTGCGACATATAGGCCCGGACGACGGCCACGTCCGTGCCTTTGGGCACCCGGGTCCCCGTGTAATCCAGCGCTTCATAAAATCCGTACGACCCTCTCCCTCCGGCCTCGGCAAGGCGACTGAAGCCTTGCGTGGCCGCGGCCGGATCGATCATAGCCGCGAGCGCAGTGGCATAGGGCGCGACGACCACATCGTCGATGAGACCGCGCTTGAGGCCAAGACCCGGAACACCAAAGCTGGAATACTGGTACGTCAGATTGAGATCACGCGCATTGTAGGCCGACTCCGAGACGCCCCAGGGCACCCCGCGCTCCGCACCGTATTGAATCTGCCGACGGACGATCAGGTCATACGTCCGGCTCAACAAACTGCCTGCAGGAAACCGCATCACCAACGCCGGCATGAGATATTCGAAGATGGATCCGGACCAGGATATCAACGCCGAACCGTTTCCCACGGGGGTCAGGGCACGGCCCAAGTGAAACCAATGCGATGACGGGATATCTCCCTTGGCGATGGCGATAAAGCTTGCCAGCCTGGCTTCCGACGCCAGCAAATCGTAGCAACTGGGATCAAGACTGTTCTCGGTCATGCGATAGCCGATCGACAACAACTTGCGTGTCGGATCGAACAGAAACGTGAAATCCATCGCGCGCACCATCTGCTCCGACGTCTGGGCGATGGCCGCAAGACGGCGCGTGAGGGCGGTGATGTCCGCGGCCGATTGCCGTACAGCATCAACCAACAAATCGATTCGTGCCAAGGCCGGCCGATCCTGTGAGGGGCGACTGAGTAACTCCTCCCGTACCCGCTGAAGCGCACGGAGCGCGTCCCCAAACCGTTCGGGAGCGGCCGCTAGCGTGGGAATGGGATGGAAGAATGACGCGATGGCCGACCACTCCAGCGCCGGCCCGGACTGGTGATCAAACATAGCGGCAAGGTCTTTCGGACCTAAGCGGACCCATGGGAGCAACAGTTCCACGTCCCGGAGATGGCTCTCAACGCAGGCCCGAACCGCGTCAGCCCAGATACGTAACTCCCCCTCCTGGCCTTCTGCACGCTCCTGAGAAAAGGCCTGCGCCATGTCTGCAACGGTACGGGCCGACGTGATCAGCTGACGAACCCGGCTTGTCCAACCGAGGACATCAGCCGGACGCGACTGCAACCCCATGGCCAGCACATCGACGGCCTGGCTCAACTGCTTCCGCGTTACCGTATGCGTTTGTCCCTGTCCTGGAATCTCCGCCAGCGCCTCGCGCAACAAGCGGAGAGCATCGTCGACTCCAACAAACAGATCCCCTTCAAGGGGGCATTGCTGAATCAACTCCCGGCATCCGTTGCCCAACACCAACAAATGTCCGGCAAGATTTCCACTATCCACGGAGGAGACATACCTGGGATCCAGAGGGCGAAGCGTACGCGTGTCATACCAATTGTAGAAGTGCCCACGAAACAGGTCGAGACGTTTCATGGTCGCCAGCGTGGCTTCCAGCCGTTCAGTGGCGTCGAAAGTCCCCAACCATCCAAGGTCACGGGCAACCAGGGTAGAGAGCAAATACAGCCCCATATTGGTCGGTGACGTGCGATGGGCTACGACGGGTTTCGGATCTTCTTGAAAGTTATCAGGCGGCAGCGCATGGTCCTCGGGAGACACGAACGTTTCAAAGAACCGCCAGGTCCGGCGCGCAATCAATCGGAGCGTACGTGCATCGGACGGAGAAGTTGGCCCCGTCCCCGTGAATTGAGACGGCAGACTGACCCACCGTGCCACGGCAGGTGCTGATATCCAGAGCAGAACGAACGGGGCCGCTACAGCCCAGGACTCATACTCCCCAATCACAGCCACCCCTCCAGCTGCCACGAGGGCGAGCACCACACAGCCCGCCATGCGCCGATACATCCCCGTCAGGTTACACGTGTAGGCATCCTCGGCCTGAGCGGCAGTCACCCATTCCAACATTCGTGTGTGCGTAAAAATGAGCCGACCGAGCGTACGAAGAATCGCATCCGTCATGAGCCATGCCTGATGCCCGAGGAAGGTGGCGGTCAACGCAATCTGTCTCGCGGCCAACGTGAGGTCGGCGCCGGCTCCGCGGAAGTGGGTACGCAGCGCCACACCCGGACGGCGTGGATAGAGCCCGAGCACGAAGGACAACAGCGACGGAACCGCTATCGTGGTCAGAATGAATCCTGACCACACCCAAGCGGACCTCTCCGGTAACAACCACCCGACGATCAAAGTCAGACAGGCAGCGGGAGCCGACAGGGTGCGGCGGAGGTTGTCGATGATCTTCCAACGGCCGATGGCGGGAATCCCCACCGGGCGATGCGGGGCAGACCCGGTATGCCCTCGCCCGAAGAGCCAGGGCAGCAGCTGCCAATCGCCGCGCGCCCATCGATGCTGCCTGGCTGCCGCTGCTTCATAATGCGCGGGAAAGGCTTCAAACAGCTCAATGTCGGTCGCCAGCGCCGCGCGCACGAACAGGCCTTCAAAGAGATCATGACTAAGCATCGCGTTGTCCGGCACCTTATCCGCCAGCGCCGCCTCGAATGCATCGATCTCGTAAATACCTTTCCCCGTGTAGGATCCTTCTCGGAACAAATCCTGGTACACATCGGATACGGCCGACGCGTAGGGATCAATCCCGCTGGGCCCGGAAAAGGTCTGTTGAAAGTACGAGCCCTCGCCGCTTCCCGGAAGCGACGGCGTGATCCGTGGCTGCACGACCCCATACCCTTCAAGCACACGCCCGGCGAGAGGGTCGAACCGGGGGCGGTTCAGCGGATGGGCCATCGTGCCGATCAACCGGTGCGCAGCTCCCCGCGGCAATCGTGTATCGGCATCCAGGGTGATGACGAACCGGACGGACGGAATTGCCTCAGGAGGCTGCCCGCCGACGGATATGAACGTCGTGCTCGTCGAACCACGCAGCCATTGATTCAACTCATAGAGTTTGCCTCGCTTCCGTTCCCATCCCATCCAGACCTGCTCAGACTCGTTCCAGACTCGCCTGCGGTGAAACAGGATAAAACGCGCTCCGCCCCCGTCCGCGGGACCATACCGCTTGTTCAGATGCGCGATTCCCTCCACGGCCCTCGCCAGCAATTCGGCGTCTCCTGGAATGCTTTCGCTCGAGGCATCCCTCCAATCCGAGAGCAGGGCGAAACGGAGGTCATCATCAGAATTCGCCAGATAATGCACTTCCAATCGTTCAACTTGCTCGTCGATGGCCTCTTGGCTCGTCAGCAACGTGGGCACCACCACGATCGTGCGCAACTCTTTGGGAATGCCGTCCCGCAATGCCATCCGGGGCAACGACCGGGGACCGAGGATGGCCATCACCATCCGATTGATGAGCGCCATGGCGAGATCCGAGGCCGGCACAAGCGCAATGAGACCGAGACACACCAGACCCGCGACGGTCACACCGATTTCGGCGGCATACCACAACGGTACGGCTAGGACCATGGCGGTCCCGACCGCCAGTGATCCCAGATAGCCCGGCGCGGACGCCCGGACATACCAACGCAGCAACCGCCCCTTCCAGGACACCCGGTAGCCGAGTTCCCGCTCAAACGCCCGGCGCCCTTGTGAGATGAGGTAATAACCGGGATCCATGTGCCGTTCACGCTCCGGTTGCTCACGCGCATGCGACTCAGCACCGGCCTGCCTGGCGCGGGTCACGACACGCGTGGTCACGTCGATTTCAGAAAGACCTGTGCCACGCGAGAGATCCTCGATCGCATGGCGATAGGTATCTCGTGTAACAAAGTCCATCTCGCCATAGCGGGAATCGGTCCTCAGAATCGTGTCAACAGGGCTGACGCTTTCGAAAAAGTCCGACCAATCAAACGCCGACGTCAGCCGCATACTCGTGATGATGTTGCGCACCGTGACGCTCATGGCTGCCTGTTGCTGATGCTCGGCATGCACCAGGTCATCGGCAGTCGTACCCTGCGCGGCCAGGCGCTCATCCAGCCACAACAACACAGGGCGCACCTTGGGATCCAGATCACGGAGCCGCTGAACAAGCTGTACGGCAAACGCCGGATCTAGCGGGCTGTGCTCAAGTCGACGCAAAGCCGTGGCCGGTGACTCCGAAGCCAACGCCCCGCTCCCCAGCAGGCGGTCTGCCAGTTCATCGGCTTCCAACCGGGCCTTCCGGCTATGGACAATCCGTTCGGCCAGTCGCCGAAGATTCTCCACCAGCACGACACGTAGCGAGATCGCTACCGCCCACAACTCTCCGATCGTCAGCGGTTGCACACGTTGATACGCCACCACAAAGCCACGGAGCATGTCGGGATCGAACCGACTGTCGGTGTGTGCGACGAACGCCCAGGCAACCCCGAACACACGTGGGTAATTCTGCAAGTGACCCGACGCAAGTTTGGGTAATTGTCGGTAGTAGCCAGGGGGCAGGTCGTCGATGATCTCGCGAAGTTGTTCGTCGACGATGTGAAAATTGTCGACGAACCATTCAGCCGCCGGCGTAATCGCTTGTTCATCGCGAATCGTACGGGCGATAGACTGATAGGACTCCACCAAGACCCGCCCGTTATCGAGGACTCGTGGCGTGAGCAACCGGCCCATCCGCGCATCATCGGTGACGGCTTGCGCCACCGCGAGACTTGCCGCATGCTGTTCGAGCCGCTCGACACCGAAGATCTCGGCGCGAATCGGTTCTTCCAGCTCGGCTCGTCCGCCAACAGATGAAAAAAGAGTAGTCATGGGCTTTCCGATCAACTTGCAGATCCCCAGGATGAAGCAGCGACAGACGCGCACCACATACCGAACGTGCGGGTATCGAGTGTGGTCACGAGAGGGCTCAGGGAGAATCTATCAGAATGAGACGACCAAGCTCGGAGTCTTAGTCCAGCGATGCCCCCGGGCGGTCATCTGACACGCTCGTGAGCCTTGCTTTTCGTCATCCTAGGAGTATTAATTGCGACATTCCAGTCCACACATGCTCATTGGTTGCCTTTGAGTGCAGAGCTATTGAACCGTAGTCGTTTCAAACACTTTCACGACGAGGGTCTTCTCTTTCATCTTGTGCACCAAGCCTGCATAGGGATGGTCGCGGATAATACCGGCGAACTGTGTATGGTAATTGCTCACAAGGCCCGCGCTATCGATGATGACATCGTACACATACCAATGGCCAACCTGGTCGGCTAAGCGAAACTCCAGAAGGGTGTCTACCTTGCGGCCGGACAGTTTCGTTTTCACCTCGACACAGTTCTCTTTGTCCAGTTCAGACAGGTAGAGCACCTGCTCGTTGGCGTAGTTGTCAATGCGACCGGCAAACGTATCTCGGAGCAACTGAACAAAAAGGGCAACACATTCCTGTCGCTCACTGTCAGTCAGTTCTATCCAGGGACTGCCCAGAGCTTGTTTAGCCATCTCTTCATAGTTGACTCGCTGCCTGATGACTTATTCAATCTTCTGACGTCGTTCCACCGAGCGGCCCGGTTGGTTCATCTCTTCACTGTTGAGAATATGGATCACCCCATCGATGGTGCTTTTCACCGATTCTGTGGCGGTCTGCTCGGCCCCGGCCATGGGCGTCGCTATCAGCAACACAACCATGCTAGCCGTCACGCCCCAGATCATACCGAGTCCAGTTTTTGAACAATTGAATCCCTTACCAGTGGCACTGTTGGATATCTGGCTCACGTGTGTTCTCCCCACACGAATAGATGGCACTGTCATTCATGTCCTCGTGTCAGGCGATTCAGAATTTTGGCTTCATATCTTTCAATGAGTCGCCACTTTGTTTTAACAAGTCTCCTCCTGGAATGCCCCCACCTTGTGGGGACAGACTACTCAGTTGCTCTTTAACCTGCTTGACCGTCCCCATATTCTTTTGGAGGTCGTCGACATTCTTTTGCATATCCACCAATGCACTCCCGAGTTGGCTCACCGACGTCGAAAGTCCAAACATCCCTTGGGCAGCAGCATAGTGCAGTGAGAGGCCGCCCAGCCCAAATCCCATAAAGAATGCCGTCATGATCATGATGAATGTCAGAGATCTGTTCTTCATATTTCCCTCTTTAGCGATTCCATACTGACTACGTGCCCTGGACCGCGGTCAGGTTCGTCGCGTCCTGATGTGTGACGTCGGTTGCATTAGTGCGGCTTTGTTGCAATGCGATCTTTGATCATGTCGTAGGTCATTTGCGGAATAACTAACTTTGTCACTAGCTCAACCGTCCACTGATAGGGTCGTCCTTCCACAATCCTCTTGGCATAGGTGTCCCCGATTCCGACCAGAGTCTTGAGCTGGTTGAATGTCCCAGAATTGATGTTGATCATCGATCTGTGCTCCATCGTTGAAATAGACCACACGCACGCTCCCGAGACCGAGAGCATGGCTACGCTCCTACCTGAGAACCTGTGCACACATCACTGTACAAGCGAAATACCGCACCGAGGAAACGTGTCACGGCTACGAAAGTAGATCCGCCTGCTGAGGCCCACTCATCTATGATCGCACGCTCCCATTACAACTTTTTCGTTGCCGTTGGTGACGACCAACCCATCAGGGTCAGCAGGAGCAGAACCACAAAGAGGAAGCCCAGCCCGCTGCTAGGGAGGTATCCCCAGTTACCGCTATGCGGCCAGATCGGAAGTACGCCAAGAAACAACAGCCCCAATACGATGATAAGAATTGTATTCGTCACAATTTATGTCTCCCTTTGTTCGCAAATTCATAAGACACTCGCTCATTCTGTCCCCAAGCACTTCACTGGCACGCATGCTTCTCACTAGAGAGTCGATCATGCTCCTGCTGCATGGCCGTACGACCGGCCTCGACCGCCTCAGACAGAACCGCCTGCTTGGCCTCAATGAACTCGCGTCCCTTATTCAGCGCCTGGTCCACAACCTCGCTGGCCTTGTCGGCCAGCTCATGAACTCCCTCTTCGGCTCGTCGCGCATACCCTCGCAACTGTTCCCGCGACTGACGACCGGACTGCGGTGCCAGCAACAACGCTGCCACAGCTCCCAGCAATCCTCCGGTCACAAACGCCAATCCCGCCGCCCCTAATGAGCACCCTCTGTTATCTGCCATTGAACAGTTCTCCTTCTGCGTTCCTGCCCACCCATACAGCACTGCGGACAGGAGGGCTACTTGGTTTCATGAACCTTGCCGGTTATGACCTTCGCATAGACCGGATGAGTTTTGTTTCCATCCACAATCTCAGCTTTGCCTATGTCTGCTATCACTGAGAAAGCAGGAGACGGCTGAGCACCTATCATCTAGCATAGCGGGAAAACCGACGGGGATCTGGTCAAAACAGCTCAGGTGAGCACATATGGTAATGGCTGCGAGCACGACAGCCGACTGCCATCCTCGAAGGCCGTTGCGGATTCCAGATCCGAATTGTGACTAAGCCTGATCCGTTCCCTGCACCAGCGTCATACCCTTCTCAATCCACAACCCAATCGGCGTGCCACGACTACCAGCATGGAAAGATGATGGCACCATTCACGCGCTTCTCCACTTGACTTCCATCCGGGCCAATTCTCCCCGCACCAGTCCCAGATTGGTCCTCTCCAGCTCAAGTGTCGCAATCTGTGCCTGGACGTCGGCCAGCACGCGATCGATCTTCTCGACCGTGATCGTCAGACCAACCGGCCTCCCGTGAACAAGCTGTCTACTTTTCTCCCCCTTCACCGCACTCGCCGATGCCAGGGATGAACCTGACACATCACTTTTCAAGAGTTCCATCTTTGATTCCTCCTCCACGCTTGATTCATTTTCAGTTCCCCCCAAGCACATTGTCTGTAATAGCAGACTCATTGGGGCAATCATGCGCTTATATGAGACCATTGTTGAATATCGCATCCCCCTTCCTGACTAATCTGCGCGGGTTCTCCCGCGTTTTTACCGAAGGGCGTAAGCGGTTCGCACGCATAACAGCATCCTCGACACAGCCACAATTGAGGCACCGGGTGGCCGTAAATAGGCGGTCTGTTTTGATGTTCAGGCCGTCGACGGGTTCACGTACCAGCAACCCCCGACAACGTGGGCAGATCATAGACCCTCCTTCTACATATCTACGCCTCATCAGCTGGCTTTCCTTGCCGCAACCTTACTGCCTTGGAAACAGCCGCTTCCTCATCATCGACCATCGGAAGTTCCCATCGGAGCAACCAGATGATCAGATAGAGCATACTGCCACCACTGGCTGGCCTCAGATACACGACCGATGTGGAAAGTATTATGCCAAGAAGCTTCGTGTCCGTCTGTCCACTATTGCTCAGTAGGAGATCGTCGCCACATAGCGGCGAGGCCTGACAGGAATTGGCCTCGCTCCACTGAATCAAACAAGCGGAATCAGACAGAAACCCTAGTCGTGTAGAACGACATTGAGGAGAGAACTATGCACCTGCAATCCGCTATTCCGGGATGCTCCGCCTGTGTAATCAATGAAGCCCAGTTTGCGGAACTTATTCATAAAGAAACTGACTCGCGAACGGGTGGTGCCGATCATTTCAGCCAGCGTTTCCTGGCTAATCTTCGCAATCACCGTCTCCGGCTTGCCCTCCTTCCCGAAATGGGCCAGCAAGAGCAGCGCCCGCGCCAGCCTCTTCTCGCTGGAATTAAACAGCTGGTCCACCAAATCCTCTTGGACTCGGATCGAGTGCAACAGCAAATAGGACATAAATGATTCGGCGAACTTTGGATGCGCCTGAAGCAGGCGAAGCATGACGGCTCTGTCGATACGGAGAATGCGGGAGTCTTCCAAAGTGGTCGCGGTTGCCGTACGAACCATCTGTCCCACGAGGCAGGATTCGCCTAGAAAAGCACCCCGTTCAAGAATGCCGACAACGGCTTCCTTGCCATGCTCGGAAATCACGGTCAATTTCACCTTCCCTGCCTGAATATGAAACACCGCATCGGCCCTATCCCCTTGCGAAAAGATAATCTGCTTTCTAGGAGATAGAAGAGTCGTACTGCCCTTGTCGGCCTTCTTGAGAAATATTTCCAGGTTGGTCGGCATTTGCGTGAACTCCATAAACGCACCTCTTCTACTAGAGTGCAGATTTATAGCTTGCGGCTTCTCTGTCCAAAACGCCGCCGATACGCTCTCAACCCTTTGCCTTCGACAGGCCGCCTCTCCTGCCGTGACTGACTGCGTCACGTTACCGATTGCGGTTCAGGTATGATGATCCGCCTGACAACGAGACCGGGTTTTGCAGACTGTCCACATTCTGTTGTATTTCCCTCAGTGCCTGGCCGATCTCCTTGGCCGAGCAGTGGCGCAGAGCATGGATGCTGTCGCCCATCCACAGCCGAACCCCCTTGGAGGTCGGCGAATTCAGCGTCAGCACATAGGTGCGTGGAATGTTCTTCATGAGATCCTCCATTATGGTTCTGCCCACTTTCCGGACATCGAGCACGTATGGAACGGCGGGCCCTATTCGTTTCCTATCAAACTGCTCGAAACACGGCGAGCAGATCACTCAAGGCCATAGTCTTGTGTTTCAGCACAGCCCGCTCTGCTTTCAACGCATCCAGAGCAACCGCCTTAGCGGCTCCGCCCTCAAGACAGGCCATGATCAGGGCGTGAGCCCGATCGCACTCCTGCTCGACCTTTGCTTTGACCACCTGATTGCCAGCCAGCAACTCCAGCGCAGCAATCCTGGTCGAATCAAGATGCGTCTGTAACTCGGCCTCTGGATAGTTGATGCGTGCTGCCTCGCTCACACAGCGATCCATGCTTTGCGCCAGAAAGAGATACAGTCTGGCCAATGTGTCCGTGACATCGATATGACTATGAACAGCAGATTGGACATTCATGTTTCATTCTCCTTCCAGTTGTAAACACTATTGCGTCTGGATCGTGGCTTGCACAGCCTGCGGTGACTGACTGCCTGCCCCCGGCACGGTCTTCGCGGAAAGACTCGGCTCCGATGTCGCCTGCGTCGACGCCTTCAGTTCCTGGATTGCCAGTGCGACATCCTGCTCCGTCGATCCAAACCGGTCTCCCATCACCTTGATCGCCTGAGTGATCGCTTTTTTCATCTTCGTGATTTGTTCTTCGGGTGTCATCATTTACCTCTCGTTTATGAATTGTTTTGGAACTCTGAGAAGAACTCGCCTTTCTGCACACACCAACGTTGAATAAAAAATAACCGACCCTGCTCTACTATTACCGTGAGCTTCAGAGCCTCAGAAACCTGCTGCATGTTCACACCTCCAACAGAACGCCTTCAGCAAGGCAACAACGCATGGCTACCTTGTTATTTCGTCAGCATACATATAGGTCAGAGTCAGGGCAACCGCCCACGCACTCAGATACGCGAGCAACAAGAGTTCTGTTGGCTTATCACGCCAAACACTCATAACGTCCTCTCGGTGTTCAGCATTCTTGACTCATTGAAACAGCCCGCGTGACCACGTTGATGATTGTCAGGATGACAACTGCTATCAAAAGACCTACAGGCGGGATTCTGTCCCGGTTCCTGACGATCATCCCTCCCTCTCACTCACTCACTCACTCACTTCGACAACTGCGGGTTCATCTCATTCCTCCCTTCCCAAGCCTCATCACAGGTGATCCAGGGACCCGTGCACGGTTTCGAATCGGCAGATCGTGACTCGCTCGATTGGCCTCAATTCCAGGGTCCGTCATTGCCCCACACAGCAGACAACGCCATCCAGCCACCACAGGCTGCCCCATATCTTTCATTTGGACGGCAATCAAGAGACCCTGGCAACGTGAACACTGCATGGCGCCTCCAATGGACCGGCTCTACAACACTCTCCTCAAGGTCGCGTTCCAGATCAGACACGCATAAATCGGACCTGAGGCATTTTCATGGAAGCAATACCACAATGCCTCTGCAATGATGGCCCATGGCCTGATCATGCCACGTCTCTTTCCAAGGAGACGGACACGCTTTTGGGCGGATGATTCGATGTGGCGATGTTGAAGACCGCTAAATTCAGATGCTGGAACTCCAGCCGCTTCTCGCGTGTCCGAAACGTACGATCCCCGATCGCCAGTAGCTGCTCCTTATTGAGGAACAAATCCCGCTTGTCAGATACCGCCCACTCGTATTCCCGCGTCATCGCCAGAGCATCGACCGGACAGGCTTGGACGCACAGTCCGCAAAACAAACACCGTGTCATGTCCATCGAGTACTCTCGGGCGTATCGCTTCGTCGGTTCGCCCGGCACTTCGGCGCTCACCACCGCAATGACACGAGAGGGGCAGGCCGCTTCACAGAGATCGCACCCGACACACTTTTCAGTTCCATCGTCATAGCGTAGTAAGGCCAGCATGCCGCGATAATTATCCGGTAGAATCCGCTTCTCGTGTGGATACTGAAGAGTGACGGGTTTGTAGTGAATGAGATGGCTCATGGTCAACTTCATTCCCACGGCAAGCTCATAGAAAGTGATCAGCTTGATCCAAGCCGTGAATCTGCTATACCGCCTTGACCATCGCTCGTTCAGCCTCATGCATATTCTTTCTTGGACCTGATAACCTGTGCGCCGGACTCTCGCAGGCGCCACTCTGTTTCCTCGCTCTTACGATCAGACCCCTGAACCACCTCAGACCCTGCGATCGTGGCCGGCGGAGAGGATCGGCGCGAGACATACACCGCGACGATCAAAACCACCACGACAAGCACATTCGCTCCAAGATCCATGAGATAGCGGTTGAATACGAGGTCCGTCAGTTCGTCCATATAACTAATTTGGGCGCCGGTCGTCAGGATACGACGTGTCGATGCGATCACGCAGATGTACAAGAATGGTTCCAAAGCAATCACTTTGGTCTTGAGAAAATTAATGGTGGTCCTGAATAGCTCCAACAAGATGATGACCAACAAGAGGTCATGCACCAACCCAAGGACTGCGCGAATCGCATCCGATTCCACTGCGATTGCGAAGACGTACCAAGCACGGACAAACAGCACCATGCTGATCGCCAGGAAACTTACTCCGGTCGTCAAGTAACCGAACCCGTCGAGGGCCTCCATCATGCCGATCGTCCTGTCGCCCAGGACACGATCAAAGAACGGCCATCGGCTGGTTGGACCATTCCTATGCATTGCGACTGCTCTCTCCATTCTGTCTCCTCATGCACTGCAGGGATCCGGCACTCGAACACCTGAGCGACTGGCTTGCCAAAGACAGACACAGGCGCGATAGGCTTGCGCCAAACTTCATCTGCTTGGCTAATCAGACAATCAATACCGCCTATCTTCTTCTTCCTCTGGAATCGAAGCCCAAATCGTGATTCCCCACAGAAGCGCAACAATACTAAGCAGCCCGTAAATCTGATACATCGTCATCACCTCGCTTTCAGCTCCCCTTCGAATTTGCTCATTCATCCCTGCCCACGCACCGTCTCAGTCTCTCCGCTTCACCCCGATAGACGTGCGCTCCCCTTCGCGGAGGCCCTTCACCATACAAGTTCAGAATTTCGGCGCCGACCGAATCGCTTTTCTCGTCTCCTCTTGACCTGCACAAGTCTGTTCGGCCAACATTCGTTGTCCGGCACTGGCGACACCGGGAATTCTCGCCATACAATCCTTCAGCGTATCCTCCGCTGCACCTGATGCCAGTACGCTAAGCTCTCCTACCGGAGCCAGATCTATCGCTCCTTTCACGAGCGGGTCTGCTGGTTGAGCAGACTGAGTTGGCCATATCGACAGTCCTGCGAGCAGCACTGTCATCGAAACTACCCCTACATGTTTTGTTCTAGCCACAGTTCTCATCGCGATGTACCTCCTCATAATTCTTTGGACGGGTATTCTCATTTGCTTCGGACAGACTCACGGGAGAGACCGGATGTAGCCGTGGAACCGTACACCCGCGACGAAGACGGAGAAGACACCACCACCATGGAATGCCACAGTTGCCTATAGCACTGTGGATTCGATGGGACTTGCGATTCGAAGGAGTGCCGAAGACTGAGGAATCAGACGCGCACGAGAGGGAGAGAACGCGCGAGAGATGGGACAGTCGACGTTACGTTGAACGTCACACACCATCCTACAGACTGGTAACGGTGGTGTCAACGACTCACGGGCAGGGAAGCTCTGTATCGTGATGATTCCGTAGGAGTATATTTATTTTTGGCAACGCAGCATGCATGGGATGATGCCACGATGCGTGATCCTACTGCCGCAAGACAGGGCCACTTCGTGCCTAATACCGGCCCTTTGGTTCGAGCGGGACAGACGTCAATTCACGGTAGACTCGATGAAACTCTTCCGTCGTCAGGTCCGGGGCCTGCAGTTTGGCAAGCGCCTCCTGATTGATAGGGTACTCGACCGTATCATCAAAATTCGATGAAGCAATCGTCACGAACCGTGGAGGGAACAACCGCTCAGGCAGAAGGATGCCGATGCCCAGATTGTACTTGAGTGCCAGCCGGATCACCTCTCGCGCTTTGTCGGCTGGCACATCCCGGCCGAGTCCGATATTTTGCGGCGGTTGCCCTCGTTTGGCAAATTGGAAGTGGACATTCATCATGCCCGCTTCGGCAAACTCTTCCTTCAAAGCGGCGACCTGATTCCGATATTGATCCGCCAGTACCACCTCGACACGGCTCACGGCTTGAACGGACTCCCCAGCGGCAAATACCGCAGTTACACCGGCATCCATGAGCATAACGAGAAGCGCGCCGCTGATCAGTGATCGCCACAGGTTCATCGACTATATTTCCTCAGAGACAAAGACGAGAGGTGTGCAGAGGAGCGGCGGTGTCCCGTCAGACGGGACACCGCCGCATGGATGACTACTGCCCGATCATCGAGGTCGGTGTGGCGACTGCGTCACCGATTTGGTTCTCAGCCGTCTTGGTGGCTGGAACCTGTGGCGTCAGGTGCAAGATGCGCCGGTCCTCGACTGGAAGTACCTTGAAGAGTCCCCACTGTCCCGCATTGACATAAGCCGGACGTTGGTTCTTCCACAAGTAATCGCCGGCGATCCGGTTCGGTCCTCCGGCCCCGCCGGTCAGATAGGCGTTAATCACTTCCGACCCTCCGAACTCCATGGTGCTGACTTGATCGGCACCCTGCATATAGGGTTCGTGCGGCCATTCGTGACCATCGACCGTGAACAGTTGGACCTGCTCACTAAACGCACCAAGCACGTGAATCGCTACCGGATCTCCCACGTGCGCCTGCAACAGCGGAGTCGAAGGCGTTTCCCCTGCTTTCACGCAGCTGAAGATTTCCGGAATTTCACAGCCCTTTTCTACCCGCCATGCAGTCGGCTCTGACCGGTAGTTCACCGCCGTAATGCCGGCGACCTGCTGAATGTACGGCATGAAGCTTACGCCGACGATATTATCCTCGTCCTGGAACATCAGGGAGAAATCTCTATAGTTCTTCCTGTTTTCATTGCCGGGCACCGTCCGATCAACGATGACATCGGCTCGCCAGCTGCTCTTCATCGTAATATCGTCACCCGACACTGGATCGCGATACCGCGACCCCTTCGGCCCGACAATGACCGATCCAAACAGACCGTTTCTCGGATTCTCAACCACGTTCCCCCAATCCTGAATGAGGGCGGCCAGTTCTCCGTATTCCGGATGGGCATAGTAGGTGTAGGTCTTGCTCTGCCCCGGACCGATTGTTTGATCGCCTGAGTTATTGCCGACATTGGCGCCGAACGAATCCTTTGGATCGAACGCCATCATGTCGACATGGAACCCGGCGCGCTCTTTCGCCATCTCGTTCTTCAAATTGATCTTCAGGCAATCCCCGACGTTCACATGCAGCGTCAGCGGGCTTGGCTTGAGTTCACCAGCCTTGACACGTCCACGATCCCCTTCGAGCACATACATCTTGCCCTGCTCATTACCGAAGACCATCTTCCGTTCAAGGTCCACTTCCATCACACCAGGCGCTCCGTCATGGTACCGGATCTGCTGGTCAACCGCCGACACATTAAAGGACTTCACCGGCGCATCAGCCGGGCAAACAGAAGGAGCAGACTTCTGAATCTGCTCGCGGCTCGGCAAGGGCTTCAGATCGCCCTGCAATTCATCGAACACTCTGAAGATTCCCCAGCTACCTTCGGCAAAATGCGAGGCACGCCCGCTATAGTAGAGGTAATCTCCTGACTGTTTTTGCGGACCACCAGCCGCCGGAATCGCCGGATCATAACGCTCTCCGATCGCCAGGTGGATCGTGCTCCTCGGCATGGCGGTCGTCCCGTACCGTTCCATCGGGAACCAGTGTCCGGTCACATGCCATGTATGGACTTCGTTAGCTGAACCGACCAGGGCGCGCACGACAATAGGATCTCCGAGGTAAGCGCGCAGCAGCGGCGTACCCGGATCACCGTGAATGCCGGACACGAACAACTTCGATGGATCTGGGTTGTTCATCAACCGCACGCTCAACGGTTCGACCCGCATGCTGTATCCGCTACCGGTCGTTGCTTCGCCGCCATTGAGGAACCACATCGGCGACTTGTTGATCTTTTCAGGGAACTGATGCGACGGCGGCCCGTCCACAGTGGTCGCTCCGATCCTCGCTTGAGGATTGTCGGTCGTAATCAGCTCCGCCGTTCGAGCATTGCTGTCCATGATATGCATCATGACTTCCCTGAAACTGCCACGGATATGGGCCGACACCGGCTCCAGCGTATGGATGTCCGCGATGGGACCACTGCGGATTTCTTTGCCGGTAACCGGGTCATGGTAGGTCGACCGCGGCGGCTCGGTAATGAACGCAGAGAACAATCCATGGCCCCATGTATCCGTACCAAACACATGGTCATGCCAGTAGACGGTCCCCAAATCCGCATCCACATACCAGCGCTCACGGATGAACTCCACGCTGGCGATATCGTCCTTCTTATGCCCGTACTTCAGCGGCGCATCGAAGGTGATCGTCTTCCCGTTGATGGTCTTGATCCGGGCGACTTCAAAGAACTTGGGATCATCCATCCCGACGCCCAACTCAATATTGACATGGAACTTCGACGGGTCTGCCACCGTAATACTACGCGCACCGGCCTTTGTATCGGCCGTCAACACCGTATTCCCCGGCAAGGGCATGCCCTTCTCCGGCTGCGGATCTTTCAGCATCGTGAAGGCCCGCAACGACATGTCATAGGAGAATCCGATCGTCGGACCATCCGATGCACTGGTATCGAACTGGAAGAAATGCGGGTGGAGATTGATCTTGTTCGACCACCCGGTTCTGGCATCGTCGGGAATTTCATTTTTGAAGATCACATCCACACAATCATAGACGTTGCCGCGAATCACCAACGGCACCTGCTTCTTTGGATCCTTACGCACCTCAGCTTCTTCTTCATGCAACACGTAGATCATGCCGATGGGATCAACCAGAGCGGCGGAGTTCGCCGTCGCCGGCTTCAGCGTGATCGGCAATGTAATGGAATGGGTTGTGAAGTACTTCCGCGGAGAATTCTCCGGGCATAAGCTCCACGGACCTTGCTCACCGGGCCTGGCCGGTTCCGTGCTCTTGGTGCCGTCCTCTCTCACATGGAAAGGCTCTAACCATGGCGCACCGCCGTGGTTCGGAGCAAACGGCGGACGCTTGCCGAGATGCGGACGGAGCCATGGGAACGCCAGTTTCCCGGTTTGCGGATCGAACGTGATCGGCGGACGCTTTAACGGAGCAGGCGAGACATAATCCGCCCACTGATGGGGCGTCTCCGGCTCATTCAACGCTAATGAACCTTCCCACTTCCAATTCACCACCGTGGCATCATGCGCCTTGGCTTGCAGGACTTGATCCTCTGACTTGCCAGGCAGCCCTTGCGGCGGCAGCATGTATTCGACCCAATCCTTGATTGACACTTTCGCCGGATTGGCCTTCCAATCGGTCTTGTCCTTCGTAATTTCCCACTTCTTCCCGCCGTACCAATCCACCATGGTCCCGACCAGCTTGTCGGAGCTTACGGCCGGCTTGATCTTTCCTTTGCGATCCGGCAATTCCACGAGCGCCTTCATCACGTCGGTTTGGAACCCCGGCGCTTGCAGCGTGTTGTATACACGCCAGAACCCCCACATGCCCGTGACATAGTGCTGCGGAATATGGCAGTGGAATACGAATTCTCCGGCCAATGCCTGCAACCCGCCGGATCCGCCCTCCGTCACCTCATCATAAATCTCCGACGGACCGATCGACTGCACGTCCAACCGATCTGACGTGTCGCTGATGTTAGGAAACTTCACCGGACCGTTCTTGGAGAGCGTCGCATCCAGCTTGCTGGTTCCAGGCTGTCTGGCCCAGCGGATCGACCCCCCGTGCAGATGGTGAGAATGCACGATCTCGGATCCGCCGATCATCCGGAACGTCGCCGGGTCACCCAAATAGGAACGGGGAATCGTGGTGGCGGGATCACCGAATGTATAGGATCCATACCCCTGTGACTCATCGGCAAATCCGACAAGATGCTCTTGCATCTCAAGTCTGGTTCCGTGGGGCTCGCTACGATAGTTGAGCAATCGGGCTGCGGGACGATAGGTGTCCGTATGCGCATCGCGCTGCGGCAACATATCTCCCTTGCGGTTCAACAAGCGGAAGGTTTCATCGCCGGCCTCGTGATAGAAAATGACAAATTCTCGGAAATCCGATCCTTTTGCCACATCGATCATGGCTTCCCAGCCGCTCTTCATCTCTTCTCCGGTGAACGGACTGAGGAAGCGCGAGCCGCGCGGTTCAACGACGAGCGATCCCAGCAAGCCCAAGGAGTACTGTTCGCGCGTGGCATGACTGTGAAATGCGAGGCCGCCCACCTGCTTATCGGGCTGGATATACCATTCGAACTCGGCGCTCTTTCCCGTTGCCACCAGCGCATCCGGGTTGTTGGCCGTCGCCGGCTTGCCGGTGCTGGCGACCAGCATCTGCGACCCATTGATGATCATATTCGTGGGCTCACCGTCGATCTGATTGCGGAGCGTGATCCGCAAGCAATCACCTTGGTTCGCGCGAATGACCAATGGCTGAATCAGATCACCCTGCAAACCATTCGATACGGCACCGCCGGCGAAGGTCACATCTTCGCTCTCCCGTGCCGCCTTGTTCTTCTCTTCTTCCGCACGAACTCCCTTCACCTCTTCGGTCAACGCATACATGTAGCCCGGATAAAAATCGCCGAACCGATTCACGGTGATTTCGATATTGATCGCCGTAATATCGTAGGCCCGAACCGGTGCATGCGCGGGGCAGCGAGCGCCCTGCGTCACCTTCACTTTATCCGGGTCCTCGGCTACGAGCAGGATCCCCTGCTGCATGGCATGCGCGCCGGCCCCCTGAAACGGCCCCGTTGATTGAACCTGGCGTTCGATTTGCTCGATCGCCTTCGACATCTTGTCCTGCAACATCGGCCCAGCTTGCACATGAACCGGTTGGGCGACATCGGCGTTCGCGTCCTGCGCCGCATGCGCCTCGTGCGACATTGCCGCAAGAGCGGGCGTCGCCCCGATCAAGGCCATGCCGGCCGCAAATCCTAACAGCCCAGAACATATCTGTTTTGTTGAAACACCCATACGTTCAGCCTCCTCCATAAACAGTAAACAACTCAACTCCAAATCAATCGATGATAAATCCGCATGCCATACTTATGTGAGCAATCGTGAGACAGCCAATTCTCATTAATATACTAGCGACTCTAGTAGAACCCAATACCCATCGGGAGAATCATCAGGATGTCCGTACTACCAGACAAATTACTTGTTCGCCACTCAAGCAAAACAAGCCCTACCCGCAGGCTATACTACTAAGAGCGAGCTATATATCCATTTCACGAAATTATTGCAAGACCCATTTTCCCACAATCATCCGGAATAGCCTGAAGCCTTGCCCCTTTCGTAGAGACCGCTACCCGGTCGACACACCGCACCCGCATCACACCGGTCTCAGACACTCGCCCGACACCAGCCTGAGTCTTTCCCCCCAGCGTCATACTGTCCTCTTCTCGTTCGCCCTCACCGCCGGATTGTGCCATAATCCTTCCATGATTTTGAAACGCTGGCTCGTCGGGGATCCACTGAAGACAACTCAGGCTGCAGGCCAGCGGTTGTCAAAAACGCTGGCCCTCGCCATTTTCTCCTCAAATAATATTTCGTCCGTTGCGTATGCCACGGAAGAGATCTTGCTGGTTCTGGTCCTGGCGGGCACTGCCGCCCTTACCTTGTCGATTCCGGTCAGCCTGGCAATCCTTTTCCTCGTGCTCGTCCTGACAATATCCTACCGCCAGATCATCTATGAATACCCGGAAGGCGGCGGGGCCTATGCTGTGGCGAAAGCGAATCTGGGAGAAATCCCGGCCCTCACGGCCGCCGGAGCTTTGATGATCAGCTATATCGTCACCGTCGCCGTGAGTGTCGCGGCGGGTATCGCCGCCATCACGTCAGCCATCCCCAGCCTATTCGTCCATCGGGAAGCGTTGGGACTTGTCGCCATCATCTTTATGGTCATCATGAATCTCCGCGGCGTGCGGGAGTCGGGGCAATTCTTTGCCGTCCCAACCTACTTCGCCATCGCAGCACTCATCCTGTTGGTGGCGGTGGGCGTCATCCGGTCGCTGTACGACTTGAAACCCATTCCGATGACCATGCCTCTGGGATCGCCCATCGGAGGGCTGGAACCCTTGACACTCTTTCTGGTTCTTCGCGCGTTTGCCGTAGGCTGTTCCGCCGTCACCGGCATGGAGGTCATTTCCAATGGCGTCACAGCCTTTCGACATCCCGAATCGAAAAATGCCGCGACGACCATGATCTGGATGTCCGTCATTCTAGGATCACTCTTCATAGGCATCAGTTGGATGGCCTACCACTACGGCATTGTGCCCAAGGCCGATGAGACGGTCGTCTCTCAACTAGCTCGCCTGACGTTCGGCAGTGGAGCTATCTATTATGCCGTCCAGATCGGGACCATGCTCCTGTTGATCCTTGCCGCTAACAGCGCGTTTGCGGGCTTCCCGCAGCTCTCCTCGATTCTGGCGCGAGACGGATTCATGCCGCATCAGATGGCCACATTTGGCGACCGGCTGGTGTTCTCCAACGGCATCATCATCCTCGGATTTCTTGCCGGTCTCCTTCTCGTGATCTTTCAAGGCGATACCCACGCCTTGATTCCCTTATACGCCATCGGCGTCTTCATCTCGTTCACCCTCTCTCAAACCGGCATGGTGAAGCGATGGCTCGTGAAACAAGGGCCTCATTGGCGCAAAAAATTAATTGTAAACGGCATCGGCGCCGTCACGACCGGCGTGGCCACGACCATCATCGCCAGCACCAAATTCACAGAAGGCGCCTGGATCGTGTTCCTGCTGGTCGCCATCCTGATCCTCATGTTCCAGGGCATTCGCTCTCACTACCGGGCCGTATCGGAACAAATCACCCTGGACCGCAGGGGATCTCGGCCCCCGCTGCCTCGACGGAATGTCGTGATCATTCCGGTCAGCGGAGTGAATCGCGCCGTGATCCGCGCCCTGGACTATGCGAGAAGCCGCCCCGGTGAGATTCGCGCCGTGTATGTCGATCTTGACCCGGAAGAAAGTGCCAAGGTCAAAATTCAATGGGCCCAATGGGGTGGCGGTGTCAATTTGATCGCCCTCCCTTCTCCCTATCGTTCAGTCCTGGGGTCCCTCCTCGAGTACGTCGAGGAAATTCTGGAAAAAGATCCGAACACCTGGGTGACCGTTGTGATCCCTGAAATTCTTCCGGCCCGCTGGTGGCAAAACATTCTGCACAACCAACGCGCTCTGATGCTCAAAGGCGCACTCCTCTTCAAGGAACGGGTGATCCTCATGGATGTGCCGTTCCATCTGACGCGATGACCGTGGGACGTGAAGCGTATCTCGTGAAGCGTATCTCGCAAACTCGGACCTCGTACCTAGTTCTGTTTGCCTCATGCCTGGCCATGGCTGCTCCTGCCCATGCGTTCAAGATCGTCGAACCGGCAGAAGGCGCTACCCTGATTGCTGGAAGTACCGTGACTGCGCAAGTAGATATGGGAAAAGACCGCGGCATCGTTGCAGTGCGCTACTACTGGTACGGCGGACAGGACGAAGCATTGGTCGAACAGGATGATGCCACCGCCACCGGCTCCATCGTTGCACCCGTTGCCTCGATCGGGCAGGCCGAACACAACCCACCCTTCGGCGGCCGCCTGTTGATCCCCACGGACGGCATCGGACCGATGCGGGTCCTGGCCGTCGCTGAAATCTCACGTGGACGTCTGGGCACACGCTCCGTCTTCGACGAAGTGATGGTTCAGGTTGAACCCAAGGCCGCCCTGACCACAATCGACTTTGCAACCGACAAGCCGCTCCAGCTCGGGCGGGCCGGACAATCCTCCGCCTTCGGCCACGTGGATTCTCTAGGTAAGATTTTCGAGTTGCCGGTTGTCGGTGAGTTCACCGACGGCATAGTCCGCCGGATCAGCGCTCCGGAAACCGGAACCACCTACGAGTCTTCAAGCCCAAACGTCATTAGAGTCATGTCCGGTGGACTACTCCAGATCGTCGGCAACGGCAAGACGGTGCTGACTGTGACCAACCACGGCAAACAGGCTCTGCTCGATGTAGACGTAAACGTTAACGACGAGCCAAACGCACCGCCGATCGCCGATGCGGGGATAAGCAAAACCGTGAGAGCCGGATCAACAGTCAAATTGAGCGGGCTGAAAAGCCGCGACCCCGAAGGCGAAGCCCTGTACTATACCTGGAGCCAACTGCGCGGCAGCAAAGTGTCGCTGCTCGACGCAAACAACGCCGAGGCCTCCTTCCTCGCCCCGCATGTCTCAGAGCCAAGAACCTATCGATTCAAGCTGCGCGTGACGGACAAGAAAGGCGCGGATAGCCTACCGGTGTTTGTGGATGTGACGGTGGAGCCGTAGCTTCGTGAAGCGTCGCTCGTGAAGCATAGTTCGCCAAAGAGGGATCGTCTTGCCCCGTAGGTTTGGCGGCTTCGGTTGGGCTCTTCACCATGGCATCCGGTTAGCTTCAAGCATTTGCCCTCAATGGTCCTTTCGCCTATACAGACATCATTTCAGACCTAGTCTCCTAGGCGAATGAGCCGATCATGGCAACGCTCACGCTCTCTCTCTCAGATGAGGAACTCCGGCAATTGGAAGCGCTGGGTAAGCGCGAAGGTCTGACGGTCGAACAGATGGTGCGCCTGGGCATCAACGACTTTATCGGCCAGCCTGATAACACGTTCCGTGCCGCTGCCAAGCGCGTGATGGATAAAACGCCGAGCTCTATCGGCGCCTGTTATAGTCCCAACTCACTTGCCTGCCAGCTCTGCTACCGGCTAGCGCCGAGAGGATGCACAACCCATTTGCCGAATTGGCGGAAATCATCGTCGAAAGCGAACGCCGTCCCGATGCCGAGCCGTTTCATGATTGCGAAGCTGGTGCAATCCGTAAAGCTGAACCGCTTATCCGGATACTGACGGAAGATAGCCCAAGCTTTTTCCTCGTCGGCTTGAGTCATTCGAATGATGGGAGTGGTGGTCTCACCCAGCAAGCGGATTCCAAATTGCAGGGCTTGTTCGTACCCAAGCCGCATGCGAAGGAGCGTGATGGTTTCATGGACGATCACATTACTGGTTACGAGGAGTCGATCCGTGGATTGCACGTACTGTAGCGCCTGATGATGCAATCGATCGGTTTGATCCGCGAGGGCAAAGAACGCTGAGGTATCAACGAAGACGGACTTGCGGAACAATTGGGCGGATAGGCTCAAGGCTTCTCGTGCAGATAGGTGTCGTGCTCGATGCTGATATCGGCAAATCCGCTGGCCCCGATGCCTGAGAGAGACAGGAGGGACTTTTTCTGACGAGCCACCCGCTTTTGCAGGCTCGACCGCTGGGCTGTCACGGTTCGCTTAACGTGAGTTTTGCGCCGTTTACTATGAAGTGCCATGCCCACCCTCTGTGCTGATGACGTTATGATACCGCAGTCCCTCAGTGTTCACAATGATCGGCCATGATCGGCCATTGTTTCAACTACACCTCACTCAACCGCATCGGCCCGTAGGTTTGGCGGGCATGGTTGCACTATTCGATATGTCATCCGCTTAGCTTCAAGCATTTGCCCTCAAAGGTCCTTTCGCCTATACTGACATCATTTCGGACGTAGTCTCCTAGGCGAAGGAGCCGACCATGGCAATGCTCACGATCTCTCTCTCAGATGAGGAGCTCCAGCGATTGGAAACGCTGGGGAAGCGCGAAGGTCTGACGGTCGAGCAAATGGTTCGCCTTGGCATCAACGACTTCATTGGCCAGCCCGATGACGCATTCCGTGCCGCTGCCAAGCGCGTGATGGAGAAGAACGCCGAACTCTACCGTCGCCTCTCGTGACCCGCTATCTTTCCATTGCGGAAGTTCTCGAACTGCACCAATCCGTCATCGAACACTGGGGTGGCGCGAGTGGCATCCGGGATCTTGGCTCGTTGGAATCTGCCCTCGCACAACCGCGTCAGAGCGTTGCTGGACAGGATCTCTATCCGGATCTCACAAGCAAAGCAGCAGCCCTATGCTTCTCTCTGGTCTTGAACCACCCCTTTGTCGATGGGAACAAGAGAATCGGACATGCCGCAATGGAAACCTTTCTCTTCGTAAACGGCTCTGAGCTGCGTGCATCCGTCGATGAACAGGAGCGCATCATGCTCGATCTGGCCGCCGGCGCTCTTTCTCGCGAGAACTTTGTGGAATGGGTGACGCAACACACCGTCTCGACTACAAAATAGTCCTTCCCTCTCCAACCAACTTTACACCTCACTCAACCGCATCGGCCCATAGGTTTGCCGTGCCTTCCTTAGTTCATCATGATGCCGTCGAAGGGCGGGGCCGAACGTGGAGAGTGACACCGCTTTGCGATGAGGCTCGATCCTGCGTTCGACCTGCTCAATCGCCTCTGCCAATTGGCCGACCATACGGCGGCCCGAGCCGGTGAGCCAGCCGAGGTGGCGATCGGCATAGTGGAGGTCTTGGAGTGAGTAACGGACGGACTCGACTTCTTCCAAACATCGAAAGCGGGCCCGTTGAAGATCACGTGGCGTCAGCCCCGCGAGTTTCCACCGCGCCGATCCGCCAGGCCCTGATGCCCACGTCAAAAGCCGCTCAAACAGTATCGCGCCCATCGTGAAGGTAAATGTCGCGTGGAGAATCCCGCGAAGCGGGCGGAGGCTCCGGCGCCAGGGCGAATAGAAAATCTGCTGATGGTGGTCGCCGTGATACATCACATATTTACGCAGCAAAAGATTCAGATGGTGGTGGCTGTTCTCGTGGGTCAAATCGTCAATTAAATCCAGATTGTCCCGATCGAAACAATTGATGAACGACAATCCCGGTCGATGACGATAGCTGAAACTCACCACCCCCTTCGCCTTGAGCGGCACAATCCGCGATGTCAGTAAGGCCAGCACCCCAGCCCCTTCAGGCCAGGCTGCTTGGATCGTCCTCCAAGCCCGGCTGATCCGTTCCGCCTGCTTCTGCTCTGTTCGGACAATCGCCCGAGGCTGCCGGTCTTTTCCATAGACTAACGTCGGACCGATCGTCACCGGACACTGTTCAGCCTCGAGCGCCGCCTCTGTCGCCTGAGATGCCCAGCTCCATTCACCCTGCCCTCCCCATGCGGTCCATAACTCAGAGGTCTTTCGACCGACGCGCACCGAAATCCCACTCGTCCCGATCAGAAACGTCGACTGGCCGGACCCTCGTTTCAGACAGCGGCACACCTCGGCAGGAGCCTCGCGCCACTCTCCGGCAATTCCGACCGAAATGCCATTCCCTGCTTCCGCCCGCTCGAAGTTGGCATCGAATATTGCCGGTGCCTCCCATCGCGGCACCGTGCGCTGTTTGCACCACTTCACGGCAAGTCTCGGATCGAACAGGATCGATTCCTGCGTCAATTCACGCGCCAGCCTCCGGCACAAACTCGTGAGCCGTTTCTCAAGCCCAGCCGCGCGAGGACGGCCCAGAGGAAACAGATCGTGGAGGTAGCTGTTCTCAAAAAACTTTTCCTGGCATTCGGTGAACAGTTGCTGCGTGAATTCGGCCCGATCCGGCTCTCGTTCCCATTGCTGGAGAATGTCCAAAAAATAGACGAGATCATTGAGCGACTCGATCCATCCGGCCACCTTCCAGTTGGAATAGCTTTCGACTGCGAGCGATCGGCTGAGGATCTGGAACAATCCAACCGGAAGGTCATACCGGGAGGAGAGATCCGGATAATCGGTCTGAAGCTCTCGACAGAGATCCTGCAACAACCGCTGCATCGAGAGACGAAACTCATCGGTCAGACGAGTGAGAAGCGGCAACTCCAAGAGGGGCATCGTGGATGACTCAACAATGGGTGACGTGGAGGACTGTAGCGCAGTGGAGTGACGGCTGCAAGGAAAGAGCTCCGTGGGAGGAGCACGGCACGAACGACCGGCTCCATGAAGCGGACCTGCTGTCGTGCTATACGGGTAGCCTATTAGGCGGCCTTGGCATGCGTGTGCTTCGCCGAAATATGTGCGTCTGGCATGTCTGATTTAAGCTGGCGCATCCGATTGTGAGCGATGAGCGAGTCGACGACGTTGCCGCAGGCAACGCATCGTAACCCCCGCATCCACATCGGCAAGAAACTCTCCTGCATGTCGATCAAATTGTCCGGAACCATAAGACCATGACATCTCGAGCAATTCATGGAAGTCCTCCTGGTAACAGTTGGCATCTCACTTCGTTCATTCTGCGATGCCCATCTGTACCTCAAGAGAAGCAATCAGGATGCCAGGCCCTCTCCGTACACTCTTGCGCGTTTATGCGGGGAATCGTAGAGTGCCGGCCTGAAAGACCGTGAAACTGACAAAAATTTGGACTGAAATGACGGTATGGGACAAAATTGGCTCAGCATTATCCTCTCTTTGCATAACAGGTTATTGGGAAGAGGGTAGTTACTAATGTCGCTGAACAGGCTGGAACTCGAGCAGGCCGTGATGGAAATCGCGCCGATTCTACGTGGAGGCTGGATTCAAAAAATTCAGCAACCCGCCCCCGATACCCTCCTGTTGGACATTCGTGTGCCAGGACAGACCCATCGCCTGCTGATTTCCTCCAGGCCGGACACGTCCCGCTTACATCTGACCAACCACCCGCTCCAAAACCCACCGACCCCCCCGGCTTTTTGTCAGTTCCTGCGGGCCCACTTCCAAGGGGCCCGAATCGACGGTATCTGCCAAGTACCGAACGACCGCATTGTGGAAATTCACTGTGCCTGCAAAGCAGGCACACACACAATCGTGTGCGAACTGACGGGCAGAAAATCCAACATACTGATACTTGATGCCGACAGGCGGATACTCCGCAATTTAGCGAACGAGCGAGATCTCGTCACGCAACCGTATGTCTATCCGGCGCAACACGGTAAGGATCGGCAAGAGACCTGGTCGAATCGTTTTCCCGGCTCCCTCGGCGGCAATTTTCCGATCTCGGCTGAAATCGATGCGTATTACCGGGATAAGGAATCCACGCTCGCCGTCGACCATGCTAAAGAAGCACGGCTGCGAGTGTTGCGAAACACCCTCAAGAAAGAGCATCGGCGGATCCAGGCATGGCGGGAAGACTTGGACCGGGCCGCCAGGTACCGTGACTATGCCCGCTATGGAGAATTGATCAAAGCCAACTTGGGTACGATAGCCAAAGGAGCCGATCATATGACGGTTACCGATTACTTCGATGAACAATTGCCGGAAGTCACGATTCCGCTCGACCGCACAAAATCTCCTCAAGGCAACATGGACGACTATTTCCGAAAACATCGAAAACATATAGCTGCCGAACGCGAGTTGACGCCGCGCATCGAGCAGGCAGAACGCGAATTGGAACGATTCCGGGCAGAACTTTCAGCGCTTGAGCAAGGAACCTGGACTCCACCTGCTGCCTCTCCTTCCAGCTCCAGCGTCAAAGCACGGATCGCAACGCGCAACAACCGGCCATCCGGCGAAACACAGCGACGCGGTCCGTTTCGCCGCTTTATGTCAGCTGACGGGTTGCCGATCTTTGTCGGACGTAATGCGCGAGAAAATGATGAGCTGACTTTCGGCTTAGCCAAGAGTGACGACCTCTGGCTCCATGCCCGCGGGGCACCAGGCTCTCATGTCGTCGTACGACTGGGAAAAGGGGCCGATGCACCGGTCGAAACTCTGCGTGACGCCGCGACGCTGGCATTGCTGTACAGCGACTTAAAGAAAAGCGGCAAAGGCGAGGTTGTCTATACCAGGCGCAAGTGGGTGAAAAAGGCCAAGGGCCAGGCACCCGGTGCCGTGACCATCACACAAGAAAAATCGCTGCATGTCAGCCTGGACAAGACCAGATTGGATGCCTTAAAGGTTCGCTCGGCCGGCGAGTAAACACTCCTTACCATCCCTTTTCTTCCATTCTCAAGACATGCTAGAGTGCCCACATATGGGCACCTCTTCCAAATCACTCGATCCCTTGACCATCACCCACACCTTAACCGCGTGCAAGAACCTGCACGAGTTCGACCAACGACTCAGCCACGAGCTAAAAGAAGTCCTCCCCTGCGATCTCGTTGGTTTCTACCTTTATAGCCAATCGACACAAACATTTGCCCCGATCTCTGCTCCACTCACCGACCCGAACTGTCCAGGTTATATGATCGGTCAGTTACCTGCGGACGGGACCATGAAAGAAACAGCCGTCAGGCAGGGACGCGCCATTCTGACACATAGCCTCGCGGATTCTCCTTGGACAGAAGCCGTGGCCTTGAAAACAGCCCCCTTCACCACCGCGTCCGTGATCGTGGCCCCGCTAATTGAACCTGCCTCCGCAACCGATCAGCCCGCTCGCACCGTAGCGGTCATGACCGTCGTGGCCCCTGGCCAATCCGGTGCCTTCACTGACAACGACCGTCAGCTTCTTGAACAACTCGGCATACAGTTAGGGCCGGTGCTCCAGAACATCCTGGCGTCCGAGGAGCGTGACGCACTGATGGCAATTAACAGGCAAGTCGTTGTTGGAACGATGACGATCGAGCAACTCATGCCGGTCGTGCGGGACGTGCTGCATGGGATCGTCCAGCAGGACATGACCGGCTTGGTCCGATTTGTCCAGTCACCTCAGGGCCCGTGGTTCGACATCCTGTTCCAAGACAGTGTTGAAGTTGATCTCGCACAACTTCGCCAGTTTCCGTTCGAACAGATGGCCCCTGCCGAAATGCTGGCCACCGGGAAACCGCTGTTGACCACCGGACATAACCATACTCATTTCCCAGAGCGAACTTACATCGAATCCGTCGGCATTCTCTCGTGCATCCTTTGCCCCTTGATCGTGCGTGGGGCGTCCTACGGGTTCTTGGCCATTGGCAGCAAACGGCGCAACGCCTTTTCCGAGCGAGATGTGGCGTTCACCGAACAAATCGGATTTCACCTCTCGCAAGCTATTACCAACTTCACGGCCTACGAAGAAATTCGGGTCCTCAAGGAACAGCTCGAACAGGAGAACGTCTACCTGCGCGATGAGATCACAGCGTCCGTCGATTTCAAAGCCCTGGTCGGCGAGAGCGCTGCCTTGCAGAAGACGCTCAAACTCATCGAACAAGTCGCGCCGACTGATTCGACTGTCCTCATCACAGGGGAAACCGGCACCGGAAAGGAGCTGGTCGCACAGGCCATCCACCGCCTCTCGCCGCGAAAAGAAAAACCGTTGATTACGTTGAACTGCGCCGCATTGCCGCCGACCTTGATTGAATCCGAGCTATTCGGCCATGAGAAAGGCGCGTTTACGAATGCGGCGGCCCGAAAAATCGGCCGATTCGAGTTGGCCGATGGTGGCACCATCTTCCTGGACGAAGTGGGCGACCTGCCGCTCGACTTGCAAGCTAAGTTTTTGCGGGTGATTGAAGCGCAGGAGCTGCAGCGGGTCGGCGGCACGCAGACGATCAGGGTGAACGTGCGCGTACTTGCCGCCACCAACGTCGATGTGGAGCAGGCCGTCAGGAAGGGGCAGTTTCGCTCAGATCTCTTTTACCGATTGAACGTCTTTCCTGTGCGGGTTCCGCCGCTCAGGGAACGGCGCGATGACATCCCGCCGCTCACACGGCATTTTGTGAAGAAGTATAGTGAACGGCACCGCCGGCCTATCACACGGGTTGCTCAAGGGACACTGAAAGCACTCGCATCCTATGACTGGCCAGGAAACGTGCGCGAATTGGAGCACGTCATTGAGCGTGCGGTCATCGTCAGTCGCGAACCGGTTCTCGTGATTGACGAACTCGGCCGGCCCGATGAGAACACGACTAAAGCGGCCGCCCCTCGTACGCTGGCCGATGCCGAACGTCTCCATATTCTCGAAACCCTCCATCAGACCAATGGAGTCTTAGCCGGTAAGCATGGCGCCGCAGCCCGCCTGGGAATGAAGCGCTCGACGTTGCAACACCGAATGAAAAAACTCGGCATCCGCCGCGGCTCAATTCACTCAAAATAATTGCCCATATATTGGCAGCCGCTCTACACCTGCCAACATATCGGCAGAGTTTTCAATATCATGCCTTACGCGCATCCGTCATGTCCTCCCCACTTCTCCGACCAACTTCAACGACTTGCGAGTAGCTGACCGGTCATGATCCGAATTGGCACTGTCCCTGCTTTGATTACCCGGTATGAAGCCAGACACCTCTCTGACTCCTGAATACGTCTGCCGTACTATCGAAGAACACTTCGCGACACGGGAAGCTGAACTTCTGCCGTCCGGTGAAGAGACCAAGGATGGGAGGCGGTTCTCCTGGTGCGGCGACTTATTGGAATTCTTCACCGAAGGGCTGGCCGAACGTCTGGCAGCCAGTGGCATCACCTTCTCAAAATCCTTTCCAGGGCCCTTTCGGCTTTGGGATGAAGAGCAGTCGGCAAACGGCGAGCATATGCGGCGGTTCTGGACAACAGCTCTATCCCAAGGCTGTCCCATCGCCCGCCTCTGCACCTGTTTTTTCCATCGGCACGACCGGGTCACTCTTCCTCAGCTGCCGAAGGTCGTTGCATACCCTCCTGACCATCCAGACCCCGAGACGGAACCATGAACTACGTTGCCCTCAAGATGCTCTTCGGCGATCGTGCCAAATATCTCATGTTGCTCTGCGGATTGACCTTTGCCGTGATGCTGATCGTGCAACAAGGCTCAATTTTCTGGGGCCTCATGATGTGGTCCCAAGCCAATATTAGCAATCTCAATGTGCCGATCTGGGTCACGGATCCCGGTATTGCCCAGGTAGACGAAGTCAAACCCATCGCCAGCACCGGGGTCGATCGCGTCAGAAGTGTCGACGGAGTGGAATGGGCGGTCCCGCTGTATAAAGGGCTGCTGCGGGCTCGCCTCGCTGATGGGGACTACCATCAAATCACCTTAACCGGGCTCGAATCGGCCACACTGATCGGACGTCCCGCCCAAATCCTTGAAGGTCGGTTCGAAGACATTCTGCAACCGGATGCCGTGGTCCTCGATCAGTGGGCCGTCGAACGGATGGGTGGTCCGGCAGTCGTGAAGGTCGGGACGATCTTTGAGTTGAACGACAAACTCGCCCGAGTCGTGGCAATCGCCAAGACTCAGAAGAGCTTCACAAATATCCCCGTCGTATACACCACCTATGAACGCGCGATGCGGTATGTTCCGCGCGAACGCCGCACACTTTCCTATGTCCTGGCAAAAGCTAAGGATGGCGTTCGGGTTGAAGACGTGGTCCAACGCATCCGCACCCAGACCGGTCTGGGTGCGTTCACCGAGGAAGAGTTCGGCTGGAAGACGATCATGTGGGTACTCAAGAACACCGGCATCGGCATCAACTTCGGTACGACGATTCTCCTCGGATTTATTGTCGGAATGGCCATTGCAGGACAAACATTTTATCTGTTCACAGTTGAAAACCTCAGGCAGTTCGGCGCGCTGAAGGCGATGGGGGCCTCAACCTTCACTCTGGCACGCATGATTCTACTCCAAGCCTTTACGGTGGGGCTCACAGGCTATGGGGTCGGGATAGGGCTCGCCACAGTGTTTGGATTTCTGACGGCTAGTGGTGGCAACTTGCCGTTTGCTGAAACCTGGCAACTCCTGCTGATGGTTCTAGTGGCATTACTCGCCATTTGTACATTTTCAGCCCTGATCAGCATTATCAAGCTCGCACGGCTGGAGCCAGCGATCGTCTTTCGGTGAACACGATGGACCACCACTCACAATCGGCCGCAGTGCGTGCCCGTGGCATCGTGAAATCATTCGGCACCGGTGACACGCAGGTCACGGTGCTCAAAGGTATCGATCTCGATATCTATCTGGGCGAATTGCTGTTGCTCGTCGGCGAGTCGGGTGGCGGCAAGACGACCCTCTTGTCAGCCATCGCCGGAATCCTCGACATCGATGCCGGCGATATCGATGTGCTGGGCGTTCCGCTCAGCGCGCTGCCGGCCGGAAGACGCACACAGTTTCGCGGCCAAACTATGGGGTTTATCTATCAGCAATTTAATCTCCTGCCGGCGTTGACGGCGGCTGAGAACGTCGCCGTCCCGCTCCTGATCCAGGGGGTCGGACGCGCAGAAGCCCTGCGGCGAGCACGCATTCTGCTGGACCGTGTGGGTCTCGGCGAGCGGGCAGAATTCCTCCCTAAAAACCTGTCCGGCGGGCAGCAACAGCGCGTCGCTATCGCTCGGGCCCTGGTGAATGAGCCGCGTCTGCTCATTTGCGACGAACCGACCGCCGCTTTGGACGGGCCGAACGGACAAAAGATTATGGAACTGCTGCGCGATGTCGGCCGCTCTCCGGATCGATGCGTCATTGTTGTCACACACGACAGCCGGATCTTTCACTTCGGCGACCGGATGGCCAACCTCACAGATGGACGGATTGTCGGCATCGAACGGATCGGACAGGAAGGAACAGTATGATCATCGCGAAACGGTTAAGCATCTGGATCGCTCTTCTCGGGGTTGGATTCACGATATGGGCCTTGCTGGGTGCCAACAAGAAAGACCCCATGCCGACGCCTATTTCAGAGCCTCCCCGGTCTCCCTATGACCATGTCGTAGCGGCCTCCGGCATCATCGAAGCGGTAAATGAAAACGTCCGCATTGCGCCTCCGGTTGCCGGATTGATTACCAAAATGTTTGTGAAGGTCGGCGATCAGGTCACAACACAGGCTCCGCTGTTCCAACTGGATGATCGAGAACTACGCGCGCAGCTCTTGACCCGTGAAGCCGCCATCCCCCCCCTACAGGCGCAGATCGATGAGCAGAACTACAAAATCGGCGATCTTGAGACCCAATTACACCGCCTCCAATCGGTACACGATGAGCGAGCTGTGAGCGAGGATGATCTCAAGCGCACCTGGTATGCACTTGAGATGGCCAAACGCGGCGGGCAGCGGCTTCAAGCCAGCCTCAAACAGGCCATGGCTCAGCGTGATGAAGCCGCCATCCTCCTGAATCGTCTGACCGTTCGGGCGCCGCGGAGCGGCACGATATTGCAAATCAACGTTCGGGCGGGAGAATACGCAACGCTTGGACCGAGCGAGCCGCTCATGCTGTTGGGCGAAACCGGACAGCTGCAAGTCCGTGCCGACATCGACGAAGTCAACGCCCCGCTCGTCACTCCGCAAGCCGGAGGCACGGCCTCTATCAAATCCTTGGCTGACCGGAAAATTCCACTGACGTTCGTACGGATCGAGCCCTACGTAATCCCTAAGAAATCGCTCACAGGTGAAAACACAGAACGAGTCGACACCAGAGTGCTGCAAGTTATCTATCGATTCGAGCGTCCGTCCTTCCCGGTCTATGCCGGGCAGCAGGTCGATGTGTTCATTGAGCGACAGCCCTCACGCACGACAGGCGAAACCCCATCTTCTCCAGTTACCCCCACGGAGCGGCCATTATGAGATGCACAACGCCTGCTCTCGGAATCATCATGGCGGCGTTGGTTCTATCCTCCTGTGTGCAAGGCAACGACTACCAGCGACCCCAGACTGAGGCACCGGACAGCTGGTCCCGACTCGCACCCGGCACCGCCACAGCTTCATCCAATCGTGTGCCGGAAGCGGCCTGGTGGAAAGCGTTTCAGAATGACGAACTCTCGGAACTCATCGAACGGGCCCTTCAGCACAATCACGACGTGAAACGAGCGGTCGCACGAATCCTCGAAGGCCGGGCCTCTGTAATGTCCGCGGCAGCCGGCCTCTTCCCGCATTTAAACCTCTCCAGTTCTTACACCAATATCGGGGTGTCTGAGAACACCTTGGCGGGGTTGGGATTGGCGACGGGCCAGCGACCAGGCCCATCGATCTTTGCGACGCCGGGAACCACCTTCGGCCTCTGGAACGGCGCGATGGACCTGCGCTGGGAGATTGACTTCTGGGGCCGTATCCGACGTGGCCGCGAGGCCGCGCAGGCCGAGGCCAAAGCGATTGAGGAAGACGCTCGCGCCGTTGCGCTCTCACTCATCAGTGATGTGGGGCAATCGTATTTTCGCATCAGAGAACTGGATGCGCAGGTCGACATTGCCACACGCACCCTCGCCATTCGCCAAGAATCTCTGGAGATCATCCAAAAACGAACCACGGCAGGTTTGGCCTCAGAACTGGACGTCAAACGCACCGAAGTGCTGGTGGCTGAAGCGGCAGGCCTTCTCCCCGACCTGACAAGACTGCGGGCCATTGAATCTCACCGGCTTGAAGTCCTGACAGGAATGACTCCAGGATCGCTCGACCTTGCCCGTAAACCTCTTCGTGCCGTCATTGCTCAACCGGATATTCCAGTAGGACTCCCCTCTCAGCTTCTTGAACGACGCCCCGACATTCTCCAAGCAGAAGCCACTCTTGTGGCCTCCAATGCCCGGATCGGTCAAGCACGCGCCTATTTCTTCCCGAGTCTCATGATCACCGGGCAAGGAGGGCTTCAGAGCACCGACTTGGCGAAGTGGTTTACCGGCAACAGCTTCCATTACAGCATCGGCCCATCGGTCACCCTACCCATCTTTCAAGGGGGAACGAACCTCGCCCGCCTCGATCAGGCTGAGTCCCAATACCAGCAGTTGCTGGAGAGTTACCGGCAGACCATCGCACAGGCCTTTAAAGAGGTAGCAGATTTGCTGGTTTCGGTACACGCACGAAGCGAGCAACTCACCCATCAAAGAGCACAGCTGACCTCGGCCCAGGAAGCCATGCGATTATCTCTCGTCCGCTACCGCAACGGCATGGTCAATTACCTGGATGTACTTGATGCACAACGGGTAGTCCTAACGGCTGAAACCCAATTGGTCCTGACCGAACGATCTCGCCTTACTGAACTAGTCAGCCTGTTTAAGGCGCTAGGAGGTGGATGGATTCCCTCCGATGCTCCGCCCGCCTCCTGATCCCCTGCGGAAACGAAAGTTTTGCTCGCCTTGCACTCCGCCCGGCATTATGATGCCGATGAAGGAGCACCATTTATGCCGGGACCTCAAGAGATTCCGCAGAGAACTGTTCCAGCAACGATTCTGGTCGTCGACGACGAGCCGGCCATCACGAAGCTTTGTGCAACAATTCTGCAACAAGCCGGATTCAAGATTCTCCACGCCGACGGGAGTTCCGATGCTCTCAAAATATGTACAGAGCACGAAGGGCCGATCGATCTTCTGCTCACCGATCTCATCTTACCCCCACCCGGTTTTCAACTGGCCTCCAGTTCAAATCCGTTCCCTCATGTGCATGGCCTGGATCTGGCCATCCGAGCAGCTGCCATCCGCAAAGGTCTTCATGTCATCCTGATGTCCGGTAACCCGGAAAAGGACCTGGCGAGTCACGGAATCAAACGCGGCACACTGCCATTTCTGGCAAAACCGTTTGAGCAAGCCCGTTTAATCCACCTAGTTCAGGATGTACTTGCGCAACCGGCATCGTCCCTTGATGTCTCCGGACATGGGAAAGCCGCCAACGACGTCGATTGGTTTGGTTGAAAGACGTGACGCCGGTGACAGTCGAGGCGAGACCCTGCTGAGCCCCCCCTAATCCCCTCACCCGAAATGTTGACCTCAGACTTGCTCTCGCTACGCGTGCTCGGTCATGAACCAGCCGGCAATTGATAGACGCCGGTGTTGCCCGGCCATCGGATCCACACGGCATACCCGATGGAAACGAGGCACGGTAAACATCACAAGCGATCCGGGGCGAGGTTCGATGCAGTGGGTCGGCACGAGATCGGTATGGCTGGCGCTATGCGTGGTTCGCGGCGCATAAAGAATCAACTCCCCACCCCAATCAGGTCGCCATTCTTCATGGAAATACGTGACGACGGCAATACGACGCAGCGGCGCCGGCCGCTGCCCTATGGGATGTCCCTGATCCGTGTCGTCATGAGTCGGCAGACAATCCCCTGCGGCGTATGAATAGTAACTAAAGCCCATGTGACGGCCTATGAGATGAGGGAACGACTCGATATATTCGTGAATACAGGGCAATTGCAATCTGGACAGAAATTGTTGGCCCTGAGGTTGAGAGATCTCCGCCTTGGCCCAATTCCCTGCAGCAGGAAAATCCTCACGCACCGTCGACAGCTCTTGCATACTTTTCCAAGACGCCGTTGCCATCGCGTCCCGAAAATACTGTCGCTCATCAAGCGACCAGAAGTTCTCGACCACCAGCACGGGACTCGTATGGAAAGAGCACAAGGACAGATCTGCCGATGCCATGGTTGATTGCAGCAAACCCGCTTGGCTCTTCACAACCCCCTCCTCCCAGTGTGGAACCCGGCTGTCCGAGTGAGTTTCTTACCATCGCGTTGACGTCATTGACAAGGTACCCGACTGGTCCACAAAAAGACGGAGGGGCTGCCGTTCTTGAACGACAGCCCCTCCGTTACTACATCGAAACGATCAACTACCAGCGGTCGCGCTTGCCACCACCACCACCTGCACGGGCGCCGCCACCACCACCACCGAATCCACCGCGGCCACCGCCACCGCCACCGCCACCAGCGCGCGGCTCTTGAGGACGCGCTTCATTGACAGTCAAAGTCCGGCCACCCATTTCAGCCCCATTCAGCGCTGTGATCGCTGCTTGGGCTTCCGAATCCGAGGACATTTCCACAAAGCCGAATCCACGGGATTGGCCGGTGAATTTATCTGTGATGATCCGCGCCGACGCCACGGCGCCGTGGGCTGCAAACAAATCACTCAATTGCTGCTCGGTCGCCGAATAGGGCAACCCACCGACATAGATCTTTGAACCCATCGGGGTTCCTCCTTATAAATGATGATATTGTCTTGAGCGCGAGGAACGGGGGAAGGAGCGGGCCGAAGACGCGAACCGAGCAGCGACTTGGGTCTGACTTCCGACAAGATTCCCGGACAAGGCAACATCGACGTTGTGGGTCTGCACTATTAAATCGCGCTATCGCGAGACCCGTACGATAGAGTGGCTGTACCGTAACACAGAAGTCCAGCCAATTACAACATTACTCGCCAATCCGAACAAGCAGCCCCTGGTCCTTGCAATAGGCAAAGGTTCGATAAAACCATCCCACAGCCGCAACCAGCAACAACCCGTTGAGGCCCACAGCCCAGGCAAGGCTCATACTAGGATCGCCCTCTCCCCCAAGCACCGCCCGCATCCCCTCGAAAATATGGGCCGCCGGGTTGGCCAAGGCCACCGGCTTCAGCCAGATCGGCAACACGTCCATCGGATAAAATACACAGGAGATCGGCTGAAACAGAAAGACCATACTCCAGGCTAAGACCTCCGCTTCCTGCCCGAACCGCATAATGAGCGACGTGGTAAACACACCGATCACCCAGCCGGTCAGAACCAGATTCAGAATGAAGGGGAGCAGCCAGAGCCCGATCATAAACACATTGTAGGAATAAAAGAGCAGCGCGCACAGAGTCATGATAATCGACACACAGGTGACTTTGAAAATGCTCATCGCCATGGTCGCCGCCAGAAATTCACTGGGCTTGAGCGGACTGGCGAAGAGATTCATCAAATTTCTTGCCCAGAGTTCCTCAAGGAACGAGATCGTAATGCCTTGCTGCGCCCGAAATAGGATGTCCCATAGAATGAGCGCCCCCAGGAAGAACGTGACAAATCCAGGAATCTGAGTCTGGTACCGGGCGAGGTAGATCGTGATGAATCCCCAGATCACGAGATCCAAAAACGGCCAATAAAAGATCTCCATGATACGGGGCAAACTGCGCCGATACAGATATAGATGCCTGGCAAGCAGGGCAAGAATACGATGCAGTTTCACCCGCAGCCTCCGGACCCCGAGCCATGCCCATCTCCACAGCCTCCGCACGTCTGGTGTTTGCCGAGCAGTTTGTCCATCAAATGCCGCACGCCTCCAAGCATGTGGATGCCAGCCAGCCTCCCGTCAGGAGCCCGGCGTAGTCCGAATGCGACCACCACCAGCGGCATAATGCTGAGCCCTCCGGCAAATGCGAGCCCCGGCACCTTGGTGGAATCTCTCAACCATACAAGCAGCCCCATCAGCAGGAACGGGATCCCCGACGCAACCAGGCTGTTGAGAAAAACAGGCCAACTGCACGTGCCACGCATCCATCCGACACTCCCGATCACCAGCCAAAACAATCCCCAGCAGACGCTCAAGCCAAGCCCGCCTGCTAACAGCCCCGTTCCAAAATCAATCCACGACTGAGTCATCGTCATCGTTCTCCTCAACTGCGCGAATCGCGCGCAAGCTTTAGAAAGACCTCTTCTAAATCGGCTTGGCCGAAACGCGCCACGATTTGCTGGGCTGTCCCTTCTGCGACGATCTTTCCGCGCTGCAAAAAGATGATGCGGTCGGACATTTCCTCCATCTCCCGCATGTTATGCGACGTGTACAGAATGCTCAACCCTGAGGACCGGCGCTCCTCATTCAGGAATCCCCGAATCTTCTCAGCAATATCGGGGTCGAGGCTGGCGGTCGGCTCATCCAGAAACAGAATCTTGGGTTCCGTAAGAAACGCTTTCGCCAGAGTCAGTCGCGTCATTTGGCCGGACGACAGCTTCCTGGTGACCTTGGAGCGAAACTCCTCCATCTCTAACTTCTTCACGATGTCACCCACACGCCGCGGTATATCGGTCAGGCCATACAGTCTCGCGACCACCCAGAGATTTTCTTCGACCGTTAGTGACTGCGGCATCGAGATATACGTCGATGAAAAATTGACTTGCTGGAGAATCGCTTCCCGATCCGTCGAAAGGTCCAACCCGAACATCTGGATCGAGCCGGTCGTCGGAGTGACCAATCCAAGCAACATTTGGATCGTCGTTGTTTTCCCGGCTCCGTTCGGACCGAGCAGGCCAAGGATTTCGCCCGGCTCGATCGAAAAGGAAATGCCGTCCACGGCGGTAAAATCACCGAACCGCTTACTCAAATTCGTAGCCTGAAGGACCGGGGAGGACATCGTCACGCACCCTGTGCCGCGTTAAAAAGACAACAATTCTTTGATCTTTTCAGGAAGATGGCACACCTCGCACTTTCGCTCAATCACCTTGCCTTGATACTCAGTCTTTCCATCATGACACCGGACACAATCATTGAGCGCCCGTGTTCGGAGAGCAGACCCTTCCGGATGGTCCGGATACCAGGGCTTGCTGTCGGCTGATACATGTCCTCTCGGAATCACGATAGGATATCCCTTGATCGACCGGTCGTGGACCACGCCGGCATGGCACGTCAGACACCCGTCTCCCTGCTGTCCGGCCTCAAATGCCTCCATATGCTTTCGGTGGCTCATGACGAGGCCGACATCTTTCACCGGCAACGGCAAGTCGCGTGGTGCGATTTCGGAGACTCGAAGAATGTTTCGATGGCAGCCCAGACAGAGGGTGGAATCAACCTGTGCTTTCAGATTATGGACATCGGCCGGAGCCCCGAATACGGTGCGCACCACGTCTCTGGTCCCCACCCACACCTTGTCGTGTACCCAGCCTTGTACCCCCGGCCTCACATGGCAGACAACACAGGACACCTCCTTGTGCGAGGAGGCAGCCCAACTGTCGTACGAAGGCGCAATGACATGGCAACTGGCGCAGAATTCCGGGCGATCGGTGAGAGGAGCCGCAATGCCGCCGAACGCGAGCACTCCGGCCACGAGCCCCAGTACGATCGTTCCGCTAGGCTTCAAGCTCATGCTCTGATCGAGCACGTCGGGGGAATTGTTTCATAATGAGCGCGGCGACTGCGGGCACATCGTCCAGACCGAACAGCGGGACAGTAAGATCGACAGGTTTATCGGACACGACCGCCAACAATCCTTCCGGCGAGATAGGCACTTCACCGAGTTGATCGCGAATGATGACGATCTTGGGATACCCCTCGTGTTTCCATCCCTCCGCAATGATTAAGTCGTAGGTGTCGTCGAGAAACCGATCCCGCACATCTTCAACCTTCAGTTGATCGGACACATCGGCGAACACGGCCATGCTCCCCTTGGACAGAATGACGACACTGCTGGCTCCTGCCTGCTTGTGCCGCCAACTGTCTTTCCCCTCTGTGTCGAGATCGAAGCCATGTCCTGCATGTTTGACCGTCGCGACCTTGTAGCCGGCGCGCACCAGTTCAGGAATCACACGCTCGATAAAGGTGGTCTTACCGCTGTTGGACCGGCCGACGAATGAGACGATTGGAATAGGCATAAGGTTAGCCGAGTGCCCCTTCGCTAGCAACAGGACAACCGATGCTCGCCGGCATGAACCTGCTCCGCATTCGTCGCCCACGCCTCGCCGCTCAATAGCTGCACCGTCACCCGGTCGCCGGGATTCAGCCGCTCGACCTCTGTAGGGACATCGATCAGGCAATTGGCCTTCACCATCGAGGTGAGAATCCCCGACCCTTGATCGCCGGTCGTCCGGACCTTGAATACACCCTCTTCACGGGTGAGCACACCGCGCAGAAAGTGGCGGCGATCAGTCCGCTTTGAAAACTTTTCCTGAAATATCGCATCGACAACCGGACGGCCATAACTTCGCCGCCCGCCCATCTTCAGCATGGCGGGCCGAACCAATTGTTCGAACGTGACCATCGATGAAACGGGATTCCCCGGCAAGCCGAACGCCAGCTTACCCTGAATTTTCCCGAAGGCCAGCGGCTGCCCGGGCCTGATCGCCAGCTTCCAGAAATTCATCTCTGCGCCGATCTCCTGAAACACCGCTTTGGTAAAATCGTAGTCGCCCATTGAAACCCCGCCTGACAATACCAGAATGTCGGCGTTCAACCCCTGCGAGATCTTCTCTTTCAGCGACGCCTGCGTATCCCTCGCAATACCGAGCAGCAATGGAATACCGCCGGCCTCCTGCACCGCCGCGGCAATCCCATAACTGTTCGAGTTGATGATCTTCTCTTCGCTGAACCGTTCATCGAGATCAGCCAACTCGTCACCCGTCGAAAGGATCGCCACGCGGGGCCGTTGATACACAAAGACGAAGGACCGGGCCAGGACGGCCAGCATACCCGCTTCTCCGGGGCGAATCTGTGTACCTTTCGCGATGATACGCTCACCTTTTTTGACATCTTCCCCGCACGGACGGATGTTGGAACCGCGGGGTTCCGGCTTGAACACACGGACCGTATCCGGCGTATGCTCCGTATCTTCTACTTTTAAGACCGTGTCGGCCCCCTGCGGAACCGGCGCGCCGGTCATAATCCGAATGGCCTGTCCGACGCCGACTGTTCTGGAAGGCATTCTACCGGCCGGCACATCTTCGATCACCGCCAATGTGACGGGCTTCTGAATCGCATGTTCCTGCGCGATGTCCTCCCACCGCACCGCAAACCCATCCATGGCGCTGTTGTCCCACGGCGGATTGTCCCGCTCGGCCACAATATCTTCGCCCAGCGTCCGTCCAAGCGTGTCGAGAATGGAAATTTTTTCCAGCCCCAACACGGCCGCCGCATCAAGCACGATCTTCTGCGCATCGTGAAGGGGAGTTAATCCTTGCATCATGTTCATCCGCGGCGATCGGCACTCGCCGTCACCCCTTTCGTGAAACGGCTCTTTGCAACGAGCTGCTCTTCTTGCAGAACGTCTCCACTTGATTGGCAATGTTGTGGTACGCCTCAGCGGTCGGCGTATCAGAGTTGAAGAGCGCGAACGGCTCCCCCAAATCGGATTGCATCACCACATCAGGGTCCAGCGGAATACGGCCCAAGAACGGTACCCCCATATCGAGCGCGGAGGCCTCGCCGCCGCCTTTCCGGAACACGTCAATATGGTTGTGGCAATGCGGACACTCCAACCCACTCATATTCTCAATGATACCGATGATCGGCACTTCGCTGTCCCGGCAAAATGTGACGGACTTACGCGAATCGAGCAGCGCCACCTCTTGCGGGGTGGTCACAATGACGGCGCCGCTGACTTTCCCCAGCAAATCGATCGTCGTGACCGACTCGTTGCCGGTCCCCGGTGGGAGATCGATGAGCAGAAAGTTGAGGTCCTGCCACTCGACACCGCCCAGCAACTGATTGATGAATTCGTATTTATAGGCGTCGCGCCAGATGATGGGGTCGTCCGAATTCTGGAGGAGAAACGACATTGAGGCAATCCTGAGATTGTAGGCTTGAAAAGGAATGATCCCGCCTGACGTACTGATCTTGAGTTTTTGCCCTTCGGCTCCCACCATCTTGGGGATATTCGGGCCATGGATGTCCATGTCGCAGATGCCGACATGCCATCCCTTGAGTGCGAGACTGACGGCGATATTCGTCGTGCAGGTGCTCTTCCCCACTCCCCCCTTATTGCTCATTACGAGCACGGTGTGCTCGATCCGCTCCATCCGTTTCATGACAAGCCAGCGACTATGCCCTTCCTTGTCTTTCTGGCATCGCTCGTTCTCGTCACAAATGGCGCAGGCCCACATATAGGTGCAGACGTCACTGTCTCCGTTGCTGATCACATTGAGTTCACGCGCCATGACATTCCCTTCCGACAGAGGCACGACGAAGCCTCGATCACTAACGACCCCGTCCCCCTGGCACTCCAACATAGTCCTCGCCTGAAGACTTCGGAGCCGACGTGCCTGCCGCACCGGCTCCTGCGACCGCCATGGCAACCGGGGAGACACCGGTCTGCCCTGATTCGAGCGGCTTTTTTTTACCGAAACACTTGGCGCCGAAAATGCCGACCCAGTAGAGCAGAAACATCGGGCCGGCCATCAGGCACTGATTGAACGGATCGGGAGTCGGCGTAAGAATCGCAGCGATGATGAACGACCCCAGTAACGCCCACTTCCAGTACCGGATCAGAAACGGCGCGTCGACCCACCCCAGCTTGGCCATGAGCGTCAGCGCCAGGGGCACTTCGAAAATCAGTCCGAACACCAACAGGAACCACAGGGAAAACCCGACATATTGCGCAATCGAAATTTGCGGGACAAATCCGGCATTCACCCCGTATGAAATCAGGAAATTCAAGGCAAACGGGAGCACGAAGAAAAACGAAAATGCCGCCCCCGTGTAAAACGCCGCCCCGCTCACAAACACAAACGGCCCTACAAACCTCCGCTCCTGGGCATGCAATCCGGGCACGATGAACCGCCACACTTCATGCAGGATGTAGGGAGCCGCCAGCACGACAGCGAACAATCCCGCAACCTTGACGTTCTGCCACAACGCCTCGGCCGGCGCGAGAAAGACGAACGGCACGGTCGGCAGATCGGTCGGCTCCCAGGATAACGTGCTGGGAACGAACATATTCTGCAGGGGCACGCGAAGCCATTTGACCAAGGCATCGGCATAGAAAAAGGTCCCTACAAACACAACCGCCGTGACGATCACCGCACGGGTCAGCCGCACCTGGAATTCCACCAGGTGTTCCATGACCGGCATCTTTTTGTCTTCCAGCGGCTTGAACACCGAATCCTGCAGCCACTGGGTAACCTTGTTCAGCACAGGCCCTCACAAGATACGATCCACCGGTCAGACATCCCACAAACTAACCCGCGCAACCGAGACGCAAGCGATGCGCCTACCCTCCTATTTCGGATTGACTGCGACGAACAAACTGTTGCCCTGCCGATTGACCAGCAGCACCGCCAAATCCTCTTTCTTGATCTTGCTGACGGCCTTCTGATAGTCGTCCATCGTTTTAACCGGCTCGCGATTCACCTCCTGGATCACATCGCCACGCTGCAATCCGGCCGCTTCGGCCTGTCCGCCCGGCTCCACCGAAGCAATGACAACTCCGGTAGTTTTGGCGGGAATATTCAGCTGGCTCATCACCGCGTTATCCAGGGGTTGCACACGGAGCGACGCCAAGACATTGTCCGGCGGCTTGATCGTTTCACCCTGCTCTTTAGGCGGCGCCGGCTCTTTCTTTGCGAGTAGCTCATCCGACGGCCGTTCAGCGACCGTCACCGAGATCAGCTGTTCCTTGCCGTCGCGCAGCACTTTCACCTGCGCCTCTTTGCCGACGATCGTCCTGGCCACAAGGTTGCGAAGCTGGCTGACACTGAGAATCTCTTTGCCGTTGAACGCCACCACCACATCGCCTCGCTTGACCCCGGCGGCATGGGACGGCCCGTTTTCATTGACGTCGCTGATTAAGACGCCTTTCCGATCTTCTGGTAACTTGAACGACTTGGCCAACGCCGGAGTAATCTCCTGAATGGCGACGCCCATCCATCCGCGCACCACTTTCCCTGTCCGCTGGAGACTGTCTACGATATCGAGGGCGATGCTGCTGGGAATGGCAAATCCCACGCCTTCAGACCCTCCCGTCCTTGAAAAGATGGCCGTATTGATGCCGATGAGATCGCCGTTCATATTGACGAGCGCCCCGCCGGAATTGCCTGGATTGATGGCGGCATCGGTCTGGATGAAATCCTCATAATCCGCGATGCCGACATTCCCGCGCCCCAGCGCGCTGATAATGCCGAGCGTCACGGTCGAGCTCAGCCCGAACGGGCTGCCGACGGCCAGCACCAGATCGCCCACTTGCAACTTCTCGTACTCAGCCCACTTCAGCGACGGCAGGTTTTTCGCCTCGATCTTGATCACGGCTAAATCGGTCTTGGGATCGGTGCCGATGATCTTGGCGGAAAACTCACGCCGATCGTTCAACGTGACTGTAATCTGAGTTGCCCCTTCCACCACGTGATTGTTGGTCACGATAAAGCCGTTCGAATCGAACACGACACCGGACCCCGCGCTCTGCTCCTGACGGCCGTGCGGCGCGGGCGGACCATGAGGCATCGGTGGCGGAGTCGGCGCGTCCTCTCCACCTGGTTCTTCACTCGGAGGCTTGCCAAAGGGACCCGGAGGAAGTCCCCCGCGGCGGCGTCCTCCCTCTCCTCCACCGGTCACCGCAATATTCACAACGGCTGGAGTCGTTTTCTTCACGATATCTGAAAAGCCTTGGGCAAAGGCCGGAGGGACTCCTGCGGCTGAAGCCGATGTCCCGCCTTCAAGGCCGGCGAAGGCGCAGAGCGCCAACAACAACCCGCCACCGATTGACCATGTGCCCATGTGTTGCATCCGATTGCCCATAACTGGGTTCCTCCAGAAGGTTGGTCTTATTCCCCCGAAAACAAACGGCGCCGACAACAGCCGGCCCCGTTCCAACAAGATCGTACCATACCAGTCCGCACTCGCGGCAAACGATCACCTACTCGAACGGTGTATCTTACACTAACCTTTCCTTGGGCTTCAAAGAGGAAAAGTCCTCGCCAACGGCTGAACCACCCGCCGTGGCCTGGCGTGCTCCGGTTGCTTTCACCTGATATTTCCAGTACGGTGAAGACGATACGCTTAAGAGTTTCCTAATAGGCTCAGCATTGACCCTCTCCGGAAAGAAATCGGCCGGTCGAATCCGGCATGCCGCCTGCCTATCCCTCATCGGATGCGCTGTGCTTCTGATAGCCGGATGCACTCGCCACCTCCAATTTCCTCCGATGGGAGACCCGCTGCCCTCTGCGGTACAACTGGTGTTGCCTCCCTCGCTCAAAGAGCAGTCGCTTCGCTATACCGATTCATGCGGACAGCCTGAAGAAATCCCGTTCGGCCGCCAAGTTGAGGAGGCGTTGCTCGAAGGAGCCCATCGAACCTTCCAAACGGTGATCTATGAAGGCACGCCAAATAAGACCGCGCCCCCCGACCACGTGGTGAAAATCGATTTTCTCGACTGGTCGTTCGATCTCAACAAAGATGCGCTGTATGACCGGGCTCCCGCCACCTTGCAAATGAACGCGATGGCGCGGGTCTATGACAAGGCCGGCGTTTTACTACGGGAAACCGAAATCAAAGTCTCCCGTCGTGAGCGGCTGCGGCTCGAACAACTCGCCAAAAACTGCGATTACATCATCGATCCTTTCCTTCGCGATACGGTCATCGAGTTCGCATCGAAAATCTTCCTGGACACGAGAGTCGCCCTCGGAGAACCGCTCCCCGCTCCTCTAGCAGCCCAGGCCTCCCCATCCGATCCACCAGTCCTTTCATCCAAGGGTTCCCCTTCCTCGCCGACGGGAATGCTCTCGACATCGAAACTTCAATTCAAAGCCCTGCTGCTCGACGAGAACGGCAACTTGATTTTGGAAGGCGGCGAGCATGTGCGCGTGCGAGTGGACATCATCAACACCAGCACGAATCCGATTCAGAATGCCTCGGCCACACTGACGGGCACACCGTCGATCATCGGGCAATTCCCCGCGACAACCTTGTCGATCCCGCCGCTGCAACCGGGGCAAACGAAATCCCTGGAGTTCATCGCAACCCTGCCTCCGACAACCAGACCGCAACAGGCCGAGATCCGCGTGGCCGTCACCGAATCGGGAGGAGCCGTCGCGCCGCCCCAAACGCTTTCACTGACGATTCAGCCGGCTGGCGCCGGAGCAGACGATGTGGACCAAATTCCCACCCGAAGGCCAGGCTTTCAACAGCCCCACGTCTACCTGGTCTCGATCGGAGTCGGCGCCTATCGTGATCCCAAACTCACACCCCGCCGCTATGCAGCGATGGATGCGGAAATGGTCGCCAACTATTTCCAATTGCTCGGCGGCCTGCCCTCCTCCAACGTCAAGCTGCTGCAAAACTCGAAGGCGCTCCGTACCGACATCGACGACGTGTTGTTCGACTGGCTCCCGCTTCATATGGCTGAGAACGCTGCCGTCATCATCTATTTTTCCGGACAGGCATTGGTCACGCCGACCGGCGACGTACTCCTGGCTCCCTATGACGGAAGCCCCACCGCAACGGCTCGGCTCTATCCGCTGAGGGATATCGAGTCGGCCCTCACCAGGCTCAAGACCAAACAAGCCGTGTTCCTGTTCGATGGCATGGTGTCCAGGCTTCGTGGTGATGCCAAGGGAAAAACCGCGTCACCCCGCTGGGAACTGGGCAACGGAAATGTCGTCGGACTGATCGGAGGCACTGACTTTACGAAGGGAGTAGAAGACGACCAACATCGCCACGGCCTATTTACCTACTATCTCTTGAAGGGGCTACGAGGAGACGCGGACACAAATCGAGACGGCACAGTCACACTCGGCGAAACAAGCGATTACGTGCGCCAAAAAGTTGCGTGGGCGGCAAAAACTCAGTTCAACTCAGAGCAACGTCCTCAAACCTTTCCCCTCCTGAAGCCACAGGACAACGCTGCATCTCTTGTGCTCTCCAAACCAGCCTCCATGACCGGCGTGGAAACACCCTGACCGCCATGAGATCATGGCAGGTCGCCATCGAGAATTGAACCTGGGTTCACAAGTCTCTCTAGGACAGGGTGCTGAAGGGGAGAACCTGGTTTCAAGTGTACCGTTTCTGCTGGAGAAATTCAGAAGGTCCCTGTTTTGTCTGCCAGTGGATAGCCAGTTGCTTTCGCCCTATATGTCCAGTACGGTGGCGTGAAACTGTCGCAACAGGTTTAGTCGTGCCCCCTCACAGAACGACACCTTCACTCCGATCATTCTCCGCCGCACATCTGAGCCTGGCCGCATGTACCGTCCTGCTCAGCCCCGGATGCGCCTGGCACCTGGAAGGTCCTCCCAAGGAAGAAGCACTGCCCTCTACGGTCATCCTCGAGGCATCTCCTTCCAGCACCACCTCTGCATCGCCGTCGAAGCTTCGCTTCAAAGCTCTACTGCTCGACGAGAACGGCAATTTGTTTCTGGAGAGCGGCGAACGGATTCGGGTGCGCGTGGATGTCGTCAATACCGGCTCGATCCCGATCCAGAATGCCTCGGCCTCCCTCACCGGCACACCGTCGGTCATCGAACAATTCCGGGCGAGAACCCTGACCATTCCACCGCTGCAACCGGGAGAAACCACGTCGCTGGAGTTCGCGGCAACCTTGCCCTCAAGCCATCAGCCGCAACAAGTCGAGATCCGTGTGTCCGTCACCGAAGCCGGGGGAGCCGCTGCACGGCCTCAGGCGCTGCTGTTCATCATTCAGCCGGCTGGCGCCGGAGCAGACGGTGTGGATCAGATCTCACCGCTCGTTTCGGATTTCCACCACCCCCAGTCCTACGTAGTCTCCATGCTCGTCTTATCCAGACTCACCGCTCTGACCGGCACCGAAACACCCTGACCGGCCTGATTCATTTTGGTTCGCACGTCGAGAATCAAACTGACTCCTCGCGATGCACGATACAAGATCTCGACCCCATCTTCATCCGCGCCTGACCTGTTGGCTGCTCTTCATTCATTCACATCCAGTCGTCACTTCACGCTAAAAAAGGAGGGTGGGGAGTTGCCTCCCCACCCTCCTTCGATTTGCACTACTCTCGGCGGAGCGCGATGATGCCCCTCTACCGAGCCTCAGCTTCTCTCGGCTTCTATGGACTCGTCACCTGTAAGCTCAGCTTACCAGTAGCAGGCGCCATCGGACTGATTGTGATCGTATAGAGATCCGGGGTCAGCAGTGTCACTGGGTTCAGCGCAAAGCTCGTCTCTGATCTCGTCATCTCCGTCTGCAAGATGCCACTTCGGGTATAGAGGCTCACGGTTAAGCCGTTAAACGTATTCCCGGTGACCTTAACCGTGACCTGTTGGTTCCCAGGTCCTGCCAGCGTATAGCGGGCATTCTGGCCGGCCCGGCTGATTGCGACCGGCGTAGGGGCGGTATTGATCGTCACTGAACCCGCGACTTCCGTCGACGGGGTCACGGTAATGGTCCCGGTGTGGGTACTGGATGGATCGACAACAACGGTATAGGTGCCGGTGGCCGACAAGGGGCTCGGCGCTTTCAACCCTCCACCGCCCCTGCCTACAGAGGTCGAGGCTAAGACGGTCCCATCCTGGTTGAGGAGTGTGATCGTGCTCGATGTGACCGTGACAGACGAAAACCCCAGATTCACCCATTGTCCGGCCGCACCGCTAAACGTATAGCGCGCCATGCTGCCCGGCTTGGTAAAATTGATCGGCACCGGGGGACCGTCCAACGAGACGGTGCCGACGAGCGGAGACGTGAGTGTCAGCGCCATGCTGCCCGTGTTATAGCCGACCGGATCGACTGCAATCGTATAGGCTCCCGATGCGGGCAGCATCGTTGCCGGATCAAGGCTGCCGCCGCTGGGACCGATCGTCGTCGAAACCAAGGTGGTTCCATCCGGATTCAGCATCGACACGACGCTCGAGGCTGTCGTGACCGAGGTGAGCCCGAGATTCACCCATTGACCGGCTGTGCCGTTGAACGTATAGCGGGCTCGTTGGCCCGGCACGGTCAACGTCGACGTCACGGGCGCTTCGTTGACCATAATAGTGCCGGAAATATCCGGAGTATTGTAGAGCGCGAGCGTTGCCTGACCAAGATCGACATGCCCTGGATCGATCATCACGGCATAGGTGCCGGATGCTGGAAGAACCTGCGTGTCAATCACAGCACCCTGCGATCCAAACGAAGTCGGCGTGCCCAGAACGCCTCCATCCGGCTTGAGAATGGAGAGATACCCGCTTTCGACCGTGACCCCGCTCAATTGCAAACTCACCGTCTGGCCGGTGATGCCGGCAAAGGTATACCGGGCATTCTGGCCAAACCGTCCAAAGGCAATCGGAACTGCGGCGCCTTGCGGAGTGATGTCGCCCGTCAATTCCGTCGACACGGTGACGGTGACGTCGCCGGTGTAGCTTTCACCCGGATTGATCACGATCGTATAGGTGCCGGACGACGGAAGTGCCGCCAAATCGAGACTGCCGCCCTTGGGTGAAAATGACGCAGCCTTGGTGGCCATTGCATCACCGGCCGGCTTATAGGCTGACCAATAGTAGTGCGTCACCGGGGAGGCAACAATGCTCATCACCTCGCCGTCCGGACGATACACCGATGCACGTCCCTGCGTTAGCGTCGCACCGCTAAAGCCGATATTGATTCTCTGACCGGCTACACCGTCAAATACCATCAAGCCGTTCTTTTTTGGAGTCTTAATCGATGCGGTAACGGGGGGACCATCAACTGTGATGCGGCCTGTATATTCAACACTCGCAGCTACGATACCAGGGGGTGGAGTGATATCGCCGGCATAACTGACATCGGCGACGATACTGGGGAGGAGTCCTGCAAACACAATCCCGAGCGCTGCTGTTGCCGCTCGCGCCCGGCACTTCACCCTCTGCCACAAGCTGCGCATAGTCGCTCTCCTATTCGTTAAGCATGATATCCACCGGTTCCCTCAACCACCCGCTGGCGTACCCACTGTCATGGATCACGTCCGCACGCGGATCTGTACGGGCGACTCTATACGCTTTTTTCGTACGAGACGCAATCCCTGAATGATTGTGCGGGTGGTCAAATCGCTCCCCTCATTGGAGGGGGTACGGGCTCAAAGCGTATCAGGACATGGTACCTGTACAGCCACAAGCCTGCGCAAAAACAGGAAGATCCGGTGAGCGGCAACGCACGGCCTGCGGGAGGCCTCAGTAATTCCGTGGTTCTAAAAAAAAGAGGGCGGGAAGTTTCCTTCCCACCCTCTTTTCAGCCACAAGGCTGGAATCGATTACTCGCCCTTGCAGAAGCTCCGCTCGTAGTTGATGATGTGCCAGGCTTCTTCTTCCGTCACCGCAGCCGGAATCAAGGACACCATACCGGTGCCCGGGCTGCCGTTCTTGATCACCCACATCAGCTCGCCGTCTTTCCGCTTCTTGTGGAACTTGCAGTTGGTGAAATCACGCGGGCTCGGATTCAGCATGGCGCCGGCAGGACCATTGCCCTTGCCTTCCTTGCCATGGCAATTGAAGCAGGTGCCCTTGCCCTCGTAAAACGCCTTTCCCTTGGCGATGCTCTCCGGGGTCGCCTCAACCGGATTCTTCACGGCCTTTGCGTCGGCCATCTGTTCCGCCGGAACGCGCGGCTTGGTCGGATCTTTTTCTTCCGCTCCGACGATTGAGACCGACAACAGCATCAGCGCTGCACTGACTCCCACAAACTTAGACAGATACCCCATCACTTAATCCTCCTTTATGTTGAACCCACCGCACATGATGTCGGCATAATGCCGCTGGCTGAATGATTCGTCTCGTAAAAATCAGGCAAAACGGACGGACTATACCAACGCCTTTTAATTCCTGTCAAGAAATCGTCCTCCGCCCTTTTTCAATCTATCCTTCCACTCGATCATAAGGAAGATCAAACGTCGTGCCAGCGTCTGCAGAATAAGATTCGTGGCAATCCAATCACTTACAAACAGGGTACCACACACTGCTTCACTTTCGTGACACCTTTGCGCCTCAGTCCTATCCTCCATGCCTCATAGTTCGAGGCAAATCACTGTGACTGCCGGAAAAGGCTTAGGGATAGTCGGGAGGGAAGAGAGAAACACAAGCTCCTGGCACGATGAGCCACGTTACCGTTTAAGGAGAATTTCCCGCGCAACTTTCCCGCTGGGGCCGAATGGCTTCTGCGGCTTTCCATTTAATTCAGCTTTGACCCCGCCGGCATTGCCCAGCGTCAAAACAAACTGGTCTCGCCCCTTCCATTGCGCTTTCTCACCAGGACGAAGCAGCGACTCTTGCGGGCTGCCGTTGTCGATTTGCACGACGACCCAGCTCAATTCAGTCGCCTCCAAATCCAGCACCAGCTGGGTATCCGCCATAGCGCCGGCCGCTTCCAGCGAAATTCCACTCAATGGGCCATCCGTCCCGACTGAAACCGCCGATACGGTTTCAGCCTCCGGCTTCGAAGCGGTAATCGGCGGCGGGGTGGGCTCAGACCGGCGAGCATCCGGCACTGACGTCGGTGCCGTTGCAACAGGCGCATTCGGCTTCGTCGATTCGGCAGCTGGTTCAGGCTCTTTCGGCACGGCTGTACCGGGGACATCCTGGAGCGCCTGAGTGCTCTGTTTGGGAAAGGCCGGCTCCGGCTCCGCCCGCTTCAGCACCGTCGACTGTTCACGGCTCAAAAGAAAAATCAATGTCAGGACGGCAATGCCGATCGCAACGGCCACCGCTTTTCGATTGGACTGGCGCTTGCGTTCCTCTTCGGCCTGACGGACTTTGAGCCGTTCCCGTTCATCCTGCTTCTCATAAAAGGTGCCGGCAGACTTGGCAAACCGTTGGATCGCATCTTCCTCATCCAACCCAAGCGACCGCGCGTACGAACGGACGAATCCACGGGCAAACACCTGATCGGGCAGTTTGGAGAAATTGCCGTCCTCGAGCGCCTTGACGAAGTCGGACCGGATCCGTGTCTTCGACGACACCTCATCGACCGTCAGTCCCTTGGTCTCCCGGACTTGCCTGAAAAACTCACCAACCGACTCCATAGTCCCCCTGCTACTTCAGTCGAGCCAATAATTCTGTGGCGGCCGCCGCATATTCCCCGCCCTTATCAACCGTCGTCACCTTTGTCAGCGCTTCACGCGCCTTCTCCGCATATCCCAATTTGTAGTACACCCGACCCAACTCCAGATGAATCATCGCAGACGGAACATTCGAGGGACTGACGGTGATGGCATCTTCGAGCGCTTCCATCGAGCCCTGGAGATCGCCCTGGTGGGCCAACGCACGGCCCAGATGAAACCGGGCCAGATCCGGCGTCGAATAGAGCGGATTCGTCAACGCCTTGCGATAGGACTTGATCGCCTCATCCCAACGATTCTGGTTGACAAGAACTTGGCCGAGATAGGTATGGGCTTCCGAATAGTCCTCATCGATATTGATCGCCGCGCGAAACTCCTCTTCAGCCCGCGATAATTTGCCCTGCAGCGCGTACACATGTCCCAGCGCGTACCGAGAATTTTTGTTGTTCGGATTCAGCTGAACGGATTTCTGGAACGAGACGAATGCCTTTTGACGGTCCCCCGAAAGACTGGCCACACCTTCCTGGTAATAGCCTTCTGATTTCGTGACCATCTCCTCGCTGGTCGCGCAGCCCGCAAGCAAATTCGCCGCTCCAACACAAGCCACCACGCAGCACATTCGTGCCACGCGCGCGGCATGCGCAAGACTCGCCTCTTTCACCCGCGTCATTGATATCACTGAATATCCTCGAAATGCGTCAGCCGTTTGAATTCCCGGAACCGCGCTTGAACTTCTTTGTAATCCAGGATTCGCAATCGGTCAAGACTAAAGGATTCTACGGTAAATGACGCCATGACGCTTCCGAAGATAATAGCCTGCTTCATCGCGTCGAGAGACCGGTTCCCCGTCGCCGCTAAATAGCCCAAAAACCCGCCGGCAAAGGTATCGCCGGCGCCTGTGGGATCGCGCACATCCTCAAGAGGGAAGGCCGGCGCGCCGAACACATGATTCCCGTTGAACATGAGCACTCCGTATTCGCCGCGCTTGATGATGAGATGCTTGGGCCCGCGGGACAGCACCAGCTTCGCCACCTTGACCAGGTTTGAATCTTGTCCCAGGGCGCGCGCCTCGCCGTCGTTGATGATGAGCACATCGACCTGCTCAAGCACCTTCCAGAGCGCCTCGCGCTTGCCGTTGATCCAGAAATTCATCGTGTCACAGGCCACGAGCGACGGACGTTCGACTTTCTGGAGCACATCAAGTTGAAGCTCAGGATCGATATTCCCCAGAAACAAAACCTCCGGAGACCGGTACGCATCCGGGATTTTAGGCCGAAAGGTTTCAAAGACATTGAGTTTGGTGTCCAGCGTATGGGCCTCGTTCAGCTGATGTGTATACTCGCCTTTCCAGCGGAAGGTCGCGCCAGGACGCCGCTCCAATCCTGTCACATCGATACCACGGCCCTTCAAAAACGCGATGTGCTGCTCCGGGAAGTCCTCTCCGACGACGGCAATGAGCGCCACGGACGTAAAAAAACTGGCCGACGTCGAGAAATATGTCGCCGACCCGCCAAGCACCTCGGTGCCTTCGCCGAACGGAGTCTTCACCGTATCGAGGGCCACCGACCCCACCACCAACAATTTCCCCATGATCAACGCGCTCCTTTCATCGGCGCCCACACCCGGCGAGTCAATAACGCAAGCTTCCGCTTGGCGGCGGCAGGCACCTGTTTGCGATCCGTGATCACCGCATGGGTCAACGCCTGATGACAGGCGCAGTCCTCCATACCCGCAACCGACGGCAGCACAGCTTGCAGTATCCGCTTGGCCAGCGCCACGTTTCGATGAAGCGTGTCCAGGATGGCCTCGACCGTGACCGCTTCTTCCGTCTCATGCCAGCAATCGTAATCCGTCGCCAACGCCATCGTCGCGTAGCAGAGCTCCGCTTCACGCGCCAACTTTGCCTCCGGCATATTGGTCATGCCGATGACATCGACACCCCACTGCCGGTAGAGTCTCGACTCCCCCTTCGTCGAAAACTGCGGGCCTTCCATGCACAGATATACGCCGCCTCGATGGAGCGTCGCCCCCAGCCGTTGGCCGGACGAGGCGAGGGTGTCCACCAGGCCTGCACAGACCGGTTCACCGAACGCCACATGCGCCACCATCCCGCCTTCGAAGAACGTGGAGGCGCGCCGCTTCGTAAGGTCGATGAACTGATCGGGACACACCACATCGCCCGGCCTGATCGACTCTTTCATGCTCCCCACCGCGCTCACGGAAATTACACGAGACACGCCCAACGACTTGAGCGCATAAATGTTGGCGCGATAGTTGATCTCGCCGGGATTCAGCCGGTGGCCGCGCCCATGCCGGGAGAGAAACGCCACCCGCACCCCTCCGATCACACCTACAATAATGGCATCGGACGGAGACCCGAACGGCGTGCGAACACGGACTTCTCGAACCGATTGGAGCCCCTCCATCTCATAGAGCCCGCTACCCCCGATCACTCCGACTGCCGCCTGTCCGCGCATCTGCTTCCCCTTCATGTCTGTCCCTCGCCTGCTCCGGTTGTCTGCATCACACCAGACTCCAATGTTCCAAGAAATCGTTCGATCAACGAGACGATGCTCCGGACGATGCGCTCAAACGGCTCATCTCGTTCCAGCAAAATCCAATGGACCCCCGGCTCTTTTCGAAACCATGTCATCTGCCGTTTCGCAAATCGCCGGGTGTCCCGCTTGAACAACCGGACCATCTCGGCATAATCGCACTCACCCGACACATGCGCCGCCACCTGCCGATATCCCAACCCTGTCATCGCGCCGCCGTCCCGCCGATACCCTCGATCAAGCAGTGCGCGAGTCTCTTGTACCATTCCATGAGCCAACTGCCAATCGATTCGTTCTTCGATCCGCCTATACAACTCTTCTTTCGAACGCTGCAACCCGATCAGGAGCGTGGAGAACGGGGCCTCCTGAAATCCATGATCCCGCTGCACCGCCGACATCGGTTGTCCCGACAACCGATAGACTTCCAACGCCCGCATGACCTTGGCTTCATCGTTGGGATGCAGCCGTGCCGCTGTCTCTGGATCGACACGGATCAGCTCGGCGTGGAGACGGTCCCGCCCCTGTTCCCGGCTCATCTGTATCAATTCCGCTCTCACCTCCGGATCAGATGGAGGAGCCGGACATAATCCTCGCACCAATGTTCTGATATACAACCCGGTTCCTCCGACCACGAAGGGCAACCGGTTCTCCCCATACAATCGGTCGATTTCTGCAAGCGCTGCCCGCCGATACCATCCTGTGTTGAATATCTCAGCCGGATCGGCCAGATCGATGAGCCGGTGCGGAACGCCTTGGCGCTCGTCAACCGTAGGCTTGTCCGTGCCGATATCCATGCCGCGATACACTTGCCTGGAATCGGCCGTGAGCACCTCCGTGCCAAAGTATTGTGCCACCTGCGCGCCAACACGGCTCTTACCCACGGCAGTGGGACCGAGCAACACGACAAGCGGACGGCGTTGGCGCGCACGTTCAGATAACTTCGGCATATCCTGCTGCAATCGTCGATCTGCTGCTCCGTTCTTCGTCGCTCGTATCTCGTGAAGCGTGGTCGGAGGAAAGAGCCTATGGCGTATGGCTTATGGCGCAAGCGATGCGGAGTTGTGAGTTATCAGATACAACGCTACACTTAGAACTCATCACTCAACACTTTCCGGCTCAGTCCCGTGCTATACGCCATCAGCTATACGCTCTTCTCCCTAACGAGATACGCTTCACGAGCAACGCGGGTTCTGACCATCCTACCACCCGGCCCGCCCGAACATTTTCTCCAAATCGTCCGTGCCGAGCCGAAACACCGTGCGCCGACCATGGGGACAGGTCGTGATCTCTCCTTCTGCTCGCCAGTCTTCAACCAGCGCCTTGATCTCCGGCAACTCCATCGGACGTCCGGCTCTGACGGCGCCATGACACGCCAGCGATGCCAGGACCGGACGGACTTTTGTCTCCACGGTAGACGCATGGTCCCATTGGGCCAAATCATCGAGCAAATCCTGTAAAAATGCTTCCGGATCAAGCTTGCCGAGCCCTATCGGCACGGCTCGAATCAATACCGCCGACGTCCCGAACGGCTCAAGTCCCAACCCCAACTTCTCGAGCTCGCCGTGATAGCGAGTGAGCAATGCCGCATGGGGAGGCGACAACTCAATCGAGGCCGGGAGAAGCAGCGGTTGAGATTGAATGCCTCTGGCGGTCCACGCGCGATACAGCCGCTCGAACAGGACCCGCTCATGAGCCGTATGTTGATCGATCACGGCCAAATCGCCTCCGACCTGAACGATCAGAAATGTCCGATTGAGCTGTCCCAGCGCCACCACTTCTCTTGAGGGAACATTGACATACGGCTCTGCCGTTTCACTCACAAACGCGAGCTGTGCTCCTAACTGTGAGGAGACATCGCCCTGCCGATCCGTGACGGCGGATATCGGGACTCCTTGAACTCCTGCGGTAGAGCGTCCCGCCTGCTCCTGGGACAGGCCGGAGACCGAAATCCACGCGAGCTTGTTCCCGGATGATTCTCGCGTCAACGAAAATCCCGGCTCGATCGAAATCCCTTCCGCTGTTCCCATTGCCTGCCTGATCGCCCGCCGGACAAGCTGATGGATCATCTCGGCGTCCGCGAACCGGACCTCTCGCTTGGTAGGATGGACGTTCACATCGACACGATCGGGATCGACGTCGAGGAACAACACAAAAAGCGGATGGCGGCCTTTTGGAAGAAATGCCCCATATCCCTCTGCAACCGCATGCAAGACAGCGGCATTACGCACAGGACGCCGGTTCAGAAATAGTTCCTGTGGCATACGTGACGCTCTCGCATGCAACGGATCGATCGCGTATCCGCCCAGTCGAACCGTCGGCAGCGCCGCCTGAACCGTGAAACAGTGGTCGAGAAACAGGCGCTGATATACCTGGCTCACTCGATCCTTTTCCGACGACACGGCCGGATAATTCACAATCTCCGTTCCGTTATGCGTCAATCGAAAATGAACGGACGGCCAGGCGAGCGCCGCTTGCTGCACCACGCGGCTGATATGGGAGAATTCTGTGGGAATCGACTTGAGAAACTTTTTGCGGGCCGGCTGATTATAAAACAACTCCCTGACTTCGATGCTGGTCCCGGCTACCGGAGGGGCCTCAACGATCTTGCCAAGCCTCCCTCCCGTGACCCGAAACTCGATACCGGCTTCGGCGGACCGCAGGGCGGTGGCAACGCGCACATGGGACACGGAGGCGATGCTCGGCAGCGCTTCCCCTCGAAACCCCATCGTGCGGATGGACCAGAGATCCTGATCCGAGCGCAATTTGCTCGTCGCATGCCGTCCAAATGCGCGCGGCGCGTCGACAGGGCTCATCCCTTCGCCGTCGTCGGTGACACGGATCAGTGCCAGGCCTCCATCTTCAATCTCGACGATGATCGAGCCGGCGGCGGCATCGACACTGTTGTCGACAAGTTCCTTGACCACCGCAGCCGGGCGCTCGACGACCTCGCCGGCGGCAATGCGGCTGACGACGTCTTCCGGCAAAATGTGAATCTTCCCGCTGCCGCCGCTCGTCAGCACGGCATGACCCCATCTATCAAAGAACCGAACATGTGACCCTTCTTTTGCTCTCTCTTGTTCCTTCGGACCTTGCGCCTATGAGTTGAATTCGCGTCAGAACACCAACGCATGGTCCACAAGATACTTCCCGTCTCTTTCAACTAGAAGCATCTCGGCCACGTACTCTCCGTGAGCTTTTGTGAACCACTGCCGCCACACAACTGCAGCTGCTCCAGGGCGTTTGAACACTGCAACTGGCTCGCGGCGGTCAAAGTAGCCTCTCCTGGTCTGATATTCCTGGCACACACTACGGAGGTGCTCAGGCGTCACGATACCCTTCAACCTTTCGGTGAAATCTCGCACATGACGTTCGTGATCAATGGCAGTAGACGCTTCCATCAAGTTGTCCATGATTGGATTCGCGATTGCGAGGACTTGGGTATCTGACATGCTTTCGAGTGGCATACACGTCTCCTATGAGTGCTAGCTCTTCTGTTTAGGCTAATCCGCGGAACCAATTGGGTGGACCAATTGGGGTCAGAGTGCAGTCCTGTATGTCACAGCTGGGTGACGGCCACCGGAATTATTCTCTGCCCCCTATTCTTGAACTCGCCGGATCACTGAACACGCTGTCGCCATTTGTCGGGATCGCGGGAGGTGTGAAATATGCCGTAGACCGTCAGCTGGTCTTCGACATACTCATAGAAGATCGCATACGGAAAGCGACGCACCAACCCACGGCGATAGTTTAACCATACCGTACATCTCGGGTGTGCGCCGAATCGCCTCAATACACGCATCGACGCAGCTCAAAAACTCCTCTCCCAAACCGATCCGCCGGCCTTCGTACCAAGCGTGTGCCTCTGCCACGTCTTGCTCGACCTCCGGCGCAACGATCAACTTAACGGCCATCACGACTTCGGGCTCTTCGTTTGATTTCTTCCCACGTAAGTCCAGAGGACGGGTTTGTCATCAAGCGGGCCTTTCTCCTGGCCAGTTCCTCTTTTTGCCAGTCCTGAACTGGTATCGCTTCGGGAGTGGCCGCAAGGTCATCCCACAAGTCTTCGACAAGCTGAAGCTTTTCTGACGGACTCAGATCAAAGATCGAGGCACCGGTTGGGCTCATCTGAAATCCTCCTGCCATGGCATTCGAGCATGACGGATCATTCTGCCGCTCAACAATGATTGGACAGACTGTATAATCCCGTTACGACAACTTGTCCACTTCTGCCAAACTCGCTGAATACTCACTGATTGCCTGCTCTAATCTATTGGATCATGACGCGTTCAGATCCAATGCCGCTTTCAGATCGTCGTCTTATTCAGTCTGTAATCTGCACAAGACGGGGCACAGGCCATTGACCGGACTCCTCGCTTCATGACCACGTTTGTTCTGCTCCATCCGTTGTACAGTCCAAGAGGAACCTAAACCAGCGCCCACATTCTCACGCCGATCCACAAACTCCGTCAAGTTTGATCCGGATAGCTGAGTGGGACAGACAGCACGCGCGGACGCGGGGAAGGGTGTCAGTCCCGCATGCGAAGCGTCAGCTTTGGACAGGGACAGGCACCTCGCCGACTGTCAGTCAGGCGGAAGCCAGTCCCTGAACACGTTCTCTCACGCTTGATGATTAGGGGAAAAGGCGGGACGGCAGGATGCCGTAACGGTCATCTGATTTCTGCCAGCTTGTTCTTGGCCAGTTTCGATTCGTCGGATGCGGGAAATTCTTCGAGCACACGTTTCAGACTCTTCCTCGATTTGACCAGATCGCCGGTTTCCGCCGTTGCCAGTCCAAGTTTATACAACGAAGCAGGAACTTTTTCATTGCCGGGGTATTCCGCGACCAAAAATTCGAATGTTTGAATGGCGCGCCCATAGTCCTTCAAGTTGTAATACGACTCACCCAGCCAGTACTGCGCATTGGGAGTCAGCGACGTGCCTGAAAAGTCCTTGACGAAACGCTGGAAACCGGCCACCGCGAGTTCATACTTGCCGTTGAGATAATCGTTATACGCCAAATTGAAAGCCGATGTGGGCGTAATCCCCGGTGCCGTCGCTATGGCGATTCCCGGCTCAGCCGATTGAGCCGGCTTCACCGGCTTCGAGACACGCGGCTCGGAAAACGCAGGATCAATCTTCGCTGCCGGCTGCCCGGCCGTCTCTTCCACTTTCGCCAACCGCGTCTCAATTTTTTGGAGGCGCGCGACCACCTCATCGATCCGCTGCCGTCCGGGATCGGCATCTTTGACCCGCTCGACCGACTCCAACCGCCGTAACACCGCATCCACCCGCTGATGGTCCTGCTCCTGCGATCGGGAGATCGTCGAGAGCTGGTCCCGCACCTCAAGAAAATCAGCGTGCTTGGCACAGCCGGTCAGCAACACCATCGGAACAAGCGCCCAGAATGCGATCACGACCGGCATACAACGATCCTCCATACGGCTTACTGAACGTCTTTGAGCTGCGTCAGCTTATCCGACGCCTTTCCCGCTTCGGGACTCTTCGGATACAACGTCACCACCTGCTTGAACGCCGAGGAGGCCCGCTTCATATCCTTCAGAGCCAGGTACGCATAGCCTTTCTTCAGAATCGCGGACGGCACCTTCTCACTCCGGGGATAATCGAGTTCCACCCGATCGTAGGCATCGATGGCTTTCCCAAAATCTTTCTTCCCGTAATATGACTCCCCCTGCCAATATCGGGCATTCGGCGCCAGATCGGAATTGGGATATTCCGAGAGAAACGCGGAAAATCCTCGACGGGCGCCTTCCAAATCTCCATCTCGAAACAACGCCAATACCTGCTCATACCGCGCTCGATCCGCGGCTTCCTCCTGACCCTGGACAGGTGCGGTTACCGGTGATTCTTGTGGCGCAGTGATTGTGACTGAGGAAGGCGCCACAGCGGCCACTGAGAGCTGCCCAGCCGGCTCCACACCGGCGTCGGGCTCGACGGCGGACCGCTGCGCCGGTTTCGTTGCCTGCGAACGAACACCTGGCTTCTGGGTGGCGCGCCCGGCCGGTTTTGTCAGAGAGTCAATCCGATGATCCTGATCATCAAGTCGCGCGGTAACCTTGTGCCCGACAGATTCGAGGGTTTTGGCCACGGACGCAATACTCTTATTGACCTCGGCCGCATGCGCGGACACGGTGCGCTCCCCATGGCCCACCCGATCGTCGAGACCGGTGAGCGCTTCGCGGAAGCCGGTCAGGGCCTGGTTGAACTGCACGAATTTCTGTGAAATCTGATCGAGCCGCTGCTGATGGTCGGTCAATTCCTTGTGCTGTTCCTCCAGCCTGGCATCCACACGCTTCGCCAATGTGTCGTTTGTACGCTGTACCACATCCGCAATATCTTTCTTCAGCCCCAACATGGCCTGTTCCATGGCCCGGGACAGCTCGTCAAGTTTGGCCGCCACCTTCGTGTCCTGAGTATCCAGGCTTTTCTGAACCCAGGCATGCCGCGTCGTGTTGTCGGCATCCATCTTCGCAGCCAATTGCTCGAGTTTTTTCGTTTGCTGTTCCGCTTGGGCCAAGCGATGCTTGAGATCCTCCTGCTTCGCCTGGAGATCCTGCGTCAGATACAACGCCTTCTCCAATTCGCCCCGTAACTGCGGCAAATCCTGATCACGCAGGGTGGAAATCTCCTGGCTCTGCCTGGCTCGTGTCTGCGAAAGCTGGTCATCCTGCTGCTTGATGCGCTGCTGCAGGACCTTCTCAGTTTGTTTCAGATCGGACTGTTGAGCCACACAACCGGACAGAAAGGCGAACGCGGCAACGACGACCACGGTCTCAGTATATTTCATACGCCGGTAACCTCCTCTCCTTCATATGACTCCAGAAGAATCATATCACGCACCCCGCCGTGCGCATGCCGCCATGCAAACAGCCTACGAAGGCCGCCACGGTAATCCGACCGATCACTTTCCTGTTTTGACGACCAGATGCCCACGGCGATTCTGTGAGTAGCACGACTCCACATGCTCAGCGCAGACCGGCCGCTCCTTGCCGTACGATACGACCGACAGCTGCTTGGGGGCCACACCAAGTTCAACCAGATAGTTCCGAACCGACTTGGCGCGCTTTTCGCCCAACACAAGATTATAGGCCGAGGTACCCCGTTCATCGCAGTGTCCCTCGACTTTCAATTGAGTGCCCGGATTCGACTTGATCCACTCCGCGTTGCGGGCCAGGGACTGACGGCCTTCTTCGGAAATGGCAAAGCTATCATAGGCGAAAAAGACATCCCGCAATCCTGCGGCCGCCGAGGCGATTTGTTCAGCGCGAATCTCTTCCATCTGGCGCGAGGCGCTGCCGGAATCAGCCTTGGCCGTCAAAGTATTCCCGCCGAGCCGCTCTTCAGACGGATTCTTATCCAATCCGCGCAATCCACCCGAACCATTCTGTCCGGAAAACGAGGTGTCGGGAATATTCTGGCTGACCCCGCCCTCATTGGAGCCTTTGCCCGCTCCCTGCTGCGAGGATTGCACATCTCCTCCGGATTGGACCGCCTTGGATGAACATCCGGATAAACCCAACAGAAGCGATCCGAAAATCAATGGCACACATACGATCGATTGCAACCGTTTCATATTCCCACTCCCTCCCATATTAAAGAGTTGTTCCCCCTTTCATACAGGGAAGGCCACTGTCGTGCAAGACCCCACAGTGCCTTTACGACGCAGGCGACCAGGTCGGCGCGCTGTTATGCGTTCCGGTAAACGTGATCCGTTCGAGATCTTTGCCGTCGGCATTGATCATATAAATCTGACTTTTCCCTCCGGCCGTCGAACTGAAGACGAGATGCCGTCCGTCCGGAGACCAGGATGGAGAATCATCGACGCCCGGCCCACTCGTCAGTTGTACGCGCTTTTGGCCGTCCGGAGTGATCAAACAGATCTTGTACTCTTTCTTCGGGCTTCGGCAGACATAAGCAATCCAATTGCCTCGAGGCGACCAGGCCGGCGCCGCATTGTAGTCTCCTTCAAATGTCAGCCGGCGCACATTGGTCCCATCCATGCTCATGAGAAAAATCTGCGGCCCGCCGCTTCTGTCCGAAGTAAACACCAATTCCCGGCCGGACGGAGACCACGAAGGCGAGAGATCGCCGCCGGCATGCACCGTCAATCGCTGCATCGCCTTTGTGCGTGTGTCCAAGCTGTAGAGCTCGGAATTGCCCTCATGGCTGGACGCAAACGCCAGAAAGTTTCCATCGGGTGACAGGGCCGGAGTGATATTGAGCCCGCTCAACGAGACGAGCGTCCAGCGCTTTCCCGTCGCCAACTCGATCATGTCGATGTTTTGTGTATTCCGATTGCGATAGGACGTGAACACGATGAACCGCCGGTCCGGCGACCATTTGGGCATGAGATTTAAAAACCCATCGGCCGTCAGCTGGCGCGCATCGTATCCGTCGTAGTCCATCACGAACAACTCACGCGCCGCCCCCTGCTCGGACACATACGCGATTTTCGTCCGGGCGATGCCCGGCTCTCCCGTGTACCGAAATACCAGTTCGTCGGCAAAGCGATGCGCCATCAGCCGCACGACGGAAGTGGCTCCTGCATAGCGCTTGCCGCCGACCATCTCGTCGTTGCCCGCATCGTACACATATCCGTCCATATTGACATCGGGATCTTTGGCGTCGTTCGTCATCCCGGCCTTGCCCCACACGATGACGGACACGCCCTGCTCTGCGGCTTTCTTGAATTCAGGGTCCGGCACGGCTCCCAAGCTGCCCACCTTGATCCCAATGCTGGGCAAGTCGATCAGAGAAAATACTTGCGACCGTCGCACATCCGCCTTCAACACTTCTTCGATACGATTCCCCAGCCTGATCCGTCCTGCGGGTGAATCGGCACCGCCGCTGTTCTCGATCCCCGCAACTCCCAGCGGAATCTTCTGAAAATCCGGCCTGGTCGCCTCTAAAAATACGTCCGTCGCGCCGGACTCGATAATCCAGGCGAGCCCGACCGACAGGCACAAGCTGATGAAGACGACGATTCGAAATGTCATGTCTTACCCCTGTGATTCACCGACAGCAAATGTGAAATGGGCGTCGAAGTACGCCTCTGTCAATTCCGGAGGAAAGACCGGCAAGGGAGTCGCACTGAGCACCGCCCGTTTTCCGGCCAGGTCGTAGTACTCATTGCCGGACGATTGTTCGATCGCCACCCCGGTCACCGATCCATTCCGATGCAGTCTGAATTGCACGATGACCATATACGCCCGACCGGCCGCATCGACCGGCGGCGCACTCCAAAAACTACTGATTCGCTGCCGCACGCGCCCCAGATACGCATTTGACCCCGGCGCCATTCCGGGAACTTTGAGCGTCGTATCAATAGCCTTGATACTCGGCGCCTTCGCTTCGACATGAGACACAGGCTTCGGCGCGATCTCGGCAGGCGCCGCCTTGGGAAGCTCGAACTTTTTAATCCGCTTGAACTCCTCATCCAGCTCTTTGTTCAAATCTTCCGTGAGAGACGGCTGCGGTTTCGCTTCCGGACTCTTGATCCGCTCTGTCGCCTCAGTGACAACCGGAACATCAGGTAACTTGATGTGCTGTTTCTTTGGTTTTTCCGTCGGGCTGAAGTCTCCAAATTTTGGCGCATTGGCCGGCAGTGAGATCCCCTTCATGACATCGCCCATGACGTCATTGGACCGCGCTTTCACTGGTGCTGGCGCCGGAGCCATTTTGGCAGGTGGAGCAGGTCTGGCAGCCGGCGGAGGCGCGGGAACCTCCACTGCCTTCGGTTCGCTCTGTTTCGGTTCGTCCGCATTCACCGGCGGAGCCGGCATCGTGGCAAGCGCAATCTCAATGGACGCCAGAGGCCGTTCACCATGCTTGGGGAGCCGAATCCAGGAGACTACCGCCAGCACACCCACATGCACGACAAGGGAAATCGCCACCGCTCGCCACAAGCGGCGACTCAAATCCGTCTGCCGCTCATCGCTCAACCAAAAATCAGCCGATCCTGAGGCCTGTGCCATGAACGTCCGCCTCTATGCTCCTTCGCCGGATACGTTAGTCGCTCGCTCCGAATATGAAGGTGGGATACACCCTCCATCGCCTTCGCGAAGGAGGGAAGTCGCTTCGGAGATTGTCGCGCAAGACCCCGCAACCTCCGGTCGTCACAGCCGAAGTGGCGACTTCGGCGGAGCACACGGCTGCGGAGAGCTTCATTTCTTGCGCGCTGATGTCACGGCATCAACCACACGCTCGGGACCGGCAGGATCGGTCACCATGCCGAGCTTTTCAATGCCGGCTTTCTTGACTCCATCCATGACCTGAATGACCACGCCATACGGCACATCGCGATCAGCCCGCAGATAGATCGACACATCCTTATGCTCCTCTTTGAGCACACGGAGCTTGTGCTCCAACTGCGCGATACTCACCTGGTCTTTATCGAGGTAGAGCCGCTGATCCTTTTCGATCGCGAGCACCGCCCGGATTTCCGGCTTGATCGTATTGGAGGCGGAGGTCGGCAGCTTGATGTCCATCCCGCGATAGAGCATCGGAGCCGTCACCATGAAAATCACCAGCAGCACCAGCACGACATCGACGAGAGGAATGACGTTGATCTCCGACAAAAACCGACGCTGCCTGCTTTCGAGCATCATCCCTTCACTCCCACAGGAACAGGAGAAACCGACGCAACCGGCTTCGTTTTAGCCGGAAGCAACGCGAGCAACTCGACCACCACGGAATCCATGTGGAACGCGGCGCGGCGGATCCGCGTCAGAAAATAGTTGTAGGCGATGACGGCGGGAATCGCCGCAAACAATCCGGCCGCCGTCGCAATCAATGCTTCCGACACACCGGGCGCCACGGCGGCAATACTCGCCGTGCCTTGGGTGCCGATTTCGCGGAACGAATCGATAATCCCCATGACCGTGCCGAGCAATCCCACAAACGGGCTGATATTCCCGGTCGTCGCCAGAAACGGCAGAAATGATTCCAGCTTGGCAATTTGACCTTGAGCAATATGCGCGCCGGTCCGTTCCACGACATGCCGATCGATCGTCGGCGCTCCGTCGCCGTCATACGACGCCCGGCCTGCTCCGGAGACATGGCCCAACCGTTCGGTCACACCATGGAAAATTCTTGCGCAGGGGCTCCCGCTCGTCCGCTGCGCATGCCGCGTGACTTCATCGAGATCCTTCGCCTTCGTGAGCACCGCCATAAACCGGCGGTCTTCCTCGTCAACCGTACGAAACGTCATCCACTTAAAGAGAATGATGCCCCAGGAAATGATCGAAAAACACAAGAGCAGAAACAGCACGATCTTCGAAATCACTCCAAGCGACGCGATAAGCCCTATGGGACCGGATTGAAACATGGGAGTCGACCCTCTCCTTTTTCTGGTGAACGCACCGCACCGTAAAATGGAGTGTACCAGACGCGGGAGAAAATGGTGGGACTACAAGATGCGGAACGCACACGAACCTGGCTCGGCTTTGTCCTCTGCCTCACCGGCTGTTATTTCCTACACTATAGTGAGGGACCACTCCACTTCTGCGTGGCCCTGAAGGAGGCGCACCTCCTTCAGCCTTACTTCTTGCAGACTCGAACCTGCGGCATAACATCAGGAAAATGGCGGGGCCGACGGGATTTGAACCCGCGACCTCCAGATTGACAATCTGGCGTCCTAACCAGGCTGAACGACGGCCCCTTAAATCTGTTTGTGCTGAGGATCGGAACGACAAAACCCCATCAGCGGTCGTCGATCACGTCCCAAACTATATATTCATTAACGATTCGATCACTTATCCGATCTCGCGCACCAAGTCATCCTGGTAGGCGGAACAGGGATCGAACCTGTGACCTCTGCCTTGTAAGGGCAGCGCTCTCCCAACTGAGCTATCCGCCCGACTTTCTTCGTAAGTGCGGACGGAGGGTATCAAGTCCCCACTGCCATGTCAATCAGTTCTCGCACCAGTCTTATGGATTCAGCGTCGACTTGGGCAACCCCGCGACCGGCTATGCCTCTTCATGGGCGAGACAACTTCCGACCGGCCTGCCGCGGGAAGTATTGCCGATGAACCTGCTTCAGCCGGCTACGCTCCACATGGGTATAGATCTGAGTCGTGGCAATATCGGTGTGACCGAGCATCGTTTGTACGGCCCGCAGATCAGCTCCACCCTCCAGCAAGTGGGTCGCAAAGGAATGCCGCAACATGTGCGGCGAGATCGGCTTGGCAATCCCCGCGCGCTGCGCGCGCAGCCGCAGCAGCTTCCAGCATGCCTGCCTCGTCAACGCGCGCGCACGCCGCGACACAAACAATGCGCGAGACGCCCGGCCTTTCAGCAGCACCGGCCGCACATGTGCGACATAATCGGCCAGCAGATCCCGTGCCTGTTGCCCCATCGGCACGACCCGCTCCTTGGCCCCCTTGCCCATAACGCGCAGACAACTCGCATTCAAATCAATCTGCGACAGCGCGAGGCCGACAAGCTCGGAGACCCGGAGGCCAGAGGCATACAGTAATTCCAGCATAGCGCGGTCCCGGCAATCTTCAGCGCCGGAACCGGTCGGCACATCCAGCAACCGGACGACTTCCTGCACCGTCAACGTCTTCGGCAGTCGGACGGACCGCCGCCTCGCCGTGAGATCGCGCAGTGGATTCACATCCACAAGTTGTTCACGCACCAAGAAACGAAACCACCCACGTAGCGCCGAAAGTATGCGGGCAATGGACGACGCCGCAAGCGGCTGGCGTTTCAGCATCGCGAGAAACGCCACCACGACCTGCGGCGCAACCGGCTCGCCCATGCCGAGCCGATGCTGTGCCAGGTAGTGCTGAAATTTCGTGAGATCGCGCCGATACGACTCGAGGCTATTGGTTGCCAAACCGCCCTCGACACGCAAACGCGCCAAGTACCGTTCAACAAGCGGATCGATGACGGACGCTGATGAATCAGCCACGCTCATTCACCGGCGGACACAGCGGCGTTCCTATTTTGAGTGTCATAGACAAACCCCTAGGGACCCGTTCGCTGTGTTACCCTTCGTCGCTCGTATCTCGTGAAGCGTGAAGCGCAGGACGAAGTCCCCTTCTTTGTTCGCGAGATACAAGATACGCTTCACGAGATACGAAACTATAGCCAACTCCCGTTGCGAACACAATGAACACACCGTGGTTCTCCTTGACACCTCGCACCCTTTCCGATACTAGTCAGTCGGTACGGGACAGACTCTGCCGCCGTTCAAACACCATGCTCCCCAACACACACCATCTCCACACGTCGCCGGTCTTGCCACGCCTGGTCGGGATCGTGTGGCTTATGGTGCTGCTCAGCCTCTGTCTCGTTGTGACGGAACCCGCAATCGCGGCGAACAAACCGGCGGGCCCTATTCCCAATCCACCGGTGTTGGCACAAACGAAACAGCAGATCGAAAAAGGCGACTATGAATCCGCCGCAGCGACTCTGCGCCGGTTTCTCACCACGACACCCCGGCCTGAGCACCTGGATGATACCTATTTGCTCCTCGGCGGCGCTCTCTACGGCATGAAGGATTATGCTGAGGCGCTCAGATTTTTGAACCAGCTTCAACAAGAATTCCCGGAATCCGAGCTGAGCGAGCCCGGCAAACTCCTGCTGGCCCGCACGCATGCCGCCATGGGCAATGTCGATTTGGCTCTGCCGCTGGCGGCCCAAGTCCGCGCAGCAACCCAGGACCCCGGCACCAAATACGACGCGTTGAAACTGACGGCGGACTGCTTGGTGCACAAGAAGGATTTCGTCCGGGCCATCCGCACCCTCTTGGAAGGGATGGGCAACGGTTCGGAGGAACAGGCGGTGGAAACGCGCGAGCAGATCCGTGACATGATCGCGGAGAAACTCGACAGAAAAGGGTTGACCCGGATACGGGAGGCGTTCCCACGCGCCTATCCCGGCGACCTCGCCTCCATTCGTCTTATCGACTACTACATCTCGCGCGGCGAAGATCACCTGGCGGAAGGAGAAATCCGCCATTTCCTCGCCGCCTTCCCGACGCATCCACATGAGCCTAAGGCATATGATGCCCTGCAACTGCTGAACACCAGACTCAGAACCAATCAGCATATCATCGCCGCGGTGCTCCCGTTGTCAGGACGCCTGGGCGCCTATGCCAACGATGTGCTGGACGGCATCCAGCTTGCGATCGAGCGCGCGCGCGAACAAACCGGCATGCCATCCATCGGCTTGATCGTGAAGGACCACGATGCGGATCGCGAGGGATTTCTGGACGATCTCTCGGCGCTGCTCACCGAAGACCGCCCCCTCGCAGTGATCGGCCCCATGCTGTCCAAGAATCTCCCTGTCATGGCGGAAATGGCGCAACGGACCAGAGTGCCGCTCATCACCCCCGCTGCCACTCTCCCCAATGTCCGCCGGCTGGGCACCTATCTGTTCAGCACCTCGCTTACCTATGGCCTGCAGGCTGAACGCATTGCGTCCTATGCCACGAAGGAGCAAGGCTATCGGCGGTTCTGCATCCTCTACCCCAATACGATCTACGGCCGGGAACTTGCGCGGCTCTTCGCACAAGAAGTCCGACAGCATGAGGGAGAAATCATTGCCGCCGTCCCCTTCAACGAAGGAGACACCGACTTTGGTCCGCCGATCGGGCAGCTCAAAGCCGAAGACCTCAAAAAGTATGGGCTCGCCGTTCCGGTCGATCCGTCGCGGCCGGCAGGAAAACCGCTCAATCGAAAGGATAAACGGATCCTGTACACGCCGGGATTCGATGCGATCTTCATCCCCAGCCGCTCCAATGACATCGGGCTGATCACCGCACAACTGGCATTCCATGACATGCGCGTCCCGCTGCTCGGAACGAACGGATGGAACTCTCAAGACTTTGCCCGCACCGCGGATCGAACACTGGAAGGCGCCACCTTCGTCGACGGATTTTTCATGGACAGTCCCAACGCCGCCGTACAGGAATTTGTACAGCGCCATCACAAGCGATTCCAAACCACCCCCTCGCTCTTCACGATGCAAGGATACGACGCAGCCAGAGCGGTCCTCGAAGGAATCCGTAGCGGCGTCACCTCCGGCGAAACATTGCAGGAATTTCTCATGACCCAGCGAACATTGCCCACACTCGCCGGACCTGCCGGATTCGGGCCGGACGGCACGCTGCACCGGCCGCTCTTTCTTCTGCAAGTGAAACAAGGTAAATTCGTCCAGTTGAACTGACAGAATCACTGAAACAGTCCGCCGCCTGCGTTCCCATGTTACTCAGTGACTCGATAGGCGCCAAGGCCGTCCTGAATGAACTCGCTTCCGCAGATCCTCCATACGATCTCCTACATGGGGCTCCCGTTGCTGTTCGCCATGGTGCTCCACGAATACGCGCACGGATGGATCGCCGAGCAATGCGGCGACCACACGGCGAAACTTCAGGGTCGGCTCACGATGAATCCCCTGGCTCACATCGATCCCTTCGGAACGATTGTCGTGCCGTTGATCTGCCTCTTGTTGCCTGGCGGATTTTTCATCGGCTGGGCCAAGCCCGTGCCGGTTGATCCCCGCAATATGCATAATCCCAGGCGCGACATGGCGTTGGTGGCGGCCGCAGGGCCCGGGATGAATTTCATCCTCGCCGTCGTGAGTGCATTGCTCTTGGCCCTTCTCATGACGTTGGAACCGACTCTGTCGCTCCGGCAGGAAGCCGAGGCTGAGCCCTCATCAAGCCTCATGACTACCTTGGTACTGCGTCCGATCGCCGTCATGGCCCTATATTCCGTCATGATTAACGTGATCCTCGCGCTCTTCAATCTGATCCCAATCCCTCCGCTCGACGGAGGACGCATTTTGACGTGCTTGTTTCCGGCCAAGCCGGCGAGGGCCCTGATGCGCCTGGAGCCCTATGGCATGATGATTCTGGTCGGCCTCATCATTTTCGACAAGGAGCTGCGCGTGATCCACACCATCACCAACACCTTCGCTTCCGGTCTTTCAAATACGATTCTATCGACGGCACTCGGCCTCGGGGGAGGATCCCAATGACCACGCCGCGCAAACGGGTCCTGAGCGGTATGCAGCCCAGCGGGCTCATGCATTTGGGCAACTATTTGGGCGCGTTGGAAAACTGGAAGGCGCTACAGGCAGAGTACGACTGCTACTTTTTCGTCGCCGACTGGCATGCCCTCTCGACCAACTACGCTGATACGACTCGCATACGCACGTTCGTACAGGACATGCTGATCGACTGGCTTGCCGGAGGCATCGATCCCGAACGGTGCACGATCTTTATCCAGTCCCGTATCCCGGAACATGCAATCCTGCATCTCCTGCTCTCGATGATGACACCCGTCTCGTGGCTGGAACGCAACCCGACCTACAAGGAAAAACAGGAAGAGATCAAAGAAAAAGATCTCACCACCTATGGCTTTCTCGGATACCCGGTCCTGCAGGCCGCCGACATCCTCTTGTACAAGCCCGATTTTGTGCCGGTCGGCAAAGACCAGCTCCCTCACCTTGAACTGACGAGAGAACTCGCCCGGCGATTCAACGACATCTACAAGACGGCCGTATTCCCCGAACCGAAGGAACATCTGACCAAGTTTCCCAAAGTGCTCGGCACCGACGGCCGGAAAATGAGCAAGAGCTATCACAACACGATCAATCTATCCGACGCCGAACCGGTCGTTCGCCAGAAACTCAAAACCATGGTCACCGACCCGGCGCGTGTGCGCCGGACCGATCCGGGCAACCCCGATATCTGTCCGGTCTACGAGTTTCACAAAATCTATTCGCCGCAGCCGGTCCAGGACCAGATCAACAAGGATTGTCGGACAGCGGCGATCGGCTGCATCGATTGCAAGAAGCTGGTCGCCGATCGCGTAGTCGAACAGCTGACGCCGGTCTGGGACGCGCGCGCGAAGCTGCTCGGCGATCCCTCTCGCGTCAAAGACATCGTGCAAGCCGGCAGTGAACGCGCCTCGAAAGTGGCAAAAGCCACGCTAGCAGAAGTGAACGAGGCGATGAAGATCTAGGCCGCCTTATTCACGGGGCATCCTAAACCCATCGGAGCTTGAGGACTAACACCCTTCCCCGCGCTACACATGGTGTCTGCCGCTGTCAGAACCGATAAATGGCGCAGAGCGAAGCAGCGCTATTGCACACCCGGGTTGATGGCGTTGTCATCCGGCAAGTTGCTGAAGCAACAACAAGCCTTCATTCCATTCCCCAAGCCCGCTTTCTGAATTGATGTGGCCTGCTGGACCAATGTTTACAAAGCGGCTACCCCAAGCAGAAGCCGCAGACCTTGCAAACTCTACACTCCCAAAGGAATCGTTGGTGCTTGCCACAACGATGCTCGGGAATGGAAGTGACTTCAGCGGCAGTGGCGAAAACTCGACTGCTTCTCTTGGGAAGTTGGGTCCATCCGGATTCGGTGGGGCAACCAACAATGCGCCTTGTATTCTGAGATGTGTTTTTGCCGCCCAATGTGCGACGAGCAGGCAGGCCAGACTATGCGCAACCAGCACGACATTGCCACCAACGTGCGCAACTGTTTTTTCCAGAGCATCAAGCCACTCGCCACAAACAGGATGGTCCCAATCACGCTGCTGCACACGCACAAACGAAGGGTTGTCTTGCTCCCACAGACTTTGCCAATGTTCAGGACCGGAGTTGCCGATGCCGGGAAGAATGAGAACTGTTGAGTTCATGGGTTCTGTTTTTCATGCCGCATAACGCTATGGGCACCGCTAGCGCGCGAGGCAATTGTGAAGACGCTCAAGGCTGCTTTCGCCTGTCCGCTACACCTAAAATTAGCTACTTGTTCCCGAATGAGCCACGTTTGACTTCCACATGAACTGCATAATGTTTGGCAATCGCATTTACGACGTCCACAAACCATTCAGAACTATCGGGGTGAACATAGATGCACTCGATTAAGACGTTTATTACAGCTGGCAAACTATAACCGTAAGGAGTTTTTTTGGTGGGATTCGCGGGCGAATAAGTATCAAGAGAAATTCTCACCTCTTCCTCGAATGCAAAGTGTGGACGCTTCCTGAAGAAGCACTCTTCGTATAGTAATACTTCCTGCACATCTTCGGATTTTTCGTAGACCACGGGTTTGAGAAGAAGAGAATGGCCACTAAGCCTAGACGAGTCGATACTTTCGTTTATACGACCTACGGTCGTTTGAACCGCGATTGCATTGGTGTCTCGGCCGTAGATTTCCCACATCACCATGTTCTCGTCGATGTTTTTGTGCCAACAACTGACGAAAGTATTTTTGAGTAAATAGTCTTGAAAGTCGGCAGCATCCTTGACTGGAGAAGGATCGTCATCTGGAAAGCTCTTATAAGCCTTTTCCATCAACGCTCTCATCTCATCAGGAAAACGGCCTTCATGGCGGTCCTTAAATGTATCCGCCCTTGCGAGCCAAATCGCTTTCGTCTCAAGTAGCGAGATCCATTTAGCCAAATCCATGTAACGCCAAAGCCTTTGGCGTTCTTTCAGAGCGTCATCGATTTTGAGGCAAACGTTCACAATACCTCTTGTGGCTCTAACTATTACTCAGAAATCAGCAATTTGAACCACAGGATCTCCGGTGTCCATACTAGATTCGGCAAGGCTCTTTGTATCGCCTAAGTCGCTGGCTTCTGAGTAAGGCTACTGTAGGCTCCCTCTGCGGCGTCGCAAGGCAACCTCAGAAAATTTGTTGGGAGCGAATCTACCGCAAAGTGGAGTGGTGATCAATCAACACAATCTCTTGCCACCACTGAGATAGGCTGTGACTCCCGCAGTATATTCCGCCCGACCACTTTGAGTCGGAGGCGGTCTGCGGGGCTCTCCACTCCATGCCTGCCTCGGTGCAGAACATGGACGACCCTTTGTAATTGGGCGAACGGAGCGATGAATCGCGCTGTCTTCTCGCATCGGGTTCCATCGCATTGCTAGCCCGCTTCATGACGAGCTGCCGGCACGCAGGAGATCCACTACCGCATCAACGACTTGTTTCAACGATTGCGACTTCAGTGTGGCAACCTCCGAGACCATGAGATCCCGATTGGCGGTGAAGAGTTTGGCGGGACGTGCAAAACTGAGGACTCGCAACGACCCAGCGGAGAAGCTGGTGTCTTCCAGCCTTATTGCGCGAACGTCTCCGTAAGGCTTGCTTTGTTACCTGGCACAGAATCCAGTCGCCTCGACCGGCGTCAGCGAGCACTACAGCCGGACGCAGTTTGGTCTGTGACAAGTCAGAAAAGGGGAAGCGGACGAGAACTACAGCACCTGCTGTAAATGTGACCATGCCTTCTCCTCTTCCGGCTGGTTCCAGTCTTCGGCCAGCGCCGCTTCACTGAGGAGCGCACTTTCGGAGACCCCGGCCACCGGATGTTCCTCCAAAATCATGACCAGCGCTCGCCGGGCTGCAGGAAGATGGACGGACTCGAGCAGGCGCACATTACCCTCTTCATCGATCACGGCTTCGACTGTTCGGATCATCCTGTTTCCCTCCCGCTAAGAGTATACCTAAAGCTGGCCATGCATGGCTAACGGTCGCTTACCCGCGCCGCGCAATCACGTTGATCCACCTGCCCTTCCGTTCCCGATTACTGACGACACGCAACGACAGCACCTGCCAACCTGCGCGTCGAAGCGCCTGTGCCAATTCGTCCTTCTTCCAGCGCGCGAAGTATCGGCCCGGCATCCAGCCCTTCGTTAACAGGCCGCTCTTCGTTCCATATGTCAGCGTCGCTGCCAGCGTTGCCCCTGGTTTGGCGAGCAGGCGAAGCGCCCTCAACACGCGCGTCGCGTCCGCTTTGGGAAGATGGATCAAGGACGCCGCAGCCCATACGCCGTCGAAACTCGCGGCTTGGAACGGCAGCTCGCGCATATCGGCGCGTACGAGGGGAAGCGACGGAACCGCCGCGCGCACAACCAGGAGGAATGCCGCCGTCAGATCCATCCCCACAACTCGATATCCCTCGCGCTGCAACAGCTGCGCATCCTGCCCGCCGCCGCATCCGAGATCGAGCACCGGCGCGCCGCGTGGGAGGCCGGCCATCCACTCCGTCAGCAAGGCGGAGGACCGCTTGCGTCGAGCCGTCCATCGTTTGAGAAACGTGCGCGCGCCTTCTTCATAGACCTTGATGGTCGGCGCGACAATGTGACTTGTGGTATGGTGCTGCGATGAGCGAATGGCCATGCAGATGGAGATGCGTATGAATCAATCCTGGTGGAACCTAACCGCTGTGATCGTCTGTGTGACCGGCATGGCTTCAGTATCGTTGGCTGCTGCTCCGCAGGCCGTCACTCCGCCCTGCGACAAGTACCCGCCCGCCAAACAATCACGCTGCACCGAAATCTGGAAAGAGCTCAACCAGCAGGACGGGCCGCTCGTCGCACAATTCGGGCTCGATCAACAGAAACGACGCGAAGAAGGAAAAATCACCGCGCAGCAGCACCTCGCCGAAAACATGGCCTTCATCAAACAATCCACCGAGAAGCGAATCGAACGGCTGAAAGAGCGCATGGCGAAAGATTAGCCCGCATTATTCACGAGCACTTCTGCTGCAATCGCCGATCCGCTGCTGCGACAAGCCTTCGGGCGGCGGGCTCGCCCCTCGGTCCCTCGACGTACTGCACGAGTACGCCTCTGGACCTCTGGCCTCCGCGCACCGCTCTCGCCACGCGGCTTGGCGATTTCGCGACGAACTGTCATGAACAATGCGGGCGCCTCTACACCTTCCAATTACGACACGCGAAAGTATTGGTTCGATTCCTTCTCCCGCCCGATTTCTGTTTCCGGCCCATGTCCTGTCACCACAATGGTCGCATCGTCGAGGGTGTAGAGCCGCTCCCTGATGGATTGTTCAATGGCATCGAAATTCCCGCCCCACAAATCAGTCCGCCCGATGCTGCCGCGAAACAGTGTGTCTCCCGCCAGTACCAGCTGTTCGTTCGGCGCGTGAAAACTCATCGAACCAGGCGTGTGACCCGGTGTGTGAAGGGCAATCAGCGCATGCTCTCCAAGCAGCACTTGCTCCTCATCCTTGAGCCAGTAATCCGGCATCGGCACGGAGACAAAGGGCACGCCGAACATGCGGCACTGCACTTCAAGATTTTCCCAGAGATCGAGATCGTCCTGGTGCAGGCACAAAGCCGCGCCTGTCGCCTGCTTCATCGCTCCGGAAGCAAGAAAATGGTCGAAGTGTGCGTGAGTGTGCAGAATATGGCTGACTGTGAGGCCGAGCTTCTGTACTTCCTGGAGAATGCGCGCGGAGTCACCACCGGGGTCGACCACAATGGCCCGCTTTGTAACTGGATCGCCGATGATTGAGCAGTTGCATCCAAGAGGAGGAACCGAGAAGGTTTTCCGAATCAATGCAGCCATAGCGCGCCATGCTACAGTCCGACGGCCCTGCGGCGCAAGCTGAGGCTCGCCGTGCGTGAAGCGTATCTCGTTAGGGAGAAGAGCGTATAGCTGATGGCGTATAGCACGGGACTGAGCCGGAAATTTTTGAGTGATGAGTTCTAAGTGTTGAGCTGTATCTGAGAACTCTCAATCATTCAACGCTGCTATCTGCTCCCTGCTCTGGATTTTCCACACCTCACCCCTTACCCCTCACGCCCGGATGCCATACGCCATAGGCTCTTTCCGCCGCCCACGCTTTACGAGGCACGAGCATTGGAGCAATTTCGCGATACATAGTCACGAATGATGCTGGCTAAGGGGCCTCTGGCCCCGCCCCGCTCCGGATGGTCCAGACCACCTCGGTATCGAAGATCCTCCACTCCCGCCCTTCTCGATGGAACCAGACGAGAAAACCTGCGCCTGTTCCGTCAGGGCGCATCTGCTCAACATACACAAGCGCCTGATCCTGCTGCAGCGCCCACCCCACCTTCGAAAAGGCCAGCCGCTCCAACACCGGCAGGGCCTGCACGGGAACGGCGGCGGACACCTCCGGTTCCTCAAGAGACTGCCCCGTGACAAATCGATAGCGAACCCCGAATTGGAACCGGCCTTCAAGCCGACCGGATTCGCGGTTGGCTCCCACAAAACTCCTCACAAGGTCAGACGGCAGCCGACCCATGAAATAGTTCCGATCGTGAAAGGACTCGATCGTCATCGGCTCTGTCCGGCCCGGAAACAGCCGGGCGACCGTCATACGCTCGATCACCACCAGCATGGTGTGTGACGTGAGAAAGACGCTCTCAATGGTTTGATCGTACAGCGCATAATCCTCGGCGGGAATGACCGAAGGAACAGGCATCTCCTCTGCGGGAAGCAATCCCGGCGTAGCAAGACACGTCAGTATCAAAAGGGCCGGCAACATCGCGCATTTCATGTTGCGCTGAGCATAGTCGCGACGAAAGAGTCCGTCAATTCACCCATTCCATCATGGACAAGCCGGCATGAAGCATGGATAATCATCCGGATCATCAGGAGGAGCACCGTGCCCCGATCAATCACGAAGTTCGGTTACGCCGCAGCATGGCTTGCCATCATACTGTGTTCATTCTCGGCGGGCGGCTGTCAGCCGGACGATGCTCCCCTCAAAGCTGAAAACGACACACTCAAAAAGCAAGTACTCAAACAGGAATCCCTGCTGAGCTCTCTGCAAGACGGGAACAAGGTCATGCAGCAACAGATCGATCTGCTCAACCAGGAACTCCGCGATGCAAAGAACGCAGCCGAGTCATCCAAGGCAGAAACCCAGAACCTGGCTGAGCGGCTGGAGATGCAGGTGGATCAAGCCAAGCGCATGAACGCGGAAGTCCAACAAATGGCGGCGGCCCGAGCGGCGCAGAATCTCAAGATCGACGACAAGGGCGCACAGTTCGAGACGCTCCCCCGCCCCTTAGGCGCCGTCAGCAAAATCGTCGAGGAGTCGCTTGCTCGTAACGGCTATCAACTGAAGATCGGTATCAAAACGGACCAGAAAGCCGTCTTCGTGACGGACCGCAAGGTCTCAACTCCCGCTTCATTGGAAGTCGCCGGGTTTCGAAACCAATATCTCATCTCCCTCCAAGCCCTGCCCGGCAATGCCACCAAACTCGGCGTCAAGGCGGAATTCGAGAAGGTTGCACAAGGCGGTCGTATTCTGAGTGTAAGCCCCGAAGAAACCGCCGAGATCGAGCGCCGCCTGATCGGGGACATCAGCAAGGCGCTCGAAGCCCCGACCAGGACCTAACCCGCGCGATTCATGACTCTGCCGCGGCAAAGCACGCTTTCCTTGGTCAGAGCCGAACCCCGTGCTAGCATTTCTCCGCTATGGCACTCTCGACCAGCGTACACGATCTCCGGACCCTGATCCGTTCCTGCCATCCACTCATCATCATCGAGACGGTGGAGGAAGAACGGGTTTCCCAATTGCTGCAATCAGTGACCGCGCAAGAACGGATGCCACTCTTCGAATGGTCCGTCACCAGAGGACTCACCCGCGCCGACGAGCCGACACTCAGTAAAATGACCGCCACGCCGCTGGCCGTGCTGCAACACCTCCAGACCTTGACCGTGGAGGCGGTCTTTTGGCTCAAGGACCTTGCGCCTCATCTGCAAGATCCGCCGGTCGCCCGCCATCTCCGGGAAGTCGGAGCGGTTTTCAGCCGCTCCCGGGCAACCTGCGTGATCACCGGCCACCCTATTACACTGCCGCTCGACATCGAGAAGCTCGCAGTTCGGCTGGACCTGCGATTGCCGGATCGCGAAGAACTGCAATCCATGCTTCGAAGCGTACTGCAATCGCTGGGACCGAAAGTATCTCCCCGCCGGCCCCGATCGACCACCGTGGTCCAAAGCATCCTCAGTTCGATCGACAACTCCAAGGCGGCACAGCAGGGGCCTTCGGCTCAAGAACGCGATGCTATCCTCCGCGCCTTGCAGGGATTGACCCTTCACCAAGCCCGCCAGATCGTCACGCAATGTCTCGTCGAGGACGGTACCCTTTCGGCGGATGACGTGCAGAACATCCTGAAACGCAAGGTGCAGGCGATCAAGGACGGCGGCCTGCTGGAGTACTACCCGCTCGAAGACAATCGATTCGAGTTGGGAGGATTCGTCAGCCTGAAATCCTGGCTGGAACGCGCGAAGGTCGGATTTACCGCGGAGGCCAAGGCGTTAAACCTGACACCTCCTCGCGGCATCATGCTCGTCGGCGTGCCCGGCTGCGGCAAATCGCTCGCTGCGAAAGCCATCGCGCGTGAATGGCAGCTGCCGCTCTTGAAACTCGATGCAGGCCGGCTGTTCGACAAGTTCGTCGGCGAATCGGAAAAAAACTTCCGCAAGGCGATCGAGACGGCCGAATCGTTGTCGCCGATCGTCCTCTGGGTCGATGAAATCGAAAAGGCGATGGTCGCAGGAGGCGGGAGCGGCGACGCCGACGCGGGCTTGAGCCGGCGGCTGTTCGGCGCCTTTCTCACCTGGCTGCAGGAGAAGAAGCAAGAGGTGTTCGTCGTAGCCACCGCGAACGATCTCTCGTCCCTTCCTCCTGAACTGCTTCGCAAAGGCCGGTTTGACGAAATATTTTTCGTCGATCTTCCGGACGACGGCGAACGGGAGGCTATCTGGAAGATTCACCTGGGCCTTCGCAAGCAGGACAGCACGCGCTTCGATCTCATCAAGATCGTCAGCGCCAGCGACGGCTTCAGCGGATCCGAGATCGAACAAGCGGTCGTGGCGTCGCTCTATCGCGCCCTCCATCATAAAACACCGCTGACCACAGATCTGCTGATCGAAGAACTGACTCACACCATGCCGCTTTCCGTCACGCGGCGCGAAGATATCGACGCGCTTCGGCAGATGGCTGAAGGCCGGTTCGTCAACGTACGGTGACGTCGATGCGACTCTTGTTCATCACCGGAACCATCGCCGTTGTGACGCTTGTCGGTTGTGCGACGCCGTCGATTGAATCCCCTCAACGATCGCTGTCGAACCAACCTCCTCAGATATCGATCACGGCACATCGCCCCTGTTGCCCATCCGGCCTGACGAGCCTCAGCCGATCAACAATCGTGCAAACCGCGGCTACACTCGTGGGCGCGACGACAATCACGAGCAAAGGCCGAAAGATCACCTACGACTGTGCCGGCGTCACACGCGCGGTCTTCTTGAAGCACGGCATCGATCTCTATGACACCGAGGCCGACGATCCCAATGCCAACGGCGTCCGGCTCATTTATGACCATGTGCGCCGGCACGGCATCGTCCACCAGGGGCCGGCAACCCAACCCGGAGACTTGGTCTTTTTTGACAACACCTGGGACTTCAACGGAGATGGAGAATTGAATGACCCGCTGACCCATGTCGGCATCGTCGAACGGATCGAATCGGACGGCACGGTGGTGTTCATCAGCCGCGTCGCCGACGCCATCCAGCGTTACCGTATGAACCTCCTGCACCCGCACGTCCATAAGACCGCCGACGGCCGTATTCTCAACGACTACATCAGGCGCAAACTCCCCAGCGACCCGAACCGCCAAGGCCGTCTCGCCGGGGAACTATTCGCATTCTATGGCACTCGCCTGCCCTCGTAAGGAAAAGATTGAATAGTCTGCCGGCTGTTTACAAGACTGAGATACAAACCATCTCAACGGGTTTTCAAGGGTTTTCAGCAAAGCCGTGCATCGTCGGCTTCTTCCGATTACAGCCCCGACTTGTAGCAACCGATAAGGAACTGTGGCGAGAATAAAAAGTGACGCGCCGCTGTTTCTTGGCCTCCATTTTTAAAATGACCTGCTAGAATTACTCCATGTCGACGTCATCCAAACAACTACGCGTCCGGGAAACCAGTCCCCTCCGCCGCACACTCACCGATGTGCGGCATGGGCTGTTGGGATTGCACAAAGCCCTGATCGTTGCCGAGCAGCTGACCTTTGAACGGATTTATGGACGCATCGATTCGACAGGGCAATTGCTGCAGCTGGTGATGAACGATCCGTGGTTTACCTGGCTCCATCCCCTGTCCAATCTGGTCGTTCGAATCGACGAATTACTGGACGATGGGAGAAGCCTGACCGTGGACGATGTGGCGGTCCTTCTGGCTGAAGTGCGAGGCCTGATCCGTCCCTCTGAACTGGGCGACGGCTTTGAGCGCAGCTACTATGAAGCGCTTCAACGCGCCCCTGAAGTCGTCATGGCCCACTGCGAGATGAAGAAACTCTTGTCCCTTCCGGCCGTCTAGCAGACAGTACAGTCCTCTACCCTCTGATCCTACTTGCGGCATGAAAAAGCGGCCGGCCTATAAGGACCGGCCGCTTTATTAAGAAACTCCTGCAAGAAACCTTGCTTAGTCTTTCCCGCGCTTTCCACGGCTGCGGGCGTTGTCACGCCCTTGCTTGCCGTGCTCGCCGGCCACTTCATCGGCCCGGTCTAACCCACGCATTTTGTCGCCGCCTTTCTCGCGGCCCTTCCCTTTGTGCTTTCCTTTACCCTTGCCCTCGTGCTCATCGCCATCCTTGTGTTTCTCTCCCATCTTCTCCTTCTCTACCATAGGAGCCGTGGCAGGGGCAGGAGGGGCAGGGGCCGTCGCCTCCGGCACAGCTGGCGGAACCGGAGCAACCGGTGCCGGAACCTCGCTTTGGGCAAAGACATTCGAGAATGCCAGTAACACGGCGGCTGCTGTAAGAATTGAAACAGTCCTCATCATTATGCTGATCCTTTCGCAATTAGGTTGAGTCACCTGGGGTCTTCGACTTCTCTCAGCCGATTACGCAAGCCTGATGCCAAAATCACCTTGAGCGCACCAGCACGTTATAAGGGAAACTGGGGGATCATACCCTTCACTCAGACCGCCATCGATCACGACCGTGGCAGAATAGCCGATTGCGCCTCCATTCTTGCCTCAGATCTGGGCTATCGAGACGAAGACGAGCGCATCCAGAGAGACCCGGCATAAGCCGTCGCTCCCATGACGGCTGACATCAACAGAAACAGGCACCCCACCGCCAGTGCCCCGGCCCAGGGAGCAGGATAGGCCTCGTAAATAGCGGACACCGGCTGATCCGTCGTCGGGCTGAAATGAGACAGCCACCCTAGCCCAAGCCCGAGCATCCCGACAATGACCCAGAAACGCGGACCGACCAGGCCCGTTCGATAGAGCCTTGTCCCCCATCCCATCCCGCCGAAAATAATCGTCACGACGATCAGAAACCCTACGGACTGCTCATCGATCGGCCAATGAAAATCTCCCCGAAACAGATGATCGAGAATGTGCAGGAAGTTCAGACCGGCAATCAGAGCAAGTAATTGAAGCAAGCGACGGTCGGGCATGGCGGCCAATCAATCGGCTACATTCGGCCTTCATCCAACTCAATGACATCGGCCCAGGTTGAGACAGGAGGAAGCGCACTCACCAAGACGCCACGTTTCGTGGAGATTTCTTGTAGACGACCTTGAAACCGCAGGCGACTCTCATCGTCCTTCGGCTCAGCCTTGAGCAGATTGCGAGAGAAGAGACGAATCTCCGCGTCAGTCACCGGCTTCCCGTTGGCCTGAACCCAAGCCAGCAACGTCTCATCCGTCCCACCGGACAATACCAGCTGCTCGAATGCCTTCGCATCGATTCCCAGAAAATCGACCAGATACTTGTCAAACCCCACCGTCATGTAGTTGTAATCCTGAATCTGCCCGGCATTCCGCAATCTGATCTTGTCAATAAACCGCCCTAGGTGGGCGACACCGCCGAGCAGGACCTTAGGGCTGCGAGGATATTGTGGATTAGCCATACGTCAGCATTCCCTTCTATTGACCCACACCGTCGTATCGACAATGATCATGAGGCAGCCTTGGTGCAGCCTTCCCGCATCACGTTGAGATCGCCCTCCCATCCAATCGTTCCGCGCAACCGGCGGATCCCTTCCTGGCCTTTCACCTTGATGAGCATCCGAAGACCCTCCTCAACCACAGCGTTCTTGGTTGAGAGGCCGGTGGCCTTCATCGCCTGCCGCATGAGGCTATTGTCGATCACAATGTTGATGCGCACAGGCCCTCCACATCATGGTGTGCATACTTTTACGAAACATACACATGCGGTCTTGGAGATGCAAGAAAGGGGAGAAAGGGTACCGGACACTCGGGTAATTGGAGCCAAGGGAGTAAAGGTTTCCCCGACAGTGCCGATACAATAGCAGGAGAGGGACACGCGATGCAGCCACGATGCCATCCCCGAATCAATGTCGAGTATTCAGCCGGCATTCAGAGCGATACTGGCGCAGCGACAGGCGTCCTGTTCGATCTCTCGGCGACGGGATGCAGGCTGCAAAGCGACATGACTGTAGAGGCGGGAACGTATCTCGCCCTGCAATTGGATCTCCCCCAACACCACATGCCCCTCACCGTCGACGTGTCGATCGTACGTTGGTGCAAAGACGGTCAGTTCGGAGTGGAGTTTCTTCGATACGGTCGCGGCATGCGCGAGCGTCTCACGAATCTTGTGCAAGCCCAGCCGGTGACCGCCCCATCAGAAATACCTGTTGCCGCAGAGCCCACACTCACCGCCGTCAGCGTGTAATCTCTGCTTCGTCGAAAATAGAAGTTCATTCCGCCAAGAGAAACACTTCCGTTCCTCCTGACAATCAATGGTTCCAGTGTGAGTTCAAGGTCCTAGTGCAACACCTGTATCCTGGAGATTCCAGGAGCGAAGGAGTTGTACATGGGACACTATCACCGATTGACCCTTATGGAACGTGAAGAACTCAGTCGCA
>JALHMZ010000007.1 GCA_022843785.1 Nitrospira sp.
GCTCCTGGGGCCAGTGTGTGCGCGAAATAAATTCAAGCGGCGACTGAAAGACTAGCGACAGGAAGAACCGGACAGATCATGTGCTCCATACACCGGACAAGTTAACTTGCTATCTACACAGGACCAGTCATTGGGACTGTTGCGAGAGCTGCCCCTTTACGGAATTCTTGAGCCCTCACAGCCGACCCGTATTGAATGGGTCTCAGGGATTCTGAGGACGCACCGCGACCGTGATGAGAATGGCGGAATCGCTGAGCGCCTTCACGGAGTGGGGAACTCCGGATTCCAACGCCAGGACTTCACCCTTCCGGACTGGAGTCGTCCTAGTCCCGGCCGTGAATTCGATCTGGCCGTCCAACACCTGCACCGTGATCGGGCCGGGAGCCTTGTGCGTGGGAAGGCTGGCACCTTCGCTGAAGGATCGGAATATCAGGCGCAAGCTGTCCGTCTTCAAGAGAATAACGGTTCGATCCTTTTCAGCCTGAGCCGGGTCCTGCAGACGAACGGACTCAAGCTGCGCGCCCACATCGAACACCGCCATCGGAGATGCTTCAGTGAAGATTGCGACACTGTCTCTCATGGGAAGTTCCATCATATCCTCAACCTAGACCAAAACGGCGCGGGATCGATCTCTTGAGAAGAGATCGATCCCACACCATCCAACAGCCTTCAGTACGTTCTCGTTATTGCTTGACGATTACGCCGCAGGCGATCCGGGGTCCGCCGGGCGCATCCTTGGTGAGTGGATCAGGCACATACTTATCTTGAAGTTCATGGATGACAAAGGCGCTGCCGTCCTTGTCGAACAGCGTATTCAGCCCATCGGCCAGCGTGACTCGGCTCGTGATGGTATACAGCGAGCCGTTCCGGCTCTCATCGACATACAGATTCTGCAAGTCGCCAAGATGATAGGGATGATTCGCAAGCCCCGGGGAAACCGATGCCTCCGGATTGACATTGGCATCGACATTACCATCGTAATGACCTTTAGCCGAAGCGAAGGGGTCACAGCTGCCGGTTTCGTGAATATGGATCCCGTGCAATCCCGGCGTGAGTTTGCTTTCCGGACTGCCTTTCACGGTCAGCTTGATCCGTACACGCCCTTCATACTTTTCGTAGAGCTGCGCCTCCCCGGTAATTCCAGGTCCGGTAATTGTCGCTTTCGCGTACAGCGGCGCCGCGAGTTTGCCCGTGTGGTACGACGAGCAACCACTCAGAAGCAACCCGACGGCAACCCCTGCGCCGATCATTGAGAATGTGTTCATGCCAACCTCCCTTATTTGATTGGCACCCATCATATCTTCTGCCATCGGCCGGTTCAAATCCTTTTTCCTCATTCCTTTCCCGATCAAACCAGCATCATTCGGCCTCGCGGCTCACTCACCCATTCCGCCTCTCCGTCCACGATGCTCCCCTCCACCGGATCCCATCATCGGCCCCATGCCTTCTCCACGGCCCATTCTCCCCTGTCCATGTCCACCGGAGAAGGTCCGTTCATACTGGATGACGCTCCACATCTCTTCGTCGGACAGGACCGGACCGAATCCAATCATAGACGTACCAGGCGAGCCATACTTGATAACCCAGAAAATTTCACCTTCGGTGCGATGGCGCCAGAATCCATGGTGCCGGAAATTGCGCGGCGCAGGATTCATCTTGGCGGCTGCCGGCCCGTTCCCGCCCCCGTCCGTTCCATGACAATTGAAACAGCCGCCTTTGCCGTCATAAATGGCCTTGCCTTTTGCGACGATTTCCTGAGAATTCGGCAAGGGGCTCTTGAGTGCGCGCGCTTCAACCAGCTTATCGACCGGCACCAATGGCTGCATCATGTGCCGCTCCGCCGCTGCCGGAGATCCGGCAAGCACAACCGTTGCGAGTAGTAACACGAATGTGCTGGGTTTCATCATCGCACTCCTTGTTCGTTGTTTGCGAAGGATCGCACATAGCGCAGCACTTGCCAGGCTTCTTCTTCCGTCAAGATGCGCGGAATGAACGAGGCCATCGCCGTGCCCTTGCTGCCGTTCTTCAATATCCAGAATAGTTCTCCGTCCGTTCGAGCAGCCTGCCACTCCTTGTCGGTGAAGTCTCTCGGCAAAGGACCTTTCAGAGTGCCCGGCTCGATGTCGCCGCCGAATCCTTTGCCGTCTTTCCCATGACAGGTCACACAGAAGGCTTTCCCCTGGAAGAGTCTCTTCCCCTTCTCAACAGATTCCTCGGTGGCCGGAATCGGACTCGTCCATGTTCTGGCTTCCTCGATTTGGTCGGTCGGGACTCGCGGTTTGAGGACAGCTTCATCGGCTCCAAAGACCGAAAGGCCCGGTGACTCAAGCACCGCCACAACCACCGCAAACAAGAGATAGGGGCGCATGGCTCGGCTTTGTATTGCCCAATATGTCATGAACATTGCTCCACCAAAGGCGAACGACCAGGCCACAAAGAATGGAGCCCGGCTCCCTCCATCGATCCTATTTACCGTCGGAATACCCGGTGAACTTGTGTCCAAGGGATTGCGGGAAGCTCACCGTGCCGTCTGGAAATTCCTGCCCGCGTTGCCACAGGTGATAGATCACGCCGTCTGTTCCGGCTGCGACTTCCGCCACCTTAGCGGCCTGGTCACTCGGCATATCGAGGATTTGAACACGGCCCGTCGCGATCTCGACTTTATGATCGTGGAAATGCCGGTGCCACTGGATGGCAGGCAGCTTTCGTGTCAGGTCTTTGGCGACAAAGTACTCGACGCCGACCAACGGTGCTTTCGGGTCGGTCGACTCAAACAGGAGACATTGAAGAATCTTGTCGGAAATACCCTTGCAGTAATGATGGAACGGGCCGCCCGGTGTCCCGTCCGCCATCATGTGAGGTGCCTGGACATGGATTTCGTACCCGACGGCCGGGCTTGTCGGTTCTCCGCTCACTGCCTTTTGAGGGCCAACACCACTGCATCCGACGGCAGCGATCGCGACAACAGCTAATAGTCCTTTTCTCATCACAACCGACCTCCTAGGTTTGAGGAGTCCTCGCCCAGCCTATCTGGACGGAGAAACACCCTCCACATTCGACTAATCGTGAGAGACAGCGAGGTTCAAAGGGATTCAACCTATTCGCGAGCGTTGAGGGAATGGTTATCAGCATTGAATCCTGAAGCTCACGAAATACTTTCACGAGGAACATGCTTTGGTTCGCCATCAGAACGCCACGTTCCGGTCTCGTTCGGCCACAGCCTTGATGTAATCCGGCATGCCCTTGATCGATGCCCCGGCCACCAGATCCGCTCCGCCGATCTGCCTGGCAACGGCGCATGCGCCGCAGACCCAGATCGAGACACCCGACGCCTGCACGGCGGCCAGAAGGTCTTTCAACGGTGTCAGATTCACGCCGGTCACATGGTCAGCCACGCCTTTCCGACCCAAGGTGACAGCTTCGTTCCACAGCCAGAGCACCACATCATGCCCCTGCTCCTTCGCCGTCTTCGCCGCCATGAATGGCAGCGTTGCCATAGTTGGATCGTCTGTTCCTCGACTGCCGGAGATGATGAAAGTCGCCATGATGGACTCCTCAAATAGAAGGACACCAGCATTTAGCCCTCAGCTGACTGCTAAATGCTGATCGCTTATTTTGCTAAAGATCGAATGTACTGCAGCAACTGCCACACCTGCTCATCCGGCAATCCTGGAAACGCCATCATGCCGGTTCCCGTGGACCCGTTCCTGATGATCCAGAACAACTGCCCATCAGGTATATCCTTCATCATCGCGCCGCAGGTGAAGTTCCTTGGCGGCGGCATCAGCGCTGCGCCCATCAAGCCTTTCCCGTCTCCCTGTTCACCATGACACATCACACAGGCAACGGGCTGCGCCGTCTTGAGAAAGAGCATCTTCCCGGCCGCAATCGCGCCCAACGATGCGGCAAGCGGATTGGTCTTGGCCAGGAATTCATCCGGAGCCTTGGTCGTCTTGCGGGGCTGCAGACAGGCGCTCGACTCACCGGTGGTCGGCGCGATTGCCGTCTCCGGCACTCCCTTGAACGTCGCCTTCAAATAGACAATCACATCAGCCACGCCCTGCTGACCGATCGTTAAATTCCAATAGGGCATGTTCGGCGATTTGCCTATCGCGGGACCTCCATGGTTGATGACATTGTAGAGATACTCCATCGGCAGTTTTTCAAACGGTATGTTGGCATGGATCGCCGGCTTCGGCTCCAATCCGGATGCTGCAGGGCCATCGCCTTTACCCGTCGCGCCGTGACACTGCGAACAATACTCTTTATAAACCACCTTCCCTCGATCAACGCTGGCCATCTCGAATTCACGGCTCGTCCAGGGCTCATAGTACTTAAAGTCCGGCACCCCCTGAACCATCAAGAATCCAATCACGGCGCGGAGCTGCGGTTCTGTGGCATCAGCCAGAAATTCGCCGCTGTGTGGTGTGAAGTCTTGCGGATTCTGCCCGAATCGGAAGAGCCAGTCCGAGTTGTACCGATGGCCGGCATTCTGCAACGCGGCACTCTGCGGGCCGCCGATGAGCTTGCCGTTTTCCCCGATCGTGTGGCAGCCAAGACAGGCGTGCGCCTTATAGGCCATCCCGCCGAAGGTCGCTTCGTACTTCGTCACTTTCGAGAGGTCAAATGCCCCAACCGTCACGCGCGGATCTTTGTTGTGCTCGGCAAAATAATCCGCAATGGCGTCGGCTTCAGACTCCGTGACCATCGGATGCCTGGACGGCACTGTCGTCAGATCCCATCGATAGCCCTTTGCATAAAGAGGCGCCTCTTTGCCGGTCAACCATCGAGTCAACCAGGACCGCTGATATTTGCTGCCGGCCCAGATCAGATCGGGCGCCCTCAGATTGAAGCGAGAGTCGGCCTTGCCTTCCAGCCTGTGACATTGCGCGCAGGTCTGCTGGACGATGTCTTTCGCGTGGGACTGATCTCCGGCCAATGACCAGCACGGAAATGCCGCGAGTCCCACCAGCGCGAGCACGGCCCCTGTGACCAACTCTCGTCTCCTTCCCTTCATGTCACCCTCCCTTTCATCGATCGTGATCCCACCCTTCGCATGTCTCTAGGAACGAACGCCCGATGGCGTATGAGGATTCAACGTGATCGTGATGGGCAGCGCACTCGCGATAGACTGATGGACGGTGCAGCCATGCGCGACTTTCAACAACCGCTCTTTCTGCTCTGACGGAATTCGATGGGGAAGATGGATGGCGATATCGATCCGGCCGACACGGTGCGGACTTTCGGCCATGGCCCATTCCGCATCGATACTCAACCCATCCCGAGAAATATTGTGTCGCGTACAAAACTGACCTACGAAGTACGCCACGCAGCTCGCCACGGAGCCGACGAAGAGTTCAACCGGACTCATTCCGGCATCCTGCCCCCCGTCCTCCGCCGGTTGATCGGTGACCACGCGATGTTTGCCGCTCGTGATATCGTAGCGAGTGCCGCCATGATAGGCCGCTGTGAGTTTCATCGCGCGCCTCCTGAACCTGGAAGTCTTGCCGCCAACCAGAGACAGAGCCCGCCCAGTGGAAAGGCCAGAATGGCGCCCTGTATCCCGAGCAACCCATGAATTGTCACAGGCCCGTATTCGCCGAGTGACAACAACATCGTTTCCAAATCCGGAAACATGAAAGCAAAGACCAGGGCACCGAACATTCCGCCTAGGACCGTCACCCAGGCGTCCGGTTTTCCTTCAGCCGCTGCCACGAGCGCCGTGCCCGGGCAGTAGCCCGAGACGGCAAACCCCACACCGAAGATGAGCCCGGCTACGATCATTCCTGGCAGAAACAAATCTTTGACCTTCATGTTGGCCCAGCCCGATAGATCCAACAGATGGACCCCGATCAATCCGACTCCGATAGCGGTCACGATCAGTTTGATAATCGTCAAATCTTTGAGCCGCAACGCCCGGGTGACTTTTGTATGGCTCGATGCGCCGGATAATTGAAGGGCGGCGCCGAATGCCGTTCCCAACACCAATCCAAGCAACAACATCATCGCTTTCCCCTGTCGCCGTACATCCACCGTGCCGTCACAATCGCGCTCGCAAAGAGGGCGACCGAAAACACGAGCGAACTGACGGCCAGCTGTGACACGCCGCTGATCATGTGGCCGGAGGTACACCCGCCGCCGAAACGGGCGCCAAAGAGAAGGAGGAATCCGCCGACGAAGGACCAGACCAGACGATGTCCGGGGTTTGAACCAAACCGTGTGCTCCATTCGGACGGCACGACTCTCGTGCTGAAGCGGGACGTCGCCATCGCTGCCAGCAATGCCCCGAGCGGGATCCCCAACACGAAAAAGAACTCGTACGTGGCCAGCGTCCAACCTGCTGCGGTCTTCGCCAGGTAGGGGCTCTTCGATGCGACGTCCGGGAGCACATTGTGGAGAAGCACCCCGTCCAGCACGACGTACTGCGTGGAAACTCCGATCGGTTGGACCAATGCGACCGCCAGAATGAGTACAACCCCGATCGCCACACCGCCGGCCCACCACCCAAGCACCGGGTTCGTATCCTTGTGGCCTGTTCCGTGAAGAGCTAGTGTGTCGTGTGTCATCTCGGCATCAAGGTTTGATATAGGACCAGCCTTGTTCCTGCAATTCCATCAGTCGGACCATGGCCGGCACGGTACGATCCACCTGATCGATCAAATCCGCCCGCGTGAGACCCTGCGCCTTCATCGTATTGGAGCAGGCGGTAAATTCGACATCAGAGGCCGTCTTCAGCTGCGCCAGTTCCGTGGCCAACACCGAATCTTTTTTCGTCAATAGCGTCAATCCGGCACCATGCACCACCAACTCGACCCGCAAGTGCTCCCGCCCCACTTCTTGATAGAGGTGACGGATATTGTTCAACGCACCCCGTTGGACCTTCTCATCGCCTGAATTGAGGTGCATGACCACTCGATGGGACTCCTGAGCGGGCACGGCTGTTCCACTGAACCCCACGGCAACGACGCCAAGTGCGCCGACCAGAAGCGTAACGAGCACTCCGTTCCTCTTGATCACAGCACCCTCTCAGTGGTCACGCTTAATATGGGGCATCCGCCGGCTTCCCCCCGTTCGGCCAATCGTGCGCTTTACCGGGAAAGTCAGGACGCGGCTGGCTGTTGATGTAGGCCGCGACGTCGAACGCTTCCTCGTCGGTCAGGGACCAACCCCACCCACGCGGCATATTGGCCTTGATGAATGCAGCTGCCACGCTGACTCGCGCCATGCCCGCGCCGACATTGTAAGAGGCAGGCCCCCAGACCGGCGGTGCGGCCATCGTGCCTTGCCCGTCGGTCCCATGGCAGAAGACACATCGCCGTTCGAACACCTGCTTGCCGCTCACAGGATCCGGCGAATGAGTCGACGTGATACGGGGCATTCCCCGCCAGGGCACGGCGCTGCCTGTCGGCACGTTCTTCGACAACCAATCGATGTAGGCCACAATGGCCGCGAGTTTCGTGCTATCGGGGGGAAGCGCTCTGCCGTTCAAGCTCCGCTCGAAACATTCATTGATTCGATCGGCAAGACTCATCGTCCGGCCTGCGCGAGCGCGGTATTCGGGATAGAGAACGCTGATTCCGACAAAGGGGGCGGCGCCTGGAGTAAGCCCCGCGTCAAGGTGACAATTCGTGCAGTTAAGCGCATTGCCGATATACCGTTTCCCGTACGCTTGTGTATCGACCACCATCTTGTAGCCCAGCCGGATCTGCTCGCCCCGAAGATCGCCCGGAATGGTGTCCGGAGAAGGTGGAGAGAACAGGGCGTCCACAGCCCCGTTTTGCTCCACGACAGCTGTAGCCTCCGCTGGTCCTGCCATGCGCGGAGGCGGCACACAACCCATCGCCACCGAAAACACTGCAGCGACTGCCATGCCGGCCATCATGTGTCGATCCATCATCCAACCCTCACTTCTTCGTCCCGGGTTTCGCCACACAGGTATTGATTCCAAGCAGAGCCGTGAGCGGGCAAAACCCGATGGCTCCGGTGAGCAGTAAGATTGCCCCTGCAGCCAGCGCGATCCCCGTGCCGACAGTAGAAAGGCCAGCTAGCGCGCCGATTCCGATCAACAAGACACCCACGGTGATCCGTATCTGCCGTTCGATTCCTCCGACATTACACATCATGGCGACACCTCCCAGCGGTCAATCATTCAGTCCGTTCCAGGTTCGTTCTGATCCATGAGAGGCAGGCTTCCATAAAAGGATTCATGCTTCACGGTCGCGCATCCGAGCCGGTTCCGAGTGTTCGCACGTAGGCCAGCACATCCCAGATTTCCTCGTCGGACAGCGCATGTTTCCAGGCTCCCATCGCGGTATTCGGTTTACCCTCGTGAATACGCTTGAACAGTGTCCCGTCGAGACGATTTTGAACGGCAGGTGAACTGAGATCCGCCGGCGCGGGAACCAGTCGAACACTCTGCACTCCTGTGCCGTCGATTCCATGGCAACGGATGCAGGTGTTGACATAGATCTCCCGCCCGCTGACCGAATCTCCTCCTTTTCCCGCAGAGGTGAGGTCCTTCAACCCCACACCTCCGGCAAATCCGGTCGATAGAATCCCTATCAACAGAGCGAGTCCGACTCCAATAACACGCATACAGCACCTCTTGACCGGATCGATAGTGCGAGCAGTATGCCACTCAACCGGACGCCTGGTGGTGGCAAAACTCACTGGTCCATCGCGGACTTAGCCAGACGGGGCCTGATCGTCACGGCAAGGATGAAAGTGAGCTGGCGAGAAACACCCCAGCGTCATTTCTGCCACTGGCGCAGGATGCTACAGAGAAGAAAGCGTCAACGGTCATTCGAATACGACGACCAATACCGAGGCCGAGAAGCATCGGTCGGTTCGCCCGATAGACGGTTAACGATAGACGTATGACAATAAAGCTAGTTGAGATAGAAACGATGTGGTTAGTGGATGATCGGCTCCACAGTCACGTTGGCTTTCACCGAGTTGGAAATCAGACAATTGGCTTCGGCTTTTTGGATCAGCTCTTTCGCCCTGGCGGCATCGTCATCCGATTCCAAAGTAATGGTCGGCTTGATCGTGATGGCGGTGAACTGAAACTTTCCTTCCACCAACTCCAGCCGGCCTTCCGCCGCACTTTCATACGCGGAGAACGCGAGGCCGGCCCGTTCCGCGACGGCGATGAACGTCGTCATCAGGCAGATATTCGCCGAGGCCACGAACAGATCTTCCGGCGACCAAATCCCTTCATGCCCCTTGAATTCCGGCGGCGTCGCCACCTCCACATTCGGTTTGCCTTCGCAAGACATCATTCCTTTGCGATGGTCCGTCCATTTAACCGTCGTATGGTACAGATAGACTTTGCTCCGAGTGTCCATATCATCCCCTTTCCGTTTCGTTCACTCCTCACCCCTTTACCCCTCGCGGTTCAGACCTCACGGCTTGGCATAAGCCCACCCCTGCTCCTGCCGCTCCATCAGCCGGACCATCGCCGGCACCGTATCCCCTATTGCCTCGATCAAATCATCCCGCGTGAGCTTCGCAGCCTTCATCGTGTTTGAACAGGCGTTTCTGGCTCCATCACGGAATGGCCGACAAATACCTCTGTAGGTGTGTCACGGCCCAGATGAAGAACAGGCCATAGACGCAGCCGAAGAACCAGGGAAAACTGACGGCGCGATGGGCCCACCATTGCCGGTGCTGGCGAAACGCCCAGTTCGGCTTGAAGACGGGAGGCTCGTTGCGTGGATCTTCGATCATCTGTCGCGTTTCATGGAGTCGATAGAGGCCTGTGATAAGTTTCTGCCCTTGCCACTCCGGCGCAAATTCAATTCCCCTCAACTGCCATTCCCACAATGCATTCTGCCCAGAAAGACGGCCGAGGACGATCGCCATTTGAAGACTGAGCAGAATGCCAAAGATACAAAGAAGGAGGATCAGGACGGTGAGCGACGTAGCCAGCGACTCTCTCGACACAATCAGTCCAATCACGGCAACGAAGATGGAATTGGCCGTCAAGTAGTCCGAGAGCATCGAGTGATAATCCCGCACCCCTGAGGTCCAGAGCGTAAGGAGATGATCGTAGGTCTCCTTAAGACCGGATTCTCGTTGCGTTGTCCTGGTTTCGCTACTCACCGCAATTCTCTTTTTATTCTGCTTCGACGAATCCTTGAGCCCAATCGCCGACTGCATGCGTGATCGCCACGACACACAGGGCGATGAAAAGATGTTCGCCGATCACCTTCCAAGGCGGAATGGCTTGAGCCCGTGCGACGAAGAAACTGAGGGCCGCCAGTAAGAACATGCCCCAGACTACGCTGATCATTATCGCCTGATCGAGCGGACGCAGCACAACCGGCACCACAAAGCTCAGTGCGATGACGAACTTCGCGGCGAAGGTCGCCAGGGTTGCCTCCCAGACGTGCCTCGTAGGACCGCTGTTGTTCGACTCTTCAGATACATGGATGCCGAGGGCATCAGACATCGCATCAGCAATCGCGATGGTCAGAATTCCTCCGATCACGATCGCGCGCGAATGCGTTCCCGAGTGCAACCCCACCATCAAGCCGAGCGTCGTGATGACGCCTGAGGTCAATCCGAAACTGAGGCCGGTTTTCCAGGAGGCTTTCATTCGGCTTCGTCAGCCTCGACTACCGCGGAAAGGTCAGAATGTAGGCGAGCACATCACGAGTCGCCTCCTCGGACATGACACGCTTCCACGTATCCATCGCGGTATTCGGTCGCCCCTCGTGGATGCTCTTCAAGAGGCGGGAGTCCGGCTTCATGAGCACCTCACTCGAGGTCAGGTCCGCAACGGGAGGATCGAACTGCACGGCTCCATCCCCCCGGCCCAGTTGGCCATGACAGGCCAGACAATACTTCTCATAAAGTTTCTTGCCTCGTGCCAGATTGCGCTCATCCGCTGCAAGCCCTGTTGTGGATGCCGCAAACCAACAGACGATCGTCAACAGGCACAGGACAGCACGTGTCCGGCTCATCATAGACTGCTCTTGCCCCTTGCCCTCGTTCTCCTTACTCCCACCCCTCACTCCTTACCCCTCACATCTCATATTCGCCCCCTCAACGGCTGCATTCCGGCGAGTGTTTCAGACATTCCCGAAGCCAGGAGGTTATCTCGTCGAGCAGCACGGCAATCGCCCGGTTCGCGGCCACCACGCCACCGTATGCGTCGTCGCTTTGCGCCTTCTCCACTGATTCAAAGGCGCGTGTCCCTACAACCCGCGACTCTTTTGCCTCGACCAATTGCGCGCGAACTGTGACCCTCACCAGGCTGGGGTCCTGCATGAATTCCTGCTGCAGAGAGAATCCATAGGAGTCGAGGCGGAAATCTCCGCGAATGGGGCCCGGTACAGGAACGACCGCGCGCCACAATCCGGTTCTGCCCAGCGCCTGCACCATCAAGGACGCGAACATGCGCGCCGGCTGGTCGGCCCATTGATTCAGAGCGTACTGCTCCAATTCATAGGGACGCTTCACATACACCATTCGAGGCGTCTCGAATCCCGGCTCAGCCAGCGGCAGGCTGACCTGCAAGATCGGGCCGTTGATGTCGGCCGGACGGACCTCGGTGCGCTCAGGATCGAGACTCAAGCGATAGGTATGGGCCGACTGAGACTCCGAGCGGGAGGAAAGACAGCCGGCCGCCGTCAATACCAACAGAGCGCAAGCCACCTGTACCATTCGATACTTCATCTCTGGCCTCTCCTGTCGTTTACATTCCCCGCAAAGAGCAGAGCGTGTGGCGAATGGCTTATGGCACGGGACCGGAGCGCGAATTGAAGCAGTCCAACGCTCTAATCCGATCACGTGCTATTTGCTATCAGCTATACGCTCTTTCCCCCAATGAGATACGATTCACGTATCTTACTCACCCGGTCCGCGCGACGCAGGTTTCCGTCCGAACACGAGCGACTCAGGCTCACGTTCCAAATCCCGGGCCACCCGCGTCAGCGTCGTGGCTAGCTCCCTGAGTTCCGTCACCAATAGCCCGGCTTGAGGCAAGGTCTGCCGCGAGAACTGTTCCAACTCCGGCCGGCTGTCATTCACGACCGACCGCACCGCCTTGCTCGTTTGAGCGAGCTCTTCCGTCATCGCGTTCAAGGCGGCTGCGCTTTTGTTGATCCGCGCCAACATGACCGGCACCTGCTCATTCAGCGCCCCCGTGACCTTGACAAGATTGTCGGCGCTTTGGGCCGCACCATTCAGGCCTGCCTCAATCTGAGCCCGATGGGCCGCGACAGAGTGCATGACCTCGGAAAGATCTGTGATCGTGCGTTTCAACATTGTACGGTTCTCTTCATCCAGCGCATCCGCCGCCCCTTTGGCCGCTAAGTCCAGATCCACCAGGAGCTTGCTTAATCCCTTCTCGGACAGCAATCGGGACATCGCTTCATCCAAACGAAAGAACAAGGAGGGACCGGTTTTGATGACCGGGTACGCCTGCCCTTCCGAGGCTTCCAATCGCGGCGCCTCCCGGCTGCCTCCGGTCAAATTGATCGTGGCAAGGCCGGTGAGCCCCTGTGTCTGTAGGACGGCAACGGTATCCGTCTTGACTGGCGTCCCGCCGGCGATATCCAGCGTCAACTTCACTTCCTCAGGATTGTCAGGGTTCAAGGCGATGTCCTTCACTCGCCCCACGTCGACGCCGCGATATTTGACGGTCGAGTCTACACTCAAGCCCGCCACCGACTCCCGAAAGTAGGCCTCGTAGCGGTCATGGGTGCCCCGGTAATCCGATTTCCCCATCCACAGAACGCCGACCAACAACGCTGCGCCGAGGACAGCCACGAACGCTCCAACGAGAATGTAATTTACTTTCGGTTCCACTGGCGTTCCTTCAGCCGTTCATTGTTGGTCGTCTTTGCGCAGTTTGTTTGGTTTGTCTGGTTTGTTTAGTTGCTTGGTCATCTTGGTGATCTGTGCCATCCCACTCAACGAAATAAACGAAACCAACAAGATGAACCAGATCACCGCTCCGCATTCCATGCCGCCTGTTCCAGCGCCGTGCGCCCGCGTGGACCGTGGAAATATTCTCTGATCACAGGGTCATCGGATTGTGACAGCTCATGCATGGTTCCGACCCCTAGCACTTTCCCCTTGCCCAGCACCGCCACCCGGCTGGCGATACGCCACAGGGAGTCCAGATCGTGCGTCACCATGACGACCGTCAGCCCCAAGAGGTGTTTCAACGAAAGGACGAGATCGTCGAACCCCGCGGCAATCATCGGATCCAGCCCGGCTGTCGGCTCATCAAGAAAGAGCAGCTCCGGGTCCATCACGATTGCGCGGGCAAGTGCAGCACGCCGTCTCATGCCTCCGCTCAGCTCGTTCGGAAATTTCACGCCGCTGTCCGGCGGCAATCCCACCATGGCGATCTTGATGGCAACGATCTCACGAATCAATTCGGGATTCAGGTCCGTATGCTCACGCAACGGCACGGCTACATTTTCCGCCAGCGTGAGCGAACTGAACAGGGCACCGTGCTGGAACATGACCCCGAGCCGGTTGTGAATCGGCCGGCCATTGCTTTCACCTAATGCCCGGCTATCAACTCCAAAAATCCGAATGGTTCCACCCGAAGGCGTCAGCAGGCCGACAATCTCACGCAACAGCGTGGACTTGCCGCACCCGTTGCCTCCGGCAATCGCGAAGACTTCACCCTGCCTGATCGAGAGACTCACATCATCATGGACAACCGACGTCCCAAATCGTGTAGAGACATGGCTGATGTCGATAATCGGCGCCGCCGTGCTTGTCGTAGGCATCATAAGTCCCACCAATTGGTCAACACGCTGCAAATCGCATCGAACACAATGACGAGAAAAATGCTTTGCACGACGGCAATCGTCGTATGCCGGCCGACGTCGTCCACACCGCCTCGGATCTGAAGCCCCTGATAACAGCCGACCATTGCAATGATCATAGCAAAGAACGGCGCCTTGGCGAGGCCGATGAGAAAATGCCGCACCGCGACGGCCTCTTCGAAGCGAGCCAGGAACTCGGTGAAACTCACGTTCAACTGGCTCGTCGCGACGAGCATGCCGCCGAACACACCCAAGACATCGGCATAGACTGTCAACAGCGGCAACGCGATGACGAGGGCTAATGATCTCGGCAGGACAAGCAGATTGATCGGCGAAATACCAAGCGTGCGGACCGCGTCCAATTCTTCCGTCACCTTCATCGTGCCGATCTCCGCCGCATAGGCTGATCCCGACCGGCCGGCGATGAGTATCGCGACAATCAACGGCGAGATTTCCCGCACCAGCGAAATCCCGACCAGATCGACGATGAAGATGTTCGTGCCGAACTTGCGGAGCTGCTCCGCTCCCTGATACGCGATCACGATGCCGACCAGGAACGTCAGCAGCCCGGTGATCGGCAAGGCGCGCACACCGTCCAATTCGATGACCCGCAACAGAGCCCGCCATCGAATGGACCGCGGCCGCAGCAGCGACCGGCCCAATGTGACAGTGGTTTCTCCAAGAAAGGCCAGCCCGTGAATGACTGCGTCTTGTTTACGCCGAATAGCCTGGGTCACGCGGACACCCCATCCGACGCTCCGAGGGTCGGCGACCTGTGTGCGGGAAGCGCTGGTCTCGATCAGCCGCACCAGCTCGGCAAATTCCGGCTTCAATCCGTGAAGAGAGACGTTCCGACCGGTACGGCGCAAACGCTCGATGTTCCGATACAGCAACAGGGCGCCGCCGGTATCCATGGCGGCCACTTCGCCGGCATCGCACAACAGTTCGGGAGCGTCAGGCCATTGGAGCGTCTTACTGCAGCGCTCCAATTCGGTCACGTTCAGAAGGGTCCAGGCCCCCCGGCAGTGAATCACATTGTCGCTGACGGAGATCGTAGCCTGTTGTTCCACCAGCATAGTTCGCTCGATAATCTGCGCCTTTATCTCGCTAGTGGTACATACTTACCCCATGCCGGGGATCCATTCAAACCTTTTTCATTATCGTTTGCAGCTCAGCCCCGGTGATGACTTCCTGTTCCAGCAACAGCTGCGCGCCTTGCTGCAACGCGGCTTTCCGCTCTCCCAGCAGCCGTTTCACCCGTTCATACTGTTCGTCGATGATCCGCCGCACCTCACAATCGATTTCCCGCGCAGTCTCCTCTGAATAATCGCCTCTTTCAGACCCGATCGGCAGCTGGAGGAACTGGGGTTGCCGCTCCCGCTCGAGCGTGATGGTGCCCAATTTGTCGCTCATACCATAGGCCTTCACCATGCTTTTCGCGATGTCGGTGGCTTTGACAAGATCGTTCTGCGCTCCCGTCGAAGCCTCGCCAAAGGTCAACTCTTCCGCAATGCGGCCACCCAGTAAGACGGCGACCTTGTTCTCAAGCTCGGACTTCGTCATCAGGAACCGGTCTTCCGTCGGAAGCTGCAACGTATAGCCGAGTGCCGCCACGCCCCGTGGAATAATGGAAATCTTCTGCACCTGATCCATCCCCGGCAAAGACATGGCGACAAGAGCATGGCCGGTCTCATGGTACGCCACCCGCTCCTTCTCCATCTTGTTCAGGACGCGATTCTTCTTCTCCAAGCCGGCAATGACTCGCTCGACAGCTTCCTGTAATTCCGACACCCCGACCTGATCCTTGCCTCTGCGCACGGCCAGCAGCGCCGCCTCATTGATGATATTGGCCAAATCGGCTCCTGAGAACCCGGGAGTCATCGCTGCGATCGTTTCGAGATCGGCGTCGGGACCAAGCGCCACCTGCTTGGCATGCACACGGAGAATGGCAAGGCGACCGATCTTGTCCGGACGGTCCACCACCACATGACGATCGAACCGCCCGGCTCGCAGCAGGGCAGGATCAAGAATCTCAGGGCGATTGGTGGCTGCCATGAGAATGACCCCGATGCGGGGATCGAAGCCGTCCATCTCGACCAGCAACTGATTGAGCGTTTGCTCCCGCTCCTCATGGCCCATCGGTCCTGCGCCACGCGCTTTTCCGAGCGCATCCAACTCGTCGATAAAAATGATGCAGGGCGCTTTCAACTTCGCCTGATCGAACAAGTCGCGCACACGTGCCGCCCCGACCCCGACGAACATTTCGACAAACTCGGAACCGCTGATGCTGAAGAACGTGACTCCTGCCTCACCGGCCACCGCGCGGGCCAGCAACGTCTTGCCGGTTCCAGGCGGACCGACCAGGAGTATTCCCTTGGGAATCTTGCCGCCTAGTTTGGTGAATTTCTCCGGCGTCTTGAGGAACTCGATCACCTCCTGCAGCTCTTCCTTTGCCTCGTCCACACCGGCGACATCCGCGAATGTCACCTTGATGTCTTTTTCCACGTAGATCTTCGCTTTGGATTGTCCCACTTGCATGAACCCCCCCTGGGCCTGGCCCAAACGACGAAAGATAAAGAACCAGATGAGGGCAAAGACCACGACCGGCAACACCCAGGAGAGGAGATCGCGGAAGAAGGTGGATTCGATGACGCCGGTGAAGGTCACGCCGCGCTGGTTGAGCTCACGGACCAGCTCAGGATCCTCGACACGGATGGTCGTAAACAACTTCTCTACTTTTGATTCCCCTTCAGGCTTGAGCTTGCCGGTCACCAATTGGCTGCTCAGGGAGACTTCCGCCACCTTGCCTTCCGCAACCAAGCTTCTGAACTGACTGTAGGGGATTTCTTCGACTTTATTCAGAGCGAGGATGAAGTCATGCACCAGCACAACGGCCATGACTGCGAGCAGAACGTACCAGAGGGAAAAGGAGAGCTTCTTGTTCATCGACAGTGGCCTCCTAGTCCGCACCATTCATCACGGTATGTCTCGGCAGCGGATCAGCCTCGTTTCGACTTGTCCAGGTAGACGATTGTAGCAGAACTGTCCGTGCGACGTGCGGACTCGCAAGCCCGCACCCCGCTCCGTCTCATCAAAACGTGAAATATGCTCCAAGCCCGATCGATTCGATCTTCTGATTGATGAAAAACTGTCCGTACGGATTATAGCCATGAAAATAGGTCGCCATGATCCGAAAACGCCGGCGGGATCCTGTTCGGGACCATTCAAAACCGCCGAGCACATTGGTGTCGATGATCCAGCCGTGCTCTTCCGCAGGCTTGAAGTCCGCCGACAGCACGGGCGTAATAATCAGCCGATCAAGGACGGGAACAAAGAGGCTGGTGCGCATCGCAGGAGCCCGGGCTTCGAATCCCCACTGGAGCCGTGTACGATCGACCGTTGCCGGTTCGCGATGCACGAGATACGCACCGCCTCCATACAGGCGCAGCCACTTGTAGTCGTAGGACAGAATCGCGTCCACCTCTTCAAATGAGACCGTAAACCGCTGGAATCCAACATTCCTGACCAAAAACTCATCGCCTAAGTGGCTGCTTTGGTGGTAATAGCGAAGCCGCGCGGACCAATTCCCTGATCGCCACGAGAGCGGGAGGCCCACATTGAAATCCGTGTTGATCAACTCGGCGTTTTTCTGGTCCAGATTGAACTGCGAGAAGATGCCGGTGAGCAGGCCCACTTGCCATCCGTCGCATCCCTGCCGCTTGGTGTAAAAGCCGAAGTTCTCGCCGATGGCCACTGACCCCAAGTTGAAAGATGATCCGCCGTCGCGCGGCCGCGAGTGTTGCCACATGGCGAAGAACTGCGGCTGCTTGGGGTCCGCGATGAGGGGGCGAAAGACGTCGTCGGATGGAAAGGCCTCGCTCGCCTCTCCGACATCACTATGGTCGAACCGGCAATCGAGCATCGGCTGGGGTTTGTTGTCGTCCGGTTTCTTGGCCTCCGGTTCGTCCGCGTACGATTGGCCGGTCAGAAGAACGGCCATGACACATACCCCGACCACCCGCAGATTGAAAGGAATCACCCGGTCCATGCTCCTCCCCCTGATACTAGCTCGTTCAGCCGCCTAGATTTCCCCTAAAAATCCTCTTTCGATAGCATACTTCCGATGGAAAATTCACCCGTCTCGACTGGAAAATTTGGCTGTAGGGCTGTGTGCTTCCGCCTGACGGGATGAATTCAAAGAGACCGCGCACCCTTTGTGGCATTCTTCCGCCCGCTCCACTTCCACCGGCTGATCTCCGGCATGTCCTCTCCGTGTTCGGCAATGTACTGCTTGTGTTCGATGCGTTTGTCACGAAGAGCCTGCTTGGCATAGTCGGCCCGCGAGCCGCGTAGTGGGATCCGGTCGATGACATCGGCGACCAGATGAAACCGGTCGAGATCATTCATCACCACCATATCGAACGGAGTCGACGTGGTCCCTTCTTCTTTGTACCCGCGTACATGCAGGTTCTTGTGATTCGTCCGTCGATAGGTGAGCCGGTGGATCAGCCACGGGTAGCCGTGGAATGCGAAGATGATCGGCTTGTCTGTCGTGAACAAGGCATCGAAGTCCTTGTCTGACAGTCCGTTCGGATGTTCAGCGGATGGTTGCAGCTTCATGAGATCCACCACATTGACCACGCGCACTTTCACATCCGGCAAGTACCCTCGCAACAAGGAGACGGCCGCCAACGTTTCCAGCGTCGGTACATCGCCGCAACAGGCCATCACCACGTCCGGCTCACTATTTCGATCATTACTCGCCCATTCCCAAATGCCGATGCCGGCTGTGCAATGTTTCACTGCGGCGTCCATGTCGAGCCATTGCGGCGCTGACTGCTTGCCCGCCACGATGACATTCACGTGATTGCGGCTGCGCAGACAATGGTCGGTGACGGAGAGCAGCGTATTGGCGTCGGGCGGGAGATACACCCGGATCACTTCGGCCTTCTTGTTCACGACGTGATCGATGAAACCGGGGTCCTGATGGCTGAATCCATTGTGATCCTGCCGCCAGACGTGAGAGGACAACAGATAATTCAACGAGGCAATCGGTCGTCGCCACGGGATGTGGTTGCAGACCTTGAGCCATTTGGCATGTTGATTGAACATCGAGTCGATGATGTGAATGAAGGCTTCGTAGCAGGAAAAGAACCCGTGCCGACCGGTCAGGAGATAGCCCTCCAGCCACCCCTGGCACTGATGTTCGCTCAACATCTCCATCACTCTCCCATCCGGCGCCAGGTGGTCGTCGTAGGGATAGCGATCCGCCATCCAAGCGCGGTTGGTGACGTCCAACACATCCTGCCAGCGATTTGAGTTGTTCTCGTCCGGGCTGAAGAGGCGGAAGTTCCGGCTCTCCATGTTCAGCTTCATCGTGTCCCGCAGGAATGTCCCCATGAGCCGGGTAGACTCGACATCAAGCGCACCCGGTTTCGTGACCTTGACGGCATAGTCTCGGAAATCAGGCAGGCACAGATCTCTGAGAAGCAGCCCACCGTTTGCGTGAGGATTTGCGCTCATGCGCCGATCCCCCTTGGGCGCCAGTTCGGCGAGTTCGGACTTGAATCGCCCGGACTTGTCAAACAGTTCCTGAGGCTTGTAGCTCTTCATCCACTGTTCAAGAATCTGCACATGTCCCGGCTTGTCCATGTCGCCCATGGGAACTTGGTGCGAACGCCAGTAATCCTCAGTCCGCTTGCCGTCGATCTGTGGAGGACAGGTCCAGCCTTTGGGTGTTCGGAGCACAATCATGGGCCAGAGCGGGCGTTTTGGAGTGCCCTCTTTTCGCGAGACAGTTTTGATTCGTTGGATGTCTTGCATGACAGCATCGAGCGTCGCGGCCATGAGTTGGTGCATCTTCGACGGATCGCGGCCCTCGACGAAGTAGGGACGGTAGCCGTAGCCGCGGAACAGATGATCCAGCTCGTCATGACTGATGCGGGCCAAGACCGTGGGGCTCGCAATTTTATAGCCGTTGAGATGGAGAATCGGCAGGACCACGCCGTCGGTGACCGGATTCAGAAACTTGTTGGAATGCCAGCTCGTGGCGAGCGGGCCGGTTTCCGCTTCCCCGTCGCCGACCACGCAGGCCACGATGAGATCCGGATTGTCGAACGCCGCCCCAAAGGCATGGGAGAGCGAGTAGCCCAACTCGCCCCCTTCGTGAATGGAACCCGGTGTTTCCGGAGCGACATGGCTGGGAATACCGCCCGGAAAAGAAAACTGTTTGAACAGCCGCTTCAGACCCTGTTCGTCCTGCGAGATATCCGGATAGACTTCGCTGTAGGTGCCCTCGAGATAGGCGTTCGCCACAAGCCCCGGACCGCCATGACCGGGCCCCGCGATATAGATCATGTTGACGTCATGTTCCTTGATGATGCGGTTCAAATGCGCGTAGATAAAGTTCAAGCCCGGTGTCGTGCCCCAATGGCCGAGCAGGCGCGGCTTGATGTGGGCGCGCGTCAGCGGTTGTTTCAAGAGTGGGTTGTCGTACAGATAGATTTGCCCGACAGAGAGATAATTGGCCGCCCGCCAGTAGGCATCCAGTTTCTTGGCGGCCCCCGGACTCAGAGATTTTGTACGAATGTGCCGCCTGCCCATCTCACCTCCTCACCCTCCGATTCAGCCTGCGCTCAACAACGCCATGACGGACGCTGCGATCTCACGTTCTTCATCCGTTGGAATCACCCGCACGGTCACCCTGCCGCCTTCTTTGGAAATCACGGCGTCGTTCTTCTGGTTGCGCGCGTGATCGATGACGACACCGAGAAATTCCAAGCCGTCGCAGATTCGCGCACGGATGACCGGCGCATGCTCCCCTATGCCGGCGCTGAAGACCAGCGTATCCAATCCACCCAAAGCCGCGGCCAACGACCCGATAGTTTTTTTCGCCTGATAGCAGAACAGTGCGACCGCCTCCGCCGCTCTTGGATCGTTCCCTTCTTCCTTGAGAAGGTCGCGCATATCGGCGCTGATCTCCGAGACACCCAGCAAACCTGATTCGCTATTGGCCATCCGATGGAACTGCTCCACCGTCATCCCTTCTGTTCTTGCCAGATAGGAGACAAGCCCCGGATCGAGATCTCCCGATCGGCGGCTCATCGGCATGCCGGAAGCCGGGGTAAAGCCCATCGTCGTCTCAATACTCTTGCCGTCCTTGACGGCGGCCATGCTGGCGCCGTTTCCCAAGTGAGCGAGGATGACGCGGCCGTTGGCTTCGCCAGGCTTCCCTATTCTGGACAACTCCCTCATGAGAAAGGCATAGGACAACCCGTGAAAGCCGTACCGCTGAAGCCCCAGCTTTTCGTACCGTCTTGGGATCGGCAGCAGGCGGGCCACGTTCGGCATGTCACGATGGAACGCCGTATCGAAACAGACGACTTGCGGGAGGCGGGGGTATCGCCGCGCACAGGCCTCGATCAATTCGATCTCAGCCGGAAGATGTTCCGGATCGAACGGACTCAGCCTTTTCAGTTCTTCCATTACAACCGGAGTCACTCGTTGGGGCTCACGATAATCCCTGCCGCCATGCACGACCCGATGCCCAATCGCCAGTAATGGTTCGCACGCAAGCTTGTCTTTGGCACATTCCAGAATCGGTTCGAGGCAGGACGCGTGATCGGGGGGTTCAACGATTCGACGATCGCCGTGGCTGGCGCCTTCCTGCATCCATGTGAAGGTACTCTGTGGCGATCCGATGCGGTCGATCAAGCCCGACAATTCACGGACGGGACTGCCATCGGCGCGAAAAAGAGAAAACTTGAGCGTCGACGACCCGCTATTGATCGCCAGAATCGAGCCACTGCCGGAAGCCGCATCAGAGCGTGTCATGACGGTACTTTCTGCAGCCTTTCAATATGACCATCTTCCTCATCCGAGGCGGGCATACTCGCCGACCAGTCGATAGGCATTGTGAAGGTATTGAGCCACCATGCGCTGGGTATTGAAGAACCCGCCGTTCAACGCGATCGCATGCCGCATGATCTCGATAAACCGCCCCCGGTCCCGATAGTAACAGGGAAGAATCTTTTCTTCGAGCTTGCGGTACAGTTCCGTCGCATGACAGGCATCCATACCCGCTTGCGGCTCCGTGCAAGCCTCCACCCGATCACCGATGGACCAACCAGTCACGTCTTCCACATGCCCTTCGACCCACCACCCGTCGAGCACACTCAAGCTGGGCACTCCGTTGACCGCCGCCTTCATGCCGCTGGTTCCTGAGGCCTCCATCGGCGGGAGCGGCGTATTGAGCCAAACATCCGCACCGGCACACACGAGCTTGGCCACGGTCATGTCATAGTTCGTGAGATAGGCCACCGAAATCCTGCCCCGCAAGGCATCGCGAAGTTCATGGATCTTGTGAATCATATCTTTCCCATCCTGGTCGCGCGGATGGGCCTTGCCGCTGAAGACGATTTGGACAGGCCCGGCCAGTTCGGCAATCTTGGCCAGCCGCTCGATGTCGTGAAAGATCAAAGTTCCCCGCTTGTAGGCCGCAGCCCGCCTGGCAAACCCCAGCGTCAGCACATCCCGATCGAATCCCGCGTTGGTCTCGTGATTCACATGCTCGACCAACACCCGCTTCGCCTCCTGGTGGGCGTTCCAAATCTCTTCGCCGGGAATGCTGATCGCGTAACGAAGCGAGAGCTGATCGCGCCGCCAGTCCGGAAGATGCCGGTCGTAGAGCGACTGAAACGAGGGAGCGGCCCAGGTCACCGCGTGGACTCCGTTGGTAATCGAGTGAATCGGATAGCCGGGGAAAAGACTGTGGGACACCTCGCCGTGCTTCATCGCCACGCCATTGACGAACCGTGAACCACGCAACGCCAGCTGTGTCATGTTCAAACTATGGTTATGACCGCAGGCTTTGAGCCAGGCGCAGCGCCGGTCGCCGAGCACCCGATGCGACAGCTCAGGGGAAAATTGATCATGGCCCGCCGGCACCGGCGTATGGGTCGTAAACACACAGTGCTCCCGGACGGCATCGATGAGATCGGCTAAGACTGCCGTTTCGTGGGTGACGGAACCCAGCTTCTCCTCCAGCAGAGCGAGCACCAGCAATGCCGCGTGTCCTTCATTCATATGGAAGCAGCGGAGGCGCCCGTACCCGAGCGCCCGCAGCATGCGGTAGCCGCCGAACCCCAGCACCGCTTCCTGGCAGAGCCGATAGTAGTCGTCACCGCCGTAGAGCACGTCGGTCAGCGTCCGGTCCCAGGGCTGGTTCTCGGGGAGATTCGTGTCGAGCAGATAGACGGGCACCTCACCGCCCGACTCGCCCTTCACGCGAATCAGCCACGCGCCGACCTGTACGGTACGATTCTCGATTTCGACAACGACCCGCTGGTCCACCGGCTCGCAGAAATCGTTGACCGGCCAGGCCACCGGCTCTTCATGCTGCAGACCCCGTTCATCCAGCCGTTGATGAAAATAGCCGCGCCGGTGCAGCAGCGTCACCGCCACCATGGGAATGTCCAGATCAGCGGCAGACCGAAGCGTGTCGCCTGCCAGCACACCAAGACCACCGGCATAGGTCGGCATGTTCGGGGCCAGCCCGATTTCCATCGAGAAATAGGCTACCAACGGTGTCTTGGTTTCCATTGTCTCGACGATTCGTCCATCAGACATCACAACAACTCCATGAGGCTAATCGAGTGACCGCCGCCTTGGACAATCCCAATGTGCCGGCTCTTTTCTTCTATGGAACAACTGACCATTGGCGTTGTCCTAGCCCGCATTATTCATGTGCATTTCTACTGTGATCGCCGATACGCCGCTGCGACAAGCGTGGCCGTATGCATCACACGGCCAGCGGGCAGGCTCGCCCTCGCAGCCGTAACAGACTGTTTCAAGTCTGACTCGGCTTCTCGAAACTTATTGGTGGTTTCGTCACGAACTGTCATGAGTACTGTGAGCCAGGCGCGATGGCTTCTCCGTTTCCGAGCGCGGTGGTGCCGGAATGGCGGCCAGGTTGTGAGGCTGTTCCGGCCAGACGATAGTACAGCAACGGAATCACGAGCAAGGTGAGCACCGTCGAAGCGCCCACACCGAACAGCAGCGACACGGCCAGCCCTTGGAAGATCGGATCGAGAATGATCACAAACGCCCCCACCATCAACGCGGCGGCCGTCAAGAGGATCGGCCTGGTACGGATCGCGCCGGCCCTGATGACCGCTTCCGACAGCGGAACCCCCGCGCGCTCCTGAAGCTGGATAAAATCCACAAGCAGTATCGAGTTCCGGACGATGATGCCGGCCAGCGCGATGAAGCCGATCATCGACGTGGCCGTAAAATAGGATCCGGTGAGCCAATGGCCAGGCAGAATGCCGATCAAGGTAAGCGGGATGGGCGCCATGATGATCAGCGGGGTGAGGAACGACTGAAATTGCCCGACGATCAGCAGATAAATCAGCAACATCGCCACGGCAAACGCGATCCCCATGTCGCGGAACGTCTCGTAGGTGATGTGCCACTCGCCGTCCCACTTCATGGCGATCCTGTCTTCCGACCAGGGCTGAGCCCTGAAAAATTGCTCGATCTCGTATCCTTCGGCCGGCCGATAACTCTCCAGTTGCTTCCCGACGCCCAGCACGCCATAGACCGGGCTTTCGGCTTGTTCCGCGCCCGGGCCTCCGACATCGGCGACGATATAGACCACCGGCTTCTGATTCTTGTGGTAGATCGCGTTGTCCTGAATCGTCTGTTCGACGGTGAGCAATTCGGAGAGCTGGACGATGGCTCCGTTCTTCGTCCGCAATCCGATTTCGCCGAGATGTTCGAGCCCCGTCCGTTCCGCCAGCGGCAGACGCAGTACGATCTGAACCGGACTTTTCTCTTGAGGAATATGGACCAGCCCGACCTTCGTCCCTTCCAACGCCATACGCAGCGTATGCACGATGTCATCTGTGGGAATTCCGGCGAGGGCCGCTTTCGCACGATCGACCGTGAACACATACTTCGCCTGATCTGCCTCGATAAAATCGTCCACATCGACGACACCGGGCGTGGACTCAAAGAGCGACCGAACCTCCCGCGCAACGGCGATCTGCCTGGCATAGTCCGGGCCGTAGATTTCTCCGACCAACACCGATTGCACAGGCGGCCCCGGAGGCACTTCCACGACTTTGACGTTCGCACCGTACTGTCGGGCGATCTCCTGGACCGGGGGCCGAAGCCGCTGCGCGATCTCGTGGCTCTGGGCCTGGCGCTGATCCTTTGCCGCCAGGTTTATTTGAATGTCCGCCTCATGCGGCAACGTCCGCAAAAAGTAGTGACGCACCAGACCGTTGAAGTTGAATGGTGATGCTGTGCCGACGTAGGCCTGGTAGTCCCGCACTTCGGGTACCGTGGCGACATATCGGGTCAGCGCCTTGGCGGCGCGGGCGGTTTCCTCCAGCGTCGTTCCCTCCGGCATATCGATGACCAATTGCAACTCGCTCTTGTTGTCGAACGGCATCATCTTGACGACGACATGGCGTGTGTAAAACAAGAGGCATGATCCGGCCAGCAGAAGCGCGACCACGCCCAAGAAGGAATAGGCCAGGATCGGATGGGCCAGCAGCGGGGAGAGGACCCGGTGATAGAGGCGCGCCGTCAAGCCGGCTTCTTCTAGTGTTGAGTGCTCGCCTCGCTGAGCAGGCGAAGCGGGTTGATTGCTGAGTGCTGAGTTTCCGCCAAGTGTGCGATAACAGGTTCGGCAAAACCATGGAATCACGACGAAGGCGACCAGCAGCGAGAAGAACATCGCAATGGAGGCGTTGACGGGAATCGGCCTCATGTAGGGCCCCATCAAGCCGGAGACGAAGGCCATCGGCAGCAGCGCGGCAATGACGGTGAAGGTCGCCAGAATCGTCGGGTTGCCGACTTCATCGACGGCATAGATCGACGCCTCGTCATGGGGACGCAGGCGCAGCGTTAAATGCCTGTACGTGTTTTCGACGACAACGATGGCGTCGTCCACCAGAATGCCGATCGAGAAGATCAGCGCGAAGAGCGTCACCCTATTGATCGTGTAGCCGATGAGCATCGACGTAAAAAGCGTCAAGGCAAGGGTGACGGGTATCGCAATGGACACGACGAAGGCGGGGCGCGGCCCCAGCGCGACGCCGAGAAAGATGACCACCGCGACGACGGCAATGAGGAGGTGCCACAACAGTTCGTTGGCCTTCTCTTGCGCGGTCTCTCCGTAATCGCGGGTGACGGTCACGCGCACATCCGACGGGACCGTCACGCCTTTCATGTCTTCGACCTTGCGGATGACCTGCTCGGCCACCGTCACCGCGTTGGTGCCGCCCTGTTTGGCAATGGCCACGGTCACCGCCGGGGACTCCAACCCCTCACCCCTTACCCCTAACCCCTCACGGTCGCCGGCGGCGCCCAGACCGAACCAGACATAGCTCGTCGCCTCAGCCGGTCCGTCGATGACATCCGCGACGTGCCGCAGATAGACCGGTCGTTGCTCGCTCACCCCGACCACCAGGCTTTCCAGATCGGCGCGCGATCGAATGAAACGGCCGGTCTCCACAAGGAAACTCTGATTGCGGCTGTCGAACCTGCCAGCCGGCAAGGCCCGATTCTCTCCGCGAATGACGGTCGCGACCTCCAACGGGGTGAGCCCATAGGCCTTCAACCTCGCCGGGTCGATCTGTACTTGTAATTCGCGCCTCCGGCCGCCGACGATGAACCCTCCGGACGTGCCGGCGACTTTCTTGGCCTCCTCCAACACCTGCTCGGCCAACTGATGCAATTCGAATTCGCCGTACCGCTCGCTCGACAATGTTACCGTGACAATCGGAACATCGTTCACGTCCTTCGGCTTTACCAAAAACGGCTCAGCGCCTGGCGGTAACAGGTCTTGGTTGGACATCAACTTGTCGTAGAGATCGACCAGACTCTGCTCCATCGGCTGGCCGACGTAGAAGCGGACGATGATCAGCGCCCCACCGGGCCGAGAGATCGAGTAGACATACTCCACGCCCTTGATCTCCGAGAGCTTCCGCTCGAACGGCTTGGTCAGTTGTTCTTCGACGACTTTGGCGGAGGCGCCGGGAAAGGGCAGCCAGACGTCGGCCATCGGCACCACGATCTGCGGCTCTTCTTCGCGCGGTGTGGCGACGATTGCGAACAGGCCCAGAAGCAGCGCCCCCACCATAATGAGCGGAGTCAGCTTGCTCCCGATGAAGAGCGCTGCGATGCGGCCGGATAAACCGTACGGGGTGAGGGGTGAGGGGTCAGAGGTCATAGGATTCGTTGCTCGTATCTCGTCAAGCGTATCTCGCGATCCATCCCGCGCTTCACGCTTCACGAGGGACGCTTCACGGTGCCGGCGCCGGCGAGGCCGTCTGGTCCAGGATCGTCACAGATGCGCCATCGACGCCTCGGGCGGCGTCGAGCAAGACCAATTCGCCGACGTTCACACCGGACAGCAGTTCCACTTGTTTGTCGAACCGCCGACCGGTTTTGACCCAGCGGAGACGAGCGATCCGATCGGAACCGACGGCGAAGACGCTCGTCAGTTCCCCGCGCTCCACCATGGCAGTCTCGGGCACAAGGATGGTCCGGGTTATTCCCTTGTCCAATTGAAACCGTCCAAACATGCCGGTTTTCAATCCCGGCACCGAAGGCAGGTCCACTTTCACCGTGAAGGTGTGCGTCTGAGGATCGCCGGCGGGGAGAATTTGGCCGACAATCCCAGCCAAGGCGGGTCCCTCCAGGGCATCGATGATCACGGGAATTTTGTCGCCGCGGGAGACCGATTTCAAATCTCCTTCCGCCACGGTCGCTTCAAGACGCAGCTGCCGGGGATTTTCCATTTTCAACAGGGGCTGCCCCGGCGAAGCCAATTCTCCCGCCTCAACCTTCTTCTCGGTAATCACCCCGTCGAAGGGCGCTTTCACAACGGTATAGCTGAGCTGGGCCAACACCGCCTTGTGATTCGCCTCCGCAACTTTGTAGGTCCTGGTCGCGTTTTCCATTTCCTGTTTCGACACGGCGTCCTGGGCATGCAGGGCCCTCATGCGGTCGAGGTGCGCCTTGGCATTCTCGACTTCCGCTGCGGTGCGGGCCAGCTCCGCCTGCACGTCGCGGTTGTCGAGCTGAATGAGGGTCTGCCCCTTGACCACCTGTGTGCCTTCCCGCACGAGAAGTTGATCGATGGTTCCCTGGATGCGGCTGGAGAGGACGGCTTGGAAGATGGGCATGACCTGCCCGGTGGCTTCGACACGGATCGGCGCCTCGGAGGTCCGGATTTCGACGATCGCCCCCTGGACCGTCGTTTGCGGAGCAGCCGACACGGCGGACGTGGGCGGTTCGTCTTTCGAGCCGCACCCCGCCGCCAACAACAACACCGCCATGAGCCATCGTTTCATATACCTTGTCCCCGCCGGTCAGGAATGTTCTCCCTATCCCTTCAGAAGGTCAGTGCCGACGCCGGAATAGATCGGAGAGAGTGGACGGAGCGAACGACCTGACTCACCGGCCGGCTCGTTCATCCTCCCATGGCCGCTCGAGCGTGATCCTCGCAACCCACCGCGGATCGCGTCGTAGCGCTCACATTATCTTCCCATTGCCCGCGTTTGGCCCCCAACCTCAGCAGCAGACATTCGGCCGTCGCGAGCAATTCTTCGAGCCGGCGATCGGGTTTTGCGCCATAGTGTGCCCGGTCGAAGATAGGGATCTGCAGACAGACCTCGGCCCGGTACCGGCGCTCCGGAGAGTACATGACGCGATGCATCGGAGGGTCCGGGTATTGGCAGGGTTTCAGAAGATCCAACGATTGAAAGAACACGCGGCAGAGACGGTGAAGTTCCCCCACCAGCTCATGAAGCTCAGGGTCTTCCCCGATCGGCACATGCCTGGCATCCTGAAAGGCGGCATACAGGTTGAGTTGAAAGCCGATTTGGATGATGCGGCCGGACCCATCTTGCACATAGAACGGGGCATGATCGAAACACACTTTCCGCGCGACGACCATGTCCCGCAATGCCTGCTCGCCGGCGAAGGCTCCATCGAGAACCAGCGGAATGGGCATGGCCAACTCCCTTTCATATTTGTCACGGGGCTGAGACACCGACAGGATGCTGCCGGCTGCCGCAGGATCTTGAGACTCGCTCAACCTGATCTCAGCCATCCTGATCGCGCTGCTACTCCTGCACGCCGAGCTTTCGCAAGAGTGCCATCATCGGACACCAGCCGGTAAAGGCCGATTGGATGAGATTCACTGCTACAAAGGCGGCGAAATAGTTCCAATAGGGATGCACCGTGGCCCCGAGAATGACCGCCCCCAGCACAAAGACCCCCGCAATCAATCGCAAGCGTTCATTGAGTTTCATGTCGCCCTCCTTTCCTCTCTGCCTGTGTGAGACACCGCAATGACAAAGGATTCAGGGCGACGAATCCCTGCTTAGCCGGCCTGTTCACGCTTGCCGATCCCCATCGCCTCGAGGATCGCCTTCTCGAAGAAGGGTTCGCTGACACCACGTTTCATTTTCATCAGAAAGTATTTTTCGAGGGCAATCTTGGCCAGATGCACCATTCAGCACTCACAATTCGCAACTATTCAGAACTACCGTCCGCCGCGCTCTGCCCGTTCCGCCTTCTCATGCTGCGGTCGTTCCGGGCGTTCCGTGCGGGTCTGTTCCCTCGTCCGCTCGCGTTCCCGAGTCCGCTCCTGCTCCTTAAGCTGATCTTTGTCTTTCAACTGGTCCTTGGTCCGGAGCTTATCCTTATCCTGAAATTGTTGCTGCGTCTTCAGCTGATCGCGGTCACGATCCTGCGCCGACGCGACGGCTACGAAACCGACCGGCATCAGCATAGCTGTTGTGACTACCATGGATAGCATCTTGCTGAACGACATAGGGCACCTCCTTGTGCACATGACCGGAGCGATATTGCTCCCGGCAATAGCAGGCGCTGAGCCTGTTTTCTCGCACCCCCCATCCGGCCATGACAAGAGCACATTGGTTATGAGACATCGCGCGTGAAATGGATTCGAGATTGTTGGCCGTTTTCCCACCTGACACATTTTACTTTTCACGTTCCGCTGAGAATCGATACATGTCATGGCAGGCCGTACAGCGGGCCGTCATGCTCGACAACCGTCGCAAGATCTGTTGAGACGTCTCGTTCCGCGTGATCGCATCGGCCAGTGCATCCATGTCGCTGTGAATCGACATGCCCATCTGTTTAAACGGCAGCGGCAGCTTGGCCATGATGGTTGGCTCCACATCCGCCGCCATACTCATCCCCACCGCCCTTGCGGCTTCTTGAATCAGCTTCCGGTCGGGCTCCGCCGCCCCCAAACCTCTGACGATGCCATCTACAGCTTTCAGGAGTTGCCGCATCTCCTCAAGGATTTGATCACGCTCAGCTCCCGCCAGCAGTATCTCCGTACGTCCGTCACTTCCCGTCGTCGCCCATCCCTTGATGAAGAACCATCCCAGCACAGTGATTGTTAGGATCCAGAGGACAAAGACCGACGTACACCAGCGCGATTTCATGTCTGTTGCCATACCTTTCTATTCATGGTCGAAGCCATCCCGTCATCTCTTTGGACAAATAGGCCACCCCTTCGACCAATCAGTCCTTGACGGGTGCAAGGAGAGAACCGCGGGAGGGGTTCAAGAAACCTATCAATCAGCCTTGGATATTCACTGGTTCCGTCGCGTGATGCGAACAACCGATCGACAAAGGTGGCTTTTTTCTACAACCGTCACCAAGCTTTTGTCGCAGAAGGCGACAGCTGAGTAAGGTCTAATACCCGCCTAATCCATTTCTCATATAAAGCTAGTAGCGTGAGTCTAGTTTGATCATGCCGGCACTATACTTCATGGCTTCCAGCCGGCAGCTGAGCTGTTTGCTTCAACCATTCATGTAGAGGGAGGGACATGTATGAGAAACAGAGGTACGGCTCTCATAGCCTGTATGGTGTTCAGTCTCATGGTAATCGGTCCGCTTCATGCTGCAGATCAACCGGGAGGGACTCCTGGTCGTACAGACGAAGCCAAGCTGTCCGAGGGTGTGATTGGTATCTCGCTCCACATTGGGGCCTTGCGCGTCGGAGATCCGGCCTCGTTGAATGTCGGTCACGTATATCCTGAAGGGCCGGCCCACAAGGCCGGACTGAAGCATGGAGATGAGTTGGTGAGCGTCGACGGCGCATCGGTTTCTGGAAAGACATATGAGGAGGTGGTGAAGATGGTCCGGGGAGAAGCGGGGGCTGACGTGAAGTTAGCCATTAAGCGAGAAGGCGTTCCTCAGGAGATCTCCGTGACACGGGTGGCCGGTGCCACGCTGACGAAGGGCCGGGCTGGTCACGGCAGCTACAAGGAGAAGCCGGCACCTTAGACTATTTGAGCACCCTTCTTCTCGGCGGCCTGCTCAACCAATGCGGAGGCCGCCGAGGGTGCACAGTCGTTGGCCATTGGCTGTGATACCTCCTTTTTTCTAGGCACATAACAACAATACTTTCTCGCCGTCGATCAAGTGTCCCGCCCACGGGACGATCCGCTTCCCCAGCGACGCCTCAGAGACGACACAATTTCCCATCGGCTGACTATTCGGACATCCGCCATCTGCCGGAGACCTCTAGCAGTATGCTGAAAAAGTCCCCCAGCGGCGTTCTCGCATCGCTCAGAGGCTCAACGTACCGAAGCGTACGCCTCGCCTCTTCGCTCACTGCGGCCTTGCTGGATGGCCTTTTTGAGCATCCTGTTGTTATTGTGCCATCAGTGTCATACGTAAGACTTCGCTGACATTTTATGGATACACGGAGTTTTTCAGCATCCTGCTAGCGAGACCGAATCATCAACCGCACAAGACTTGGTCAACCGCTTAGGCTTCTTTATGCTGATGCTCGGTTATGTTATGTTTCCCGACTATGAAACCTGTGTTCACGACAACGGCCGGTGCTCTTTATCGGGAGGCGAGCCCCACTGTCATAAGGCAGTCGCAGGTGGGAGGGAGGCGTTTATGAGGCAGATGGTTGGGGCGCTGGGGTTTGCCCTCTGTTTGAACATGACCGGAAACTCCATGGCGGCGCCGGCAGGCGACGCCGGCAACCAGGACATTGCCAACGGGGCGAATCTGCTGAAGAACAAACAGTATGCGGAAGCGCGCGTGGCGCTGGAATCCGGCATCATAAAGAGCCCGACGAGTGTGCAGGCCCATTTCAACCTGGCGGAGGCCTGTCGAGAATTAGCGGCCTGGGATTGCGCGGAAGAACATTACGAGACCGCGTTGCATCTCGATGCGAAATCCAGGATCACGGGGACGAGAGAACCACGATTAAGCAAAATGAAGGTGTGGCAGTCTCTGGAGGAAGTGACGGCCTGGCGGTTGCTGGAGAAAGCAAAGGGTCTGATGGCCAGTGGGCAAGCTCAGCCCGACAAGATGAAGCAGGCAGAGGAGGCCCTGGACGGCGCCAATGAGTTGGGTCTCAACAATGAGCAACAGACCGTCTATCAACAGTTGCAAGCGAAACTCCCTGGGCGACGTTCGACGAACTCGCCGGATAGTCTAAAACCAGATGGGGCAGCAGGAGGGGCGTTGCAGACCGAGCCTCGCGATGTACCGATGGCGCTGGTGCCGGCAGGGGAATTTACGATGGGGAGTACCCAGAAAGCTGACGAAAAGCCAGTACGTCGGGTCTACCTCAACGCCTTCCATATGGACAAGTATCACGTGACGGTGGGTCAGTATGCCAGATATCTGGAGGCGACGGGCACGGAGGCGCCGCCTGAATGGGACATTATGAACCAACCCCGCCATCAGAAACGTCCCGTCGTGAACGTCAGCTGGTCGGATGCAGCCACGTTCTGCAAATGGGCCGGCAAGCGTCTCCCGACCGAGGCGGAGTGGGAAAAGGCGGCGCGGGGAACGGATGGCCGCCTCTATCCCTGGGGCAACGAGGCACCCACCAGGCTCCACGCCAATTTCGGCAAGAGTGAATGGGCTTCTCATATGGCCTTAGTCCCAGTGGGGATGTTCGAATTGGGCAAGAGTCCCTATGGCATTTATGATATGGCCGGCAATGTCTGGGAATGGGTCAACGACTGGTATGACCATGACTACTACAAGAAGAGCCCGACGAAGAATCCTCAAGGACCGGCAACGGGTAACTCTAAAGTCGTGCGGGGCGGGAACTGGCGGTATGTGCAGGAGTTTTTGCGTTCCTCGTTCCGTTACAATGCCGATCCATCGGGTCGGCAGTTCGGCTACGGGTTTCGCTGCGCGAAGACACCGTAGCGCGTGGAGGCCATGAGCCCCCATTATTCATGAACGATTCGGGCTAGGAACGCGCAAGCACTGCCGCCGCAATTACAACACCCAGAGCCAAGAGGAGAGAGACCCGTGGCAGCCAACGGGCGGTTTTGAAAACCATCTGCTCGCCGCTCGTGCGCTGTGATTCCGGAATCGCACTGACCCGACTGACCTGGGGACCAAGTATGAGGTCGTGTAGCAAGGTCAGGAACAGCAAGAGACTCACCAGAACCAGCTTCACCGTCACGATCCCGGGCCATGAAGCAGGGTCCGTCACACTGAGGCCTCGTTGTGACAAGAGCAGCGGCCCGGTAATCAGTAGAATAACAAGGGCTACCCAGACGACGGGGCGAAACCGCAACGCCGCGGATCGAAAGAGCGCCATGAACTCCGGCGCTGCCTTCCGGCTCCTGACCAGGGGTGCCAGGACCAGGGACAGAAAAATCATGCCACCGACCCAACTCATTGCGGCAAGAATGTGCAGGACGACCAGAGTGGAATACATGTGCTGTATCATAATCGAGTCGGCTCCCTGCTTTCAGCTATCAGATTTCGGCTACCCATTGGCTCCTGTACGGTGACCTCAGTACAGGATGTTATGACGTCCCGCATACTCGGCTTCATCCTCATCACTACCGCACTCGAAACCACCGGGATGAGTTCCGCAGCGACCCTGCAAGAAACTCCGAGCCACATCGAGCAGATCGCCGCGTTTGCTCAGGGCTCTCCGATGCTGACCGTCGCCAAGGGCACCTTTCTCATGGGTACGGCCCGTATGAGCGAGGGATCGTTCAGCCTTGAAACCCAATACGATGACACTGAGCAACCGCAGCGCCGAGTCTGGCTTGATTCGTTTGAAATCGATCGCTCCGAAGTAAGTCTTGGAGAGTACCTGTCGTGGCTGTTGCAGCATCAGCGCACGATTCCCGATGAAGTGCTGAAACTGATCGATCATATGACGACGGTCCACGCCCTGATGCCTGAGACGTTAGCCCGATGGCCGTCGCTCTACGCGACATGGCCGGAGGCCTCGGAGTTCTGCCGCGCGCAGGGCAAGCGGCTGCCGAGGGAAGCTGAGTGGGAAAAGGCCGCACGGGGAGACAGCGGCCATCTCTTTCCCTGGGGGCAACAGACTCCCACGCCGGAGCTGGCGAAGTTCGGCCAGTACCATGTCCATGAGATTCCCATTGTCGCCCCTGTTGAAAGCGGAGAAGCAGGCCGGAGCCCCTATGGCCTCCACCATATGGCAGGGAATGCTGCCGAGTGGGTCGAAGATTGGTTTGGAATCGATTACTATGCGACGATGCCGGACCGTAATCCGCGCGGGCCGATTTCCGGCCGGTACAAAGTCGTGCGCGGAGGATCCTGGAAAAGCGCGCCGGTGATGCTGCGCTCAGCCACAAGAAGCGGAGCCTCGCCGGATCGAAGGGCCGCTACGATCGGATTCCGTTGTGCTCGGTCCACGCGATGAGGGGATCTATGACAAAACTCGGAATGATGGCTGTTCTCTGTATTGCCGTTATGCTCATAAGTTCCGCTCCACTCTCTGCCGCAAGTGACGATGCACCGCCGGGATGGAAACTCTATACGAATGCCCGATTCGGCTTCTCTGTCCGGTATCCCGATGACTGGCGCCTGGGCAATCCATTGCCTGATGGAGCCGGGGTGACGCTCCATCCTCCCATCGAGCACAGCCTCATCGCCTTCTCCGGCCATATGAATGTGCTGGAGGGCAAAAGCCAGGACGGACGGCAGACGCTCGATGAATTTGCCGCGGCCCATCGCCGCATCATCGGAGAACTCTACGGCAAAAGGACGATCGCCGTGAAATGGCGGCAGGATCAAGATCTGGCGCTGGCCGGATTCCCCGCAAAGGACCTGATCTTCACGTATTCGGATAGCGCGCAGGGAGAGATGATCGAACACCACATCTTTTCACTTGGACGCAATGAAGGACGCGGGGTGCGCATTAAAGTGCCACGTTCTGAAGAAGCAAAATTGATGGAGACGGTCAAGAAAATGCTGGAGAGATATCGGCCAGGACGGGATCAGAACGCAGTCAGCGCGTTTGTGCCGAAACCGTAGCAGGCCTCTGACAACGAGTCTGATTCTTCAGTTACCCACACTCAAAACTAAAAACTCGTTGAACGTGTTACGCCCCGCTGTCCTTCATTGCCGCGAGATGCTTCATCGCTTCTCTCGCCGCCGCACGAGCTTTCGTTGCGGGGTTTAAGCTGGCACCGGGATCAACCTTGTCCCCCATTTCCGCCACCCGCTTGCAGTGCTTGATGGCATCCTGCAGATGCGGCGCGGCTTCTTTGCCATGTTCATCAGCCGACGGCAAAGCCCTGAGAATGGATTCCGCATGCTTCGCCACCTCGGCACAATGGTGCACAATAGCTTTTGCATCACCCATTCCGCCGTGCGCCACCATCTCCTCGGCGTCCTTCAGCATCTCCTTACCCTGATTCTGAATGTCCTTCGGCGATCCCGCATGAACCGAAACGATTCCGATTGCGACAACACCGAGCAATACGCCGACAAAACGCAGGCAATTATTCAACATCATTCCGCCGATCGCTTCGAATCGAACTGAAGATTGAGCGTGACTGTTCCGCTGGGCGACACCGTCACATCCTGCTCCTGAACCCCTAACGCAGGATGCCAGGCCTTGATACGATATGTGCCGGCCGGCAGATCCCCAATGACGAAAGCCCCCTCCTGATTCGTGACCGCATAATACGGGTTGTCGATCGCATAACCCCAATTCTGCATGTAGGGATGCATGCCGCACTGCATCGTGAACACTTTTCGCCCCTTGACGAGATTCACAACATCCGTGGTGCCGGTCGCCTTGAGCGAAGGCCGATGCAATACAATATCCACGCCGGCCTGATCATAGGCATAACCCTGAATATCATGGGACACGGGATCCCGATTCGTCACAGTCAACTCTCGCTTGTCGCTCACGACGGTGACGAAAGGAAGGAATTGGCAGACGTTGGCTTCGACCTGGGCATCTCGAAATGTGAACGGTTTCCCGCTCTGCACCCCTTCCACGACAATCACCACGTCCTTGAGCCCTCCGCCCTCTCCGACATTGACCTCTTTGAGAAACCGGTGACCGTTCCCATCAGACAACGCGCCGCAAAATACTTGATCCGGATATCGCCGCATCTCGAATTCTTTGGGAGTCGGCACCGTTCCGGAGAACGTCACCGTTCCACGCAACACAGCGCCCTCGGTCACAGTCTTGGACTCATAGGCGAGAACGGTCGTTTGGAGCCCGGCTGGCATGGCCACTTGCGCGCAGGCCGCCAGACACAACCCCATCATGATCGGTCGTTTCATTGGTATCCCTCCTTCATCCGCATGTCGTTCGCCGACGGTTGTCCCTCCATCGGCGGATTGGCCCGATCCAGCCGCCGTGGAAGCTCAAATAAGAACGGGGACTGTTCGGTGAAGATCAGCCGCCGAAACTCCTCCGACCACTTGCCTTGCTTGCTCACCGTCTTGACTGGAAACCGCTGAACCTTGGTCACCCATCGATAGTATTGCCGAGTTCCTCCGTTCTCTGCAACCGTCACTTCGAACAACTCGGTGGGATAGCCGTTCAGGACTTCATCCCCGATGAATTCCCGTGAGACTTCTCCTTCCATCATCTCGCTCACCACCAATCGATGGTCTTTCCCGACAGGCACTTCGAGATATTGCCGTCGCTTGGACAAAATGAGCCAGGATATCCGGGAGTCCATTCGCACAATGATGACGCTGGCGCCTCCTTGCGGTTGCATGAATTCAAACCGCCAGCGGTCATCCTTGGCATTGACATGAGCCGTCACGGAGGACTGTTCGTTCTTGACGATGCGCTCAGCGGAAAAATCAATCGCCGCCGCCTGCTGTGCCATCCCCCCGATAGGAATTGACATCAGCCAAACCAGAGGTCCGAGAACACATACGCGGTACCACATATCTGCTGGATGGGTTCTACAGTATCGCACGGGTCTGCCGCAAGCCACACCGGACAACGAAACGGGGGAACCAGGCCCTCACCAGCCCGGTTCCCCCGTCCCATGCACCGGTTTCCGATTGAGACTAGTCGGCCTTCATTGATACCGGTATGGACTGGGCCGGAGGCTCCTCCTCGGCCCGTTGTGTCGCCGGAACCTGTCCGCCCAGCGGCAAGATCGCGCTGCTGCCACGATCCAGCACCTTCAACATCCCCCAATGTCCGGCATCGAGATACCCCGGACGCTGGTTGAGCCAGAGATACTCGCCGGGAATACCGTTGGGCCCGCCGGCTCCGCCGTGCAGCCAGGCGTTGATGACCTCGGACCCACCGAATTCCATGGTGCTCACGAGGTCCGCTCCGGCCAGATACGGCTCATGTTTCCATTCATGGCCAGACACGCTGAACAGTTGGACCTGCTCGCTGAAGGCGCCCAGGACGTGAATGACGACCGGATCGCCGAGGTGCGCCGCAATGGTCGGCGTCACCGGCTGGTCCCCCGCCTTCACGCAGGCGAATACTTCACTGTAGGCACAGCCCTTTTCGGTTCGATAATCGGTCGGCTCCGACCGATAGTTCACTGCCGTCACGCCGGCCACTTTCTGAATATACGGCATGAAGCTGGTGCCGATGATGTTGTCTTCGTCCTGAAAGAGCAGCGCGAACGACCGGTAGTTCTGCCGCTGTTCGTTCCCCGGCAGTCTCCGGTCTACCATCACATCCGCCCGCCAGGAACTCTTCTGGGCCAAATCTTCGCCGGTCACCGGATCGCGATACTGCGATCCCTTCGGGCCGATGATGATCGCCCCGAACAGCCCGTTTCGAGGATTCTCGATCACGTTGCCCCAATCCTGAATCAGGGCGGCGTTCTCCCCGAATTCCGGATGGGCGTAGAACGTGTAGGTTCTGCTTTGTCCCGGTGCGACCGTCTGGTCGCCGGGATTGTTGCCTGCGTTGATCCCCATCGATTCTTTCGGATCGAATGCCAGATGATCGACGTGGAATCCGGCTCGATCCTTGGCCATCTCGTTCTTGAGATTGACCTTGATGCAATCACCCACGTTGACGTGCAAGGTCAACGGACTCGGTTCGAGACTACCCGAGGCTACTTTCGTCTTCTCGCCTTCGAGTACGTACATCTTGCCGCTCTCATTACCCAGCACCATCTTCCGTTCAAGGTCCACTTCCATCACACCGGGCGTTCCCTTGTTGTAGCGGATCGCCTTGTCGATAGCGGACACGTTGAAACTCTTCACCGGCGCATCGGCCGGACAGACAGACTTGGCCGACTCTGGAATCACGCTTCGCCCCGGCAGGGGCTGCAAGGACGCCTCAGCCTTGTCCAGGACCCTGAACAGACCCCAGCTGCCTTCTGCAAAGTGCGACGCCCGTCCGCTGTAGTACAGATAGTCGCCCGCCATCTGTTGTGGCCCTCCTGCCGCGGGAATGGCCGCGTCGTACCGTTCTCCGATCACCACGTGCAGTGTGCTACGCGGGATGGAGTTCTTGCTGTAGCGTTCCATCGGGAACCAATGACCGCTGATGTGCCAGGAATGGACTTCATTGGCCGACCCTTCGAGCAGCCGGACCACCACCGGATCACCCAGGTATGCCCGCAACATCGGCGTCTCAGGATCACCGTGAATCCGGCTGCTGAACAACTGCGACGGATCCGGATTGTTCGCCAACCGCACCGACAAGGGCTCCACACGCATGTTGTAGCCACTCCCCGTCGTAGCTTCCCCGCCGTTCAGAAATTTCATCGGCGATAGGTTGAGCTTGGCCGGATAGACCGCGGACGGGGTACCGTCCACGGAGATTGCTCCCACTCTCGCCTGTGGATTGTCGGTCGTGATCAACTCCGCCGTTCTGGGATTGGAGTCCATGACCTGGGTCACGATCTCGCGGAACGAGCCAGAGATATGAGCGGACACCGGTTCGGTCGTGTGAATGTCGGCCACCGGCCCGCTGCGGAGTTCTTTTCCCGTCACCGGGTCATGGTAGGTAGACCGCGGCGGCTCGGCGATGAAGGTGGAGAAGAGTCCGTGGCCCCAGCCGTCCAATCCAAACACATGGTCGTGCCAGAAGGTGGTACCGAAATCGGCGTCCACATACCACCGTTCCCGGATCCATTCCACCGACACGATCTCGCCTTTCTTATGACCATACTTGAGCGGCCGTTCGAAAGAAATCGTGTTACCGTCGATCTTGCTGATCCGGGCCGACTCAAACCGGCCCACTTCGTCCATGCCCACACCAAGCTCGGTTTTGAGGTGATACCGCGAGGCGTCCTTCACTGTGATGCTGATCGCGCCCTTCGCCGCATCGGCTTCGATCGTCGTGTTCATCGGCACAGGCATGCCCTTGCCGGGATGTTCGTCCTTCAAAATCGTGAAGGGCCGCAACGACATCTCATAGGAGAATCCGATGATGGGCCCATCCGACGCTTGCGTATCAAACTGGAACATGTGCGGGTGCAGGTTCGTCTTGCTGGAGAACCCTTGCCGCTGGTCGTCTTTCAATTCGCTCTTATAAACGACGTCGATGCAATCCTGCACGTTGCCGCGGATCACCAGCGGCATCTGCTTGGCGTGATTCTTCCGCACCTCCTGCTCTTCTTCATGCAACACATAGAGCATGCCGTCAGGATCCACGATCGCCGGCGTCTTGGCTGTCGCCTTTTTGAGCGTGATGGGCAGCGTAATCGCATGGATGTTGAAATACTTCCGGGGCGCGCCCTCCGGACAGAGGCTCCAGGGGCCCTGCTCGCCAGGGGCCGGCGGCTCGGTGGAATTGCTGCCGTCGTCGCGGCGATGGATCGGCTCAAGCCATGGCGCTCCGCTGTGGCTCGGCGAGAAGGGCACGCGCCGGCCCAGGTGCGGCCGCAGCCACGGCCAGGCGATCTTGCCGGTCCTGGCATCGAAAAGAATCTCTTGCCGCTTGCCGGGCGTCGCCGACTTGTAGTTGACCCATTCATAGGTCGTCTCTGGCTCGCTCATGGCCTTCTGTCCGTCCCACGCCCAATCGTTGACGGTCGCATCGTAGGCCAACGTCTGTTCTTTCTCCGTGTTCTTCTTGCCTGGCTTGCCCTGCGGCGTCAGCATCATCTCCACCCAGTCCTTGATGGAGACCTTGACCGGATCGGCTTTCCAGTCGGTCTTGTCCTTGGTGATCTCGTACTTCTTGCCGCCGTACCAATCCACCGTGGTACCGACCAGTGTGTCGGATGGAATGCCCGGCTTGATCTTGCCGATACGATCCGGCAGTTCGACGAGCGGCTTCATCACGTCGGTCTGGAATCCCGGCGCTTGCAGCGTGTTGTAGACGCGCCAGAACCCCCACATCCCCGTTACATAATGTTGCGGGATGTGGCAATGGAACACAAACTCCCCGGCCAGGGCTTGCAGACCGCCCGACCCTCCCTCAATGACCTGATCATAGACCTCCGTTGGTCCAATGGACTGCACGTCCAATCGGTCCGAAGGGTCGCTGATCGGAGGGAACTTCACCGGCCCGTTCTTGGACACCGAAAAATCGAGCTGGCTGATCCCCGGCTGGCGCGCCCAGCGGATGGACCCGCCATGCAGGTGATGTGAGTGCACGATTTCCGAACCGCCCGCCATTCTGAACTTGGCCGGATCGCCGAGGTAGGACCGTGGAATCGTCGTCGCCGGATCGCCGAACGTGTAGGACCCGTACGCCATAGATTCGTCGCCGTAGAACCCCAGATGGGCCTGGAGCTCGATGCGCGTGCCGTGCGGCTCGCTCCGGTAGTTCAGCAACCGCGCGCCGGGACGATAGGAATCGGTGTGGGGATCGCGCTGCGGCAGCATTTCACTCTTCTTGTTCAACAGCCGGAAGGCTTCGTCGCCGGCCTCATGATAGAAGATCGCGAATTCACGGAAATCCGCTCCCTTCGGATCTTCGATCATGGCTTCCCAACCGCTCGCCATTGGCTTGCCATCGAATGGGCTGAGATAGCGCGAGCCACGCGGCTCCACGACGAGCATGCCGATCAAACCCTGGTTGAACTGCTCGCGCGAGGCATGCGAGCGGAAAAAGCGCGCACCTTCCTGCGTATCAGGCTGGATGAACCATTCGAAGGTCTGCTGTCCGCCCACCGCCACCGTGGCATCCGGATTCGACGGAGTCGCCGGCTTGCCCGTTGCCGCCACCACCATGGATGACCCGTTAATGACAAGATTCGTCGGTTCATCGTTGATCTGGTTGTGAAGCGTCAGCTTGAGGCAATCACCCTGATTGGCCCTGATGACGAGCGGCTGGATCACATCGCCCTGCAACCCGTTTGACACGGCGCCGGGATCATTGTCCTTCTCCCGCGCGTCCCGATTCGCCGCTTCCTCGGCTCTCGCCTTTTCGACGTTCTCAGTCAGCACGTACATGTAGCCGGGAAAATAGTCGAGAAACCGGCTGAGCGTGATTTCGATATTGATCGCCGAGACGTGATACTCTTTCACCGGAACATTCGAGGGACAGCGAGGTCCGACGCCGACGGCAACTTTCTCCGGATCCTCTGCCACCAGCAACACGCCCTGTTGAAGCATGTGACTGTCTGCGCCGGAGCTGTATCCGCCCTTTTTCCCGACATATTCCTGTTGCCGTTTCACCTCCTGCATCATACGGTCGTGCAGCGTCGGCCCGCCTTCGCGATAGATGACCTTCTCTGCCGACCCCTGGTCCGCCTGTCCGTGATGACTGTGCCGGTCTGCGGCCAGCCCGATCGGCGCCGTGACCAGACTGCCCATGAACAATAGACTCAGCAGTATCAGCCCGAGGCTGGTTTTCCTTCCCCTGTGCTGTGATTCAACGAGCAACGGTCTCATACACGGCCTCCTCCCGATAGGCCCGCCTTGTACGGCGGGATGGTTAACGATGTCAGGGTCTCGTCACCCTTGTCTTCGCTCTCGCGGTTCCTACGCTCACAGTATGTAGAGAACCGGCCTCCGACTGCCTTCCGGCCTAGATCACAGTGGGATAGAGCTGGTGAGGGGCTCCTTCTTGCGAAGGAAATGGGTCATTCGGAGGCCGGTCCAAAATCACCCACACCCTCACCAGCAGCCCAGCCATACCGCAACCTTTGTGCCGCGTTTCTGCTGAATCACAACATGAAGAATCCTATTGGCAGGAGCGGCAATTGCGAGAATGACCCAAACGTACCCACATCAGAGCTGGTGAAAAAATCCACAGAGAGACAAGGCTCACACAGGAGCGCAGCTACTCAGCACGATATTCCAATACGTTGCGCTGTCTAAGTAAATGGACAGCGCTTGTCCATGGAATGGGGCGAAGAGGGGCAGCGGAAGGGGTTATTGAATAGAATAGTCGCGCAGTTTGTTGTAGAGATTCGCCCGACTGATCTTGAGCAGCTTGGCCGCTTTGACCCGGTTGCCGTTGGTTTTCTTGAGCGCATCAAGAATACTCGCCCGTTCGGTGCGCGACACGGCCTCACGCGCGGCCGATCGAAGGTCTTTCGGCTCGGATCTCGCCTCTATAGCATCGATGTCGTTGCACATGAGATTCGGTCCGGTTGTCGTGACGACAGCCCGCTCGATGGAGTGTTGCAATTCTCGGACGTTGCCCGGCCATGGAGCGTTGCTCAACGCTCGCATCGTTTTTTCAGCGACATGCCGGACTGTCTGACGGTGCCGGACACAGGAAGCGGAGACGAAGTGTTTGACCAACAGCGGAATATCCTCCCGCCGGTCCCGGAGCGGCGGGATAAATAGCGGCAAGACCGCCAACCGGTAGTAGAGGTCCTGGCGAAACAACTTGGCTTTGACCAGTTCGGCCAGGTCCTTGTTCGCTGCAGAGATGATCCGCACATCAACCGAGATCGGCCTGGCCCCGCCGACCCGCTTGAGCTCCCCTTCTTGGAGCACGCGCAGCAACTTGGCCTGGAACACCGGCGTCGTATCGGCCACCTCATCGAGGAAGATCGTTCCTCCGTCGGCCTCTTCGAATAGACCCCGCTTGTCTGCGACCGCCCCGGTGAAGGCCCCCTTCACATGGCCGAACAACTCGCTTTCGAGCAGCGTCTCCGGCAACGCGCCGCAATCGACGACGACGAACGGCTTTTCATTCCGTCGGCTCAAGGCATGAATCGTCCTGGCAAGGACTTCTTTGCCTGTTCCGCTCTCGCCCTGGATCAGGACCGTGCCCGCGCTGTCCGCGATAAGAACGGTCATGTCGAACAGTTGCTGCATAGCCGGACTCCGGCCGATCAACTCACCCAAGGACTCCCGCACCGCCGGAAGCTGCTCTTCCTCCGGGACAGGCACACTCTCCGGCAGCTTCCGGAATTGCTCCTCCTTGAACAGCACCAGCATGGAGCCGACGTCGCCCCGATCTGAGGTAAGCGGAAAGGCCTGGTGCATGCCGCAGGCCGTGCCGTCACCTCCGCTGCGGCAGGAGACAGACTGAACGTCCGGAGCATCAAATACTTTGACAGCCGGGCAGGTTCCGCAGGGATCGGTTCGATGGGCGAAGGCTTCGTAACACTTGGCCCGGCGGCTATCGGAATTCCTCGTAGAAGCCGATGACCAGGCCGACTCGTTCGCATAGATCACATTGAAACCACGATCCATCACAGCCACACGGTCGGTCAAGCCGCCGGCAAGCTGTTTGATGGCCTCAAGTCTGGCCGCCAGGATGGGATCTGAAAAGGAACCAGGGGGATTGTCGTCGCCTGATGATCCGGCCATCTTTCTTACCGCGAAGAGCTAATGGCGTATGGCCAATGGCATGTGGCACGGACTTGAAAAAGAAGAACCGGCTTTCCACTTCTTCTCGTTTCTGCCATAAGCCATACGCTATCAGCTATCAGCTCCCACTTTCCCGTGGTTCAACAACTGCTGGACGCACTGCTTCAGTTCTGCAACACGAACCGGTTTATCGAAATAGGCATTGGCGCCTGCTTTTAACACATCGCTTTTACACCGTGCATCCCCGAACGCCGTCATGACAACGATGGGGCAGCCGGGCGCCACCGTCCTAAGCCGGCTGATGTAGTCAGCACCTCCGGCTGGCATTCGAAGATCCGTCAGGATGAGATCCGGAACCGACTGCAAGACCATTTGAAAGGCCTCGTCTCCGTCCCTGGCTTGCCGCAGCCGGTACTCGGTGCTCCAAAACTCGTCGCAGAGCAGGCTGAGCATCTCCCGGTCATCCTCAACAATCAGTAAGACAGCAGCCATCCCCTTGTTCACGGTTGTCATCCTCGTCGATCCTGTTCCTACTCCCATCTCCGTCTAAGTCCAGATGAATGGCAAATGACATGCCGCTTGAACGGCAGCTACATCGTCGGCATTTCAAAGGATTTGCAGCACGAGCGAGCTGCATCGACCTTCAAATGGAGAGAAACACCACAAAATGAGCGAACAGACTGGCGCGAGATGCCACAGGGTTTGGGAAGGGAGCGGATTGCGAATAGCTGATGGTGGGAGTGTTGAGTTCTTAGTCATGAATTGTCTGATATACCACACCATTGTTCGCCACCCCTGACGCCTCACCCCTAACTACTCACGTCTGGATGCCATAGGCATATACGCTATATGCTCTTCGGAAGCAGGACCGTGAACCTCGTACCTCTGCCTTCTTCGCTGTCGACCGTAATCGAGCCCTGATGTTCTTCGATGATACCCTTGACTACGGTGAGTCCAAGACCCGTCCCCTTGCCGAATTCTTTCGTCGTGTAAAACGGTTCGAAAATCTTCGGGAGCACATCCTTCGGAATTCCGTGGCCGGTATCGGCGACCGTCAGTTTGATTCTGTCTAGATCCGACTCTAATCCAACGCGTAACGTTCCACCATCCTCCATGGCATGGAGCGCATTCATGATCAGGTTGATCATGACCTGGCTCATCTGATCCGCGTCGGCCTGCGCCGCAGAACAGTGGTCGTCCAAATCCAACTCCACCCTCACGCCGCTCTTCGCAAGTCGTTCACGAAACAGCTCCAGACTGCCTTCGACAATGTCCTTCAAGACAAGCGGGCCCCGCTCCGGAGGTTTTCTCCTGGCAAACGCGAGCAGTTGGTTCATCACCCTGGTGATCCGTTCAACCTGCGCCACGATCGTTTGGAGCCCCTTCTTGACCGGTTCTTCTTTCACTCGATCCATCAGATATTCCGCACGGCCCAAAATCACGTTCATCGGCGTGCCGATCTCGTGTGCCATGCCGGACGCCAGCGTGCCCAATTCGGCTACCCGCTCGGTTTTCCTGAGCTGTTCTTGAATCTGGTTCAAGAGCGTCACGTCGATCCCCGTCCCTACCACATACTCCACTGTTCCCTGCCGATTGGTAATGACGGTGTTGGACCAGGCGATGCGCCTCCGACGGCCATCTTTGGAAACCCAGACATTCTCATACTCACTGCGCGGCTCCCCGCCTGCGAGGCGGGCAAACAGGGCTTTCACAGCGTCGATCTCTTCGGGAACGAGGAGAACGTCCCAGACCGTCTTCCCAACAATCTCCTCCGAACTGTATCCGGTGGTCTGCTCGCAGGCCCGATTGAATCGGAGAATCCTGCCGTGACGATCCAAGACGACCACTAGTGCCCCCGCTGTCTCTAACACCGCTTCAATAAACTCTTGTTGACTCCGCAACTCTTCTATCGCCCGGTTCCGCTCGGTAATGTCCCGTAGAATAACGCTGTAATATTTCTTCCCCTCCACGGTGATATGGGAAATGGCGGCTTCGATGGGAAACTCTTCCCCGTTGGCTCGCAGCCCGGACACAGTACCCAGATGCCCCATCTTCCGGCTGGTCGCACGGCCTTGTCCGAATGCATGAATATGACTGTGATGGGCTTCGCGGAAACGGGCGGGTAAAAATCCGTCCAGTGGCTGCCCAATTGCATCTTGAGTGGAACAACCGAACATCTGCTCGGCTGATCGGTTGAACAGCACGATGTGCTGATCCTGATCTACCGTGATGATCGCATCCATCGCGGACTCGATGATGCCCTCCAGCCTGAGCTGGCTGACCTGAAGCTTCTCTTCCGCTTCACGACGGCCAGCCGCAGCACCCATCGACGCCACGTCGGCATAGGCGCGCGCCTCTTGCGCCGCCATCATGAGCCCTTCGGCATGGGCCCGCTCTACGCGTTCCGACATCAAGTCTCGCCCAACTTGTGTCCTATCGGCTTCTGTCTCTGCCAAACTCTGTTCCACCTGCTTATAGCGAAACAATCCCAGGGTCACGGACCACACCACAAACGTGCCCAATGCTCGATTCATCACGCTATGGGAGGCGAGCGGCTCCGGCGGATTGAACAACAATTCAACCCAGATGAGGCCGGTGACAAGGAGACAGAGATAGATGGAATCTCGTTCGCGCGGTGTAAAAATGGTCAGCACCAGCGGAACGATGTACAGCATCGGGATCCCCACTCCGACCGGAGTCACCAGGTCGAAGAGGAAGGTGCCGATTGTGAGGACCGGGATTGCCCAAGAAGTAGCGCGCATGGCAGGGCTATCGTTGACCTTCATGGGATCGCTCCCGACCGAGCAGACCATCCACCAAGCGGCCGTTATTGTTCTGGATGTGGCTTGCCTTCCATTTCGGCGAGCTTACGATACAGGGTCTTGCGGTCGATGCCAAGGGCATGGGCGGCTTGGTACTTGTTGCCGCCGGTCTTGTCGAGAATCTTCTTGATGTATTCTTTTTCGATTTCATGCAAGGGCAGACTCTTCTCGGCCGCTTCGTCCAGCACTCGCCGATCGCCGCGCGCCCCTTGCACCGCCTGAGGCAGATCGTCGGGAGAAATCTTCTCGCCACGGCTGAGCGTCACGGCCCGTTCGATCACGTTTTCGAGTTCACGAACGTTCCCGGGCCAGGCATAATCCATCAACATCGCCAGCGCAGATTCGCTCACGCCTTTGACCTCTTTCCCGCCCGCCAAGCCGCACTTCTTCAAAAAGGCGGCAACCAGCAACGGAATGTCTTCCAGCCGTTCACGTAACGGCGGGAGCATCAGCTCGATGACATTGAGCCGGTAATACAAGTCTTCGCGGAACCGCTTGTTCTTCACTTCCTCACTGAGATTGAGGTTGGTCGCCGCGATGATCCGCACATCGACCGAGACCGGTTTGGTCGCTCCAACCCGTCTGATTTCCCGCTCCTGAATCGCGCGCAGAATTTTGGCCTGCAGCATGAGCGGCAGCTCGCTGATCTCGTCGAGAAACAAGGTCCCCTTTTGCGCTTCTTCGAACAAGCCCCGCTTGTCCGCCTTGGCATCGGTAAAGGAACCGCGCATATGCCCGAACAACTCGCTTTCCAACAGCTGTTCCGGGATCGCCGCGCAGTTGACCGGAACGAACGGCCCCTCTTTCCGGCTACTATTGTAGTGAATGGCCTTGGCGACCAGCTCCTTGCCGGTCCCGCTTTCCCCTGTAATGAGCACATTGGTCGGACTGTCGGCCACCCGGCGGATCAATTCGAAGACGGCTTGAATCGCTTTGCTCTTCCCCAAAATCTGGTGGAAGCTGTACTCCTTGTGCACCTCTTTTCGGAGCCGGTTCACTTCACGCCGCAGAGCTGTTTCCCGCAGCACCCGTTCGACGACTCGCACCAGTTCGTCTTTCTTGACCGGCTTGGTGAGATAATCGCTCGCGCCATGTTTCATCGCTTCAACGGCCGTCTCCACCGATCCGAAAGCGGTCATGAGAATCACGTTGATGTCGGGATAGTCACGTTTGATCTGGGCTAACAGTTCAGTCCCCTGCATGCCTTTCATCCGAAGGTCTGTGAGGACTACGGCGTAGTCGCCTTCGGCCAGGCGCTTGAGCGCCTCTTCCCCGCTCCCGGTTGTCGCGACATGATGCCCACGGTCTTTCAGTAGGTCATGGGCCAGTTCCCGCATATCCGCATCGTCATCGACGACCAGAATCGTGCCCCATTCTTCAGTCATAGTGTTCTCCAACCAAGAATAAATAAGATAGAGGAAGAAAGACATGTCCTCTTTACAAAGAGGATCACGCGTTGTTGTCCCAAAATGCTACGACGCACCAATCCGACTGCCGCATTATGCCCCACTTTGGCATAACTCAATCCATCGGAATTGGGATTCTGCAAGGGCGGGACCAAAAACCAAGCTCTTGAATCTAGAATGCGGCATTCAGCTACAAGACACCCTACCCCATTGCCGCAAAAGACCTCAAAGATACCGCTCTGGCCCGTACATTCGCTTGAAGGGGTGACGCGAGAAGCCCTCAAATAGCCTCGCTTTCCGATCCCTTGTATCCGCGATCTCCCATATGAACCGCGCTGGCACTCAAGATGCACAAGGCCCGTCTTAGTCGAGAGCGACTCCGTAGAGCACGAGGATCGTATGCACGAGACAAGGGAGAAAATCATACAGGTGATCATTCGTTCCCCCGACTGCTCGCTTGAGGAAGTCGTGCTCGAATGTCCCGACCTCACATGGAATCAGGTGTTTTGCGAGATCGACCGCATGAGCCGAACGGGACAAATCAGACTGACGCCGAAGGGTCCCGGCCGATACGGGGTCTCACGGGCAACCTCCTGCGACGCCTCTGCGTAAACAGCGTAAAGAGAAAGGAGAACGTGAATCATGCAACCACATGCCTCGAAAGAACCGAGCAAGCGGAAGGTTTCCCGACCTATCCAGAAGAAGGAACCGGCTGTTACACGGGCTGTTGCTGTTACGGAAAAGGAGCCGGTTCACTGTCAACCTGTTTCTCCCTGCGACGACCTCCAAGTCCGCATTGCTCAGCGGGCCTATACGCTTCATGCCGAGCGCGGCTATCGCGAGGGCCGAGCGCTCGACGACTGGCTGGAAGCCGAGCGGGAAATTCTCGGCCTCGAATGTAACGCATAGTGAGTCCGGCAGGGTCGTCCTGTTCGGATCACCATAACAAGGAGGTGTCCATGAGACCGCGATCGTCCACTATGTTTGCCTTGTCCGTCCTGCTGGCAGCCGGAACCCTGGCCGCCGCCGGAATCGCCTTCGGCGACGAAAAAGAAAAGAACGGCAAAGCCGAGATGGCTGCCGCCGCCAAGGTCACGATCGACCAGGCGCTCAAGACCGCGTTGGAGAAAGTGTCGGGCAAAGTCATCGAAGCCGAACTGGAGAAAAAGCAAAACAAGCTTGTGTGGGAAGTCGAAGTCGTTACGGCGGACAAGAAAGTGATGGAGGTCCATATCGATGCCGACACCGGCGCGGTGATCGACGTGGAAGAGGAAAAGGCAGAGCCGAAAAAGAAGCGCGAACACAAAGAGTAACCCGCATTACTCATGCATTACCCATGACGGTTCGCCGGGACATTGTGCTCCATGGAATATGCAGAAATGTTTCGGGTTTCGAGTTTTTGGAGCATCCTTTCTGACAATACAAGACATAAAACCCGCAACTCGCCGATCCGTTCCCTAGGGGAGCTGACCAGCTGTGTCTCGGCTTGCAGAGACGGACGATCGCAGCGAAATGCTCATGAATCATGCGGGCTAACACAAGCCTCGGTGATATCCAGGCGGGCCGGTTCGTATTTCCAGTTCATGCCACGGCGCGACGGCGTTGGATCGACAGCGGCGCCGGACGTTGCAGTGGATCCCGCTCTTTCGCCAATCGGATGGGAAACGAGGCTGTTCTCTGTTGCATTTCCCGATTCTTGAGCACCAACTCATCCACATAGTCCCCACAATTCACGCACCGCCACCCGACCACGTCCATCCCTATCTCATCCGGACTCATCAAGTCGCCGTACACTTCAACCATCATCCCGCCACAGCGAGTGCAATGATGTACATGTGTAGTCATGGGCTTCTCCCTTCTCGGTGCGTCGCTCTCGTGGGATCACCTATGCAATTCACTTCACGGCGCTGATCAGCGAGAGAAGCAACAGATATGCCTCTGGCCGGCAGAAATCGATTACCCGCACGAAATGCGAAGCGCTATCGGTAGTTCCCTCCGGCCCGGTACCGTCTAAGTAAAGACTCCCACCGTTCTGGTGTGGACAATATCGCCACCGTGGTGCTCTGCCCTGACGCAAGAAGCAACAGACGAAGCAGAAGAAGTTCTACGACAGGCTGTCGAGCAATGCGATGTTATGCCGTCGTGCCGGGGTTTGAGCAGGACAAGACCAGCACGACTCTTCTATCTCGTTGTTCGTGACGGGGCACCAGAAAACCTTGTCCCCGAATCTGTTGCGAACGCGGGCCAAGAAACTGTCTTATGTACGTCGGCAACGTGCCAGGATCTCTGTCTATAGTTGAATGGTCTGCAATCTCCTGGACCATGTCCATAAGGCATGGGGGGAGAGACTGTGCATCCGTTGGCCCAAGCCAGTCCGAATCGAGTGTGCCCAGAAGACCGATGGCATTCCGGTCAATGAAGGGGAGACGGCAAGAGGCAGAGAGGACAATCGTTCCTGTGGAACCAAGATTCCTCGTCCGATCGTCCTGACATGACTCCGCAGTAGACGCGGACATGAATATATACTCCTTACCTGAAGCTGTGATCGGAAGAAGAGATGGCATTGTGACTGAACGATTCATGGACGACCGCTGGAGGATATTTTTAAGACAATTGGCCCGGCTGCGGCACTAGGCATTGTCCTAGTACTCCGTTCTAATCACACTGGGGGGCATACCTATCCGGTCCTTGGTTGCTTGCCGCTCTTGCTTGGCTTTCCCATGAGGCCTAGAATTGATCCACTCCCATGCCGACGAAAATAACCAAGAACAAACAGCCTGCAGGAGCGAGATCACGCCCTTCGCCTAGACGACGCCCTGCCTCGCGCCCACCCAGGCCGGCTCTTCCTTTCTTGAAGGATGAATTCTTAGCCATGGCGTTTCGGCTGAGTCCCCATCCGATGGGAGTGACGGAGTTGGAGACCGGTCGGTGCCTCGATATCAACGACGCCTGCCTGGAGATGTTCGGGTTTCGTAGGGACGAAGTGATCGGCCAGGGGACTCTCCTGCTAGGCATTGTGCCGGACCCTCAAGATCGGGCTCGATTGATCGAATGCCTCAAGCGCGAACTGTCGGTTCGAAATCTCGAAGTACCAATACGGACGAACCACGGCCGCCTGCGCCATTTTCTGATCTCTGCTGACGTGGTCATGCTGGGAAAGACACGCTGCCTGTTGATAATCGGCAACGACATCACTGAACGCAAACGCGTCGAGAAAGCCTTGCGGAGCGCTCAGGAAGAATTGGAACGGCGAGTCCGTGAGCGAACAGGAGTGCTGGAACAGGCCAACGCGGCGTTGATCGAGAGCGAGGAACGGTTTCGCACGTTCCTCGACCATGCGCCGAATCTTGCCTTCATCAAAACGACGGATGGGCGGTATCTCTATACGAACCGCCGATTCGAGGAAGTATTCCGACTCGATCAGCAGCATATTGTGGGCAAGACGGACGAGGAGCTGTTCCAGCGCGAACAGGCCGATCAGTTCCGGCTCCACGATCTCACGACACTCGAATCCGGAAGAGCGATGCAATTCGAGGAAACCCCACTCTATACAGACGGCCTCCATACAACCATTGCTGTGAAGTTCCCGATGCGGGATAGACTGGGACGCGTCTACGCAATCGGCGGTATTGTGACCGATATCCATGAATACAAGCGGGTTGAGCAGATGCTGCAGCAGAATCAGCTGGAACTCCACCGTCATCGGGTGCAACTGCAAGGTCTCACCGCCAAGCTCATCAAGGCTCAGGAAGACGAGCGGCAACGTATCGCGCGCGAACTGCATGACGATGTCAGCCAGCGGTTGGCTGCGCTGGTCCTTGATGTGGTGTCACTTGAACAACAGCCGCCTCTCTTGCCTGAATTGATCGGAAAATCCCTGGAACCGGTTCGTGAGCAACTCGAGCAGATTTCCGATGACCTCCACAACCTCGCCTACAAGCTCCACCCGTCTCTCTTACAACATGCGGGGCTTCAACCGGCCGTCGAGGATCACATACGTGAGGTCACCAAGCGGACAGGACTTTCTGTGTTGTTGAAGGCGAATTATGTGCCCGGTTCGTTGTCACTCGACCATTCGACCTGTCTCTTCCGCGTATTGCAGGAAAGCCTTCAGAACATTGCCAAACACGCCTGTGCCACCGAGGCCACCGTCAAACTGGGCGGTTCATCCAAGGGAGTCGGCCTGTCCGTGACAGATAACGGCAAGGGGTTTGACACGAGCGACAAGAGCGCCCACCACAAGGGGTTGGGCTTGACCAGCATGCAGGAGCGATTGCGGCTGCTGAATGGATTCCTCCGCATCCATTCCACTCCGGCAGTCGGCACGAAGATCTGTGCCTGGATTCCCTTCAAGAAGGACGAGGCATGATGCGCCCTCGTATCCTAATTGCGGACGATCACTCCATGATCCTGGCCGGACTTCGGAAGCTGGTGGAGGCTGAGGGCGACGTCGTCGGAACCGTGGAAGACGGCCGCGCTCTGGTGGAAGAAGCGCAGAAGTTGCGCCCGGACGTGATCTTGCTCGATATCTCCATGCCGCTGCTCAATGGGCTGGATGCCGCCAGACAACTCACCAAGCTCGTGCCCGATAGCAAGCTGATCTTTCTCACGATGCATGCAACCCCGACGTATGCAACGGAGGCTTTCAAGGCCGGGGCTTCCGCATATTTGATCAAGCGATCCGCCGCATTGGAGCTCAAGCAGGCCATCCAAGCGGTCATGCGAGGACAGCACTACATGACGCCGCTGATCACGAAAGACGTGCTGGCGGCCACGTTGCATCCGCCGGACGCGCCGATGCGGCAGCGGCCCGTAACCGCCCTCACGCCGCGGCAACGGGAAGTGTTGCAGCTCATCGCCGAAGGGAAGGGCACCAAGGGCATCGCCACGCTGCTGAATATTTCCGTCAAGACCGTGGAGTTTCATAAGTCTCGGATCATGGACGAATTGGATCTCCATTCGACCGCCGAGCTGACGAAATACGCCGTCGCCGAAGGCCTGGTGAGCCTGTGATCAGGACAATGCCTTGCCCGCAGACAGATGGCAAAGCGAGTCCGGATACTCAATCCAGGCTGCCATCGCCGTAAACTGCAACCACAGGCCACTTGGCACCCCAGTAACTTTTCATTATCTTTCTATTACTTTCCCTAGTTCTCTCCATTGTTTCTGAACCTTTATAGTCAGCGACACAGACGCCTGGGTCCTGTCAGCCATAATCCATCTGAACAGCCTCGTGGCCATAGAGCTAGGCGTGGTTCTTTTTACAGCAAGTTAACGCCGCCGACATGAATCCTATCTCAACAAAGAGGCTCTTATACGTTAGCGTTGGCCAATACAACGATGGGGAGGTGTCATGATGGCCGTCTCAGCAACCATCTCTCGTATTCACAGCGCTCTGGAAGAGCTAGGCACCGATTGCCCCATGGAAGAAATTGTAGGGCTCTGCCCGGAGCTCACATGGAACCAAGTGTTTCTCGCGATCGATTACTTGAGCCGTACGGGACAGATTCGCGTGACGCGGGATTCCGGCAGGACATATCGGGTAGGGGCCGCTCGCCCCGCCACTCCCGACAGTTCTCGTATTGTGGCCAATCCGTAGATCCGTCTGTCAACGCGGGACTGGGACCTTCCCTAGTTCTGGTCCCGAACCGGCTGTGCTAGGGTGCGCCCTGTACCGTGGTCTCATGAGATATCTGGCCGGAATAGCTCACATGGATGAATCTCGCAACGAATCGGAACACAGGGAGTCAACGCCCCTTGATCTTGATATGGAGACGCCAATGAACACCCACATGGTTCAAGAGATCGGTCAAGACACGGAAATTCCCCCCTCGAAAACGCTCTGCGCCCACCAGCGGCTCATCGACGATGTCCGGACGAGAAGCGGCACGCCGACCGGAAAGGTGCGATGCCTCGAATGCGGGACGGTATTCGACGATCCCCACCGGATCCTGGACTGACTCGCCGAGCCAACGGGCGTCGAATCCCCTGCCCTCTTCGTGAAATTCCTCAGATGGGTTTCCTCTCTCCATGTGAACATGGTTGCCTAGGCCATTTCCCTTCCTCGGTTCATGGTATTGATGCGAACGATGGCTTTCTACTAGGGGCAATTGAACTCTCGTTCTAAGCAACTGTAGACTGACGAAATGCCGCCTGATAGCACCTCGTCACCGAATAATTGGGCGCTGCGGGGCGTCATCGCACGATCGGTCGGCATCGTCGCCGTAGCCATGGGATTCGTCATCGGCATGTACGGACTCGATGAACCTGCCTCGCCTTGGCTTCCGACGGCACTTGGATTACTCGTGACCGGATTGCTGGCCCAGGGCTACGGGCTGTACTGCTCGATCAAACGGCGACTGAACTCCTGATAATGAACCAGCCGTTATGGCCGGACGCTTCCCGGGAATCTGCTCAGCATTTCGCGACATGGCCGCCTCCACACCTTGGCCTACCCCAGGCCACATTCAGCAACGTCTCCAGGTCATTGAGACCAAATGAGATGCCGCGCACCACGCGCCAGCGGTTGCATCAGCGTCTTGGCTATCTACGTACAGAATCTATGTTTGGTGATGCGTGGAGAGACTCGCGTGGAATAGCGGCTACTTTACGACCGGATGCGCGGAGGATTCGATGGCTGCAAGAATTTTCGCGCAGGTCTCCCGATCAAACTCATGCCCGTAGAAGCGGAGAAATACGCCTTTACGGATCGTCTCTACGGTGGCGTTTCGATCTTGTTGCCGCAGGGAAGCTTCCACCATGGCGCGGGCGGTGTCGCGCATGGCGCATCCCATGATGAGCCGCTCCTCTCCGGTCCGCTGCAGCAACATGGCTCGATACCGTTCGTCTATTTCAGGTGGAGTATCGTTCATCGCTCACGCAACAGCTCGTAACGCACCTGATCCACTCTGGTGTCGGAGCTTACCCCTTTCCTTGTGAGAAATCACGCCCTCAGGAAGGGGGGAGCTGATGGCGAATGGCTGGTGGTAGGCACAAACGCTGAACAGTATTCGACGAAAGATGGTGAGCCGGCTGGGACTCGAACCCAGGGCCCTCGCCTTAAAAGGGCGATGCTCTACCGACTGAGCTACCGGCTCACACAGGAACACATGAATCGACGATCGTCACACGTCATTCGTGAAGATTCAGGCACGGGCGGGACTATCCTACCATTGACGAATGCCCGATGACTATGACCGTGGCTCACCGGCGCTTCGGGCGACGGCGGGAACAGTCCAACGGATTGCGGAGCATGATCGTTTCTGTCCGCTTGGACCCGGTCGAGATCATATCGATCCGGCACTGCGCCAGCTCTTCGATGCGGGCCAGATAGCGTTTGGCCTCCGCCGGCAGCTGCTTGTACGTGGTGGCCCCGGTCGTCGAAGCGGTCCATCCCTTCATCCGCTGATAGACCGGCTCGCAGTTGGTCAACACATCCAAATCCGATGGCATCTCTTTGTACAGCGTGCCTCCGTGCCTGTAGCCGACACAGAGCTTCAGCTCCTTGCAGCCATCGAGCACATCGAGCTTGGTGACGGCCAGAGAACTCAACCCGTTGACCTGGACCGCTTGACGAACCAGGACTGCGTCGAACCAGCCGCATCGCCTGGCGCGCCCGGTAGTCGAACCGAACTCCCGTCCACGTTCTTGGAGCCCCTGACCGACCTCATCGGTCAGTTCGGTGGGAAACGGTCCGCTGCCCACCCTGGTGGTATAGACCTTCGCGATCCCCATGACGGCATCGATCATCGTGGGACCCACGCCGGTTCCCGTGCAGGCGCCGCCGGCCGAAGAACTGGAGGAGGTCACGTAGGGATAGGTGCCGAAATCCACGTCCAGATGGGTGCCTTGTGCCCCTTCAAACAACACCGTCTTGTTCTTGTCGATGGCGCGATTCAGCAACGTGACCGTATCGACGAGATGGCTCTTGAGCCGGTCGGCATAGCCCATGTATTGATCGAACACCTTGTCGACCTGGAAGGTCTCGACCTTGTAGAGCCGCTCCAGAAACCAATTCATTTCGACCAGATTTTCTTCCAGTTTCTTCCTGAACAATGGGGGATTCAACAGATCGCCGGTGCGAATGCCCATCCGCGCCATCTTGTCGGCATAAGACGGTCCGATACCCCGCCCGGTGGTGCCGATCTTCCGCAACCCCTTCGACTGCTCCGACGCCCGATCGAGCGCTTTGTGGTACGGCAGGATCAGGTGCGCGCGCCGGCTGACGGCGAAGTTCTTGCCGATCATGATGCCCTTGGCTTGAAGCTGATCCATTTCTTCGATCAGCGACCCGGGATCCACCACGACGCCGTTTCCGATCACACAGGTGGTCCGCCGGTACAAAATGCCGGACGGAATGAGATGAAAAATGTAGGTCCCCTGTTCATTGATGACCGTGTGCCCTGCGTTGGAGCCGCCCTGATAGCGCACGACGAAGTCGGCATCCCTCGCCAGGATGTCGACGATCTTGCCCTTGCCTTCATCGCCCCATTGGGCGCCGATTATGACGAGATTGCCCATGATCTGTAACCGCTCAGTTCTTCGCCCACACGAAAAAATAGCTCTGACCAGACTGCTAGATCAGAGCCGAGGGGCTCATGGTAGGGTTCCGCCTTTCCCTTTGTCAAGCCGCTTCCCCGACTCGGAGTGCCGATCGGATCGGGAAACGTACCGGTGTTCGCTTTGGCCTATTCCTGGTACCGGCGGCTTGCTGAGCTTTGTGGGAGCGGGTTTTCAGCCGCCGGATGGCCGTTGGTTTTCTTGACTGGTTAGGACCTGCGTGTTAGCATGCCTCCACTTCTCGCGAAGTATCTATATCGCAACGAATCAGCGTGGGGCTGTAGCGCAGTTGGGAGCGCGCGTGAATGGCATTCACGAGGTCGCCGGTTCAATCCCGGCCAGCTCCACCAAATCGCCGGCAGAGGTTAGGTGTAAACGGTTGTCCATACAGCTCCTGTACGCTGGATCTCCCCTCGCCTAACGCCTAACTTTTCACGCCTCACGTACTCGTCTCATGCTTCAAATTGAATCCGTCAGCAAGCAATACTCGACGAAGGTGCTGCTCACCGAAGCATCCGCGCATCTCCGTCCAAATTCACGGGTCGGTCTGGTCGGGCCGAACGGCGCGGGTAAAACCACGCTCTTCCGCATGGTCCTGGGGGAAGAATCGCCGGACGAGGGTTCGATCCGCAAACGGCCTCGTCTCCGGATCGGCTATCTCCCGCAGGAGTTGGAAACCATTACCGGCAAAACTGTGCTCGACGCCGCGCATCGCGATGAGTTTCCCGAATACGAAGCCGAACGCATTCTCATGGGACTGGGATTCTCCGAAGTCGACTTCGCCCGTCCCATCGACAATCTGTCCGGCGGCTATCGCATGCGTGTCGCACTGGCACATCTCCTGCTGTCGAATCCCGACGTGCTCATGCTGGACGAGCCGACCAACCATTTGGACAAACCCACTCAGCGCTGGTTCGAGCAGTTTCTCGTCAATTCGGATATGACGTTGCTGATCATCAGTCACGACACGGCATTTCTCGATCGCGTCGTCACGCACATCTGGGAACTCCGGCATCACAAAATCGAAGAATATCGGGGCAACTATTCGTCATTCCAAGACCTTCGTGCGGAACGGGACGCCCAACTGCAGGCCTCAGCAACCCGCCAGTCCAAAGAAATCGCGCGGGTGCAAAAGTTCGTCGATCGCTTCCGGTATCAAGCCAACAAGGCCAGCCAGGTCCAGTCACGAATCAAACAGCTCGAAAAGGTCAAACGCATCGAGGTGCAGCGCGACCCCAAACGGGTCAAGTTTCGATTCCCGCTCCCTTCCACGAGTGGCCGCCATGTGCTCGACCTCGTCGGAATCAGCAAGCGTTATGGCGAGAAAGTGATCTATGAAACCCTGGACTTCTCCGTTGAACGGGGCCAGCGCGTCGCGCTGGTCGGAGAAAACGGCGCGGGGAAAAGTACGCTTTTGAAGATGCTGGCGGGCGTGCTCCCTCCCGATTCAGGCACACGAACCGTGGGGCATGGAGCGACCGTGCACTATTTCGCCCAACACCAGGCGGAAACGCTGAATCCTGAGCACACGATTCTTGAGTCGCTCGATGAAGCTACCACGCACGCGGAGATGAATTTCTTGCGCGGCATCGCCGGCGCCTTTTTATTCACCGGCCTCGACCAGAAGAAGCTCGTCAAGGCCCTGAGCGGCGGGGAGCGGAACCGGGTCGCCCTGGCCCGCATGTTGGTCGAACCAGCCAACACGCTGCTTCTGGACGAACCGACGAATCACTTGGACCCGGCCTCGGTAGACGTTCTCACCGACGCACTGGCTGAATTCCCCGGTACGATCGTCTTTATCTCCCATGATCCGACCTTCCTGGCAAGAATCGCCACGCGCATCGTGGAAATCGAGGACGGACGAGCTCGCAACTTCATCGGCGATTACGAATACTATTTGTGGAAGAAGGCGCAGGAGTTCGAATCGATCAAGGAAACCAAAGAAGAGCTCGACGGCAAGCCGCAGGCCAAATCGTCGGGGCCCACTCGCGCCATGGCTCAGCAGATCCAAACTCCGCCGAAGGACTCTGGTGGTAATCGGCGCGACTTGACGAAGACGCAGGCCCGTCTGGAAAAGCAGGTCGCGCGGGCGGAGTCCGAGATCGCAGACCTTGAGCAGAAAGTGAAAGCCAGCGAGTCGGAATTAGCCGATCCTGCGCTCTATAAGCAATTTGAGAAGTGGAATGTGCTCCACCAGGAGCAAGACGGATTGAAACGTGATCTTGAGCGAATGACTTCCCGGTGGGAATCGCTGTCGGCGGAATTGGAAAAGGTAAAGAAGGATTTGGACGCGCAGAGCTAGACGGAGGCCTTCAGCGTCTCCTCGAGGTAATAATAGAGCCAGCGGTTCTTCTCTTTCGTCACGAGGTCGTCCCACACCACTCCGATCAGGAAACCTTTCTTCTCCCAAGGCTTGACCCACGTGACGGTTCCATCGAGCTTTTCCTGCTGCTCGACTCGATCAGAATCCAGAAACACGAGGGAGACTGTGACTTTTTCGTTGGGCGGAAAACGGTCTTTGGTATGAAGACCAGCCCCGATTTGGTTCACGTTGTCCAGGACGGCTGTACAAGCCCGGCCTCCACTTTTCGGAGAGACAAGCGCGGAACCGACCAGCGTGGCGCGCACAAACTTCCGCCGCTCACCCGCTGCCACCATATCGGCCGATTGCTTTGCTTCGCTTCGTTTCATACCATCTAAGTATAACCGATTAGGAGAGATTGTAAACCTGGAAATTGGCCCTATCCTATGATTGGGACTTAGGCCGGTAGTACTGCCGGTTTTTCAACGGTTCCGGCAGATGGGCTTGCTCGATCTTGGCTTGAGGATCGTCATGGACATAGCGGTAACCCTGCCCATAGCCCAGCCCCTTCATCAGCCCCGTCACAGCATTCCGAAGATGGATTGGAACCCCAAGATTACCATGGGCTTGGGCATCCTCCATCGCTTCCAGTAGTCCGACATAGGACGCATTGTCTTTAGGCCGTGACGCGAGATAGGTCGTCCCCTGCGCAAGGTTGATCTGCGCTTCAGGCAACCCCACGAATTGGACAGCCTGTGCGACAGACATTGCGACTACAAGGGCCATGGGATCTGCGTTGCCGATGTCTTCCGACGCGAAAATCACCATTCGCCGGGCGATAAATTTCGGATCCTCTCCGGCTTCCAGCATACGGGCCAGCCAGTAGAGCGCCCCGTTCGGATCGGAATCGCGCAGGCTTTTGATATAGGCGGAAATGACGTTGTAGTGTTCTTCACCGGACTTGTCGTATCGAAGCGCCTGCTTGTTCAACGAAGCCGTCAGCAGCGCCTCATCGACCAGTCGCGTGCCATCCGCTCCGGCTGGCGCCTGAGTGACGACAAACTCGACTGCCGTAAGCAGCGCCCGCGCGTCGCCGTTTCCGCAGGCCACCAGCCGTTTCCGCGCTCCGGGTGACAGACGCGCCTTCAACTCACCCAGGCCGGTATCGGAATTGCCGAGCGCCCGATCCAGGATATGGCCCAGGGCGTCTTCGGAGAGCGGCTTGAGAACGACCAGAATCGAGCGAGAGAGTAGCGGACTAATCACTTCGAACGAGGGATTTTCAGTCGTCGCTCCGACCAGAATCACCGTGCCCCGTTCGACATGAGGGAGAAAAGCATCCTGCTGGGCCTTGTTAAACCGATGGATCTCGTCTACGAAAAGGACGGTCTTCTGCTGCTGTAACGCAAGCCGATGCTCAGCCGCCTTGATGATGTCACGCAACTCCGGAATGCCGCCGGTCACCGCCGAAAACGCGATGAATTGGGCTTTCGTGTGCCGGGCGATCAGATGTGCCAGCGTGGTCTTGCCCGAACCAGGCGGGCCCCAAAAGATCACAGAGGAAAGACGATCCGACTCGATGGCCTTGCGCAGAGGCCGCTCCATGCCGACGATGTCATCCTGCCCGACAAAGTCGGCAAACTCCTTTGGGCGCATCCGTTCTGCCAGCGGGGCATCGGCCTTCTTCCCTGTCTGGGGAGCGGAAAATAGATCGGGGCGTGGATCGCGCGGAGTCGGCATGCGTTGCTCCTTGAAGTCAGCGGATTGTATACGCCGATTCAATTGATCGCAAACGGCCCCTTGACCGAACGAACCGCCGGTGCTACGAACAGCGTCGGCATAGGGAGGGCATGGTGCACGTCATAATCAACAGCATCGCATTGGCCTATCGCGACACAGGCGTCGGTCCTCCGATAGTCTTCTTGCATGCCTTTCCGCTGAATCGGACGATGTGGGCGCAACAGGAAGCCGACCTGTCGACACATTGTCGCGTCATTACGATCGACCTGCGCGGGCACGGGGAATCGGACGCCCCGCTTTGGCATTACTCCCTCGACCAGGCCGCCGAGGACGTACGGGCTTTGCTGGATCACTTATCGATCCGACAAGCGGTTTTCGTTGGATTGTCGATGGGGGGCTATATTCTGTTTGCCTTCTATCGGAAACATGCCGATCGTGTGAAAGGACTCGTGCTGGCGGATACGAAAGCGCAGGCGGATACGCCGGAGGGAAAAGAGGGCCGCTTTCAGATGGCCCAGACCGCCTACAAGCACGGTCCATCGGCGGTTGCCGACATCATGATCCCGAAATTGCTGAGCCCTGTCACGATCCGGACGAGGCCGGAGATCGTTCACCAAGTACGCATGATGATTGAAGGCAATCAGGTGAGCGGCATCGCAGGAGATTTAATGGCGATGGCCGAGCGGCCTGATTCCATCCCGCTCTTGAAACAGATCAGCTGCCCAACCCAAATTATCGTAGGTGAATTGGACCAAGCCACCCCGCTGTCAGATGCAAAGCTCATGGCCGATCAGATTCCAAGTGCCCGCCTGGCCATCATTCCAGAAGCCGCACATCTGGCGAACTTGGAACAGCCTGAGCGGTTCACTCATATCCTACGGTCTTTTATTGAGAAAGTGGGAGAGCCGCGACGTCACTGAGAAGATGCCGGTGAGGCGGCTTAGTCTGAGTCGCCACCGCTGGATTTCCGAATCAACTTGAGGAATTCCAGGCGTGTTTGCGGCTGGCTGCGGAAGGTGCCTAACATGGAACTGGTGACGGCTACTGTATTCTGTTTCTCCACACCACGCATCATCATACAAAGGTGCCGCGCTTCAACGACGACCCCCACCCCGTTCGCATTCAGTTTATCCTTCAAGGTTTCGGCGATTTGGACCGTCAATCGCTCCTGCACTTGAAGCCGACGGGCGAAGGTATCGACAATGCGCGGGATCTTGCTCAGACCCACGACTTTCTTGTTAGGCAGGTACCCGACATGGACCTTGCCGAAAAACGGCAAGAGATGGTGTTCACACATGCTGAAGAAATCGATGTCTTTCACGATAACCATCTCATCGTATTCGATCGGAAACAGCGCCCCGTTCAGGAGATGATCGATGTTACGTTGATAGCCCTGGGTCATGAAGGCGAGCGCCTTGGCGACCCGTTCCGGTGTTTTGAGCAAGCCATGGCGGTTTGGTTTTTCACCGAGCGCGAGCAGCATCTGCGTCACCAGCGATTGCAGGGACTGCAAATCAGCCGGTTGCCCGCTTCCGCCGACGTCCTCGACCGGGCCTCGACGTTTCTCCGTCTGCTTCCGCTTAGCCACGCGCCCTCCCGATACGTTGAGCCGGTCCGGCATACTCGAAGTAATTGTCCCTGGTCTCGATGACGCCCACTTTTTCAAGCTGCCCGGACGGCAGTTTCGTTTCCAGCAAATCCCAGATCAATTTCACAAGATTCTCTCCGGTCGTGGTGCGGTCGGCAAATTCTTTGTCGCCGTTGAGATCCTGGTGGTCGAACCGCTTGACCACGGTCTCATTGACGATGTGATCGAGCTGCGCAAGGCTGCCTGCCTCATCGCTCCCGTCATGCCTGACCGTAACCAGCACCGCATAGTTATGGCCGTGACCATTCGGATTGTTGCATTTCCCGAAGATAACCTGATTTTCCTTCGGCGTCAGGTGGTCGGTGTGCAGCCTGTGGGCGGCACAAAACCTATAGCGCCTGGTCACATGTATCTGTTGCATCCGCATCCTGCGAAAGAACGAAAGCCAGGGTCACTCATTCAGTGAGCAACCCTGGCCTCATAATAGAAACCCCGTGGGCGGCGCTCCCCCGGACATGCGAGTAGACCACTTAGGAACTAAATGAGCTGCCGCAGCCGCAAGTCGTCTTGGCTTGGGGATTCTTGATAGAAAACCCGGATCCCTGCACGCTGTCCACGTAATCGACCTCCGCGCCTTGCAACAACGGGGCGCTCTGCGAGTCCATGATGACTCTGACGTCGCCCATCTCAACGATCGTGTCGTCCTCGGCCGTCTTGGATTCGAACGCCATCCCATATTGATAGCCATGGCACCCGCCGCCACGGACATATACGCGCAACCCGAGCACATCTTTCTCTTCAGCCATCAGTTCTCTGATCTTCTGTTCCGCCACCTGTGTAATCGTAACCATTGTCGTCCTCCTATATCTCCAGATTCGCAACTCGCGCTCTGGGTTGGCTTAGTGTAACACCTCTCTACCGAATATCAACTCCCTGGGTTTCTGCCGTTTCTTTGCCTGGAGCTTCCCACTTGCTTCCCGGAACGCGCACGACGACATCGCCCAGCACCTTCGCCTGGCAGGCCAATCGGTGTTGCGGTTCGCTCAATGCTTCGCGATCCAGCAGGTCTTGTTCGTCAAAATCGATCTCTGAAAGCTGGTCCAGCCCCGTTTGAACCTCCACTCGGCATGTGGTGCAGGACGCATTCCCTCCGCAATCATGATTTAAGGGAAGCCCCAACCCTTTCGCCGCATCCAGGAGCGAGGTGTTGACGTCCACCTCTCCGATTCTTTCGCCGAAATACAGAAACGTCACACGCGGCATCACGATCTCCTAGGATTGGGCTCCGACACCGGCCGGTATGGCTCGATACGGACACCGTTGCATTCGAATATGGTCTTCATACTCCTGACGGAACAATTTCAGACTGCTCTGCACCAAGACTGATGCACCGGTCACCAGGGTGCAGTATCCTGTGCCTTTCACAAATCCGCAGAGCTGAAGGAGACTGTCGAGATCCTTTTGGGTCCCCTGGCCTTCTTCAATTTTGGTCATCAACGCAGCCAAATTGATCGTTCCCATTCTGCAGGGAGGACATTGGCCGCAGCTTTCGTTCTTGAAGAAGTCGGAAAATTGAAGTGTCTTGGCGATCATACAGGTGGCGTCGTCAACGACGATCACACCCGCCGAGCCCAAACCCGTTCCAGCCTTTTTCAATGAATCGAAATCCATGGCCAGATCGAGCTGATCCGCCGTCACCATCGAAAAGGCCGGACCGCCTGGAAACACCGCTTTGATCTTGCGGCCTCCCGGCACGCCCCCTCCACATTGCTCGATCAAACTCCGTATCGTGACGCCCATAGGCATTTCGTACACACCGGGCCGATTGACCGCGCCGCTCAATGAAAACATCATCGTGCCGGGGCACCGTTCCGTACCGACCTGTGTAAACCACGTCGCTCCCTTGTACAGAATTCGAGGAATGTTGCACAGCGTCTCGACATTATTCACCAATGTCGGTTTGCCGTAGAGACCGAAGTCCGTCGGGTAGAATGGCGGCTTCTGCCTCGGCATGGCCGGACGGCCCTGCATGGACTCCAGCATGGCGGTCTCTTCTCCCGCGACATAACTACCGTGGCCTTCGAAGACTTGCAATTCGATGTCGAACCCGCTCCCCAGCACATTCTTCCCGAGAAAACCCCGCTCTTTTGCCTGCGCCAGAGCTTTCTTCAGATTCTCTCGTTCTTCATGATACTCATGGTTCACATAAATGAAGGAGGCCTTGGCCTTCACCGTATGTGAGGCGATCAGACAGCCCTCGATCAATTGATGCGGCAACGTCTTCAGTAAGTGGCGGTCCTTGAATGTCCCCGGTTCATGTTCGCCCGCATTGCACACAAAGTAGCGCTCCTGAACCCGGTGATTGAGCACCTTGTCCCACTTGACCCCGGTCGGAAATCCAGCTCCACCCCGTCCACGGAGACCTGCCTTCTTCAATTCATCGACGACTTCCGTCGCCTTTAATTCGGTCACACATCGTGTCCAGGCTTCATACCCCCCGACCTTCAAATAGCCATCGATCTCCCAAGGGGCGCCATCGAGTTTTTGAACAAGACGTGGTTCTGCCGCAATCGACATCGTCTATCCCGCGTGAAAAATCACAACTTTGGAGCTCGTACTATACGGCTCCATATCCATGTCCGTCAAGGCAACGGGTCAGGAATGGGCCTAAATCTCAATTGGTTAGGGCTAGGGGACCTATTGGATATGGGTATAGAGATCCAGAAACCGGCGTAGGAGAGGAGCAAACCCGCTCACCGGAAGGGGGTAACCCGACCGGTGAGCGGACAGCTCTATCTAAAGTGGCTGCCGGCTCCCATGAAGAACAACATGGGAATCGAAAGCATAAAATTCACGCGCGAGGCCAGTAAGGCAGTCCGTCCCCATTGGGCCATCTCCGGCGGCGCCGGGGTGCCTTGGGCCGCAGCCGTCACAGCCGCAATGATTTTCTTCTGGTTCGGCCAGATGATCCCATGGACGTTGCCCAACATAATGATGCCCAGCAACCCACCGATCGCCACGGCCACCGCTCCTGTTCCGCCTCTGTGGTACATGGCGCCATACAAGAGAACCCCGGCAAGTACCGTCACGGTCGCTCCGTGACGGAACCAATTCAGCGCCATGGGCATCAGCTTGGGAATCACGACGTTCTTAGTCGGCCCATCCAAACTCTTCAAGAACGCGGCATTGATCAAGTTGAAGAAATACAAGAGCCCGATCCAGGTGATGCCGGCCAGGAAGTGAATCCAGCGAAGGATGATCTGGCCCCAATCCGCTTCGCCTGCGCCTATGCCGGCCATCCCAAGATACAACCCTACCAACACAACGGTGAGCGCGAACCCCGCAGCCATCGTCTGTGTCGGATTTTCAAGAAATTTCATAGCTCCCTCTCATCGAACGGTTGACTGTACGCTCATACCTGTACTGTAGCCCTTCTTCGAATGTCAAGTTCGTACGCCTTGCTATTCATCAAACGTACGGAGAAGGTACCAGCGATTCTTCCTTTAATGCGCGACACCTGACGACGACGTATGTTCCTCACGCCATCAGCCGATCCACAGCGGCGCAGAGTTCTCGGACAGCGTTCGCCGAGGCTTCTAATGCTGCTCGCTCGTGGACTGTCAGCTCGTATTCCACGATCTGTTCCACGCCGCCGCGTCCGATCTTGACCGGAACCCCTACAATGACGTTCTTCAGCCCGTACTCGCCTTCACAGAGGACCGAGCAGGGCATCACCCGCTTTTCATCTTTATGAATCGCCTCGACCATATCGACCGCTGAGGCGGACGGCGCATAGAAGGCACTGCCTGTTTTCAACAGGCCTACGATCTCCGCTCCTCCGTCACGCGTCCGCTGGATGATCGCATCCAGTTTGTCCTTGGGCATCAGGTCTGAAACGGGCTTGCCCTTCACAGTGGTATAGCGCGGGAGCGGCACCATCGTATCGCCATGGCCTCCCAAGACCATGGCCTGCACGTCAGGTCCCGGTACGTTTAATTCGGCCGCGATGAACGCGCGCATTCTGGCGGAATCCAAGATACCGCCCATGCCGATGATTCTGGATTTGGGCAGTCCACTAACCAGGCGCGCCACATGGACCATGGCGTCCAACGGATTGGTGACCAGAATCAAGATGATGTCCGGAGAGCGGGCCACCAATTGCGACACGACGGACTTCACGATCTTCGCATTGGTCGACAGCAGCTCGTCACGGCTCATGCCCGGTTTTCTCGGAATGCCAGACGTAATGACCGCGACCGATGAGCCGGCGGTTTCGTCGTAGCCATTGGTGCCGACGACGCGGGTGCTATAGCCGCACACCGGTCCGGCTTGTGAGATATCGAGCGCCTTGCCCTGCGGCATACCCTCCGTGATATCGACCAAGACGACATCGTAGATGTCTTTCTCGGCCAAGCGCTGCGCCGTCGTTCCTCCTACATTCCCCGCACCCACCACGGTAATTTTAGGACGCCCCATCATCGCCACCTCGTGAATCGTAAAACGTGAAGCGTGAAGCGCGCCATCCCCTGACGCCTCACCCCTGACCCCTCACGCATGTTCATGCTCTGTCCAGCCCGCCACTTTGAAGTTGATCGTGCAGACGAAATTATCGCCGTCGTAAAAGTTCACTTTGATCTTCTTTTTGCCGTACGTCTTGGCTAGAAATGCTTCGGGATTATCGACCAATTCCTGATAGCCGCCCGCCGGATATTCGCCCAAGTCATGAAAGACCACGATCATGCCCGCTTTCACTTCTTGCAACACTTTGGCCCGGCATCGGGGATAGACCTCCCAGAATTTCGCATCGATCAGTTCCTTGGTCGGCTCCTGGCGATCTTCACCCTGTTTTAGCGGCTGCGCGAATTTCGCCAGCCGGCGGATATAGGGATACTGATGGCCGGTAAACAGCTTATAGAGCCAGGGCGGCACCGCGGGTCTCTCTACCGGATTTACCATCGATTCTCCGTACCTTTCGCCCAGCCCTTCGCGACACACATCTGCTATCTGGTCAGTCTATGATACATGCGCGGCAATTGAGATGGCAGCGATTCTACACGGTCGATCACGGCAAACTGTACGTCACCGTACATCCGACGCATGTAGAGATCGGCCTCCCGATCAATGGTCACACAAAATGGATTGATACCTCGTTGCCTGGCTTCCCGAAGTGCCGTCTTGGTGTCCTCCAAGGCATACGCGTCCTTATATTCGCCGTCCAGCGGCCGACCGTCACTTACGAGGATCAAGAGCCGGTGGATCGTATCACGCGCCAGCAACTTGGCCGAAGCATGACGGATAGCCGCCCCGTCACGGTTTTGTTGACGCGGACTGAGCCCGCCCAGCCGAAGAGCTGTGGCAGGTCCCAATCGATCGTCAAAATCCTTGATCGTGAGAAAGTCGACCGAAGCGCGCCCCTGGCCGGAATAGGCATAGAGACCATACTGATCACCCACCGACTCCAACGCCTCACAGAGCAGCACGAGACTTTCCTTTTCGACGTCGATCACCCGGCGTCCGCTGTCAAGCCGTCGGCTCGTCGATCCGCTGACGTCGATCAGAAACGCGACCGCCACGTCACGCTGTCGCTTTTCACGTCTGACATACAGACGGTCATCCCCTTCCGAGCCCGCTTGAAATTCCGCGGCTCTTCGTACGACGGCATCGATATCCAGATCATCTCCATCGGCCTGCCCTGCGACCCGGCGGAACGCCGGAGGACGAAGGTTCTCAAAGACTCTGCGAAGCGATCTGATCGCGCTCCGATGTGCCCCAAGGATCTCGTCCACGCTTTCTGCTGACCCTGTCTCCGCCGGCCGTTCAGCCACCACACACCAGTTCACTCGATAATCCTGAATCGTATGGTCCCACTCCGGGTATCGAACCGTGCGGGCCTCATGAGCTATCGATTCCGGCATCGGCTGCGGTTCGACCTCCAGTGCGAGTAACTCTTCGACGAGAGACAAGGACTGCCCGCCGGCGAGCACCTCCCTGCCCATGGAGTCCTGCTCGCCACGAGTCCCCTGACCGGACCCTGTTCGTTCATTCGTTCCGCCCTGCAGGCCGGCCATCCGATCCCGTTCCGTCTCGATCTCATTCGTACGTTCGACCTGCTCCCGATCTCTTGTGATGAACTCCGGACTCATCGCGCCGCGATAGACCCAATTGGTCACGGGCCGGTAGTTGTCATTCATCGACTCCGAGGCGGTCGGCCCTACTCCGAGCTCCGTCGACTCCTCAGTCGCCTGATCCGCTTCGATCAGCTCGGCGCGAGGCGCCAGGAGTTCTTCCATCCTGACATAGAGATCATGGGCCAGGCGAACAGACTGCTCTGCTGTTGCCGTGGTCTGGAAAAGAGGTTGGCACATGGTCCATAGGATGGAGACTTCTTCTTTGACGGCATGGGGCACCGCGGAGTCGGCCGACTCGCCCGTCGAGAGCCTCAACAGACAATCGACGATCAATTCCTTGACCGTCAGCCCATGGGCAGGATCGCGTGGAACAACGGCTTCAGCGGCCAGCTGCGCCAGCTCGCGCCTCAGACCGGGATACTCTGCCTGAAGTAAGAAGTCGATGCGCGCGTCTTCCAGGACAGTCCACACATCCTGAGCAAGACGCGGGTGGGGGTAGAGCTGAAACAAGGCCTTCAGTGTATCGGACGTCGCGTCAGTCGGCCGGCCATATCGTTGCCGCACAAGCTGAACCACATCGGCGAGGGATTCCATCCGGAGCCGATAGGTTCCGAATTCCATGTGGCCCGCTTCATGGGCCGCCATCACCAGATACAACCGCTCATTCGCTTCAGCGGTCGGGTAGCGGCGTAACAGGGCCGGCAACGAAATGGTGCGTCCATCGGCGCTTACTGTTGCGCGGGCCGGCGAGGTAGCCGGTGAATCCGGCAAGGCCGTAATCGTGATGTCTGCTCCACAGAGCCCTTGGACAAAGAGTTTGACCCGGCGGGCGACGTGCCGAAGCGGGACACCGCTCATCGCCGCTTCGACCGAGGCAAGGGCTTTCTGTGACTCCACCGCAAAATAGGTCTGTGCGCCTTCCCGACTGTACGCCAGCACTTCCATCCCGGCCTTGAACCAATTCTCGAACCGGGAAAGGGCTTGAGGCGCATCGCCGATCAGACTGATGACGTCCGGACAGCGCCGGAGATAATTCAGTGTACTTTCTGCATCCTGTTCGGCAAGCAGGGCACCGTACTGCAACACCTTGATCCGCCATTCTTCCGAAGGCAACGCGCGCATCAGGCGAGGCGATTCCGCCAGCCAGGTCACGCCGGCCTGAGCCGACTGCTCAGCCAGCACGATCCCCAATGACAATGCCTTTGAACGGACGCCGGGATGCTCGATATCTTCCAGAATCGTCGGGCTCGTGCGCATGAATTCCATTGCGGCCATGTAATCCGGCTTGCCGAGCGTATTCGGCGTCACCAGTTTCATGCCGAACGCCAGCCAGTCCCGTACGTCGCCGATTGGGAGCACAGACGCCACTCTGGGAATCTGGCGAATGTATTCCAGTCCAACGACCACATCGACCGATGTCAACTCGATGCCGATGTCGAGCCACGGCCGCACCTCGCCGAGAGAAGAGACGGACAGAATCTGAGGTGTCACTCGCAGATATTCCAATGTGACATTGGCATCCCGATCAGCCAGTTCCAACCCGATCTCAAGCACAGCCGTCCGTGCCCCAGGCGGTTCAAGCAAACCCAGAATCAACGGACTGTCTTTGAAGTATTTGAGCGCCGTGGCGCCTGATAATTCGGCCAGCGCAACTCCCAGATCAAGCCAAGAAACGACGTGCGCGAGTCCGGCACGCCGATCCAGTTCGGGAAGTGCTTGGATCGCCGCATGCACCGCCTTGGCCGAGAGGTCTTCGAGTTCATCCAGCAATTCCTGCACTGCCGCCGCCGTCTGTCCTGTGCCTGCCGCTCCTGCCATCTTCGTGACAAGGGATTCCGCAACCTCGGCTCCCAGCTCAGGAACCAGCCGTTCGATCAACGTGTCGTGTGCTGAAGAACCTGTCATGACTCTTGATCCACCATCAGCGCGGTACGCGAGGGGGTGGATTGTAAAGGAGCGATTTTCCCTTGTAAACTAGCCGCTCGCGGTAGTGACCGCCCTTGTCGAGAGGAGCATCCCGTGGCTGAGCCAAAACAGGAGAGCATTGAGAAGATCGTGAAGTTCGTGAAGGGTTTCGCTGAAAAGAGCGGGACTGCCATGCATCCCAATCCGGCCGTCACCGAGGCGGTCGTCAAAGGTCTGGCGATGCATATCGATGAACTGGGCAAGCCGCTGTGCCCCTGCAATTTCTACAAGGACAAAGAAGCCGAGGCCAAGCTACGACGCTGGATATGCGCCTGCGATGAAATGCAGATCTACAAATACTGCCATTGTCTGCTCTTTGTTCGTGAAGACGGGATGCCGATCACCGAATACCTTCCCGAAGGCCACGAAGGGCGAGAAGTGTACGGAGTCGTCACCGATCCGACGCCGGAAAAGGGCCGTATGCTCAGACACAAAGCGGCCCCCTCATCAACCACGGCAGAAGATCCCTCGCCGAGACCAACGACGTAACCATCATGCGCCACCATCATCGGATACGGTGTTGGTTTGTCTGCTGCCTCTTGATCGGAAGCCTATGGCCTCTGCAGGGACAGGCCATTGAGCCGATCGCATCCAGTCCACCGATTTTGAACGAGAAAGACCTGGCTGCCTATAAACAGAAAGGCCGAGGCACCCTCGCCGGACAGGTCTTCCTCGGTTCATTATCCGGAAAAGCCATTACTCAGGCTGGTATCCCGGTCCATCTGATTCCCGTGAACTCCTACACACGCTACTGGTTCGACCGCAATGTGCGAACCACCGGATGCATCTCAAACGACGACCCAACCGCCAATGACGGCCTCATGTCCCGCCAACAAGCGGACTGCGCCCGTGACGGGCTGGCTCAATTCCTGACCGAAAAGCGATTGCTTCCCTATCTGCGCACCACGAGAGCCAACCCGACCGGACACTTCTGGTTCATGAAAATTCCGGCTGGCCGGTACTATCTCGTGAGTCTGATCGAAGGCGGAGGCGGCGCACATCAAGACGAACGGGCATCCGGAATTGCGTGGCTGACCATTGACCTCGAAGCGGGCGAGAAAGCGATCAACCTGGTGGTCACCAACTGCCGAAGCAGCCTGTGTTGACCGACAATGCGACCGTCTGTTTCATAGAGCTTTCAGCGATTTCCTCATCCATCCATTGTCATGACACAGCGCCCTCCGGGGCATCTTCACTGACAAACCCATGCCTCCATGACTCCGACGATCTCCTGCCTGATTTGTAGGAGAGTGACCGATCCGCTGAGAGATGGCATAATAGGGGTCGGATCGTGACGCCTGAAGGTCGCTCAGAAGCCTGGAACCAGGATGGTCGATGCGAATACTGCTCGTTGAAGACGATGTGAACCTTGCCCAGTTTATTCGGAAGGGGCTGAAAGAAGAGCAATACGCGGTGGACGTCGCGCCAGACGGCGAAGAAGGCCTGGCGATGGCCTTGAACAACCCGTACGATCTGCTGATCCTCGACATCATGCTGCCCAAGCTCGACGGCCTTACGCTCTGCCGCCGCGTGCGCGCCAAGGGCAATATGACTCCGGTGCTGCTGTTAACCGCGCGCAACACGGTGGAAACCAAGGTCTCCGGCTTCGATACCGGCGCGGATCAATTTTTGCCCAAGCCCTTCGCCTTCGTGGAATTGCTGGCTCAAATCCGAGCCCTGCTCCGCCGGGGGAGCCCGCAGCAGTTGGTGCAACTCCAAGCGGCGGATCTGAAGCTAGACCCGGCTTCGCATCGCGTCTGGAGAGCGGGGCAAGAGATTTCTCTGACGAATAAGGAATATGCCCTGCTTGAGTTTCTGTTGCGCAACAAGAATCGGGTGTTGACCAGAACGGCGATCATCGAACATGTGTGGGACATCAGCTATGACCCCATGACAAACATCGTGGATGCCCATATTCGGGCTCTGCGGGCCAAGATCGACCGGGATTTTTCACCTCCGTTGATCGCCACTGTACGCGGCGCCGGGTACATGCTCGAAGAACCGGAAACAGCCGCGTGAAATCCCTGCGCAGTCTCATCAGTTGGTCTACCTTCCTGTTGATCGCGGGGCTGCTCGTATTATCCGCCCTTGTGTACGTCACGAGCGAAGCCCTCTTGAACCGGTTCGTGGACGGACTGCTGTTAGAGTTGTCGGACACACTGGCCGAGCTCGTTGAACAGCGCCCCGAGCTATTTGAAAAGAACGGTCAGGATGTGGAGCCGACCGGTCGAAACAATCAGGAACGGCAGGTTCTGCCGGATGTCCCTCACTCGCTTCGTGTTTTCTCGGCGGATGGCCGACTCCTGTGGAGTAGCCCCAACGCGGCGGTGCAGGAGTCGATTCCACCCCATATCCTTCGGCAAGTCCAGATCGAGCGCACGGTGTTTGTCACTATTGAGTCGGCCACCGGAATGCCTGCCCGGCATCTATTTTTCTCCGTCATAAAGGATGGGCATATTCGGTATGTCCTTCAGACGGAAACCTCGCTGCGCCATTACCGAGAAACCCTGTATGGTCTGCTGTTTCTGCTCTCCCTTGGATCCGGGGCCACGCTCGTCGTTGCCTGGATCGGCAGTGTGTGGCTGGCAAAGAAAGTCCTGGCTCCGATCGAAACCTTATGCGCTCGAGCCGAAACGATGTCCGAAGCCGATCTAGGGAAACGGCTCGCGGTGGATTCACCCTATCAGGAATTTCGGCGGCTCACCCAGGCGGTCAACTCGGTGTTGGATCAGTTCCAGCGTCATAGCGAGGTCCAACGGAACTTTTGCGAAATCGCCGCCCACGAGATGAAAACCCCTCTGACCATCCTCCAGGGAAACCTGGAGGTGGCCCTCATGAAAGCCAGGACGACGGCAGAATATCGCGATGCACTCATCAATAATCTGGAACAGGTCGGACGGCTCATCGCGTTGACGCGCCCACTTTTAACGCTCGCAAAATTTACCAGCAGCAAGCCCCCCATTCATCTCGCGCCTCTCGCTTTGGAACCGTTGATTCAAGAGATCGTGGATGAACTGACCCTGCTGGCAGATGATTACCGCATTACCTTGATGTTTGAATCCCAACCGGTTCCCTCCATTCTCGGCGACGCACAGTGGCTCAAACAAGCGCTGATTAATCTGCTCGACAACGCGCTTCGATACACGCCGCCCGGCGGATTTGTCACGGTCCGATTGCACAGTGCTGGGGAATGGGTGGACGTGGCCGTCGAGGATACGGGCCATGGAATTGAGTCGGAGAATATCCCGCATCTCTTCGAGCGGTTCTATCGGACTGATTGGGCACGGGCGAAAGATTCCGCCGGCACCGGACTCGGACTTCCCATTGTGAAGGAAATTGCGGAAGCGCACGGTGGCACGATCTCGGTCGCCAGCCAAATCCACAAGGGTTCCATCTTTACCCTTCGGTTGCCGGTCTCGACACGCCAGACGGTCTCGGCCTAGCTTAAATAACCTCGACTTCCCAACAACTTAAGTTCCTTTGATGACATCCCATGACGAAGGAGTTCCTCCCCGCGTCGGCTGGAAAGATGAAGAATTCTTCATGGTCTCCTCATGGGCTCTTCATAGAGGAGGTGTAGGATTGCTATATTAAATTTACAGGAGGTGAGAAGCCATGATTACGTTAATTCTCGGAATACTGACAGTGAGTGTCGTGTTGGCGGTTCTCTACAGAGGGTTCTCCGCAGAAATCAACTAAGCCAAACCGATCGCCGGCGGGTCATCCGGAAGATGACGGGAAGAGTACGCGCTACTTTCTTTCTTTCATCGCCCGTTCGACCTCGCGACCGGCTTCGCGGGTCTTGATGGACTCCCGGCGATCATGCTGCTTCTTGCCCTTGGCAAGCCCCAGCTCGACCTTCGCCAGCCCGCGCTCGGAAAAATAGATACGGAGTGGAACGAGCGTGAGTCCCTTCTGTTGCGTCTTGCCGAGCAGTTTGTTGATCTCTTTTTTGTGCAGCAGGAGCTTTCGCACACGGATAGGATCATGATTCATGATGTTGCCGTGGCTGTAGGGACTGATGTGGCAGTGATGGAGAAAGACTTCGGCCTCGCGGACGGAGGCGTAACTGTCTTGCAGGTTCACCCTCCCCTCGCGTAGCGATTTGACCTCCGTGCCTTGGAGCACGATCCCGGCCTCGAACTTCTCTTCAATAAAATAGTCGTGGTACGCTTTGCGGTTCGTCACCACGACTTTGTTCGGATCGTCTTTTGTTTTTGTCATCTCGCGTAAGCTCGTCGAGCGGTGACACGTGAAGCTCTTGACGGACGGAGTGTATCAACATCCGCGCATGGGCGATACAAGAACCGATTCAAAAAATCCCGATGTCAGCTGACGGCCGTTCTTGCTACAATAGCGCCATGCCTCGCACCGGCTCTCTCGACTCATTCGGCTCCATTCTAGACGGCCTCGCCAAACGCCTGGGCCTCGAATCCAGACTCCTGGAGCTCCGCTTGCAGCACGAGTGGCGCGACATTGTCGGGGAACCGATCGGATCCCACACCTGGCCGGCGCACATTCGTTTCAAGAAGCTCTCGTTGGTCGTCCGGAACTCCGTGTGGCTCCAACAGCTCACGTTCTTGAAACCCGCGCTGCTCGCCAAATTGAACGAAGCCGCCGGGACGGAATTGGTGAAGGAGATCGTGCTGCGCGTCGGGGATATCCCTGCACCGGCAACAGCGCCTTTCGACGCGCGCGCCACCGATGGGACGTCTCCTGAAACCGAGGCCGCACTCGCAGAAGCCGCCGGCCATGTCTCGGCGATCCAGGATCCGGGTCTCCGGGAACGATTTACATCGGTGATATCGAAATACCCGTCTCAGGCTCCGCTTCCACCGGCAACGGGTCGGTCACCTGGCCCTTGAAGAGGGTGCGCTTGTCGTCTGAAATTTTCCCGTTTTTGAACAGGGAACCGATTCCGGCTTCTTCCTCTCGATCCTGCAATCGATAGTATCCACGAACCGACCGCTCATATTCTCTGACGACCGCCGCATCACCGTCCACATACTTTTCGAGCTTTTCAGGATCAGTCCATCCGGCGTCATCGAAAATATAAATCAGGATATGTGCATATCGGCCGCCGGGATCTCCCGGGGTTGTGGGGTAAATCTTCATGGAGCCAAAATCGTGTGTCTGGTGGCTCACCTTTCGAAACCGCTTCAGCAGCCTTTCGATTTCTTCGTCGGTGGAGCCCCTCGGAACGTGCGCCGCGACGAAATGCTGGTTTTGAGACCCAACGGTATAGGGAGGAATCGACCGATCCGGGCGGCTGAGATACATGCCCCCCCAGATGAGCGTGAAGGAGCCGATCAAGACGCCGAGCGCCAGCTTGACGATGATATCGAGCGGTTTCTTCGTCTTGGAGCCGGAGGGAGACATCTGGAGGCCTACTTGTTTGAACTAGACCCCTGGAACATTCACCGAGGCCGGATCTTCCCGCTCGCTCGGTTCGGCCAGCCTGGCCACGGCGACTACACGATCTTCGTCTCCGTCGAGATCGAGAATGCGGACGCCCTGCGTATTGCGGCCGATTTCACGGATGTCGTCCACTTTACACCGAAGCACCTTGCCTTGCGCCGCCATCAGCATGATCTCATCGTCGTCCCGCACTTGCAGAAAACCGACGGCTGGGCCGTTGCGTTCGTTCGTCTTGACGCTGATGATGCCTTTACCGCCGCGGCCTTGAATGCGATATTCGCCTACGCGAGTCCGTTTGCCGTAGCCCCCCTCTGTCACAGTCAGGATCGCCGTGGTGGAGTCGGGGGTAATGGTCTCCATACCGATCACGTCGTTGCCTTCTTCAAGCGTGATGCCTTTGACGCCGTAGGCCATGCGGCCCATCGGCCTGACTTCTTCTTCTTTGAATCGAATGGTGATCCCTTGTTTCGTACCGAGAAGAATCTCACGATGACCGTCGGTCAATTGAACTCCGATGAGCTTGTCCCCGCTCTCCAACCCTAACGCAATGATGCCGCCTTGGCGAGGATTGCTGTACGCAGTCAAATCGGTCTTCTTGATCAATCCTTTCTTCGTCGCCATGATGATGAAGCGGTCTTCCCGATATTCCTTCACCGGCAACGTCGCCGTGACCTTCTCACCTCCAGCCAACGCCAATAAGTTTACCAGCGCTTTGCCCTTCGCTGCACGGCTGGCTTCCGGGATCTCATGCACTTTCAGCCAATAGACCTTGCCGGCGTCGGTGAAGAAGAGGAGCGTATCGTGCGTCGAAGCCGTAAACAGGTTCACAACGAAATCCTCGTCCTTGATACCCATGCCGATCTTGCCTTTGCCGCCCCGCCGTTGCGCGCGGTAGAGCGAGGCCGCATTGCGCTTGATATAGCCGGAATGAGAGATCGTCACGACGACTTCTTCTTCCGCGATCAAATCTTCGATATTGATCTCGGCTTCTTCCTTCACAATCTGTGTCCGGCGGTCATCCTTGTACTCGTCACGGATCTGGGTCAGCTCGTCCTTGATGATCGACCGCACCAGCGCTTCGCTGGCCAAGACGGATTTGAGGTATTCGATCTGCTTGAGCACCTCTTGATACTCTTCGACCAGTTTGGTCCGCTCAAGCTGCGTCAAGCGCTGGAGCCGCATGTCGAGGATGGCCGTGGCTTGGATCTGACTGAGTGAGAACTGGCGCATCAACCCGGCGCGGGCTTCGTCAGGGGACTGTGACGCCCTGATCAGCGCGATGACCGCATCGAGATGATCCAACGCGATCTTCAGGCCTTCAAGAATGTGCGCCCGCTCTTCCGCTTTGCGCAACTCGAACGCGGTCCGGCGCACCACGACTTCGCGGCGGTGTTCGAGAAAGTGATGCAGAATCTGCTTGAGGTTGAGCACCTCGGGACGATTGTTGACGAGCGCGAGCATGATGACACCGAAAGTCGTCTCCAGCTGGGTGTGCTTATAGAGATTATTCAGCACGATCAGCGGAATTTCGTTCCGCTTTAGTTCGATGACCACCCGCACCCCTTCGCGATCGGACGATTCATCGCGCAAGTCGGAAATGCCCTTCAACCGGTCATCCTGTATCAGCTCGGCGATCTTTTCGATCAGCTTGGCCTTGTTGACCTGATAGGGAACTTCCGTGACGATGAGGCGTTCGCGATCGGTACGCTCATCGGTTTCCACCACCACCTTCGCCCGTAGCTTGAGGAGGCCTCGTCCCGTTTCATAGGCAGCTTTGATACCGCTCTTCCCGTAAATAAAACCCGCCGTGGGGAAGTCGGGCCCCTGAATTTTCTGCATCAACTGCGCGATGGTGACGTCCTGATTCTCCAACAGAAGCAGTAACCCATCGATCACTTCACCGAGATTGTGCGTGGGAATGTTCGTCGCGTACCCGACCGCGATACCACCGGCTCCGTTGATCAGAAGATTGGGCACCTTGGTCGGCAGCACGAGCGGCTCTTTACGGGATTCGTCGTAGTTAGGACCGAAGTCGACCGTATCTTTATCGATGTCGGCCAGCAGGTCTTCCGCGAGCTTGGTCATGCGTGCTTCCGTGTAGCGCATGGCCGCCGGCGAATCGCCATCCATCGACCCGTAGTTGCCTTGGCCGTCGACCAACGGATAGCGCATGTTGAAATCCTGCGCCATCCGGACAAGCGTATCGTAAATGGCCGTGTCGCCGTGGGGATGGTAATTCCCCATGATCTCGCCCACGATTTTGGCGGACTTCCGGTAGGCCCGGTTGGAAGCCAGACCCATTTCATTCATGCCGTAGAGGATACGGCGATGGACCGGTTTGAGCCCGTCACGGACATCGGGAAGCGCCCGTCCGACGATCACACTCATGGCGTAATCGAGATACGACGACTTCATCTCGTCTTCGATCGCGATATGGCCTAACCGTTCATCGTGGGGCATTGTGTCCTCGCAAAGCGTATCTCGTAAACCGTGAATCGTGGCAATCCGGAATCCAGCTCTGCCTGCGTTTCACTCTTCACGAACGGCGTTAGACGTCTAAGTTTCTTACCTCGAGCGCGTGCGTCTGGATGAAATTCCGGCGCGGCTCGACTTCATCACCCATCAGAATCGTAAAGATCTCATCGACGCCGGTCAGGTCTTCGAGTGTGACCCTCAAGAGCGTGCGCGCTTCGGGATTCATCGTGGTCTCCCACAACTGACCCGGATTCATTTCTCCCAGTCCCTTGTACCGTTGTATGCTCAGTCCCTGTTTCCCCAGGTCAAGAATGGCTTTTACCAATTCATCCGTCGACTGATAGGGCTGTTCCTGCCCTTTGGCCTTGAGTTTATACGGTTGCCTGCCCAACCCGATGGCAGACGGCGTCAGCTTCTGCAGCTCGCGGAAATCGGCTGAACCGACGAGTTCGTGCGTGATGTCGAGACCGTACAGCACACCGTTGGCCTGCAGTCGGCACACCACCTTGTTGGAGTGGTGCTCGTCGTCCGGCAGGATCTCGAAGGTCGGCGCAAGCTTGGGATAGGCGCCTGCCAATATGCGTGTGACGCTGGCAACGGCGGAGGTCAGCGCCGCCCGATTCTTGAGCAGTTCCCGATCCAGGCCCGGCTCGTCGACAAAAGCGCGCAGGAGGGTGGCTTCATACGGCTTCTTGTTCAGCCGGCCGAGCAAATGCTCGAACGCGATCAGTTTCTTCAGGATCGGCAGGAGCCGACGCCCGGTTGCATATCCTTGTGCCCCTTCGAGGTACAACTCGACATCTTCCACCGCCAGATCAGCCAGATGGTCGTTCAACGCCCCCTCGTCCTTCAAATACCGTTCTGCCTTACCCTTCTTCACTCTGAAGAGCGGAGGCTGAGCAATATAAATGTAGCCTCGTTCGATCAGCTCAGGCATCTGCCTGAAAAAGAAGGTCAGCAACAGGGTGCGGATATGGCTGCCGTCCACGTCGGCGTCGGTCATGAGGATGATCTTGTGGTACCGTGTCTTGGAGATGTCGAATGCGTCTTTGTCGCCCTTGTCGCTATCCTCCCTCTTGCGCCCGATCCCGGTGCCCAGCGCCATGATGAGCGTCCGAATCTCGTCGCTCGTCAGCATCTTATCGAATCGCGCTTTTTCGACGTTCAGAATTTTTCCCTTGAGGGGAAGGATCGCCTGAAATTTGCGGTCGCGCCCCTGCTTTGCCGAACCGCCGGCCGAATCGCCTTCGACGATATAGATTTCGCTGAGCGCCGGATCCTTCTCCGAGCAATCCGCCAGTTTACCTGGCAGCGATCCTCCGTCGAGCGCGCTCTTGCGCCGGATGAGATCCTTGGCTTTGCGGGCCGCATCACGAGCGCGGGCCGCATCGATCGCTTTGCCGATAATCTTGCGTGCAACGGGCGGATTCTCCTCGAAATAGGCTCCGAGTTTTTCATTGACCGCCGTTTCGACGACGCCTTTGACTTCACTGTTCCCCAGTTTCGCTTTGGTCTGCCCCTCAAACTGCGGGTTGCGGATTTTCACGCTGACGACAGCCGTGAGCCCTTCGCGCACGTCGTCGCCCGTGAGCGACTCGGTGTCTTTCTTCAGGAGATCGTTCGCGTTAGCGTAGCTGTTGATCGTCCGGGTGAGCGCGGCCTTGAAGCCCACGAGATGTGTGCCGCCCTCTTTCGTGTTGATGTTGTTCGCGAAGGAAAAGAGATTCTCCGCGTAGCTATCGTTGTATTGGAGGGCGACCTCCAGAATCATTTCCGGCTTTTCGACTTTGACGTAGATCGGCTTGTGCAGCGGCGTCTTCGCTTCGTTCAAATGCTCGACGAAAGAGACGATGCCGCCCTTGTAGAGGAACAGCTGTTCCTTGGCAGGCTCTTTCCGCTCATCCTTCATCGAGATCGACAGGCCCTTGTTCAGGAAGGCGAGTTCGCGCAGCCGTTGCGCCAGGACGTCGAAACTGAATTCGAGCGTTTCGAAGATCTGCCCGTCCGGCTTGAATCGGACCTGCGTGCCTCGGCGCTTCGTAATACCGGTGTTCTGCAACGGCGCACCCGGCTTGCCCCGTTCGTACCGCTGTTCAAAGACTTGTCCGTCCTGCCAGATTTCCAGCTCAAGCCATTCCGACAGTGCATTCACGACCGAAATGCCCACGCCGTGCAGTCCGCCGGATACCGTATAGGCGCCTTGTTCGAACTTGCCGCCCGCATGCAAGACGGTTAATGCCACTTCGGCGGCGGACTTCTTTTGCGTCGAGTGCATGCCGGTGGGAATACCCCGGCCGTTGTCGATGACCGTGACGCTCCCGTCAATATGGATTGTGACCTCGATGGTCTCGCCGAATCCGGCCATATGTTCATCGACACTGTTGTCGACGACTTCATAGACCAGGTGATGAAGCCCGTCGACACCGGTGCTGCCGATATACATCGCCGGCCGCTTCCTGACCGCGTCGAGGCCTTCGAGGACCTTGATTTGGTCCGCGCTGTAACTGTCGGACTTGGGCTTTATAGTGGTCTCGTCTGTGGCCATCCGTTTCCTATTCTCATATACACGTCATAGGATCACACGCTATGCATCCATCGAAGAAGCCGGATGCGTAGGACGATCCCCGCGGCTGATACGCCTCAGATTTTGATCGGCATGACGACGCACTTGAATCCAGGGCTCTCGGATTCCTGGATCAAACAAGGGCTGAGCGGCGTCTCTATCTGCAAGGACACACTCTCCCCGTCCATGACGCTGAATACGTCCAAGAGATAGCGGGCGTTGAACCCGGAACTGAGCGCCTCGCCTTCGTAGCGAGCGGGTAATTCCTCGGTAGCCTCACCGTAATCCGGACTGCTGGAAAACAGGGTTATCTTGCCTGGTGCAAAGGAAACCTTCACAGCGCTGGCTTTATCTTTGGAAAGAACCGAGACGCGTCGGAGCGCGCTTTCCAGTTCAATCCGGTTCACGCTAATTTTTTTACCACCCTCCTTTGGGATGACCTGCTGGTAGTTGGGATAGTTGCCTTCCATCAATCGGGACGTCAGCAACAGGCCGCTTTTTCGAAAGATCATGAGGTTCTTGGCAAATCCGATCAGAGGTTCGCCATCCCCTCCCTCTTCCAGCAGACGGCGCATTTCGTGCGCCGCTTTTTTGGGAATGATCGCCTTGATTTCCTGTGGGACACCCTTGCCGCCGGATTGGCTCATCTCATGCTCCGCCACAGCTAAACGGTGGCCGTCCGTGCCGACCAATCGAAGCGTGGTTTTCTTCTCGGTGTTGATGAGCGTGACCAGCAGGCCGTTCAGAATGTACCGAGCATCGTTATCCCCGGCGGCAAACAACGTCTTACGGATCAACTCCAACAAACCGTCTCCCGAGAGCGGCGTCAACCCTTCCCGTTCGATGGCCGGCAAGGCAGGATAGTCGGCGCTGGGTAACCCGACGATCTTGAACTGGCTCTTGCCCATTTGAATGGTCGTCCAGTTGTTCTCTCCTGTCGTCAACTCAATGTCGCCCGACGGCAATTCCTTGATGATCTCAAACAGTTTACGGGCTGAGATCGTCACACCCCCGGTCTCGAGCACGGCTGCCTTGTATAAGCCACGCATGCCGATCTCGAGATCTGTCGCCACAATTTCAGCCCCCTCCTGCCTGGCTTCCAGCAGAACGTTGGACAAAATGGGCATCGTATTCCGTTTCTCCACAACTCCCTGCACCCGTTGAAGCCCCGTTAACAGTTCATCCCGCCCGATCCGTACTTTCATGGCGCAGTCTCCAAATGAAACCCTTATCTTCGCAGAATGTGCTCTTTCAACGTTTCCAGTGTCGTGTGCATTGCGGTGTCGGCCTCTTTGGCTTTTGAAACTTGTCTGCACGCGTGAATGATCGTCGTGTGATCCTTGCCTCCGAATTGGCGCCCGATTTCCGGATAGGAGGCATCGGTCAGTTCGCGGCAGAGAAACATCGCGATTTGCCGAGGATGCACAAGTGTCTTGCTGCGGCGGCGCGATTTCAACTCGCTCATCTTGACATGGAACTGAGCGCACACCGCTTCTTGGATGTCGTCCATTGCGACGATTTTTTTCTTGTCCCCGATCAGGTCACGGAGCACGTTCTTGGCCATGTCTAGTGCAATGACCTGGCCTGTCAACGAGGCGTAGGCGCCAAGCCGGACCAAACTGCCCTCCAGCTCGCGGATGTTGCTTTTCATGGCGCCGGCGAGAAACTGAATGACATCTTCCGGCAGCGTAATCCCCTCGTCCTCCGATTTCTTCCTCAAAATCGCGATGCGCGTCTCGACATCTGGCGGCTGTAAATCTGCAATCAATCCCCATTCGAACCGCGACCGGAGACGTTCTTCAATATCCGGCATATCCTTGGGAAACCTGTCGCTGGACAGAACAATCTGTTTATGCCCTTCGTACAGGGAGTTGAACGTATGGAAAAACTCCTCTTGGGTCCGTTCTTTCCCGACAAGAAACTGGATGTCGTCGATCATCAGCATGTCGATGTGGCGATAGCGCTTTCGGAGATCCGTCATCTTGTCGTATCGGATGGAGTTGATGACCTCATTCGTGAATTGCTCAGTCGTCAGATACGCAATGCGGAGGTCCGTTCGTTCGGCCACATGGTTTCCGATCGCATTGAGAAGATGGGTCTTACCCAGCCCGACACCGCCGTAAATGAAGAGCGGATTGTACGTCTTTCCGGGCTGCTCAGAGACCGCCATACAGGCCGCATGGGCAAACTGATTTCCCGCTCCTACGACGAAATTCTCGAACGTGTATTTCGGATTGAGTTGAATGCCTCGGCGGGATTTCATCTGGCCCGAAGCTTTAGACGGAATCGAGGCGGTTTGAGGCTCGACCACCCGTGACGACGGCTTCTGTGATACGACGAAGCTCACCGACACATTTCCGCCACCGCGAGCTGATGACACCGCCTCGACCAACAACGGGGCATAATGGGTATGCAACCAGTCACCGAAAAATTTGTTCGGTACTCCGATATGGGCGGTGGAGTTTTCAATTCGATCAAGGCATGTCGGGATGAACCAAGTGTCATAGACTTGCCTGGGGACCTTCCCCTGGATGTACTGAAGAGCTTCTTGCCAGACTGTATCGACGCTCATAAATCACGGGGATTTCTATACACAGGATTATTCACATCTGTGGATAACTTGGTATTCTGGGATGGATTGACCGAGCTAGACAAGGTGGTGAATACCATGTCGCCCCACTCCTTGTCGAGGTGTGTTTTCGACACCATCCTTTTCCCACAGGATTTAGCCAATGTATACGGAGTCTTCCCGGAGGAAATCCCCAGTCTTATGCTCATTCACAGTCGTGCTTTTTATTTTATTAAACAATATGATCGGTACTATCCACATGATTCCCCTCACTACTCCGATTCCGACTCCGACTCCTAATTTTCTTTCAATACAGAAACATAAGAGTAAAGAGTCACAGTGTAATAACCTTCGATGCTCCTATAATCACATCAAGCAGCTGTCCATAGGTCAAAGCGTTTTCTCTGACAGCATCTATACCTTGTGCAGACTGAACAGCCACGGTCTCAGGCTTATAGAAAGGCAAATCAATTGAAGGTTTGAGAGTACAGGCTGAAACATTCAGGTCCTGATGAGAATAGAGTGCGGGTGATAGGGTGCTTACTGAATGGCGAATGAGGTACAACGGAGACGACATAGAAGACCTAGAAAGAATGATTGATTAGAATATGAGTGTACGGTCCATCGATTGAATGAGAGATCGAATAGTCTCATCAGTTTCATATTGGACTGAAAATTCCTTTCGGATCAGCAATCGATTAGTTTCTGATTGAAGGACAAAAGGGATTTCAAGATGTTCGACTGATGGAAGGTACTTTTCCAGTATGTCCACATCGACAATGTCGTCAAGATCGTCGGAGAGGAGACGATGAGCTTCACCCAGCAGCACGACAGTCGTTGTATGGGACCCTGCAACGAGGCCGAGCGCAATTCGCAAAGCTTCAACAGGTCTGTGGGTCTTTCTGGGATCTTCTTGGATGACAACAGCGATAGTTTTAGACATGATCAAATGATGTCAGGTAAATGAGAGAAACGGCTCACACGCGTCGATGATTCCAGAAAGGACAACGAGCCCGGATAGCGAAATAGACGGGTCTAAATTAGCCGTCGAGACATGGTGTTGCTGACACCCATAGGCGCAGGCAAAGAGTTTTACACCTGATTGAGACATCTGTTCGTATCGAGGATCAGCCAGGTTCTTTACCCCTTCATCAATGAGATAGAGATAGACCTCATGACCGGCTGAGAGAGCTGCCTGTGCTAGTCCATAAACTGTCGTCGCACTCTCATGGGATGGGGGTAAGGCAAGGAGGAGACCAAGCTTCCGTTTCATATTAATAATTCACAGGTATTTATATTAAACAATCATATACTTATGATGATTAGCATACAGTGAAAAAGTAAGAGTTTTTGAGGGGAAAGTCAATGGGAAAAATAGCGTCTAGGAAGCATGAAAGAACGAGGAGATGTCACGACTGACAGAGGCGAGGGAAATATCATGTTGCGCTTTGGTGGTCATGTCACGGAGGATGCCCGCGCCTTTTGCAACCTCATCATCTCCGATCATAAGAGTAAATCTGGAATTGGATCTATCTGCCTGGCGTAAGTGAGATTTGAGGGAACCGGACCGAAAATCAGAGACCGCCCGGATTCCAGCAAGACGAAGTTCCTCAAGGACAGCAAGACCGGTTACTGATCCCTGGTTGCCAAATGCCGCAACATAGACAGTCGTAGACCCCGGTAGCGCGACCGGCGCCGTCTCGGAGAGCATCATCGCCATCCGTTCCAATCCAAGAGCAAAGCCGACAGCGGGAGTCGATGGGCCACCTAGAGTTTCGACGAGGCCATCGTAGCGGCCGCCGGCTCCCACCGCATTTTGTGCACCCAAGCTTGTCGATGTGACTTCAAAGGTTGTGAGACAGTAATAATCAAGCCCTCGAACAAGCCGGTGGTTCAGTCGATAGGGAATCTTGATGGAGTCAAGGCCCGCTATCACATCGGCAAAATACGCGCGTGCCTTGTCAGAAAGGGAGTCGGCGAGCCGGGGAGCGGCTTCGGTGGCAGCCCGGCACTCAGGAACTTTACAATCCAAGACCCTGAGCGGGTTTGTCTCGACGCGCCGCCGACAATTTCCGCAGAGCCGTTCCACATCCTGTGTCAGATAGGAAACCAGCAAAGGGCGATAGGCTTCCCGGTCAGCGGTATAACCAAGGTTGTTGATCTCTAAGGTCAGGGCCGGAAGGTTCAGATCGGAAAGAATTCGCCATAACAATGCGATGACCTCAACATCGGCGCGCGGGTCCGACGTGCCCAACGACTCGATGCCAAACTGGTGGAACTGGCGCAGGCGGCCGGCTTGAGGCCGCTCATGACGAAACATCGGTCCCATATAGAAATACTTTTGTGGCAAAGGATCGGCGGCGCGATTGTGTTCGACAAAGGCACGAACTGTTCCCGCAGTTCCTTCGGGCCGGAGCGTGAGCGAAGTGCCGTCCCGGTCCTGGAATGTGTACATCTCTTTTTCGACGATGTCGGTCGACGCCCCGATGCTTCGGGCGAACAGGGTCGTGACTTCGAAAATCGGGACGCGAATTTCCTGAAAGCCATAACGGACGGCCCACTGCCGGGCAGTCTCCTCGATGAGCCGCCAACGGGGAGTCTCTTCCGGAAGAATGTCTTTGACGCCCTTAATGCCTTTGATCATACCCAGAACCGGTAAGGAGTGAGGGGTTAGGCGTGAGGTGTCTCATGTGGAACCCCTTAGCCCTAACCAGTTTCAGCGAACTATAGCGGCGCATTCTGAGGCATGTCAACGGAGCCGATCTTGCGCCTTATCGGTACGAGAGGTATAGTGCGCCTCCTTTACTCCGTACCAGAATTAGGAACGGTCTATGAGTCAGGATCAATCCGGCCGCCGTGTGATGGCCCTCGCGCCGATGCCTCCGGAGAAGTCCGCCTACGCCTTGGCGCGCTACAGCCGGTCTCCCGACTCCATCGAAAACAGCATCACGTGGGTCCACGGCCACTCCTCGGAGAAGTTCTGGGAACAGTTCTACTTCGACTACGGCCATGCCTCGATCGCGGACTTGGGCCACGTCGTCGTCTGTTTTGAAGAAATCTCCGAGCTTGCAGCGATCCGGCTGGAAGACGAGCCGCTCTGGGATGGTCAGGCCAAATCCAGCCGGTACCAGAACTTTGCGTCGAGCCGATGGTATGTCCCGGGCCAGATTCGAGGCAGCGAAACCGAGGCGGTCTACGAAGGCATTCTGCGCAGCCTGTCCGAAGTCTACCGGCTGTTGCACGATCCCTTGATCGCCCATCTTTCTGAACGGGACCCCCGCCCGGAATCAATGAAGCCGGCCGACTATCAACGCACGATCGCCGCGCGCGCGTTCGACGCGACGCGCTACCTGCTTCCGCTCGCGGCCAAGACGAACGTGGGCCAGGTCGTGAGCATCCGTACGCTGGAAAAGCAGATCACCCGCTTGCTGTCGTCGCAGTTGCCGGAGCTGCGCGCCATCGGCGATGATTTGAAAGAGGCCTGCCGGCGCCCACCAGTCAATCTCTGGGGCGAACTGAACGGGCAAACCGCCGGACTGAATGAACCCTTGGCGCCGACACTGGCTCGGCATGCGAAGGCGAGTCCCTATCAAGAGTCGGTCTATGCTGATTTGTCCCGCCATGCGAAAGATGTCTTGCGCGGGACGGGGCTTGATCAGCCCGATCGCTGGGGCGAAGTCGAGTCAGTCGAGCTGATCGATCCGCACGATCCGCTGGACGAAGTCGTCACCACGCTGCTCTATCGCGTCACGCAGGCTCCGTATCGCACGCTGCTGTCGTTGGTGAAAGAATGGTCCGACAAGCAGAAGCAAGACACGATCGAGGTGGCGACGCGACAGCGAGGGCCGTACGATGAACTGATCAAAGAATTTCGCTGCGGCTACTCGTTCAATTTCGATATCCTGATGGACATCGGCGCATGGAGAGATATGCACCGCCACCGGCGATGCCAGCAGGTTCAGCAGAATTTCACGACCGTTCACGGGTACGATGTTCCGCCGCCGCTTGTTGAAGCAGGATTGGATCAAGAGTACCGGCAGGCGATGGACGCGGTGCGCCGCGATATCGAGTTGCTCAGGAAAAAGGATCAGGAAGCTTCGCTCTACGCGATCCCGTTCGGTTTCAAAGTGCGCTGTCTGTTCAAAATGGATTATGCCGAGGCGGAGTATATCGCCAGGCTTCGTTCAGGTGTGAAGGGCCATTGGTCGTACCGCACCGTTGCGTGGCAGATGAAACAGAAGCTCGCCGCGCGCTATCCTGCTCTGGGGGAACGTATCCAAGCCACACCCCCGGATGTTGAAGACACACTGACCCGGTAGAAGTTTCACACGACACATGAGCAGCCATCCGCAACAATGCGAAGCCGCAATCCTGGCTGGAGCCTGGGATACGCTCTTTACCGAGGCCTCGGTCTGGATCGCGGAACATACGGGCGCCGGACCCGCGGACCCCTGCGCGTATTTTTCACAAAACATCGTCTATCTGTTGCGTGGCCGGTTCTCGGATGCCTGGAAGACACACGTCTTCTGTCTACAGACAGAAGACGATATCGCTACGGTCAAGGCATGGATCAAGGACCTCCTTGCGAGGCAGAGTGACAGCAGTCTGGCGCATTTGGTCACGGGTCTCTTGCTGGCTCAGTCCGGTCAATCGGAACAGTCGGTGCAGTACTACAAGGATGCGGCAAGGCTGGATCCGCAATCTGCCTATCCCCACTATTTTCTGGCGCAAATTCACGAGCGGGCAAGTCATCTTGAAATGGCGATCAAAGAGTATAAGGAAGCCGTACGGCTCGATCCATTGTATATGCCGGCCAGAACCAATCTCGGGGTTGCCTATCAGGAGCAGGGCCGACTGGAGATGGCGATCAAGGAGTACCGCGAGGTCATCAAGTTATGTCCGAGCGACCCGATGGCGCATGCCAATCTTGGATGTGCCTTGGCCGAACAAGGCAAAATGGAACCAGCGCTGCAGTCGTACAAGGAGGCGCTCAAGCTGAATCCAAAGGATGCAGAAATTCATTTTGCTCTGGGCGGCCTGCACGAAACGAGGGGGCGTCTGGACCTGGCGGAGAAGTCCTATCGTGATGCGCTGGGAGCCAACGGGGAATTCGGCGCCGCGTACTCGGCCTTGGGGTGGCTCAGCCTGAGGAAGCAGCGGATGCAGGACGCGCAAGAACTGTTCAGCCGGGCCTTGAAGTGCAACGAAGAAGATCCCCGCGCCTATCACGGCATTGCCGAACTGTATGCCCTCCGCGGCAAACGCCAAAGCGCAATGGAAAACTACACCAAGGCGATGAACTACTATCGGGATCCTGAGAAGAGAAACCAGATCATGAATCAGCTGTTTCAGGAAGGGCAGGTGGGGGATTGAGGTTTCGGACCAACCGAGTAGGTCCTTTGCTCGCGGAGCCCCCACGATGAAACGGTGGTCGCTCGACGCGCGCAGTCAGACCCCACTCGATTGGTCCCATAGGGTGAGAAGAGCGGAAATGAACGTGCGCAGTCGAAGAACAATGCCTCAGCCACTTTTGGTGAGAGAAGAAAGAAGCTCGACGCGCGCAGTCAGGCCCCACTCGATTATTCCCATTGGTGAATGATTTCTCCCAAAGCCGCAGTCCGAATCGGCGGCTCAAAATGCTGAGCCAACGAGGCCGCAGGGAGTGAGAATCCCGAGGCGTACGCGGGCGGGGTACGTTGAGGGGTTCGAACGACTGAGAACGAAGTTGGGCAGCTTTTTCAGCCGCCGACTACAGTTCGCGGATGGCGCCCTGGAGGACGGTAATTTGAGTCACCGGGTCGCCCGATGATCTGAGTTCCGTACGGATCTGATCCTTGAGATAGGATGAATAGCCGATGCGGTCGACGAGGAGTTCGAGGAATCGCTCTGCCGGCAGCAGGCTCTGGCCCTTGAGTTCTTCCACGGTCTCATCGCTCACCGGCACATAGGTGCTGCCGATATGGAAGACCACATTGTAGTACTGTCCCTTGCCGATGCGCTCGAATCGTAGGCCCTTCACCGAATTCCTCCTTAAAGGCTGCTGAGCGGGTCATTCTAGACAAGTTGTGGTCGTGAAGACAAGGGCGCTCTACGGGTTCTGGCAATACGTCTGTGACGCGCCCACGCGGTAGACAGCTGTGCCGGCGGGCTTTATCATACGCCGCGAACAAAGTGTATTGACCCGTCATGACAGCCAAAGAACTTATAGAATTATGGGTAGCCCGGCTTGAAGCGGAACGGCAACGGATCGTCGACGCCGGGCAGGATGTTGCTTGTACGGCAACAGAGGGCCGGCTTGTTCAGACGATCGGGGGGCTCCACCTGTACGAGTTTCTCGTACCCCCTGGAATATCGTTATCGGTCGACCTGCCTCTGTCCATCGTCACCTCCGACGAGATGGATCCGACCGAAGGGATTGTTCTGCGTCAGAAGGGCAGCGCGCTCCTCGTGCAGGTCATCGATTCCCTCGGAGCCTCGACGCCTTCCGTCACACTGATCCCGGACCAGGCCGGACTCCTGAGCACGTCGGTTACCCGGTTGAAGGAGATGACCGCAAAGGCCGATGCGCAGAGTCTTGGTCTCGCCGAGCGCGTAGTTCCTTGGCTTGCCTCACCGGAAGATGCGTCGAAGATGCCATCCTCTGCGTCGTCGGTTCTCACGACTCTGTGGTCGGAAGATCAGGCGCAGCGCCGTCACAAGCTGGCCAGCCTGGCGATGGAGCTGATTCGCGCCAACAAGCGTATTCTGCTGATCAGTCCCGATCATGAAGAATCTGACGACATCGTCGGCATGATCTCCCGTACGATGAAAGCCGGGGGCCTCAACTACAAGACGTGGCTCAGCCGATATGAAATGCCGATTACATCGCAGAGTCACGGCATCGATCTTCACGAGTTGGGCTTCGAGGCGCAAATGCATCAGTTTTATGCCAGGTCTCAAACGGAGAAGGCATCCCTGCGGCGCAAATATGAGCGGTTCCGGGAACTGGCGCCCTTTCTGGCCGGCAAGGCCCAGAAACAAAAAGACTTGGACGAAGTCCGTTTACTTGAATGGCGTCTCGTCACCCAGTTGAGGGATGTGCAGGCGAAACTTGCCGAGGTTGGCGCGACCCTGGCCGAATACGAAAACCTCACGCTGTTTCAGCGGCTCACGATGCAGACGGTCGGAAAGAATGTGGAATCACTCACGCAATACCGTACGCTCTATCAGCAGCAGATCGACGGACTGAACCAGGAGCTTGATGTGGCCAAAGGCCGCATTCGGCAGCTGGTTCCGGAAGCGGCTGTTCCAAGGGAACTGCGTCAGGAAGCCGAGGATCTCAAAGAAGCAGTCACCAAGTTGGGGGGAACGAAAAAGATCCGCGAGTTGTTGGCTGCCGAGGCGGATCCGAACCGCCAGGCGTTCATTCAAAACCGCCGGCTGGTGGCGGCCACGCCTGTTCGGGTGGCAAGCGACCCGCTCTTCAGCCGCGTGCGGTTCGATGTGCTGATCGCCGATGAAGCGCCGCGAATCGGTGCCGCTTCGCTGCTGGCCGCATCCGGCTTGGCGCGCGAACGGATTATCATGAGCGGAGACCTTCGTGAGATTCCCGTGGCAGGCTGCTGGGCGGTGAAGGAAGCGGTGGTTTCCGGCGGCTAGCCGGCACCGGAAATAGTATCCCGCCTTGCTTGACGGAGCTCATAAGAATTCAGGATAATCCACCTCCCCTATGGTAGAGCCGAAGTGGCGGAACTGGCAGACGCACTAGATTCAGGGTCTAGCGCCCTCACGGGTGTCCGGGTTCAAATCCCGGCTTCGGCACCAACTCTTCTTCCCCGCTCCTATCGTCAAGGCGTTTCAGCGGTTTAGCGTCCTCAGTTCCAACAGCGATGAACATGGCTTCCGGCGTCGTTTTCGGCTGAACTGTCAAGTGAACGGCGCAAGGCAGGCAAGGACCAGCGTTATCGCTGGCGATCAATAATCAATAGCGCTTCATGTTCGTAGGGAAGGTTAGAAAGAGAACTCCACCATGGTGGAGGCTCGCTGGGGTGAGGAGGACTCCAATCTTTGCGGTCACCGGAGATGGTGGGATTAAAACTGGTTCTCACTAATAGCCGGGCTGCATTGAAGTCTGCACCCTGAAGATCTGGAGTTTGCCCTCGGATATTCTGGATCATCTCTATAAGTTCACTTGGAGGAGAACACTCACCCGCATATGCTGCACCATCACTTGCCCGAGTTATGACAAGCGCAGCGACAGGGTTTGGCGTAGCACAGCCGACCCATCTGCATACAGAGTGACTCTCAATCAAAGAACGGACGATGTTCGTTCCTAACCCTTTTCGGCGGTGTGCCGGCAATACAGCAAGCGAATCAATCCACACGACCATACCTTGAGGAGTATCTATTCTTCTCCCATAAACGTAACCGACATAGCCTCCGGCTGAATCGAGGGCCATTACCAAATCGTCAGTTCCTTGGAGGCGTTCACGAGTTTTGTTAGGCCCCAATCGGTAGGGCTTGCTTGTCTTGGAATTCGTGCCGAAACTGTTTGAAAAAATACTGGCAACTGCAGACACTATAGAAAGATCGTGAGCGGCTTGGCTGGCTGGATAGTGCGAGAATGTGTAACCTGGAGGCTCCACACGTACTCTACGAGTGGCGTTCTATGATGAGGAGAGCTTCATACTCGTTGGGGAGATGTTCGATAGAACTCCACCATTTTGGTTCAGGTTTCGGCTGATGGGGATGCCACTCCCGCTGATCCGAACGAGATAATGGGCTAAAGCCGGTCCTTATTGTCAGGCTGGATTCAGAAATGGCACATCCTCGGAGGTCAAAGCAATTCTGCCGTATTTCCTTTAGCAATTGCACCAACCGATAAGGGGTGCCAGACGTGCCTATGAACATCTGTCCCGCTACCACACGACTCACGATCAGGGCAGCAATTGGATTGGGAGTCGCACACCCTAAACGGGATGCGGCTCGTGTGGCTTCAGAGAAGGCTTGGACCAAAGACGTTGCGATACCTTGACGCCGGTAAATCGGTAGCACCGCCATTGACTCAATCCATGCGATGCGGCCCATCGATGACGGGATTTCCTTACCGAATAGATAGCCAATACCAGCGGCCGATCCTCCCGCTAGAAAAACATAGTCGGTTTGCAGAAGCCGTTCTGTCACAGATTTCGGCCCAAGTTTGTATGGCTTCCCGTCTGGTCGATAGCCAAAACTCTCATTAAAGATTTGAGAGATGAGCCGAACTGTTTGTTCGCTTGAAGCAGCCTGTTGCCCAGAAAGGACTGTGGGAGACGGAATATGGGTGGCTGTCTTGTTAAATTGATCTACATCCAGCTGGCTAGAAAATAGTGTGGGCGTGTTGATTTTACTGGATGCCGAGTCAGGTTTACACGCTAAGTCGAATAAATCCATGTGAGCCTTATTAGGTAGGTAAGCGGTTTTATAATAGCTCATGAATGCCATGTCAATCCATCCTCAGCTCTACTACATGCTGTGCGACGGAATTGAACGAACGTTGCCGAGACAGAGTCTAAGACCCTCACCGCATAGTCAGGTGTTTCGGCGGGAGATAAGCATATCGGAGGGTTATAGTCGGGGCGGTATGCTCAAGAAGGTGACCCATCGTGGCCAGTCGCACTCCGTGCATAATCGGCCAAGAGGCACAGGTATGCGGAGGTCGTGGAAGTTGAAATCCGCTGTCTCACAGGAGTCTCACTTTCCATGCTCCTATCAATCGCCTTCGTCGTTATAGCGCCGTGTTTCTAGAGTCTGGCTACCAGGCAGGTTCCATTTTGGGCTAAATTGTCACGTGAATGTGAGGATCGACCTCGGTGAGGTCAAAGCAAGACGAGGAGCTTGGGGCCTATGGTCATGCCAGGGCGGTATCGGCACTATAAGGGTCAAGAATACGAGGTTCTTGGGGTAGCACGGCATTCTGAGACCGAAGAAGAGTTCGTTGTGTACCGTGCGCTGTATGGCGACTTTGGCCTCTGGGTAAGGCCGTTAGCTATGTTCGAAGAGCTGGTCGACATTGATGGTCGACTCATCCCTCGGTTTGGTAGGTTGTCCTAGCAAAGAGCTGGGGACTCGCTTTCAGAAAACAACGAGACCTGGAATTGGCAAAACGTACAGGGTTAAGAAGGGCATCCTCTTCGACTCCCTTGCACCGGATTCAGGAATTGGTAGGTATGCGTCTGCCAAAATCCGGTTCTACCGTCAGAGCGTTCGCTCTCGCTTACCGACGCCCTACATGTACTGCTGTATACATGAATGCTGTATACACGACGGCCAATCCCACACTCACTGCCAACACACCGATGATCAATGCCACCATGATGACTTACCCCCCTCCAATTTTATGTGACCACTCTACGCCTGCTCTATGAAGGGTCCATGAGGAGATCATGAAGAATTCTTCATTGATCACGGTCTCGCCAGCGGTTGCTATCGAGGTCGGCAGCTCCAGTCCTACGTTGGTGTGAGGGAAAGATATGCGAGGGCAGAAGGTTGAAGCGTTTGAGAATCAAGGGATGGAAGCAACGTACTACAGGCCGGAGCAAACGACAGGGCCGTCGAACATCCAGGGTTTGCACTGACCGTCGTGGAAGTCTCCGGTCATGCCGGTTCCATCACCATCGGCGCCGAGTCATGCACTGACGGCTACGACGAGCGAAGAGTTCTGATTGCTTCCAACGTGTGTTCTATTTCACCGGCTGAGTTGAACAGGCTCGGCGCGAGTCTGACATATTTCGTCGCGTAGGGGGTTACGCTACCGACGATCTCTCGTTGACCGAGTTTCTCTACCACCGTGCGAGGCGTCAGACCGGCCACTTCGAAACAGACGATCCCGGCCGAGAGGTCCTGCGACATCGGAGTCTGCAGCGTGATATGCGGCATGGTGGCTAAGCCCTGCTTCAACTGTTGGCTGAGTTCATAGAGGCGTTGCGTTATTTTCGATTTGCCGATGGTCTGATGAAATGTGAAGGCTTCATCGAGTGCCCAACGATGCTCAAATGAGTGAAATCCGCCCGGCGTCATGTGAACCGATTGTGGGAGACCCTTCGAGGATTTGTTCTCCATCCAGAGGTCATAGGCCTGGAAGTTGAAGGTTGGAATCATGGCCTGAGTGACGGGCCACGCGGTCGGATGGCCCCACACGAGGCCGGTCCCTCGCGGACCGAACATCCATTTGTGAGTTCCGGCGATCAGAAAGTCGCAGCCGAGCTCGCTGAGGCGGAAGTCCTCGACCCCCAAGGCATGCACTCCGTCCACACAGAAGATGACTCGGTCTTGCTCAGCCCGGGAACGATTGATCGCTTGGATCGCGCGAGCCATCTCATGAATCGGCAGTTTGAGTCCTGTGCTGGAATGGACCCAGGTGACTGCGACAATGCGCGTCGCAGGGGTGATACCCATTCGCAGAGACTCCACCAGCTGCTCACGAGAGACGGTCTTCAGAGACTGATAGAGGGGAATCTGACGAACGATGGCGCCCGTCCGTTCGGCGCGGAGACGCAACGAGGTTTCGGTCGAATAATGGTCGTGAGTCGTCGTCAGGATTTCCTGTCCGGCGCGAAGTTGTAACCCGCCATAGAGTAGGCCCAGCCCCATCGTCGTGCTGTCGGTTAGGGCAATATCGGTGGGACTCGCGCCCAGATAGGCAGCAGCAGCCTGGAGGACCTGCGCCTCCTGTTTCTCTTCATGCTCGAACCAATAGCCGATAGGATTCGCATCCAAACCGGCGCGATGCCGTTCAATCGCGTTGCGCACCGGTGTGGGATGGGATGAGAGAAAAAACCCGGCCAGATGGATGAGTTGAGAAGACAAGGGAAACTGGGCCCGGACTTGATCCCAGTTCTCGAACGTGCGTGGTGGAGATTGCTCATCGGCAAACGCGCGAGGGTAGGCGCTTGCCAGAACCGTCGCGCTCAAGGCCAGTCCTGTCCGCACCAGAAAACCCCGGCGGCCGATATCGGTCATACCACCTCCTCATTCGAAATCTCTCGTACTTTACCGCTAGTCCAGAAATACTGGCAAGGAGGGGTGAATAGGGAACCTGAATCGTGGCTGGAGGTCCAGCCACGTCAGGAGGTTGTCGTTATGACTGGTAGCTTTCAATCGGCGGGCAGCTGCAGATGAGATGGCGATCGCCGTAGGCCTCGTCGATGCGGCTGACGCTCGGCCAGAATTTGTTGTTCCTGATCCAGGGAGCGGGAAATGCTGCCTGCTCGCGGCTGTAGGAACGGGTCCACTCCGTGGCCGTGACAATGGATGCCGTGTGGGGCGCATTCTTCAGCAGGTTGTTCGTCCTCGGCTGGCGCCCATCGACGATCTCCTGGATCTCGGCACGGATTCGGATCAATGCCTCGCACATCCGATCGATCTCCGTCTTGGCTTCGCTTTCCGTCGGTTCAATCATGAGGGTGCCGGGAACCGGAAACGAGACGGTCGGTGCATGAAAGCCATAGTCCATCAGCCGCTTTGCGACATCCATGGCTTCCACCCCGGCGCGCTCCTTGAATTCCCGCAGATCGAGTATGAACTCATGCCCCACCAGTCCGGCGTCGCCGGCATAGAGGACCGGGTAATGCTTCTCCAGCCGCTTCGCCATATAGTTGGCGTTCAGAATGGCGACTTGGGTCGCTTTGGTCAACCCGTCACGGCCCATCAGCGCGATATAGACCCATGAAATCGGAAGGATGCCGGCACTGCCGAATGGAGCGGCAGACACCGGACCGATGGCCTCAGGTCCTCCGAGTTGTGTCACGGGGTGCCCGGGCAGCAACGGCGCGAGATGCTGTGCCGCTCCGATGGGACCCACGCCAGGTCCGCCGCCGCCGTGCGGAATGCAAAAGGTCTTATGCAGATTGAGGTGACAGATGTCTGCGCCGATATCGCCGGGACGGCAGAGGCCCACCATGGCATTCATATTGGCCCCGTCCATGTAGACCTGTCCGCCATGGGTGTGGATGATTTGGCAAATGCGTCGCACGCCTGCCTCAAACACGCCGTGCGTGGAGGGATAGGTCAGCATCACTGCCGCCAAACGGTCTCGGTGTTCGGCCGCCTTGGCCTCAAGATCCTGAAGATCTACGTTGCCATGCGGATCGCAGGCCACGACCACGACGGTCATGCCGGCCATGGCGGCGCTGGCAGGATTCGTTCCATGGGCCGACACGGGAATTAAACAGACGTCGCGATGCGCCTCTCCTCTCGATCGATGGTAAGCCCGGATGACCATCAGGCCCGCATATTCACCCTGTGAGCCGGCATTCGGTTGGACCGAGAACGCCGCGAACCCTGAGATTTCAGCCAGCCACGCTTCGAGTTGTCGGATCATCTCCCGATAGCCGCGAGTCTGCTCCTCCGGAGCAAAGGGATGCAGCCGGGCAAATTCCGGCCACGTTACCGGCAGCATTTCCGACGTCCCGTTCAGCTTCATCGTGCAGGAGCCGAGCGGAATCATGGAGTGCACCAGCGACAGATCTTTCGACTGCAACCGAAAGAGGTAGCGGAGCATCTCGTGCTCGGAGTGGTATCGATTGAAGGTCTCGTGCGTCAGATACTTGCTTGTTCTGGCCAATGACGCAGGATAGGCAAGATCGATCGCGGGGATCAGGTCCGAAAGCTTGAAAGGCAACCGGTCGTATCCCACGAAGAGCTCCAGCAGACGACGGACTTCATCATCCGAGCTGACTTCGTCGAGGGACAGGCCGATAGAGCCGTCTTCGTAGCGCCTGAGATTGATCCCCTGCTCCTTCGCGCGCAGGGCAATTTGATCGGCTTGGGTTCGGGCAAGGGGCACGCGGATCGTATCGAAGAAGACTTTCGGCAACACATCGAATCCGAGCCGCCTCAGCCCTTCGGCCAGCAGCAAGGTGAGTCCGCGCACGCGCTCGGCAATGCGCCGCAGCCCTTCCGGACCGTGGTACACCGCATACATGCCGGCCATGACAGCCAACAGGACTTGGGCCGTGCAGATATTGCTGGTGGCTTTCTCCCGCCGGATATGCTGCTCCCGCGTTTGGAGCGAAAGCCGGATCGCCGGCTTTCCCGTCACATCTTTGGATACGCCGACGATGCGGCCCGGCATCTGCCGTTTGTACTCTTCTTTCGTGGCCAAGAATGCGGCGTGTGGTCCGCCGAACCCGATCGGGACGCCGAACCGTTGCGTCGATCCGACCGCAATGTCGGCGCCGAATTCTCCCGGTGGACGGAGCAATGTCAGAGCAAGGAGATCCGTCGCAACGACTACGAGGACGCCGGACTCATGGGCGCTCGCCACCAAAGCGCTGTAGTCGCTGACGTAACCGTCCGTTGCCGGGTATTGCAGCAAGAGGCCACACAGCTTCCCATCCGAACAATCGACGGAGGAGGCCGGTCCGGTCCGGATCGTGATGTTGAGCGGTTCGGCTCGTGTCTGCAACACGGCCAGAGTTTGGGGATGGCAATCGCGTGAGACGAAGAAGTCCTTCCGTTCCCTGCCTGCGCTGCGAGCGATGGCATCACACATGGCCATTGCTTCCGCGGCGGCGGTGGCTTCATCCAACAGCGAGGCATTCGACAACGGCAGGCCGGTCAAGTCCGCGACCATCGTTTGAAAGTTGACCAACGCTTCGAGACGGCCCTGTGCGATTTCCGCCTGATAGGGCGTGTATTGCGTGTACCAGGCGGGATTTTCCAGAATGTTTCGCTGGATCACACCGGGGGTGACGCAATCGTAGTAGCCCATGCCGATCAGTGAACGAGCGACGGTGTTCTGGGATGCCAGCTCTTTGAGTTGGGCCAGGACAGCCTGTTCGCCGCGATGGGTGGGGAGCGAGAGCGATTTGCGAAGGCGAATGTCATCAGGAACTGTCGCGTCAGTGAGCGAGTCGATCGACTGCAGGCCCAAGGTCGCCAGCATTTCTTGGATGTCGGCTTCGGTCGGACCGATGTGGCGGTGGAGAAATGAATCGGTTGGGTCGAGAAAGTTGGGTGTCGCCATGAGCAAAGCTTATCCTTGGTTCGGTCGCTTACGGATAGAGGTCCAATCGGGTCGGGAGCGTACCATGGCACCGGGCCTTTTCCAAGATGCTAAGTGAGGTTGGCCAGGGAAGCTCCGGTGAGCATACTGTTTCCTTGACTTTGATGGCATTCCGGCTATTTTAAGCTATCGTCAGTGGCGGCTAGGCCATGGATTGGAATCTGGACCGAATGGCTGCGACAAACCAATTTCCTTCCGATACTAACAAGCGCGCACGGGACTGGCAGTCCTCCGCCGGCAGCGCCCGTCTGATAACGATCGCTCTCGGTGCGGCCATCATCGTTGTGGTGCTCGGCTATGCGCTGTATTCACGGTGGCTGGATTTCCCTACGTTGTTCTCGCCATCCTCCGCAGGGCCAACCGGCGCCGCGTCGTCTGATGTGTCGTCGCACCCCCTCAAGCCGGAAGTCCTACTGACCCGGGCGTCCATCGATCTCCTTCTTAACGAACTCGATCAGGCTGTCAGAAAAAAAGATGTCGAGGGTGTGCTTCGGCATATTGCTCCTGACGCGGTCATTGTGATTCACATGAAGCAAGGCTCGAATCAGCAGCAGGCGGCACTCACGCGAGACGACTATCGCAAGACGCTGGCCATGGAATTTGACTTTCCCAGCGCGAATGATTTTACCCGCCTGAACACGACCGTATCGCTGGCAGGCGACGAACGGAGCGCGAAGGTCTCGTTCAAGTCGACAGAAACACTGCGGCAGGCGAACCGGGAATTCAAGGTCGAAGGCGAAGAAACCCTGATCGTCAGAATGCGTGGTGATAAGCCGGCAATCGTGTCTCTTGATAAAGTCGTTCCAGGCGATTCGACCTAACTGACATGTTTCAGGAACACTCTGCGGCATCCTCGTCGTCTACTCCTCCCGATACCGGAGACCCCATCGCCAATGTGACCCGTCTTGCCGGTCCGCTCCCGCTTCATCCGGTCGCGCTCTTGCCCGGAGAGGATTGGAAACAAGTCCGCTCCATCTGCGATCATCGTGTGACGTCGCCCGCTCCCGAGCATCAGGCCGGTGAGACTCACGGAGATATCACGGACTCGCCCGCTTTGGTATAATCGATCACCTCCGCAGATGAACGATGCTGCGGAGGTTCCACCATACGGTACGGAGTATCCATGCGCGTGCTCGTTGTCGAAGACGAAACCAAAGTCGGATGCTTCATCAAGCGAGCGCTTGAAGAAGAAAGCTATGCCGTCGATCTGTGCGAGGACGGCGCCAAGGGTCTTGAGATGGCGCTGGCGACCAACTATGACCTGCTTGTGGTCGATCTGATGTTGCCGTCGATGTCCGGCATGGACATTCTCAAAACCGTCCGCCGGGAGCGGATTCAAACCCCCGTGCTGATCCTGTCGGCGCAATCGCAGATCGATCAGCGGGTGAAAGGGCTTGATGCCGGCGCCGATGATTATCTGACCAAGCCGTTTGCCATTGATGAGCTGTTGGCCCGTGTCCGTGCCCTCATTCGCCGCGGTGCGACCGAAACTCCCGGCATTCTCCAGGTCGATGATCTGATCTTCAACCCGGCCACGCGCGACGTGACCCGCGGTGGGCAACGGATCGATCTCACGCTCAAAGAATACGCCCTGCTCGAATATCTCATGCGCCATACGGGACGCGTCCTGACGCGGCCCATGATCTCCGAGCACGTGTGGAATCAGGACTTCGATACTTTTACCAACGTCATTGACGTCTATGTGAACTACCTCCGAAACAAGATCGACCGGGGCCGGGCCAAGAAACTGATCCATACCATACGGGGCAGCGGGTACATGCTGAAGGCCGACTGATGCGACTACGTGTCAGGCTGACGCTCTGGTACGGAAGCGCGCTGGCGATGGTCTTGATTACGTTTTCCGTGGTGCTGTACGTCCTCACGGCCCGGAATCTTCGCGATGATGTCGATCAGTCTCTTGAAGAAACCGCCACCGCTGCCGTGCGTTCCCTTCAAGAACGGGGTTTTCTTCCGCTCATCGACGAAGAAGAATTGCTCTCCCAATTTCCCGAGCTGGCCCGCATCGACAAATTCTTTCAGATTTTCAGCCCTTCCGGTACCATCACGATCCGCTCCCCGAATATCAGGCAACACGAGGTTCCGCTCAGCCGGACGGCTCTCGAAGCCACACTCAACGGGCAGACGATCTTGGAGTCGGCCAAATATCCTCATGAGCCCCCCTTGCGGCTTATCTCAGTGCCGATCATCCACCGGGACAATCTCCTCTACATCGTGCAGGTCGGCACGTCGATGGAGTCGATCGAGGATACGTTGCGTCGTTTCCTCATCTTGCTCGTCGTTGCCATGCCGATCGCACTGGCCGTCTCGCTGGCTGCAGGGTGGTTTCTGGCGGGGCGCGCCTTGCGCCCGGTCGATGCCATCACGCTCGCTGCGCAACGTATCGCTGCAGGAGATCTCAGCCAACGCCTGACCATGCCCACTGCGCCGGATGAAATCGGCCGGCTGGCCGGGACTTTCAACAATATGATCGGCCGGCTGGATACCTCGTTTCGGCAGATCCGCCAATTCACCAGCGATGCATCACACGAACTGCGAACGCCGTTGACCGTGATGAAAGGTGAAACGGAATTGGTACTGCGGCGGCCTCGGGCGCTTGAAGATTATCAGGCAGTGCTCGAGAGTAATCTGGAAGAGATCGACCGGATGACCCGTATCGTGGAGGAGCTGTTGTTCTTGTCACGCGCCGACATGGGCGAGGTGAAGATGGAGTCGAAGCCGGTCTTGCTGGAGGCGCTTGTCGAGGATATCCACCGCCAGGCCCCGTTGCTCGGACAGGATCGGAACATCGAGGTCGTGCTGGGAACCGTCATGCCGGCATTGGTGCAGGGAGACGAATTACGGCTTCGGGAGCTGCTGCTCAACTTGGTTGAAAACGCCATCAAGTATTCTCATCCGGGCGGGAAGGTCGAGATCGGCCTGGTGACAGTCGGACAGGAGGCCATTCTGTCCGTGACCGACCAGGGTATCGGCATCGGATCGGAAGATCACACGAAGATATTCAACCGCTTTTTCCGTACCGACGGCGCGCGTAACCATACCAAGAAAGGCACCGGTCTGGGTCTTGCCATCTGTGCATGGATCGTCGAATTCCACAAGGGCCGGATCAGCGTGAGAAGCGCTGTGGGTCAGGGCTCCACGTTTACGGTCACGTTGCCGCTTGCACCTCAGGCGGTGTAAGTGGCTCGCTGTCAGGCTCAGTCGAACACCACCGTCTTTCTTCCGTAGACCAAGACCCGCCGTTCGATATGGCGACGGACGGCTCGGGCCAGCACAATTTCCTCCAAATCGCGCCCTTTTCGAACGAGATCGTCCACAGTATCCCGGTGGCCCACGCGGATCACGTCTTGTTCGATGATCGGCCCCTCGTCCAGATCTTGTGTCGCGTAGTGCGCCGTCGCCCCGATAATTTTGACTCCTCGCTCATACGCTTGCCGATAGGGATTTGCGCCGATGAAGGCGGGAAGGAAGGAATGGTGAATGTTGATCACGGGACAGCCGACCATGGCAAGAAACTCGGCGCTGAGAATCTGCATGTACCGGGCCATCACGACGAGTTCGATGCGCTGCTCCCGCAAGAGTGAGACCACGTGCCGTTCTTGCTCCGGTTTCGTCTCTTTGGTGACAGGACAGACGGCGAAGGGGATCTTGAACAGTTCAGCCCAGTTGGCGCAGGTGTCATGATTGGAAATGATGAGGGGAACGTCGATGCGCAGCTCGTCACGGCGATGGCGTTGGAGTAAATCCGCCAAACAGTGATCCTGCTTCGAAACCATCATTCCAACACGGGTGCGCCGGCTGGTCTGATGGACTTCGTAGCGCATCTCGAACACTTTGGCGATGGGAGCGAACGCTTCTGAAATCTGATCGGGCGCGATCTGCAACCCCTCCGTCGAGCATTCCATCCGCATGAGAAAATCGTTCGTCTCTTCGTCCGTGTGATGATCGGAGTCGAGAATGTTGCCCCCGAAATCATGGATGAATCCTGAGACACGGGCGACGATGCCCTTTCGGTCCTTGCACTGGATCAGGAGCACGACCGATTCTTTTCTCTGTGAGGTCATGTGCGATATCTCCTTGATACGGGTCCTTCAAGTGTAGCAGAAGGGAAGCGCCTGGGAGGTGTAGGATTATGTGACGATGTGCCCGACGAGGTCGTAGGTAGCGGCTTCGGTGATCTCGACTTTGACGAGATCCCCCGGGTTGGTCGTGCCGTCATTGATATAGACGACGCCGTCGATCTCCGGCGCCAGCCCTTCATGGCGGCCTTCCAGCAGCAGTGGCGTTTCCTCCGATGGGCCTTCGACCAGGACGTCTATGACTGAGCCTATGCGGGCCTGGCCCTGCGCAGCGGCGATGTGTTCCTGTATCGCCAGCAGTTCGTTCCGCCGTTCATCCATGACGGCCCGTTCAATCTTCTCATCGAGCGCAAGCGCCGTCGTGTCCTCTTCGTCGGAGTAGAGGAAGACGGCCACGCGGTCGAATTCGCGCTCCGTCACATAGGTCTTCAGTTCCTGGTAGGCCTGCTCTGTTTCACCGGGGAAGCCGACGATGAAGGCGGTGCGAAAGGCGACGCCGGGAATGCGGGTGCGAATGCGGTCCACCAGCTTGTCGATAGCGGCGCGATTCCCTAATCGATGCATGCGCTTCAACATCCGGTCGTTGATGTGTTGGAGCGGCATGTCGATATACTTGGTAATTTTCTCCTCGCCGGCATAGAGATCCAGGAGTTTGTCCGTGATCTGCTGCGGGTAGAGATAAAAGGGTCTGATCCAGTGAATGTCCTTCACCTTCACAAGCGCGCTCAGCAGCGTGGTTAATCCATCTCGAATCCCCAGATCCACGCCGTAGTTGATCGTATCCTGGGAGATGAGGTTGAGTTCTTTCACGCCTTCTGCGGCGAGGCGTTCGGCTTCAGCCACGATCGATTCCACCGGACGACTACGCTGCTTGCCCCGCATGATGGGAATGGCACAGAAGGCGCAGTTGCGGTTACAGCCTTCGGCGATTTTCACATAGGCGCTGTGTGTCTTTCCGAGCCGCAGGCGCGGGGCATCCGCGTCGTAGAGATAGGGTGGCTCGCTGATCCAGAGCCGCTGCTGTCGCTTTTGGGGAGCCAGGAGATCCCGGCAGATGGTCGCGATGTTCCCGAATTCGCCGGTTCCCACCACGCCGTCCAGTTCCGGCAGTTCTTTCAGAAGATCGCCCTGATAGCGTTGAGCCAGGCAGCCGGCGGCAATGAGGACGCGGCAGACTCCGTTCTTTTTGAGCTTGGCATGTTCGAGGATTGTGTTGATGGATTCCTGTTTCGCTTCCTCAATGAAGCCGCAGGTATTGATGATGACGACCTCGGCTTTCTTGGGATTGTCGGTTAACGCGAAGCCGTCGTGTACGAGTGTACCGAGCATCACCTCCGAGTCTACCTGGTTTTTCGAGCACCCCAGGTTCACGAAGCCGATAGTCGTTGGTTTAGCAGCCGCGGTCTTCCTGGGAACCGCCGCTTTCTTGGTGGTGTGCTTTCGGCCGAGCTGGATCAGAGGCGTCGACATTCAAGCAGTCTACGGGAGGCTTGAAAAGCCTGTCAACGAATGCTCAAGAGAGCAGTCTTGATATTCCGGAAGCCGTTCCCCTAGAGTGCCCCTATGATCCGCACCTTTCAAGGTATCAAGCCGACGATTCCGTCTTCCTGTTTTATCGAGGATACGGGGGTGGTCATCGGCGACGTGGTCATGGGCGAGAACTGTAGTGTGTGGTTTCACGCGGTGATCAGAGGGGACGTGAACTATATCCGGATCGGCGATCGGAGCAACATCCAAGACCTCTGCATGTTACACGTCACTCACGATACCCATCCTCTCCTGATCGGGAATGATGTGACAGTTGGCCACAGTGTGGTTCTCCATGGTTGTACGATTCACGATCGCGTGTTAGTCGGGATGGGCGTCATCATCATGGACGGGGCTGTTATTGGAGAAGATTCAGTCGTGGGAGCCGGGGCGCTGGTAGTGGAAGGTACCGTTGTCCCGCCGAAGAGCCTCATCCTGGGTTCACCCGCACGGATCCGACGGTCCGTGACAGAAGAAGAATTAGCCTGGATCAAGAAATCCGCTGAGAACTATGTGAGGTACGCCGGGTTGTATCTGGGCGGTTCCGCCAAACAGAAGACCGGCTTTCAGACTTGACTGAGCGCAAGATTCTTGCCGTCACTTCTTCCCTACCGTGATAAAACAGATTGGGTCACCGACGAGCGCCGTGGGATACTGTTTCCGCTCCACGCGATAGGGAATCCTGTGTCGGTGGCACCAGTCTGCGATCCACACGACTTCTTCCGTCGAGGTTGTGACCAGGCCGGGTAGACCGAGCTTGGGCATGCACTGATCGACGATCGACTGGACAATACGACGTTGCTGTTCAAACCTTCCGGGATTGAAGGTGACGGGGTTCGCATTCCCATAGGATAACGGCGAGAGATCTGGAAACCGCTCAGGATCGTTCAGGACACTGACGATCCAGAGATGATCGAACCGACCGCGAGCCGATGCCGCATCGCGAGAAAGGAACTTAACCGGCAGCCCACTGCAGGCGCGGTTCAATGCCGCCACTTCAGACCGTCTGAGATTGTAGGGCTCGACCGTGCGTTGATGATCCATCGATTCGGCCAGCAGACAGGGTAGCTCCGCCACTCCGGCGCCGACGTAGAGGCTTCTCCCGCCGCGCGGCAACTTTTTCAGCAGTGCCTGGGCGAGGTTGATGCCCAGTCGCTCGCAAGGCTTTCGCTTCGCCCGCCAGAACTCATCGCCGCCTTCGTAACAGTAGATGTTGCCCAATGTTTTGTAATCGAGCTGAGCGTATATCTTTCTGATCAGCGCCGTTGTTACTGGACTAATCTGCATCGTCATCATGGAGTCCCTTGAGTTTCTGTGAGACAGAGGATTGCTGCGGTCAGACCATCGGCGACGGCGGACATGAAGTCCAGATTCAGCGTGTCGATCGTATCGGTGGGCCGATGATAGTGGGGATTACGGAAGTTGGCCGTGTCGGTGAGCATCACCGCTGGAAATCCATGCTCCCAGAATGGTGTATGGTCGCTACGTCTTGTATCAGGCAACAGTTCGCCGTTGCCCGGCACAATCAACGGCAAGACCGGCAGGTGAGGCCGCATCGCTTGTTCAACGGCCATGGTCAGGGAACTCGATGACTGATTGCCGATGACGGCCAGAAAGTTTCCAACCGGCGGGACGGCGATCGGGACTCCTGGCGGAATCTTTTGAGACCCGTCTTCATCACGCGCGTAGCCCACACATTCCAGTATGATCGCACCCTGCACGGGTTTGCGTGTCGCAGTGAGATGAGCGACGTAGGCCCGACTACCCAAGAGATCCTCCTCTTCGAGGCCAAATGCGATGAAGTGGATGGGTCGGCTGAGCGAGGTCTGTGTGATTCGCTGCGCCACGTCGAGCAATACCGCCAATGAGCTGGCATTGTCATCGGCTCCCGGTGAGCCCGGTACGGTGTCATAGTGTGCGGCGACGATCAAGGGAGGCAGAACCGGTTGGTCTTGTTTTGGCGGCGGATGGGCGACTCCGATCACGTTCCGATAGACACCGCCCATTGCTTCGAACTCGTGCGTCGTGACGGTGAGCCCAAGCTTGGAGAATTGCTCGTATAGATAGCGCTCCGCCTGATGAAGGCGGGCCGGTGAAGACAGCGGATGGCGTTCTCCGACCAAGACCTGCAGATGAGTCCTCAGTCGGAATTCAACAGCCATCGGTGGTTCTGCGTTTCACGAGCGACGCATCACGGTCTGATCAGGCGACGATCTCGGTTCCAATCCCCTTACGTGTGAAGATTTCGAGCAGAACAGCGTGTGGAATGCGCCCGTCGATGATATGTGCCTTGCCGACCCCTTCAGCTAGCGCGTCCAGGCAGGCGTGAACTTTTGGGATCATCCCTTCCGTGATGGTCCCCTTCTTCATCATCCGTTGCACATCTTTTCGAGACACGGTGGAGAGGTGCCGCCCGTTGGCGTCGCGAATGCCTTTGATGTCGGTCATCATGACGAGTTTTTCCGCGCGCAGGGCCCCTGCTACTGCTCCGGCAACAAGATCAGCGTTGATATTGTAGGTATTCCCTTCGCGATCCGTTCCGATGGGCGCGATCACCGGGATGTAGTGGTCGTCCTGCAGATTGCGCAGCAGGCCAGGATCGACCTTTTCGATATCGCCCACCAACCCGAAGTCCCCTTCGCTGTCCTCTCCTTCTAAATCGCGATCGAGGCTTTCCGCCCAGGCCTTGGCCGTCAACGGCTTGCTGAGAATCAACCCACCGTCCTTCCCGCTCAACCCGACCGCACTGCCACCGTGTCGGTTGATCAGATCGGTGATCTCCATATTGATCTTTCCTGCCAGGACCATCTCCACGATTTCCATCGTCGCTTCATCGGTGACGCGGACACCGTGCCGGAACTTTGCCTCGATTCCGAGCCGATCCAGCATCTTGTCGATTTGAGGGCCTCCGCCGTGGATGATGACCGGATTGATCCCGACGTATTTCAACAGCACGACATTCTGTGCGAACCGTTCTTTTAAAGAGGTATCTGTCATCGCATGGCCGCCGTATTTCACCACGACGGTCTTTCCGCGGAATGCCCGAATGTAGGGTAGGGATTCGATCAGGACGTTGGCTTTTTTGATGAGTCTGTTCATGGACTACTCCATCAGCAAGCAATGCGCAAAAGACGAGAGTCGCGTCTCACCTAGAGAATATATCGGCTGAGATCCTGATCCTTTACCACATCTTTGAGCCGGTCACGGACATACTCAGCGGTGATGTTCACGGCTTTATCCGGCCACTCCGCTCCCGCGAATGAAATGTGTTCGAGCAGTCGCTCCATAATCGTAAAGAGACGGCGTGCGCCGATGTTCTCCGTTCGTTCGTTGACCTGGACTGCAATGTCGGCGATCGCCTCCAGGCCGTCTTTGGTGAACTCGACGGCGAGACCTTCCGTCGCTAACAGGGCTTGATACTGCCGGACCAGCGCCCCTTTCGGTTCCGTGAGAATACGCACAAAATCATCTTTCGACAAGGGGCTCAGTTCGACTCGTATCGGAAAGCGTCCTTGGAGCTCCGGAATCAGGTCGGACGGCTTGGCCACGTGAAAGGCTCCCGCGGCGATAAAGAGAATGTGATCTGTCAGAACCGGTCCGTGCTTGGTCGTCACCGTGCAGCCTTCGACAATCGGGAGCAAATCGCGCTGTACGCCTTCCCGCGAGACATCGGGTCCCGCAGTCCGTTCCCGTCCGGCGATTTTGTCGATTTCGTCGAGGAACACGATCCCGGTTTGCTCGACCTTGGCGATGGCCTCACGTACGGCGTCGTCCATGTCGATGAGCTTCTGCGCTTCCTCCTGGGCGAGGTGCTTCAGCGCCTCCGGCACTTTCATCAGCCGTTTCTTTTTCTTACCCTGGAACATCCCGCCCAACATGTCTCGCAAATTGCCTTCCAGTTCATCAAGCCCGCCGGCATTGGAGATGACACCGACCGGCAGGCGTCGCTCCTGGGTCTCCATCTCGACTGTCCGTTCGTCGAGTTTACCTTCTCGAAGTTGGAGACGCAGTTTCGATCTGGTGGTCTCGTGTGAATCATGGGGAGTCGATGTGGTGGTCTCACCGGTGCCTTCCGTAAATCCTGGTCGAGGCGGAGAGGGCGGCAAGAGGAGATCGAGCAGCCGCTCTTCTCCATGTTGCTCGGCCTTATGCTGAACTGCTTCAAGGCGGTGGGTTTTCACCATGTTGATGGCCAGTTCGGTCAGATCGCGAATGATCGATTCCACATCCCGCCCGACATAGCCGACTTCGGTGAATTTTGAAGCCTCGACCTTGATGAACGGGGCTTGAGCCAGTTTGGCCAGTCGTCTGGCGATCTCCGTTTTTCCCACTCCGGTCGGGCCGATCATGATGATGTTTTTCGGCATCACCTCGTCGCGTAAATCAGGAGACAGTTGTTGCCGACGCCAACGATTGCGGAGCGCGATCGCCACCATCCGCTTCGCGTCCTTTTGACCGATTACGTAACGATTGAGCTCCTCCACGATCTGGCGGGGTGTGAGGCTATTGAGATTGAGCGGCTCTGGGTCGGTTGCCGGGTGTTTCATGTTCCTTGTTTACCCTTGGAGTTCCTCGACGGTGATCTGTTGGTTGGTATAGATATCGATGGCGCCGGCGATCTTCATCGCTTCAGTGACGATGGCTGTAGCGTCCAGTTGAGATTGCCCCAGGAGCGCCCTGGCTGCAGCCAGGGCATAGGGCCCACCGGAGCCGATTGCCAGGATGCCGTCTTCCGGCTCGACGACATCGCCGGTTCCGGAAATCAGGAAAGACTGTTCCCGGCCGGCCACGGCCAGCAGCGCTTCCAGACGGCGCAGGACGCGGTCGGTCCGCCAGTCCTTGGCAAGTTCGACCGCCGCCCTCGTCAGGTTGCCTCGATGTTCTTCCAGCTTGGCCTCGAACTTTTCAAAGAGCGTGAAGGCATCCGCGGTAGCCCCGGCAAAGCCGGCGAGTATCTGCTCGTGATGGAGACGCCGCAGCTTTTTGGCATTGTGCTTCATCACGGTTGTGCCGACGGTCACTTGGCCGTCGCAGCCCATGGCGACTCGTCCGGCCCGGCGGACGCACAGAACAGTGGTGGATCGAATGATCATGACGGCTTCTGATCCTTTCGCGACAGAGCGGTTGTGACCGAACGTGCCCGCGGGTGGGCATGGTCGTACACGGCAGCCAGGCGATCGCCGGCCAGATGCGTATATTTCTGCGTAGTGCTGAGCGACGCATGCCCGAGCATCTCTTGAATCGATCTGAGATCCGCGCCCTCATCGAGCAGGTGGGTTGCGTAGGAATGCCGCAGGGCATGCGGACTGACGGCTCCACCGGCAAGGCGACTGGAATATCGAGCAACGATTCGTGCCACGCTCCGTGTGGTGAGTCTGCCTCCGCGATGATTCAAGAACAGAGGAGCGGCCAGGCGCCGTTTGAGGGATTCAGACCCCAGTGATTGACGATACGCGCGGATGGCTCGAGTTGCGACATCACCGATCGGGATCACGCGTTCCTTCCGGCCCTTGCCTCTCAGGCGGACAAGCCCCTCACCCTCATCGAGATCACCGACGTTGATCCCGACCGCTTCACTGACACGAGCGCCGGTGGAATACAATGTTTCAAGCAGTGCGCGATCGCGCAGGGAGAGAGAGGACCGGCCCTCAGGAAATTCCATCAAGGCTCCGGCGTCGTCCTTGGCTAGAACGCGTGGAAGCGGTTTGGGCAGTTTGGGGCTTCGGATATCATCCGCCGGATTCTTCTGTACCGATCCTTCACGCAGAAGAAATCGGTAGAAACTCCGTACGGCAGCCAGCTTTCTCGCCAGGGACGAGGCTTTCTCACCTTTTCGATCCAACTGGTGGAGGTACGCACGGATATCTTCAGCTGTAACATGGTCTACTTGAATCAGACGGGATGCGTGGCCTGTTCCAGCAAGAAACGATGTCAACTGCCGGAGATCCGACCGGTAATTGCGAATAGTCTCGGCGGATGCATTACGCTCGACGTCAAGAAAGCTCATGAAAGCCCGGATTGCGTCTTCCATGATGCAAAGTCCTCAAGAGCCCGTTGGGCGATCATACGCCGTTTCATTTCTTTGTCCCTCGGCGTGCTGGACAAGGGAGGAAACAGGCCAAAATTCGTGTTCATCGGCTGAAAGTGCCGGGGATCGGACAGCGCCACGTGAGCGACCAGGCATCCATGCGCCGTTGTGGGGGGAGGCGTCACCGTCGGTTCCCCGTTCAATACCCGCACCGCATTGATGCCGGCCAGGCCGCCCATCGCCGCTGATTCGGTATAGCCCTCCACGCCGACCAATTGCCCGGCGAAGAACAACGTGCTGCGGGCTTTGAATTGCAGCGTGGCTGTGAGCAACTGAGGCGAGTTGATAAAGGTGTTGCGATGCAAGCTCCCGTAGCGCAGAAACTCCGCACGCTCCAAGCCCGGAATCAGGCGGAAGACGCGTTTTTGTTCCGGATACGTGAGCTTGGTCTGAAATCCAACCAGGTTGTAACAGGTGCGATGCACATTCTCAGTGCGCAGTTGTACGACGGCGGCTGGCCGCCGGCCAGTTCGGGGATCTTCCAAGCCGACCGGTTTGAGTGGCCCGAATTGCATGGTGTGACGGCCGCGTTCCGCCATGACCTCGATCGGGATACAGGCTTCAAAATAGGGCGTTTTCTCGAACTCCTTGGGCTGTACCTTTTCGGCTGCGAGGAGCGCGTCATAGAAGGTGTTGTACTGTTCGTCCGTCATGGGACAGTTCAGATAATCGTCTGTGCCTTTATCGTAACGGGAGGCGCGAAAGACGATATCCATGTCGATCGAGTCTGCGTCGATGATTGGTGAGATGGCGTCATAAAAGTACAGGTGCTGCGACTTCGTGGCAGCGCGGATTGCTTGAGAGAGTTTATCCGATGTCAGGGGACCGGTTGCGATGATGCAGCAGCAGTCGGTGGGAAGTTCAGAAATCTCTTCGTGAAGAATCCTGATATTCGGATGGCCTTCCAGCGTACGAGTGATGTGCTGCGAAAAGACATCACGATCGACGGCCAGCGCCGATCCGGCCGGCACGCGGGCTTGCTCAGCGGCGGCAATAATCAGCGAATTCAGCCGACGCATCTCTTCTTTGAGGATACCGGGCGCGTTCTGCGGATCGGACGAACCCAGCGAATTGGAGCAGACGAGTTCGGCCAAGCCACCGGTCTTGTGCGCCTTGGTCATTTCTTTCGGGCGCATTTCGTAAAGCGTGACCTTGGCCCCGCGATTCGCCGCTTGCCACGCGGCTTCGGACCCAGCCAGACCCCCGCCTACGATGACGACATCATCTCTCATGAACGACATTCCTTGTGGTGAAAGGCGCTTATTCTAGAAACCGTCTTTTGGGGAAGTCAAGGCACACGACTGGTGAATGAGTGCTGTGTCCTAGAAAACCGTTGATGGTGAGCTTGATAGACCATCACGGCCACCAGGTTGCGACGTCTTGAACGGCGTGAAGCGTACTTTCTAGAGCACGTCCCTGCCCCAATTTCTCGATGACCGATATCGAAGTAGATGAAGATAGGTCATCCATCAACTCTTCTCGGGTATGTGTCGAGAGGTGGTGCAAGGTCGAACGCCATGCAGAATAAACCTCAATGAGTGAAAGGGTTCTAAGGTGGGGAGCGAGAGCAATTAGCAGCTGCATGCGCTCAAACTTGATATCGAGCGCATGGGCGGTAGCCAAGATGGCTGCAGGTTGGTAGGGGGCCAGGGCTGCGAGTACTTTGGTGCGACCCCGGTTGTCAGCAAGCTCTTGGATGGTAGCCAACACGGCCTCGGGGTGGTAGGGGGCTAAGGACGCCAACACTTTTGCGAGATCGTAAGTGCCAGTGCTCTCTCGAGCAGCCGCCAGGGCCTGGTCCAGTATTAGCGGTCGTTCCTGTTTCGACACATGTGGCGCTAAGGCCACAAGCACCTTTGCTCGCCAGTAATGGTCATGAATTTCTTGCGCCGCCGCCCACACAATTTCTGGTTGATAGGGGGCCAGAGCTGCGAGCACTTTTGCTCGACTATGGTGGGCAGCGATCGCTTGAGTGGCAGCCAACACGGCCTCGGATCGGTGCGGAGCTAGAGCTGTGAGTATCTCAGCGCGAGCCTCGCTGTCATTGAGCGCTTGGGCGGTAGTGAGCACGTCTTCTGGTTGATAAGGGGCCAGAGCTGTTAGTACTTCGGCGCGACTCCAGTTGTGATCGAGCTCTTGAGTGGCGGTGAACACGGCCTCGGGTCGGTGTGGAGCTAGCGCTATAAGTACCTTCGCACACGACTTGCTGTCATCGAGCTCTTTAGCCGCAACTAACACAGCCTCTGGTAGATACGGGGCCAGGGCTGCCAGCACGCCAGCGCAGGCCGTATCGTGATGGAGCGTTTGGGCCGAAGCCAACACGTCTTCGGGTCGGTGTGGAGCTAGCGCTATGAGTACTTTAGCTCTAGCCTCGCTATCATTGAGTGCTTGGGCGGCCACCCAGGCTTGGTCGAATACCACTTCTCGTTCTTGTTGAGAGACATACGGGGCGAGGACTGCCAGCACCCTTGCGCGAGCTTCGATGTCATTGAGCACGCGGGCCGCCGACCAAGCCTGGTCTAATACCAGCTCTTGTTCTTGTTGTGACACATATGGCACTACGGACGCCAACACCGTCGCTCGGGCGTCATTGTTATGGAGTTCTCGCGCCGCGGCTAACACAGCTTCTGGTTGGTAGGGAGCCAGGACCGCCAAGATTTGAGCTTGGTCATACTGGAAATCGAGCACTCGGACAGCCGCCAAGGCCTGGTCCATCACGAGTGGTTGCGCTGTTTGCGGCATATGCGGAATCAGTGCTGCGAGCACTTTTGCTCGCGCTTTGCTGTCATCAAGCTCTTGGGCAGCGGCGAACACAGCTTCAGGTCGGTAGGGGGCTAGGGCTACCAGCACTATCTTGCGATCCCAGTCGTCCTCGAAACCTTGAATGGCAGCCAACACGGCTTCGGATCGGTGGGGGGCCAGGGTAGTGAGTGCCGCTGCTCGATTCCCGCTGTGATCGATCGCTTGGGCGGCAGACCAGGACTGGTCCAGCATCAGCTCTCGTTCCTGTTCTGACATATGCGGCGCTAGGGCCGCGAACACCATAGTCTGGGACAAATGATCACGGATTTCTTGCGCGGCAGCCAATACGGCCTCCGGTTGGTAATGGACCAGAGCTTCTAGTACGCTTGCGCGAAAGGAGTCGTCACTGAGTTCTAGGGCAGCCGCAAAGACGGCTTCGGGTCTGTGCGGAGCCAGGGCACGCAAGGGTCCACTGCGTTCCCACCCCCATTCGAGTGCTTGGGCGGCTGCCAGGGCCTCGTCCAATGCTAGCGTCCGCGCTTGTTGTGGCATATGCGGTGCTAAGTCTGCGAGTAGCTCTGCTCGATTGCCGCTGTGATCGTGCGCTCGGGCGGCAGCTAGTGCTTCTACAACCGCCTGTTCTAGGAAATCAGTGGGTATGTCTGTTTCAGTGGCAAGACGGACTAGGGTGTTAGTACGAATAAAGACATTTGGATTTTGTCGTGCATAGACGAGCGCCTGCTGGAAGGTCCATTTCTTGTGCTTGACGAGTTGCACGATCAACTCGACTGGTATGTTGGAGGCAAGGCTGTTGATGCTCGCCTTGACCAGAGCACATCGGATTTCGTCTCCGATGCGCGGGGCCATGTTGCCCTTGGCGATAGCTGCTTCGTTCTCGCGTTCCGCCGCTTTCCAGGCGCGGTCTACATCGTTCAAGAGTCCCGAAAAACTTCCCTCCAGTGCCTCCCAGGCTTTGCTCCATCCCTGACAGACCAATGTCATCATTGCGTCAACCTGTGCATGGGCCTGTTCCAGATGTGCGCCGTAATACTGCACGATGTAGGCTGGTGCCTTTGCCGGTAGGACGGTTCCCTGTTCCAGCGCCTGCACCGTGTCCTTGCCCCAGTCGAGAAACCACTGCTGCCAGGTCTGCTGCTCCGACTCGGATAATACATCCTTGAAATAGTCACCCAGGCGCGGGTGGCTGAAGGCATAGCCCTGGACCTTGCCGTCACCGATGATGAACCGGTCGAGCGGCTTGACTGCTTCGCGGAGATCCCAGGAAGACAATTTCGTCAAACGCAGCAACCCTTCTTGATCCAGCGGTCCCAAACTGCAGGCCAGCGCGCTCAACAAAGTCTGGACGTTCTGTTCTTTGAGCGGTGATTCGTTGCCCCACAGTTTGCGCTGATCGTCCCACCACCGATCAAAATACCCGGTCAGCCCAGGCTTCAACTTGCCCAGGTCTTCCGGCTTGAGCGAGCCTACCGTCTCTTTGCGCGACCAGAGATCCTCCACGTACAGTTTCACGAGGAGCGGATCGCCCTCGGTCAATCGATAGAGCTCGGCCACGATGTCGACCTTGGCCCCCAGGTGGGCAAGCGGGAAGCCCATGCTCACCAACACGCGGGCGACGCCCTCTTTGGTGAGGGTGCGGAGATCGATCGACTGTGCCAAGCCTTTGCGCTCCCAGCCCAACCGACGGAGCCAATCACTCGCGTCGGTATCGCCCGTGCGATGTCGAGCCGAGACGACGATCCGCATGTGGTCCGGCGGCGTGAGCGGAAACAGATCCGGTCCCAGCTCCCAGTCTGCGGCCTCATCCAACCCATCCAGGACGACGACGAGGGTTCCCCCATTGGGCAGCGGGCGACGCAGATAGTCCGTCACAAGCCCACGCCAGTCCTCTGCCGTCGGAGACCGCGTCTCAGGAACTTTATCTCCATGGAGCGTGGCGAGCCGGGCTGCCAGCGTCGCGAAGGTGACGGCGGAGAGGTTCGTTCGAAATCTGATGCTGATGGGGACAAAGACGAGGCTTATGAGCGGCCGGACCAGGAGTTGCCTCGTCCACCGCACGAGCAGGGCTGATTTGCCACGCCCCGCCGGGGCCGCCATCATGAGGTACGGTGGAGCGGCGTCGTCTGCCAACCAATCATCCAGTGCCTTCAAATCCTGTTCACGTCCGCCGAAGGGCACCGGCGCGGTGGATGTGCCCAGGTACTCACTGAGAAAATTCTCGATGCGCGGGGCATAATCGTATGGCAGGGAGCCGATGCCATTGAGGTACAGCTGCGTCCCATAGTGATCTAGGAGCCAATTGCTGAGATCTGCCGTGACTCGTGCAGCGAGGTCGTCTGGACTGGTGAAGGGGTCTGTGCCTTGTGCATGGGCGTTCCGTAATTCAGCTTTCCAGGTCTTGAGCTGAGTTTGTTTCTCCTCTTCAACATCTCGGCCATCCGCTGTGAAATGCTGTTCATCCTTGAAGTAGATAAACCGGGGTAGCGTCTTCTCCGATGCCCTTCGATACTCCTCTTCCGTGATGCCGGAACCATACCGCCCACCGATGATCCCAACGTAGATATCGCTGCGATCCACTTCTTTTAGAGACACCTCACGTGTGGTCTCATCCCGGCTGCCGAAATACTCCATGCCATTGAGCTTGGTCTGGTGCATCCGCTGGAGTGCCCTCTCGACCGCGAGACGCTCCGGCTGGAGATCGAGCCAGGTAGAACTGACGAACACGCGGACGATGGGTTGCATGGTTGATGGGCCCTACGTGGTGGTGCTTGTGAGGATTTCTACCCCTGCGGAGCAAGAATTTCAATGATCTGGTCGATATCCCTGTGTGCGTCGGGCCGGGGTGGGGAAACTGTTGGTGGCGGAGGGAACATTTCGGCTTCTGTCCCGCTCAGGACATTCCGTAACCCTTTGCCTCCGAGTCCGTCGGGCGCAAGGTGTCTTACAAATCTGGGAGCTGTGCGATGCCTCAGACGGTTCTCCATGCCATTCCCCTGTTCGAAAGCGCTTGTCTGCGATCCGTTCCGCGTTGGATTCGACCGAACTGTCTGCTACACTGGGGTTGCAGGGGACGGCCAGTACACATTTTGTGCCCCCCAGCGTGTGCAATGGCTGATTGATAGACAGGGGTTGCCGATGAAGACTCTGCAAGAAATTGAACAGGCGATTGAGACCTTGCCTTTACCTGATCAGCTTCGGCTCTATAAGGATCTGCCTCAGTTGATTGGCCGGGATGCCGAGACTCTTGACTGGCAGCGACAGGGTCTGGAGCGATTCTTCCAAGACGATACTCCCGACGATTCTGTCTATGACCACGTATAGAGTCGGCGACATTGTCTCGGTTGAGTTTCCCTTCTCGACTCTGCAGACCCAGAAACGGCGACCAGGGCTTGTGCTCATCAGCGACGACGTGGACCTGGTGATCGCCCGTGTGACGACACACCCACCACGTGACCCATCGGATGTTGTCCTTACCTACTGGGCGGCAGCTGGTTTGCCACGAGCTTCAACGGTTCGCCTTGCCAAGCTGGCCACGATCGATCAACGTCTGGTACATCATCGCATCGGACATCTGCACGTCGAAGACAGCCGAATAGTCACGCAAGCCTGGCAGCAATTGACAGCCAGCGTCGCGACCGACCTGCGGGCATAACGGTGCAGCGAGGGGTCCTCCGTTTAATTCCGCCCCCTCGTATTCAAGCTGGCGCCCAAATAATTGTCGTGCAAGATGAGTCGTACAATTGAACCGCGCCAAAATCTCATGCTAGACTCCCCGAACTGGTCGGGCGATTAGCTCAGTGGTAGAGCGCTTCCTTCACACGGAAGAGGCCACAGGTTCGATACCTGTATCGCCCACCATGTGTTTCCTGCCAGGGTGACATTCTTTTTCCCAACGCAGCAATTTTCATAGGAATCTCGAATCTCCCTGCATTCTGGACAGAACGGGAGATGTCGGCTAGACTTCCCCTATCGTTGTACAAGACTGAATCAGTGGTCTGGATGTGGACCAAACTAAGCGAGGTAATACCATGAGAGCGATGTCGTGGGCTGTCGGTGTTGCGATGGTAGCGATGGTTGCAACTGGTTGTGCAACCACCGGTCAACAGAGCGCGGATAACAGGGAGTACACCCCTCCTACAAGCATTTACAACATTCTGGATAGCACCGCGTTGGTTTATTCGAACCCAATGGCCGGATCGGCCATCAATGATCATCCGCTCCGTTGGCTCGGATTCATTTCACACCCATTGGGGCATGCCGTCGATTATGGGGTCAATCGTCCGATGTATACTCTTGGCGGCAGTAACCACTATCTCTTCGGTTACACTGCTGAAGATAGCATGCTGGACGCACAGCGCCACTAGCTTGCATCGACAGGTCGTCTTACGATGGGCCTGCTTCTCTCTGAGGAGCAGGCCCTTGTTTTTACTCTTCGCCAAGCATCCCTAAATCGTGTATCGTCTAGCAGGATGCTGAAAAAGTCCGCCAGCGGTGTTCTCGCATCGCTCAGAGGCTCAACGTAGTGACCCCAGGGGAGGTATGAAGCCTATCCGCTCGCGTCTGATCGAAGCGAGCGGTTCAAGCGAAGCTTGGTATGTACCTCCTCGTCACTTCGCTCGCTGCGACCGCCCCGTGGCATGGCGCGTCTCGGCGCGCCGGGGTGGGCGGGTGAGAATAACGGCCATTTTGAGCATCCTGCGGTTCCAACACCTCCTGAACTGTTCGACAAGATTTCTGTGGTGGTTCATGTCTATACGGAGTTGTCCGAAGTCTGCTAGGCAGAGACATCTTTCCCTTGAGGAGTTCCTAATGGATATCTCCGGCTGGCATATACGTCTGGCGACTGTTCTTTTGGTTGTCCTTGTCATGGTTGGCTGTAGCCAGAAGACATCCGTTCGCTCAAATCTCCCCCCTTCTGCAACCGATCTGGCTCTTCTCAAATCGACGGCACTCTGCGAACGCAAACCGGAGCTTTTGAAGAAACACGCCTCGACGGCCCCCAAGTCGAATGCCTGGGGCAGTGGACAGGAGATCGTAATTTTGCAGGCAAAAAGCGCGTCGAAGGGAGATGAGTCGTATTTTGTCGATGAGGACGGACTTCTCGTCGGAGCCCTCTTCACCTTTCCGAAGGGACTGAATCTTGACCGCTACCCTGTGCTTCGAGACACGCTGTCCCGGCTGAAACCTGCGCTGGAGTTCTATTTGAATGTGTCGCAACTAGAGACGAAAGCGAACATGGAGGCCAGCAGCATCTTTGAAACGGGAGACGAGAAGAGCACCACACAATATCTGGTCACCGGTTCACGGGATCACCCGATTCTTCTTCAGGCGTCATTTACCATCGATCCCTATGTGCGGCTGTTCTCTCCCTATCGCCGGGAATTTCTAGATCGGCTCAGGAACCCCAAAGGAGGGAAAGGCGGCCTCGCCATCGAGAGCCAGGGCAGCGAGGACAAGGAGCCGTTTCTTTCACTCCAGCAATTCGCCCGCGGGCAAACCGCGCAGCTGGCCTACTGTGGCGACAAGAACTATGACATCGCAGGGGATGCGTATCAAAAAGCCATCGCCGGCGGGTTTACGAACAAGGTCTGGCTTGCCGAAGCGCATCATAAGCTCGGTCTGGCCCTGGCGGCTAAAGGCCAATTCGACAAGGCGAAAACAGAGATGGTGCAATCGCTCGCGATCAGACCCAACATTCCGGAGGTCTTGAACAACCTCGGCACAGTCCATGTCAAACTTGGTGAGAGAACAGAAGCATTAGGCCTGTTTGAAAAGGCTGTGACCCTGCGTCCCAACTATGCCGTGGCCCGGTATAATCTTGCGCAGGCCTCCGAACAGAGCAACCCCAAGCGCGCATTGGCGGAATATGAAACATTCCTTGCCCTGGTCGAAGGGATTCCCGAAGAAGAAGCTCGAGCTGCTCACGCGAACGAACGAATCAAGGTTTTGAAACAGTAACTCCTCCCCTCTACTCGCTGCGGGCCCCAGCGGCGACGAAAATCAATTAGTTCTAGGCCGGATCAGAACTACACGATAGGATAGCAAACCTGTAGGGACGAAAAACCTGGAGGATTGCGATGCACCGAATATTCATGCTGCTGGCCGGGGTCGGCCTTTTGGCCCACGCCGCGACTGTCTCGGCCGAACAGAACTGGGAATTTTCAGTCGGGGGGTTTGGCGGATGGGCGGTTCATGGCGACACCACGGTTCAATTCAATCAAGCAACAAACCTTTCCACGGGGTTGGTGGAACCGGTCGATGCCAAAGCAACGAATCTCCGTTTTGAAGATTCTGGTACATTCGGTGCCAAACTCACCGCCTGGCATTTGCCCAGGAAATACAGTTGGCAACCGCAAATCGGATTTGAAATCGATTGGACCAGGTTCACTGCAGATGTTCCGAACGGCCAGGTGCTCCCAGGAATTGGGACATTTCAAACCACTGGTACGCCGCTCGGAGTCGTATTCTTTGGCGTGGGGCCGCAGTTCGCGGTCGATAATATGGCCTTGAATCTGTTGTTCCGGTATCCAATCTGGACGACACCGGATATGCCGCAGGGGCGATGGCATCCCTATATCGGCGTTGGAGGGGGTGCCCAACGGGCTCGCCTATCTACACTGGGCTATGAAGAAACCAGTACGTCCCCTTCCGTTCAGGCATTGGGAGGTATCAAGTTCTTTGTGGTCAAGTACTTGGCCCTGTTTGGCGAGGCAAAGTGGACACAGGGTTGGCATACCTTCAAATATGAGACAGATTCTTATTGGGAACGGTATAGCATTTCAACGATCCACCTGGTCGGCGGAGTGGCGCTGCATTTTTAGCAGGGTGGAGCGCAGGGAAGGGCTAGCGGTTGGCCCGTTCTTCCTGCTCTTGGAGGGTCTTGCACTCGATACAGAGAGTTGTGACCGGACGGGCCTTGAGCCGCTTATATGGAATGTCTCCGTCGCAGCGCTCGCAGATCCCATAGGTCCCGCTGCTCATCCGATCCAAGGCCTCGTCGATCTTCTTGAGCAACTTCCGCTCGCGATCGCGAATCCGCATCGAAAAGTTCTGGTCAACCTCAGCCGATGCCTGATCGCTGACATCGGGAAACGCTTCAATGTCGGGCCGGTTCGTCAGCACTTCCTCAACTTCGTCGAGAATTGCCGTGCGTTGGCGTTCGAGATCACGGCGAATATCAGGATACTTGGCCGACGCCGCGCCTGATTTCTTCTTATTCTTGCGAGCCGGGGGTGCAGAGGCTGCTGTTGTCGATGATTTTGCCGAGGCAGCGCGTTTAGCGGTAGAACGGACCTTCATGGCCCTCCCAACTCTTGAGAGTGGATAGCACGGGGAAACTATAGCAGGCCGATTGAGAAGGGGTCAACGGGGCAACCTCGCGGGTTTACAGATCTCGCCGTCCCTCGATGGATTTCAGCAACGTCACTTCATCCGCATACTCAATATCCATTCCAACAGGAATCCCGTAGGCGATGCGAGAGACCCGCACGCCGAGCGGCTTGAGGAGCCTTGTGAGATAGATCGCGGTGGCTTCCCCCTCGATGGTCGGGTTCGTAGCGAGAATGACTTCCTCCACACCGCCCAGTTTGATACGGTCGGCTAGTTCTTCAGCCCGGATGTCTCCAGGGCCGATGCCGTCAAGCGGGGAGAGTGCCCCTAACAAGACATGGTACAGTCCCCGATGGACACCGGCCCGCTCGATCGCATAGAGCGTACTTGGTTCTTCAACCACAAGGATCTTCGTACGGTCCCGCTTCGGGTCCAGACAGAATTCGCACAGGTCTCCCTCGGCAATGTTGCGGCATTGAGTGCAGAACGCTAACCCGTCCTTCACCGCTCGAATCGCATCGGCCAAACGCAGAGCATCTTCCCGCTCGGCCTTCATGAGGTAAAAGGCCAACCGTTGCGCGCTCTTTTGACCGACCCCGGGGAGGCGAACAAGTTCCTTAATCAGCCGTGCCAGCAACCCCTGTTGGTCGACGGCCATCGTTAAAACAGGCCTGGGATTTTCATCCCGCCGGTTAAGGCCTTCATCTCACTTTCCATCAGTTCCTTGGCCTTTCGTAGCGCCTCATTGGTCGCTGCCACGACGAGATCTTGCAGCATATCCACATCGCCGCTTTTGACGATCTCGGGATCGATCGCCACGCTGACAATCTGCATGGCGCCGTTGGCGGTCACCGTGACGATTCCACCGCCGGCTGTCCCGCTGGCGGTCTTCGACGCCGCCTGTTCCTGGAGCTTAGCCATCTGTTCCTGCATGGCCTGGGCCTGCTTGAGGATGTTGTTCATGTTGCCGAAAGGACTTTTCATTCGGTGGCCTCCTTTGGGGCGACTCGTCGGACCTCGGTCAATTCTGCGCCGAAGATCTCGATCGCCTGTTTCACTGTAGGATTGGCCCGTGCCCGTTCAAACAGCACAAGCCGCTGGTCCTGTTCTTTGGCTGCCCGCACTTGTGCCATCGTCGGTCCCGGAGGGTCCGACTCGGCGAGCTCAACGATGCGGATCCGCACCGGAGTACCGGACTGCTCCTGGCACAGCGTCGCCAGCGCCAGGAGATGTTCTTCTTTTTCCAATCTGGTCCGTGCCAAGGTCGCGTGCTTGGCAAATCCGATTGTCACAAGACCTCCCGCTATGCCTAGAAACCTGCCGGCTTCCAGGAACGGGGCGATGTTGGGAAACGAAGCGGCGATCTCGTTCTGGATGCTTTCCCAATTCAGTGTGGCTTGCCCGGCCTCCGGTTGGGAAGTGGCTGTGGCCGGGGCGATCCCTGTGTTCTTGGGCGCAGTTTCATCGGGCGGCCGCTGTGGGGTCAGCCTTTCCTCTCGTTTCGGTTGTGACAGGGGGACGGGTTTGGGTTGCGGCCGGGAGGAGGCCGGATCAGTGCGTCCAGACGGAGCGGAAGAGGTGACGGATGGAGCTGTGGAAGAGGCAGCTGATCGTGAATCAATGGCTTCTGAACGGATGGGAGATTTTTGTCCTGTGGGTGTCGGCGTTGCTTGAAGGAGGCGGGGATCGCCGGTGTCTCGCCGACGTAACAACCGCGTTGCCCGAATCGCCGCGGTTTCCAGCACGAAACGCGGATGGGCGCTGAGCCGGAGCGAATCTTCTGCTTGAATAAAGAGGGTCAGCAGTTCCTGAAGCTGTTCCGGTGTCAGGATCTTGGCATCCGTCGCAAGCTGCTTGATGTCCTCCTCGGAGGCTTCAATCAAGCTGCGTAACTCGTCCGTCGCAGGAACGACGGACGCCACCAGAAGATTACGGATTTGTTCCACGACCTCGTCACAAAACGCACGCAAGTCATGCCCCTGGTCCATGAGGTTCGCCAGCACGGTGAGTGCTGCAGAACTATCTTGGATCATCACGGCCCTGACGATGCCTTGCACCAGTTCGTGAGGCACGGCTCCGAGGAGCGCTTCGAGATCCGGATGATGGATCGTCTTACCCCCGAACGCAATGGCTTGATCGAGGAGACTCAGAGCGTCACGCATACTGCCTTCACTCGCCCGTGCCAGGGCGAGGAAGCTACGTTCCTCAATGGTCAGTTGATCCTGCTTGGCCACGTGGCGAAGCCGTTCGATAATCTCGGTCCGTGCAATCCGGCGAAAGTTGTAATGCTGGCAGCGCGAAAGAATGGTTGCGGGGATTTTGTGAATCTCCGTCGTCGCGAAAATGAAGACGACGTGTGCCGGAGGCTCTTCAAGGGTTTTCAGTAACGCGTTGAACGCCGAATTCGACAGCATGTGCACTTCGTCGATGATGTAGACGCGGTATTGGCCTCGGAAGGGCGTGAATTTGATGTTTTCACGAATCTCGCGCACATCGTCCACGCTCGTATTGGAGGCGCCGTCGATCTCTACCACATCGACTGAGCTGCCCTGCGCGATCTCCAGGCAGTTTGCGCAACGATCGCATGGGCGGCCTGTGGGGCCTTGCTCGCAGTTCAGCGCCTTCGCGAGAATGCGCGCGACGGTTGTTTTTCCCACTCCGCGGGTACCGGAAAACAGGTAGGCATGTGCAATGCGTTTCGTCGAGACCGCATTCATCAAGGTCTGCACGACGTGCGGCTGACCAATCACATCATCGAATGTGCCGGGACGGTATTTGCGGGCGGAAACTTGGTAGTCCATACATCCGTTAGGGGTTAGAGGTAAGGCGTGAGGGGATGTGCTGAAGGACGACAGAAGAAAGAATCGCCTTACGCCTCACGTTTCACGCCTTACGTCTTCTACAGCGGGGCCAGGTGATCCTGCGGCACACAGAACTGACCGCTTACCGTTGCTTCCTTCCGGACCTGGCGGGGTTCACAGGGTTCTGTCGCACAGGGCCCAGCCCCTTGTTCACACACAGCATTCACTCAAGGCCCGAGACACTTGCGGTGCGTATCCGCCCTCGATCAATCTCGAGACACCCAAAAGAGCGGGCGGGTCACACGAAGTGCGGTATGGCGGATCCGCCATTTATAAAATGGCGAGATCTCGCCACCATTTGCTGTGGCAAATGGTGGCGGAGAGGGTGGGATTCGAACCCACGGTCGAGTTACCCCGACGCATGCTTTCCAAGCATGTCGATTCGGCCACTCTCGCACCTCTCCACGGCCGGGACAGTCAAAGAGGCGGCATCTTAACATGGGCTCTCATGAGCGGCAAGGTGAACAGGGGCTTTTCCGCTTGATTCAACAAGGAATCAGCAGGGTCGGTGGATTGCGACAATATTTTGCCCCCTACCCAATTCCTCGATCGTATGGGTTGACACTTGGATACATCCAACGGTACAAACGCTGTACAGCATCACGTGTTTTTTCGGTTCGAGATATCGCGGTAGCAGCTCCGCGGACAGGCGCACTTGTGCGAGAGTGGCGGAACTGGCAGACGCGCGAGACTTAGGATCTCGTGGGTAACCGTGGGGGTTCAAGTCCCCCCTCTCGCACCATAAAAAAGCGATGATGATTACTAGAGAGTATCTGACGCTGAAGAGAAGGATTCCCACCAGATGAAAATGGAAATGACGGAATTGGGTCCCATGAAACGCGCGTTGAAAATCGAGGTGCCGGCCGAGGAAGTAACGCAGCGATTTTCTCGGGCCTATGTTGAACTAAACCGCCAGGTTCGAATTCCAGGGTTTCGACCAGGAAAAGCTCCGTTGGCCATCTTGGAAAAACGTTATGCCAAAGCCATAGAAGAAGACGTCATCCGAAGTCTTATCCCGGATTATTACGATCAAGCCGTCAAACAGGCGGGGATCAGCCCTGTGGTCGTAGAAATTCCGCCGCTGGATCGCGTCAAAATTAAGAAGGATTCGCCATTTACGTTTACCGCGACCGTTGAGATCAAGCCCAAGATCGAACTGCGTGATTATAAGGCGCCCAGTCCTATTTCTCTCAAACCGGACAAGCGGACGGTGGCGGATGAGCAGGTGGACCGGGCACTGGAAGTGTTGCGTGAGCAACAGGCGAGATTAGACGCAGCGCCTGCTGGAACGGCCTTGGCCGAGGGCGACTATGCCGTGGTCTCTCTCGAAGGGTTTCTGGACGGCGGGCCGCTCGATGGCACAAAGAAAGAGGGCCATCTCCATAAGGTAGGCTCGAAGGCCGCCTTGCTTGGAATTGAAGTCGATGCTCACCTGGTCGGCAAGGTGGAAGGGAGCGTCATTGAGATTGCTCAACCGTATCCAGCCAGCCACCCCGATCTTCGGGTCGCAGGCAAGACTGTCCAATTCCGTTTGAGTATCACGGGAGTCAAACATAAGCAGCTCCCCGCCCTTGACGACGAGTTTGCCAAGGACTGTGGTCCATACGCCTCGATTCAGGAACTGAAAGATACGGTACGGGGTGAAATGGAAAAGGCGCTCAAGAAGGACATCGAACAGTCGTACAAGGATACGATCCTCTCGCGCCTGGCCGACACGTATCATTTCGATCTGCCCGAGACCCTCGTCGAGCGTGAGCTCGATACCATTGTTCGGCAGAAGCTTCAGGAACGGCACCGAAGCAAGGACGCGGACCCGCTTCCTCCCGCGGACGCGGAGGAAAACCGGCGGATTCGCGAGGAGCATCGGGAGGCCGCGAATCGCCGTGTGAAGGTGGGATTGGTCCTCGAAGCCGTTGCGGAAAAAGAAGGGTTGTCCGTCAGCGAGGCGGACTTGAACGAGGAAGTGACCCGATTGGCCTCGGAACTCCGGGTGCCGCTGGCTGACCTGGTGAAAATGATTCAGGCCGGTGGACAGGATTCTATCGAGAAGTTGCGTACGAAGATCTTGGCGGATCAGGCGCTGGATTTCGTCTACCGACACGCGGTGATTCAAGGATAACGACGGTGCCGGCGCATCCTGGCCTCAATGCAGAGGAAGGCTGTCGCGGAAAGGATTTGACGACATGTTGGTTCCCATCGTGGTCGAACAAACCAATCGAGGCGAACGCGCCTATGACATTTATTCACGGCTTCTCAAAGACCGCATTATTTTCCTCGGAGCTCCGATCGATGACGTGTTCGCTAATTTGGTGATTGCGCAGCTCCTTTTTCTGGAAGCGGAGGATCCTGAGAAAGACATCAATCTTTACGTCAATTCTCCCGGCGGCAGCGTTACGGCCGGATTGGGCATCTACGATACGATGCAGTATGTGAAGCCGCCGATCAACACGATTTGTCTGGGCCAAGCAGCGAGCATGGGCGCGTTGTTGTTGACCGCCGGCACGAAAGGCAAACGGTTTGCGCTGCCCAATGCGCGCGTGATGATTCACCAGCCGCTGGGCGGTTTCCAAGGGCAGGCCACGGAAATCGACATCCATGCCAGGGAAATTCTGAAGATCCGGGATCGCCTGAACGAGATCATGGCCAAGCATACCGGGCAGACCGTCGAAAAGATCTCCCACGATACCGAGCGGGATTATTTCATGTCCGGTGAAGAAGCCAAACGGTACGGGCTTATCGATGAAGTCATCACGCGGCCGCCCAAAGTCGTCAAGGCGGCGGAATCCGGTAACAGCGGCAAGGACGAGGCCAAGAGCAAGTAACACAGGAGGGCACATGGCCAAGCAAGAGAAGATGGATCGACACTTGCGGTGTTCTTTCTGTGGAAAGAGCCGCGATGAAGTGCGGAAGCTGATCGCCGGGCCGACCGTCTATATCTGCGACGAATGCGTTAATCTGTGCAATGACATCATTGCCGAAGACTGGGAAGAAGCGAAGGAGGAAATCTCCTCCAAGCTTAAGAAGCCGGCGGAAATCAAACATCATTTAGATCAGTATGTCGTTGGGCAGGAGCGCGCCAAACGGATTCTGTCCGTTGCGGTGCACAACCATTACAAGCGTATTTCGTCTAAGGAGAAGGAAGCCGACGATATCGAGCTCCAGAAGGGCAATATTCTCATGGTGGGCCCGACGGGCACGGGGAAGACCCTTCTGGCTCAAACTCTGGCCAAGTACCTGGACGTGCCGTTTACCCTTGCTGATGCTACGACACTCACAGAAGCGGGGTATGTGGGCGAAGATGTCGAAAATATCATTCTGAAGCTGCTTCAAGCGGCCGACTATGATGTAGAGCGGGCCGAACGCGGCATCGTCTACATCGACGAGATCGACAAGATCAGCCGAAAAAGCGACAGTCCGTCGATCACACGGGACGTGTCCGGCGAAGGGGTGCAGCAAGCGCTGCTGAAACTGATCGAGGGCACCGTTGCCAATGTTCCGCCGCAAGGCGGGCGAAAGCATCCTCATCAGGAGTTCATCCAGGTCAACACCAGCAACATCCTCTTCATCTGCGGTGGAGCCTTTGTCGGCTTGGAGCAACTCATCGAGCAGCGGGTCAATCGGAAATCCATGGGATTTGGAGCCGAGATTCGAGGGCGAAGCGAGATCCGTTTGGGTGATCTTCTCGCCAAAGTCCAGCCCGAAGACTTCCTCAAGTACGGGCTGATCCCAGAATTTGTCGGACGTCTGCCGGTCGTGGCGACTCTGGAGGAATTGGATGAGCGGGCGCTTATCCGAATCCTCACAGAGCCTCGAAACGCGCTTACGAAGCAGTATGAGAAGTTATTGTCGTTTGAAAAAGTGAAGTTGAGATTTACCGAAGGGGCGTTGGGCGCCGTTGCCCGGAAAGCCTACGCGCAAAAAACCGGTGCGCGCGGGCTCCGGGCTATCTTGGAAGAGGTCATGCTGGACATCATGTACGATGCTCCGTCCCAGAAACAGATCAAAGAAGTCGTGATTACCGAAGATGCGATTACGGGGAAAAACCCGCCAATCCGCATATTTGAGCAGGAGATCGACGCGAAAAGCGCGTAACGACACGCACCTGCGCGGGGCAATGTGTCTGTAGCCCCGCGCGAGTGGTGCCTCCTGTTCCCTGTCTGTCTCTGCCTGTCCCGCCCTCTCTATCAGCCAAGTCCGTATTTCCTGTGCTGTAGAACTCTCAGCTTTTTCTCGACAAGCTGGAACGCTGCGCTATACTTGCGACGTACGAGTCTGCCACGAGCAAGAAGAAGAGGATCGCCTGTGAAATACCCTGTTGCATCCAGCCTTCGTCATCGAGGGAAAACGCTTGAGCTTGATGAGACACGCGAACTGGTTACGTTATTGGGGATCAATGGAGAACAGATCGGCAGTTTGTCGTGGGATTTCGTGATCGACCAGATCATGGCGTATCGCAAATTGCCTGTTCAGAAAGAGATCCGATCCGAGCCGCGGATCTCGCTGGCGTTTCGGGTTCGCTACAATACTCCGGAAGGACAGCAATTCGAGAGTCGGGCAGGAGGTATTGGTGGTGGTGGCATGTTCATCGAAAGCCACGCGCCCCTTCCCGTGGGAACCAAGCTGTCCATGGAGTTCTCACTTCCGGAAAGGCCGGAGGAATGGCTTCCGACGAAGGGGGTTGTGGCATGGGTTTGTCCCAAAGCCGATCAATATACGTTTAGTCCCGGGATGGGAGTGCAGTTTACAGAAGTTGCGCAGAATATTCGCGACCGGATTCTCGAATTGGTTAAATCGACACAAGTTAAAACCCAGGCGGCCTAGGATCCTGTCCTACTTTCTCGTGCGCGAGGTCCATCGCAACTATGAAATTTCCAATCATCTCTACGGCGGGCCATCAGGGCAAGACCATCATCATCGATGCCGATCTCGAAACAGTCGCTGTGCAAGACAGATCTGGGAGGGTGTTGGGCGATATGCCTTGGGGCGAGATCATCGAACGGGTGGTTGCCGGCGACGATACCGCATTCGCTCATTGCCGCGCACACCCGCGTGCCCCTCTTGCCATCAAGGTGCAGTGTTCGACGCCTGATGGGAAGAAATTCGAGAGTCTCACAGCAGGCATTGGAGGAGGCGGGTTGTTTATCGAGAGCAGCTCCCCGCTGGCGATGGGAACGGAAGTGTCTCTCGAATTCTCGCTGCCTGATCGGCCCCTGGAGAAACTGACAGCCAAAGCCAAGGTGGCCTGGGTTCGCAACAAACCGGAGCGGTATCTCCTGTTTCCCGGAATGGGTATGCAATTCGTGGATATCGACAGTAAGGTGCAAAAGCTTCTCGTAGGGCTGGTCGAGGCATTGAATCGGAGCCGAACTCGCGCTCAGGCCTGAATCGCAGGGGGCGTGGTTCATCCACTGATTGAGCCGGTGCACGGTCTTCCGCACGACCGATTCCAGCGTTGCGGTGATGGATGTAGTGTCAAGAATCGCACCTGATACACGGTTTCCTTCCGAACGCTCACCATAAAAACCCGTACCGTAGACGATCCAAAGAGCCGGAACGGCTTGAACGCCATCCATTGCTCTTAGCCCACGGAACAGTTCGTGAACACGATACTGCTTGATGAGAGAGTTACGCGGGCTTCGGGGGATCTTCTTGAACTGCTGCCGGTTCTGCTGCGGCGTCAAGAGATTGTTGAAGTTCTTTGTGTGCGACATCCATTTCAGCCTGAAGCGTACGCATCTCAGGGGCGATGCTGTTGCGGACATCGGTTGCTGCTTGCCGGAATGTGCGTAAGACGTCGCCCATGCCTTCACCGAGGCTCTGCATGTCTTCAGGAGAAACCCCTGACGGAGCAGGCGCGGCCTTGGCCTTTAGTGCGGCTTGCTGGGCTTGCACACGGGCGACCGCGTCCTTGTTCACAATTGCTGAAGGACGCTTGCCGGAAGGCTTCGTTTGGGTCCCCGGTGGCAAAGGGGGATATTGACCACGGGCCATCGGAGCAGGTGCAGCCGCGCGCTCTTCCATCGTGACCACATGTTGGGCCGGTGTCTCGGTAGCTTGTGGCGCTCGATCTGAGGCGGTCTTCGACATATTATGAGGGGCTTGTGGCCCAGTATTGTAGAGTAATGACGCGGTAGTCCCGGGCGTCATTTCAGGACCAGGGGCATAGGGGATGTTGGGTTTTATGGCTGTGGCTGCGGTGCTCGACGTCCCAGGAGCCTGAATCGGCGCAGAAGTGATCGGCTGAGGATGCTCAGGTCGTGCAGAAGGTGTGTCTTGTTGAAGCTGCGCCTCGACCGGAGGCGGGATGTCGTGAATTTCTTTTTTGAAACCTTTCAAGGCCTTACCGACACCCTCGCCGATCTGGGGTAAACGGCCTGCCCCGAAAATGATCAAGATAATGGCCAGAATGATGAGGAGCTCAGAAATTCCCATTGTTCCGAACATGGCTGCTCCGCTTGATGTAATGCCGCACACGAGACCTGGCCGACCCGCGAAACAGAGTGAATCTAGCTGCCCTCTCCGCAGAGTGTCAAGAAAGGGAGGGCATGGAGCGAGCCGGAGAGAGCGGAACGGTTGTGAAGGTCAGAGAATAGGAACAATGTCGGTTTGGAGGGGTTTGCCATACACCAAGGCGTCCCGTTCCGATACATAGACATCGAGTTCGCTACGGATGCCAAATTCCCCAGGCAGATAGATGCCAGGCTCGATGGAAAAACAGGTTCGAGGCATGAGGCGCCGCCCGTCCTGTGTTTCCAAATTATCGATGTTGGCGCCGTTGCCGTGGACTTCTTCACCGATGGAATGGCCGGTTCGATGGACGAAGAAGTCGCCATAGCCTGCATCTCGAATGACGTTCCGGCACACATCATCAACTTCCCATCCGAAGGGAAAGCAACCGGAGGCGACCCGTTCCCGAACAAACGACAACGCCGCATCGCGCCCTTGCCGGACATAGTCGAAGATCATGCGTTGTTTTGCCGGTACCTGCTTGTCTGTGTATCCAGTCCAGGTAATGTCGCCGTAGACTGAACCGGGCTCGGTCTGTTTGGCCCACAGATCGATCAAGAGCAAGTTTTCCCGTGTGATGGGAGAAGAGTCGGATTCCACCGGCCCATAATGGGGGTCGGCGCTATGGGCATCAACCGCCGCGATGGGAGCGCTGGAGGTTGTCATCCCTGCGTCGTGAATGCGTGCGAGAATGAATTGCTGCAGGCCGTATTCGGTGAGCACTCGTCCTTTGGCAAGCGATGCGCCGACATGTGCGAATGCATCATCGACGATCCTTCGAAGCGCTTCGGTGGCATACCGATGCGAGTCCAGTTGGCGGTCCGTCCAAACCGCTTCAAATCGCTGCACCAGATCGGCGGATGTGACGACGTCGAGTCCGAAGCTTCGAATCAAATCGATGGTTCCGGCATCGACCCGAGCCAGATAGGGAACGGCATTGAGAGGCGAATACTGCATGGCGATACGGCGCCGGTTGCGTAACAACGATGAGAGTAAGGCGCGTTGTTGTTCCCATGACACATACCGTTGAGCCTCGCCGGGCAATTCGTCCAAGACATGCGGCTCGATCCGGTGGAGCAGCTTGACCGGCTCTCCTGTCGCAGGAATCCAATAGTACCATCGCCGTGTGACATGCCGTCCGGGATCCAGGAGCAGAACCCGATAGGCTAACGGGTCGCTTCCACGAAAATCGTAGAAGAGCCATCCGTCAAGCCCATCCATTTCTTGAAGGGCGCGCTGAATCGCTGCCACCCGCTCGCCATGCAAGGTCATACTCATAGTAGTCGCATCTTATCGTCGGGGTGGAGAGGCGTCAATCGAATGCCTGAGTCCTCGATGCGCGTCATGCTACAATACGAGCCCATGGCGTATGAGGCACCACCGGAACTCTCATCCTACCGAGTCACGTTATTCTTTGGGCCGGAGTCGGTGGAGAAGGAGGACGGTGTTCAGGCCTGCATATTCAACGTCAAGAAGCGGAGCTGGAAGGCAGGTGTGCAAGTGTCAGTGGAAATCGGATCCGAGCAGCTGGCGAGCCTTCGTCACACCGTGCGGCTTGCCGATCGCCTGGCAGAAATCTTGATGGTGCTTTCGCCGGATGAGCGCGCAGCGTATCAAGCACGCGCGGAGGATTTGTTTGTCCAGTCCGTGACTTGGTGCAAACTCGATCTCGGTTTGCGAGCCGGCCTGACTCAAGAAAACCAGCGAATTTCTGCGGTCGATTTCGTGTCCGAACTGGATCGGTCCGTCGTGGCCCGCATGGAGTATGTGATAGCCTACATTGTGACGGAGCTTGATGTGGTTCCTGATCACCCATCGCCTTCATCTCATTAGCAGGATGCTGAAAAAGTCCGCCAGCGGCGTTCTCGCGTTGCTCCGAGGCTCAACGTACCGAAGCGTACGCCTCGTCTCTTCGCTCGCTGCGGCCTTGCTGGACGGCCATTTTGAGCATCCTGCGTGGCTACGCGATGTCGCTTCACACATCGAGACCCGCAATAGCTTCAGGAGTCAGCAGGAGTTTTCCGGCAGCCCGTTAAATATATCAACTGGCAGGGGGTTTGCATTCGCTGAGGAATTTGTTATTAATGCCTGTGGGTGTTCTACAGGGAGTGTTTTCTATCGTTCTTGATTTCGCGCAGCAGCGGAAGGAGGCAGTTCAATGAATACGTCCGGATATAATCGTCGACTCCCGCTCGGCACATGTGTCGTAGCGGTGTTGTTCTTTTCCTTGATTACAGCGTTCACCACACCGGCCTGGAGTCAGGCGTCGGCTTCGGACCAGCAGCAAGGCACGGCCGCTGGCGCCGGCATGCAAGCTGCCGCGGCGGTGAGTACGATCCTGTATTTCCCGTTCAAGGGTGCGTTTGCGATCGGCGGCGGAATCGTCGGCGGCCTCGCCTATCTGTTCTCAGGCGGCAGCGAACAAACAGCCAAAAGCATCTGGATCCCCAGCATGTACGGCACCTACGTCATCGTGCCCGAACACCTCACCGGAGACCGTCCGGTGCGATTCTTGGGAGTCGCTGCCGAGAGTGAGCACACGACGCCTGTACCAGTCCAGTAGTATGAAGCCTGTGATTGGCGTGACGCCGGACTTCAATGCCGGTGACAGGAAGGATATGGGCGGGCGGGAACCCACCTATTTTCTCCGAGCTCGCTACATACGGGCGATCGAAGAACTCGGCGGCATTCCCCTCATTCTGCCTCTCGTGGCTGCGCCGGCTGCCAGACGGAGGCTGCTCGAGGGGGTTGATGGGCTTCTTCTCACCGGCAGCGGCCCTGATCTTCCTCCCCGTCTCTACGGGGAACGCCAACGGTACAAATTTCCGCTCGTGAGTGAGCGACGCGCCGATTTCGAACTCGATCTGGTCTCCCAGGCTCGAACCCGCGATCTTCCTCTGTTAGGAATTTGCGGAGGCATGCAGACGGTCAATGTCGCATGCGGTGGCAGCCTCTTTCAGGACATTCCGTCACAGGTTCAGCATGCGCTGGACCATCGCCAGCAGAAAAAAGCGATCCATGTGTCTCATCCAGTGGCGGTGACACCCAAGAGCCTGCTCCGGAAAATTGTCGATCAGGCAACGCTGATGGTGAACAGCTCCCATCATCAATCCGTCAAACGGGTGGCGCCGTCGCTGGTGACGAGCGCCGTCGCTCCAGACGGAATCGTCGAAGCGATCGAGTCGCCTCAACACCGGTTCTTGCTGGCCATCCAATGGCACCCTGAATTTCTCTTCGAGCGCCACGCAGCCCATCGGCGGCTGTTCGAAGCGTTGCTGCGGGCTGCGCGACGGCCTCGCGCGTGATTCTCACACAATCCATCACGTGGCCGGAACGACATCCTCATTGCTGGCCGCCTGCTATACTTGATTCCACATGGAGCCTGGGCCGTTGATCTCACGACAGCCGATGCCACCACGTCTGACGCAGGGGACTTTGTGATCAGCCGCCTCTTTCGAACAAAATCGATCGAACAGTGCCTTGCCGACGCGGATCGTCCCGAGCATCGCCTCAAGAAATCCCTGACAGTCTGGAATCTTACGGCTCTCGGCATCGGCGCGATTATTGGAACGGGCATCTTCGTCTTGGTCGGCACCGCCATTGTGGGCGATGCGCATCGGCCCGGGGCCGGGCCAGCCATCGTGCTCTCGTTTGTTCTCTCGGGACTCACCTGCGCCTTAGCGGCCCTGTGCTATGCGGAATTTGCGGCAATGATTCCGGTAGCCGGCTCTGCCTATACCTATTCCTATGCCACGCTCGGTGAATTTCTCGCCTGGCTGACCGGATGGAATTTGATTTTGGAATACGGAGTCGCCTGCGTTGCCGTAGCCATTGGCTGGTCAGGGTACTTCAATAATTTGCTCAAGCTGGCTGGGGTGGACCTTCCCTATTGGGCGACGAATCCTCCGCATTGGGCCGGAGGGCCGGAAGGAAGCATCGCCAATTTTCCGGCTGCCATTATCGTTCTGCTCGTCACGATCATTCTGGTCATCGGAATCAAAGAAAGCGCCCGTGCCACCGGCTACATCGTCGCACTGAAGCTGGCGGTCATTCTGTTCTTCCTCGCTGTCGGGACCCCCGCCGTGAACCCTGAGAACTGGACCCCGTTCATGCCGCAGGGGTTTGAGGGGGTACGGTCCGCAGCGGCGGTGATTTTCTTTGCCTACATTGGATTCGATGCCGTGTCCACTGCTGCAGAAGAGGCTCGCAATCCTCAGCGGGATGTGCCATTGGGCATTATCGCGTCTCTCGCGGTCTGTACCGTGCTGTATGTGTCTGTGGCAGCAGTGCTGACCGGACTCGTGCCCGTCAGCCAGATCGATATTCATGCTCCGGTGGCAGAGGCACTGAGCCTGGTCGGGTACAAATGGGGGGCGGCGGTCGTGGCGATCGGCGCTGTTGCCGGGATCACCAGCGTCCTGGTGGTGATGATGCTTGGGCAGATTCGCGTATTTTTTGCCATGTCACGCGACCGGCTGCTGAGTCCGTCACTCTCGGTTGTGCATCCGCGGTTCGGCACACCCCATCGCGCGACGATTCTGACCGGGGTCGCCGTCGCCATCCTGGCTTCGCTGTTTCAGATCGGCGATGCAGCCGATATGACGAACATCGGCACCTTCTTTGCCTTCGTGCTGGTGTGTGTCGGTGTGATGCTGCTCCGGTACACGCGTCCGAATCAGCCCCGGCCGTTTCGTCTCCCTCTGATGCCGCTCGTCCCGCTTCTTGGCATGGGGGCTTGTCTCTACCTCATGGCCGGACTTCCGCAAGTGACGTGGATCCGGTTTGTTGTCTGGACGATCATCGGCATCGTGGTCTATGTGGTATACGGCATGAAGCACAGCAGACTTGCCGTACAGAACAATCAACCGTGATCTCTCAACGGATGACTCTCCCTTGCCTTGCAATCGGATGCTGAACGGTCTATCGGCGGAATCTGCGGTCTAGCTCGACTGTCCTGACGGCTGTGGTGTGGAAACGGGCATGGTGGTCTGTTGGCCATTTGCAACAGAGGCGGAGGCCGACTGTTCAGCAGCCGCGTTCGATGGAGGAGTGGGCTGATTGGGTTGAGTTGGAACAGTGGCCGGCTGTCCATCCGTTACTGCGGGGGGAGCTGCTCGTTCAGGGGTAGCCTGAGGCTGAGGTGTCGGTGGGCTTGTAGGCGTAGGGCTGGCTGCGGCCGTGGCGGCAGGCTTCGGGGGAGCGGCCGGTTTTGGAGGTGCGGGTTTCTCAGGTTTGATGCCCCCTTCCCAGGCCGGACCCGAATACATATCTGCCGTGAGGCCTCTGGCCTTCCACTTTTCTTCAAAGTCAGCAGCGGCCTTGTTCGGCGTGTCGCCCAGACCGATGACGTCATTCCAGGGATAGACCTTTGGCCCGATCTGGCACCCGCTCTCCATCCGCTTGAGATACAGGGCGATAGGATTTCCTCGATAGGGGCCGAGGTAAATATGCACAGAGCCGACATATTCGAGCAATGAAGCCATGCGTCTCTCCAGGAACAGACATGATGCCACAAGCAGGAAGAAGAGGGCAAGACTAGCAGGATGCTGAAAACGTCCGCCAGCGGCGTTCTCGCATCGCTCCGAGGCTCAACGTACCGAAGCGTACGCCTCGCCTCTTCGCTCGCTGCGGCCTTGCTGGACGACCATTTTGAGCATCCTGATGCGATTGGATCTTTCGCTCCATCTGTACGATATCAACGATGTTGTATGTGTAAACAGAGTTTTTCTGAAACCTGGTAGCCTTAGGCCTGTGTGCGTCGAGATACGCTTCACGAGGCACGGAGAATCAGGCGGGTTTAGCGACTCGTTCCCGGGTCTGGTGGATCGAGCGCAACAAGGCCCGGTGGGTTCGGCAGCCCACGATTAACCTTGCATCAGATACTGAGACGGGTTTGTAGGGAACGAGGAACCGTTGTTTCAAGCGGGCGATGCGCGCGAGGGACACCTCCAGCCGCTGTGTTGAAATCGTGCCGTCCGCGACGGCTTTATCCAGCGCGCTGATTGCCGCCGCTTCACGGTTGCGGTCTTTACAGATCAGCGGCATATCGCAGCCGGCGAGAATCGACTGAACCGTAGCCTCTTCGATGCCGTAGTGATCGATAATCGCGTGCATCTCAAGATCGTCGGTCAGGACGACGCCGTCGTATTGCAGCTCCTTCCGGAGGAGGGAACCGATGATCGCCGGGGACAGCGTCGCCGGGCGCTGATCATCCAATGCACTGTACAACACATGGGCCGTCATCATCGTAGCGACACCACGCGCGACGGCATGCCGGAATGGAGGAAGCTCGATCCGTTCCAACCGCTCACGCGACGCCGCCACGAGCGGCAATTCCTTGTGCGAATCCACGGTCGTGTCGCCATGGCCTGGAAAATGTTTGCCGCAGGCCACGACGCCGTTGTCTTGCAAGCCTCCCACCGTGGGCACGGCCAATTCGCAGACCACCGCCGGATCGGAGCCGAAAGCGCGATCCCCGATCACGGGATTCGCCGGGTTGCTGTTCACGTCGAGCACCGGCGACATGTTCATATTGATGCCGACAGCCCGCAGCTCTTTGGCCGTCGTGGCCGCGGCGGCATAGGCTAGCTCCAGCGAGTTGCACCGGCCCAACACCTCGCACGGAGGGAAAATGGTGAACTCTTTCGGCAATCGCGAGACCCGCCCGCCCTCCTGGTCGATCGAGATCAGGAGCGGAGCATGGGGACTGCATCGTTGCAGCTCGTTCGTGAGATCCACGATCTGTTCGGTCGATTCGAGATTCCGCGAGAATAAGATGACTCCGCCGGGTTTATATTCTTTGATGAAAGCGGCGAGATCCGCCGAGACGGTGGTCCCGTCGAATCCCACCATGAAGAGCTGCCCGATCTTGTCACGCGACATGAGCATAGGTGTGTCCTGTTCTACAGCGTTCGATCGATAAGGTATTGAATCAAGAGCCTCGTGCCGATCCCGGTCGGTCCTTTCGGAATATAGGCCCGTTCGCGCTCGCTCCAATCGGTGCTGGCGATGTCGAGATGCACCCAGGGCCAGTCGCCGGCAAACTTGCTGAGGAACAGGGCGGCCGTAATCATGCCGCCCCCGCGTCCGCCGATGTTCCGCATGTCGGCCACGTCACTCTTCAGCTGCTCAAAATACTCATCCCACAGCGGCATTTCCCACACGCGCTCGCCGGCCCGCAATCCAGCCGTGCGCACCGTTTCCTTGAGGGTCGCGTCCGTGCCGAACATGCCGATGGCAAATTGGCCCAGCGCGACGACACAGGCACCGGTCAGCGTCGCGATGTCGATCAACACGGCCGGTTTGTAGCGGCCTGCGTAGGTCAGTCCGTCGGAGAGAATCAGCCGGCCTTCGGCGTCGGTATTCTGGACCTCCACGGTTTTTCCGGAGAGTGTCGTGACGATGTCGCCAGGCTTCATCGCCCGGCCGCCGGGCATGTTTTCGGTCACCGGTAGAATACTGACCAGATTGAGCGGTAATTTGAGGCGGGCTGCGGCTCGTATGGCTGCCAGGACCTCGGCGCCGCCCGTCATGTCCGCCTTCATATGTTCCATGTTTTCTGCAGGCTTGAGCGAGATGCCGCCGGTATCGAACGTGACGGTCTTGCCGACCAGCACCACGGGACGATCCTCTTTCTTTCGAGCGCCGTGATATTCGAGGATGATGAATTTCGGCGGTTCATGGCTGCCTCGGGCCACCCCCAGGAGCGCGCCCATGCCCAATTTCTCCATGTCTTTCTGCTCGAGGATCTTGAGAGTGACGCCGGTTTCTTTTGCGATGGCTTTCGCTTCTTGCGCGATCTTGGTCGGCGTCATGACATTGGAAGGATGGTTGCATAGGTCCCGGACGAACACCGCCGCTTCTGCCGAGGCTGTTCCGCGCCGGATGCCCTCGGACAGGTCGCGCAATGACGATTTCTCCGGAGCCAGCAGGGTCATCTGCGCCACGTCTTTTCCCGGCGCCAGGTCGCTTCGATACTGGTTGAACTGATAACTGCCAAGAATGGCGCCTTCGGCCATTGCTTGCGCGACTTCGATGACGGAGGAATCGCGCGGAACGAAAGCAGGGACCGACACGGCGAAGGATGTGGCTTTGGCCTGACGGACGCGTTTGGCTGCATAGCCCATTGCTTGACGGATCGTATCCAACCCGGCGGACGCCTTTTTCCCGACGCCGACGAGCAACACACGTTTCGCAGGAATTGTCTTCTGAGTGTGGAGCAGTACGATCTCTCCGGGTTTCCCTTCAAACTCTTTGGACTTGATCAGGTCTGTAAGCGCCCCTCCCATCGCCTTGTCGATGGACGCGGCACCTTGCTCTGAAAGGCTGTCCCCCTCGCACAGAATCAGGACAAGCGCCTCGGTTGCTTCTGTCTCTGTTTGTCCTGCCTTTACTCGGACTTGCATCGTCTTCATTCCCTCATGCTCCTTTGGCATCGGTCACTGGATACCGGATATTGTACGAAACTTCACTAATGATCAGTGACTCATGACCTCATACCCCTCTCATATCCGGGGCCCAAATGTATTTGTGCATCTGAATCTGATACCGCACCGGCAACCGATCGGCGAGCACCCATTCGGCCAGCTGCCGCGGGTCCAGCGTTCCAAACACCGGGCTGAACAGCACCGTGCATCGATGGTCGATCCCGTACCGTGTGATCGTCTCTTTTGCCCATTCGTAGTCGGGCCGATCCTGGATGATGAACTTGGCTTCATCGTGCGCCCTGAGGCGCGGGATATTGGCCCAGTGCATCCGATCCGTCATGCCGCTGCCCGGGCACTTGACGTCCAGGATGACATGCACCCTCGCATCAACTGCCGTGGTATCGATCGCCCCACTGGTTTCGAGCAGGACCGTGAACCCTTCATCACACAGCCGGGTCAGCAGCACGAGGCATTCCGATTGCGCGAGCGGTTCTCCACCCGTCACCTCCACCAGGGGGCAGCCATATGCGCGAACGGTCCCGACGATCTGATCAATCGACTGCTCGGCGCCGCCGTAAAAGGCATAGTCCGTATCGCACCAGGTACAGCGGAGCGGGCAACCGGTCAGGCGCACGAAGACGCAGGGCCGTCCGGCGAACGTCGACTCACCCTGGATGCTATGGAAAATTTCGGTGATGCGCATATGCTCTGTTACGTCAGGTGTGGGGCGCTATTGCCATCGCGCAATCGGCCACTTCTGCTGCTTGGCCACGCGAGCCATTCCCCGGATGGGATTGACCACAGTGGGGTAGCCGACCGCGCGTAAGAGATCGAGGTCGCCGGGGCTATCGCCGTAGGCATAGCACAGGGAGAGGTCCAGCGTCAGGTCCTGCGCCAGCTGCTCAATCAGCCGGCGCTTTCCTACGCCGTAGGGCAAGGGTGGGACAAGATGGCCCGTATAGACGCCGTCGACTTGCTCCAGGCGGTTGGCGAAGCAACGATCGACCTGCAACGCAGTGGCAATGGGGTCGATCAGGAAATCGAGGGAGCCTGTCAGCAGTACGATCAGGTGGCCGGCACTCCGATGTTCCTCGATCGTTCGCATTGCCGTGGGGGATACGCAGGGGCACAGTTGTTCGCGGCAAAACTCTTCTCCCAGCGGCTCGATCACCTGGGCCGGCTTTCCCGCAATGTACAGCTTGCGTTCACGGAGCGGGTGTAGGGAGAGCGACGGCAGGTGCCGCATGAGGTATGAAAGACTCGCCCGAGCCTCGGGCCATCCCACGACACCGCGCTGCCAGAGCCATCGGAAAAACCGGACTTCGCTGGCTTCGCCGGGCAGGATGGTGTTGTCCAGATCGAAAAAGGCCGCAACCTGGCTGTTGAGACGGCAGGGAGCGGTCGATGTAATGAGTGGCATCATGTGAGAGTCAGCTTCGTGCAGCGCCCTATGCGCCTGTATCTCAAATAGCGAGCCGATTCTACCGGAGGGCTCCTTCATTGACAAGAATTTTGCCCTACTTCTATAATGCGCCTCCCTCGGGCGTCGATCGTCGTTCGTAATGGATACGGCGAGCACAGGGTTCACGACGCATTCCGATGAACGACACGTTTCTTGCCGAAGTGGTGGAATGGCAGACACGCACGTTTGAGGGGCGTGTGGCGCAAGCCGTGCGGGTTCAAGTCCCGCCTTCGGCACCACAATTTTTTAGACGCATACCAGTCCGCCTGGGCAGACAACGTCCGTCCCGGCACAGGCACGACACGCTCAGATAAAGTGGGTGCCGTGAGTTTCTCGCTTGCCCTGCATATTTTCCCGCCCACCGGTCGAATCAGCTTCAGCATGCAACTCCGCCTTCATTTTGAGAGGGAGTCTCCATGACTACACCAACGACGCTGCCTGAGGCACTAACGGAGATTGAGGAGCTGCGCGGCCAAGTCCGTGAGCTGCTCAGGCTGCTGGGACAAGAAGCGACGCAGGACGCGAGAGCCGCCGGTGTATCCACAACAGAAATCACGGGACTGAACGATCCGCCGGAGATTTCCTTCTCACCGGTATCGTTCCAGCGGAAACAGACTGAGCACGAACAGGCTCAGACCCTGGCTGAAATACGCAACGTGATCGAGACACTTCCTGATGTCATCTTTAAGCTGGACCTGCGCGGCAATCTAGCGGGATGGAACCAACGGCTGGAGACAGTCACCGGTCTTGTCCCGGAAGAGCTCAAGGGCAGGCCTGCCCTCTCATTTGTGCCGGAGGGTGAGCACGAACAGACGGCTGCCGCCATTCTGCGGGCGTTCGAAGAGGGATACGCCGAACTTGAAGGGCATCTGTTGACCAAAGACCAGCGAGCCATTCCGTATCATTGGACCGGTGCCGCGCTCAGAAACGACGAGGGACAGGTCGTCGGTATTACCGGTGTCGGACGGGATGTGTCCGAAAAGAAGCGCATAGAAGCGGAACTCCGCCGGCAACAGCAGCATCTCCTTGCCGCGCAGGCGATGGCCCATGTCGGCAGTTGGGATTGGGACATCGTGTCGGGAGTCATGGAGTGGTCGGAAGAGCAGTTTCGAATCTTCGGCTACGAACCGAAAGCGATTCCCCCGACCTGCGGGACGTTTCTTGCCGCATTGCATCCGGACGATCACGACCGTGTCGCGGCCTCGATTAACGACATGCTGGAAGGTAAGACATCTCTGGATGTGGAATGCCGGGTTGTCCGCCCCGACGGCGAGATCAGAACTGTCCACTATTTGGGCAGGATGATCCGCGCTGAGGACAGCTCCCCGGTCCGGCTGGCCGGCAGCACCCTGGACATTACGGATCGAACGCAGGCGGAATCGGTGTTGCGGCTGAGTGAGTCGCACTTCCGCGCCATGATCGAGAATTCCTCAGACATTATCACCGTGCTGGACCTTGATGGCACGATCCGGTTTGAAAGCCCCTCGTTTGAGCATCTGCTCGGGTATACCCAACATGAGATTGACGGCCGGATAGCCTTCGATTTTATTCACCCGGATGATCTTCCGACCGTTCTGGAGAGGTTTCAGTTGATTGTCCAGCGGCCGGGCGAGACGCACACAGCCGAATTTCGCTTTCGCCACCGGGATGGCTCCTGGCGCCAGTTCGAAGGTGTAGGCCGGGCGGCGCGTGATTCGCAAGACCGTCCCTGCGTCATCGTGAACTCACGCGATATTACCGAGCGCAAACGCGCCGAGCGATCGCTGTTACAAACCCGCGATCTCCTAACATCTTTTGTGGAAAATACGCCTGCTGCCGTCGCGATGCTGGACAGAGAGCTCCGATACGTAGCGGTCAGCCGACGTTGGCTGACCGACTACCGGCTAGTCGCCGAGCCGCTGGTCGGACGGCGTCACTACGATGTGTTTCCTGAAATACAGGACATGAAAGAATGGCAAGAGATCCACCAACGTTGTCTTTCGGGATCAGTGGAGCGACGCGAGGAGGATCGGTTTGTTCGCGCCGATGGATCAGAAGACTGGCTGCGCTGGGAAGTGCGTCCTTGGCACGGCGTCACCGGAGAAATCGGCGGCGTTATCATGTTCACAGAAGTCATTACCGAGCGCAAGCGGGCGGAGTTTGCGCTGCAGGAGAGCGATAGGCGGTTTAATTTTGCGGTCGAAGCCACGAACGACGGCATCTGGGACTGGGACATCCGGACAGGTGCCGTCTATTTCAGTCCGCAGTGGATGCGCTTGTTGGGCTACTCATCCGATGACGTCACGCCTTCAACGGAGTTCTTTTTCTCCATTCTGCATCCGGACGATCGCGCGCGCACCGCGCAGGTGTTGCAAGAACATTTGGACGCCCGCATTCCGGTCAAACAGCTTGAAATACGCTTGCGTCAGAAGTCTGGAGACTACCGGTGGTACTTGGATCGCGGCAAGGTCGTCGTCAGGAACCAGGACGGCAGCCCGTTACGGATGGTCGGCACGATTACCGACATCACCGAGCGCAAGCGGGCGGAGCAGGCGCTGGCTGAGAATCGGCAACTCCTTGATGCCATAGTCGAGGGCCTGCCGGACGCTGTGTTTGCCAAAGACATTTCCGGAAACTATCTGCTCTGCAATGAAGCCACCGGCATCCTCGTTGGCAAGAACAAGGTCGAGGTACTTGGGCATGATGACCACTCCATATTCCCGCCGGACGTCGCTCAGGTGTTGATGGAAACGGATCGCCGGATCATGACCAATGGATCGATCGTCACCTACGAAGAGATGATGAGAACGGAGGGCGGAGTCCATCGAACCTTCCTGACGACGAAGGGGCCCCTATTGGGCGAACAGGGTCAGGTCACCGGCATCTTCGGTATCGCCCGAGAGGTGACCGAGCAAAAGAAGACCGAAGCGGCCCTGCGGGCCAGCGAGGAGCGGCTACGTCTCGCAATGGACATTGCTGATCTGGCCACCTGGGACTGGAACATCACGACCAACGAGGTGCGGTGGTCGGACAATTGCGAGCGAGTCAAGCGGCTGCCGCCGGGGTCCTTTGATGGAACCTTTGAAGCCTATCAACGCCTGATTCATCCGGAAGACCTTTCCATGGTGCGCCGCCAGATTCAGGCGGCGCTGCAACAAGAGATTCCCTACTATACTGAACACCGGCTTGTGACCCCATCCGGTTCCGTGGAGTGGGTGGAAGCCAATGGGCGGGTCTATCGAGATGAGTCGGGACAGCCGGTCCGGATGCTCGGCACGGTTCGAAATATCACCGAACGCAAACAGACGGAAGAGGCCCTGCGCGAGATGAATATGGCCTTGGCCCATGCGATGCCGGGCATTTCACGGGTGGCACCGGATGGCCGTTATCAGACGGTGAATGACGCCTATGCCAAGGCGTTGGGCTACACACCGGACGAGCTGGTGGGTATGAATTGGGAGAGGACGGTACATTCGGATGACAAGGCTCGCGCCCTGGCGGCCTACGAAGCCATGCTACGGAACGGCAAGGGTGAGTTTGAAGCCGTTGCGGTGCGCAAAGACGGGACGACTTTCTGGAAACAGGTCCTGATAGTGAAAAGCGTCGATGGTTCCGAAGGGGGCGCAGGCCATCACTGTTTCATGCGTGACATCACCGACCGCAAACAGGTGGGCGAGGCGTTGCGGATCGGTGAACAATCGATTCGGGAACTCTATACACTGGCCTCCCTACCCGAATCGACCTTCGACGAACGCATCGAACGGCTGCTCCAGCTCGGATGCCGGCGGTTCAATTGCACGATCGGGCTCGTGACGCATGTGAGAGAGGAGCAGTTAGAGGTGGCTCATGTATGGGCTCCCGGAAGCTCGATTCGGAAGGGAGACCTCCTCCCCCTTCAGAAGACCTATTGCTCGGTCACGTTAGGCGCCGACGAGCCGGTGCTGTTCGAGCACGCCGGGGCATCGGAGTGGCGTGCGCATCCAGCTTATCCCGTACTCGGATTCGAGTGCTATCTCGGAACCAAACTTGTCGGGCAGAACCAGTTGTACGGGACCATCTGTTTCCTCGATTCCAAGCCAAGAAGCAACTCTTTCACCCAAGCCGACGTGGATTTTCTGCAACTCATGGCCCGCTGGTTGAGTGGAGAGATCGATCGACAGGCGGCCTTAACGGCCTTGTCGGAGAGTGAGCGGCGCTATCGGACGCTCTACGATGAGACTCCATCCATGTATTTCACGGTGGATGAGAAAGGAATTGTCCGGTCCGTAAACGACTACGGAGCTCAGTACCTCGGATATCGTGTGGAGGACCTCGTCGGGCAGTCGGTCTTGACAGTCGTTGCCGGAGCCGATCAATCGCACGTCCTCGATGCGCTGCAAGCCCTCTTTCGTCAACCGAAGAACGGGGCGCAGTGGGAATTCAGAAAGGTACGCGCTGACGGGACAGTCATATGGGTGCGCGAGACCGTGCGGATTCTCCAAAACCCCGCCGGGGAATCGTTGGCGCTGATCGTGTGCGAGGACATCACTGAAGGGAAGAAAGCGGAAGACTGGTTGCGCGCGAGCGAGGAACGCTTTCGGGCGGCATTCGAAAATGCCGCGGTCGGCATCGTCCTCGGAAGCCATTCGAAAGGGAACGGCATTGACTCGGTCAACCCGGCCCTCAGCCGATTGACCGGCTATACCATATCGGAACTGAAATCGATAGGGATGAAGGGCCTCACCCATCCCGATGACTTTGCCAAGAGCATCGAGTTTTTAAAGCCTCTGATCGCCGGCGAGCGAGAACAAGGGACGATCGAAAAGCGCTACGTCAAGAAGAACGGAGAGACCTTGTGGGCGCTGACCAGCGTCTCGACCATCCGTAATCAAGCCGGTCAGTATGTCGAGTCTTTGGCCCTGGTCCAGGACATCACTGATCGCAAGCTCGCGGAGGCCCAGCTGAGGACATCAGAGGAAAAACTCCGGCAGGCGCTCCATGCCTCGAACACCGGATTGTGGGACTGGAACACCGACACTAACGAAGTGCGGTTCTCGCGTGAGTGGAAGCGGCAGCTGGGGTATGAAGAAGCGGAGCTGCCGGACGCGTTTGAAACGTGGGAGTCGAGGTTGCATCCGGAGGATCGCGTGCGCGCCGTTGCCTACGCAGTACGCTACTGTGATAACCCGGTCGGCGTGTTTCGGCAGGACTTTCGCTTTCTCCATAAGGATGGGACCTATCGGTGGATCGATTCGCATGCCTCGTTTGTGACGGAGCCGGATGGTCGGCGTGTACGCCTGCTCGGTTCGCATACCGACATCACCGAGCGCAAGCAGGTGGAGGAGGCCCTCAAGGCGAGTGAAGAGCGATACGCGCGTGCTACAGCGGTCGGAAAAGTCGGCGTCTGGGAATTGGATGTTTTGCAGGAACAGTTCAACGCCGATGACAATCTTAAGGCGCTGTTCGGCTATATGAAAGATGAGCTTTCCACAGACCCGTTTGTCTGGCTCAATCTCGTGCATCCGGACGATCGTCCCATCACGTTGGAAGCCTGGGATCGGGTCTCGAAGGGTCTTATCGAGACGTATTCGTACGAAGTCCGCATGATCCGAAAAGACGGATCGATCCTCTGGACCCACGTTCGTGGCCATGCCAACCGGAACGAGGAAGGGAGCCTCGTCCGACTGATCGGCGCGACGGTGGATGTTACTGACCGTAAACGTGCGGACGAACGGTTGCTGCTGACACAGTTCTCCATCGACCGGGCATCCGACGCGGTGTTGTGGATGGATTCTGGTTCGCACTTCATCAATGTCAACGATGCGGCCTGCCGCATGCTGAACTATACGCGCGAAGAACTGACCGGCCTGTCAATACATGATCTTGATCCGAATGTCTCCGCCGAGAGCTGGACTCATCTTTGGGAGCAGTTGAAACAGAAGGGATCGATGACGTTTGAATCGAGATATTGGTCCTCTACCGGAAGTGTCGTGGAGACGGAGATCACGGCGAACTATTTGCTGTACAACGGCAAAGAGTACAACTGCGCCATCGTACGGGACGTCGGAGAGCGAAAGCGCACCGAAGCGGAATTGCGAGCAAGCGAAGAGCGGTATCGGACATTATTTGACGAAACCCCCACCATGTACTTCACGCTTGCGACGGACGGCGTGGTGCGTTCGGTCAATCGTTTCGGAGCGGAGCAGCTTGGGTATCATGTGGAGGAATTGGTCGGACATTCTGTACTGGACGTCTTTCACGAAGAAGATAAGCAAACTGTTGCCGCAAGCCTGTCCGAATGCCTTAAAGCGCCAGAGATCACGCAGCACTGGGAGTTTCGGAAAGTGCGGAAAGACGGGAGCGTCATTTGGGTGAGGGAAACGGTTCGTGTGGGGCAGTCCTCCAGCGGAGAGATCGTGGTGCTGGTGGCATGCGAGGACGTTACCGAGCGCAAGCGGGTGGAAGGGGAACTACATAAATCCCACACCTTCATGCGGCAAGTGATCGACACGGATCCGAACTTTATTTTTGCGAAGGACCGCAACGGGCGGTTCACGTTGCTCAACAAGGCGACCGCCGATGTCTATGGAACGACGGTGGATGGTCTGATTGGCAAAACCGATGCGGACTTCAATTTGAGTCAGGAGGAAGTTGCGTACTTCCGCCTGAAAGATCTCGAAGTGATGGATACATTGCAGGAACGGTTTATTCCGGAGGAGAAGATCACGGATGTATACGGGAATACCCGCTGGCTGCAAACCATCAGGCGACCGTTGCTCGACGACCAGGGCCACGTCGTTATGATTCTGGGCTCTTCAACCGACATCACAGCCCGCAAGCGGGTGGAAGAAATGCTCCGCCAACGGGAACGGGATGTGCGCGCCGCGATCGAGGAGCGCGAGCGAATCAGCGAGGATCTGCACGACGGCATCTTGCAGTCCATTTTTGCGGTCGGTCTTGGCCTGGAATCCTGCAGGACGCTCGTAGCCAAGCTGCCGCGCAAGAAGGCCGCCACGCCGCTTATGGCGGGGTTGAACCGCGCAATCGGGCAGCTCAATCATGTCATGACCGACGTCCGGAATTTCATTGCGGGAATCGAGTCGCACGTTTTGGAAGAAGCCGACATCGGCCAGACCTTGCGGACTATGGTTCAGGCCATGTGCGCATCCAATGGAACGGCCTGCCGTGTGACGATTGAGGAAGCCGCGGTCGGAGAGCTCTCGACGGAGCAGGCCTATCATGTGATGAACATCATGCGTGAGGCGCTGAGCAACAGTCTCCGCCACAGCGGGGCTGGCCGTATCACGCTGTCGTTCAAACGACTGCGCCGCTCCGTGCGTTTCTTGGCCACCGATAACGGAAAAGGATTCATCCCGGACTCGGTCCGTGACCTCGGGCACGGATTGTTCAATATGGCGGCGCGGGCGCGGAAACTTGGCGGCCGGATCGAGGTGCGCTCCCGGCCTCGGCAGGGAACGAAAGTGCTGCTTGATATACCCAGGAGGCTGGCCGATGAATAAGGCGAAGCTCAAGGCCGTTCGTGTCCTGCTTGTGGACGATCATGAAATCGTTTGTGTGGGCCTTCGGACGGTGCTGAGTGAGCATGGCTCTATTCTGGTGGTGGGAGCAGCGGCGACGGTTGCGGAGGCGATCAGGAAAGTGGAGATCCTGAAACCGGACGTGGTGCTCATGGATGTGCGTCTTCCGGATGGTTCCGGTGTCGATGCCTGCCGGGACCTCCTTGCCTCTTTTCCCGGTCTCCGGGTGATCATTCTGACTTCCTATGCCGACGACGACTCGGTTCTGGCGGCTGTGTTAGCCGGTGCGCACGGGTATGTGTTGAAAGCCATCGACGCCACATCATTGATCAGCGCGATCCGTTCTGTTTCCGAGGGCCGGTCGATCCTCGATCCCGCCGTGACCGACCGGGCGCTTGCGTGGCTGCGCGGATTGGCAGCCGGCAAAGATATGCCGGGGGTGGAAAGACTCTCCACGCAGGAAGAACGGGTGTTGGCGCTTGTCGCCGAAGGACAGACGAACAAGGAAATCGCTACGGCACTCGATCTCAGCGACAAGACCGTGAAAAATTATCTTGCCAATGTCTTTCATAAGCTTCGGATCACCCGCCGCTCGCAGGCGGCGGCGTTCTTTGTGAAACGGCAGAGCTGAGCCGAGGCATATAGCCCTAGTATGGTAGGGCTATATGCCTGTTCGTTTTCCATCCATTTCATCTACGCACATTGCTTGAGTCTGTGTATCATTACAGTGGGTGGTATATCCTTATTCTGGATTCTGGCCGAGCGAGTTCACCTTGATTTAAAAGAGGCCACGGTGGGTGTGTTCACCAGTTCCGCTCTCCTGCTTCTTGGCATCGCGGTCTGGCGTCTTGTTCGGCAACGGCGAGAGTGTCGGTTTCAATCCAAAGTCATCGCGGCTACCGGTTGCGGCGTGGTGATGACTGATGCCAGGGCGTCCCATCATCCCGTGACCCACGTGAATCCTGCCTTTCGGTTACTAACCGGCTATACGGACGGCGAGATTGTGGGCAAGACCATGGCCATCCTGGCCGGTCCGGGGACCGATCGGGTCTCGGTAGAAAAACTTGAGTTGGCGCTCCAGCAGGGGAAGGCCTGCCGGGTCTGTCTGCTTCATTACCGTAAAGACGGCACTCCTTTTTTGAATGAAATTACCCTGTCTCCGGTGAAAGGTCGAACCGGTCGTCTGTCCGCGATGGTGTGGGTGATGATCGACGTCACCCGATGCCGGGAGGCAGAGAGTGTTCCCATGAATGTGCCAGGCCAGTTGGGCTATCACGACATAACCGGAACCGAAGCGCATCAGGAACCAGTCCGGTCTTCCGCCTCCTTTGGCAGGTGGGAGCGGGATATTCGTACCGGCGTGGAAATATGGTCCGATGAACAATGCCGCATGTTTGGCTATGAGCCGGGCACGATTCTGCCCACGTATGACACGTTCAAGGCCGCTCTTCACCCTGAAGACCGTGGGCGGGTCCTCGGCGCCGGTGAACGCTCGCTCGCCCTGGATGAGCCCTTTGATGTGGAATGTCGAATCATTCAGCCCGGCGGGACCATTCGCGCCGTCCATTTTCGAGGACTGGTCATTCGTAACCTCGCCGGCGAACCCATTCGCTTCTTAGGGATCGTTCAGGATCAGACGGCTGATGCGTCACTCGACAAGTCGGCAAAGGAGCAGGATCTGCTATTCAGGCAGGTCGTGGAATCTGCTCCCAACGGTCTGCTGATGGTCGACCAGGATGGCGTCATCTCGATGGCCAATACGCAGATTGAACATATGTTCGGCTATTCTCACGACGAATTGCTGGGCAGGCCGGTGGCGACGCTCTTTCCAGCGCGCGACCGCACGGCTCTTGAAATGGCGAGGGCAGAGTTGTTGTCAACCTCCGCTGCCCGTCCTATGGGACACGGGATGGAGTTGCGCGGGCTGCGTCACGATGGTTCCGAGTTTCCTGTCGAGATCGGCGCGAACCCCGTCGTCATGGCTTCGGGGACCTCGCTGCTGGTCGCGGTCATTGATATCACCGCTCGACGTGAGGCGGAGCGCCAGCTCCGGGACAGCGAAGAACGACTCGATCTCGCTGTTCGTACCGCGCAGGTCGGCATCTTTGAGCATGATCACCAAGCTGATCGGCTCTATTGGTCGCCGGTTTTGCGGTCAATCTACGGTGTGAGGGCGGATGAGCCCGGCCTGCTTCAACGCCATATCGAACTCGTCCATGAAAGTGATCGAGAGAAAGTCTTGTCCGCGGTCAAGGAAGCCCGTGACCCAGCGGGCAATGGGCAGTTCCAGGTCGAACACCGGATCGTTAGACCGGACGGGGAAGTTCGGCATGTCAGCCTGAATGTCCGCACCTGGTTCGAGAGTGAAGGGGCTGCGCCTGTGCCCAGCCGCACGATCGGGATCGTCATCGATATCACCGATCGCAAGAAGGTCGAAGCATCTCTGCGTATTGCGTCGAAGATGACGGCGATCAGCACACTCTCCGGCGGCATTGCGCATGAGTTCAACAACAGCCTGACGGCGGTGCTCGGTTTCAGCCATCTGGCGCTTCCCCTGATCCCCAAAGACAACAAGGCGCATCACTATATCCAACAAGTGCTGTCCGCCGGAATGGAATCGCGTGAGCTGGTCCATCAGCTGTTGACGTTCAGCCGGCAAAGCGAACAAGTACGGCATCCCCTTCCTCTCCATTTGTTGGTCAAAGAAGCGATCAAGCCGTTGCGTTCAGCGATGCCCTCCTCGATCGAACTCAAAGAACGGATCGATACATTAACCAGTCCTGTCTTGGCCGATACCGCTCAGATGCATCAGATGATCATGAATTTGGCTGACAATGCCATCCATGCCATGAGGAAGACCGGCGGAATTCTGGAATTTCATCTCCACGACAAGGAAATCGAGACTGATCAGATCACGCCATCGGGCCGACTTGCAGCCGGACGCTACGCCTGTTTGACCGTTCGAGATTCCGGCGAAGGCATGGAACCGGCGGTTGCTGATCGAATCTTCGAGCCGTTCTTTTCCGGCAAGCCGTTGGGTGAGGGCCGTGGAATGGGGTTGTCCGTCGTCCATGGAATTGTGACGGCGCATGGAGGAAACGTCGTAATCGACAGTCAGATCGATGTCGGCACAGTGGTGTCGGTTTATATTCCTGTGCTGTCTCGTCCTACCGCAGCGGTTCCTGCGCCAGATGACTCGCTCCCGCGCGGACGGGAATGCATCCTGTTCGTTGCGGCCGAAGAATCTTTTGTCCAGTCTGGACAGAGCATGCTGGAGTCGCTTGGGTACCGTCTGATCGTACTGACGAGTGGAACAGCGGCCTGGCAGGCGTTCGATCTTGCTCCGCAACGCGTGGATCTCTTGATTGCCGATCTGACCCTGCCTGATATGTCGGCGGATCGTTTGGCTCACCGATGCCGGCAACTGAGGCCGGATCTGCCGGTGATCCTCTGCGCCGGTTCGGAGCAGGCGCTGTCTGATGGAGGCGATCATGTGAATGGAATTGTCGACGTCGCTTCGAAGCCGCTCATCGTACAGGATCTGGCGCATAGGATTCGGCGGGTCTTGGATGCTCGATCGGTGGCCTGTTCACCATCGACTGAACCGCCGATACAAGGCGAAGGGCGATCACAAGTGTCGCGGGAGGGGTTCGATGCCGTCAGTTCTCGTTATTGATGATGAAGAGCGGATACGCATTCTTATCCGGGAAGTCCTGGAACCGGCCGGGTATGTCGTCGAGGAGGCACGTGGCGGGAAGGAAGGCCTGGAGCGATATCGAGCCCACCAGGCCGACGTGGTACTCATGGATATTTTGATGCCCGACCAGGATGGGCTGGAAAGCATGGCGACTTTGCACCGTGAATTTCCCTCCTCCCGCGTGATCGCCATGACCGGCGGCGGCGACATGATCGGTATCCTGAACTTCTTGGATGTCGCCAAGATGCTGGGCGCCAGCCGAACCCTTCAGAAACCATTCGACGTCCATGTCTTACTCGAGGCCGTTGCTGCAGAAGCCGCCCTGTCCTCGGTCCGTACGATCCCGTCGCCTCATTGACATCGCATCGAGTCCCCAGTCAGACTTGGCCTTCTCCGTGGCTGGCTGACACACGATGATCATCCTGAATCTCATTCTGGGAACCCTCGTCACGACCATTGGGTTTTGGATCCTCCAGGGGGCTGCCTCTGAGGGTATCGTGGTGCTGTGGGCTATCACTGTTGGGGGATTTCTGTGGTGGAGGGTTCGGTCCATTACGGAACTCTGGGCTTGGGCGACTCTCTTGCTCGGCTTGGAAAGTTTTGCCTGGCCGATACAAGTCATGATTCAGCTCAAGGGTGTTTCTGAAACACCCTCCCAAGACCAGATGGAAGCGATGCTCATGGCCGTCGTACTGGGCCTGTTCTCTTCCGTATTTTGGATCGCCTTTTCATACGGTCTGTTCAAACGGACGTGGGCAGCTTCTACAAATGCGACGGACCATCCTTTTCCCACGAAGCCTGTGTCTCAACCGACCGTACGGAAAAAATCCCGATAACCTTATCCCATCTCAACGGGATCGATATCGACGACGAACTTGACCCGCCCCCTTCGGTAGGCGCCTTCCATTCGCTCGACCGATCCCTGTATGAGGCGGCATAAGAGCGGACAATCGGTTCCTTTCACAAGAATCTGGTGCCGATGATGCCCTTTCGGCAGCCGTCCCATGGCGGGCACAGGTCCTAACAGGGTGATTGATGCTCTTCCGTCCAGAGAGCCCTCAAGACAGCTCTTCCACTCTATCGCAGCAGATTCAACTTCTTGCTGGCTTCGTCCCGATGTTGAAAGGGTAGCCAGGTGACAGGCCGGTGGATAGTTGAGTAGACGCCTCGCCGCCAGTTCCTCATCATAAAATCGATGCGGGTCGGCGGACAGTATCGCCTGCACGGCATGGTGGGAAGGAAGCCGTGTTTGTACGATCACACGGCCTCCCTCCGTCGCCGGTTGTCCACAACTCGCGGCTTTGTCCAGAAGCTGGTACGTGTGTTCTGCAGCGCGAAAGTCCGGGACATGCAACCCGGAATCAGCATGAAGGATGCCCACCAACCCTCTGCGCGGGAACGGTTCACGCTGAAACAATGCTTGTGTGCCAATCAGGATGTCCCATGTCCCCAAGCGGACTCCTTCCCAGAGGTCGCGTGCGGCAGCGGTACGACGCAATCTGCTGCCATCCAGCCGTGCGATCCTTGCCTGGGGAAACAAACGCCTGGCATCAAGCTCGACCCGCTCCGTTCCGTCTCCGACGGTATTGAATCGGGCGGCTTTACAGATCGGGCAGGATTGCGGCAAGGTATCGGTCTTCCCGCAATATCTGCAGGATAAGCTTCCCGCTTCGCGTGAGTAGGCAAGGGTGACTGCACAGGAAGGGCAGCGCGGCATCCAGCCGCAGTCTCGGCAGACCAGCGTTCTGGCATAGCCTTTACGATTCAAGAAGAGCAGAACGCCCGCCTTGCGTTCCACGGCTTCCTGTATTGCCGCCACAAGCGTACGGCTCAACAGGGTCCCTCCCGGCTCCTGGTTGAGATCGACGAGCTCGATCAATGGTCGGCGGGCCGGTTCTGGTGAAACGGTATAGGTTTCGGCACCCGGGTCACATGCCGATTCGAGCGACGGATGGGCGGACGCGAGTACCACCAGCGCCCCTTCTCCTTGGGCCCTCATCCAGGCGACTTCTCGGGCATGATAACGCGGCTCTTGGGGCTCTTTGAAAGCCGGATCTTCTTCTCTGTCCACCCAAATGAGTCCGATCGACGGGAGCGGCGCAAAGACTGCTGAGCGAGTTCCAACGATCACCGATGGCGTCGTACCCTGTTTGTCTGTCCGGTTATCCGATGCCGGCGACGTGGGAACGATGGTGATTGGGAGATCTGTAAGGGTGGAGAGAAGCCGTCCGAGCCATTCTGCTCTGGCGATCTCGCCGGCCAGAATGATGGCTGATTTGCCGATGGCGCGCGTCTGTTGGATGGCAGCGGCAAGCCGTTTGACTCGTTCTTCCCATGGGGCGCACAAGACGATCTTCCGTGCTTGATTGGAATGAAGACAGGCGGCCACACGAGTGGTCCATGACCGATCAGGTTCTGAGAGTATCTTCTCGATCAGAGCCCGATCAGCGTCTCCTGCCCGATTACTGTTCTGGGCGATTGGTTGTGTCTGTCGTTTGGGAACCGCGGTCTTGCCTACCGGTGAAGCAGTGGCGACCACCCAGGACAGTTGTTCGAGAGCCTTGACCGTTTTCCGACTGTTTTGATCGCGAGTTTTGAGGAGAGTGGATGACAGCAGGCCTCTGGCTTGCCGTGCGATACGGCTCAGCATGGGTCGTAGATGGTCCGGACACGTTCCAGAAGCCAGCACGGTGCGCCCCTGATTGGTGGCGACGTGCCGCAGAGGACTCGCCTGTTTTGCACGAGTTTTCGACAGAACTAGCCGGAGACATTGGCCCCAGGGCGCGACATAGTATTCTGCAATGGCGCGAGACAGCTCGAGTCGCGCGGGCGAGAGGTTGAGATCGTCGGTTCCACTGGCGAGAGATCTGATTTCCTTGAGGTAGGCAGCCTTCATCCCCATAGGGGGCTGATCACTGAGTGAGATCACCACTCCTTCGAGCATTGATGGGCCGAACGGGACGAGGACCCGTTGGCCTATGGCGAGTGTCTGCGCCAATGCCGGAGGCACGATATAGGTAAAGGTCTTGGCGATATGGCGGGGGACGATGACGTCGGCATATAGAGTTGCAGATGCATGGGCGGCAGGAAGGCCGCGTTCATCGAGAGGCATGCGGTATTGTAGCAGCGTAGGAAAAGGGAGAACAACGTGACGGGCGGCAGGCGGTTGTCGCATCCGGTTTTTCAACCAGCGACGAACCGCCGTGAGCCAGAATGAGGGCTAGAAGCTTGCCGGACCGGCCGGCTGCTGAGGATCTTGCTGGCTTGGGTTCGGTGAGGGAGCACCGGGGCTGGAGGACGCTGCCCCATCCCCTGCCCCTGCCTGCGGCTGTTGTTGGCCGGCAGATGATGCAGCCCCACCTGTGTTTGAGTTGCTCGGGGATGTCGTCCCATCTCCCGCAGAAGCCTGCTGTTGTTGGCTGACAGAGAGAGTACCGGCTCCCGAGTCCAGAGGGACGGCCTGAGGAGTGCTCAGTTGGCCGTTTGTCCCTCGTGCATTCAGACCGGAAGAATCGTGTCCTTGTTTCTGCGCCTGATTGTGAACATCGGCTGTGGGGGCTTGAGGGTCAGTCTCCGGTTCATAGAGCAGAATTTCCACCCGACGGTTTTTCGTACGGCCTTCCTCATTGGCATTGGTGGCCGCCGGCTTGCTGTCGCCGTAGCCCACGGCCTTGACCCGGGCCGAATCCAATCCGCCTTTCTCCACGAGATATCGGAGGACGCCGCCGGCGCGGGCGTTGGCGAGGTCCACATTGCTCGGATAGCGAGATTTCAGCGAGGGACCGATCTCTATGTTATCGGTATGGCCTTCCACCAGAATCTGCCTGGTATCGCCGCTGGTGAGCAGATGTTCGATCACTTGGTCCAACACCGTATAGCTTTCAGGCTTGATCGCCGCTTCGCCGGATTCATAGCGAAGGAAGCTTGCCACGTCGCCTAAGTTGATGCGGCTCTGTCCAGACGCATCTTGCGTTTTCAATTTGCCGGCGACGAGATCGGCCGAAACGGCCTCCGGTTGTCCTCCCCCCGTCCGGTCCAGTGTTTCTACCTTGGCCGAGGTCGGAGCGAGTTCCACCGGCTGAACGACCGGAGCGGAATATCCGACAAGCTTGAATCGGTCGCCCTTGAACACGCGGGTGTTGGCTTTGGTGACTCGCGCGGTCGCTGTGTGTTCTTCGGTCGACAAGACTTTGAGCTGCCCGATCTTTCTTGCGGGGATTCCCACGCTATGCCGGTGGATATCCATGAGATCGCCGGTCTTGAGCCCGTCCGCGGTTCCTCGGTCCACGTACACGATATCGAATTGCGATACCAAGGTCATCGGTTTATCCGCCTGTAGTTCGATGATCATGCCGCTGAGATTGGCGACATCCGATGTCAGACTGGCTCCTGCATCGGATGCCGGCGGCGGGATAAACCGCATCACAGGATCGCCCGGAGCGATCTGTCCATAACTCGTGATCGCCTCTACTGTTGCGATTGCACCATCGGTCTCGATCACACGCACCACTGCCAGCCGAATCACGATAAAGCCGAGGTACTCTTGTGTCATCGGGTGGAAAACTTTGCGCGCGCGCTTGTAGACGGTAAAGAGATCGCCGGCTGCCACCTCAGTCGGGTGATCGAGCTTGAGATAGAGAATATCCCGCCGTGCCAGGAGCATGCGATTGCCCGATGATTGGTTATCCCCGGTGATCAAATTCACGATACCGTCACGGGGCGTCACTTTTTGGATTACACCACTTGCGAAGGTAACCGCTGCTTCCCCATGGCGAACCATGTCGGCATGCTGGGCTTGGGCTGCTCCTTGGTCCAGGGACAGACTGATCCCCATGGATAGGAGGATAAGGACGAATGGTGTCAGAGGTTTCATAAGAAGTTCCTTATATGTGGCGTGTGTCTTTGCAAACCATAGCAAATCATGCTGTCTTGTCAAGAATTTGAGCATATGGCCCAGGGTTTGACGGAGGTTTTTCTGGGTGTTATGGTGTCTCGGCTTGCCGGTATCCGATCCATAAAGCCGCTGTGAGGGGATAGTTTATGAACGGGCGTCGTGGTCAATACCCGTCGATGCCATTTGGCGATCGGAAGAAAACCAGGATCGAGACACAGATCCACCGGCGGCGGAAGGCCAAGGCTTCCGGTCCAATGGAGTCAGAGTGGGAGATTTCTCAGCCACAGCCGTCTCCCCAGTTACGGATGGTTCGTTCATCAGGACAGCATCGGAGCCGAGCCTAGTCAACACCCTACATTCTCAGGGTTATGGGTCTGTCGAGTTCAGACAGATGCCTTTGCAAATACTGTGGAGTTTGCCCATCGTTCCGTCCTCAATTCCTGTTTGCTTTAGCCTTCACAGGGGCGTGTGCTCTCATCTCGACGTAACACAAATCGGAATATCTAGGGCTTTAGGGGCTGGTCCTGTTAGGTCCTTTGTTCGCTTGCTATCCCTGTGATCGAGGCTCTAGAATTTTGATTCTTCTTTCAAGGTCAATGCCTTGTGAGGCGTAACGCAATGGGCGATACTGATCAGCTTCTCGATTATTTAACCAAGTTTTTCCCGATCCTGTTCTTCATTTTCGTCGCGCTTGCATTTGGAGTGCTGACGTTGGTGATCAGCTATTTTGTTCAGCCCAGGTATCCGGAGCCTGAAAAACTATCGACTTATGAGTGTGGCGCCGAACCGTTCTCTGATTCCCGTATGCCGTTCCCGGTGCGCTACTACATTTTTGCGATGTTATTCGTCATTTTCGATATTGAAGTAATCTTTCTCTATCCATGGGCGGTGGTCTTTACCAAAATTGGGCTGATCGGTTTGATTGAGATGATCATTTTTATCGCCCTGTTCGTTGTGGCCTATGTGTATGCCTGGCGGAAGGGTGCGCTGGAGTGGGACTGAGGTATCTATGGGATTGATTCAACTGGGACGTCAGGAAAAGGACGGTGCCCCTGATGTGTTCACGGGCACCTTGGAAAAGGCGGTGAACTGGGCGCGAAAAGGTTCGCTTTGGCCCATGACCTTTGGGCTTGCCTGTTGCGCCATCGAGATGATGGCCGCCGTCTCTTCACGGTACGACATGGACCGGTTCGGAGCCGGGGTATTTCGGGCCTCGCCTCGACAGTCGGATTTGATGATCGTCGCCGGAACAGTCTGTCGGCGGATGGCACCCGTTATCCGAAAGATCTATGACCAGATGCCGGAACCGAAATATGTCATCGCGATGGGCTCCTGTGCCACATCCGGGAACATCTACGATAGCTATAGTGTCGTGCAAGGAGTCGATCGGTTCGTTCCTGTCGATATTTATGTGCCCGGCTGTCCGCCGACCCCTGAAGCTCTCCTGGACGGCATCTTGAAACTCCAAGAGCGGATCATGGAGAAGCGGGTGTTTGTCGCCCAGCCCAGAGAGATTAAAGCAAGCTTGAAGGTCTGACGGTACTGTATGCATCAACTGGCAACACGGATTCAGGAGTCCTTCTCGGACGGTTTCGTCGGCGCGACGGAATGGCGGGGCGATGTGGCGGTCACGGTCACCCGTGACAAGCTGCATGACGTCGCCAAATTTCTGCGTTATGAACCGGGAATGGATTTCGATTACATCGTCCATGTGAGTTCCGTGGATTGGCCCGATGATGAAGAACGATTCGAAGTCGTGTGGGAATTCTACTCGATTCGAAAACGGCATCGTATTCGACTCAAGACGCGAGTGTCCGAATCGGACTGTGTGGTCGATTCTCTGACGGATTTGTGGAAGGGCGCTGATTTCATGGAGCGTGAAGTGTACGACATGATGGGTATCCGGTTTCGCAATCACCCGGACCTGCGCCGGATTTTGATGCCGGATGATTTCACGGAAGGTTACCCCTTGCGGAAGGATTTTCCGCTTCGCGGCAAAGGTTGGCGAGACACGTTTGAGTTCCTGGACGAAATTCCACGGTAGGACGCGGCAGCAGCATGGCATTTGAAGATCAGAGAACCACGATCTACAAGGTCAATCCGGAGCATCCGGAAAGCGAAACGCTTCCGACTCTGCGAACCGAGGAGCTCTTGCTTAATCTGGGACCTCAGCACCCCAGCACGCATGGAGTTCTCAAAGTGATTTTGGAGTTGGAGGGGGAACGGCTGGTGAAATCCACACCGGTGATGGGGTATCTCCATCGTGGAGTTGAAAAACTGGCTGAAGACGGCACCTATCACCAGTTCATTCCCCATACGGACCGGCTCGACTATGTCTGTGCGATGTACAATAACTTCGCCTATTGCCGCGCCGTGGAGAAACTGCTGGATCTCAAGGTTCCCGAGAGAGGGGAGTATCTCAGAACGATTGTTGCGGAGGTGCAGCGCATCATCGGCCATCAATTTTGGCTGGGGGCTCAAGCGCTCGATATCGGGGCGATGACCGTCTTTTTCTATTGTTTTCGCGACCGAGAAATCCTGCTCGACTGGTTCGACGAGTTGTGCGGAGCGCGTCTCACGACGAGCTGGTATCGCATCGGCGGGGTAGAGCGAGACCTGACTCCCGGGTTGATCGATAAGCTCAAGCAGTTCATCGACTACTTTCCTCCTAAGATTCTGGAATATCAGGTCTTTCTCGAGAAGAACCGTATCTGGCTGGGGCGCACCAAGGGCGTGGCGGTCATTTCCGCTGAAGACGCCGTCAATTTTGGGCTGAGCGGGCCGACTTTGCGCGGCTCCGGTGTGGACTATGACCTTCGGAAGTACGAGCCTTATAGCGCGTATCCCAAGTGCGAGTTCAGCGTACCGGTCGGAAAAAACGGCGATACGTATGACCGGTATTGGATCCGGGTGATGGAACTATACGAGAGCGTCAAGATCATTCGGCAGTGCCTCGAGCAAATGCAGGATGGTCCGGTCATGGCCGATGTCCCAAGCGTGACGCTGCCACCGAAGGAGCGGGTATTTACCAATCTGGAGTCGATGATCCAGCAGTTCAAGCTGTTTTCTCAGGGATTCCAGGCTCCTCCCGGTGAGATTTATTGCGGCACCGAAGCCCACAAGGGCGAGCTGGGTTTTTACATCGTCAGTACAGGCGGAGGAAAACCCTATCGACTGAAGATCCGCGCCCCGTCCTTCATTCATATGGGGGCCTTCGATCATATGTCCAGAGGCTATATGATCTCTGATGCCTGTACCATCTTCGGGTCGTACGATATCGTGATGGGGGAATGCGACCGGTAAGGAAGTCGTGAATGATGACGGTTCAAGGTTGTAATGAAGAGCGGACACCTACACCTACTATGTTCAGCGCATCATTCCACAGTGAGGTACCATGGGGCTGAAGCCAGGCACTAATCCCGACGTCGAGGCCGCGACGATTCAACTGAATATCGACGGGAAGACCGTGACGGCGAAGGACGGGATCTCGTTGTACGATGTTATCTCAATGACGGGAAAAATCATCCCCGCCATGTGCTACCACTACACCTTCGATCCATTTGGATCTTGCGGCATGTGCCTTGTGATGCAAGAAGGGAAAAAGGCGCCCGTCCGGTCCTGCACCGCGAAGGCGACGGCGGGGATGATCATACGAACCGAGGGGGAGGATCTGTTCCTTGCCCGGAAAAAAGCCGTCGAGAAGCATCTTTCCGTGCATCCGCTCGATTGTCCGGTCTGCGACGCGGACGGCCATTGCGAACTCCAGGATATGGCGTTCGAGCACGGCGTGACCAATCTTGCCAATGCCAAGCAGAAATTCATTCCAGAAGATACCCGCAGTCCGGTTCTGGACTTCAACATGAATCGCTGCATCGCGTGCGCCGAATGTATCAACGTCTGCAAAGATGTGCTGATGATTGATGCCCTCCAATTCATGAAAAAGGGCGGATTCAATCAAGTGGTCCCGAAGGGCGATCTCGCACTCTCCTGCGAATTCTGCGGGGATTGCCTTGCGGTCTGCCCGGTCGGCGCCATTACCAACAAGTTCTCCAAGTATTTGTACAAACCCTGGCAGATGAAAAAGACGACGACGACCTGCAACTACTGCGGGGATGGCTGTCAGATGTACTTGGAAACGAAAGATGAAGAGGTGATCCGCGTCACCTCGCCGCTCTCCTGGAAGAATAAGTGGGGAGACCGGTCTGAAACGGCTAAAGGCCATGGCGGCCTTTGTGTGCGTGGGCGATTCGGATTTGAGTATTTAGATGGGAAGACCCGGTTACGGCAGCCATTGGTTCGTGAGGGCAACCGGCTGGTCGAAAAGCCATGGCTTGAGGCCATGCACCTGGTCGTAGACCGATTTTCGAATATCAAGAGTAAATATGGCGCCGATGCCATTGCAGGATTAGTCACTGCACGATGCACGAACGAAGAACTGTATTTGTTCCAGAAGCTGATGCGGATCGGCTTCGGGAGTAATCATCTCGACAGCAGCGCCCGCTACGGCCACCTGAATTTCGTGCATGCCTCGAAACATGCTCTTGGGCTAGGACGAACGCCGAATGATTGGGAAGATCTCACCAAAGCCAAAGCCATCCTCCTCATCGGCTCGAACATCACGGAAACGAATCCCCTGACAGCCGTGCGGATCAAAGAAGCGCTTCGCGTCTATAAGGCGCAGGTGGTGACACTGGATTCCGCCGTGACCAACATGGCCAAGCTCGCTTCCCATCCGTTTGTGATCAAGCCCGGCACGGAGGGATTGGTTATTCATGGATTGGTGAAGGCGACCATTGAGCTGGACTTGGTGGATGACGAAGCGACCAGGAAACATCCCCAGGCTTTCGCTGCGCTTCAGGCTGCGGTTGCGGGCCGTTCACTGGACGACGTGGCCTCTCAAACCGGCCTGACCACGGACAACTTGAGGGACATTGCCACGATTTTTGCCGAAGCGCCGCGCGCGATCATTATGTGCGCGGAAGGCATCGTGAGGAGAGCCGGTGGTTACGACAATGTGCTGAAACTTATCGACCTGGCCTGGATCACCGGCAAACTCGGCCGTCCCGGTTGTGGTGTGAATACCGTGACTGAGGAGCCGAATGAGCAGGGCGCCGTTGATATGGGCGTGGCGCCTGAGTTTTTGCCGGGGCAAGCAAGTTTTGACGATCCGGTTGCACGCGAGCGATTCGCAAAGGCCTGGGGCGCGGCACTTCCGGTGAGTCATGCCGGGTCGAGTCTCGTCGATATCCTCAAGGGATGTAAGAACGGCAGCATCAAGGCGTTATATGTCCTCGGAGAAAATCCGTTGGAGACTTTGCCGGCTTCTATGGAAGTACGGGCTGCATTGGATCGACTGGAGTTGCTCGTTGTTCAGGACCCGTTCTTGACCCAGACGGCTCGGCAGGCGCATGTCGTGTTCCCCGCCTGTACCTACGCAGAAAAGGACGGGACTTTCACGAATCTGGAGGGCCGTGTCCTCCGGGTTCGTCAAGCGATGGATCCGATCGGGGAAAGCCTGCCGGATTGGCATATCATGACCTCCCTGGCCAATGCGTTGGGATGTCAGTGGGAGTATGAATCGGTCAATGATATTCAATCGGAAATGATGAAGCTGTTACCGGGTTATTACAACCTTGGCCAGCCGCGCAAGGTGGTGTCGGCGCCGGATCGCTACTTGGAAAATGGGTATGCCGCCGAGGTCGCCGTTCGTTACCGGACGATGCCGACTTCGCATGACAGTGCGCGTCCGTTCTCATTGCAGATGGGCCAGCTGCTTATGCACTCTGGCAAAATGTCGACGGAAGCTCCCGGCCTCATCAAGATTGCTCCGAATACCGGAAAGCTTCGCATGAGTCTGGCGGATATGGACCGGCTTGGCCTGCAGGACGGCATGAAGGTGCGTCTGACTTCCGATCTGGGGTCGCTCCAGCTCGGGGTCCAACCCGACCAGTCTGTTGCCATCGGGACCTGTTTCTTTCCGGAACATTTCAACGAACCGCCCGTGAAAGATTTGATGAGTGTCTCAGTGGATGCCATGACCGGTGTTCCGGCCTTCAAGCAAACATGGGTCAGTATTGAACGAGCGTAATCGGGTGTGTATGCTGCGCCCGGCGGTGGACAGGAGACTTGGATGAGCGTTTCCGCAATGACCAAAAAAATTCTCCATGCCGCGCTGTTCTATGAAATTTGGGACGCGATGAAGGTCACCTTCAAGCACATGTTCCATCAGCCGATCACGTTTCAATACCCCCGCGAACAGCGGGAGATTCCGCATGCCCATCGGGGCGCCCTGGGGTTGCTTCGATACGACGATGGCCGAGAGCGGTGCGTCGGGTGCGACCTCTGCGAGGTGGCCTGCCCATCCCATTGCATCAAGGTGATCAGCGCTGAAGATACGGCCCGCCCGCTTCAACGATACGCAAGCGAGTTTTACATCGATGTGACGAAGTGCGTATTTTGCGGCTACTGTGTGGAGGCCTGCCCGGTCAATGCATTGGCGATGACCAAGATGTACGAGTATTCCACCCATGACAAGCGCACATTAATGTTCGATAAGAAGCGGCTGTACAACATCGGTGAGCGCCACCTCAATGACGCCAAACAGTATCTGTATGCCCACAATCAGGAGAAGAATGTCGAGGAGAGCCGAGAGTATCGGTACTATTTTCCGCAGTCCGTACTCAAGACCACGCAAACGCCTCCCAAGCATCTGAGCTGAGTCGAAGACATGGTTGCCCTCTTTTTTGCGTATTTCGCATTGGTGAGTATTGCCGCCGGCGTTCTGACGGTGTCGCTGAAAAACCCTGTCCACTGCGGGCTTGCATTGCTCGCGCTGTTGATGCACGTCTCCGGTCTTTTCGTCCTGCTCAATGCGGAATTTCTCTGGGCGGTGCAGGTCATCGTCTATGCCGGCGCCATTCTGGTGCTGTACCTGTTCGTGCTCATGCTGCTCAATCTCAAGGCGGATGAGCGGTATTTTCATTCCTCGTATCCCTATTTCCTCGGCCCGGCTCTCTTGGGGGCCGGGTATGTCATTTTTCTTTTGATTCGGTCTCCCTTTGCGGGAGTCAAAGGCGATGTTCCCGACGCGGCCGTGCTGGAACACGGGGACACGTATGCCGTGGGCATCAAGATGTTCAGCGACCACCTGCTGCAGTTTGAAATCATCGGCGTCTTTCTGCTGGGCGCCATCATCGGTGCGATCGTCTTGGCGAAGACGCCGAAATCGATCGATCCCATGAGCGGGAAGGAGTGAGAGGCGATGGTTCCGCTTAGTGCCTATGTGGCAGTCAGTGCGGTCCTGTTCATGACGGGATTGCTCGGTGTCTTGATTCGACGGAATTTTATTATCGTGCTCATGTCCGTGGAAATCATGATGAACGCCGCCAATATCAATCTGGTGGCGTTCTCGCATTACCTGGAGTCCATGGCCGGCCAGCTGACCGCCCTCTTTTTTATTGCCGTCGCCGCGGGGGAAGCGGCAGTCGGACTGGCCATCATCATCGTGGTGTTTCGTGGAAAGGTTTCTACGAACGTCGATGAGATGAACGTCTTGAAATGGTAGCAGGATGGAGATGACGAGCTAGCGTGTCCGACTTAACCGATCTTCTCATCAAACTGATTCCGATTCTCCCGCTTCTGGCCGTGATTTCCAACGGACTTCTGGGCAGCCGCTATTCCCACGAGATGGCCCATCGGTTGGCGTGGGGATCGGTCGGTCTCTCCTTTCTCTGTGTCATCGGCGTGTTTGCCGATATTCTGCGCACTGGCACCGCACGGGAAGTCGTCGCCTACCAATGGATCTTCGGTGGCGATCTCACGATCAATCTGGCCTATCTGGTCGATCCGTTAACCTGCGTGATGTTGCTGGTGGTGACCGGAGTGGGTTTTCTCATTCACGTCTACTCAGTCGGGTATATGCACGGTGAACCCGGCTTCACGCGTTTCTTTATCTACATGAACCTCTTCATGGTCTCCATGCTGCTTCTGGTGATGGGGAACAATTATGTGGTTCTGTTTATCGGCTGGGAAGGCGTCGGGCTCTGTTCGTATTTGCTCATCGGGTACTACTACGACAAAGTATCGGCGGCGAAGGCGGCGACGAAGGCTTTTGTGGTCAATCGCATCGGCGATGCAGGATTCTTGCTGGCCATCTTTCTGATCTTCGTCAATTTCAAGACCCTGGACTACACCAAGGTGTTTGCGCAGGCCGGCCAGCTTTCTCCTGACATGGCAACCGCTATCGCGCTCTGCCTGCTGGTCGGCGCGGTCGGCAAATCGGCCCAGCTCCCTCTCTATACGTGGTTGCCCGACGCGATGGAGGGTCCGACGCCGGTCAGCGCGCTTATCCATGCCGCTACCATGGTGACCGCGGGTGTGTACATGATTGTCCGTAATCATGTCATTTTCGATCTTTCTCCCACTGCGATGGAAGTGGTTGCCTTCGTCGGCGGTGGTACGGCTCTATTCGCCGCTACGATCGGTCTGGTCCAGACTGATATCAAACGGGTGCTGGCCTATTCGACGGTCAGCCAGTTGGGGTACATGTTCCTAGGGTGCGGCATCGGGGCCTACACGGCCGCCGTATTCCACTTGATGACCCATGCGTTTTTCAAAGCGTTGCTGTTTTTGTCCGCGGGGTCGGTGATTCACGCTCTGTCGGGTGAGCAGGACATCAGGAAAATGGGCGGACTGAGCAAGAAAATCCCCTGGACATATCGTCTCTTTCTGATCGGCACAATCGCAATTGCGGGGATTCCTCCTTTGGCGGGATTCTGGAGCAAAGACGAGATCATGGCCCATGCCTTTACCCATGACCACTTCCTGCTCTATGGCATCGCAGCGATCGGTGCTTTTCTCACGTCCTTTTACATGTTTCGGCTGACCTACCTGACTTTTTATGGCGAGTCCAGAATGGATCACCATACGGAAGCGCATGTCCACGAATCGCCATTGGTGATGATTGGCCCCTTGGTTGCGCTTGGTTTCTTGTCGCTTGTCGGCGGGTTGCTGTTGGGGTTCCCTCCGGAACATGGCTGGTTGCATCAATTCCTGGCGCCGGTTGTGGGCTCGGGGGGTCAACATGAGGTCAGCATGGGGTTGGTGTCTGCGCTCATGGTTGTGGCGACCGGGATCGCAGTAATTGGGTGGGGGCTTGCCCACTACATGTATCAGGTCAGCACTCCGACGGCCGATGTGTGGGCCGAGAAATTCTCCGGCGCCTATAGGACCCTGTTGAACAAGTATTATGTCGATGAACTCTACGACTTCATCATTGTCGAGCCCATGAAACGCTTGGGTGAGCTGCTTGATTGGTTCGATCGCACGGTCATCGATGGTCTTGTCCGTGGAGTCGGACAGCTGGCTGATTGGGGCTCTGCCGGGTCAACCTGGATTGAAAAGTATATTGTCTATGCGGGGTTGAATGTCATCGGATACGGCAATCACCTCGCGGCGCGTGAAGGGCGGAAGATGCAGAGCGGAATGGTCCACCATTATGTCGCTCTCATTGTCGCCGGGCTCTTTCTGTTGGCGCTGGTCGTTCAATTCCTCGTGCAGATGTAGAGGGTCGAGGGACCTACGGCGGGTATTATGTTGGAAGAACTTACAGCAGGATTTCCGGTCCTTTCCTGCATTCTCTTTTTGCCCGTTCTGGGAGCCATCGTGCTGTGGCTGTTCGAGGATGAGGACATGGTCCGGACGTCGGCGCTCGCCATCACGCTGCTCGAACTCGCGCTCTCGGTGTTTGTGCTGCTGCGGTTTGTGCCGGAATCGGCTGCCATGCAGTTCGCGGAGCGTGTGCGATGGATTCCCGCACTGGGCATCAGCTACCACCTGGGCGTCGACGGCATCAGTGTGCTCTTCGTGGGATTGACCGCTTTTCTGAGTGTGCTGGTCGTGATTTATTCCTGGGACACGATCCGCCACCAAGTGAAGCTCTACATGATGTGTCTGTTGGCGCTTGAAACGACGACGATGGGCGTGTTCGTTTCATTGGATCTGATCTTGTTCTTCGTCTTCTGGGAGCTGATGCTGATTCCCAGCTACTTTCTGATCAAACTGTGGGGCGGCGGCGCCGAGCGCCATTCTGCGGCGTTGAAATTCGTTCTCTATACCCTTTTGGGCAGTGTCTTCATGCTGGTCGGCATCGCCTTGCTCAATATCAACTTCCACCAGTGGGCGTCTTTGCATCATACGGATCAAAGCTATTCGTTCGATTTACTCGAACTCCTCTCGGCGCCGATTCCGATGGACCAGCAGATTCTGATCTTCTGGCTCATGTTCATGGGATTTGCCTTCAAGGCCCCGATCTTTCCGTTCCACACATGGCTACCGGATGCCCTGATGGAGGGTCCTATCGGCATGGCGGTGGTGCTGGCCGGACTGAAGCTTGGCACGTTCGGCTTTATGCGCTTCAGCCTGCCGCTTCTTCCCGATGCCTCCCAAAGCGATACGGTCGTGATCGTGGTCGTCGTGCTTGGGCTATGCGCCATTCTGTATGGAGCCTGGATGGCGTTGGTTCAACCGGACTTCAGGCGGCTGTTAGCCTACAGCAGCGTCAGCCATTTGGGTTTCATCGTCGTGGGACTGTTCTCGCTGAATTACCAAGGTCTGCAGGGCAGCCTTCTGACGATGATCAATCTGGGATTCAGCACGGCCGGCCTCTTCTTTATTGCGGGGTTTCTCTATTCGCGTCAACAATCCACGCAGCTGTCGGCGTTCGGGGGGATGGCTAAGCAAGTGCCGTTGTTGGCCACGTTCTTTCTGATTATCGGACTGGCCTCGATCGGACTTCCGGGCACGAACGGTTTTGTGGGGGAATTTCTCATCCTCTTGGGCGCATTCAAAGCCAAGTGGTGGTTCGGCGCGGTGGCTGTGCTCGGCGTCATTTTTGGGGCGGCCTATTTTCTCTGGTACTACGAACGCGCCATGCTGGGCCCGGTTGGTAAGGCGGTGAAACAGACGATGAGTGATCTACAATTGCGTGAGATAGTCATTGCCGTTTCGCTGTCGGTCATGATTCTGTGGATCGGGCTGTATCCGTCGCCCTTTCTTCGAATCATGAACGGATCGGTGCAGGCGCTCGTCGATCGGTTGAATCACGGCACTGTGGCGGCACTTGGATCCTCCACGGCTGAAAAAGGACGCTGAGTTCATGGGCGAATACGCACTGCTGTATATTCTCTTTGCTCCCTTCGCCGGCGCGTTGGCGCTGATCCTGGTCTCGAATCGACAGCCGATGCTGGTCCGGGGCATCGCCGCGAGCGCGGCCTTCGTGTCGCTGGTTGCATCGATCTATTTGTTTTATGCCTACGATCCGGTCAAAGGCGGGTTTCAATTCATTCAGAAGTTTGAATGGTCCAGGCAACTCGGTATTTCGTTGCATCTTGGTGTGGATGGCATCGGGACCCCGCTTGTGCTGGCATCGGCGATTTTGTTGTTTACGGGCATTTTTGTGTCGTGGCATATCAGGGATCGCGCGAAAGAATTCTACATCTGGCTGCTGATCCTCGCCGCTGCCACCATCGGCGTTTTCATGTCGCTGGATCTGTTTTTCCTCTACTTCTTCTATGAGATGTCCGTGATTCCCATGTATCTCTTGCTGGGCATGTGGGGCAGCCACACCAAGCGGTATTTGGAGATGACGGATACGGAAGGACTCAAACTGAGGGATTCCGTCGGCTACATTTTCAACTTCGGATCGAATAGCAAAGAATACGCGGCGATGAAGCTGGTGCTCTTCTTGTCGGCCTTCGCGGTTGCGGCCCTGATGGGTATCCTACTGATTTACAAGTACGCCGGGCTCAATACGTTTGATATTCTCGTGCTTCGCGAACATGCCAACCTCATGAATATTCCCGTGCTCGGCACAACCCTGGACAAGATCATTTGGGTGCTCGTCTTTTTCGGCTTTGCCTCGATCGCTCCTTTGTGGCCGCTCCATTCATGGTCTCCGGTCGGTCATGCCGCGGCTCCGGCTGCGACCAGCATGCTGCATGCCGGGGTGCTCATGAAGCTTGGACATTTCTCGATTATTCGGGTGGCGTTTGAAATTTTGCCTGAGACGACCCGTGAGATGATGCCGATTGCGGCCGTCCTCTGCATGTTCAGTATCGTCTACGGTGGGTTTGTCGCCTTCTACGCCAAGGACACTAAATACGTCATCGGTTATTCCAGCTCGAGCCACATGGGTTATGTGTTTCTTGGGATGGCGGCATTGAATTACATCAGTTTGAGCGGCGCCGTCATTTATATGTTTGCCCACGCGATGGCCACCGGCATGCTCTTCGCCATGGCGGGGTGGGTGTACGACCAGACCCACACGCGGGATCTTCCGTCATTGGGAGGCCTCTCGAACAAGATGCCGTTTATCTCCGGGTGTTTTGTCGTGGGGTGTATGGCCTCGATCGGCATGCCGGGGACAGTGAATTTCATCGCTGAAATTATGATTATCGTTGGCAGCTGGGAGAAGTATCCCCTTCAAGTCATTGTTGCCGTGCTGGGGATCGTTCTCACTATGGCCTATCTCTTCAAAATGATGCGGAGCCTGTTCTATGGGCCGATGAATCAACAATACAGCCATGCGCACGATGCCGTGTCAGCCGTTGATAGGCTGCCATTGCTGGTGATGATTGCCGTCAGCGTGGGATTCGGCATTTTCCCGATGCATTTGTATGATGTCGTTCGTTCAGGCGTCGATCCATTAATAGCCAGGATCACCCATGTTGTTCCGGTCGCGCAGAGCGGCGACGGGTTAGGGGCGAAGAGTGAAGCGACGATTCCTGTGGTTAGGGATCATGTTCCCCTTGTCGCAAATAACCCCGTAGCTCTGACTCCCGACCCTTCACGAGGGCATGAATGACCTTCACGCTGACCCTGTCCTTCGCCGACCTTCTGCTGCTGTTGCCGGAGATTGTACTGACCTGCTGGCTTTGCCTCGTCGTGATTGTCGATTTTGCCTTTCCACGCTTGCCCAAGGAGCAATTGGCCATTCTCAGTATTACCGGCCTTCTGGCCACCCTGGGCTGTTTAGTATGGTTCGATGTGACTCATGTGTCGGGCGCCCTGTTCGGCAATATGTTCGTACTGGACCGCATGGCCATCTTTTTCAAGATATTTATCGTCGGCTCGACGGCGCTCGTCATTCTTGCGTCGATTCAGTACGTCGAGCGTTTCAGATTTTTTCGGGGAGAGTACTACGTACTGGTCGTCATGTCGGCTCTCGGCATGATGTTCATGTCGTCGGCCAACGATCTGCTGTCTCTGTTCGTCAGCCTGGAGTTTTCGACCCTGGGGTTTTACATTCTGGTGGGTTATCTTCGTGAGGATTTGGCCTCGAATGAGGCCGGTCTTAAGTTCTTCATCCTGGGCGTGTTTGCCGCGGGACTGCTCGCCTACGGCATCAGTCTTGTGTATGGGGAGACGGGGAAGCTGGTGTTTTCGGATATGAACCTATCCGCGACCCCCGGCGCGATCATCGGTTTCTTACTGATCTTCGCCGCCCTTGGATTCAAGATCGGAGCCGTTCCTTTCCATTCGTGGATTCCTGATACGTATCATGGCGCACCGACGCCTGTGACGGCGTACTTGTCGATTGCTCCGAAGGGCGCTGCGTTCGCCATCCTGCTCCGTATCTTCTTTGTAGCGTTGGCCTCCTTCAAGCCGATGTGGGTCATTCTGTTGGTGGCGGTCTCTATCTTGTCGATGACCTATGCCAACATCGTGGCCATTGCCCAGCGGAACATCAAGCGTCTTCTCGCCTATTCCGGTATCGCCCAGGTTGGGAACGTCTTGATCGGCTTGGCGGCCGGGACGAAAATGGGGAATGACGCCATTATGTTTTACCTCTTGGCCTATCTCTTTGCGAATCTCGGCGCCTTTGCCGTTGTCATCGCCGTCAGCCACGCCATCGGGAGTGATGACATCGACGACTATAATGGTTTGGGCCGCCGCTCTCCATTCCTGGCCTTTTCGATGCTGGTGTTTCTCCTGTCTTTGGCCGGGGTGCCGCCGCTGGCGGGGTTTATCGGCAAACTCTACATTTTCATCGCGGCGATTAAGGAAGGGCTGTATACACTGATCACGGTTGGACTGATCAACATCGTGATTTCGATGTACTATTACATGATCGTCGTAAAGAAAATGTACATCAATGAGCCGACCAATCCCTCCCCTGTCACCATTTCTGGTCCGATGAAGGCCGTCGTTTATGTCGGTCTGGCAGGAACTTTGGTCATTGGCATTTATCCTCAGCCGTTCATTGATTGGGTTGTCGGCGCGACGCTGATGTTCTCGAATCTTCCCGTTCCTTCAGCCATCGTCACCCCGTCTCTCCCGCCCTTCGGAGGATAGTTTTCCTGGTTTCCCCGTTCGTAGGTTCTGCTACAATTGGCCGTGAGCGCAGGAGCTCTCGCGTACGCGGTTGCTACCCACAGAATGTTCTGGGATTCCGGCCAGCACCGGCTATGTCTATGGAATCACCTACAAAGGAACAGCCGCACATTTCCCTTGTACCGTGTGAGGGACCTGAGCCTCACAGCCCCCCTCCCTCGCCTGCCAGCGACGAGTCGTTCTGGCGGGCTCCGATCATGTGGTTCCTGTCACTTACGATCGAACGCCGCATCTTGGCCGGGTTCAGTCTCGTGTTCGCCGGCATTCTCGTGATCAGTACAGTGTCCTATCGCAATACCAGTGCGGTGATCGCCAACAGCGGACTCGATACCCGCAGCCACGAACTCGTGCAGCTGTTGACCAATATCGATATGGCAATGGACCAAACCGAGAACAATCACCGCAGGTATCTGGTAACAGGAGAAGAGCTTTATCTTGAGTCCTATCAGTCGGTTATCAAACAGAGGCCGACGTTTATCAGATACTTGGAACATTTGACAGAGGGAGTGCCCGAACAGCAGGAACGCGTCGCATTGCTTGAGCGAATGATGGATCAGCAACTGGCTGCCGAGGCCCATGCGATTACTGTCCTTACGAATAGAGGATTCGAGGCGGTCAAGAAAATGGCCCTCGAAGGAGCTGCGACACGGGAGATCAGTGAGATCCACAAAGTCGTCGCGGAAATGGAGTCCTACGAACGGCAGGCATTGCGCCGACGGGTTTTGGAATCGGCTGCCACGACGACGAATACGATCGTGTTGCTGAGCATCGGCGCGTTGCTTCAATTCGTGCTGCTGGCGGCCGTGTACTATTTGATCCGGCACGACATCACGGAACGGCGACGTGTGGCGGATGAACTGCAGCGCCGCGGTGAACTTCTCGAGGCTGCGAACAAGGAACTCGAATCCTTTAGCTATTCGGTTTCTCACGACTTGCGCGCTCCGCTTCGCCATATCGATGGGTATGCGTCGCTGTTGCGCAAAGCAGTGACGGAATCGTTGAACGAAAAGGCCACCAGGTATTTGCAGACGATTTCCGACTCTGCAAAACAGATGGGCCAACTGATCGATGATTTGCTGGTGTTTTCTCGTATGGGCCGTCAGGAGATGCTTCAAACAGGTGTTGATTTGAACCAGCTGATCCGAACCATCCTTTACGATTTACGACTTGACTTGCAAGGACGCGAGATATCTTGGACAATTGCCACACTTCCGGAAGTGCTGGGTGATCCGGCCATGCTCCGGCAGGTGTTTATGAATCTGATCGCGAATGCGGTGAAATTCACAAGTACCAGGACACGCGCACACATTGAGGTCGGTATTGACAGGCTGAATTCTGGTGAAGTCGTCATTTATGTGCGTGACAACGGAGTGGGATTTGATATGCAGTATGCCGGCAAACTATTCGGCGTGTTTCAGCGACTCCACCGGATGGATGAATTTGAAGGAACGGGTATCGGCCTCGCGAACGTGCGTCGGATCGTGCATCGGCATGGCGGACGCACCTGGGCGGAGGGCGAGCCGGATAAAGGAGCGACCTTTTATCTTACGCTCCCAACCAGGAGGCTTCGATCATGACAGGCGCAAAACCGATCGTACTCGCTGAAGATAATCCGCGAGATGCTGAACTGGCGTTGGCCGCGATGGAGGAACAGAACATTTCCGACAAAGTGGTGCTCTGCCACGACGGCGCCGAGGTGTTGGATTATTTGTATTGTCGAGGGCCGTTTGCTTCCCGGATGAAAGGGAACCCTGCGGTTATCTTTCTGGATATCAAGATGCCCAAAGTAAACGGGCTTGAGGTCTTGCGGACCATCAAGGCGGATACGCATCTCCGCCCCATTCCTGTCGTTATGCTTACCTCTTCCCGTGAAGAGCGTGACCTCGGCGAGAGCTATGCGCTGGGAGCCAATGCGTATGTGGTGAAGCCTGTTGAATTCCATCAGTTTGTCTCGGCCGTCAAGGAGTTGGGCACATTCTGGGGTGTGATCAATGAGCCTCCACCCCAGGGATCCGGTTCCGGCAAGTAACTTGGAATGGAACGCTGATGACCACCCCGTTGCGAGTCCTCCAACTAGAGGATAATCAGACAGATGCCGACCTCATCGCCACGCTGTTGGCAGAAGGGGGCATTCCTTGCGCGCCGATCCGCGTGGAAAGTCGAGCGGCGTTTGTTGCCGTTCTTAAAGAAGGCCTGATTGATCTGATCCTGGCCGACTATTCTCTTCCTGGATTCGATGGAGCGGCCGCGCTTGAGCTTGCTCGCAAGCTGGCTCCTGAGATCCCCTTCATTTTTGTTTCCGGGACGCTAGGCGAGGAACTCGCCATCGATACCATGCATCGCGGCGCCACGGATTATATCTTGAAACAGCGGATTGGCCGACTGGTTCCATCGATTCAGCGGGCGCTCCGCGAACGGCACGATCGGACGGAGCGGAAGCGGGCCGAGGACGCCTTGCGCCAGAGCGAACAGCAGCTTCGCCAGACGCAAAAACTGGAGGCTGTTGGCCGCTTGGCCGGAGGGTTGGCACACGATTTTAACAATATCCTCACCGTCATCATGGGCCACAGCCAAGTGTTGCTCAATGACTTGCCGCCGGATCATCCTGAGAGGGGCAAGATCGAAGAGATGCGAAAGGCCGGCGATCGCGCCGCGGCTCTGATCAAACAATTGCTGACATTCAGCAGAAAGCAGCCGGCCGAGCCGAAAGTGCTCGATTTGAATCCGGTCATCGGCAACTTTGAGACCATGCTTCGACGCTTAATCGGGGAAGATATCGAATTGGTCTTACGCGCAAGCCGAGAGCCTCTTCGCGTCAAGACAGACCCCGCGCAACTCGAACAGATCGTCATGAATCTCGTTGTCAATGCCCGCGATGCCATGCCCAAGGGCGGAACGCTGATCATCGAAACTGCTTCAGTCGAGATCGACCGGACGCCGGTATACCACCTGCGCCCCTTGCCTCCCGGTGCCTATGTGAAGCTCTCTGTGTCCGACACCGGCTGCGGGATTTCACCGGATGTTCAAGCCCACATATTTGAGCCATTTTTCACGACGAAGGAAGAAGGAAAGGGCACGGGACTCGGACTCTCCACCGTGTTCGGCATCGTTACCCAAAGCGGGGGCGGGCTGGATGTGTCCAGCGCGATCGGGCAGGGCACTCGCTTTGATATTTACCTCCCGAAGATTATCGAGGAGGCGGACCGAGTCGTCGGCACGGAAGTCACGCCGTCGCCCACGAGCGGCCATGAGGCCATTTTGCTGGTCGAAGATGACACGGGCGTCCGCAGTCTGATTCGAGACGAACTTCGCAAGCTTGGATATCGTGTCTTCGAGGCCAAACACGGCTTGGAGGCCTGTCTTGTCGGTACGCAGCAGATAGGCCGGCTCCATCTTCTGCTCACAGATGTGGTCATGCCGGGAATGAACGGGCCGGAATTGGCCCAGCATCTTCGCGTGATCAAGCCTGAGCTGAAAATTCTCTTCATCTCCGGCTATACCGATGATGTTGGTCTAGGTGCCGGGGACCCAGCCTCTGGGTATCTTCAAAAGCCGTTCACTCCGGAGGCCCTGGCGAGGGCAATTCGCGAGCTTCTGGATTGGAATCCGGCCAGAACGGTGGTATCAAGTCAGCAAGGCACAGTGATCCGGTAAGCATCTCCGACAACGATCCATCGGCCATATGCCATGATCGACGACTTCCTGTCAGGTGTTCAGTGCGGAGCATCCGATTCAATCGAGAGGCGGCGACTCCCGACTGTCGCTGGCGGGAAAGCGGGTCGTCTCTTCGGCTCTGTTCTGGTGTTCTGCATGCTGCCGTGCGTCGCTTTTGCTGAGAATATTAAGTGGGAACAGCTTGCGGATGGTATTGCTGTGTCAGTGTGGAATCCGGGCGAGCCTTGTCCCTCCGTGCCGTCCTTGTTGGCCATTGAAATCGATCCGGATCTTGCCAGGTTCGCGATCCATCACTATGCGCACGAAAAACTTGCACAGCCTCCGACGATCGAAGAATGGCAGAAGCGGACGGGCCATGATGTTATTTTCAACGCGGGCTTGTTTCGTGAAAACTTTGCCTATCTAGGCTTGCTGTATAAAGACGGCCGATCATTGGGGAGCCGCCGGCACACAACATGGCAGGGAGTATTTGTCGCGGAGCCCTTGTCTTCGGGTGTGAAGAAGGCTCGGGTACTCGACCTGGCAGTGGAGGCTTTCGATGAGGAACATCCTCCCTATCAGGAGGCAGCCCAAGCGCTCATGCTCTTGGACCGGAATAGGACAATTCGTGTTCGTCAGACAGGGAAACGGGCGTATCAAACCATCATTGCTGAAACAGACAAGGGACGCATTCTCGTCTTCAAGAGCCGAGACGTCACGTCTCTGTACGATATCGGCCGATGTCTTCGGGATACGTTGTCCGTCGTGCGTCAGGCGATGGCTATGGATGGAGGCTCATCGTCAGACGTACTTGTTTCGGAGTCACTGTGGCAGAGAGACCAGCAGAATGAGAATCGACTGTTCTGGAAGGCCTTGTTTGGCGGAAACAGCTCCGCGCACATCCCATTACCGACGGTCGTCGGTGTCAGCCGGCGCTAAGATATAGTGATACGAGAATCGTCACACGTTGCTTCTCAGCCGGCCAACGAGGGAAGATACTGCACGCATGTCGTCGTTGCTGTTGAGGGGAACGGCTACGGCTGCGAATGCACGACTGGAAACCCCGCTTCTATCCATGCGTTCATACTGCCTTCAACATTGTAGACATGGCGATATCCGAGATCCGCCAAAGTCTCCGCTGCGATATTGCTCCGACGTCCTGATTGGCAATAGACGACGATATGGTCCTCGAGTTTTGCGCCGATCTCACGATGACGCGACTGGATCTCGCGGAAGTCGATATTGCGGTCGGTGCCGGGGATGCTGCCGGCCAGATGCTCCTCCGGCGAGCGAACATCGACCAATATGAAACCTTTCTGGGTCATGAATCGAGCCATGGAAAGACCGGCTTGCAATTGTTGCACGGTCATCAGATACGAATGGTGGGATTGAGCGACCTCACTGAATGTCAGGCTTGCGGCAACCAGGCATCCGACTGCGACGATTCTATAGAACCTCATCATGTTTCCTCCCTGGCATATTGAGACCGGAACAGACTCCCTTCATAATAGAACCATGAGAAAAGTCTGGTCAAGCGTGACGGTTGCGGCCGTATTTTCAACTCTTGTCGGTTGTGCCGATGGAGCCAAGCTCATTCAAGAACACGAGGATGGCGGCGTGGTTGTGTATCCCTTTAAGGGAGAACAGGGCTCCGTCCTATCCTCATTCCGTAAGGAAGCACTCACAGTTATTGACAAGAAGTGCGGCGACCGATCATATGCGATCGTTCGTGAAGGAGAAACCAAAGGTCGGATACGCGTGATTAGTCCGATCGAAGGGCAGGAAGAAGCTATAGAGGAACGGCGTTGGGGGATACAGTTTCAGTGCCGATAACGATGAGGGGCAGAGTCTGTAAGGTGGTGTCTATGGTCGTTTGAGAGCGACTAGCAGGTCTTGGACGGTGAGGAGACTGATGAGGGAGAGCTGTTCCCGTTCCACTCTGGCTTTCCCGTCCTGTTCTTGACGGTCGACAATCACCAACGCATGATCGACTCGTAATCCAGCCTCACGAGCGGCTGCGACGGCTTTGAGCAGTGACCCGCCGCTTGTGAGGACATCGTCCACAATCAGAGCGCGATCGCCCGGGCGAATACTTCCCTCGATCAGTTTTCCTAAGCCGTGATCTTTGGCCTGTTTTCTTACCACGAAGGTTCTCCACAGCCGTTGATGTGTAGCCGCACAGGCGAAGTCCGAGATAGTCACCGCAATGGGGATCGCTCCGATTTCGAGTCCACCGAGGCAGTCCAGTTCAATCCCCGTCAGTCTTGCATAGGCTAGTTCAGCCACCAGCCGGCGGGCCTCTGGGTGGGCCACGAGCGTGCGACAATCGACATAGAAAGGGCTGATTTCTCCGGACGCCAGCTTAAATCCCTTCTCGGCATCCCACTTGAAGGACTGCGTATCATGGAACGCGCTGGCCAGTTGTTCTCGCGGTGTACCCATCAACCCTTCCCCCTGCACCGGAATTGAAACCACGTCCATTCTACAGTGGCCCGGCAGCCGAAGACACTCTATTTTTGTGCCACGGCTTTCCGGATATCTCAATAGGCATCGGTATTCATCGGGCCTTGGACGCACCACACGGGAAATGTGTAAATCCTCACGAGGCTGAGCACATTACCCAGGAACGCATCCACATATCGAGCGTAGGAAGGTTGGTTTGCTTCCGGCACGACCGTCCAATAGGATGTCGGTTGGACGTTCAGAAAGGGGTGGCCAGGGGGAAGGTTTGGACCTGGGGCATCGACTGCCGGACCCACCAGACTGCGCATTTCACTTGGAGCAGGGAGCCGCCACCCCTTTTGTCCGCCTATTACTCGATTGACACAAGTGGTGCGGGCCTCGTTCCACGTGACAGTTTCTGCCTGCGGCGATAATTCCCATACAAGGCCGGTTTCCTTGTCAAAAACCGCGTCGTTGTTGAATGTGGGTAGGAGGCCAAACCGTTGCCCTGCCGGGTGAGCATTCTGCCAGTTCCGGATGATGTCTGCAATCACCTCTTCTCGTTCCGGTGCAGTCGTACCTTGCGTGCGCATGAATTCATTTCTCCAAAGGAAAATGCCTGTAGCGACAATAACGATTCCAGCCGTGATCAGCACCCATTTAGCAAGCATGAGGTATGTGTTGACGAGAGCCGATGCCGACTGTTAGCGGCAAGATTTGAGAGGCCTGCCGTGCCGGATTATTGCTGCTTACAAAGAATGTTCCACAATGCTTCATTGATACTATCCGCTTCAACCGGTAACCACTTATCCTTGTCGACATAACCGTTTGATGCGTCACCGGCAGCCATTCGGTGCGAGAACTCAGTATAAGCCAATAGTCGAAGTCGTTTGTCCGTGCATTCGAACTGTTTGTGGGTTGTCGTCGATAAAAAGCGAGGAGTTGCTTTTGGCCCCCCTTGCATCCACCTATAGTCCGTCAGTTGCCAGACCTCCACAAGGTTGGCTTCCCTGCGTATGGTCGCCGGATTAATGTAGAGGGTCTGTAATTCACGAACTGGATAAGGACTCTCAACGGTCACCCATTCTGCAAATGCCTGGTGATCTCCGAACGCCAGCAACAAACATGGTAGTAGCAGGCAAAGAATGAGGCCAGCAGCAATGTGCCGGATAAAGGGATATTGGCTATAGCGAACATTGCGTTGTATACCCATGATGGTGTCTGCCGGTATATGCCTAGGAAGGTTGTAGCGAGACTATTTTAGGATCCTGTTGTCGATAGACGCAAGGGCAGCTGCTCCAACAGGTTGTGGAAAAGCTCATGCTACCCGCTGAACCTCTCGCCGATTCCGATGACTGAGGCGACATCCTGCTAAGTGGAAACCCTGTCACCTAATACCAGAGGCCAGCCATCCTTTGTTTTCTTGGAGATGTATTCCTGTGCTTGTGATGAACCGTTGTGGATCTTGGAAGGCAGCGAGATTTGGAATGACTCTTGCGCGTCGTGAGGGGTCGTGAGATGTTTTTGAAATGAAGATGATCGGCTAGTTGCCCTGTAGTCTTTCCGTCGTTGGTGTGTTCTGTGCTTTCCTTCTGGGCGGGCTGAATCACTCTCTACGGTTTCCGTGTCCAAGAATGTGCAGAGAAGTGAATCGACTGCCATCGAATCGGATCTCGTCAGGTTTTTCCAGCGGCAAGTCAAGGAGCGCAATCGGCGCATTGAGGAGCTGACCTCGCAGTTGGAGGTTCTGAAGGCGATTGATCAGGAGTTAGTAAGTCGTCGAAAACCAAGCCATCATCCCGCAACTACGATACCGATCGGGGAAGCGACAGTCTATGTGGACAGGGCCGTAGAGAATCGCTCATAGAGTTTTGAAAGACGGGGGTATTTACGTAGTTCTCACTCTTTGTAGGAACGCATCCGGGGTATTGCCAATCGACCGAATAGCCTCACATTTTCGGTGTTCAGGAGCCGTTTAGTGGAGCAGAGGCACGATCATACCTTGAAGAGTAGAAGAAGAGGGGATGCTTGCAAAGGAGACTTTCATAGAGTACTATCTCCATAACTAATGGGAAGCATACTGGGGCCTTAAAGAGAGGCTCCATTTACTCTTATTGAATGAGAATTGTGAATAATGCTGAAGGTTGTTTGTTTTATATAAGGAGGTGCCATTATGGCAGCATCAGATAGGGGCTATGATATTTCGCAGTGGTACGATTCCAAGCCGGTGAAGATCGGCTGGTTGGCGATGCTGGGGATCGGCGTGTTTTGGGTCTTG
>JALHMZ010000008.1 GCA_022843785.1 Nitrospira sp.
TGTTCGGCGCCGCGGTCGGGAACGGCATCGTCCTCGTGTCTACCATCAACGGAATGCGGCAGGCGGGGTTCACCAGCGAGGAGGCGATCCGGCAAGGGTGTCTCCAGCGCCTGCGTCCGGTCATGATGACGACGCTGACCACACTGTTGGGGTTAGCGCCGCTGGCGCTAGCGCAGGGTATCGGCTCGGAGGTTCAGCGACCTTTGGCGGTTGTGGTGATCGGCGGTCTGGCGAGTTCGACACTGCTCACGCTGATCGTGTTGCCCACGCTCTATCAATGGTTCGAGAAGAGCGATGGGTCGGGAAAGGTGACGCAATAAACACGGTCACTGCATTTCCCGACACAATGCCATAGGCCATGTTGGCCGTCGGACGACACGTTCCTGAGTGGCTCGCGAGGCAGTTCAAGCAAACACGGAGAGACCGGTCTTGCACCGACCGGCAGCTTGTCGAACGTGCGCCGCTCCCGAAGGATGTCTCTGTTCTGAAGGAGTAGTCCTCGGCCGACCACACGATCCGGGCGAGGCTCAGAGGCGGTGAGCGGTGTTCGAGTTGAGCATCCTCAATGCCTCATGGACGACGAGTTGATAAGGAGGAGCAGTTGGTATGAACACACGATACAATCGATCGTCGTGGCCAACGACTTCTCCGATGAAGCCCGGGATGCCGCCGAGCGGGCCGCCTGGTCGCTATGACGCAGCATGCGCAGCTGAGTCTATTGCATGTGATCGACCGATCTGCTCTCACCACTCTTGGCAGATTATCCACCGCACCTTCCGAACTCGAAACCAAGCTCATCGACGACCCCAAGGTACGCTCAATGACTGGATCTCAGTCATCAGCAGAAAGGTTCCCGTTCAGGCCATCGTCTGGGTTAAAACCGGCCGTGTGCTCGATGAGATCGTCGCAGCGTCCGAAACGGCCGACCTGCTGGCCCTGGGCGTGCACGGGACGAACGTTTTGCGCAGTCTGATCATCGGCGCGACAACGGAACGTCTGCTGCGCATGTGCACTCGACCGGTGCAGGTCGTGAAGAATCTGCCGCTGGCAGAATATGGTCGCATCATCGTGCCAGTCGATTGTTCCGGCTACTCCGCCACCGCGGTTGAAATGGCTGGGCGAATCTCGCCCAATGCCCGCATCACGATCGTCCATGTGTTTCGCGTTCCCTTCAAAGGGACACTCCGGATAGCCGGTGCGTCGGATGCGAACATCCGCAACTGCGAAGCGGAACAACAGGAAGCCATGAAGAAGATCTCGGGTCTGATCCACGACTTCTGTGACGATGTCCGTCGGATCTCGTATACGGTCGAACTGGGCGATGCGTCTCGTGTGATTCCTGCGAAAGAGCAGGATCTCGCAGCGGATTTGATCGTCATGGGCAAGCGCGGGCAATCCATAGCCGAGGAACTGTTCCTCGGGAGCGTGACAAGCCATGTCCTCGCCGGCTCGACGTGCGACATCATGGTTATTCCGTGTGCAGAGGCGCCGGCCACGACACGCAGTTGACGCTGCAGGCTCTACCGCCATGAAGCGTCCAATTCAGCAGCGTGCGTCAAGCTCGACACGATCCGTAACGTGAGCACAACTGATCTTAGCGAGGCAGCACTGGACTGTTTCGTTGTCTTCGAGGGAACAGAAAGCATCCTAACTCAGGGGGCAGGCTGCTGCTTGGTGGAACCGCGGATACCAATCGCAGAACGCCGCATCTGAGCCACTATTTCAGACTGGGGTTCGGTTCTGAAGGAGCAAGTGCGCTCCCTCGTACGTTAATTTCTGCTTTTCCCACAAGCAGAAAGAGAACTTATCGGTGATCCGGCAGGATGGGCCCCTGTCCGAAGATGGGGTTTATGCAGAACGACGCACCCTGGTCAGCCGCCCGTGCTTGGGATGCTCTAATTCGATTCGGATCGGTCGCCCAAGCGCCGCTACGGAACTGTTGTGGCCTCTGTCCATGGACCTAATCCGGTTTTCCCTTCTCGAATCGTCTCTCCCGGCATACAGTAGAACCCTGGGGTGCGGTTACCTGCGGAGGTGTCCCATGTTCGAACTCGTATTTGCCGGAGCCTTGGCGTTGCTCATCTGGGGGCTCATGGCGAAACATCCGGTCATCAAGGCTTTTGCACGAATCTTTACAGGTTTGCTTACTCTGGCATCCGCTGCGGCAGGAATATTTCTCTTCAAAGTGGGGCAGCAGGCCCACTGGACCAGCGATGGCCCGGGAATGCTATTGATCATGGCGGGCATCCTCTTTTGCGGAATCTTCGCGCTCATCTTCGGAGGAGTATTCTTCAACTCGTTCAATCGGTCATCCTGAGCGGGGCAATCGTCATTCGGTCCCTGTTTGCCGCACAGCGTCGTTCCGTATTCCTTCCGTAGCTGCTCACCCACAGTATTCATGACGGTTCGTGACGAAACAGCTGAGACGTCGCGCGAGACGGGCGTGTGGAGTCCCGAGAAGCCGGGGCATACTTGAAACAGTATGTCGAGGTTGCGAGGGGCGAGCCCGCCCGCTGGCCGCGCGAAGCGTGCGGCCACGCTCGTCACAGCGGCGTACCGGCGGTTGCAGTAGAAACGTTCATGAATACTGCGGGCTAGTCCGGTTGCGTCCTGTATCCTTCTCGCCCGATCAGCAGATCGTAGGGAGCGAAATCGTCGGTCAATTCGACACCCGTCGGCCATGGTTCAATTCGGCGGGTATTCAAGAGCGCGATGGCCTCCATCGGTAGTTGCCGATTCATTGCCATGGCCGTGACGTTCTCGATCGTGCGTTCGGGTGAGCCGGCTTCGATCGGATGGCCTCCGAAGAAAATGATGTTTTTGGCTTGGGACATGCCTGTCTTCCAGGGGCCTTCGACGGCGAAGGATTGCAGGATCGGGAAGGCGCGGGTCATGGTTTGCACGACTGCCGCGGCTCGAGCGAGATCGCCTTCCGTGCCGGACGATGCGAGGTTCACCGCGACGACTCCGTCAGGATTTAAATGCGCGCGCACCAGTGAGAAGAATTCCACCGTCGTCAAATGAAACGGAATCATGTCCCGCGCAAAGGCATCAATCCACATGACATCGTAGGTGCGATCCGTCCCATTCAGGAAGGCGCGTCCATCTTTCACCGAGACATGGTGGTTGGCAGGCGCATGGTAGTCGAAGTATTCCTCAGCCATGCGTACGACTGTCGGGTCGAATTCCACGACATCAAGCTCCAAATCCGGCCAGTTGTGCGCCAGCCACTTTGCAATCGATCCGCCACCGTGGCCGAGAATCAGCCCGCGCTTCGGTTCGGGGGCCAATGCCAATGAAGACACCATTAATTGACTATAGGGGAGAAACAGCCACACGGGATCGGCTTTCCACATCGTGGCATGAAAGGTTCGATCCAACACGAGATACCGGAATAAGTCATCCTCACGGATGCGTACTTGCTGGTAGGGGCTGTCTTCTTGATAGGTCGGCTGATTCAGGCGTTGGAGCGGATGCAGTGCCAACGCTCCCAAGAGCGCGCCATACACAACGCTCAGGCCCACCATCAATGGACGGGCCGGCGTTCCTTTCACAAGCCACCAGAATCCGAGTCCCAGTTGAATGCCGCCCAGCCATGCAACCAGCGACTGACTGCCGATCCATGACAAGAGAAAGAACGCGGTGCCCCATGTCCCTAGCAGGCTGCCGACCGTCGATAAGGCGATGAGACGTCCGGTCTGGCGGCCCAGGTGTTCCATGTCTGCCACGGAGAGACGCAACATCGCCGGCAATACGCCACTCAGACCGAACGCGGGAGGGGCAAGGAGGACGGAGGCGGCGAGGCAGGGCCCCCATCGTGGATCCTGCACGAGCTTGGCAATCTCGAAGAGGACCGGTTGGTTGCCCCATGCGATCAGGAAGGTCCAGCTTCCGGAAAAGATCAATAGCGCGGCCAGGACTGTTCCCCCGGCATAGCGGTCGGAAATCCAACCGCCGAACGCATACCCGCTGCTCATCGCAGCCAGGATCACGCCGATCAATGCGCCCCAGACGAATAATGAGTTTCCAAACACCGGGGCGAGCAGGCGGCTTCCCAGGATTTCAAGTGCCATCACCACCGCGCCTGTCACCAGGGCGGTCAGAAGAAGAAACCAGCGAGAGACGTGTGTCGGTGTCTGAGTCATGGGGCGGAAGACACAATCACGTTAGGGCAGAGAAAACCATATCGAAGACGTTCTCGTTCCGTTGTTCCACATGTGTTTGAAAGGGAGCCGGATTCTACTCAACGGATTTTCCGTGAGTCAATGAACAAGGCATATTAGCTGGGACTGAGACAGAAGGTAAGAGTTCATTGCCAGTGCTGCCCAGCATTGCTATACTTTCTTTGCCCAACCGCAATTCATTCTTGTTCTGAGGAGATTTGTTTATGCACATCAGTGTCATTGGAACCGGTTACGTCGGACTTGTCACAGGGGCGTGTTTCGCGGAGTTTGGTGTGAACGTCACCTGCATGGACAACGATGCGAAACGAATTGAAAAGCTTGAGAAGGGCGAAGTCCCGTTTTTTGAGCCGGGCATTGCAGAGCTGGTTGCCAAAGGGGTCAAAGAAGGACGACTCAGCTTTACGACGGATATTGCCAAAGCTGTTGAGAAGGCGTTGGTGGTGTTTATAGCTGTGGGCACGCCTCCGAGCGAAGACGGGTCTGCGAATTTGTCGTTTGTGGAAGAGGTGGGGCGTGGGATTGCGCGCCATATGACCAGCTACAAGGTGATTGTGACCAAGTCCACTGTTCCGGTGGGGACCGGAGAAAAAATACGAGAGGTGATGAAGCAGACTCAGAAAACCCCCATCCGATTCGATGTGGTCTCTAACCCTGAGTTTCTGCGGGAAGGGTCGGCTATTGAAGATTTCATGAGGCCGAATCGCGTGGTAATCGGGGCGGATAGCGATCAGGCCGTTGCCATCATGAAAGATCTCTATCGTCCATTATATCTCATCGAGACCCCAATCGTTGTGACCGACGTGCCGACCGCGGAGCTCATCAAGTATGCGTCCAATGCTTTCCTTGCGACGAAGATCTCCTTTATCAATGAGATCGCCAATCTCTGTGAACGGGTCGGTGCCAACGTGCAAATGGTGGCCAAAGGCATGGGGCTCGACCATCGAATTGGTTCCAAGTTTCTTCATGCCGGACCCGGGTTCGGCGGATCATGCTTTCCTAAAGATTTGGCTGCGCTCATCCAGACGGGGGAGCGCCACGGCTATCAGATGCAGATCGCCTCAGCGGCCTCTCGAGTGAACGACGTGCAACGTAAGCAGATGGTGGCCAAGATTCGCGAGGCCGTTGGAGGGCTAAAAGGGAAAACTTTTGGAATGCTGGGTCTCTCATTCAAGCCCAATACTAACGATCTTCGGGAAGCGCCGGCGCTGGCGATTGGGCAGGAGCTCTTGGCAGAAGGAGCGCTCATCCGAGCGTATGATCCGGAGGCGTTGGAGGAAGCGTGTCGAATACTTCCCGGGCTGCAGCCCTGCCGGGATGCCTATCATGCAGCTGAGGGCGTGGACGCCCTGATCATCATGACCGAGTGGAACCTGTTTCGTAGCCTGGAGTTCGACAAATTGAAAGCCGTGATGCGCAAACCGGTGTTGCTTGACTTGCGAAACGTCTACGACTCAGAACGGGTCGTCGCCGCAGGATTTACCCACATATCGGTAGGACGCAGGCCGCACGACCCTAAGAATTCTTAGGTCAGTTTCGGTAGCTCGGCGCCGGTGTCCACTTTTGTCTTGGGCTTGTATCCCATTCGGTCTAAGACTTTGAGAATCTTCGTCTTCAGCCGATCGTCGGCTTCGGTCAATGCCGTGGCCAGAGGTTCAACTGCCGGTTTGCCGATTTTTCTGATAATTTCCGTCGCGGATTGACGGATCTCATCTTCCTCCGATACCAACAATGGAATCAGTGACGTGACGGAAATGCCGCCGAGCTTGATCAGGGAATCATAGGCGCGCTGACGGACATCACCCACATCGTCGGTCAGTGCGGCCACGAGCGGATCGACGGCCCGGTGGTCTTTGAGTTCACCCAGGACCTCCGCCGCATATTTGCGGTTCAGCCAATGCGGATCTTTGAGGTCCAGCAGCATGGCATCGGCCTTGGCCGCGTTCGGGTCTTTGGCGCGAATTCTGAAACTCTTGGCGATCCGTTTCCCGCCTTCTTCCACGACCCGGATGGTCGCGCCGTCTCCGGCCTTGAGCTTCTTGAGGTCCTCCAGCGCTTCGTCCGCGACATCCAGCACGACCGTCTTCCCGTCGTAGGCGAGGAGTTCGACTTCTAGTTGTTTGGCCTCCGGGTTGACCGACACGACCCGTTCGGTGACGAGGTTGAACCCATCCTGCTTCTCTCCCCCTTTGAGGCCGATTTGAATCAATTTCACTGGAGCATCGTCTGGCATGGCCATATTCCTTTATCTAGCAGGATGCTGAAAAAGCCCCCCAGCTGCGTTCTCGCATCGCTCAGAGGCTCAACGTACCGAAGCGTACGCCTCGCTTCTTCGCTCGCTGCGGCCTTGCGGGATGGCCTCTTTGAGCATCCTGCGGTTATTCTGACACCCGTGTCATACAGAAGACTTCACTGGCATTTGATGGGTGCAACGAGTTTTTTCGCAGCCTGCTGGTTCTGATGAATCGTTATGCGCTTGGTTTCCAGCCGAAGCTGGCCAACACGGCTTCGACCGTTTCCTGCACCATTGTATTTTCATCGTTCAGCAGCGGGAGCAGCGGTTGGATCGCTTCTTTCGCGCCGAGTCGAGCGAGTGACTCGGCGGCGTTCCGCCGCACCAGCCAGTCTTCATCCTTTAAGCATTCGATCAGAGGGTTGATTCCGCGTGCGTCGCCGATTTTGCCCAACGCTTCCGCCGCATGGCGGCGAACCATCCAGTTCGTGCCGAGCAAACCGTCAATCAAGGCTTCGACCGCCCGAACGTCGCCGATTTTCTTGAGCACACGGGCGGCATCTTCGCGCACGGTGCCGTCAGTCAGCGCGTCAATCAAACCGGGGACTGCTCGTGCATCGCCGACTCGTTCCAAGGCCCATACCGCTGCGGTCCGCACCGCGCCATCCTTATCTTTGAGTGCGGCGGCCAAGGGTTCGACCGCGCGTGGGTCCCGGAGTTTGCCGAGCGCCGAGGCCGCCTGTTCCCTGATAGCCCACTCATCGTCGCGTAAGGCTTCGAGCATCGGCTCCACGATCGACGGCCCGATCCGGACGGCGGCGCTGGTTGCGGCTTCCCGAATCACCACATCTTCATCGGCCATCAATCCGATGAGGCGTGGAAGCGCGTCGGCGCCGGCCTGTCCGAGACTTGCGATCGCGTGGTCCCGTAAGGCTTCATTGTCGTCCCGCAATGCCGAAATGAGTTGATCGATCCGATCGGACTCTGTGTCGTTACTCATGTTCCTGTATCTCTTCCTGCCTGAGGGCTGACGATTCAGACAACGCGTCGAGTTTATCAGCGATGAGCCCTGAGTTGTAAGCCACTAATCCATCGCGATCCGTTCTCAGTCGGTCAAAGAGTTCTTTGTACGGGCGTAAGACTTCTACGTCTTTAATCTTGGCAAGGGCTTCCATCGCATAGACTCGCAACGGGCGAATCGGGATTGCGTCCAGATAGAGCCGGGTCGGTCTGGCGTCTCCGATCAATCCGAGCGCTTTGATCGCCAGCTCTTTCACGCCGGTATCCTTGTCGTACTCCAGTCGTTTCATCAGCGGTGCGACCGCCCGTACGTCTGCAATCTTCCCCAACAAATCCGCTGCCGCTTCGCGTACCAGCCAGTCGTCATCTTCGAGATACTCAATCAGGATTTCCACACTGGGGCGTCCGATGCCCAGCAGGTTGATGACGGTCGACATGCGGGCCTCTTCCCGCTCGCTGGCCCCTTCGATCGCACGGAGCGCGTCGAACATACTATCGATCCGTTCACGAATTGCGCCCAGTTTCTTCAACGTCCCAACGGCGATGTCTTGGACCGCCGGCTGGCCCATGGCCTCGATGAAGGCATCAATGGAACGAGGGTCTAAGAGTTGATCGAGCATCGTGGCCGCCGTGATCTGGGCCTCCGGATCGGGATGTTTCAGCATCGTACAGAGAGGAATGACCGCGGTCGGAATCGCGCCGACCAGATGGGTCATCAGCTGCCTGGCTTCTCCCTCCTGGTGTTTGGGAAGCAGTGAGACCAATGCTGAGGCTGTATCCGTATCCAGAATGCCGGCCATCTGCTCCAAAGCCATGGCGCCGGCCTTGCGCACGGCAGCGTCTTCATCTTCAAGAAGGCTGACGAGCGCCACGCCAGACTGGGGATCTTTGATTCGGGACAACATCGCCGCCACTTCTTTTTTCAACTCCGGCGTGCCTGACTGCAGTGCCTCAACCAGGGCCTGCACCGCCCGTGGTCCGCCGGCCACACAGGCCGCTGTGGCTCGCATGCGTCGCCAGTCTTCTTCGTGGACCAGCTCAGAGACCAGGGTTTCAATCGTTTCTTTCGGCATTGTCTCGTGACCCCAATACTCACAACTTACAACTCACCACTCAAGACTATTTCGTGCCCTTTCCTCTCCATCCGACGAGGGCCAGCGTTTCCTTGACGTGATAGCGTACATTGTCGTCCGGCGATCCAGTCAACAGGGGAAGGAGCCAGGGGATCGACTTCTGTCCGAATCGTGCCAGCGCGGCCGCCGCCTCTGCCCTGGTGAAGGTCGATCTCAACGCTGCTGCCAGCGTCGGGAGTACCGATTCATCACCGATTCTCCCCAATGCCCGTACGGCTGCAGCTTGCGTGACGGTCTCCTCATTCCATTGATCTCCACAGCCTTCGATGGTCCCGGTCGTTTCCGGCGGAGCGGTCCCTTTCACGACCTCGATCAGGAGGGGCACGGCCCGCCGGTCTCCGATTTGTCCGAGCGCTTCGACTGCCAATGTGCGGAGCCTGGGCTCTTTCATGGCGGTGAAGAGGTAGTCAACTGCTTGTGGATCTCCAATCTGTCCCAGTGCGCGAATGGCATCTTCACGCACGGCGGAATCTGTATCGTTGAACAACGTGGAAAGCAGCGGCGTCACGGCACGTTGTGACTTCGACTTTCCCAGCGATTCCACCGCGTGCAAGCGCACCAGCCAGTCCTGATGCGCCAACGATCCCACCAGCGCAGGGATTGCCGATTCGCCGATCGCCGCCAGTGCCGAGGAGGCTTCTTCCCGGACGGCTTTCACTCGGTCTTGGAGCAACGGCACCAAGGATGAAATCGAGCCGGCGTCTCCGATGCGTCCGAGGGCCTTGGCCGCATGCATGCGGATAATCCAATCGGGGCTGCGCAAGGCCTGTATCAGCTGGTCCAGCACACGGCTATCGGCAATCGAGGCCAGGGCTCCCGAGGCGGCTTCCTGCACCGCCAGCTCAGGGTCGGCAAGGCACTGCCCCAAAGCCGGTACAGCCGGCGCCCCAATGGCCGTCAATGCGCCGATCGCCGCTTCCCGCACGGACCGATCACGGTCCCGGAGAGAGGAGATCAGCGGATAGACGGCACGGGAATCTTTCAGGCTGCCCAGTCGGGCGGCTGCATCCTCCCGGATCGCCCAGTCCTCGTCTCTGAGGGCGATAATGTGTTCGGCGACAGGATCAGCCATGTGCGGCAACCTTTCAGCGGTAGCCGATGACCCTAACACAGGGTTTTTTGCAGGGTCAACGTAGAGGTCTCGCTGGAAAGATGACGAAAAAGAGTTCAATATGGGTCCGTGATCGTACTCCCGTTATCCATTTGGAGGCCATTATGACTCATGTGAGAGTACCTGTGTTGCTGAGACAATCCCTCTGCGTCGCGGTCCTGCTTGCCTCGTCGGCTGTGGCCGCGCCTGCTGCACAAGCCTATGAAGTCTGGATCACGGATCAATCGGACACCGGAAAAGAGAGCGGCGGGTTTCTCCATATTTACGACGGGGCCAAGCTGGCCGCCAATCCGGTATCGGCGAAACCGCTTCAGACCATCGATTTGTCAGGCGAGATCAATAAGTTTTGTGAGGACGCGACGAAGAAGGCCGTCCGTCGTCCGCATATGCTGTTTTTCAACGCGGCTCAGGACCATGTCATTCTTTCATTCTTGAGCGGTCATGTGCTCTTCATGGACGCGGCGACCAAGAAGCCGGAAGCCTGTTTGTCGATGGGGAAAAATGCGCACGCCGCCTGGCCGACGCCTGATCAGAAGATGGCCATTGCCGCTAACATCGCTGAGAAAAAGTTCATCCGCATCTGGACCGATTATGCTGCCCATAAGTACAGTTTTGATCCTGAGAAGGATGTCCTCAATTTCGCGGCCTTGGAAAATGGAGAGCGTCCGGACACCTCGCCGATCTGCCCCATTACCGAATCGTCCAGTCAGTATGCGTTTGTCACGCTTCGTGGAGGAGGACTGTTGGTCTTGGATGTGACCGCCACGCCGCTCAAGGTTGTGGCGACGTTGGACAATAACCAGATCCATCCCGCCGGCTGCGGCGGGATTCAAGCCGGCGGCACCATGTACATCAACTCCGGCGGCGGCTGGCCTATCGCGCCGTTGTCCTACGACATCTATGCGCTCGACATTTCGAATCTACCCAAAGCGATTACGGTCAAGCTTGTGTCGCAACGGGATGACCAGTTTGCCGATTCGCACGGCATGGCGTCCGTCGGGCGTTATGTGTGGGGCGCAGACCGGGCCGGGAACAACGTCGAAATCATCGACACGGTGAGCAATCTGAGCGTCGGGGCAATCGACCTGGAGACAACTGCCAACGCGGACCCGGCCCCGGATTTAATGGATACGGCGCCGGACGGCCAGTATGTCTTTGTCAGTCTGCGTGGACCGAGTCCGCTGACCGGAAATGACAAGGACGCGCACAATGCGATGGGCACGATTCCCGGTGTGGGCGTGATTCATGTGGACGAAGACGGACGAGTCGGCCACTACAAGGGCCAGGCGACCGTCAGTAATCAGAGGGACGGCAAAGAAACTGCCGATGTCCACGGGATTGCGGTGAGGAAGTAGTGTATAGCGGTCAGCTTTCAATAGGCTGGTGCTTATTCAGAGCTGGCCCCCTATCTTGTGATCGGTTCAATATGTAAATGGTGAACCCACAAATTCTCTTTGAATTGCAAGATGGAGATTGCGCATCCATCCGCTTACGTTTGAATGGGCTGTCTTGTCGTTTGGACTATAGTTGAGGTTTGCGCTGTTCTTATAAAAGATGCTGTAGGCGGTTGTGGTATACGGTATGTCAACTGCCACCATATGCCCTCTGAGCCAAAGCTCCCCGAATATATTTCCGGGGCGTTCTATTTTCATTGACCAGCCCAGTTTTGTTCCAGCGGACATGATCCCGTTACCAACTTCGTCGAGAGTCGGACTTTGTCAGACTCTCGCGGGTATCTGGCTCGCAGGTATCTTTACGTCTTTATACTCGACAATCGACCCATGTCGGCATCCTAGGACGAACACGAGAACGAAGCTTGTTAACACAACACCTAAGAGTGCTCGCTTCATTGCTGCCACTCCTCTCAAGAGATAGGATTCAATAAGAAGTACCGTTTTCCCCGAGTACTGCTCAAGATCGGAGCGCGGTTCTTTCAGGCCGCAACCGTTTCAAGCTTGCCTGCTTTACCTTTTGCCTTGGTCACTTGGATCTGAATGTTTCTGTTCATCCGAAGGAGAAACGAAAACAATCTGTCCGGCGTAAGGCCTTTTAACTGACCACTTTTGAGCTTGGATATATCAGGCTGTGTCGCGCCGATAAGAGTGGCCGCTTATTTTTGAGTCAGAGCGCGCTCTTCGATGATCTTGATGATGTGCAGAGCAGGGTCAGCCTTTGCCTGGTGCTCATCAGGGTTATCGAATCCAAGATCTTCGAACACATTGCCAGCACCTACTTGTTGCCGCTGTCATGAATCGTGTGGGTCAGGCGGGCGAGAAGTGGCGAACGATCACCTGGGGAATTTTCTGGAAATCCCGGTCGGATGTCAGAATGGGGAGCCCGTGCTGCATCGCGCTGGCGGCAATCCAGATGTCGTTACTTGCGACAGGAGTTCCCGCCTTTTTGAGGAAGGCCGCAATGATGGACCATCGGTCCGCAGTTTCGTGGTCAATGGTCAGCACCTCGACCCTGGGAGAGCGTAGAAATTCTTGTAAGGTGCGCTCATTCTCCTCCCCTCTTTTGCCCAGCAAAAAGCCGGCCTTTAGTTCTCCCAACACGATGGGAGTCAGGTAGAGGCCTTCGGTCGACTCGATCAGATCGAGAGCCGATTGGTGTTTTCTGAAGATGGCGGAATAGGCTGAGGTATCGAGCAGCAGCCGGCTCATTTCCACATGTCCGGATCGATCGTTCTGAAGGATTTGACCGTTTTCTCAAATGCATCGGCTTCTTCCTTCGTCCAGATTCCGACAAGATGATCGAGGTCATGGTAGCGCACCGGCGCTTTCTTATTCGCCTTGCCCTCTGTCGATTCTTCCAGTAGCTCGATCACTGCCTTGTTCACGCTGGTCTTCTTTTGTTTGGCCCGTTGCTGGACAGAACGGGCGACTTTGGGTGGAAGGTTTCGTAACGTAATCGCTTTCATGGCTCCATATCCCTGTGCATCATCAATGCATCACAATGATGCACACTATACTGCATGGGAGGGGGTTCGTCAAACTGACGGCGGCCCACGTCTGTGTCCGCGAGATACGTGTGGCTCTCTCATTGGCGGCACGGAAGCGCTCACACGAACCTGTCGCGGTCGGCTGGAGTCGGCACGCGGCAGGTATCGGCTTTGCCCATCCACTCGTACCGACGGCGCGCGATGTAGTCGTAGAGGGCGTCACGAAGGGGACGGGGAATCACAATGCCGAGGTAGAAGAACGGCCAGAAACCTGACAACTGTTTCAGAACTCTCAGCGCAGCCGTGGACTTGGTATAGACGTGGCCCTGTTCCAGCAGTAAGAAGGTTTCAAAGCCTTCGGCGGGGAGACGGAGTTCTTTCAGGATCTGTTGCGCCGGTTCGGACTGAAGCATGCCGAATTTGAACTTCGCATGAGGGTCATAGTCGATCGTAATATTGACCCAGGCGTTGCACCAATTGCAGACCCCGTCGAAGACGATGACTCGCTCGTGCCTGGCCCATTCATGCATGCGTCACTCATATCTCGTTGAGAACAAGAGCATATAGCTGATGGCGTATCGCACGTGACTGAGCCGGACAGTTGTGAGTTGAGAATTGAAAATGGTGAGGTGTATGTCGCTGAGGAGAAGAGCTTATAGCTGATGGCGTATCGCGCGTAATCGGATCAGAGCCTTTGTTGGCTTTGATTTATCTTTTGATCCCGTGCCATACGCCATAGGCTCCTTCTTTCCACGAAACAACACTTCACCCCTTACCCCTCACGCCTCACGTCCGGATGCCATAGGCGCTTTCGATCGTGGCGAATGTGAGCTAGGTCATATCGCCCGACGGTCCGAACCGGCCCGTCTCGCCCAATGGCCGTTCGACCCTAAGATTGTCCGCTTTGCTGGAACTGATGTCGAGTTCTTCCGCGGGAGGCGTCCAGCCGAGCTTTTCCAGGGTTTCGAGCGCGATCAGTCGAAGCGCGTCCTTGGCGGTCAGCCGGACGGATGCGTAGGAGAGTACCCGTTCTTGTTCTGCTTCCACTTCGGACGCTTTGGGGTCATAGAGGAAGGCGATCAAGGGTTCGATCGCCGTGTCGCCGATGACTGCCAGCGCTGCCGCTGCTTTTTCCCGCAGGACGCCGTCCTTGAGTAACACGATCAAATCGGGAATGACGCGGGGATCGCGGAATTGGCCGAGCGCCGTGGCGGCGGCCTCCTTGATGAAGGCATCTTCACTCACGATGCAGCCGGGAGTCGGCGTGCCTTCCTGCTTGATCCCTTTTCCCTTCAGTGCGTCCAAGACCGCCGGGAGGGCGCGCTGGTCGCCGATCATGCCGAGTGACGCGATCGCATGCCGCTTGACCGCTCCGTCCTTCATTGCTTCGATCAGCGCCTCAATCGCGCGCGGGTCGCCGATCATGCCGAGTGCGATGGTGGCATCCTCTCGCACGGCCCGATCCGGATCTTTCAAGGCGGCAATTAAGGCATCGACTACTTTCGCATCGCGCACCCAGGTTCGCCCGATCTGATAGTCGGTCGTCATGCCGCCCAACGCGCGGGCCGCATGACAGCGGACGACGAAATCCTTGTCTTTGAGATTTTCAATGAGCGGATCGACCGACGGCTGCCCGATATAGATCAATGCCGTGCCCGCTGTTTCGCGCACGATCTTGGAGGAGTCGCGAAAGAGCTTGATCAAGGCCGGGATTGCCTTGGCATCCCCGATCTTCCCGAGCGCCTCCGCCGCGGCGCTCTTGACGGCTCCGTCGCGGTCCCGGCAAGCCGCGATCAACGCATCGACGGCTTTCGGATTCTTGATCCCACCGGCGGCCTTGGCGGCATGTTCACGCACACGCCACCGCTCATCTTTCAACGCGCTGATCAGGCGGTCTACGACTACCGGCCCCATTGTGGCCACCGCATCAACGACTTGGTTCCGGACCTCCATGATGGGATCGTTGAACAGGCCGATGAGGGCTTCGGTGGCTTTGGGCCCGCCGATTTTGGCCGCCCCGCACCCGGCGTAGGCGCGCACGGACCAGAAGTCGTCGCCGCTGGCGCGGATCAACGCATCCAATGTCGAGGGCTCCGCTCGTTCAGCCAGCGCCTTGGCGGCTTCTTCGCGTGTGGCGTCATCCACATCCTCCAGCGCGTCCAGCAGATCTTCGAGTGTCTGTGTCATGGCGATGGTTTCTGGTTGTAGTAATCATCCCGTTCGCCGGAGTGGGGGTACATGCGTTTGCATCGCACGACCAGCGTCTGGGTGCCGCGCCCCTCGATACATTGATCGAGCGATGCGGCGAAATCGAGTGTGCCGTCGAGCGTCACGGCAAAGGGGAAATCGAATGTAAAGCTGATGAATTTATACTTGCCGGGTTTTAACGCAAGTGCTCGCAGTTCAGAGGTCTTCGGCGCGTCGAGCGATTCAGGATCGGAGGCCCAAATGGATGGAGTGACGCCCGGCACTTGCCACCATGAGGACGGAACCAGTTTCGTCGCATCGATGGTAATGGTGTGCTCTTTCAGGTGGGCTGGCGGCGGCCCGCTCGCCAAGCCCGTCTCAATCGGGGTGATGGCCAGCAGTCCCAGGAGCAATCCACAGCGCAGGAAGGTTCGGTGGTGTATAGACCATGCATGCATCATGATTGTTACGGTTTCTTGGCGGACGATCCGGTTGAGGAGGCCGCCGCAGGCTGGAAGATTTCTTCGACTGCGGTACTGTCCCATTCGGTATGGGTGTCCAGTCCAAGAATGCGCATCACGGTTGCTCCGGTGTCGATGATCGAGACCGGCCGGCGAATGACTTGCCCCGGCTTGATCCCGACGCCGGATACGATCCAGGGGACGACCGGTGAATCGGCGGCTGACGCGTCGGCACCCAGGTCGATTCCCTTTCCACTGAGCGCCGTGACCATCACCGTCGTCCGGTTTGTCAGCGCATATTGCTTGAACACATCCAACACCGACTGTATGGCCGTATCGACCGTATGCAGCGCCTCGCGATATTCTTTGGAGGTCCAGCCATGCGCAACTCCCGCCCGGCCGGGCTCCGGGAGATGGACAACCAACAGATGCGGGAGAGCGAGAATCGCATGCCCGTACCCATGGCCGCTCGTCGCTTTCTGAAAATATTGTTGAATGTAGGAGACGATCTTGGTCGTACTGCATTCAGGCCGTAAGGCTCCGCAGAGCTGATAATCGGTGTAGGGCTCGGGCCTCGCCAGTTGGTACAGAGATTCATCCATGAAGAAGATGGCGCTGTCCCGGCCTCCGCTCAAGTCGAGGTAGTCGAACAGGCTGGGCGCGCGGGAGTAGCCCCGGCTGATTTCAAAGAAGTTCCAGGTAATGCCATGTTTCTCGACCGGAAGGCCGGTGAGCAACGACGCCATCGTCGGGAGCCGGAGAGCCGGCTTCACGCCGGTCGCAGACCAGGTGGCCGCTCCGTTTTTCACCAGTTTGCTCAGGCTCGGCATGGTCCCGGCCTTGAGCGAGTCCTGGTCGAAACCTTCCAAAACAAAGAGGATGACATGTTCCGTGGGCGACGCGGATACAGTGGTGTCCCCGACGGGATTCGGCGCTGCGTATGCAGGGAGTCCAGCGGTCATTTCAAGGAATACCACGATGAGACCGACACAGTATGAAGCAAGATATCGGAGGGCGCTTACCATAGGACTTTCACGCGGCATGTTCCTCAAGATGAACCAGATACGTCCGGTACCCTAGCACGCGAATTTTCTGGAAGGCAAGATGGTTGGGAATCAGTCGTGTCGCTGGCGAAACGGGGTAGCGGGTGGTATGGTGAATTTGAGCAGGATGCTGAAAAAGTCCGCCAGCGGAGTCTTAGTGCGTCGGTCCTCTTCAACAGGGGAGTGAAGGCGATGCCGGATCGGTCAGATCAACAGCCGGTGACTCCGCAGCCACAGCGTCTTCCTGCCCATCTCCTCATTCTCCTCATTCTTATCGCCATCTGCGTGGGTACGGCTCCTGCCTGGGCTGACGTCAGGACAGTCAGCGCGGAGGGGGAACATCGGATGGGAGACCGCGATACACGCGAAGATGCAGTCCGGCTTGCCACCGAATCGGCTAAACGGAACGCGCTTGAACAGGTCGCCACCTATCTGGAAAGTGTCACGGTGGTGGATGGCATGAACGTCACCAAGGACGAGATTCGTACGTACACGGCCGGCTTGGTGATTGTGCTCGACCAGCGCATGGGGACCACGCTTGACGGTGAAACCATTGTTGTGAAGGTCGATCTTCTGGCGCAGATTGACACGGAAGAAGTGGCGCGAGCCATTGCGGCGTTGCGGGAAAGTGAAGATGCCCGCGTGCAATTGGCGGCATTGAAGTCAGAGAATGAGCAACTGCAACAGGATCTCGATGCGGCGAATCAGGCGTTAGGCACGGCTTCAACGTCAGAGCAAACACAGGAGGCGGCACACCGGCGGCAGGACATTCTCAATCGCGTGCAGTCGAACGCGATGATTTCCCAAGTCTGGACGGACTGGGTCCTGGTGTCGCCGGTCGGGTATTCCCATTCCTGGATGAGTTCGCCCCACGCCCTGGCGTTGTTGGCGAATGCGCAAGCGCTGTATCCGGCCAGCCCGCATGTCGTCGTGGCTCAACGGGTGATTGCCGGCGGGCAACCGCTGATGCCTCCATTGCCCCCGCAGCCGCCTGCGCCGGGAAGTGCCCCGTCTCGAATGCCGACGTACGAAATTGTGTCTGCGCCAGGCTCTTCCGACGCTCCACGCACATTGAACGAGATCACGCACCGAACGCCGACAAGACCAGCCCGCATCGGCAATGAGACCCATGCCGAGCAGGGGCAGGGCGCGCGCCATTTCACAGATGCCCATCGGCCGAATCTTTTTCTTGCGCCCTCGGCGGGGCAACCGACGGCGCCGTCGCGATCGATGCCGCGCACGCAACAGTTTTTTGAGCAGAACGGTCGATTCGGGCGAGCGCCTGGCTCCGATGGGCATCCGCCGGCGCCAAGATTTTCGCCGCGAGAAGGTTTTGAAAACCACTCGCCTGCGGCCAGGCAGTTCAATTCAGGTCGTTCTCCGATGATGCCACGGGCGCCGCACGTTCCTTCCCAGGTGGCGCCTCGATCGTTCGGAGGAGGCGACTACAGAGGCGGCGGGGCCATGGAAGGCAGAGGTGGAAGAGGTCAGGGCCAAGGGCGGGGAGGTAGGAATTGAAGAACGGGATCGAGATGCTCGTCATCGTGGCCGGCTTGTGGAGCGTCGGCTGGTTGCCGGTGCCGGAGGTGTGTGCGGCGGAACCGGGAGATGTGCGGTCGCAGGCCGAACGTTCCTTCGATCAGCGTACACAACATCAGAATGGAACTCGATCTGTCGATACGTCCGGCGGCATCAGGCAAGCCGCTGAAACAAGCCACGGCTCGTATCCGTCCGATCGATATTGGGTTGGCAAGGGACAAGGTGATTTAGCTAAGGGCAAGCTCGTCTGCCAGCGGGTCTCCGAGCTATCGGCCCGCACGGATCTGGCTAAGCAGATTCGAGTGCTGGTGAAGGAACATATGGTCGATCGGGTGCGCGAGCGGTCGGGGCGTGAATCAGAGCAGGACATCGAGCTCACCCGCGAAGAAATCGTTCAGGAATATTTGCAAGGGGTCACGATCGTCGACCGCCACATCGACGAAGCGAATCACCTCTGCACCGCTACTGCCGTGATGCCCAAGGCTCCCGTGCCGCCGAAACAGGCGTCCGATGGCGAAATCGTTCCCCCTGTAGCCAGATAAATTTTCTTGTCATTCTGTTCTTCCTTCCTACCCCTTACCCCTCACCATTCACTCCTCACCAGTGATATTGCACTTTCTCGCCTCCTTGCGGTAGAACCGCTTTCCTATGCCGAGTGAAAATAACTTTCAGCACGACGAACTGTCACGGAAGCATCCCGGCGATCGTCTGGCGACAGCCGAACTGACAGCCGGCGCGCAGCCGGAGTCTCCGGCTTGGCTGGATGCCATGGCCCGACAGGGAGCGACGCTTGCGCAGGCCGGTGTGCGTGCCGTTGTGTTCCTTCACGGATCGATTTATGGCGCCGATGTTTTCGGTGTGCAACGACTGGACGAAGTCGGAGGGCTTAAGCGTGGCTACTCGCGCGGCGTGTCCGGACTGGATGCCTTGCTGTCGCTCATGCGTGAGGGAGACAACGGGATTCCACTTCTTTCCGCCGGAATGAAGCCACCGCTGGCCGACGATGAGGCGACGAAGCGATGTTTGGACGAACAAATCGGCGAGGCGGGGAACTTCACGAACAGCTATGTGGCGCTGTATCAGCGAGCCATCAGCCAGCACACAGCCTCACCCATCGTGTGCCGCCGTATCCTCTGGTCTTCAGAACATCATCACCTGGGCCGCGTCATCGGAGCCGTCCGCCTGCTTGATTCATTGCGCGCTCTGTGTGACAGCCAGAAAATCGGCAGGGAAGATAGGATTCTGGTCCAGGCCCATGGGCAAGCAGGGCTGGTTCTGGCGCTGGTCTCGAATCTGCTCTGTCCCAGTCCGATCACGGGACGGTCCAAACTCCTGGGCGTTCTTGCCGCCTATGCGGAACAGAACGGCCAGACTGAGTTGGCTGCGATGGTTCGGCACATCGAACCCCTGCTCTCCGCACAGGCGCTGCTGAACAGCGCGACTCTTGATGTCGTGACGATGGGGACGCCGGTGCGGTATGGATGGGACCCGTCAGGATTGGGGAAGATCTTACATATCGTGAACCATCGAAACCTTCGCACCGACGGCAAGACGTGGCTCGCGAAGATGGAGTTGCCGCAAATTACGATGGAAATGCCGATTGCCTGGGGCGGCGATTATGTCCAGGAATTGGCCGTGGCCGGCAGCGACGCGATGCCGACGACCGAGGCAGCCAAGGCGGCGAACAAAGCCCTGTGGGAGATGGTCGAACCGTACGACGGATTCGAGCGCTGGCTGGAATGCGCCCGTCGGGCGGTACGGTTTCCCAGCGAGGGGCGATGCCTGCTGGCCGACTACAAGGATTGCACCGGATCAACCAACGTCCGAGATCACTACTATGGCCATGCCGCCTATACTCGCCTCAATGCGATGCTATTTAATACGGCGGAGATTGTTCACCGTCTGTATTCTGCGTAATGGTCTTCTTGGGCAGTAAAACGGGTCAACAGGCCAAATTCTCAAGTCGGCAGTGGCGCCTATATTCGCGGGGGGGTAGCTGCCAGATCAGCCATCACACAGGCGGAGTCATGGCCTGGGGGATGACAATGCGCGATTGAAGGTCTTATGTTTCAGCAAGAGATTCTGTGAGGACCGTAAAACAAACGCGGGATCTCCCAGCGATGGGAGACCCCGCGGTCTGTGCACACAATCGATGCGAGGCTCTTTACATCAGACGGACTGAAAGTACCCTCTCCTGTACAACGCTGCAGCGATCAGGAATCCAAAACCCAGCATTATGAGGGTTGAGGGTTCAGGAACAGAGGCGGTGTACGTGAGCCCTCTGACCGAGAAGTCCGAATAGCCGTCGGTATTGGCCCTAAAGGTGATGGAGTTCACATTTAACGCGTTAAGATTGAGAGTCAACAGGCCGTTGGTGAGCCCATTGATTTGACCGAAAGCAGCAGCAAAGGACGAATACGCTCCCCCATTGATGCTATACCAGCCGACTTCGTGGCGTCCGATGCCAGCGTCATTCCGGAAGAGGTCTGTGATATTGACCGTCTGCAGCGTTACTGGACCGTCAAATGAGATGGTCAATCTCTCGGGGCTGCTCTGAGTAATTTCGTCGTCGCCAATTCCTAAGCCGTCCCTGCCGGAATTGTCACCGCTTGGCCCGCCGTTATAGTTGATGGTGATGTTCCCGCCGACAGAGGCCAGATCAACCCCGCTCCCATGGGTGGTAAAAGCAGATTGTCCTTGAGCACCATTCCACGATCCATCGGTAAAGTCGATCGTCACAGCCATTGCTGGCGAGGTGCCAAGAACCGGGATAATTCCCGCCATCAAGAGCCCCAAAATCGTTTTAGATGCAAAGCTAGACATATTTACCGGCCTTCCTTTAAAGAGTTCGATCCTAATTCTGTTCCCTCTATACCCTGAGAGGAAGAATGTATGGATTGTCTAAGCAATAGACAGGCCACGCACAACTATTTGATTAGCAATGTTTATTTTAAGCGGGAAATAAAATTATGTAAATCTGCTTCACAGCTCTAAGTCCGTATTCTCGGCCGAGAATGCGGATTACCGGTAGAATGTTTATAAGTAGTTGATAAGTATGATATTATATGGCTCAGGCAACCATCAATCGTTCTGTAAAAAATATTAACAGGCATTTACAGTATTACCATGGTAACGGGAATTGGTGGTGACTGATGCTATGAGCAGCCCTTATCCATCGTCGGGCAAGTTCTCACGCGCGTGCTTTTGAACGAAGTCTCACAACTCGCTGATAATTAATGCATAACCGAATAAGATAATGGTGGATTTAGACGAAGGATTGTACCCGGATCAACGGACGTTACGACTGAAATGGTTCGTTGCCTGCACTCTGTGCAGTGGCATTCTTGGAGAGGGGAAGGGATCAAGCAAATGGTTTATTTCGCCCGCAGTTCCAGCAGGTTCCAAACGGACTCTCGTGACACTCGCCGCATCCGGCGCATGTCCAGGTGTCCTGGTCCGATGGCAGTAATACCAGCCCTTCTTCAAGTATTCCCCGCGCCCGATCGTAATCCTCGTTTTGGATCACCCACAGTTCCGGGAACGTCTCCGTAAAGGGAATCTCTCCGGCAAGGCCCGAGATGCGCTGATTCTTGATCGTGCACCGGATGCCGGCCTGCTCCAGCCACTCCTTGCGCATTTCCACCTCGATCAAGCTTTGCGATACGAAGACCTGTTTCATCGATGACGGGGCTCTCGAACTTGTTCAAAGTCAGCAATCAGCCGGTGTTCGATCCAAAGCCTAGGCCCCACCCGACGGAGAGTCAAGAATTCCAAACGCCATCCTGCAATCAAGGGCAGATTCAGATGGTTAGTTACGGTGGCGTCTACTGCAGTCGACTTGCATCGATCTTACATTCAGTATATACATAAGTGGTGTTCGAGTGGGACCCCAAGAAGGCTGCTGCCAACGAGGACAAGCACGGGATCTCCTTCGAAGAAGCCGGCACCGCATTTTTTGATCAGGGCGGGATTGATGGTGCGGATGTGGAGCATTCAACCACAGAGTCGCGTCGGTTGCGATTGGCGCGCTCGGCGGCGGGGAATATTCTCGTCATAGCCTATACGCGTAGGAGCCATGGCCATGAAAAAACTATCCGCCTCATCAGTGCGCGGCTGGCGAACCGCAAAGAAAAAAAGCGTCATCAAGAAGCAACGGATTGATTATTCGGACATTCCTCCGTTGTCCGATAAGCAATTGGCCTCCATGCGTCGTGTGGGGAGGCCCCCCTTGGGTGAGGAACCGAGACAGCTGATAGCCATCCGGCTCGATGTTGGGGTGCTTCGCTGGCTGAAGTCGCTTGCAGCCAAACGCCGCGTTCCCTATCAATCGCTCATTAACGAGTTATTGGCGGGGGAAATGAGAAAGGCGGGGTAGGTATGTCTGGCTCCATCGCATCCGCTGTGGTTGGACTTCATGGGTTGAACGTATCGATCACCTGCCAGAACGATCGTGAGAAAAGACTCCCGACACATTTTATTGTCGCTCCTTGCCATCACGCTGCTGCAGCTATGGAGTGTGGCACCACTGTGCGCTGAATGGCTTCTTGTCGATCGAAACGACAGGGCAAAGGTCTATGTCGAGGCCGAGTCTATCAGCCGGAATGGTGAGGTGGTCAGCGTCTGGGTGTTGGATGATCTCAAGACGGCCCAGACCAGAGGGTTCAGCACGTTTCTCTCCACTCGCGCCCAAGAAGAACACGACTGTGTGAACAAACGCTTTCGCCTGGTCGCCATTGAGCGGTTTGCGGGAAATATGGGGACCGGTCAATCGATCTACAAGAAGTCGGGTGAGTCACACTGGGCACCCATCCCACGAGAGACCATGGCGCAATCAGTGTGGAAATTCGTGTGTGGGAAGAAGTGATGGGGAAGCAAAGCAGTACATAGAATAAAAAAGGGGACAGCAACTGGCGCAAATTGCAGAAGGAGAACCCTCTATGAATCGGCTCCGAGGGAAAGTCGCGGTGGTCACAGGCAGCAGCAGTGGCAGTGTTTGATACCTATCGCAGTTACCACATCACTACACTACAAGGAGAGAGGAATAGGCTGGGGAGTCTTTGAGAGGGCCTTGGCAGACTTGATTTGGCTGAAAGGATTGCGATGGCCTCATAATTCTCTTCCAGAGACCTCGTGTCCACCATCCCATCTTCGGATGCGCCGTGCGCCAATTTTTGCCGACGCCGAGATCGGCTTTCAAGGGAACCGGCAGACCACACTGCTTCCTGATCGATTCCAGTTCTGACTTCATTCTCAGCTGGCTGATCTCTTAAAAATCAGCCTTGGCTCCGTCATGCTCCCCATCGGGACTGCCACGAGTTCCCATCCAGCGGCTCCGAACTCATTCAGCGTGGTTTGCATATTCTGGGTGTCCGGAAGCACCTCGACGATTTTGTACTGAAACCGCTTCGGCTCTTGGGCCTTCGCCGTGAACGGCTGCCCCATAAGCAGTAGGACCCCTAATGCGCTGAGACTGACGCCCGCTACCAACCAGGCTAGGGGAATGCGTACGTTGAGCATGTCGTACCTCGCTTTGTTGTGAATTGCGGATGCGCCACGCGGCATTTATCGCGGCGCACGAAACAGATTGTCGAAGCAGAATGCGCCCGGCGCAGAATAATCCGGCTAACCGGATGTTTGTTTTTCTACGAGGCGCGAGCCTTGACAAGAGCCGGGGAGTGGGCTTCGATCTTTCTCATGGCTTCCCGGTCATACACTTTCTCCCCGCAGGCTGGGCACTCGTGAAATTCCAGTCTTGGTACTGAATAGCTCTGGCCATGAAATTTGCCGGTCCACTTCCTCCGGACTTTCTTGATTTTGTTGCTCCCGCAGGTAGGGCATTTTGAAATGCTCAGCATGAATTTGAACCTGCCGCCCTCAACTGTGGCCAAGATCAAGCAAACGCCAAACGGCCTTTGGGTTCAGGAATCGGCCGACCGAGTTCTCTCGCTGTTTCAATCCATTCCCGGATGACAGTCTCTACATTCGCCAGCGCTTCTTGATACGTGGCGCCATCCGCTGCACAGCCCGGTAATTCAGGTACTTCAGCAATGAACGCCTGGTCGTCCTTGCTCCAATAGATAATCACTTCGTATCTACTCATCTGTATCGCCTCCTAGCTTATATCGAAGGATCACCTGGCGAACTTGCTTGATCTGATATGGTTTTGAATGGGCGCCTTTTGGTTGCAGGTTCAGAATTTCTTCAATGCCTGATTTTGTGAAGATATGATGGCTCCCGCGAATTCGTTCTTCAAAGCCCAGCTGTGCCAGCAAATGCCGTAATCCATCGAACGGAATATTGGCGTCCGAGGTTCCTCGAAGTACACGTTCAAGTAGCTTATCAGATCGTGTCACTCAATCTTCTATCTTAAGTGGAGAAGTAATGGCCAACTGGGCAAATTCTATAGTGGTCCCGTTATCCTGTCAAAACATCCGTTTCAGCAACCCTACGGATGCGCCGCGCGCCAATTTCGGCCGACGCCGAGGTCCACTTTGAGCGGTACGGACAAGCCGAGTTGTTGCCCTACCGCTTCCATTTCATGTTTCACCAGCCGCTTGGCTTCGTCTAAGTCATGGTCCGGCACTTCAAAGATCAACTCGTCGTGGACTTGAAGGATCATCTTCACGTGCGGCAGATCGGCATGGATGGCCTTGTGGACGTTGATCATCGCCACTTTGATCAGGTCTGCCGCTGAGCCTTGGATGGGGCTGTTCACCGCCATGCGCTCGCCGAATCCACGCTGCACGGGATCGCCGCTCTGGAGTTCTGGAATGGGCCGGCGGCGGCCTAGGATCGTCGTTGTGTAGCCCTTTTCTTTCCCCTCGGCGATGTTCCGGTCCATCAGCGCCCGTACGGCGGCGAATCGTTCAAAAAACGTGTCGATGTATTTCTTTGACTCAGCCTGGGAGACCCCGAGATTTTGTGAGAGGCCGAACGGACTAATTCCATAGACGATTCCAAAGACAACGGTCTTGGCGGCGCGCCGCATGTCGCGCGTGATCTGGCTGGAGGGCAGGCCGAAGATCTCCATGGCGGTTGCCATGTGGATGTCCTCGCCCTTTGCAAAGACGGCGAGCAAGCGCGGATCCTGCGAGAGATGCGCCAGGATGCGCGGCTCGATCTGGCTGTAGTCGGCGCAGAGCAGCTCATGTCCTTTCGGCGCGATGAAGGCCTCGCGGATACGGAGCCCGTAGTCGCCCTTCACCGGAATGTTCTGCAAATTGGGATCGGTTGAGGAAAGCCGGCCGGTCGCGGCAACCGTCTGGTTCAACGACGTATGCAGCCGCTTCGTGTCTGGGTGGATTAATTCGGGCAGCGCGTCCACGTAGGTCGATTTGAGTTTGCTGAGACTGCGATAGCTCAGGATCTGCGCGGGCAGGTCGTGCTGCGAGGCAAGTTGCGTGAGCGTATCTTCGTCCGTGGAGTAACCGGTTTTCGTTTTGCGGCCCGGCTTGAGGCCAAGCTTCTCGAAGAGCACCACAGCCAGCTGCTTCGGCGAATTGATGTTGAATTCGCCGCCCGCTAGGCCGGCGATGGTTTGCATCATTTTGTCCAGTTCATGTTCCAACTCTTTGCTCAACTGGTGCAGGCCTTCGACATCCAGCAAGAATCCGTTGCGCTCGATCTCGGCCAGCACCGGCACGAGCGGCATTTCGACATTTTGGAACAGTGTCAGGCTGCCCTGTTCCGTCAGACGATCCAGCATGATCGGCGCGATGTCTGCGATGATCCGCGCCGCCTCCGTTGCTTGCTCGCGAGAGCCGGTGTCTTCATCGAACAGGGACTTCGGCGTCTTCGTCTGTTCCTCCTGTCCCCCTACTCGTTGTCCCAACATCTCCAGAGCCAGCGTGTCCAATTGGTGGTCTCGCCGATTGGGGTTCAGCAGATAGTCCGCCACCATCGTGTCGAAATAGGGGCCGGCCAGGCTCACCCCGATGCGATGAAAGGCCAACAAGACCGCTTTCAGGTCATGCACGGCCTTGGTCCTGGTCGTGTCATGCAGGAGCGTGGTAATGGGCCTCATGTATTCATGCACGTCGAGCGGGATGTAGGCGGTCTTGCCTCCCGACGACAGCGCGATCCCTTGTACTTCCACCCTGGTCCCGGACCCGCCGGAGCGCAGGCACTCCACAGCCAGCGTCCCATGTGTCGGCAGGGATTCGACAAACATCTGCGCCGCACGTGCGCTCTCAATCGTCTCCGCCGCGGCTTGCTTCGTCTTCGGCGGCTCGTTTGACGTCTGAAAGGATTTGAGCATCGAGGTGAATTCCAGCTCGCGGAGGAGCTCGCTCAGCAGTTCCATCTGAGGCGGCTTGATCTGAAAAGCCGCCGGGTCGAAGTCCACCGGACTTTCCATCTCAATGGTCGCGAGCCGGCGACTCATGCGCGCATTCTCGGCCTGCTCAACCAGCAGCGATTGGATCCGGGCCGGAGTCACTTCGCCGACCCGATTCAAGAGCTCCTCGATTGTTCCGAACTGGGCGATCAACTTCATCGCCGTCTTTTCGCCGATGCCCTTCACGCCGGGAATATTATCCGAGGCGTCGCCCATCAAGCCCATGATTTCGACGACCCGCGCCGGTTCCACCCCGAATCGTTCACGGCACTCTGTTTCCCCGGACCACTTGTCTTTGACGGGGTCGTAGATGCGGACGTGCGGCGTGAGGAGCTGGAACATATCTTTGTCGCCGGTGACGATCACGACATCGTAGCCCGCCCGCTCGGCCTTGCGCGCCAACGTGCCGATGAGGTCATCGGCTTCATACCCGGCCTGACGCAGGCCGGGTATCGCCAGCGCGTCGACGATGCGGTGGATGTAGGGAATTTGCGACTTCATGCCGTCCGGCATGGGCGGGCGCTGGGCCTTATAGTCCTTGAATTCCTCATGCCGCATCGTCGGCCCCTTTTCATCGAAGGCCACGGCGATCCCGTCCGGATGCCGCTCGCGGATGATCTTCAGTAGCGTCGTGGTGAAGCCATAGACGGCGTTGGTTTGCAGGCCCTTGGAATTGTTCAGGGCGGGGAGAGCAAAGAATGCTCGATAGATGTAGGCGCTGCCGTCGATCAAATAGAGAGTTGGACGGCTGTTGGAATTCGACGGTTTCATTGGCCTTGCCGGCTAGTGGAATTGCATCGTCCAGGACTGAGGTCTGAGTGCTGAGGACTAAGTGAGAAGATCCCACTTCCGAAAATCTCAGTCCTCAGTCCTCGTGACTCAGTCCTTCCTATGGGTCTGGTGCAATAATCAACGGCGGCTTGCCGAACTTCTCGCGCATGCCGTTGAGGGCGTTCAAGACCGTCGGCTGGCCGATCAGCTTGGCTTCGACTTTGCGCTTGCCGGGAAAGTCCAACATGGAGATTCCAATGAGCATGGTCAGGATTCCCTGACCCGGGAGAAACAACATCAAAAATCCGGCGAAGAGGAAAATTGCCCCGACCACATTCTTGACGAGATGGCCCAGGACTCGCAGGACCGGATGATGATCCTCCATCCAGGGGCGGGGAACCCTGATATCAAAAAAGTCAGCCGGCAGCCGTACGAGGATGAATGGAATGGCGATTAAGGAGCCGACGAAGAAGACAATGGAGAGGATGGTCAGCGCCACCAGTGTTTCGGTCGAGACATATTGTTGAACCGTTGAAAGAAGCCCGTCCATCGCCGGGCATCCTAACATGCCCCCTGCTACCCCTCAAGACGAAGGACATGCAGACCTCTGTTTACGCGGCCCCATGCGGCGGCTATAATCAGCCCGTATGGAGCCTGTTCATGAATCGATTTCAGCGGTACTCGACGGCGATCGGGCTGCTCATGATTCTGGCGTTCTCCGTTCTTTCTGCCGTCCAGGCAGGAAGCCTGCCTGTTTCCGGTGAAGAGATCCAGATCGAGGTCACCAAGAAGGGGCTTGGGAAACAGGTGGTCATCTCCCAGGGTGCGAGGGAATGGTTCATGCTGATCGACGTGACGCCGGAGAACGCAGTCGTCATTCGGCAGGAGAAAGACCGCGAACGTTATCTGGTCGATGAAAGCGAGACTCACGATCGCCCGATGACGCCCGGAGAGGTGGATGCCGCGATTGCCGACTATGTGAACAGCGTAAAAACGCGCCTGAGAAAGCAGTAATTCTATGTCACAGCCGCCCAAATTTGTGATCTTCGCCCATAACGCTACGTACGACAAGCTCCATCAGGTTGCGACGATCGGTATGACCGCGGCGGCGATGGGCAAGGATGTGATCGTGGTCCTGTTGTTTTGGACGATCAAGAAGCTGGCGGAAGGCAAAATCGACGAGATCGATTTCCCACCGGAGTATGCCGAGTCGGCGGGGGAGGTCGCGCGGCTCTTGAAAGAAAAGAAGGTGCCGAAGATTTCAGAGATGTTTCAAGACGCCAAACATGTCGGGAAGCTTCGGCTGATTGCCTGCAGCGCCGGCCTGGAATACATGGGTGTGGATAATCAGGCGGTTGAAAAGAGTGTCGACGAGGTATTGGGCCTCCCGGCTATTCTGAAACTGACGGAAGTGGCCGAAACTAAGCTGTTCATTTAGCTCGTCGAGCGGTTTGTCTTGATTGTTTGGTTTGTTTCGTTGAAACCAGATAAACCAAAGAAACCAAATAGACCTTCCTTAACGTGACTTCGTCACTCCCACCTGATCACAATATCTCGTCAGCTTGCAGATGCTGCAGAACGGTGACACCGGCTGGCAGAGGTTTTGGCCAAAGGGCACGAGCAGATCGTTAAATGTAATCCAGTATTGTTCGGGTAGTTTCTTTCGAAGAGCTTCTTCGCTCTCTTCCGGCGTTTCCGTTTTGATATAGCCCCACCGGTTGCTGATCCGGTGGACGTGGATATCGACACAGATGCCGGGCTTACCGTATCCGACTGTCACCACGAGATTCGCTGTCTTCCGTCCGACTCCTGGCAAGGTGACCAACTCGTCAATTGAGTCGGGGACGTTTCCGCCGTAGTGATCGAGCAAACGGCGGCAGATGCCATGAATCGATTTGGCTTTTGTCCGATAGAATCCGACCGGGTAGATTGCCTGTTCGATCTTCTTGATCGGCACCGTCAGCATCTTCGCCGGGGTTTGTGCCAGCGCAAAGAGCCGGTCGCTTGCCTCACCGGTGGTCTTATCCTTTGTCCGCAGACTTAAGAGACAGGAAATCAGGATGAGGAATGGATTGCGGTCAGAGTTCCGAGCGACGATGCCGAGGACCGGCTCTTGCCATTGGCGGATCTCCCGTTGAAGAATTTTGATCGCAGCGTGGATGTGGTCCCGGCGCATCGGGGTTGGATGAAGCGGGTCTACGACTGACGAGGAGAGCGGGGACCTACACGTGAATACGTGTGATGCCGTAGACTACTCAGGCTTCCGCTTCGAGAGCCATTTCTGGCGTCGCCGTTGTGCCTCGCGTTGCTTCGCCTTTTTCCGGACACTGGGCTTTTCATAGAAGCGGCGGCGCTTGAGTTCACGGAACAATCCCTCGCCTGCCAGCTTTTTCTTGGCGACCTTGAGAGCTTTTTCAACGTTGTTATTGAAGACTTTGATTTCCATCCGGTCCGACTTTTCGCTTTCTCAGGCTTGCGCCTGTTTCTATCCATTGCCCTACGATTTCGGGGGCGGAGTGTAGCATAGCCCCTCCAGTTCCTCAAGGCTTTGCTCAACTATTCTGACTCTTTGAGATACTGATCCCATAAGTTGTGGATTACATTGTTGTTTTATGTTCTCGGCAACGGTATGTAGCCCTGCTTCTGCTGCCGCGCACGCCATCATCCTGCTGACCGTGAGGTCTGAGCGGAGGGGAGACGGTGCTGAGGGAACACAGGCATGAATCAATCGTCCGACTTCGCATGCCAGCTCGGCAATCTCCAGTGGAACTGCTGTTGCCTGATGGAGTGCAGTTGAAATAGAGGCCGGCCGATCCGGCTGTTGCTTGGGGATCTTATAGGCGTTCAACAGCCTGGTATAGGCGTCCATATCTTCCTGGACAAGTTGGCGAAGCCGGTGGGTCACTTGAACAAGACGTCGTTCTGTATCCGCATGACGGACGAGTCGAGCCCCCATTGTGGCCAATGCAGCTGCCAGGGCCCCGACGAGTGCCGCCACGCTTCCCCCAGCCGGTGTCGGTTGGGCAGCGGCGACGGCATGCAGAAAATCTGAAAGGGACGGGTCCGGCTCCTTCTTGACCGACATGGCTTCGGCCATTCTTGTTTCGAGGACTTGTGCCGGATCGAATCGCTCGAATTGCAGTGAGGCCGCGGCGGTCTGGTCGAGTGCCGCCTGCGGGGCCAAACCAACGAGTTCACTTCCGGCTACCTCCGCACCGTGTTCCGAGGCCTTGCTTGTCACGGCCTGCCAGGCTGTGTGCATCGAGGTCACTCGATAATCGGTGAGATTCATGGCCACTTGCACCATGTTGCGGCTGGCTAGCCTGACCCCGATCGCTTTCAGGCAAGGCAGTCCTCCGTTCGATTGCCGGATGGATCGTGCGATGGTTTTGGCAATCGACAGATCGGTCGTCTTGAGATTAGCGTTGAAAGCAATGAGAGGTGGGCGCGCGCCGATCACGACTGCTCCCGCAGTCTTGTGCAGATGAGGCGGGCCAAAATCAGGAAGCCAGGCCGGATCACAGTCCATCCGTGACGCCAGCCCCTGCACCCCTCCCAGGCGGATGGACTCCAATTGCTTGCGGGCAGGGCTGGATGCCGCCTGTTCATATAGAAAAACCGGAATGCCGAGGTGTGTTCCGACTTGCTGTCCAACGGTGCGGGCCAGGCGAATACAGTCCTCCATGCCGGTATCGTGAATCGGCACAAAGGGCACCACGTCCGTAGCGCCGATGCGGGGATGGACGCCGTCGTGCCGGTTGATGTCGATCAGTTCAGTCGCTTTGGTGATGGCGCGGAGGGCCGCTTCGCCGACTGCATCGGGCAGCCCGGCGAAGGTCAGTACTGATCGATGGTGGTCGGCATCCATCGTGTGGTGCAGGAGCCAGACGCCGGGGACGGCAGTGATTGCCTCAATCAGGGCGTGAACAACGGCAGGATCTCGGCCTTCGCTGAAGTTCGGAACGCATTCGATGAATGGCCGCATCGTCATAGTCTAGCCCACATTATTTGTGACGGTTCGTGATGAAACCGCCAGGACGCCATGCGAGCCTGCCCGCTGGCCGCGCGAAACGTGCGGCCACGCTTGTCGCAGCAGCGTATCGACGGTTGCAGTAGAAGCGTTCATGAATAATGTGGGCTCAATGAAACGAAAAAGCCGAAGGGAGCGATTGTTCCCCCCGGCTTTCTCTCATACGCGCAATCGGGCTGGCTTCGCAGTCGCTACTTGGTCTTCTTCACGAATGCCTTGTAAATTCGGCCCGACTTGGCCTGCTCTTCTTCCATGCCCACCATCTGGTGGCCGGTGGTTTCGCACCAAGCCGGCATGTCTTTCTTGATGCCTTCGTCGTCGGAGACGACTTCGAGTATCTGTCCCAACGTCAGTTCTTTGATTTTCTTCGACGTGAGGATAATCGGCATGGGGCAGAAATAGCCCAGGGTATCGAGCTTGATATCGGATTGCATCATGGAATCCTGTTTGAATGGTTTGTTGTGTTTGTTTGGTTTCTCTGGTCTTAAACCCGAGCGCCAGACAAACCAGATGAACTAAATAAACAAGTTCACGCTGCCGTGCTTGGCTTCCGCCAGGTACGTCGTGACTCCGGCGAACTGATCGATGCCGTCGATCAGCGTGTCCTTGGTGATTCCCATGAGGCCCATGGTAGTCGTGCAGGCGATGAATCGCACGCCGAGATCCAGCGCGGTGTGCATCAACTCGGGGACTCCCGGCATACGATTCTGCTTCATCACCTTCTGCATCATCGCGGTGCCCAACCCGCCGAAATGAAATCGTGAGAGCGGCAGCGTCTCGGCGCCGCCTTTATTGAGCGCTCCGAACATTCGACGGAGCCAATCCTTCGCTGAACTGGCCGCGCCCTTCTTGCGAATCGCATTCAGTCCCCAGAAGGTAAAGAACACGGTGACCTGCATTCCCATCGCGGCTGCGCCGGTGGCGATGATGAAGGCCGCCATCGCCCGGTCCAGATCTCCGCTCAACAGGACGATGGTCACCCGATCCGGTTTGGAGGCTTGGAGCTGCGCTAATGTTGTCGTCGGTTCTATTTGTGTGGCGATCATGGCGTGGCCTCGTTTCCTATACACAGACTCAGCCCTGTTCGAGCCTGTGAACAGAATAGTATGGGGTTCGTGAGGGTGTCAAGGAATGTGCCTGCGGCATCCTCGTCATTGTCGCTTGACCTTCCTCTATCCGGTCGCTATAGTCACCCTCGTAGGTGCGCCCCATCTTCCGGGCTTCCTTCCTCGTCCATGAACATACCGCTCACGCCCGATATTGTCTCCGCTAGAAGCGCTCCGCTCTTTGGATTCTGGTACCCGGCTGTGCCGAGTGATACCTTGCCGTCAGGCTCGATGAAAGCCCTGCAGATGCTGGGGCTTCCAATCGTGCTTTGTCGGGACCGGGAGGGGCGGCTGGCGGCGATGCGCGATATTTGCCCGCACCGTGGCATGCCGTTGTCATTCGGACGTTTCAACGGCGAGCGTATCGAATGTTCGTATCACGGATGGCAGTTCGACATGAAGGGTCGCTGCCGCTGCATTCCCGCGCTGCCGGAAGGGACGTCCCTTCAAACCGATAAGGTTGGGATCGCCAGTTATCCGGCTGAAGAAGCTGACGGTATGATCTGGGTGCATCTTGCCGACGATCGTGGAGAAGCCGGGTCGTTGCCGCCGGTCCCGCGTATGCCGCTGCCATCGGAGCCGAAACAGTCGTTTCACATTTCGCTGATCTACACCTGTACGGCAGACGACGGCGTCATCGGTCTTATCGATCCGGTCCATGGTCCCTACGTGCATTCCTGGTGGCGCAGCGATGCGAGCATGCATGAAAAGGCGAAGACCTTTGAGCCGATTCCCAATGGATTCCGGATGACGGCGCACCGGCCGGCCAAGAACAGCGGTCCGTTTCATTGGCTGGAGCGTGTCTACGGAGGGCCGTTGAGCACGACGATCGATTTTCTGCTCCCGAATCAGCGCGTCGAACTCATGGAGTGCGGGCGGGTATGGATGGCCAACCGGTTGATGGCCACGCCCATATCGGATATGGAATGCCGTATCGATTTCTCCGCCTATTGGCGCGGGCTGCATTGGCTTCCGTTTGGAAATCTGATTTTCCGTACGCTCACCAAGATGTTTCTGGGGCAGGATGAACGTGCCATGAAGCATCTTGCCGTGGGGCTTCGTCACAAACCATCGTCGATGTTTCTTGGCGATGCCGACATGCCGGCCAAGTGGTACTACAAGCTCAAAGCTGCTCATCTCGCCTCGCTTCAGACGGGGCAGCCGATGGAACATCCCCTCAAAGAGCGGGTGACGCTGCGGTGGAGAAGCTGACCGGTCGTCTCAATATCCCCCAGCTCATGTTCATAATCATTGGTGCTGCGCTGTTCGTGTCGCCGGTATGGGCAGGAAGCGACCCGCGGACGGTGCTCGTTCCGGCTCTGGGTGTGCCTGAGGAAGGGCTTCCCGGTGTCGTCAATTACATCATCATTCAGTTCGAGCGGACGATGAGGGAGGATGGTCCGACGGTCCAGTTCAGCGAGATCAATCTGGGAGGTGGCTCACTTGTGGGTGAGGAGTGGAAAGAGGGAGTACGCCGGGCCGTGCGGGCCGTGGCCCACGCCGTCGGCGATGACGGCCGTAATTGGCTGATTACGATCAAAAATCGTTCGCATATGGCCATGACCGACGGGATGAGTGCGGGGGCTGCCGTGGCGGTGGGTATCATGGCGGTCTATAAGGGTGAAGTGATCAGATCTGACGTAGCCCTGTCCGGCCAGATTACCCCGGATGGCCGACTTGAGGCTGTCGGAGGATTACCTGTAAAAATTGAAGCGGCAGCCGGTGCTCAGTACCGGGCGATGGTCGTACCTCGGGAGCAGATCTTTACCACCGACTGGGTAATCACGAAAGAAACAGCCGATCGAAAGCGGGTACAGCTTATTCACGCAGGTACACTGGAAGAGGCGTATCAGGTTATGACGGGGAGCGTCCGCTAGGGGGCTCTGTCTCGCGTAAGAGAATGAGACCCATTGCCCGACGGATCTGGTCGCGCGTTCCCAGTAAGACGATGATATCGCCGGGGAGAAGTGTGGTTTTCACGGAAGGATTGGATTCTGTGATGCCGCTTCTGGTCCACGCAATAATCGAGGTGCCGGTTCGAGGCCGCAGGGCCAGTTGATCGATGGTTTTCCTGGCCGCCGGTGAATCCTCCTCGATCCGACACGTTTCCACTTCCACATCGCTCAGTGTGCCGCCACGAAGATGGTGGGCCAACTCGGGCAGCTCGCTCCGGCGCAACAGGGCATAGCCTTCCCGCCGAACCTGTTCGGCTTTCCGCATCACGAATTCTTGCGGCATGTTGTAGGTCCGCAACACCAGCGCAAAAATCTCGATCGACGTTTCAAACTCTTCCGGCACCACATCGTCGGCGCCGAGTTGATGGAGTTCTTCCAACTCGCGCAGGTAGCGCGTCCTGACGACGATATGAATCTTCGGATTCAAACTGCGCGCCACTTGGACGGTTCGGCGGGCCATGAACGGATCGGAAATCGCGATCACCAGGACTCTGGCATCGTCGATTTTCATATGCCGGAGCACGTGCGGGTTCGTGGCATCGCCGTAGTAGAGGGGCAAGCCGTGCTGCGCTTCCCGGCGCACCGTATCGCCGTCCAGATCTAATGCAATGTAGGGTACTTCCGTTTCACCCAGCACGCGAGCCAGGTTCCTGCCGTTCAATCCGTACCCCACGATGATCACATGGTCTTTGATACGGAGGTGCCGCCCTTCTGTCTCCAGCACATGGGCCGTGGTCTGGCCGGGCAGCCAACGGCGGAGCCGCTGGACGGCTTCTACGTGCCGGGCGAGATGTGGCGACCCCTGCATGAGGAACGGCGTGATGATCATGGAACAGACGGAGACCGCCAGGAATATTTGATAGGGTGTGCCGGACATCAGGCCGTGCTCTTGGCCGACCTGGGCCAGTACAAAACTGAATTCGCCGACTTGAGCCAGAGCGACGCCGGTCATGACCGCCGCCCGTGGAGGGACCGCCGCGGCCAGCACGGCTCCGGCGCCGCTGAGGAACTTGAGAAGCAACACAACGAGTAAGAGGCCGGTGACGACTCCGGGATACTGGAGCAGGATTCGCCAATCCATCAGAATGCCGATGGAGATGAAAAACAGACTGTTAAAACTGTCTCGGAACGGGAGTACCTCCGCAATGGCTTGGTGACTATACTCCGACTCGGAAATGACGAGTCCGGCGATGAAGGCGCCCAACGCGAGCGACAACCCGCTCATTGAAGTCAGCCATGCGATGCCGAGGCAGATGACGATAATCGTCAGCAAAAAGAGCTCGCGGCTTCGGCTGCGGACGATGTACTCGAGCACTTTCGGGGCTGCATACCAGGCGGCGGCCACGATACAGGCGACGAGCACCACGGACTTTCCTACGGGCAAGAGGATGGTTGAGAGCGCGTCCTCGCTGGGGCTGGCCAGAATGGGCGTCAGCAGAATCATGGGCACGACGGCGAGGTCCTGGAAGATCAGGATGCCGATGGTTGCGCGGCCGTAGGGCGTGTCGCTGTCTCCGCTTGCCGCCAGCGCTTTCAATACGATTGCAGTGCTGCTGAGAGACAATAGAAAGCCCCAGAACACCGCCTGTGGCCCCGGTATTCCCGCAATGATGCCGCCGAGCCACACGAGGACAATGACCCCGCCGACCTGAATCGGTGCGGCGACCAGAAGCAGTCGCTTCAGTGAGGCGAGTTGGACCAGCGAGAACTCGATGCCGATGGTGAATAACAGCAAGGCAATTCCAATTTCCGCGAGGACTTGCACGGTTCCGATGTCTGAAATGAGGTTGAATCCATGCGGGCCGATCACGGATCCGGCGACGAGAAACCCGGCGATGGAGGGCAACCGAAATTGGTGAAAGAGAAACACCACCGCAATAGAGACGGTGTAAATAAGCAGCAAGTTGCTGAGGACGTCGTTATCGGTCATTGCGAGGCCCGTGGGAGGTACAGCCTGAATGGAAACATGTGCAGGAGAAAGGGAGTGCCGATCCACGACCAGGATCGCTCCTCACTATTCACCCGGAATGGGGTGGAGGATACCTCATTGTCTTCAAGCGAACAAGGCAAAGGCTTCAATCCCAAGCCCGGGCATGACCGTGTTTCGATGATTGTGGGTGGCCTGATCTCCTAGAACCGGCTCAGGAGTTGGGTTTCCCCCTCCCAAAGTGGCATAGATTCTTGGAAGTCCCATTGCGTAAGTTGTGTGTGCGCGTAGACGAGGACAGAATTATCGGAGAGCCTGTGCGCGGCTCATCGCTACATTTTTACGGAGGTGCCCCATGAGGCTCATACGAATGGCGTTTTCAGTATCCATACTTGCGGCGATGGTTTCCGGTTCCGCGTCAGCCGATACTCCGCCGCCGGCTCCTGAACCGACAGGCGTATTGGAATGCCTCACGGCGGATGGGGACACGATCTATACCAACAAGGAACGGGCTGGTTGCCGAGTCATGATGTTACGGCCGCTGTCGGTTGTGCCGTCGCTGGAGAATATGCCGATTGTTCCCCGTCCCGCTCCCGTTGCCGCACCACATTACGAAGTTCCAGCCTACCAGGATCGGCCATCGGGTATGGGAGGGCGAAATGTCCCGGAGTGGGCCAGAGATTGGCATGCGAGCAATACAAACTCCGGCTCAGTGCAAAGCGAGGTTTGTGGACTGTATATGGAATGGCTTCACCTGGTTCAGAAAACCCGCGGGGGCCTGTGGTTCGGATCTGACCCGTCTTACGGCGGCGACCTTTCCGGCCGCAATCAGCGTGGAGCCAGTTACTCTTTCTATGACAACGCGCGCTATGTCGCGCTGTCGAATATCTTCGGGAGAGGATTCATTCCGATCGGGTGTCCGTAGATTAAGTAGATCGATAGTCATTGTGAATCCCTAGTCATTGCGCATCCTCCTGTAACGCTCACCCAATCTCCCTCCCCCCACCTTAAGTAGGGGGGGGTAATCTCTCAATAGTCTGTGTATACTGCGCGGCTTCTTGGCTTGAACCTGTATGGAGTTGCGCCAATGGTCCGTCGCAAAGTTTTGTGCACTGACTAGTGCAGATCGAATGCGGATGCACGCTGATTTAACAACACGGAGGAGAAGTATGACACGGTTGACTCCACTGATAATGGTAGGGATGAAGCTCGCATGTTTCGGCGTGATCGTCGCAGGAATGGCGGCTCCGGCCTTGGCTGCTCCGGTACAGGACATATTTGAGGTCAAAGCTACGACGAAAGAGTGGTGTGAAGGTAATCCAAAGTTCTCTGAAATCGTCTCGGTAAAAATTGACCCCAGAAATCCTGCCTACAACGTCACAGTCACCTTTACTCGGGATGCCGACAATACGGACGATAGCACGGATGTGTCGCTCAAGATTAACAACACGGGGAGCGCGGATTTTGATGCGATCACATTGAATGGTCTCGCCTTCGTTGCCAATGCGGCGCAGCGCAAGCTCGAGTTTGCGGTCTCTGGAGTAAATCCAGGGAACGCTGACCACTTCGTGACGGTGCGTGGCCAAGCCTCGCTGGATAATCTTGGGAACGTTACGAAACTGACAGGGATGATTGTGTACGAGATTACCGGCACCTACACCATCAAGACCCCGCCACCCGCGCACCAAAGTGCTGATGTGGAATGTTTTGCGAGCGGGACATTCGTGACGGGGAAGAAACTATAGGATGTGGGCGGGGCATGAGAAAGAGCGGCAGGCCTTCACCGCTGATGAGACATTGAATTGCGAACGAGTCAATAAGAGAGGAAGTGGAACGATGACACAATGGTCAAAGGGGAAGATGATACTGCTCTCCCTCGCCCTGGTCGGCGTCATGTGGCTAGGTGCTGCGGCCCCGGCGCGGGCGATCACCGACACGTTTGAGCTCAAGGCGACATTTAAGGAACGGTGCAAGGAGAATCCGAGATTTGTTGATCCCTTCACGGTCAAAGTGAGTGACGGATTTACGATCACGTTTACACGAGACGACAGCAACCCCACTCACCTTCAAGCGACCATCAATACTGATGGAGTGAGCCCGGACATTGATGCGATCCCGCTCGCGGGGAGAGCGCATTTTAGTAATAAGACTCTGAGTAAGGTGGAATTTGTGGTCTCAGGCGTGAATCCAGGCAACCCCAATCATTTCTTGACCCTCCGGGGCCAGGGCACGGTGGATAGATATGGCCATTTGACAAAAGTCGCCGGGACCGTCTTCTGGCAAGAGACAACCACCTACACTATCGATAAGAGCACCGGTGCCCAGAGTGATCCGGTGGAGTGCTTCTCCAGCGGCACATTCGGCGCGGGGAAGAACCTGACCTGGGTACCGCCACCACCTCCAGGGACGCTCCGTGTAACTGGCGCACCGTCAGATGTCGGTGGCAGGTTTGTAACGGATAAGAGGTTGTTCAATCAGCAAGTGCATGTTGTAGGAGCGGTGATCATTTGGGGTGAGTTTCACACTGGGTTTCCTGCTCACACGGAAACACTGTTGATCTCGATCTTGACAGATGGGACGCTAGGTATGCTCTTCACTGACACGACAGTGTCTATATCATCTAGTGCCGTAAGAGAGTGGAATTTCTCATGCGATAACTTACCAGGGTGCACAGGTGTTACGATAGATAGATTGACTGGGACCTTAACATTCCAGAATGTGGTGTTAGTCAATTCTTTTAATTCCACTTCAACCTCTACGCTTGCACCCATCACACTGAATGGCATCCTGAGATTTACGCCGTTTTGACCGTTTGATAGGAAAGGGCCTTTCTCTTGAGCGGTAGAGAAGAACGAGACGACGAGTAATTCACACGCACTCTTGTTCGAGAGTCATCGGGCCAATTGCCATTGTTGGCTATCTCGTTGCCTGGTTGTCTGTGCGCGAGAGGTGTGGTCAAGAGCAGGGGGTGGCGACGTCGATGTCTTCACGTTCAACTTAAGGGGTTGGTGACAGGATCAGGCGGCGTGAACAGCTACAAAAGGACGAAGATGACATCGATATCAAGAATGGCCATGGTGCTGTGCGCTCTTTCATTAAGCAGCGGAGCGTGGTTAGGGCTGGTGGTGCCGGCGCAGGCGGCGACCGTCATCGACACCTTTGAGGTGACGCTGACGGGCAAACAATGGTGCGAGGAGAACCCCACCTTTGCTGAGCCGTTCAAGGTCACCGTCAATCCGAGGCAACCGGCGCAGAGCACCATACTGACACTGACACAGGATCCGCTCAATACAGGAGATCGCACCGACCTTCACGCCACCCTCAACACCCAGGGAGCGAGCCCCGAGCTTGATGGGATCGCGTTGAAGGGGCGGGCGTTCCCCAGCATCAAGACCGGTAGCAGTGCCCAGTTTGTGCTCTCGGGTACGAATCCGAGCCACCCCGAGGGCTATTTGACCATTCGGGGCCAGGCCAAGTTCGACAAAGCCGGTCGTCTACTGAGCGCTTCCGGCACGTATGTTTTTCAGGCGATCAGCACCTACACCATAGATAAGAAAACCGGGGCACAGAGCGGACCAGTAGATTGTTTCAACAGTGGCACGGTGGCCACGAAAGGCAAGGCCCTCATCACGGGCACCTTGGTGGATCGTCCAGTAGATGGCATACGCTACATCACGAGCACGAATCCGGTGGGTGGCGTCACCAGTGGGGGCGGCCATTACCTCTGTCATGCCGGTGAGACCGTGACGTTCTTCCTGGGCACGCGCCAACTGGGTGTGAGCCAGCCCTGCTCTGAGGTGGTGACGGTGGCCGCACTGCTGCGGGCGACCAGCCTGACGGACCCGCAAGTGGTGAATCTGGCGCAACTGCTGATGACGCTGGATAACCAGGTGAGTCCGGACGTGATCACGATTCCGGCTCCCCTGCCGGGCGGTGTGATCCCGGCCAATATTCCCTCGCTTACGGACCCCAATTTTGACACGAATGTGTTGGCAGCATTGCCAGGCGGCACCGTCCTGGTGACGGAGGCTGCGGCGTTGGCGCAGTTGCAGCAGGCCCTCAAACAGGTGACGGTGACCGGCGTGACGAACGCCACCGTTACCTCAAGCCCGGCGGGGATCAATTGCGTCAACGGGGCGGGAACCTGTTCCACGTACCTGCCGACCGGGACGGTGGTGACGCTCACGGCGACCGGGACCGGCTTCACGGGCTGGAATGGCGGTGGGTGTTCCGGGACGGGACCCTGCGTGCTCACACTGACAGTAGATATGGCTGTGACGCTGAGTGGTGATGTAGGGACGATCAGAGTGACCGGCGCTCCGGCGATTGTCGGTGGGACGTTTGTGGCTGATCCTCTATACACCGTACAAAGTCCAGGTTCCGTCTACTTTGCAGAAATATCCGTGGGATATGCAGAGGTACTAGCGGTGGGATATGACTTCGGGAGCAATCAAGTTATATGGATGTATTTTCAGGCCGTGACGACCAATCCTATTACTGAAACAACGTGGGGGTGCAATCCTATCCCCTCGCTGAACTGTGTGGGGGGCCCAATAGCAGGAGTTACGTTAAATCGTACTTCCGGGACAGTTACCCTAAATAATGTCGTGTTGCAAAATGTGGCTTCAGGCCTATCGGTGACACTGAACGGCACACTGAGATTTACGCCGTTTTGATTGCTGAATTAGAAAACTTTCTTCCTCTTGAGTGGTGTGGACGAGCGATAGGAAACGAAGTTCACCTGTTGTCTTATTCAAGAGGATGGTTCAAGTTGCCAAGGGCAATGGGTAAATAATGTCCTATGTTATTGTACCAGGCAGCGGGGCTTGGCTGGGTTTGGCGGTGCCGACACAGCGGCAATTGTGACCGACATCTTTCTGAAATATCGCAAGAATTCATTGAGGTATTGGGATTAGAAAGCCTACAGATGACGATGATGCGGATTAGTAGTTCCTGTGTCCTTCTTCTTCTGATTTTTCCTCTCCTGTCGTGCGGGAGTCCGGGGTCCGAGAGTCAAGGACAGGGGCCTCCAGCCTCGGTGAAGATGACGGTGTCGGCGAAAGCCGGGTTGGTGTCCGTCGATGCCCAGAATGCGCCGTTGGGCGCGTTGCTTACGGAACTTAGCAGCCAGGCACAGATTACCCTCAGTATGTCTGGGGAGATGCACCTCGATCGCCTTACCTTGTCCTTTCAAGATCGTCCTCTGGAAGCAGCCCTGCGCCAAGTGTTGGCAGGACAATCGTATGCATTTCTCTATCGCCAAGAGAAAGGGCAAGAGGTCATCGCAGGCGTGAAGCTGCTTGCCCAGCAGCGGCAGGCAAGTGGAATGGCCTCAACTGGCGCACCGGCAGGGTCCCCTTCGACGATCAGTCGGGGTGTGGCGTCTTCAGCTATGACACGGACCTGGGGACGAGCCAGTAGCGCCTTGGGTGACGGCAAGCCGGTGACTGTGCCTGGCGATCTTTCGCTTGACGAGCTCAAACGATCCCTCGCGGAGTCCCAAGATCCAGCCCAGCGGTCGGCGACGCTGGAAGCCATCTCGAATCGGGGAGAGGACAAGCCTGTGAACCCCATCGTGGCTCAGGCGCTCTCGGACGCGGATCAAGAGGTGAGAGAGACCGCGCTTAATTTGCTCAAATCATCATTGGATCCGGTGCCGATCGGGCCGCTCGCGTCGATGGCGATGCGAGAGGCCAATCCTGACCTGCGCATGGAGGCCATGACCTTGATGACGGATCAGTTATTACAAGATGGCCGGACCCAAGAAGAGTGGGCGACGGTGAGCGCATCCTTGAGCAAGAGCCTGACTGATCCTGACCAAGATGTCCGAGACCAGGCGGAGCAGCTTCTCTCTCAACTATCTGAGACGGAGTCATCGACCGGCAAGCAGGGGTTTGGCCGGCGGTAGCCTCACGCTTGGTAAAATTCTCGGTACCACTTCACGAAGCGCGAGATGCCTTCTTCGATCGGCGTGGCCGGTGCGAATCCGACATCGCGCGTGAGGTCGTCGATGTCGGCGTAGGTGGCAGGCACATCGCCAGGCTGCAACGGCATCAGCTTCTTTTCTGCTTTCTTGCCGAGCGCCTTTTCCAAGACCTCGATGAAATGCAGCAGCTCCACCGGTTGATGGTTGCCGATATTGTAGACGCGGGCCGGTGCCGAACTGGTGCCGGGGTCCGGCCTGTCTCCTGACCAGGCTGGATTGACCGTCGCCGGGTGATCGAGGGTTCGGATAATGCCCTCGACGATATCATCCACATAGGTGAAATCGCGTCGCATATTGCCGTGATTGAACACCTCGATCGGCGTTCCTTCCAAAATGGCTTTCGTGAAAATGAACAGCGCCATATCAGGCCTGCCCCACGGGCCATAGACCGTGAAAAATCGCAATCCTGTACAGGGAATCCGGTACAAATGTGCGTAGCAGTGGGCCATGAGTTCATTGGCTTTTTTCGTGGCGGCATAGAGCGAGACGGGGTGGTCCACATTGTCGTGGATGGAAAACGGCATGTGGGTGTTGCCGCCGTAAACGGAGCTGGACGATGCGTACACCAGATGCGCGACGCGGCTATGGCGGCAGCCTTCCAGAATGTTCATGAAGCCTTCGAGATTGCTTTCGGTATAGGCGTGAGGGTTCACGAGTGAATAGCGCACACCGGCTTGTGCGGCCAGATGGACCACTCGCTGAATCGGCTCGTCGGTGAAGAGATCCCGCATGCCTTGCCGATTGGCCAGGTCCAGCCTGACAAACCGAAATCCCTTGTGCGCGGTCAGTTGGGCCAGACGTGCTTCTTTCAGCCGGACGTCGTAGTAGTCGTTGAGGTTGTCGAGACCGATGACAGAATCACCGCGATCTAATAGACGCCGGGCCACATGAAATCCGATAAAGCCCGCCGACCCTGTGACTAAGATGGGAGAAGATGGCCCGCTCATGTGTAATCCTTTCAACCGTGCGATGACAATCCGGCTACACGTGCCGGCCGGGTGTCATAAACGGCGGATCGCCGTGATCCAGCCGGTGAAGACTCAGAGGGGTCAGCGCGTCGCCCGTCGAGACGACCTCAATTTGGGCATCGCTGGTCGATCGATACAGATCCAGCGCCCGCGAGCAATGATACCCGCAATTGTGCAGGGAGAGAAGGTCTTTCAGTGTTTCCGGACGTTCCCACCGGGCGGTGAGGAGCGCGGTGCGCGCAGGGTTTCGCCGGCTGAACATGAAGGACAAATGGTCCGGGTACCAGTCGGCGCCGCCGGTGGCGTAGGACACGAAGAGCGTCGCCTGCGCCGCCCGGCACAGGTCGTCCAGATAGGCGTTGGTCAGATAGCCGTTCTCTCCCACCTCCAGCCACTGGCCCGGATGAGACAAGGGCGCATGAGCGGTGTGGCTACGGAGTTCGAGCAACTGTTGTTGCGATGCCAACACCAGCTGGATCGGACCATATTTGCCGGCCAGTTGCGCAATGACGCCGTCCTTTAACGGTGACCGTCCGTCGTTGGCCGGCCCGCTGTCCGCATGGACGAGGATGTTGTAGCCACGGTCGCTGATCAAGTAGCAGTTTCTCGGCATCTGTAGATCGCAGGGGTCCTCGCCGTAGAACGGCACGGAGACGATGGTTCCGCCCTCGAACGGCCAGCTCTCGCCGTGCGCCAGTTCGACCACGCGGCCGAATCCGAGTTCCCGTAGGAGCGGCAGGTAATCGTAAAAGAACGTTTTCCGGTTGCGCCGGCTGGGTACGATGATCGGCGTGTCTTTCGGCAAGTGGAGCAATGTGCGAGGATCGACATGATCGTCGTGGTCGTGCGTTAAGAACACGGCCGATGGCTTGGGCAAGAGCGAGCCCCACAGGGAAGGGATGGAGGATTCGGCGAACCACGGAAGCAGCCAGGGGTCGAAGAGGAAGAAATTGTCCAGCTGCCGATAGAGCAACGCCGCGTGGCCGAGATGCACCATATCCCGGTCCTGTATGGATTTGAGCCAGTGTGGCCGGATCGAGGTCCTTGGCGAACTGAGAAGGCACTCATGCTGAATCAGCAACTCCATCAGCCGGGTGAGCGCTGTGCTGGCTTCGCGCGGTGCGGTCTCTATGACCGTCCTGATCTCGTCAGTCTGGCGTGTGCCGTCTAACATGCCGAGCAGGGTTCCTACCATCGGTCCCAAGGGGCGCTGGTCGAATCCCAGGGGAATGGCTTGCCGTTTGACTGAGTGAAAAATACGAAGGCCGCCGTTCGTCACCGTGGATGAGCGGGTGGGGTCGGTTGGAAACTCCCAGCGAAAGGTACCGTCCGGCTTCCGGCCACAGGTGATGTGTCGGTTCAGGTAAGGACGCGCATTCACCAGTTCCGCATACGCGTCTTCCAGCCGCCTCTGCCGGTCCGGATCGTCGACGGGCGCCCTCTTGGAAAAGACGTCGCTGATGGCGGTGTCGATGGCACTGGCCAGCAGACTGTGTGCTTCGGTAAGGCTTCCCGCCACGTCTGGTGCGACGCCGGCCACAAAGGGAAACGGTCCAGGCGCGTCCGCGCTTTCCAACTGCACCCAGCACCAGGGGGCTAGGGTCAGATAGTGGCCCTTTGGGAGGCTATCCAAGATTTGGCGCATGGTCATCAGGACTGAGGACTGAGGACTGAGGTTTAGCTGATTTCGCTCTGGTCGTAGAGGTGCGCGCCAGTAGCCGTTGTGTATGCACTGCCTTTCGCAGACCGCCTATGATTCGTGCGACTTCTTCTGCTTGAAGGATCAATTGACGGAACGTTGATGGATTCAGGTGGGTCGCGTCCAAAGCGACATAAAGTTGGGATCTTAGTTCTGCGCAAGATGACTTAGCCACACTCAGAAATTGATGAAACTCCGCCCGGCCGCCGCGCTCGAAACCCTCGGCAAGATTGGACATGACTGAAACAGCAGCTCGACGGACTTGGTCGCGTAATCCAAAGTCTTTAGCAAAAGACCCTGCCGCGGTTGCCTGGTAGATAGCCCGTGTCAAATCTCGCGCCTTCTGCCAAGCGATCAGGTCCTCAAATTTATCTACTCGTTTTCGTTCCACCTCAGCCCTCAGTCCTCATCACTCAGTCCTATCCTGAGTTTACTGATTGCCTGTTCATAGAGGGCCTGGATCAGGTTGCCGTCGGGGTCCGAGAAATAGAATGAATAACTTCCGTCACGATGCTGTTTCGGCTCTTTGGCGATGTGTCCACCGAGTGATTCGATCGTAGGCGCGATGGCGTGATACATTCGGTCGACCGCCTCCGGGCTGTCCAGAATCACTCCCATGTGATCGAGGAGTTGGGCCTTCGGCGGCTGGTATGCTGCCAGTTCGCCCTTCGGGATTTGATGGAGCGCCAGGTTGTCGTTTCCGGAGCTGAAATACACGTTCTCCGGATCAGGTTCCCACACCACCTGCATTCCGAGCACCTGTTCGTAGAATCGGCGTGAACGCGCGAGATCCGTCACGCGAAGTGCGAGATGTCGTAACCCTCGATGGAACGGCTGGTTCATCATTCGTCTGGCCCTTATCCCCGTAGTGTTTGTATAGTAGGGGCGGCATGCGGCCCCGTCAAATGGAATTCCACACGATATGACGTCTGCAATTCACGGCTTCGGCCAACCTGATTTCCACGGTCTGACGGTCGCCTCATTCGAGTCTCGCATGGCGGTGGAGATGGCCCGCCTGATTGGACGGTATGGCGGCAAGTCCCTCGTCGTTCCTGCCCTTCGCGAAATTCCATTGGAGGACAATTCGGCAGCCCTGGAGTTTGGGATGCGGTTGATGACTGAACGGATCGATATGCTGATCCTCCTGACCGGCGCCGGCACGAGCGCACTGTTCGATCTTCTCAGGATGCGCTATTCCTGGCCGTCGATCGTGGAGGCCCTTGCCCGGACGGCCATTGTTGCCAGGGGGCCGAAGCCGGCTGCGGCTCTGAGAGCGCTCGCTCTCAAACCAACAGCAACTGTACCGGAGCCGAACACATGGGTCGATGTGGTTCGCACTGTCGATGAGCATCTACCGGTGAAGGGATTACGTGTGGCGGTGCAAGAGTACGGAATGCCGAACCCGGCGCTGCATGAGGCATTACAACGGCGTGGTGCCGCGGTTTTTCAAGTCCCCATCTATAAGTGGGCACTGCCGGACGATCTTGTACTGTTACGACGGGCGCTCGAAAACATGATGGCCGGGGAAGTGGCGGTGCTCCTCATCACGAACGCCGCCCAGGTGGATCATGTGATGCAGGTGCTGGAACTGGATGGAAAAGTCGAGTTCTTTCGATCAGCGGTCACGAAGATGGTTGTTGCGTCGATCGGTCCCACAACCAGCGAACGCCTTCGTTACCATGGCTGGCCGGTTGACTTCGAGCCGTCGCATTCAAAGATGGGAATTCTGGTGAAAGAGCTAAGTGAACAGATCTATGAAATTATCGAGGAGAAGCGATGATGCCCGATAAACACAAATCAGGTTCAACGCTGAGCTTACGGCTAGCGCATTGCACGAACTGGCTTTTGGCCATGGCCCTCACAAGCTGTTCTTCATTGACCACTCCGGCGACGGACACAGTCGGGAATCAGACTCCTACAGATATGATCACGGCTGTCGAACCCAATGAGGTCATAGCCGTCGAGCCCAATCAAGAGGAATTCGATGCCAATGACCAGGCTGTTCGTTCGATCTCTATTAGCCCAGACGGGAAATTCCTGGCTGCCGGTGGACACGATATGACGCTTCGTATGTGGGATATGGACACGTGCAAGCTTCTTAAAGTTATCGAGTTGAGGTATGTTGGTTCGGAAGATAAGTTGCGCTATAGCGACGTTATGTCTGTCGCATTCAGCCCTGATGGAAAGCATCTCGCTGCTGGGATTCGAGATCGGACTGTGCGCATTTGGGACTTGAATCCTATGTTTCTGTTAAGGGTCAAAGAATCGAAGAAGTTAGACACATCTCAGGGGGGTATTCGTGCAATTGCTTGGAGTCCAGACGGAAATTATCTAGCTGCAGGTGGACATGAAAAGCTTATTCGGCTTTGGCGTATGGGGGAATCCGCGCACGAAGTCGGGACGCTCACAGGCCATCCTGACCACTTTGGTTATGGGGTAAATTCTCTTGCATTTGAGCCAAGGGGACACATCCTTCTATCTGGCGGTAGTGATGGAATGGTTCGACTTTGGGACATTCATGCTATGAAGCAGATCAAGCAATTTGAGGCCCCCGATGATGTACTCGGAGTTGCATTTTCACCTGATGGGAAACTGGTGGCGGCAGCAGCATCAGGACATGAAAGCTCAGTACTAATCTGGGATCTTGAAACCGGGAAGCTACTTCACAGGTTCCAGGTGCGAGAAGACCCCTGGGCCGTTGCATTCAGTCCGAGTGGAAAGCTCTTGGCTTCGAATGGAAACGGGTCGTCCACTATTCTTTGGGATATGGCCACTGTAAAGGTGAAGCAAGAACTGGTTGAGGGTGATTATGCAGGTGGATTGCGCGCGGTTAAATTCACCCCAGATGGGCAGTTTCTAGTGACAGGAGGGGGATCTCAAGGAACTCCCCATTTATGGGATGTAGCGACAGGAAAACTTTTGAAAGTGTTCAGGCAATCAGGATGTATGCCCTGAATACATAGTTTGCGTGTGCCAATACCAGGCACTCGTATGTACCGTACGGATATTACGCTTTTGAAGGATCACATCGTTAGCACGGCCGCCCCTTGGTAGCTCCCGGCTTTCAACGCTTGTAACGCCTGGTTGGCCTCTTCGAGCGGAAAGCGCACTGTGTGAGGTTTGATCGGAATGGCGGCGGCTTTGCGCAGTAGGTCGAGTCCGTCCTGTTTGGTGTTGGCCGTCACGCTACGGATGACCCGCTCGCCGAATACCGCACGATCGTAATCCAGCCTAGGGATCGGAGACATATGGATGCCGGCCAGCGCGAGCGTGCTGCCTCGTTCGAGTGCGCATAACGTTGGGGAAATGATTCGCCGGCAGGGGGAAAATGATCGTCCCGTGCTACTAGCGACCTTGCAGATGTCCGGCGCACGACGAAACGGCTGAGCAGGCCCCGAGTATTCTTGACCAAGCCGCTAGGCTAATGTTCACGGTTCTGGTCTCCGACGGCCGGGTCTCCACATGGTGCTGATCATGTAGGGCCCGATTGCGCAATGACCGTCCGGGTATTGCACGGCACCAGGGATGATTTCCAGTGCTCGGAACTATTCATTGCGGGCTAATGGTCCCACGGCAGGGTTGCTTCGCCGCATCAGCGGCGTCAACCGATCACGCGCAAGCCAAATTCTTAAACCTCGATCAGCCAACATTTCTGGGGCAGGTCAAAACTTCCAGACCCATCGTCTTTTTCGAGGGGCCAGTCACGCAGCTCTTTGTGTAGCCTTTTCGACGAAAATATCTTAAGTCATTGAATGTATTGGTATATTTATTTTGTTGTCGAGGGGAATGTTCATGATAAGATTCAACCGCTGCTTTCTTTACGCTATGGACTCTCTCTAGCGCTAAGAAACCGGGGGAAGTGATGTGGCCATCACTTCCCCTTTTTTTTCCGCGCAGTCTCTTCGTTGTCGTGGTTTCAGCTTGCCGGTCGCTCCGCCCGACTTTACCTTCTTCGCATGATGTGTGCTGTGTCGGCGTAACCGGTTGCATCCCGGCGCCTTCGCCGATTCCCTTCCCATAGAGGGCTGGTTGGTGAAGGTGAGCTCTCGTCTGTGAGATAGGTTCTCTCAGGTGCGAGAGTCTATCGGAGACATTGCCGAGGAAGTCTTCGATCGGACAGCGACTTGTGTGATGTGGTGTGGAATTCGAAAAGGTTAAGGATGCGAGATGGTGAGGAGGCGCCGTGACCGACGCCTCCTCATGGCGCGATTACTTCTTCTTCGCCGCCTTCTTTGCAGGCTTCTTTGCTGCTTTCTTCGTTGCCATGAGTACTCCACCCCCTTTCGATTTCAAAAGTTGTGATCGCCTATGTGTGAGGTATATCAGAGTTTGTGATCCGAGTAAAATTTTCTCAGCACAATTTGTTCTGTTCGACGGGATCCAGGGGGCAACTTGAAGGGTGGTGCAACAACTGGCCGGCCATTGCACCGTCTCGTGCGCCTATTGGTCTAGGCACGTGGTCACCATTGTTTGAAGTCGGGGTCTGTCAGAAACGTGATGAGGATTGGCCGACAAGATCACTAGGACGCGTCGTTTCCTGATCACGTGCAGTTCCTCGTGATCACATTGTGAGGACAGCCGCTCCTTGAAAGCGTCCGGCTTTTAATTCTTGTAAGGCACGATTTGCCTGTTCGAGAGGAAAACAGACTGTATGTGGTTTGAGAGGAATGGCTGCCGCTTCGCACAGCAGATCGAGCCCGTCCTGCCTGGTATTGGCCGTCACACTCCGGATGACCCGCTCCCCGAATACCTCGCGATCGTAGTCCAAGGAGGGAATCGGAGACATATGGATGCCGGCCAGCGCGAGCGTGCCACCGCGTTCGAGCGCTCTCAATGCTGGAGGTACGAGCTCACCAGCCGGAGCAAAAATAATCGATCCATGCAATCTATCCGGCGGCATCTCTGTCGCTCCGCCGATCCAGACAGCTCCCAGCTGTCTGGCCAGCTCTTGATGCTCAACCGTGAGCGAGCTGACATAAACCTGGCAGCCCCAGTGCCGTGCGATCTGGATGGCGATGTGTGCCGATGCGCCGAATCCGTAGAGGCCAAGGCGCTGCCCCGGTTTGATTCCGCTGAGCCGCAGCGCGCGATAGCCGATGATGCCTGCACAGAGCAGCGGGGCGGCTTCCTCGTTCGAAAAGACCGGCGGGATCGGATAGGCAAACCGCCCAGGCAGGACGGCATATTCCGCATACCCTCCATCGATTTGATAGCCGGTGAACCGCGCCGCCTCGCAGAGGTTTTCACGTCCGCTGGTACAGAAATCACACCGATTGCATGTGCCTTGAAGCCAGGCGAGCCCGACGCGATCTCCTTCTCGGACATCCTGTACGTCGTGGCCGATCTGTACCACAGTTCCGACGGCTTGATGGCCCGGAATCAATGGGAGTGTGATGCCGGGCAACTCACCTTCTACGACGTGCAGATCGGTCCGGCACACCCCGCAGACATGAATTTTCACCAGCACCTGATCCGCTTCCGGTTTGGGGACCGCGCGCTCGTGCAACTCGAGCCGGTTGTCCGATACATCGCCGGTCCGATTCAGCACCATGGCTCTCATATCGATCCTCGGTGTCTCGCGTCGTCGTCCACCGCCAGGTTGCCGTTGTCGAGTGACTTGTTCCAGGCGGTGCCGAAGTCCTTGTGACTCAGCGTGCGGTAGATGCTGAAGCCGGTCTCATGTCACGCGCGCCTGGCCGTGCGGCGGTCCTCATCCGCACATGCACGTCGATCGGTTCCAATCCCACGCCTTCGGGGAAGGGAGGAAACGGTTGGGCATGGACGACGGCATAAATGCCGGCCTCGTTGATTTCGCGCGAGCCGGAGCCCTTTTCAATCTGGATCAATTGAGCCCGCCCGTTCGGGTACATGCGAAACCGAACATGAACGGTTTCGCTTGACGGAGCATGGCGCACCTGGTGCGCCGTGCGGCCCCAGCTTTGGCTCAGAAGCGCGCTGACATGTCGCCAATAGGCCGGTCCCGGTCCAGGTCCCGGGGTAGGCAATGGCAACAGGTTTTCTTCTGCTAGCGAGTTGTCGGCGATGGGTGTCGCCTCGGGCCGAGGGTCCTCGTCGTCGGTGTCTTCCTCGCCGGGCTCGTACAGACGTGGAGGGGGAAGATCGTCGTGGTTGCTTTGCGGTACAGATGTTTCCAACGTGACGTAGACGATCCGTTTCATCACCCGCTCCGGTTTCTTGCCGGCCTGAGCTCGAGCGAAGGTGACTTGGATGCGCGCGACTTTTGGAGACACGGAGAGTTTCCCCGGGGCAATGGGTTCGAGAATGGCGGTGGCGTGCATCTCCTTGGAGCGGGAATCCGGTTCCATCGTGACGATCTGCCGTTCGAAGTGGATTGATTCACAAATGGCGATCAAAGGGGTATGGTCCTGAACAGTTCCGTAGAGCGTCAGCGACAATTTCAGCGGGTTGCCGACGCGAATATCTCCGGACGTGTCCAGACCGGCAAAATCAAAAGCGACCCAACGGTTTTCCTGTGAGACCGGTTGCCCCACGTTGGAAGGGGACGCGGCGTGAAGTTCCGGCTGGAAGAAGGCAGGCCCGCCCGAGGATGCCCAAAGAAGGCCGGCCATGAGCGCAACAGATCGAAAGCGTGGAAGGCGCATGTTCTCGGCATCCTACTCATCGTGGCGATGTCATGCAAGCCGTGGCAAACGTAGTGGCATGAGAGTCCGGTACCCAGTTGTCCGGAAGCAAGTTCTTTGTGAAGCGTAGAATGGCGGGACGACACGGGAGCGTCTCTCATTGTTTTTGTCTGCGACAGGCGAGAACGCATCACCGTTCGACAGGCTCACGGTCCTGAGCAGCGTCGAAGGACGAGATACGAACAACAACGAACAGAGCCGCAGCTCTGCTGCTTTTCGGGTTGCACAGATGGATGGCTATACGAACTTTGCTGGGCTGATCAGGATGCCCAATGTACGGAGTTGGTATAGAATGGTTCCATGAGAGCCCTGGTCAAAACAACGACTGCGCCGGGTTTGACTGCGACGAGTTGGCCGGACCCCGTTCCAGGCCCGCGCGAGGTTGTCGTCAAGGTTGCCGCGACCTCGCTGTGTGGAACTGACGCCCATATTTATCGGTGGGACGAGTGGGCTCAAGGGCGTGTCCATCCTCCACGTATTATCGGCCATGAGTTATGCGGCCATGTGGTGGAGGCGGGGCGTGAAGTATCGCTGGTGAAGGTCGGCGATTATGTCGCAGCGGAATCACATATTACGTGTGGTGCGTGTTTTCAATGCCGAACCGGGCAGGCGCATGTCTGCAAGCAATACCGAATCCTTGGCATCGATTGCGACGGCTCGTATGCCGAGTATGTCACGCTGCCCGAAGGTGTCTTGTGGCGCACCGCTCCGGAGATTCCTCCGGAGTTCGCCTGTGTTCAGGAACCCCTCGGGAACGCCGTCGATGCTGCTCTCGCCGAAGACCTCACCGGCCATACGGTGTTGGTGACGGGCTGTGGACCGACCGGCCTGTTTGCTATCGCCGTCGCCCGCGTATCGGGCGCAGCTGTCATTATCGCGACCGATACGAGCGAGTATCGTCTGGGATTGGCCAAACAAGTGGGTGCAGATCTCACGGTGAATGTGAAGACCGCTCATCTTGAGGCAGTCAATGAGGCGATTCATGAGCTGACGGCCGGTGAAGGGGTTGATGCAGCGTTGGAAATGTCGGGCAACCCTGCCGCGCTGCATCAAGCCTTTCGTGCCGTGAAAAACGGCGGGCGAGTGACTCTTTTCGGGATTCCAACCGGCCAGGTATGCTTCGACCTTCCCAATGAAATTATATTTAAGGGCATTCGCGTGTATGGAGTGACAGGCCGGCGTTTGTTCGGGACGTGGTATAGGCTGGCGGGGCTCTTCAAAGCAGGCCTGAATATCCGACCGGTGATTACGCACTCCTTTCCAATGGCTGAATTCGCGACAGGATTCGATTTGATCCAGTCCGGGCAATGCGGGAAAGTGGTGTTGATTCCGTAGTAGGACTGAGGCGCGAGGACTGAGGGCCGAGTGAAAAACAAGATTTCCTCTTACTCAGTCCTCAGCACTCGAACCTCAGTCCTGGTTTAGCCATGGCCTACCATTCTCTTAGACAAGCTCTCGACGAACAACTTGCCGACATCCGCGCGAAAGGCCTCTACAAGTCCGAGCGGCGCATCCTGGGGCCGCAAGGCTCGGATATTCTGGTGGATCGAGGCCCGGTCCTGAATCTTTGCGCTAATAATTATCTCGGATTGGCAAATCACCCGGAGATAGTTCAGGCGGCTATGGACGGCTTGAAGACCCACGGGTACGGGATGGCTTCGGTGCGCTTTATCTGCGGCACACAGGATCTGCATAAACGGCTGGAACGGGCAATCAGCGAGTTTCTCGGCACCGAGGACACGATTCTCTATAGTTCCTGTTTCGATGCCAACGGAGGATTATTCGAAGCGCTGGTGGACGAGCGCGATGCCGTTATCAGCGATGCGTTGAACCATGCCAGCCTGATCGACGGTATCCGGCTGTGTAAGGCGACACGATTGCGATATGCCCATTCGGACATGGGTGAGCTTGAAGGGCGATTAAAGGCGTCGCAAGACAGCCGGCTGCGGCTCATCGTGACCGACGGAGTGTTTTCGATGGATGGGGATTTGGCCAGGCTTGACCGGATCATCGACCTCGCCGAGCGGTACGATGCGGCGGTGGTAGTGGACGACAGCCATGCGACCGGTGTTCTCGGCCCCCGGGGGAGGGGCACACCGGCCCATTACGGCCTGGCTGATCGCGTGGACATTGTCACCAGCACGCTGGGAAAGACGCTGGGTGGGGCTACGGGAGGATTTACATCGGGCAAGGCTGACCTCATCGAATTGCTTCGTCAGCGGTCGAGACCTTATCTGTTCTCGAATGCGCTGCCACCTGTTGTGTCGGCCGGAGCCTTGCGCGCGCTCGATCTCGTGGCGAAAGGGGATGAGTTGCGTGAGCGGCTCCACGCCAACGCGGTATTTTTTCGCGCCCAGCTGACTGCGCTGGGATTCCGTCTCATTCCTGGTGAACATCCCATTATCCCTGTCATGTTGGGCGAAGCGGCCCTCGCCACCTCGATGGCCGAGGCCTTATTGGACGAGGCTGTCTACGTGGTCGGCTTTAGTTACCCTGTTGTTCCGGATGGCCGAGCCAGAATCAGGGTTCAGATGTCGGCGGCCCACACGAGTGTTCAGCTGGAACGGGCCGTGGAGGCCTTTGCGAAGGTAGGCCGGGCGCTGGCCGTCATTCAGTGAAACCTGCCGATCCGAATTGACTTTTTGCAGTCGTCCCAGTATTCTCCACTCCTTTCTCAGAGAAGGAGCGAGGGGTATGAAAGTCATTCTGCAAGAGACGATGGACGGGGTGGGGCACCTCGGCGATGTCATCAACGTGGCCGATGGATTTGCCAGGAATTTCCTGTTGCCTCGCCGCAAAGCGGTTGAAGCCGACAGCCGGAGCATCAAAGCGTTCGAGCATGCCAAACGGGCGGCGGCGGAAAAGGCCAAGAAGGAAAAGCTGGAGATCGAGACTCATGCCAAGAAGGTGTCGGCGGTGACGCTGACCATCGAGGCGCAAGTGGGCAAGGACGACAAGATGTTCGGTTCGGTGACGGTCAAGGATATTGCTGAAGGATTGGCCGCGCAAGGCTTCACGGTGGACCGGCGGAAGATTCAATTGGGGCAGCCGATCAAGGAATTGGGAACCGTCACGGTGCCCATCAAGATGCCGAGAGATGTGACGGCCACGGTGACCGTGTGTGTCGTGAAGAAACAGGAAGTTGAAGCGTCGGCCCAGCCGCAGGATTAAGAGAGAAGAACATGTACGAGGGAATCGGATCAGCCGATGTTCTGAAATCCGCGGACCCCGATGTCTACGCGGCGATCGAGGCGGAAGAAACGCGGCAGCGAGACAAGCTGTTGTTGATTGCCTCGGAAAACTTTGCCAGTCCCGCCGTGTTGGCCGCACAGGGTTCTGTGTTGACCAACAAGTATGCGGAGGGGTATCCCGGCAGACGGTATTACGGCGGGTGTCAGCACGCGGACACGGTCGAAGACCTGGCGATTCAGCGGTGCAAGGAGATCTTCGGAGCCGACCATGTCAACGTGCAGCCGCATTCCGGTTCGCAGGCCAACATGGCGGCCTACCTGTCGGTATTGAAGCCGGGTGACACGATTCTTGGGATGGATCTGGCCCAAGGGGGACATCTGACTCATGGAAGCAAAGTCAACTTCTCCGGTATTCTCTTTCGCGTATTTTCATACGGAGTCGATAGGCAGACAGAAACGATCGATTATGATGCCGTGCAGAAAGCCGCTGAGGAATGCAGGCCCCGCATGATCGTGGTGGGCGCCAGTGCGTATGCCCGCGTATTGGACTTCCCACGATTTCAAGCCATCGCCAAATCAGTCGGCGCATACCTATTAGTCGATATTGCCCACATTGCCGGTCTTATTGCCGCAGGGCTGCATCCCAATCCCGTACCCTATGCTGATTTTGTAACCACGACGACGCATAAGACTCTTCGGGGCCCGCGCGGCGGGGTCACGATGTGCAAGGCCGAGTATGCGAAGGGCGTCGACAAGCTGGTGTTCCCTGGTTTGCAGGGCGGGCCTCTTATGCATGTGATTGCGGCCAAAGCCGTCGCGTTCAAGGAAGCCTTGTCTCCCTCGTTCAAGCGCTATCAACAGCAGGTTCTGACCAATGCGAAAGCGTTGGCACAAGGGCTGATGGACCACGGGTACAAGATTGTTTCCGGCGGGACCGATACCCATCTCATGTTGGTTAATCTCTCGAATAAGGGGATTACGGGGAAGGATGCCGATGCGGCACTTGATGCGGCGGGTATTATCCTGAACAAGAATGCCGTCCCCTACGACGAAAAGCCGCCGGCGGTGGCCAGCGGAATCCGGCTGGGTTCTCCGATCGTTTCGACGCGAGGGATGCGGGAGCCGGAGATGAAACACATTGTGAAGTTGGTTGATCGTGTGCTGCAGCACCCGCAAGAACCGGCGGTGCTGGAAGAAGTTCGCCTGGAAGCCAAAGCACTGTGCAACCGGTTCCCTATCTTTCATTCCTACTGACGAGTCCCCATTCATGAGCCAGGGTCACCGCCTGTGAAATGTCCCTTCTGCGATGAGCTGGAAGACAAGGTGGTCGACTCGCGGATGGCCAAGGAAGGCGAAGTCATCCGCCGCCGCCGCGAGTGCATGGGGTGCCGCCGCCGCTACACCACATATGAGCGGGTCGAGGAGATTCTCCCGGTTGTCGTCAAGAAAGACGGCCGCCGCGAGTCATTTGACCGGGCCAAGATCCTTTCCGGGATTAAGAAAGCCTGTGAGAAACGGCCGATCAGCACCGCGACGATTGAAGACGCAGCCGATCGGATCGAAAAGCGGATCCAGGAGATGGGCGAGAGCGAAATTAAAAGCCGGGTGGTAGGCGAAGAAGTGATGAAAGAGCTGCATCAGCTGGATCAGGTCGCCTATGTCCGGTTTGCGTCGGTGTATCGTGAGTTCAAGGACATTGATCAGTTCATGGATGAGCTGAAAATTCTGGCTCAACAGCGCCGCGAACGTTGAGTTCTGGTTCTTTGAGCCGCCTTCTCGTTTCTCTGCGTCACCCCCGACTGAAGTAAGCGGCCTCGATCGTCCGTCCCAGCGAACAGTGTGCGCGGAGCGTCGAAGACATGGCCACCCTGCAATCTCAGCGCAATCGGCGAAAAAAGACGAGTTCCGGCACCACCAATGTCGCCATCATCGGCGCAGGCCGTGGCGGCACGGCGCTGATGGAAATCTTTGCGGACGACCCCCTCGTGCGGATCGTCGGAGTGGCAGAGGTTGACCAGCAGGCACCCGGAGTGACCCTTGCCAAGCAGCTGGGAATTCCGGTCACCCGAGACTATCGGCAGTTGCTGGCGATGGAACGGGTTGATTTGATTATCGATGTGTCAGGTAATGCCGAAGTGTGGCAACTGCTTCAGGACTTCCATCGGATGGGCGTGACGATCATCGGGGGCGCCAGCGCCAAATTCATGTGGGAGCTGATCGAGGCCCGTATCCGTGCGACAGCGGAGATCGAACGGACGCTCAACAAGTATCAGTCCCTCTATCGGTTGTATGTCAAAGAGACTGGTGCGGCGGTGACGGATGAGCGCACCCGCATTGCCTGTGACATCCACGACGGGTTCATCCAAAGCTTGGCGGGTGTCAATTTCAAGCTCGATCTGTGCCTGCAGCTGATGCGAAAAAATCCGAAAGCCGGGCTGGCCACCATCAAAGAGAGCAAGGCGCAACTCAAACTCGCGATTCAGGAAGCCCGCCAGGTGATCTTCAACCTGAGGCCGCTTCATTACGACAAGATGGAATTGATTCCTGCGTTGACCAACTATCTCAAGTCGTATGAGATTGAGTCGCATATTGCTGCTAAGTTCACTGTCACGGGCGATGAGCAGACCCTCTTTCCCCGGACCAAGATCTTCCTCTTCCGCATCATTCAGGAGGCCTTGAGCAACGTCCATAAACATGCAAAGGCGGATCGGGTGTCGATCCGGCTGGAGATCGGTCTGGAAATGCTGCGGGTTACGATCACCGACAACGGTGTGGGGTTCGATATGGAGACTGTCCTGCGCGATCCTGAGAAGTGGGACCATTTCGGAATCAAAGGGATTTTGGAGCGGGCCAGGCTGGTCGGCGGAGAAGGGCGTGTCGAATCCAAAAAGGGACGAGGTACAAAGGTCGTCGTCGAAGTGCCGTTGTTCGATAAGGACAAGAGGGAGGATGCGAGTCATGGAGAAAATTAAGGTGTTGATCGCCGACGATCATCGTGTCGTCCGTGAAGGTCTGGCGGCGATTCTCAAGACCAAGGACGACATCCATGTCCTGGGCGAGGCGCAAGACGGCATTGAGGCGGTGGAAAAGGCCCGCGCCCTGCTTCCGGACGTGATTTTAATGGATGTCAGCATGCCGCGGATGGGCGGTGTCGAGGCGACCAGACAGATCAAGCGCGAGTTTCCGCACATCGGCATCGTGGCCCTGACGATGTATGAGGAACAGCAGTACATCTTTGATCTGGTTCGGGCCGGCGCCACAGGCTACTTGCTCAAGGATTCGGAGTCGTCGCAGATCGTCGCCGCCATTCGGGCGATTTCTCGCGGCGAATCGCTCATTCATCCGTCCGTCGCCAGCAAGATTTTGGCAGAGTTTTCGCTGATGGCCCAGAAGAAGGGCAAAAAGTCGGCTTGGGCCGAGCACGATTTGACCGAGCGGGAGATTACCGTCCTCCGATTGGTCGCCGATGGAAAAACGAACAAGGAGATTGCCAATAATCTCGACTTGAGTGAAAAGACTGTGAAGAATCACGTCCGAAACATTTTCCACAAGCTGCAAGTGTATGATCGCACGCAAGCCGCCATTCTTGCGATCCGCAAAGGACTCATCGAATTGGATCCTCGCCCATAAGTCCGCTTCGCCGCCCGTCTTTCATCAACCCTGCTGCGACTGCTCCGCAGACGCTGCGAGGCGAGCCCCGTTTTGTCGAAAGCCGTTACTGCATGGCGTATGGCTGAACCGGAATTAGTTGTGGGTGGTGAGTGGCACGTGACGAGGCGCACACCGCCATTGGCTGCTACCCCGGACGCCTCATCCCCTCACCCTCACCATCGAATGGTATCAGTGATCCGTGCGTGTTCCCCGCGACCTACAAGCTGGTTGTGCTGAAATACGAGAACTGTAATTTTCTTGTTCCGGCAGGAAAGTCCGGTAGGATCGATTTCTGCGATCTCACTCATTATTGGGCTGGTATCCGGAGCAGTTTGGTATGCCGTCAGAACACAGAGGCTCGTTCGTTGAGTCGGTGGGTCGATCGGTTCGAGGGTTGTTAGGCCGTTTGACGGGTCTTTTTCTTCTATTGGCAGTGAGCCCGCTGGTCATCGCATCGGTCCTCATCCTACATAACGGGCAAGCAGCCTTGGAAGAGAATATCGGCCTCCAGCTTTCGGCTCAGGCTGAGCATATTGCTGAGAGCCTCGATCATCTGAGGGCCAACAGGCAGGCCTCACTGAAGGATTGGGCGAAACTGTCTGTGATGCATGATCTGACTGAAGGTGATGCAGGCGGGCGTATCACTGAGACATTGACTGCGCTGGCACAGGGGCAATCGGTCTGGAGTTCGTTGATGGCCATCTCACCGGGTGGGAAAGTGGTGGCGGCGAGCTCTCCTGATCGGATCGGGGAATTGGTAGCAGAGCAGATGTGGTTTCAGCACAAACCGACGGATCCGCACCTGAGACGGCAGCCGTTCCAGTGGAAAACGCAGGAGGGAGGCTACTATTTTCTGATGCCGATTTTTCACGAAGGGAAATCTCAGCCCTTGATCGGCTATCTGAGCGCCTATTTGGCGCCGCTTCAACTGGATGACCATGTGCGCGGCATACTGTCTCCCTTGTCGTCGCAGGCTCACGAAGCACAGGGCTCTGTTCTTTTATTCAATGATAAAGAAGGAATGTTATTTTTGAGCCAGCCCGGGCAGACACAGGAGTCTGTTCGAGTCGCCCATGATTTGTTTTCGCAGGACTGGCTACAAGATTTACGGAAATCTCAGGCCGACATGCCGTCGCCACTTCGCACATGGGCCATCCTCACGGCCAATGACGGTCGCCAATTCCTGATCGGGCATACCGGGGAGCAGGGTCGATCAAGAGTGGGAGGCTTGATCGGCGTTGCACGACCGCTTGATCAGGCCTACAAGCCAATCTATGGATTGCAAAGACAGATTGTCGGCATCGGGGTTGTGTTAGCCGCCCTCGCGGCGGTGTTAGCCATCTTTGTCGCGACCCGTTTGGGGCGTCCCATCGAACAGTTGACCAAGAGTGCAGAGGCTGTGGCCAGCGGCGACTTTGCGCCGAACAGGCTCCCGGTCTGGCGGCAGGACGAAATCGGTTCCCTGGCTCGGACCTTCGATCGCATGAGAGAGGATCTGCAACTGTTTACCAAGGATCTTGAGGACCGTGTTCAGGCCCGCACGGCCGAGCTGGAATCAGTCAATCGGCAGCTGCAACGCCAGCACGGCTTTCTCCGGCAGGTGCTCGACATGAATCCCAATTTCATTTTTGCGAAGGACCGGGATGGGCGGTTTACCCTGGCGAATCTGGCTGTGGCCGATGCGTACGGCACGTCGGTGGATCGCCTTATTGGAAGGACCGATGCTGATTTCGGTGCCCGCGCGGAAGAAGCGGAACGCATTCAACAGGATGATCTGGCAGTCGTGGAGGAGGGACAGGAACACGTCATTGCAGAAGAAGCGCTGACCGATGCGACAGGGAAGGTCCGGTGGCTGCGCACCGTCAAACGTCCGTTAGTCGGGCCGGACGGCCGTCATGACCAAGTGCTGAGTGTGGCGGTGGATATCACTGCCCTGCGGGAGGCCCTTCATGCCGTCAGGTTGAGCGAGCAGCGTTTCCATCAGATGGTCGGCCAGGTCAAGGATTACTCCATCGTCATGCTTGATCCCGGCGGTCTCGTCGTGCACTGGAACGATGGCGCTCAACGCATCATGGGCTACACGGCGGGGGATATTGTCGGTCGGCATTTCTCCTACTTCTATTCCGCCGAGGATGTCGGGGGTGACAAGCCGACACGGCTGCTGGCCCAGGCGGCCGAGCAGAGGTCGGTCGAGGACGAAGGGTGGCGTTTGCGGAAAGACGGATCGAGATTCTGGGCTCGTGCCGCCATCGCGGCGATTTACGACGAGGCGGGAAAGCTGATTGGATTCTCCCAACTGACGCGGGACCTGACTGTCCAGAAGGAAGCGGAATCGGACAAGACCTTATTAGAGGCGCAATTGCGGCAAGCGCAAAAGATGGAAGCAGTCGGCCGATTGGCCGGCGGCGTCGCCCATGACTTCAACAACCTCCTAACCGTTATTTCGGGATTCAGCGAGATATTGCAGATGAGGATCAAACAGGAGGATCCCCTGCAGCAGGCTGTGCAGGAAATCGTCAAGGCTTCCGGACGGGCCGCCAACCTCACGCAGCAGCTGCTGGCCTTCAGCCGCAAACAGGTGATTCAGCCGACACAGCTATCGTTGAACGATGTTGTGGCTCAGATAGAAAGGTTATTACGCAAGCTTATCGGGGAGGACATTCAGCTGGAGCCTGTGTTCGCGGACGATCTTGCGTCGGTGAAAGCAGATCGCGGGCAAATGGATCAAGTCATCATGAACCTCGCAGTCAACGCGCGGGACGCGATGCCCAAAGGCGGGCGCCTGCTTCTCCACACCGACAATGTTGTCATCACACCAGAACTTGGTGAACCGACAGGTATCGTCAAGCCCGGCCGCTATGCCTGTTTGGAAGTCCGCGATACCGGCTGTGGAATGGACGAGGAGACGAAGGCGCGGGTGTTTGAACCGTTTTTCACGACGAAAGAATCCGGTAAGGGGACAGGACTCGGGCTGTCGACCGTGTATGGTATCGTCAAACAGAGCGGCGGCTTTGTCACAGTCGAGAGTGAATTGGGTAAAGGTGCGTCGTTTCGTGTCTATTTCCCTGCGGTTGAGACGGAGTCGCCGGCAGAGCCTCAGGCCGACGGGACCCGTCTGATTAAACCGTTCTGCAAGGAAAAGGAAGCCACGATCCTGCTGGTGGAAGACGAAGCCGGCATCCGGAGGTTGTTTCAGGAACTGCTGGCATCCTATGGGTACAAGGTCCTTACCGCGCATGATGGCGAAGCGGGTGTCACGGTCGGCAATTCCCATAGCGGTCTAATCGATCTGCTTGTGACGGATGTGGTCATGCCCAACCTGAGCGGCGTGGAGATGGCCCAGCGTCTGCTGAGCAAGTATCCACAGTTGAAAGTTTTGTACATGTCCGGGTACACCGACGAATCGATCGTGCAACATGGTGTATTGGAACCCGGCGTTGCATTCCTGTCCAAGCCGTTCAAGCCTCAGGTCTTAGTAGATCGGGTTCAACAAATATTGATGGCGGCGTAGTCCGCTCCGATGGCGAGAGACACACCTCTGAGCGATTCTGCGAAGACCGGCATTCAGCTATTCCCGTTCAGGGTTTGTTTGGGGGCTTGGCAAGGAGGGCGGTTCGAGAGGGAATCTGTGTCAGAAGGTCGGGACGGGCTTGAAAGATGCCGTGCAGACGATTGCCAGTGGCATAGATCAAGTTCCCTACCTGGTTGCCAAGCGTGAGCTTGCCGGCGACCCTTCCGTCTCTTCCGGTGGCCACGAATTCGGCAGCCGGAGCCAGCAATCCGTAGGGTGCGAGTGGTGAGGACTGCTTGAGCACCCGTTCTTCCGCCGGAAGATTTGCTACCCGGCTCACAAAGAGATCCGCCGCTTCCTGGCTGAGTTTGTCCGTGGGGCGGTCCTCCAGCACCCATTCCCCATGTTCATTGATGAGGACATACTGGTGGTCGCGCGTGCGGACCGATAACATGGCGATATCCGCAGAGTCGACTCCGAGCAGCCGTTTGTCTTGCAGAATGAAGAGGTCCTTCGTCAGATCCTTGATTGCTGTGGGGCTGACACGATAGAGCGGGGCCTCAGGCGTGGTTTCTGCGATTGCATCGCCGCTTTGAGGGTCCGGCTGGTAGAGCTGGACGCTCTGGTCGCCCTCTGCCGTATGCAGAGTGATCTTCAGTTTCGGGGTGGTCAGGGTTTTGGCTACTGCGTCCCGCTCAGGGCCCGGGTCGATGATGCTCAGCGCCTTCAGGTCTTCCAGACGGAACATCAGTGAGCGGACTTCCGTTTGATCGGCTTCGGCTTCGATCGGGTAGCGGATTTTCCAGGATGGCTTTGGTTTGCCCTTGGCCATGTTGTAGATCACGATTTCGGTCGGAGGATAGTTGAGTCTCACCCGTTCGATATCGTTCTGAACGAAGCGCAAGAGGTCCTTTCGCCGGAACATCAGCAGCGATTTATTCACAAAGTCTTTAGGGGCCAGGTCGGTCAGTAAGACCTTCCCGTCCGATCCCCGGAGGACGTACAGGGTATTGGACAGGGGACCGCTGTCGCCGATCGCCAAAGTGTCTTGTTGCCCCCCGGCCGTGACGGTGACGGTTGTGACAGGCTGCTCCAGCCCGAAGGGGGCCAGGCCGGCAGATCGTTCGGAGACAGATCGGGTCACCCTGCCTGTTACTAGCGCACGGACGAGGGCTTGGACTTCGCGGATATCGGCGTCGGTTTGCAAGGGGGCGGAAATAATCCAGCTTCCCGAGTCGGTGCGTGCGAGATCGACGGGGCCTTGAGCCGTCGTGATGGCCAGCCCTGTGATGGCCGTTTCGGGAAACGACAGCAGTTGCTTCTGTTCAGCCTCCTGTTTGATCTCGCGTTGCGTGGTGGGAAATTCCACCACATAGAGATAGCCTCCGAGCCCCGCCAGAATGACAAGCATGAGGACTGTTGGCCAGTAACGCATAGTCAGTGGGTGAAGGGTGAGGGGTAAGGGGTTAGTAGCAAGGGGTGAGTGATTCGGAGCGATTGGCGCATGACGAATGACGGTTGACGAATGACGAACACGCCGTGCTTCTCCATGCTTGTCACAATCGCCGTCTCTTTCTCCAGACCATCAGGCCGGTCAGGAACATCATGAGCGGGAGAAAGATGACTTGAATGTAGAGCAGCGCCCGTTCTTGCGTCGGGTTCGGTGTGAACGGCCTCAGGGCCGGTTCTTTCGGCGCAATGGAAATCAAGTCGCGTTCCTCGGCCAGCCATCCGGTCGTATGGAGGAAAAAGTCGCTGTTTCCGGGGAAGTTAAAAAAGGCGTTGGTGGCAAAGGCGGAGTTGCCGATGACGACGATGGCCGGACGAGGCGCCCCTTCAGCAGGTGTCTGTTTAGGGGCCAGCGCTGCGACCATCGACAGCGGACCCTTCACGTCTTCCTTTTCGCTCAGGCTCACGACCCGGCCTTGCATATTCGTTTCCGCCCAACTGTTCGCTGATGTGCGAGCGAGCGGCACATAGTCCCAATCTTTGCCGGCCTGCTCGTCGAAGGTGATGTGGCGCGAGAGAGGGAACAGCACGGCAGATGTCAGGTCTTGCGTGATCTCGTGTTCGGTAAAGGTGCGGACCAGCAGTGCGGTGAGATCTCCTTGGGCGAGCTTGTCTTGCAAGTCGACTAAGACGCCCGGCCCCAGACCGAGTCCCCAGTGGGCGAGCAAGGGATCGAGTCCGGTTTGCGTGTCAGGATCGACCAGGATCATGACGTGGCCGCCCTTTTCGACATAGGCCCGGATACGGTCCTGCTCTTCCGTGGTGATGGAGCGGCGAGGCCCGGCCAGGATCAACACAGTGGTGTTGGCCGGAACGGCTGCTTCCTGGAGCAGCGAGACGGCGCCGACGTCGTAACCTTGCTTGGTCAAGGCTTCTTTAACGAGCGACAGGCCGTTGCGGTCTTTATCCTCCACGCTTCGCTCGCTGTGTCCCTCGACGAAGACGATGCGTTTCTTGGCGTCTTTGGAGATGCGAATGAGCGCGCCCGTCAACTCCACTTCCGACGGAGAGGTGACTCGGATGGTCTGCCCATTGCTTTCGAAAATTGCCGTGTCCGTCTTGAAGATTCCGTAGTTCTGGGCGAGTTTCGGCTGTTTTTCAGGGTCGATGAATTCCACTCTGAGTTTGGTGGAGGCCTGCCGATAGCTCTCCAGTCGTTCTTTGAACGCTTGATAGCCGGGATCTTTCTCCCGTGTGAAGACCGTGATCGCGACTTCGCGCGGCAGCGCGCGCAATACACGGTAGGTCTGAGGCGCGAGCGTGAAATTTTGATTTTCAGACACATCCCAGCGAATGGAATGTCGAGATGCCAGAAAGTTCACAATGCTGAGAATGGCGACAAAGAGCAGGACCATCAGGATGCTATTCAGCCCCATTCTGGTCGAGCGTCGGCCGGAGAAGGATTTGACCCTTTCGAAATGCAGGAAGAGAAATGCGCTCAGGCAAATCAGCGCCACAAGTTCGACGATCGTGACGGCCCACAGGAGATCAGGCGATAGGCTATAGGCGATGCCGCCGCCTGAAGCGAGGACAAGTCCGATGAGGCCGAGAGGGAAGGCTTTCCAGTTCATTTCCAGCGTGTCGATTCTACAACTCGATGGGTGAGGAACAGCATCAGCAGCAGGCCGCTTCCGAAATACACAAGGTCGCTGGTGTCGATGAGCCCCCGTACGAGTCGGTCGTAGTGTTCCATAAACGAGACATACGAGATGATATGGCCCGCCGTCGTGTCGCCGAGCAACGCACCTAACCCTGAGATCAGCCAGAACGTGAGAAGGATGCCGAACCCGACAAAGGCCGCAACAATCTGATTTTCTGTAAGAGCCGAGGCGAAGAGGCCGACGGCCAGGAAAAGCGCGCCCAACAAGGCCATCCCCAGATAGCCGGTCAGAACCGGATTCCAATCGAACTCGCTGAATAGCATCAACACGGTCGGGACCAAGCCGGTGATTCCCAGCAAGCCCAAGTAGATCAGCAGGATACTCACGAACTTGCCCAGGACGATCTCATGGATGCCAACGGGCGAGGTCATCAAGAACTCGAATGTCCGCAGCTTTCTCTCTTCGGCAAACAGTCGCATGGTCAGAATGGGGAGGATGATCAGCAGGACGAAGCGCATGCTGGCGAAGAGATTTCTGAAGACCAGGTCGTTCAGATTGATCGAGGCCGGGCCGCCCTGCATCTGCATCAGTTGGATGGCTTGCGCGCCTGCGAAAACGATATAGAGATACGCAAGAAATCCGAAGATGAGCAGGAACACCGCGCCGACCACGTAGACGATCGGCGAGACGAAATACCCGCGCAGTTCCTTGGCAATGATGGCCTGTACCGGGGTCACGGGGTAGTCTCCTGTGAGCCCGGCGCTTCCTTGTGCGCTGTGGCTGATGGCTGTGGCAGGCCATCTTCATGCCGTGTGAGCCTGAGGAAAACATCCTCCAGCGTCATCGAAATGGTGCGCAGTTCCAGCAAGCCCCAGTGCTGAGACACGACGACACGGGCGATTTCGTCTCGTACGTCACGGCCCAAGGTACATTCAATGAGGAACATCCCGGCTTGTTCCCCCGGGAAAATGTTCAACACGCCAGGGATCTCACGGAGTTTCGTGTTGCAATCCGCAGAGGGACTTTTGAGCGTCACGGATATTTTCTCAGATTGCCGAAGCCGAGCCGATAATTGCTCCGGAGAATCCTCCGCCACGATGCGTCCTCCGCTGATGATGACCACTCGTTGGCAGACGGCGGTGGCTTCCGGCAGGATGTGTGTGCTGAGGATCACGGAATGTGAGCCGGCCAGACTTTTGATGAGTTCTCGTATTTCAATGATCTGCTTTGGGTCGAGCCCAATCGTCGGCTCGTCCAAGATCAAGACGGGCGGGTCATGAAGCAAGGCTTGGGCCAGGCCCACACGCTGACGATAGCCACGGGAAAGGTTGCCGATGAGGCGGTGGCGGACCGACCCCAATTCGAGGCGCCCAATCGATTGATCGAGGGCTGAGGTCAGGTTTCGGCTCCCCATCCCGCGTAGCCGGCCGACAAAAGTCAGATATTCTGTCACGGTCAGTTCTTGATAGACCGGTGGAGTTTCAGGCAGATAGCCGATATGACGTTTGACTTCAAGGGGTTGATCGGCGCAGTCGAACCCGGCGACCCGCACGGTTCCTTCCGTGGCAGGCATGAAGCAGGTGAGAATCCGCATGGTGGTGGTTTTGCCTGCACCGTTGGGGCCAAGAAACGCTAATACTTCCCCCTTGGCCACCGAGAAGGTGACCCGGTCGATAGCCGTATGATGTCCGTACCGTTTGGTAATGTTCTGAACGTCGATCATGTGAGTGATGTCAGGGCAATGAACGGCGGAGGATCTCGCGGCGCCGGTCTCGAAACGACACATATTTCATTTGCGGGAGGGATCTTACTCAGTCCATTCCAGGCAGTCAATATGGCGGTCTGTACAGGGGAGTCTGTCCGGCGTGGAGTTCCCTCAGAGTGAATGAATCCCCACGATATGCGGTACGCCTGGCCATGAAAAACATCAATGTATTTGAGCGAATATGTTCTCGGTTCAATCCGGCCAACGGCCTTGCGGCTAGCTGTATCTCCTTGAGTCGTTACGACGATGGTATTGGACGGACTCCTCGCCTACGGAGTTGACTCAGCGGTATCTCTCCTATATATAGTGTCACCGCCTGATTGTGGTACAGCCCCTTCTGCACGTTTCCCACTGTCTTTAATTCGTGGCCGAGCAGCATGCCTTCATACCAAGGTAGGGGGAATAGGCTACAGAGTCGGTATTGTTGAATTTCCCCTTGGATCGTACCCTGGCAATAGATTCGCGTCGGGATGATCCAGAGGGGAGAGGGAACAGGATGAACCTCCGTACCGCTGCAATGAAACAGTCAGCTGATCAGAAACCCTTCCATGTCTTGGCGGTTGTCCTCTGTCTTTCATTAGGCGCCTGTTCCTGGATTCCCAAGGGCGAGAGCCAGCTGGATGTGGGGATTAAAGAACGGGGTGTGGCCTCGTGGTATGGGGCGCAGTTTCATGGAAAACAGGCAGCCAATGGCGAACTATTCAACATGGAGGCGCTGACGGCGGCCCATCGGACCTTGCCGCTAGGGAGTATGGTTCGGGTTGTCAACCTGTTGAATGGGAAGCACGTCCGTGTGAGGATCAATGACCGTGGGCCCTATGTGAATGGACGGATTCTCGACCTTTCCCGTGCCGCGGCAGCCCAGTTAGGGATGGTTGACGGAGGGCTATCGGTCATCCAGCTTGAGGTGGTCGGGGATCATAGGCCGGATTTCGTACTTGATGCAGAGGAAGGAGCCAACCAGTTTCCGTCGCTCTTGATGGTGCGCAGGTTGAATGAACAACCCTCGTTGTCCTTGCCGGTCATGAGCTTGGGCATGCCCGATCCTATGATGCTACCGGGGCATCGCCTTCGGCCTGTGGATTTTCTCATCCAACGCCGATGGAAATGGGCGCCGGCGATCCTTGCCAGCGATCCGGCCCATCGGCATCATGCGGGACTCGCGCTTTCATAACTCAATCAATCCTCTTCGCGCGGTTGACAGCTGGGAAACCGCTCCTCTAAACTGGCCCGTCCGGACTCAGGGCGAGCCGGTCGTATACTTTTCATCGGCAATCGGTCAAAGGAGTTGATGGCATGGGAAAAAAGACTTCGGCAGAGTCGGAGGAAGTTCGTCTCAAGAAGAAGGTTACAGCGAAGCGGACCGGAGCGAGCACCCCGGAAGGGAAGAGCGCAATCCGGTCGCTGGTCAAGCGGCTGAAGAGGGAACAACGGCGTCGGCGGGCGCTGGCATTGCGAAAGAAACACGCGGCTGGAAATAAAGCCGCCGCACCTGCCTCGGCATAGGTAACAGTCAGTACTCGTCTGCGCGCGACAGTGAACGTGTAAACCGCTAACAGGTCACCGATGGATCCGACGCACACGGACAATTCTCAGGACACACTTCCAGCGATGCAACGGGCCGGGGACGAATCGGCAGACACCTTCTCTGCAGAGCTCGTCAAGGCACAGTCGCAAGTGCCCGATGACGCCACTTCCGGCGCGGGAGGCACAGCGTCGCTCGAAGAAGAGCAGGTCAAGGACGAGATCGATATCCAGATCGATCTGCTCAACGATCCGGACTGGGTGGTCCGCCGCGAAGCCGTCATTACGCTCGGCGAAATGGGCGATGAGCGGTGCATCGAGCCGCTGGCTAAAGCGATGCGCGACGGCGACTGGCAGGTCCGGGAAGTGGCGGTCGAAGCGATGGGGCAGGTGGGCTCCCCCGCCGTCGAGATGCTTCTCAAGCTGCTGCGCGACTGGGAAGTACGGAAGTGCGCCATTCTAGCGCTCGGCAAAATCCGCGACGAACGGGTGCTCGATCCCCTGATGCTGCAGCTGCGCAATGACGAGTTCAAGGACGATGCGATCAATGCGCTGGTCGAACTCGGCGAGCCGGCATTGCCCCGGTTGGTTGCCGCGCTCCGGGACAAGGATGACAACGTGCGCACGAGCGCGGTGCTCGCGCTGGGCCGCCTCAAGAACGGCGACGCGATCGCTCCCTTGATCGGCATGCTGGGAGATCGGGACTGGTTTACACGCTTGACGGCGGCGGCGGCCTTGGAATCGATCGGGGATGAGCGGGGGCGCGAGGCCATCAAGCCGTTGCTCAAGGATCCCGATCTGGTCGTAAAGATGCGGGTGGAACGTATTCTGGCCAAGTGGAAAAAACCGCCGGTGTCCCAGTCTGCCACCGCGTGAGTCACACCATCCGGCAGGGGACACAGGTTCGACTTGCTGCTCATGTGCTCCTCCAACCAGCTCATGTGTCTTCGCTGACTGTGAGCTAGCACCTTTCCTTGTCAGTCTTTCCTGGAGCCTGTGTTCCAGCAGTCGCTACGGCTGCTGACAGCCTGACTACACCATCATTGCATTCTCCTTCAGTCGATGCGACTCCGTCTTTTCTTGCTTCCTGCCGGCAATTCCATACAATTTGAGGTGTCCCAAGTACGACAGGCAAGACATCGTCCAGTGACCGATGCGCGGGGCCGTGCTGCTCGAATAAGACAGGTTCTGATCGCAAGGCCTGCCCTGATTTTATTGCTCGGACATTGGACAGACATCTGCGCGATACGTTTACGGCGTGACTTAGTAGCGAGTGCATGAAGACACACAAGGAGCGTCTATGCAGACACTTCGCTGCTTTTTCCTAATAATCACGATGGCGCTGGGCTTGCCCTTGATGGCGGTGTCGGCACAAACAGCGGTCCACGCCACAATTGTTGAAACTGATCCGAAGGCGGGATCGGTATTACAGGCGAATGAACCGCTATCCGTTCATATTACGTATCAAAGTGATATGCCATTGCGTTTTGAGACAGCCGGATATTCCGGCGGCGCGAAAATCCAGAAATCTGTTGCGATGAACACGGCGCCGTCTTATCCGGCAGGCAGTGGCGAAGCGATTGCGTGGCTCTCCTACGCCGAAGAAACCAGCATTGATGAAATCCGGATCACGCTTTCGGATAAACACTGGAAACAGCTCGACACCTTGTCCGTGCCGATCCACATGACATGGAATGGGATTACACCGCAGCAGTGGCGTGAACGCGCACCGTGGGTCACGCAACTGAGTTCCGCCCATCAGAACATGACCAGTCAGGCCATACGGGCATCAGCATCCGGAAATGCGGGTGGGTTTGACATGCTCGACATACTCATTCCCCTGATGGCCTGGACTATCCCGCTGTACTTCTTTCTGCAGATTTATATGTTGAAGAAATATCAAGGCGCTTGGCGCAAGGCTGCTCTGGCACCATTGTTGGTGATGGCGCCGTTGCTTGCCTACACAGGCATCGCACTGTTTGCCAAATCCAATCTCTGGCCGTTGCTGATGCTTTTCGTCACACCCGTGCTGGCGCTATATCTGATCGGTGTTTTGACCTGTAGATATCTTGTGCGACGCGCACAAGCCTAAGTTCACGGCGGAGAATGAGAGCCGTCCACTGCCCCGCTAAGAAACAGTCGGGGTGAATCGTCGTCGCTCTGCCAGCTCACACCTCCGTGGGGACATATCGTGCCCCCTTTTGAGGTGTCCGCAAAAGGCTGGGAAGTTCAGAAGGGGCAAGCGGCGCGCGCGGCATCCTCGCGCTATTTATCGAGCGACTGATCGATTCGGCGCTGCAAGTCATCGAACTTCTTCAAGGGCACCAGCTTTCCCATTGCGACTTCGATCCGCGTGTCCCGCAGTGCGTGGGCTACATCCAGCATGGCCTGGGTTGAGGCGTCCGATTTGACTCCTTTTGCCGCAGCCTCCAAGGTCGAGGCCGCCTCGGTCAGTTCCTTTGCCCCATCGCTGTAATTCCGGTCGAGGACATGTGCCTTGGCCTGCACCACCCGTGATTTGGCTTCCATGAGCGCTTTGCGGCGGCGGAGATCGCGTTCAATCCCTGCCGTTGTCTCCATGGCATTCTGAGAAAGATTCTTCAACGATTGGCGGGCATCCTTGATCGTTTCCTCGGAAATTGCCAAGCGGTGAGTCAGGTCCGATACGGTTGTCTGCAATGTGCCAACAGGCTGTTGCCCTGCGTAATACCCCGCCGCGAAGGCGCCGGTGATCAAGAGAAGTACGGCGATGAATTTGAGCATGATCTCCCTGCCGGTTAGCGATGCTTGGGCGGCGAACGTTTCCGATCCAGCTGCCGCAGCACGCTTCCAGCTGCGGTAATCCGAACGGCTTCGTCGGTGTCCCCTAAGGCTTTGACGAGCAGTGGCATCACAGGTCCTGCACTGTTCCCCAATGCTTTGGCGGCCATGAGTCGTGGAAGCGGTTGCATATCCCGGAGCAGGGGTTCCAGCAGAGCCACGGCCTCTGTATTCGAGGTGGCACTGAGCGCCTGAGCGGCAGCGCCTCGAACGGAGGGGTCTGACTGTTTCACAAGTTCAGCTACGAGCGGCAGGGCCGAGGCTTCTCCCAAACGAAGCAACCCCTCGGCGGCAGCCGCGCGGACCTGCCAACTGGGGTCCCGGGTCAAGGCCTGCAGCAACGGGCGATTTTCCTTGATGCCCAGCCTGCCCAGGCTTCCGGCCGCGACACTGCGAACCATGGCGATGTCGTCTCCAATGGCATGGGTCAACGGTGCGACTCCCCCGGGCGAACCGAATTCTCCCAGCGCACCGGCGGCGAAGGCACGCACGGATGGGTGGGGATCATACACGGCCTGACTGAGGGCTGCCAGACTTGTCGGGCGCTTCAGCCGGCCGAGCACACCGAGCGCTGCCATGCGCATGTCCTCATCCGGGAGTGTGGCTGCGTTGGTGATATCGGCCAGTTTGTCGGATTGTCCCATGTGATAGAGGGCTGCCGCGGCAAAGATCGATTCGGGGCCTTCGTCGGTGCGGGCGATGTCGGAGAATCGGGCAATGAGATCAGCGGCATTGGCCTCTCCCAGGGCGCTCATGGCGGCAATGCGCACGGTAGGCATCTGGTCGCCTAATGCTCGCCGGAGTGCACCGGATTTCTTGGCCAGGCCGGCTTTCCCGATCGCTTCTGCGGCCCGCGTCCGCACCAGGACAGACGAGTCCAGCAGCCCGTCCTCCAGAACGGCGGCCGTTTCCGGCAGGCCCAGTTCCGCCAAGGCGCTGTAGGCGGCAATGCGGACATGTTCTTTGCGGTCTCTGACGTGGCTCGTGATGACCGTGAGCGCGAGAGGACGGAGCAGTGCGGGGTCATGGGTGCGCCCATCCGGAGCGAGTCTCACATAAATTGCGAGTGCTTCATCGGTGCGCCCGATCCGGACGTAGCTCAACAGACAGGTCCGTAACAACTGGTTCGAGACCGTGGTTCCCTGAGGTATGGTCTGAAAGAGTGCGGCGACTGCTGCATAGTCACCGGCCTTGAAGAGATCGGTGGCGGTCGATTCTATGGAGGACGAGGCCCCGGCGGCGTGGGCTGGTGCGATTGATGCGGCGCAGAGTGTCACGGTGGCGGCCAACACCCAGGCGCAGGCCGGATGCCGCATCGATGTCCGCCCCGTGCCCCGATGCTCTGCGCGGAAGGTGATCACCATGTCGATGGGGCGCGCAGCGTGGCGGGCTCGTAGAGCATCCCCACATAGTCTTTTACCATGCGGGTGGTGCAAAACTGTGGAGCGATGGTGCGGATGCATTCTTTGACCATATGCAGCCAGCCGCGAGGGATGCCGTCTCGATCGCGTTGGTAAAAGAGCGGCACGGCTTCCTGTTCCAAGATGCGATAGAGCTGTTCGGCGTCATGCTGATCCTGTGCTGTGGTGTCTGCCTGGTCGCCCAACGGTTGGATGCCCCATCCATTGGCGCCGTTGTATCCTTCAGCCCACCATCCATCCAGGATGCTCAGGTTCAGTACCCCGTTCAGCGCAGCCTTCATGCCGCTCGTCCCGCTGGCTTCCAAGGGAAAGCGCGGAGTGTTGAGCCAGATGTCGACCCCTTGCACGAGAAACTTGGCCATGTGCATGTCGTAGTCTTCGAGAAACGCGACATGCCCGCCCAACTTATGGTCATGGCAAAAGCTGAGCACTTCGTGAATGAAGTATCGTCCCGGCTCATCAGCCGGATGGGCTTTGCCTGCGAAGATCAATTGGACAGGTCTCCATCTGTTTTGGAGAAGCAGTTTCAAACGTTCGAGATCCTGGAAGAGGAGCGTCGCCCGTTTGTACGTGGCAAACCGTCTGGCAAAACCGATCGTCAGTGCTTCAGGATCGAGGAGCGTGCCGCGAGCCAGCACTTGTGAGGGCTGGAGGTGGCCCTGCATCCATCCGGTTCTGGCCCGTTCGCGGATAAAACTCATGAGTTTCCGTTTCATGGCCTGACGGACGCTCCATAATTCGGCGTCGGGGATATCCGTCACCCGTTGCCACATGGCCGGATCGTCACAGCTGGAGGTCCATGTGGGGCTGAGGGATTTGCCGTACAGGTGATGAAGTTCGGGGGAGATCCAGGTCGGCGCGTGAACGCCGTTCGTGACGCTGCGGATGGGGACTTGCTCGGCGGGCAAGCCTGGCCAGAAATGCCGCCACATCTCGCGGGTGACGCGGCCATGTTCGCGACTCACGCCGTTTACGTGGGCGGACAGGCGCATCGCCAGTGCGGTCATGTTGAAACCCTGGCCGCGCGACTCGGGTGTTTCGCCCAGACCCATGAACGTGTCCCGTGAGAGGCCGAGTTGCTCCCAATAGCCTGCAAAGTATCGGTCCATCAAATGGTGGGGGAACACGTCGTGGCCGGCCGGCACCGGCGTATGGGTTGTAAACACAGTGCTTTGGCGGACCAGTTCACTGGCTTCAGCATGTGTGGCCCCCTTCTGCATAAACTCCCGGAGGCGTTCCAAGGTGAGAAAGGCGGAATGGCCTTCGTTCGCATGCCAGACGGAGGGGGCGATGCCCAATGCGCGCAAGAGCCGTACGCCGCCGATCCCCAACAAGATTTCCTGGCACAGCCGCATTTCCTGATCGCCACCGTACAGTCGGGCGGACAGGGCGCGATTCTCCGGGCTATTTTCAGGCACATCCGTATCGATCAGGAAGAGCGGCACGCGGCCCACTACGACTCGCCAGACGGCGGCGGTGACGTGGCGTCCCCCCATCTCGACGGCAAACCGGCAGGCGTCTCCGGACAGAGTCTGGGCCGCTTGAATGGGAGACTCTTCCCGGGTGAACGGCGCATAGGCCGCTTCCTGCCATCCTTCCTGAGTGAGGCGCTGGCGGAAATAACCTTGCGGATACATGAATCCAATGCCGACCAGGGGCACGCCGAGGTCGCTGGCTTCTTTGCAGTGGTCGCCCGCCAGAATGCCGAGGCCGCCGCTATAAATGGGCACAGACGTATGCAGACCGAATTCCGCGGAGAAGTAGGCGATGGTCGTCTTCGTCAAATCCGTGTGGTGGGCGCCGAACCAGCTTTTCTTGTTCGCGCAATACTCGTCGAAGAGGCGGAGCACCGCCGAGTAGTGACGAAGAAATGACGGATCTTCCCCCAGCCGGGCCAGCCGGTCCGGCCTCACATCGGCCAAGAGTTTGACGGGATTATGGTGTGTGAGAAGCCAGAGCGTGGGGTCGATGGTTTCGAACAATTCGCGTGCTTCCAGTGTCCAGCTCCACCAGAGGTTATGAGCCACCTCAGACAGGCGTCCGAGACTCGGAGGGAGATGGGCAAGAGAACTGTTCACGGAAGTAGAAGTATCCACAGGGGCTCCTTCGATAAATGAGATGTCATGCGCGTGGGGTGTGAGCCCGCATAATTCATGAACGCTTCTGCTGCAATCGCGGATTCGCTGCTGCGACGAGCCTTCGGCGGGCAGGCTCGCCCCTCGGACCCTCGACGTACTGCACGAGTACGCCTCAGGTCCTCCGGGCTCCACGTGCCCGTCTCGCAACGCGACTGCGCGATTTCGCGACGAACTGTCATGAATGATGCGGGCTGGGAGGTCGAGGACACGGTTTTTCTGATCCTGGTCAGGCGTGTCCCGCCTTATGCCACGAGGCCCACTCATCGGAGAATGCCACGGCGGCATAGCGTTCGCCAACGATTTTTGCAACTCGGTTCAGCAGCTTGGTGAGTTGCTGGAGTTCGGCCGGAGTCAGATCTTCGCGGAATCGGGGGTGGAGGCCCCAGCGTGTTTCGACTTCTTCTCCGGACACGCTCGACATCAGGCTGATCAACTTGATCTCCTGTCCGGTCTGGCCTTTCGTGTCCAGCGAATCGCCCATCGATGCGGAAGCCTTGTGCTCAGAGTCAGCAGCGGGCGGTGTCTGGCCCTGGAGTACGGCGCTGATCGCCGGCACGATGGCGCCGGCACACATTGCCGCCGCCGAACTGAGCTGGCTATTGCCGGGCGCGCCGAGGGCCTGAGCGATTTTCTCGCCGAAGTCACGGAACATCTCGCTCTTCGTCTTGGACTCTTCCGTGATTAAAAATTTGTACGGTTCGTAGGTTTCCCGGCTTTCGGCGACGGCAGTACCCACCGTCAGCACGATTTCCATCTGATCCACGTTGTTCCCGAATGCTGGTTCCAGTGCCTGCTTCAACTGCCGCGTCACTGCATCTTCAAGCCCGTTCATGAAGCCCATCTGGTCCTTCAGCGGGATATGCAGCGCGGCCAGCCGGTCGGCCACATTGAAGAGAATCTTGAGAAATTCGAGGTAGAGTCCCCACTCGTCCTGTCGCTTCAGCGCGAGCGCCTGCTCAGGCGCATTCTTCTTCATGAGGGTGACGGACTCCCCCGACACGGCCAGCATGAGCTCGGCCAGTTGGCGGAGTTGGTCCTTATATTCAGTGTTTGCAGTGGCCATAGGTCTCCATGAGTAGCGGCAGATTATAACGGAGACGCATGTGGGGAGCAAAGAGGCGGTTTCAGTGAATTCGTGCCGGGATGTCGGCAAAGCTACATACCGCGTCCGTGCCATCTTCAGATCATTTTATTGATTGGGATAAGGCTCAAGGTTATGCCAGGCCACCAAGACCCAAGCTACAAATGATTGAGTTGCGTAAGAGACTGGCGAGGCGATTGGCGGAATTGGAATAGATGAGGCGCACATTTTCAAATGATGTTCAAGGCGATCCGCGAACTTATGGTAGAGCCAGCCCCCAAAGCCCGCTGCATCAGGTTCAAGACTTGAGGAGAGAGTCGGGGCCTCTTGAGTAATAAATGAAGACTATGCCTGGCTTCATCAAGCACCAGAGCGTTGGTATGTGCGGGATCATGTCATGGCAGATATTGTCATTTATTGCCATTTGCGGCATGATGAAAGGGTCAAGAAAGAAGGAGGTGCCTTATGCAGAGCATGAACATTTCTCTGCCCGATCCCTTGAAGCAATTCGTGGATGGGCAGATCGCCCAAGGCCGCTACAGTAGCGCCAGCGAATATGTGCGGGAGTTGATCCGGGCGGACGAAAAACGCAAAGCCGAAGAACAGCTGGAAGCGAAATTGTTGGAAGGGCTGAACGGCAAGGAAAATGCCCTGACGTCGGCGGACTGGAAGGCCCTGCGTGCCGAAGCCTCGGCGAAACTGGCCGCGCGAAAGCAATCGCGCTGATGCCGATGGTCTACCAGCGCGCAGCTGCCAGGCGCGACTTGGTGGAGCAGTTCATTTATCTGGCTGAAGAGGCAGGCTTAGAAACGGCCGAGCGCTTTCTGATCAACGCCGAAGCCAGTTTCAACGACCTGGCTCGCCAGCCCTTGATCGGCGCTCCGGTGCTGCTGCACCATCCCTCCCTGGCGGGCATGCGCAAGTGGCACATCAAAGACTTTGAGAACCACCTGATTTTCTACACCCCACACGCGGACGGCGTGTCGATCGTGCGCGTGCTGCACGCGGCACGCGATTGGTGGAGCCTGTTAGGCCTTGAAAACTAGCAGGACAGGGGGTAGCCAAAGGCTACCGCTTGATCGTGCCGAAGCGGGTGAATCGATGATGATCGCGCGACGCGGCGACGCTGTTGCCAGGCTCGTTCCGCCTGCCCGTCACTCTTGCTGACTCCCGCCGCTGAGCGAGTTGCGCTGGTCGATCAAAAGAAAAGGGCGCTCCGTGGGTCGTATCGTGGCGGACTCAAGGATGGAGGAGCGGGCGTGACCGCTGGAATGCTCAAAACAAGACGTGCCCCCGATTCTGGAGAGTAATAAGCAAATAGTCATGCTCGGCCCCATTGTCACAAATCGGAGTAAGGTGGGGCGGTAGGCCAGACTTTCAGGTTGAGTAATCAGAAAACACTCCTGAGCTGGCCCGGGTTTCGTGGACACCAGGTTAAGACCCACCCAACCGTCGTTCGAACTCCAGCGGACTCAGATACCCAAGGCTCTGATGGAGCCGCTGGCGATTATAGAACCCTTCGATAAACGAGAAGATCTCTCGACTGGCCTCGTCCCGTGTCTGATACGTCTGGTGATGGACAAGTTCATTCTTCAACGTGCTGAAGAAGCTCTCCGCCACCGCGTTGTCGTAACAGTTGCCCTTCCCACTCATACTCGGCGTGATCCCCAGGGTGGTGAGCTGCTGTTGATAGGCCCTACAGCTATACTGAGCCCCTCGATCCGAGTGATGAATGAGCCCCGGCTGTACCTGCCGTTGGCGGACCGCCATGGCAAGCGCCTCGAGCGTGATCTGTTGATCGGGCTTCTCCCGCATGGCCCAGCCGATCACCCGACGTGAACAGAGATCCAGGAGCACCGCGACATAGAGCCAGCCCGCGCGGGTAGAGACCAATGTGATATCGCCCACCCAGATGCGGTTGAGCGCCGGCGCCACAAACTGCTGCTCAAGCAGATTGGGTGCCGGGGGCGGGAGCTGATGATGCTCCACGATCACCCGGAAGCGCCGCACCCGCTTCGCCTCCAGTCTCCCGCACTTGCGCAGCCGGGCAACCCGATGGCGCCCACAGGCAATCCCGCGATCAGTGATTTCCCGCCAGAGCTTCACGGCCCCGTACTGTTCCCGCATCTCCTGATGCACGGAACGCAGCAGGGGCAAGAGCCGCTGATCCTCGGCCGCCCGCGCACTCAGGGGGCGATCGCGCCACGCATAGTAGCCACTACGGCTCACGCCCAGGACGGTGCAAAGCCGGGTGACCCGATGAAGGCGTGCTTGAGTCCGGATGAACTCGTACTTCACGCGGACTCTCGCGCGAAGTACTGCGCCGCTTTTTTTAAAATGTCGCGCTCCTCCGTGACGCGTGCTAATTCGCGCTTGAGGCGGGCTAGTTCCGCAGCTGGCTCGGCTTGCCGACCGGATCCCGGAAAGGCCCCACCATGAGCCGCCACGTCTCTTTGCCATTTGTAGAGTCGATTACGGGGAATGCCGAGTTCCCGGGCGATCTCGGCGGCTGGGCGTTGGCCGGCGTTGAGGAGTTGCACGGCTTGCCGCTTAAACTCAGGCGTGAATCGTCGTCGTTCTGCCATCTCACACCTCCGTGGGGGCATATCGTGCCCCCTTTTGAGGTGTCCGTCAAACCCGGGCTAGCTCATCCCGACCCCTTTTCTGTTTCCCTTTTCTGTTTCCCGACCCCTTTTCTGTTTCCGTTGCCCGCGCTGAATCTCGCGAGTACGATCGGTTTTGGATGGCGGATGCATGAAGGAGGATGAAATGAAGAATCCTCGGCGTATGATGATCGTTGTTGCGGGATTGGTGGCGGTGGGAGGGTTGTTCGGTTGTGGCCGGGAGGCCCCGGCGGAGAAGACGACGGCTGCATCGGGCAATGCCGTGACGGAGGCAGTGGGGCAGGCCGCCGTCGATGCGGTGAAGGTTCCGATGGATAAGGCCCGTCAGACGGAAGGGGTGCTGGAAAAGTCGGCCGAGCAGTCGGCGGCTGAAATCAACAAAGGGACACGGTAGAGAATCCCTTATGACGGGCCATACGAGTTGAATGCCATGAGAGCGAGAACGGAGATGTAAGGGAGCATGCCCCCTTTTCCTTCCTCATTATACGTCGTGTCCCTAAACCATACATTTGTTGAACATCGTGTTCCCACTCAAAGTGCAATCCCAAGGTTACTCAGGTATCATTGATCGCCTCAGATCCGAGGACGTAGGCCAAGAAATACCACCAAAAGCACTAGTTCATTACGAGAGTACCGATGACTGTATCCGATTCGCCCAAGGCTGTAGGTGACTGGCGAGGAACTGCCTTGTGGAAACTCCTGGGGGAAGATGCTTCGCCATTGGCAAGGGATGTACGCCATACACTCGAAAGATGTATGCCAGATATTCAAACAATCCTGTCTAAGGGTGGGACAGCTGCTACGGACTTTACGTTGCACGATGATGGACACGCATTTAGAGTGGCTGAGCGCATGCATGAAATCATCGCACCGGAAACACTTCAAGGCTTATCGATCTATGAGTTAGCCTTTCTGCTCCTCTCAGCCTACCTCCATGATATCGGCATGACGCCTCAATTGCGAAAGGTAACTTCCCATTTTAATTTTCTTCTTTCTGGCGAAAGCGATTCGCTCTCTCCCGAGGATGTCCGCACTTTCCAACGCTGGCTCGATGATGATGGAAGACAAATTGCGCCCCCACTCACAAACACCAAACCGACCAGCAAAAATATCCGTACTTGCCAAGAACTTATCACCCATTACGCTCGCGCCCGCCACAATGATTGGGGCGCGGAATGGATTAAACAGAACCTAGGTTCATTGAAGTTGGGGCAATACAAGGATTGGGTAGATGCCATCACTAAACTGTGCCAAAGCCATCATGTAGGCTACAACGAACTTGTGGCTCAGTCATTCGCCCCAGTCGTAGTGAATCCAGGTGGAACGGTAGTGCATCTACGTTTCCTTGCCTGTGTTCTGAGAATAGCGGACATTCTAGAATTCGACCCCGAGCGGACCCCTAGCGTGATATTTCGACATCGAGATGTAAGCCCAGACAGTGCAATCTATTGGCGGAAGGACCACGATGTAACCCTGGTTAAGGAAGGGAACAACCTGAGTCTTCATGCTCGACCATCCGATGCACCCACCGAGCAAGCCATTCACTTGATGGTTGAGGCGATAAATGCAGAGTTGCAGGTCTGCCAGGCTCTCGACGATCACACACACTTCGAAGTATGCCCAGGTCTAACACGAATCCTGCCTCACAAATGGAGCCTCTCTAGCACGGTCTCTGAAAACATCCGCCCCAAAGAGGGAACATACGAATTTATCAACGGAGCGTTCAGGCCGAACACAGAGAAGATGTTACAAATCCTGGCAGGGACTGCGCTTTATGGTGATCCCCTAGTGGCTGTTCGTGAGTTACTGCAAAACGCCTTCGACGCAGTTCGTGAGAAAATAGCGTACCTCCGACTAGAGCAAGATGCCCCCGCTGATCCCAAACTCGAGGAACGACTGGCGTCATTACATACAGTAAGGTTACGGCTCGAAGTTGATAACGGAAGTAGCTGGCTTGTCTGCACCGACAATGGGGTCGGAATGACCCGTTCCATAATTGAAAATCATGTTCTCGTTAGCGGAACCAGCTCTAGGCATGATGTTCTGGATTTAGAGCGAAGGTGTTTGGAGAAAGGGATTCGATTGGGCCGAACAGGTCAGTTTGGTGTCGGAGTTCTGAGCTACTTCATGATCTGTGATCGACTCATAATAGAGACCAAGCGTAGTCAGGAACCAAAAGATAGCGAACCTACAGGTTGGCGCTTTACAACCTCTGGTGTAGGATCTTTTGGCGAGTTAAGGCGGCAGCATAACTTATCGCCAGGCACGATAATTCGGCTCCATCTTCGCGATGATATAGTAGGGCCCCAACCCAATAAGTGGTTCGATGCCGTCACCAGTTATGTAAAAAAGACACTTCGACGTATTCCTTGCAGATTTGAGATGGGAAACGGCTTGACGGAGTGCCCAGGGATTACTTTCAGTCCTGGTTGGTGCAAAACGCAGAACGAGTTTGCCGAAGACTTACTCGGTGAGATTAGATGGGAGCAGACTCGCCGTCGCAAACCGATGGCTGTTGATATTCTCTCTTCTAAGCGACAACAACAGATTGAAGCGCAAGACAATTATATTGAGCAGGTTAGGGAAGAAGTACGTCAGTGTCTCAAGTGGAGAGTTATTGAGAAAGTAATGCCAGATGAGGCTGGGGTTGTTAGGGTGCACATCCCCTACTTCGACTTACTAGGCCATGAGGCTCTAGCCTTTTTGCGAGTTAACCAGAAGAAAGGTGCTCTTATCGTCAAGAGGATAAGGGATGGCTACATGTTCCTTCCCGAGGGCAGCGTTCAAGAATCCTGGAAGGGAATGGCTCTGGCTGCACACCCACTCAGGAATACTGGAGGTAGTTGGAAGCCTATAACCGCGCCCCGTGGCACATTTATAGAGGCAGACTGGGTTTCGTCAGCTGTGGGCGAAATTGCTGTAGATCGAAAGCAATTGCATGCAACTGATCAGAGCGCCAAATACAGCTCATGGCTCATGAAGCAGGTGAAGCAGTGGAGAAAAGAAATTGCTCAAGGTATGAACGGGTCGGTTTTGGGGACATTGAACATGAAGCTGGCCGATCCAGCAATGGTCTCTACGAAACCCTTACGTTGGCTAGCGATTGAGGGCGCTAGATATACAGAAGAGCGCGTATGGAAGCCGCTTAAGTTCCCTCTTATTTCATGCAATAGTTTCAGCGATTCTGTTGGTCCTGCGAATATTACATGGATGGGAGCAAAGGTCAGTGTCAGTGGGAACATTCAGGAAATGTATGATGACCAAGTTTATGAAGGACTGCCTTGGTTTTCCTGGGCTACTCCTCCAGACAAAGTAGTATTGGCAGAGCATGCCTTCCTACAAACTAAGGTTCATCAAGGGCAAAGGCGGATCCATAAGTTGAAACCTATAATTCAAATGGTGCCAATCTGGACTACGCCTCCAAAGTTCAATGCAAACCGTCGCCCTTTTACAGTTAAAAGTTGTTTTCCTGAGAAGTGGCGTACGCTTTGTTGTGCCAAGTTCCATGATCTTTCTGAATTCGCGCGTACTACGACTATATGGAATAGCGAACACTTCTTAACTGATAGTCTAGATCCAGAAGGTGAGATTTGGTGTAGGAAAACTTTTGCTAAGTCATTAAACCCCTTGCCGGTGAAGCAAGAGATCTTGTCTTCTGTCAGCCACGCAGTAGGATGGCTGATGATGTGCTTGAGGCGCGAATCACGAGTGCTGTGGGAAGGCCTAAAGGAGAAGGATCAGACATTCCTCCCAAACCTTTGGGAGGTAATTTTCTCGGGCAGCTATGAAACCTCTTCGAGGGAGAGGGTGATTTGTATGTGGGTCGAAGACGAAATTGGGGGTGAGAGTGGATTGTGTGTATTAACCCCGCGCGGTTGGTTGGACCTAGCTGGATTGGACAGAGAGGATAAAATTAAAAAGTATCTCCCCGATCCCGGCTCCGATTGGAAAGTGATCATCCATCATCCGCAACGACACGGCCGTAAAACGTCCGTATAGCAGGCTTTTGCCAAGTTTAAAGGGATCTGACCTGACTATTGACCCATTGTTGGGTGGGCATGCCCTGGAAATCTGTGCAAGTTCATCATCCATGCGTGCCGCAGATTGTAGTGCTCCCCTGAAATCAAGCCACCTGGTTGACTGTTCCGCACGGTATTGGACCGGGCTCCGGTAGCCGAGGGCGCTGTGGGGCCGTCCCTCGTTGTACCTGTGGAGCCAGTCCCGAATGACCCGTCGCGCCTCCTCAAACGTCTGGGAGCGGAAAACGGTGTCTGGAACTGTGCTGGTTATAGATGCTTGTCTCGCAATGCGGAAAAGGGGAGAATCCTGGCGTGTCACCCCTCGAGCTCAAAGACAGAGATGTGAAACTCATTCAGTGTGCTCAATGCGGGGCGCAAAATCGAGTGTCGGGCCATTCGATTACTCACACCTCTGTCTGCGGCAAATGCCGTATGCCGTTACCTGAGCCGTCCCATATTCGTTCAGCAAAATTCGCCGCACGGTACAGCGTCTGGATTATCCTCGGATTCCTCATCGGCGCTGCAGTATTGATCAATGAATATCGATTGTCGCCTGGGACGACATCCAACGATGTGCAAACCAACAATGAAGGCCAGTCTCCGACGCCGCCCGCCCCGAGAGATTATCCGGCTATGCCGGTCACACAGGGTATCCATCAGCTCTATACGAGTGCTGAACAGATTGCTCCCTTCCGTATTGTGACGCCATCCGGTGCGGACAGTTTCTACGTCAAACTGACCGATGCCAGTACCGGTGTGCTCGTCATGACATTTTTCGTACAGGGGGGCCAGAGCTTTGAGGCTGTCGTGCCAGCGGGACGCTATCGCGTCAAGTATGCGACAGGCGCAACCTGGTATGGCGTAGATTTCGTATTCGGTCCCGATACGCGCTACAGCGAGGCAGCAAAGATCTTTGAGTTCTCTGCGAAAAAGAATCCCATCGCCGGCAATACGATTGAACTGACTTCCCACGGCGAAAGCAATCTCGACACAAAGACCATATCGGCCCACCAGTTCAACTGCAATATCCTGCGCAATCCAACGTCGCCTATCGCTGCGCCTTCGACCTGCTCCTGAATGAGAATTTTGAACTCGATGAATAGGGCCGGGGACCATGTCCTGAACGAGAGTGAAGAACGGTGTTTGGAACCGTTCTGGCTCTAGGAGGATGCTGAAAAAGTCCGCCAGCTTTGTTCTCGCGTCGCTCAGAGGCTCAACGTACGGCACAGAGTACGATTCGCCTCTTCGCTCGCTGCGGCCTCGCTGGACGGCCATTTTGAGCATCCTGCATGGCCGTTTGGTGTCGTCTCAACAGTCGAGATTTGCGATGGCTTGAGGAGTCCAAGTGAGTTTTTCCGCAGTCTGCTAGATGCTTGCCTCGTCATGCGAAAAAGGGGAGAATACCGGCATGTCGCCCCTTGCTCTTAAAGACATCCTCAAGTTGAGCGTATTAGAACGAGTTCAGCTTGCCGAAGAGATCTGGGACAGTATTGCTGCCGACCCGGAGTCCCTTCCCGTTACGGACGCCCAGAAACGAGAGCTGGACCTTCGCCGCGATGCTCATTCCGACGATCCTGCTTCGACACGCTCCTGGGAAGAAATCCGTGCCGATCTGGACCGAAACGGATGAGTATCCGGATTCGCTTCCGGCGTGAAGCTGAGGCGGAAGTGATCGACGCGCTCTCTTGGTATCGTGAACGCGGCGTTGACCTCGCCGGAGAGTTTAGGAGGTCCCTCGATGCTTGCCTTGCGAGTATCCAACACCTGCCCGAAAGCCACCCTGTCGTCCATCGAGATATCAGACGGGCACTCATGAAGCGGTTTCCGTATGGCCTGTTCTATGTCAGAGAAGGGGACCTGATTACCGTGCTTGCGTGTTTTCATGCCAAACGTGATCCGGCAATCTGGAAAGAACGGGCGCGATGAGGAAGGCCGACTGTGTATGGCGTTGTTGTTTTTTTGGAGAAGTCGTTTGATACAGTGAATCCGGGCGCGATTCAAGTGTCTGTCTCTGCTCACCATTCGACGCAGAAACCCTCTGCTGAAACTCCGTTGCGTGACGATGCGCGCGAGCGCTTGCTCGTGATTGCGGATCTGCTGGCCAAGGCATTGGATACGACCGTTAAGATTCCCGGTACGTCCATATCCATAGGACTCGATCCCTTGCTCGGTCTCATTCCGGGCATCGGTGATGCGCTGGTCAATCTCATCGGCACGATCATCCTTGGTTTGGCGGCTCGTGTGCGGGTTCCGCGGATCGTCTTGGCTCGGATGAGTCTGAATCTTCTGATCAACGGTGTCGTGGGGGCGATCCCGATCGCCGGCGATCTGTTCTCGGTCTGGTTTCAGAGCAATACGAGGAATGCCACCTTGCTACGAGCAGCCGCGATGAAGCCGGATCGGGAGACTCGACCGGATTGGCTCTATGTCGGTGGAATCGTCGGAGGCACGGTGGCGCTCATGCTCCTTGCGATTGCCGTCATCGTGTGGGCCGTGGCCACGCTCTGGTCCGTGATTGCGCTTTGAAAGGGCGGAGGGGACTGTGTTATACAGCCCAGTCTGCTGAAGGTCGTCGGTTAGTCCATCGCCAGTCCTCCTGTTTCACGCTATGGACCGAGAAGTCAAAACCTATGTGCTGAAACGGCCTGTCGAAGAGGCGGTCCCGCGCAAGCTGTCCATCGACTATGCGGCGGTGCTGAATCAGCAACAGCTGGCAGCGGTCTCGGCGGGCGACGGTCCGTCGCTGGTGATTGCGGGCGCCGGCAGCGGCAAGACGCGCACGCTCGTCTACCGTGTCGCCTATCTGATCGATTCCGGGATCGATCCCTCGAATATTCTGCTGCTCACCTTTACGCGCAAGTCGGCTCAGGAGATGTTGGCGCGCGCGGGCGATCTGATCGGCGCCCGGAGTCAGCGTGTGTGCGGCGGCACGTTCCATTCAGTGGCGAATCTCTTGCTGCGGCGCTATGGCCGGTCCATCGGAGTCGAGCCCGGGTTTACGATCTTGGATCGCGGCGATGCGGAAGACTTGATCGCGCTCGTTCGCTCCCAACTCGGCCTCAACGAAAAAGACAAGCGCTTTCCCCGCAAGGGGACGATCATGGAAATGATCAGCAAGAGCGAGAATACGCTCCGCAGCCTCGACGAGATTCTGCTTGAAGAGTTCAGTCATTTCGCCGATCACGCGGAGGATTTGGGCCGCCTGCACAAGGCCTATCAGTCGGCGAAGCGGCAGAAGCAGTTGCTCGATTACGACGACCTGCTGGTCATGCTTCGGCAGCTGCTCTTGATGGATGAGGCGGCCCGCATGGCCATTTCCAGCCAGTATCGCTACATCCTTGTGGATGAGTATCAGGATACGAATCGGCTGCAGGCCGAAGTGATCCGCCGATTGGCGACGACGCACAACAATGTGACGGTGGTCGGCGACGACTCCCAGTCTATCTATGCGTTCCGTGGTGCGACGTTCAAAAACATCATGGAGTTTCCGGTCCTCTTTCCCGGCACGACGATCTACAAGCTGGAAGAGAATTACCGCAGTACGCAGCCGATCCTGGATCTGGCGAACTGCGTCATCGATGAGGCGGCGGAGAAATATACGAAGCGCCTCTTCACGAGGAAGATTGACGGGCCGTTGCCGGCCCTCGTGGAAGCCGCGGGAGAAAGCGCGCAATCGCGGTTTATTGCGCAGAAGATTCTCGAACTGCGCGAAGAGGGTGTGCCGTTGAGTGAGGTCGCCGTGCTGTTTCGGTCGAGCTTCCATTCGTTCGATCTTGAAATCGAACTTTCGCGCAAGGGGTTGCCCTTCATTAAGCGCGGCGGGGTGAAGTTTATCGAAACGGCCCATGTCAAGGATCTGCTTGCGCATGTGCGGGTGGTCGCCAATCCGTTGGATACGGTCAGCTGGCATCGCGTGCTCATGTTGGTCGAGGGAGTCGGGCCGAAAAAAGCCCAGGATCTGCTGGCCGCAATCATGAAGGCCGAACGGCCGTCCGATGTGTTGCGTGGAGTCAGTGGCCGATCGGGGCAGGGACTCAAGAACTTGGCGAATACCCTGGAGAGTCTGGCGGGGTCGGACGATCGGCAGCCGGCGGAGCATGTCAATCACATCTACGAATACTATCTTCCGATTCTCAAGGAGCAGTTCGACGACTATCCTAAACGGACCAGAGATTTGGATCATCTTCATACGATTGCCGAGGGCTATCACGGCATTGACGAATTTCTTGCCGACCTGGCGTTGGAGCCGCCGGACGGCAGCGCGGTAGGTGTCGAGGCGCCTGACCGGGACGATGAGCGGATGGTGCTGTCCACGATCCATTCGGCCAAAGGGCTGGAGTGGCAATGTGTCTTCGTGATTTGGGTGGTGGACGGCCGGTTTCCTTCTGCCTATTCCTTTCTCACAGATGACGAGCTGGAAGAAGAGCGGCGGCTCTTCTATGTGGCTGTGACTCGGGCCAAACGGCACTTGTTCATGACCTATCCCATCAATGTCTACGACAAGGCGAGCGGCATGCTCCTCTCAAAGCCTTCCCGATTTCTCGATCATGTTTCCTCAGATCTTCTCGATACGATCGCGCTGGTTGAAGAAGGCGGCAGAGAAGATTGGGGAACTCCCCGGTATCGAGATTACTAACTCGCATGATTCACGGGCGCGGTTGCTGCAATCGTTCGTCTCTGTGCGCTGAGACAGAGCCGATCTGCTATTCCGGGAACGAAGTTGTGAGTTTCTTGTTTTGGGTTTCACGTTTCGTGTTGCGAGGAAAGATGTGCCGGAAACTTGAACCCTGGAACTCGAAATCCGAAACGGTTCTGCCGGTACTGTGATGCGATGACTTCTCTATGGACGAGAGTGGTTCTTGTATTGTGCTGCTGCTGGAACATGGTTTCTGTCGTTCCGGCCTTGTCATCCGAGCCTGCCGGGTCTGCTGCGGCAAGCCGGCAGTGGGAGCGGTTGCTGGCTGACGCAGGACAGCTGCATCTGCCGACAACGTTTTTGAAGGTGATCCCTCCGGATTTCATCCGGTTTGAATTCGACGATCTTCGGACGTATGCGGCGGAGTACCATCCTGGCGAGCATCGCCTGGTGCTCAATCGGTCCTTGTCTTTTAATACTGCCGGACGGGTGCTTAAGCCGCTCACCAAAATGACGCACAAGGAGTTGGAGGTTCTGTATCACGAACTGTTCCATGCTTACATGGACTATCTCGCGTCTTCCATCGGAGGGCAGGGGGATGACGGTTCTGTGTCGAGCGAATTGATCAATTTTGCGCGAATGCAGCAGACTTGCCGGTATGAAAACGTGATGATCGCACCGGTTGCGCAGCGACCGAATGAGACAGAATTGCGCTATCTGACGGAATCAGAATCCTGGGAAGCCCTCAATGAAACATGGGCTGTCTTCATTGGTTGGGCTATTTGGAATCAACTCGACGTGCAACATCCGGGGGTGGACTCGATGTTTCGGCAGCAGCGTCTGATGGAACAATGGGCTCAGCGGCTTCACGCGGCTTTTCAGCAGGGAGAGCTTCGTGGGTACTATGTTCCCGAAGATATCGATGAACGCCGTATCACCCATAAACGGTTTCTTGCCAAACCATCACAGATTACCTGGGGAGAGGCCGTAGCGCTTATGAGTCAAGTGCTTGGTTTTAATGGTAAATCTGTTCTATTTGCTCAGAACATTGCCGGGGTCTCACAGGGTGGTGCTCAATCCGCACCCTGTAGATCCATTAGCAAGTAAAAAGAAAAAATCAGACTGAGACCTGCTTCCCCTCTTGACATGGCGGAACTTCATCAATAGAATCCGGCATTTCCTAATCGGCTTGTCCGGCACAGCAGCGATTCAATCATCTTGATTGAAAAGAGAAAGCTGTGCGCGGAGAGGTGTGCTCTTATTTTACACACCGAAGCAGCGAACATTTTTTGAATCTGCGTCGAATTTGTTTGGATTGCAACGTACGGTGAAGTGTCGCGGGCAGGTACCCAAGTGGCCAAAGGGGGCAGACTGTAAATCTGCTGGCTTATGTCTTCCAAGGTTCGAATCCTTGCCTGCCCACCATTAAGCCGGTTTATATCGCCTGCTCGATAATGTGTGCGGGGAGAGAGTGGCGGGTCGATCAGGTGTGGAGTGGTATGGCGGTTGGGTCCTGAGTGTGGAGCATCTGTTCGATTCAGCTGTGGGCATTCAGCGCGAGAAATAAGAGGCGGGCGTAGCTCAGTGGTAGAGTTCCAGCCTTCCAAGCTGGCTGTCGTGGGTTCAAATCCCATCGCCCGCTCCATACCGAGGACGTGAGGTGTGAAACGTGAGGCGTGAGACGAAAGAAGCCGGGTGCTGTACAAGCGTTCACGTATGACGTTTCACCGGGAAGAGGCCCACGTAGCTCAGTTGGTAGAGCACGTCCTTGGTAAGGACGAGGTCACGCGTTCGATCCGCGTCGTGGGCTCCAGTGCGTAGCGTAGGGTGAAGCTGAGGCATAGCGTTGAGGGAAGGAGGCCGGATGTGGATCTCCTCAATGTGAACCTCAACCGAGCAAGTAACGGAGGGAGTTATGGCGAAGGCGAAATATGAGCGGAAGAAGCCGCACGTAAACATTGGGACGATCGGGCACGTGGACCACGGAAAGACCACGTTGACGGCGTCGTTGACCAAGATTTGTGCGGATCGGGGCATGGCGAAGTTCATCCCCTATGACGAAGTGGCCAAGGCGAGCGAGAGTCAAGGGCGTCGCGACGCCACGAAGATCATGACCATTGCCATCAGTCACGTCGAGTACGAGACCGACAAGCGGCACTATGCCCACGTGGACTGTCCCGGCCACGCCGACTATGTCAAGAACATGATCACCGGGGCCGCGCAGATGGACGGGGCGATTTTGGTCGTCAGCGCCGCCGACGGGCCCATGCCGCAGACCCGGGAACATATTCTGTTGGCCCGGCAGGTGGGCGTACCCTACATCGTGGTGTTTTTGAACAAGGCCGACAAGGTCGATGACAAAGAATTGCTGGAGCTCGTGGAGCTCGAAGTGCGGGAGTTGTTGACCAAGTACGGATTCCCTGGCGACAAGACCCCGATCGTGCATGGCAGCGCATTGAAAGCGATGGAAGGCGATCAGGGCGAATTGGGCGTGCCGAGCATTCTGAAGCTGCTCGATGCCGTGGATACGTATATTCCGACGCCCCAGCGGCCCATCGAGAAGCCGTTCCTGATGCCGATCGAAGATGTGTTCACCATCAGCGGGCGCGGCACCGTGGTGACCGGGCGCTGCGAGCGGGGCATCGTTAAGGTCGGCGATGAGATCGAGATCGTGGGCCTGCGGCCGACGCAGACCACCATCGTGACCGGCGTCGAGATGTTCCGCAAAGTGCTCGATGAAGGGCAGGCGGGCGACAACGTCGGCGTGCTCTTGCGGGGGACGAAGAAAGAAGACGTCGAGCGCGGCATGGTGCTGGCGAAGCCCAAGACCGTCACGCCGCATACGAAGTTCAAGGCGGAAATCTATGTGTTGGCGAAGGAAGAAGGGGGGCGGCACACGCCGTTCTTCAACGGGTATCGGCCGCAGTTCTACTTCCGGACCACGGATGTGACGGGCATCGTGTCGCTCAATCCGGGGGTGGAGATGGTGATGCCGGGGGACAACGTGAGTGTGACGGGCGAATTGATCAGCCCGATCGCGATGGATCAGGGGCTACGGTTTGCGGTGCGCGAGGGCGGCAAGACCGTGGGTTCCGGCGTCGTCACGGAAATTCTGGCGTAAGAAGACGTTGACACGAGAGTCGCTGTACTTGTCAGCGTGCAAGCCTGTCAGCTTGTATCGAGGAGAAAGAGATGCGTGAAATTATTGATTTGGCCTGTCCGACCTGTAAACAGCGGAATTATTCGACGAATAAAAACAAGAAGAATGATCCGGATCGGTTGGAGCGAAACAAGTTCTGCAAGTTCTGCCGGAAGCACACGCCTCATAAAGAGGTGAAGTGAGTGAGCGGTAAGGGGTGAATGGTTCACCGATCGGCTGGCATTCACACCTTACGGTTCACGTCCAAGTAGGGGCATGGTGTCAATGGCAGCACATCGGTCTCCAAAACCGAGAGTCTAGGTTCAAATCCTAGTGCCCCTGCCATGCAGAGTGTGATTGACCCGGAATGCCGAGGATGGGCGTGATGGGGGCAACCCATTCCGTGGCGATGTCGTGTGAACGGTTCGCTTGGCTGTTAGCCGGAGCGGAAGAGATAGAAAACGGAGTGACCGATGTTTAAGCGTATGACTGATTCGATCCGGCTGTTTATGACGGATGTTCGGGCTGAATTGAAGAAGGTTTCGTTCCCGACCCGTCCGGAAACCATTGGTTCTACAACGGTCGTGATTGTGTTTTGTGTGCTGATGTCGCTCTATCTGTCGGCTGTCGATTCAATCCTTTCATGGCTGGTCGGCAAACTGATTTGAGAGATGAGTAGAACGGTCAAGGAATCGTCGAACATGGCTGGGACCTATAGACCGAAGGGTGGGGCATGACGAAGAACTGGTACGTCATTCATACGTATGCGGGGTTTGAGGGGCGGGTTAAGACCAGCTTGGTGGAGCGCGCCAATCAGATGGGCTTGGTTGAAAAGCTTGGACAGGTGCTCGTGCCGACAGAGGACGTGATCGAAATCAAGGACGGTAAGCGACGGACATCCCGGCGCAAGTTTTTCCCTGGCTATGTGTTGATTGAGCTGGAATCACCTGTTGGCGATGAGACCCTGCAGATGATCAAGGAGACCCCGAAGGTGACCGGGTTCGTAGGGGGTGGGACGGTACCGCTGCCCTTGACTCCTGAAGAGGTTGAATCGTTGCTCAAGCAAGTTGATGCCGGTCAGGCCGAACCGCGCGAGCAGGTGAAGTTCATCAAGGGCGACAATGTTCGAATCATCGACGGTCCGTTCCTGGGATTCAATGGCCTGGTTGATGAGGTCGATCAAGATCATAGTCGATTAAAGCTCATGGTGAGCATTTTCGGCCGATCGACGCCGGTGGAATTGGGGTTTTTACAGGTTGAACGGATTTAAACAGTGCTGAGCGATGAGTGCTGAGTGCTGAGGTAAGGAGCAGATATGGCGAAGGAAGTATCCGCACAAATCAAACTGCAGATTCCGGCAGGGAAGGCCAATCCGGCCCCTCCCGTTGGCCCCTCGCTTGGCCAGCACGGGGTCAACATCATGGAGTTTTGCAAACAGTTTAATGCCAAGACGCAGAAGGAAGGCGACAGCATTATTCCGGTCATTATTACGGTGTATAAGGACCGGACCTTTACTTTTGTCATGAAGACACCGCCGGCTTCGGACCTTCTGAAGAAGGCGGCCGGGATTATTAAAGGGTCCGGTGTGCCACAGAAAGACAAGGTCGGGAAGATCACGAGAGCGCAGTTGAACGAGATCGCGCAGAAAAAAATAGTCGATCTGAATGCAGCCGATGTGGCCGGAGCTGCCAAGATTATCGAAGGCACCGCTCGCAGCATGGGCATCGTTATTCAAGGGTAGGATCGAGAGAGAAGGAGTTGTTGTCATGGGAAAGAAGATGAAGTCCGCAGCGGAGAAAATCGAGCCGCGCGCCTATGCGTTGCGGGAGGCGGTTGAGGCCGTGAAGACATCGGCCTATGCGAAGTTCGATGAATCAGTCGATCTCGCGCTTCGGTTGGGGATTGACCCCAAACGGTCTGATCAAATGGTTCGCGGGACTGCATCACTTCCGCACGGCACCGGCAAAAAAGTGCGAGTTTTAGTCTTTGCCAGAGGTGACAAGGAGCAGGAGGCCAGGCAGGCTGGAGCCGACTATGTGGGAGCGGATGATTTGATGGAGAAGATCAAGGGGGGATGGATGGAGTTCGATTGCGCCATCGCGACCCCGGATCTGATGGCGTCGGTCGGTAAGCTTGGTAAACAGCTTGGTCCACGCGGGCTCATGCCGAATCCAAAGACCGGCACCGTGACCTTTGAAGTGGGCAAGGCCGTCTCGGACATTCGGAAGGGGCGGGTTGAGTTTAAGGTTGAAAAGGCGGGCATCGTACAAGTGCCGATCGGGAAAGTGTCGTTCGATGCGGCCAAGTTGTATGACAACGCGTCGGCCATCATCGAGTCGGTCATCAAGGCGAAGCCGGCTTCGTGCAAGGGGCGATATCTCAAGAGCGCGGTGGTTTCCAGCACGATGGGCCCCGGCGTGATGCTGGACGCGGTCGCGTTGATGAAGCAGTGGTCGTGAAGAGGGATGGTCGCTCGTCATTCGTCATTGAGGGGGCATTTCTCAGTCAATGGCCGTTGACGAATGACTCTTTGTTTGGAAGGGGAAGGCAATGAAGAAGGAAGAAAAAGCTACGGCGGTTGCGGAACTGACCGAGAGGTTCGGTCGTGCGCGGCTGGCCATTCTGACGGAATGTGCCGGACTTCCGGTCAATCAAGTGACGGAACTGCGCAAGCAGCTCCGTGGCGCCAAAGCGGAGTATCGGGTCGTGAAGAACACGCTCGCGGCTCGCGCGGTCGAGGGAACAGCCCTGGCCGGTCTCGCGGCGTATCTCAAGGGGCCCACGGGCATCGTCATCGGGTATGACGATCCGGTAATGCCGACGAAGGTATTGCGCGACTTCATCGGCGCAGAGAAGCGTGACGAGAAAATTCGGATGACGGTCGGCGTGCTGGAAGGAAAAGTTGTTAAGCCTGCCGATCTGGCGGCTGTCGCGAAGTTGCCGAAGAAGGAAGTACTGATTGCTATGCTGCTTTCGGCCATGCAGGGGCCGATCCGCGGCGTGGTGTATACGCTCAACGCGGTTTTGTCGAAATTTGTGAGAGTCATTGCAGCCATTCAGGATAAAAAGAAAGGGGAGGGAGACATGTCAGCAACCACAACGAAACTGTCGCAGGAAGAATTCATCAAGGCTATCGAGGGCATGAGCGTGCTCGATTTGGCTGAGCTCGTGAAGGGTTTGGAGACCCGCTTCGGGGTGACGGCTGCCGCGCCGGTTGCGGCCGCCGCCGGTCCCGCTGCTGGCGGAGGCGCTGCTGCGCCTGCCGAGGAAAAGACCTCGTTCGATGTCATTCTTGCGTCTGCGCCGGCCGACAAGAAAATTCAGATCATTAAGGTTGTGCGCGAATTGACCAGCCTTGGGCTGAAGGAAGCGAAAGATTTGGTGGAAGGCGCGCCGAAGCCGGTCAAGACCGGCGTGGCGAAGGAAGAAGCCGATACCATGAAGAAGAAACTCGAAGAGGGCGGCGCCAAGGTCGAAATCAAGTAGTACGCGAGCGCCATTCACAGTTGCCAGTGATCAATTAGGTGAAGCCGCATGGCTGCGGCTTCACCTGTGATCGCTGACCATTGACATCTGTTCACCGCCAACCAACGTGGAGGAGCGGGCATGTCCGAAACGACTCTGCAAGAGTTCGTCGAGCGGAAAGATTTTTCTCGTATTCGAACCAATATCGACATTCCGGATCTGATTGAGATTCAGAAGCGCTCCTATGAGGAGTTTCTCCAGCTGGAAGTAGAGCCGGAGCGACGGAAAGATTGTGGCCTGCAAGCGGCGTTGGCGAGCGTATTCCCGATCCCTGACTATAACAATACGGCCATGCTCGAGTTTTCGAGCTATACGCTGGGTACGCCCAAGTACGATGAACGTGAGTGTCTTGAGCAGGGCATGACTTTCGCGGTGCCGCTGAAGCTGCGGGTTCGCCTGGTGGTGTTTGACAAGGAAGACAAAGGCCCCAGGAAGAAAGTGCTCGACGTCCGTGAGCAGGAGGTCTACGTCGGCGAATTGCCCCTGATGACGGAGCGCGGCACGTTTATCGTCAACGGAACCGAGCGAGTCGTTGTCAGTCAGCTCCATCGGTCTCCCGGCGCCTCGTTTACGCACGATAAAGGGCGCACCCATGCCAGCGGCAAAGTGCTGTACAGCGCGCGCATTATTCCCTATCGCGGCTCCTGGCTCGATTTTGAATTCGACGCACGAGATATTCTGTATGTCCGCATCGACCGCCGGCGGAAAATGCCCACCACGATTCTGTTGAAGGCCTTTGGGTTTTCCAGTGACGACTTGCTCAAGATGTATTATCCCGTCGAGGAAATCCGGGTGTCGAACGGGAAGATGTTCCGAAAGCTAGACGCGGAAATCCACCATGGACTTCGATGTTCAGGGGAAGTCTTTGAAAAGGGCGGTAAGGAACCGCTGGTGCGTGAAGGTACCAGGCTGACGAAGGGCATCATCGCGAAGCTGAAGGCGGCCGGAGTGAAAGAAATTCCGATGCTTCCGGCAGAGCTTGTCGGCCGCGCCGTACTCACGGAATTGGTCGATTCGCAGAAGACGAAATTGGCTGAAAAGAATCAGCGGTTGACCGCCGAGATTGTAGAAGCGATTGTCGAGAGCGGCGTCGAGGAGTTTAAAGTTATTTATCTCGATATGGCCACGGCTACGCCGGTGATTTTCGACACCTTGGAAATGGAAAAGATCAGCTCGAAAGAAGAAGCGATGGTGGAAATCTATCGCCGGCTTCGCCCGGGCGAAACACCGTCCGTCGACACGGCGCGGGCGTTGTTTGACAACCTGTTTTTGAATTCCAAGCGATACGATCTGTCGCCCGTCGGGCGGCTCAAACTCAATAAGAAGCTGGGATTGGACCTCCCTCTGGAGCAACGCACGCTGACGGCCCAGGACATGGTCGAAGTGATCCGGTATCTCGTGAACCTCAAGATCGGCAAGGGGGAAATCGACGACATCGACCATTTGGGCAATCGTCGTGTCCGGTCGGTCGGCGAGTTGTTGGAAAATCAGTTCAGGCTGGGCTTGGTGCGGATGGAGCGCAGTATTAAGGAGCGCATGAATCTCCTCGATATGGAGACGGTGCTCCCGCATGATCTGATCAATGCCAAGCCGGTCGTTGCGGCGGTCAAGGAATTTTTCAGCAGCAGCCAGTTGTCACAATTTATGGACCAAACGAATCCACTGGCGGAGATTACGCACAAGCGGCGCTTGTCGGCGCTCGGGCCGGGCGGCTTGACGAGAGAGCGTGCCGGATTCGAAGTCCGCGACGTGCATCCGTCGCACTATAGCCGCATTTGTCCCATCGAAACGCCGGAAGGTCCGAACATCGGGTTGATCACCTCGCTGGCCACCTATGCGCGGATCAATCAGTTTGGATTCATCGAGGCGCCTTATCGGAAGGTGGTCAAAGGGCGCGTGACGGATGAGATGGAATTTCTGTCCGCGATCGAAGGGGACAAGTACATTATCGCCCAAGCGAATTCCAAGGTGGATGGGGCGGGCCGGCTGGTTTCTGAGACTGTGTCCTGTCGTCACGGCGGAGACTTTGTCATGGCTACGCCGGACAAGATCGAGTACATGGACGTGTCTCCGAAGCAGGTCGTCAGCGTGGCAACGGCGCTGGTGCCGTTCTTAGAGCATGACGACGCCAACCGCGCCCTAATGGGCTCCAACATGCAACGCCAGGCGGTTCCGTTACTCACATCCGAATCTCCGTTGGTCGGCACTGGAATGGAAGCGGTTGTGGCGCGTGATTCGGGATATGTCATCCAAGCCCAGCGTGCCGGGGTTGTGGAAAGCGTCGATGCCACGCGTATCGTCGTGCGCGCAGACTCGAAGGATGGGAAAAAGGGGAAAGATTCAGGGTTGGATGTCTACGACCTCATCAAGTTTCAGCGCTCGAATCAGAACACCTGTATTACCCAGACGCCCGTGGTGCGGCTCGGGCAGCCGGTCAAGAAGGGGCAAGTCCTCGGCGATGGCCCGGCGATCGATCATGGAGAGTTGGCATTGGGGAAGAACGTGCTGGTGGCGTTCATGCCGTGGGGCGGTTACAACTTCGAAGACGCTATTCTCCTCAGTGAGAAATTGGTTCGTGAAGATGCGTTCACGTCGATTCATATCGAAGAATTCGAGGTGGAAGCCCGCGATACGAAACTGGGTAAGGAAGATGTCACCCGCGACATCCCCAATGTCGGCGAAGAAGCGCTCAGGAATCTGGACGAGAGCGGCATCATCCGCGTTGGCGCCGAAGTGAAGCCGGGCGACATTCTGGTCGGCAAAGTGACGCCGAAGGGTGAAACCCAGCTGACGCCGGAAGAGAAGCTGTTGCGCGCCATTTTCGGAGAGAAGGCCGGCGATGTGAAGGACACCTCGCTGACCGTGCCTCCTGGCGTCGAAGGCATCGTCGTGGACGTGAAGATTTTTTCGCGCAAAGGCCTCGACAAGGATGAGCGTTCGAAGAGCATCGAAACCGATGATCAGATGAAGCTCCAGCGTGATCACCACGAAGAGCTGCGGATCATCGACGAAGAAAAGACGAAGAAGATCAGGAAGTTGTTGCTCGGCAAGGTGGTGGGCCGTGATTTGATGGACCCGGACACGGGCGACGTCATTTTGAAGAAGAAGGGCAAGCTAACGGCGGAGATCCTCAAGCGGCTGCCCGACGACACGGTGCGGCACATCATTCTCAGCGACCCGGACGAGCAAAAAGAGTTGGAAGACGTCGAGCGGCGGGCAAAAGAACAGATTGAAATTCTCCAGACGCTCTACGATGAAAAGGTCGGCCGCTTGAAACGGGGCGACGAGCTGCCGCCCGGCGTGATCAAGCTGGTGAAAGTCTACATCGCGATGAAGCGGAAGATTCAGGTCGGCGACAAAATGGCCGGCCGCCACGGCAACAAGGGTGTCGTGTCGCGCGTACTGCCGGAAGAGGATATGCCGTATTTGCCGGATGGGACTCCGGTTGAAATCGTATTGAATCCTCTGGGTGTGCCGTCTCGTATGAACGTGGGCCAAATCCTGGAAACGCACCTCGGATGGGCGGCGAAAGCGTTGGGAATCAAGGTGGCCAGTCCGGTGTTCGACGGAGCGTCGGAAAAAGAAATCAAGGATCTGCTCAAGAAGGCAAAATTGCCTCCGAGCGGGCAAAGCGGGCTGGTCGACGGAAAAACCGGTGAGCCGTTCGCCAGCCCGGTCACGGTCGGGTACATGTATGTGCTGAAGCTGCACCACTTGGTGGACGACAAGATCCACGCGCGTTCGATCGGGCCCTATTCGCTCGTCACGCAGCAGCCGCTGGGCGGCAAGGCCCAATTCGGCGGGCAGCGGTTGGGAGAAATGGAAGTGTGGGCGCTGCAAGCCTATGGCGCGGCTTCGACGTTGCAGGAATTTCTTACGGTCAAGTCCGACGATGTGCCGGGCCGGTCGCGCATGTATGAAGCGATCGTCAAAGGCGAGCCATTCCTGGAGCCTGGGTTGCCCGAGTCGTTCAACGTCTTGGTCAAAGAGCTGCAGAGCTTGGGGCTTGATATCGAGCTCGTCAAGACGCAAGACTAACCGCTTGTGTGCCGGGTGAATCCCGGCATCGGAGGAGGTCATTACCTTGGAAGGCGTATATACATTGTTTGAAAAGCAGCGGGACTCGGTGTCGTTCGACACGATGCGTATCCGTATCGCGTCGCCCGAAAAAATCCGGTCCTGGTCGTACGGTGAAGTGAAGAAGCCGGAGACGATCAACTATCGGTCGTTCAAGCCGGAAAAAGACGGATTGTTCTGTGCCAAGATTTTCGGTCCGATTAAGGACTGGGAATGCAATTGCGGCAAGTACAAGCGCATGAAGCACCGCGGCATTGTCTGTGACAAGTGCGGCGTCGAGGTGATTCAGTCGAAAGTGCGACGTGAGCGGATGGGGCATATCGAGTTGGCCGCGCCGGTCGCACATATTTGGTTCTTGAAAGGGGTGCCCAGCCGTATCGGCACGCTCCTGGATATGAGCCTGAAGCAGCTGGAGAAAATTCTCTATTTCGAGAGCTATGTCTGTGTCGATCCGGGATCAACCGACCTGTCGGAAAAGGAATTGGTCTCGGAAGAGAAGCTGCGTACCCTCGTGTCCGAGTTCGGCTCAAGCGGGTTCAAGGCGGGCATCGGTGCAGAAGCCATCCGGGATTTGCTGCGAAAAATCGATATCAATGCGCTATGGGATGAAATTCAGGCGAAGTCGAAGTCGTCGACATCCTCGGCCATGAAAAAGAAATACGCCAAACGGCTGAAAGTGCTCGAAGCGTTTCGCAAGTCCGGAAACAAGCCGGAGTGGATGATTTTGGACGTCATCCCGGTGCTGCCGCCGGAGCTGCGCCCGCTCGTCCCTCTCGACGGCGGACGATTTGCGACCTCCGACCTGAACGATCTTTATCGGCGCGTGATCAACCGGAATAACCGGTTGAAGCGGCTGATGGAATTGAAAGCGCCAGGCGTCATCATCCGGAACGAAATGCGCATGCTGCAAGAGGCTGTCGATGCTCTCTTCGACAACGGTCGGCGTGGCCGCGCGATTCGTGGGCCGAACAAGCGCCCACTCAAGTCTTTGAGCGACATGCTGAAAGGCAAACAGGGGCGGTTTCGCCAGAATCTGCTCGGTAAGCGGGTCGACTATTCCGGCCGTACGGTCATCGTCGTCGGTCCCGAGTTGCGTCTCCATCAGTGTGGATTACCGAAGAAGATGGCCCTGGAATTGTTCAAGCCATTCATCTTCCATAAGCTCGAAGCGCGCGGGGCGGCGACCACGATCAAGAGCGCGAAGCGGCTGGTTGAAAAGGAACGGCCGGAAGTCTGGGACGTGCTTGACGAAGTGATTCGTGAGCATCCCGTCTTGCTGAATCGAGCGCCGACACTCCACCGGTTGGGGATTCAGGCATTCGACCCGGTTCTGGTGGAGGGCAAGGCCATTCGATTGCATCCGCTCGTATGTTCCGCATTCAACGCGGACTTCGACGGAGACCAGATGGCGGTGCACGTGCCGCTGTCGGTTGAAGCGCAGGTCGAGGCACGGGTCTTGATGATGTCCATCAACAACATTCTTTCGCCGGCCAACGGCAAACCGATCGCCGTGCCGTCGCAAGACATGGTCCTCGGCGTCTATTGGCTGACGAAGGAACGCCTGGGTGTGAAGGGCGAGGGTAAAGTGTTCGGGTCGGCGGAAGAGGTGCGGATCGCCTACGACGCGCGCGAAGTGGAAGAGCATGCGCGGATCAAGGTGCGTCTGGCTGGGGGCTTAGTGCAAACGACGGTCGGTCGTGTGCTGCTGTCGGAGATCCTTCCGGCCGGCCTACCGTTCGCCAATGCCAACAAGCTCATGACCAAGAAGGAGATGACTAAGCTGATCGATTCTGTCTATCGGCAGACCGGTCACCGTGACACCGTCGAGTTTCTCGATAAGATCAAGGACATCGGGTTCACGTATGCCACCCGGGCGGGTGTGTCGATCTGCATCGACAATATGCATATCCCGAGCAAGAAGGAAGAGTTTGTCGGGAAGGCTCAGCGCGAAGTGAACGAAATTGAAAAGCAATATTCCGAGGGCTTGATCACGAACGGCGAACGGTACAACAAGGTCATCGATATATGGGCGCATGTGACTGAGCAGGTCGCCAACGAAATGATGAAGGAGCTCGGCGCCGGAGGAGATCCTGGCAAAGCCGAATCCTTCAATCCGATTTTCATGATGGCGGACTCCGGCGCGCGCGGTAGCTCGCAGCAGATCCGGCAGTTGGGCGGGATGCGCGGGCTGATGGCCAAACCGTCCGGTGAAATCATCGAGACGCCGATTACGGCGAACTTCCGTGAAGGCCTCACCGTCTTGCAGTATTTTATTTCGACTCACGGCGCGCGAAAGGGTCTGGCCGATACCGCCTTGAAGACGGCGAACTCCGGCTATCTGACCCGCCGGTTGGTCGATATCGCGCAGGATGTCATCATCAATGAGCTTGATTGCGGAACGCACGACGGCATTATCGTCAGCGCGCTGGTCGAAGGCGGCGAAATCATTCAGCCGCTGGAAGAGCGTGTCTTGGGCCGCTTGGCGGCGGAGGATATCCGCGATCCCGTGACCGGGGAAATCATCGTCTCGCGGAACGAGGAGATCCACGAAGAGCTCACCAAGTCGATTGTGGAGGCTGGAGTCGACCGGGTCAAGATCCGATCAGTACTGACCTGCCAATCGCTTCGCGGGGTCTGCCGCGCCTGTTATGGACGAGATCTGGCGCGCGGCCGACTTGTGGAGAAGGGTGAGCCTGTCGGAGTGATTGCCGCCCAGTCAATCGGCGAACCGGGAACTCAGCTGACGATGCGGACGTTCCACATCGGCGGTACGGCCAGCAAAGTTGTCGAGCAGACCGTGCTGGAAGCGAAACATGCCGGGCGGATCAAGTTCATGAGCTTCGATGCCAAGAAGAATGCGGACATTCACAATGGCGGCATCGCAGTACGGAATAAAGACGGCGAATGGGTGGTGATGAATCGCAATACGAAAATTGCGATTGTGGATGACAGTGGCCGTGAACGTGAAAAATATCCGGTCGTCTATGGCGCAAAAATCAAGATCAAGGACGGCGATCCGGTCGCGGTCGGGCAGAAATTGGTTGAGTGGGATCCCTATTCACTGACCATTTTGACCGAAGTAGGCGGCAAGTTGGCGTTCGGCGATATCGTCGAAGGCGTCACCATGAAAGAAGAATTCGACGAGGTGACGGGTCTGTCTCGCAAGGTCATTATCGAGCATGCGGGTGCAACGTTACGTCCCCGTATTTCAATCAAGGATGAAGCCGGTAAAACAGCGAAGGTTTCCGGCGGGTCGAATACGGTCGCGCGGTATTTGCTGCCGGTTGGCGCCCATATCTTCGTCGAGAAGGGCGCGATGGTTCATCCTGGCGATGTGTTGGCCAAGATTCCACGTGAGACGACGAAAACCAAGGACATCACAGGAGGCCTTCCGCGCGTCGTCGAATTATTCGAGGCACGGAAACCAAAAGAGCAGGCGGTGATCACCGAGATCGACGGTGAAGTGTCCTATGGAGGATTCGTCAAGGGCCAACGCAAAGTGCTTGTCGATAATAAATTGGGAGATGTGAAGGAATACTTCATTCCCAAAGGGAAGCATGTCAACGTGCACGAGGGGGATTGGGTGCGGGCCGGGGAACCGTTAATGGACGGATCGGCGAATCCGCATGACATCCTTGACGTGCTCGGCCCCAATGAGTTGCAGAAATATCTCGTCGATGAAGTGCAGGATGTCTATCGGTTGCAGGGTGTCTCGATCAACGATAAACATATCGAGATCATTGTCCGGCAAATGCTTCGCAAGGTCCGGATCGAAGATCCAGGCGACACGCAGTTTTTGCCAGGTAGCCAAGTGAGCAAGAGTATGTTCGAGGCTGAAAACGAGCGTGTGCTCGAAAGGGGCGGCACGCCAGCCTTAGGCAAGCCGGTTCTGCTTGGAATTACGAAAGCGGCGTTGACGACCGACAGCTTTATCTCCGCGGCCTCGTTCCAGGAAACAACTCGAGTGCTGACGGAAGCGGCCATCAACGGCCGAGAGGATAATTTGTTGGGTCTCAAAGAAAATGTCATTGTGGGGCGGTTGATTCCGGCCGGGTCAGGGTTTGAGGAATATCGAGACACGTTCGTGATCAGTGAAAAGCCGGAAGCCGCTGCTGTGGCGGCTGCTCAAGGGTCTGCGGTTGTTTCTTCTGAGCCTCCTGTGGCTGCAGTGGGCGAGGGGACACGATCGTAATTGCGCAGGAGTTGCCTCACTTGACAATGAGAGAGCGCATCAATATAATCCGCCGTCTTTCCTCTGACGGTCATAGATGAGTTCGAAATTCGGGAAGGTTTGAATAGAATGCCGACAATCAATCAGTTGGTGAGAAAAGGCCGGAACCTAGTCAAGGCGAAAACGAAAAGCCCGGCCTTGAAATCTTGCCCGCAGAAGCGGGGAGTGTGCCTGCGAGTCTATACCACGACGCCAAAGAAGCCTAATTCTGCTTTGCGGAAAGTGGCGCGTGTTCGGTTGACGAATGGTATGGAAGTCACAACGTATATTCCAGGCGTCGGGCATAATTTGCAAGAACACTCAATCGTGTTGGTGCGTGGTGGCCGTGTCAAGGACTTGCCGGGTGTGCGTTATCACTTGGTGCGCGGTGCCTTGGATGCGGTGGGCGTGGCAGGCCGTAAGCAGAGCCGATCGAAGTACGGTGCCAAGCGCCCGAAGTAGGGCGGCGCGTGAGCGGTAAGGAAAGTTAATTCGACTGAACAACGAACGAGATAGGTAAACGATGCCCCGCAGTAGATTTTTAGACCAACGTGAAGTGCTCCCCGATGTGCGATATCGCGATAAGCTTGTCGGAAAGTTTATCAATACGCTGATGAGTGGTGGAAAGAAGAGCACCACCGAGCGGATTTGTTACGGGGCATTCGATGTCATACAAGAAAAGACCGGCGGAGACCCTCTGAAGGTATTCAAGGCTGCCGTCGATAATGTGAAGCCGATTGTGGAAGTGAAGTCTCGCCGCGTGGGCGGTGCGTCGTATCAGGTCCCCGTCGAGATCAGGCCTTCACGCCGAGTATCCTTGGCGCTTCGTTGGTTGTCGGAATATGCGCGCACCCGTGGCGGCAAGAGTATGCGGGAAAAGCTCGCGGCTGAATTAATGGATGCGTCGAATAATACCGGCGCCGCAGTGAAGAAGCGGGAAGACGTGCATCGAATGGCGGAAGCGAATAAAGCCTTCGCCCATTACCGCTGGTAACGTCGTTCTGTGCTGCAGTTGAGCCGTGCTGCGATCCGCAGACGTTGAGTGCTCTTCGATCGCAGCAGCGTCAGTTGGCTCGACTCGCGGCACATGTGTTTTTAGGGGACTAATGTGGCTCGTCAAACGGCACTGGAACATACGAGAAACATCGGCATCATGGCCCACATTGATGCCGGAAAAACGACCACGACCGAGCGGATCCTGTACTACACGGGCATGACGCACAAGATGGGCGAAGTTCACGAGGGTGCTGCGACGATGGATTGGATGGAGCAGGAGCGTGAGCGCGGCATCACGATCACGGCTGCGGCGACGACCTGTTTCTGGAAAGACAAGCGCATCAACATTATCGATACGCCTGGTCACGTCGATTTTACAATTGAGGTTGAGCGTTCTCTTCGTGTGCTTGATGGTGCGGTGGCTGCATTCGATTCCGTGCAGGGCGTTGAGCCGCAATCGGAAACGGTCTGGCGCCAAGCCGATAAATATGGGGTCCCGCGCATTGCCTGGATGAACAAGATGGATCGAATCGGCGCTGACTTCTACGCCAGCGTGCAATCAATCATTGATCGTCTCGGGGCGAACCCGGTTCCTATCCAGATTCCGATCGGGCGGGAAGCAGAGTACCGAGGTTCGGTAGATCTCGTGACCATGAAGGGCTACTTTTATGACGATGAAACGCTCGGCGCTAAGTACAAGATCGATGAAATTCCAGCTAATCTGCTAGAGCAGGCGAAAGAGTATCGCGATAAAATGCTGGATGCCGTTGCGGAGTTTGACGACCAGGTTATGGAGAAGTATTTGAATGGCCATCCGCTGACGGAAGAGGAAGTGCGTCGCGCGATCAGGGCCGCGACGATCTCGATGAAGGTGATTCCGGTTGTCTGTGGGTCTGCTTTTAAGAATAAAGGTGTCCAGCAGTTGTTGGATGCCGTCGTGGATTACCTGCCCTCGCCGCTTGATGTTCCTCCGGTGAAGGGGATTGATCCCAATACGAATAAAGAGGTTCTGCGCAAGCCGTCGGACAGCGAGCCGTTTTCTGCGCTTGCCTTCAAGTTGATGACGGACCCATTTGCAGGGCAGGTGGTATTTTTCCGTGTTTATTCTGGAATGCTGAAGACCGGATCGTCGGTGCTCAATGTGACGAAGGGCACGAGAGAGCGTGTCGGTCGGTTACTTAAGATGCATGCGAATAAACGCGAAGAAATCGACATCGCCTATGCGGGCGACATTGTGGCGGCCGTCGGTCTGAAGGGCGCCACGACCGGAGATACGTTGTCTGAAGAGAAGGAGCCGGTCCTGCTGGAAGTAATGAAGTTTCCAGAGCCTGTGATTGCGATGGCGATTGAGCCTAAGACGAAGCAGGATCAGGAGAAGATGGGGTTTGCGCTTCAGAAATTGGCGCAGGAGGATCCTTCGTTCAGGGTACGTACGGATGAGGAAACGTCGCAAACGATTATCGCCGGCATGGGTGAGCTGCATCTCGAGATCATCGTTGACCGCATGTTGCGTGAGTTTAAGGTCGAAGCCAATGTTGGTAAGCCGGAAGTGGCGTTTCGTGAAACGATTCGCCGGAAGGCTGAAGCGGAAGCTAAGTATGTGAAGCAGACTGGTGGTCGCGGTCAATATGGCCATGTCGTGTTATCGGTTGAGCCGTCAGAGTCCGGTAAGGGCTTCGAGTTCGTCAATAAGATCGCTGGCGGTGTGATTCCGAGGGAATTTATTCCGGCTGTTGAAAAGGGTGTGAAGGAGCGGTTGGACGCCGGCGTTATCGCCGGGTATCCCCTGCGCGATGTGCGCGTGACTCTTACGTACGGCTCTTATCACGATGTGGATTCGAATGAAATGGCTTTCAAGATCGCCGGGTCTATGGCGTTTGCTGACGCATGCAAAAAGGCCGACCCTGTTCTGCTTGAGCCAATCATGAAGGTGGAGGTTCTGGTTCCTCAGGATTTCATGGGCGATGTCATTGGCAACTTGAACGGTCGACGTGGGAAAGTGCAGGGGATGAAGGTGCGTGCCGGTGCGCAGGCGATCGACGCATCTGTGCCGCTCAGTGAGATGTTTGGGTATGCAACCGATCTTCGCTCGCGCACGCAAGGCCGAGCCACGTACAGCATGGAATTCGATCGATACGACCAGGTTCCTCGGCAAATTTCTGAGACTATTATTGCGAAGTATCGCGGTGAGTAATTGCCGCTGATTGAGCTGTAGGTAGTAGGGAGGATTTCGGTATGGCGAAGGCGAAATATGAGCGGAAGAAGCCGCACGTAAACATTGGGACGATCGGGCACGTGGACCACGGAAAGACCACGTTGACGGCATCGTTGACCAAGATTTGTGCGGATCGGGGCATGGCGAAGTTCATCCCCTATGACGAAGTGGCCAAGGCGAGCGAGAGTCAAGGGCGTCGCGACGCCACGAAGATCATGACCATTGCCATCAGTCACGTCGAGTACGAGACCGACAAGCGGCACTATGCCCACGTGGACTGTCCCGGCCACGCCGACTATGTCAAGAACATGATCACCGGGGCCGCGCAGATGGACGGGGCGATTTTGGTCGTCAGCGCCGCCGACGGGCCCATGCCGCAGACCCGGGAACATATTCTGTTGGCCCGGCAGGTGGGCGTACCCTACATCGTGGTGTTTTTGAACAAGGCCGACAAGGTCGATGACAAAGAATTGCTGGAGCTCGTGGAGCTCGAAGTGCGGGAGTTGTTGACCAAGTACGGATTCCCTGGCGACAAGACCCCGATCGTGCATGGCAGCGCATTGAAAGCGATGGAAGGCGATCAGGGCGAATTGGGCGTGCCGAGCATTCTGAAGCTGCTCGATGCCGTGGATACGTATATTCCGACGCCCCAGCGGCCCATCGAGAAGCCGTTCCTGATGCCGATCGAAGATGTGTTCACCATCAGCGGGCGCGGCACCGTGGTGACCGGGCGCTGCGAGCGGGGCATCGTTAAGGTCGGCGATGAGATCGAGATCGTGGGCCTGCGGCCGACGCAGACCACCATCGTGACCGGCGTCGAGATGTTCCGCAAAGTGCTCGATGAAGGGCAGGCGGGCGACAACGTCGGCGTGCTCTTGCGGGGGACGAAGAAAGAAGACGTCGAGCGCGGCATGGTGCTGGCGAAGCCCAAGACCGTCACGCCGCATACGAAGTTCAAGGCGGAAATCTATGTGTTGGCGAAGGAAGAAGGGGGGCGGCACACGCCGTTCTTCAACGGGTATCGGCCGCAGTTCTACTTCCGGACCACGGATGTGACGGGCATCGTGTCGCTCAATCCGGGGGTGGAGATGGTGATGCCGGGGGACAACGTGAGTGTGACGGGCGAATTGATCAGCCCGATCGCGATGGATCAGGGGCTACGGTTTGCGGTGCGCGAGGGCGGCAAGACCGTGGGTTCCGGCGTCGTCACGGAAATTCTGGCGTAAGAAGACGTAGGTGTTCGTCAATTGCCATGCATCAGCATGGCTGGGGTCGAAGCCGAGCGATGTGCGTAACAGGCGATGAATAACGGGGGTTCCGAGTGAAGGTCGATCAGCGAATTAGAATCAGACTGCGCGGGTTCGATTACCGCGTGCTGGACCAGTCGGTGATGGAAATCGTCGAAACTGTTCGGCGTAGCGGGGCTAAGGTCGTTGGCCCGATTCCGCTTCCTACCAAAATCGAGAAAATCACCGTTCAGCGATCGACGCACGTCGATAAGAAGTCGCGCGAACAGTTTGAGATGCGCACGCATAAGCGCTTGCTTGACATTATGGAGCCGACGCCAGAAACGATGGATTCGCTGATGAAGCTGAATTTGGCTGCCGGCGTGGATGTGGAAATCAAGTTGTGAGGAAGGACGCGGCTAAGCTCAACTTCAGCCTCGTGGTGAGTGAATGACAAACGGATTGCTTGGGAAAAAACTAGGAATGACGCAGGTCTTCGATCAAAATCGCTTGACGCCGGTGACGGTAATCGAGGCTGGTCCATGCCGCGTTGTCACTGTGAAGACTAAAGAGCGTGATGGCTATGAGGCGGTTCAGCTCTCCTTCGGCGAAGTGAAGGAGCGCAAACTTTCAAAGGCCGAACTGGGCCACCTCAAGAAGAGTCAATCGCCGGCCAGTCGCGTGCTGCGTGAGTTTGAGAAAGATGGCGATCCAGCGGTCGGGCAGTCGGTGACCGTTGGTATGTTCAAAAAGGGTGATTGGGTCGATGTCACCGGGATCTCGAAGGGAAAAGGTTTTCAGGGGGTGGTTCGTCGCCACCACTACGCCGGTGGCCCGGAGTCTCACGGATCGATGTTCCACCGGCATCCCGGTTCAATCGGGGCAAGTTCATATCCTTCGCGTGTGTGGAAGGGGAAGGAGTTGCCTGGTCATATGGGGGCGGAGCAGATCACGACGCAACGATTGAAGGTCGTCGAATCGAGGCCTGATGAGCACCTTCTCTTCGTGCGCGGGGCTATTCCAGGTGCAGCAAATGGAATCATCGTTATAAGAAAGTCAAAGAAGAGCTAAGCCATGCCCACAGTTGATGTCGTTGATTGGCAGAATAAGAAAGTCGGAACGGTCGAGTTAGCCCCGAGTGTGTTTGGGTGCGAACTCCGGGCAGCCTTGGTGCATGAAGCAGTGATCATGCAGCGCGCCTGTGAACGCCAGGGAACGGCATCTACGCTTCGCCGCGGCGAAGTGAGTGGATCGGGGAAGAAGCCGTGGAAGCAAAAGCATACCGGACGTGCTCGCGCCGGGTCGCTACGGTCTCCCGTATGGCGTCACGGTGGGAGCGTGTTTGGACCAAAGCCGAGAAGCTATGCCTATACTATGCCGAAACAGAAGTATCGGGCGGCTCTTCAGAGTGCTCTCTCCGCGAAGGTTTCGGAGGGGAAATTGGTGGTCTTGTCTGAGGTATCGCTTGAGCAGCCGAAAACGAAGTTGCTGGCGCAGGCACTGGGGCGTCTGAGCGGGGGTGATCATACCTTGGTTGTGCTTGGCAGTGGGCAATCGACGGTCGTTCAGGCTGCTAAGAACATGGCCGCGGTTAAAGTGCTCAGCCCTGATCGGTTGAACGTGTATGACATCGTGCGTGCTGGAGTGGTTGTTGTCTCCCAGCAGGAGCTGGGACGTGTGCAAGAGGTCTGGTCGTGAAAATAGAAATGCATGCGGTCTTGATTCAGCCTTTGTTGACCGAGAAAATAACGGGGCTCCGTGAGAAGACGAACACTGTCGGATTCATCGTCCACCCTGATGCGAATCGTGTGCAGATCAAGCAAGCGGTCGAATCGCTACTGAAGGTCAAAGTTGAAAAAGTGAACGTACTGAACATCCGTGGCAAGGTCAAGCGGCTAGGACGGTTTTCAGGCCGGCGTTCCGACTGGAAGAAGGCCTTCGTCACCCTCAAGAAGGGTGAGAAGCTTGAGATGTACGAAAGCGCGTAATCAGCGGTACGTGTAAAAAGGTAGGGGTAGAGTTATGGGTTTGAAATCATACAGGCCGACAACTCCAGGGCGTCGTGGGATGACTGCAGTCACGACTGAGGAGCTGACAAAGAAAAAGCCGGAAAAGTCGCTGACCTCTTTTCATCCTCGAAGCGGGGGGCGGAACAACGACGGACGCATGACGGTCCGTTTTCGTGGGGCTGGCCATAAGCGGTTGTATCGAAAGATTGATTTTCATCGGGATAAGGTCGGCATTGTTGCGCGTGTTGAAGCGATTGAATATGACCCGAACCGATCAGCCCGTATCGCGCTGTTAAAGTACAAGGACGGGGAAAAGCGATACATCCTGGCCCCGGTCGGGCTGAAAGTAAACGACGAAGTGCAATCAGGTCCACAGGCTGAGATTCGTCCTGGCAATGCGCTTCCACTGGCCAAGATGCCGCTGGGTACGACGGTTCATAATATTGAATTAAAGCTTGGGAAGGGCGGGCAGCTGATCCGGAGCGCAGGCGGTTCTGCTCAGGTGATGGGCCGTGACGGAGATTACGTTCAGGTTCGCTTGAAGTCCGGAGAAATGCGGCGGATCCTCGGGACCTGTATGGCGACCGTTGGACAAGTTGGAAACGTTGATCATGAGAACGTTAGCGTCGGAAAAGCCGGACGAAACCGATGGAAGGGAAAGCGTCCACATGTCCGCGGTGTCGTTATGAACCCGGTCGATCATCCGCATGGAGGCGGAGAGGGGAAGTCTGGCCAAGGGAATCCCCATCCTGTGTCGCCGTGGGGAGTGCCAACGAAGGGGTATAAGACCAGACAGAATAAGAAGACCGATAAGTTCATTATCGCCCGACGTAAGTCAGGAGTGCGCAATGCCTAGATCGATTAGTAAGGGCGCGTTTGTCGATGCTCATCTCCTTGAAAAGGTTGAGCGCATGAACCAGGTGAAGGATCGCAAGCTGATCAAGACATGGTCAAGGCGATCGACGGTTATTCCGGACATGATTGGCCATACGTTTGCCGTCCATAACGGGAAGAAATTCATTCCCGTGTTCGTGACCGAAAATATGGTAGGTCACAAGCTCGGAGAGTTTGCGCCGACCCGGTTCTTTAAGGGGCATGGTCAGGCAAGGACGGAAAAGGCAGTCGCGCTGAAGTAGAAGAGGTTGATGTTCGGCAGTCAATTGCGGAGGGCATCCCGGTCTAACTGGCCGGTGATGGATGACGGGATTTAAGACGATGACGGAAGCACGAGCCATATTACGATTTGTTCGAGTCGCGCCACGCAAGGCTAAACCCGTAATTGATATGATTCGGGGACAGCATGTTCCAGCTGCGCTGGCCATGTTGAAGCATACGCCCAGGCATGCCGCCCGTGTCGTGGAGAAAATTCTTCGATCTGCAGTGGCGAACGCTGAGCAGAAAGAAATGGGAGATAGCGAGTCGATGGTGATCTCCAAGGCCTTCGTCAACTGTGGCCCGACTTACAAGCGAGTTCGGGCCAGGTCGATGGGCCGAGCGAATGCGATTCAGAAGAGGACCAGCCATATTACGGTAGTTGTGGCGGCGCCGACGATTCAGGATAAGAAGCAGTAGGACTACTTTTAACGCGTATTGAGGCAGACGTCGTATGGGTCAGAAAACGCATCCAATAGGATATCGCCTGGGCTACAACTATACCTGGAGTTCTCGCTGGTATGCCGGCAAGGATTACGCCAAGCTGCTTCACCAGGATATCAAGATTAGAAAGACGGTCAAAGCCAAGCTATACCATGCGGGTGTAGCCAAGGTGGAAATTGAACGGTCGGGTGATCAGACTCGAGTGATCATCCACACGGCTCGTCCAGGTATTATCATCGGCCGCAAAGGAGCTGAGGTTGATAAGCTCAAGGCTGATCTTGAAAAGCAATATGGCGGGCAGGCATACATTACCGTCAAGGAAATAAAAAAGCCTGAACTTGAGGCGCAGTTGGTGAGTGAAAATGTCGCTGCTCAGCTTGAAAAGCGTGTGGCGTTCCGGCGGGCCATGAAGCGTAGTGTCCAGTCGGCGCTTCGGCTCGGTGCGCAAGGAATCAAAATTATGGTAGCGGGCCGTTTGGGTGGTGCAGAAATCGCACGAACCGAATGGTATCGCGAAGGACGTGTGCCGCTGCATACTCTGCGGGCTGAAATTGACTATGGGTTTGCTGAGGCGCACACCACCATGGGGCAGATTGGAGTCAAGACGTGGATTTACAAGGGTGAATTGCTTCCGGCTCAGCCAATGAAACCGGATTCTTTTCTTGAGCGGCGGATTGGGTAAGGAGATCGAGTTGTGTTAGCGCCGAAGAAAGTTAAATTCAGAAAAATGCAGAAGGGCCGCATGAAGGGCAAGGCCTATCGTGGCGGTCAAATTACGCTGGGTGAGTTTGGTCTGAAGGCTTTGGAGCCCGGTTGGGTAACCAGCCGCCAAATTGAAGCGGCGAGAATCGCGATCACCCGTTATGTGAAGCGAGGCGGACAGGTGTGGACGCGCATATTCCCGGACAAGCCGATCACGAAGAAGCCTGCCGAGACTCGAATGGGCAAAGGGAAGGGCAACCCAGAATATTGGGTAGCGGTCGTGAAGCCTGGCCGGATTTTGTATGAGATGGATGGGGTCGCGCCTGAGGTTGCAAAAGAAGCATTCCGACTTGCGTCTCACAAGCTGCCTGTTGCGACAAAGCTGGTCGTTCGTGGAGAGTTCGCGTAAGGCCTTGAGTCTGGCCTGAGGGGTAAGAGTATGGCATTGGAACTGAGTGAGTTGCGGCAACTAACAGCGATTGAGCTTGCAGATAAGGCAAAGCAGCTCGTCCAGGAGCTCTTCAATCTGCGGTTCCAGTTCGGGACTGGCCGGCTTGAGAATCCTATGCAAATTCGAAGAACCAAGCGCGATATTGCCAGGATTAAAACTGTCATCCGGCAGATCGAGCAGCAGGCTGAAGCAGCCAAAGGGTAGGGGTCTATGTCTGAGGGTGTGAAAAAACATCACCGGTTCGGAAGCGTCGTCAGTAATAAAATGCAGAAGACCGTCGTCGTGGCGGTGTCACGATCCGTCATTCATCCTGTTTACAGGAAAGTGCTCAAGCGGGTGACGAGATTGAAAGCGCATGATGAGAGTGGACTATGCAAGGTGGGTGATCGGGTCAAGATTATTCAGACCAGACCATTGAGCAAGGACAAGAATTGGCGGGTCGTTCAGGTCATGGAAAAGGGACAGGCTGAAAAATAGAGGGAGCACCGTGCTGGGATCATCGGATCTCATGGCATGCACGGAACGCAGATATGATTCAAAACTACACGTATATGGATGTGGCCGATAATTCAGGCGCAAAGCAAGCGATGTGCTTCCACGTATTTGGAGGCACCAGACGGCGCTATGCGTCGTTGGGTGATATCGTCGTCGTTGCCGTCAAGGAAGCCATTCCTCAGGCGAGTGTGAAAAAGGGGGATGTCAGCCGCGCGGTGATTGTGCGGACGACAAAGGAAGTACGGCGGGAAGATGGCTCCTATATTAAGTTTGATCGAAATGCCTGTGTGTTGATCAATAAAGATGGCGAGCCAATCGGGACGCGTATTTTCGGTCCGGTCGCGCGTGAACTGCGGTGGAAGAAATTCATGAAGATCATTTCCCTTGCACCTGAGGTGCTGTAGGGATCGGTAAGTGAGGACATTGTGCAGGCACTTCGCAAGAGTAAAATAAAAAAAGGCGATACAGTTGTCGTGATTGCAGGCCGTGATCGGGGGAAGACCGGGAAAGTCCTCTCTGTGGATCTTGGAGCCGGGCAGGTGACGGTTGAAAAGCTCAATATCATCAAGCGGCACACCAAGCCGAACCAGAAGGTCAAGCAGGGGGGCATTCTTGAACGTGAGGCCCCTCTCAACATTTCGAAGGTTATGTTTTTCTGCCCCGTCACGCAGAAGCCGACACGAGTAGGGATACGGTTGTTGGGGGATGGGCGGCGCACCAGGTTCAGTAAAAAGTCGAACGAGCCTATCGAGTAGGGTTGGAGAATTTGGAATGGCGAAAGTAGAAAAAGGCAAAACTGGAAAGCCGACTGAACGGAAGTCGCAGAAAAAAGAGAGTGCGGCGCCGCAGCAGTTGGACGAGGGAAGCGAAGAGTCGAAATTCAGGCCCAGGCTTCGTGACACCTATCAGCAAAAGGTAGTGCCGGCGCTGATGAAGGAATTTGGCTATAAGAATGTCATGCAGGTGCCTCGACTTGAGCGTGTTGTGCTCAATGTCGGTATGGGAGAGGCTCTGCAGAATGTCAAGTTGCTCGAGAGTGCCGTGACGGAACTGGGAACGATCACAGGGCAAAAGCCGGTTGTGACCAGGGCCAAGAAAGCGATCGCAGGGTTCAAGCTGCGGCAGGGGCTACCGATTGGAGCCAAGGTCACGCTTCGCAGTCGCCGCATGTACGAATTTTTTGATCGTCTGGTCTCGTTGGCGCTTCCGCGCATTCGCGATTTTCGCGGGGTCTCGCCGAAGGCCTTCGATGGGCGTGGAAACTATACCTTCGGTCTGAAGGAGCAGCTGATTTTCCCAGAGATCAAGTACGACGAAGTGGCATCTATCCATGGCATGGACATTACAATTGTGACGACAGCCAGCACGAACGACGAGGGGAAGGCCCTGTTGAAGCATCTGGGTATGCCGTTTCGTACCTAGGGACACACTCGGTGTGAGGCATTGTTCGAAGAGAAGGAGTGTTTGTGGCACGATTAGCGCTGAGGAATAAGGCGGCAACCAAACAGAAGTTCCCGTGCCGGGAGTATCATCGTTGCGGCGTGTGTGGCCGTGTACGTGGGTATCTTAGCCGGTTTCGGATGTGCAGAATCTGTTTTCGGCTCCTGAGCCTACGTGGAGAAATCCCGGGCGTACGCAAATCAAGTTGGTAGCGAGTATGTCGGCCTACGGTCGATTGTCTTAAAGATGTAGAAGGATATCAGATGCTTACAGATCCGATCAGTGACCTCCTTGTTCGATTAAGAAATGGCGCTCAGCGCCGTCAGGAGACGGTGGTTGTTCCAACTTCGAAGTTGAAGCGTGCAATTCTAGAGATCTTGAAGCGCGAGGGCTATGTCGATGGCATTGAGGACGGGATGCGTGATGGTCATCCGATTCTCGATGTGCGGTTACGATATGTGGGAGAAGGACAGCCCATGATTACGGGTCTGCAGCGGATCAGCAAGCCTGGACGCCGTGTTTATGTCGGAAGCGAAGATATTGCAAAGGTCCGCAATGGGATCGGGGTGTCCATCCTGTCGACCTCAAAAGGGATCATGACGGATCAGGAGTCCCGCAAGAATAAGCTTGGTGGAGAGATTTTGTGTTCAGTGTGGTAGGCGCGGGAAAGTTTTAACGACTGAATAGGGATGTAGAAAATCATGTCGCGGATCGGGAAAAAGCCAATCACGGTTCCCAGTGGAGTAGATGTCAAAGTCTCCGGATCGAATGTGTCGGTCAAGGGCCCTTTGGGGAAGCTGGATTGGTCTTTGGCTCAGGGTGTGAGCGTTGCGCTGGATAACGGTCAGATTGTTGTCGCGCGCTCAAGTGAAGACCGCAAACTGCGAGCCCTCCATGGTCTTGTTCGAGCGGAATTGAATAACATGGTGCATGGTGTCACGAAGGGCTACGAACGATCGCTTGAAATAACCGGAGTCGGATACAAGGCGCAAATTCAGGGCAGGACGATGAGTTTCAATGTTGGGTATATCAATCCCGTTGTGTACGAAGTGCCGGTTGGTATCGATGTGAAAGTGGATAAGCAGACCCTTATCAATGTCAAGGGAGTCGACAAGCGCCTTGTCGGCCAGGTGGCCGCAAATCTCCGAGCGATCAAGCCTCCTGATGTGTACAAGCAAAAGGGTGTTCGCTATGCAGGCGAACAGTTGCGCAAAAAGGCTGGCAAGACAGGGAAGTAGGTAGCAACATGAATACGGCTGAAAAGTTACGACAACTGAAACAGCGGCGGCGTCGGGTGCGCAAGACGGTCACGGGGACTGCTGAACGACCTCGTCTGAACGTGTTCCGCAGTAGTGCGCACATCTATGCGCAGGTGATCAACGATATCGAGGGGAAAACGCTCGCAGCAGCGTCGTCGCTCGATAAGTCGCTGCGCACGGCGCTGAAATCGACAAGCAGCATTGAAGCGGCGAAGGCCGTCGGGAAGTTGATTGCGTCGCGGGCGAAGGCCGCCAATGTGAATGCTGTGGTCTTTGATCGAGGCGGACGGATGTATCACGGCAGAATCAAAGCGCTTGCCGATGCGTCGCGTGAAGGGGGCCTTCAGTTCTAGCGTGGTCATCCTATTCATCCCCACCAATTTCGAGTGGGAAGAGAAGAAACGAGGCACTGTGTGCGAGTTAATCCTGATGAACTAAACCTGAAAGATAAAGTCGTCTTCATTAATCGCGTCGCAAAGGTGGTGAAGGGCGGCAAACGGTTTAACTTTTGTGCCCTGGTTGTGGTCGGTGACGGCCATGGTTGGGTGGGGATCGGCAAAGGGAAGGCTGCAGAAGTTCCGGTTGCCATATCAAAGGCGGTCGAACAAGCCAAGAAACATCTCGTGCATGTTGCGCTCAAGGGCGGCTCAATCCCACACGAAGTACATGGCCTCTTTGGTGGTGAACATGTGCTCCTCAAGCCGGCAGCCGATGGCACGGGGATTGTCGCCGGTGGTGCAGTTCGCGCCGTGGTGGAATTGGTTGGCGCGCATAATGTGGTTGCAAAGACGCTTGGCCGTGGTAATCCCTTTAATACGGTTCGAGCAACATTAGATGGGCTTACGCAATTGAGAAATCCTGAAGAGGTGCTTCGTCTGCGTCGTCGGACCATGGCGGAGCGGCAGGAAGGGGCGGCGGTGTAATGGGTACGGTTGCGACACCTAAATCTAAACAATCGACAGCGCAAGGTGTTCGAGTGACACTTATGCGGAGTCCCATTGGCACGCCGCAATCGCATCGCCTGGTGCTGCGTGGGCTTCGGCTTCGGCATATACGCCAGACGGCCGTCCATCCAGACACTCCCCAAGTTCGCGGATTGATCAAGAAAGTGGGTTATCTGCTCGAGGTTGGAAAGCCATGAATCTTCATGATTTGACACCGGCAAAAGGCGCTAAGAAACGGCGAAAACGGATTGGCCGCGGACCCGGATCCGGCCATGGAAAGACCGCTACCAAGGGGCACAAGGGATTGCTCGCGAGATCAGGAGGCGGAAAGCGACCTGGTTTTGAAGGCGGTCAGATGCCGTTGATTCGGCGGTTGCCGAAGTTTGGGTTCGTCAACAATTTCCGTACGGAATACTCCATCGTCAATGTGAGTAGTTTTCAGGATTGGAACGGAAGCGGTACCATCACCCCGCAAGCCATGGTGGATGCCGGCTTGGTCAAGCGTAAAACGTTGCCGATCAAAATCCTCGGCAATGGAGAGCTGAAGAAGTCACTCGTCATTCAGGCCCATAAGTTCAGCAAGTCTGCGGAGGCGAAGATTCAGTCGGCTGGAGGGAGAGTCGAGGTCATCGGCGGTGTTTGAGCGGCTCCTGACCAGTATTCAGAATATCTTCAAGATTCCCGAGCTTCGCACTCGTATCTTGTTTACGCTCGGGATGCTGGTCGTTTACCGCATCGGGGCTCACATCCCGACTCCAGGTATCAACGGCGAGGCCCTCTCTGAATTTCTGCAAAAACAGGGCGGCTCCCTGCTTGGGTTTTTAGATATTTTCTCAGGCGGATCGCTGTCCCGCTTGACGATTTTCGCGCTGGGCATCATGCCCTATATCAGCGCCTCGATCATTATCCAGCTCCTGACGGTGGTTGTTCCCCACCTCACCAAGCTGGCGAAGGAAGGGGAGCGCGGACGAAAAAAGATTATTCAGTATACCCGATTCAGCACGATCGGTATTGCGTTGATTCAGGGCTTTGGAATCGCCGTCGGTTTGGAGCAGATGAATCAAGGTGCGTTCGTGTTGAGTGCAGGCTGGGGATTCCGCCTCATGACCGTGATTACCCTCACGGCGGGCACGGGCTTCCTGATGTGGCTCGGTGAGCAGATCACCGAGCGCGGAATTGGGAACGGAATTTCGCTGATCATTTTTTCCGGCATCGTGGCGCGCTTGCCGTCGGCGGTAGCTCAGACCTTCGACCTCTATAAGGTCGGACAGCTGAATATCGTGATGCTTGTCGGTCTCGCGGCACTGATGGTAGTCGTTGTGGCGGCCATCGTATTCCTTGAAAGTGGCCGTCGGAAAATCGCGGTTCAGTATGCCAAGCGTGTCATCGGTCGGCGCGTGTACGGCGGGCAGAGTACACATATTCCGTTGAAGATCAATACGGCAGGTGTGATTCCACCAATTTTTGCGTCCTCGATTATCGCGTTTCCTGCCACCATTGCAGGATTTTTTGAAACGCCATGGATCAAAGAGATCGGCACGCAACTGTCGCCAGGATCCGTTCTCTATACGTTGATGTATGTCGGGCTTATTCTGTTTTTCTGTTTCTTTTATACGGCGGTTGTTCTCAATCCTGTAGACATGGCTGACAACATGAAGAAGTACGGGGGATTCATTCCCGGCATCCGGCCAGGTCAACGAACGTCGGACTACATTTATAATGTGCTCACAAAAATCACGTTTGCCGGCTCCATTTATCTGGCCGTGGTGTGTGTCATTCCAGAGCTTCTCATCTACAAATTGAATGTGCCGTTTTATTTCGGCGGCACTTCGTTGTTAATCGTGATCGGAGTGGGTCTTGATACGGCGCAGCAGATCGAATCACATATGCTGATGCGCAACTATGAGGGATTTTTAGGTAAGGGAATGGCTCCGCTACGCGGAAGAAACGGATAGTGCCGCATGCGGCTCGTGTTTCTTGGCGCGCCAGGCGTCGGTAAAGGTACGCAAGCAGATAAGGTCTCGGCGCAGCACGGTGCCCGGAAAATATCAACTGGGGATTTACTTCGAGAGGCCGTTCGGAATCGTACGAGCTTAGGCCTTGAGGCTAAGTCCTATATGGACCAAGGGCGACTTGTTCCAGATGCGGTCGTCATCGGGTTGGTGCGGGAAAAGTTAACCGATCCCAGTTACGCAAAGGGCTTTATCCTGGACGGGTTTCCCAGGACGGTTCCTCAGGCAGAAGAGTTGGGAAAGGTACTGGATGAGCAGGGCATCGGACTGAATCGCGTCATCAACTTTCAGGTTTCTCGTGCCGAGGTCGTAAAGCGGTTGAGCGGGCGGAGGAGCTGCCCAAAGTGTCAGGCGACGTATCACGTGGAGTTCGCGCCCTCCAAAGAAGCTGGAGTGTGTGATCGGTGCAAGGATACGTTAGTTCAGCGAAGTGATGATCAGAGGGAAGCGATTGAGACGCGGCTGAAGGTCTATGAAGAGCAGACTGCCCCGTTGATTGGCTTCTACGAGAAGAAAAATATCTTATCGCATCTCGAGAGCGAGGGGCCTGTCGAGTCTGTCTATCAGAGCTTGTCGAAGGTGCTGGCAGCATACGATACGGCATGATCATTCTCAAGACGCCTGCTGAAATTGAGATTATGGCGGAAGCGTCGAGAGTGGTTGCCGAGGTGCTGGAGATCATTCGGAAGGAAGTTCGATCAGGAATCAGCACCGACGACCTCGATCGTTTAGCCGAGAAAGAGATTCGGGCCAGGGGAGCGATACCGGCGTTCAAGGGGTACAGAAATTATCCTAAGACGCTCTGTGCATCCGTGAACGAACAGGTGGTTCATGGAATACCATCCGGTCGGAAGCTGAAGGATGGCGATATTATCGGCCTTGATCTTGGTGCCATCGTGGGTGGGTTTTATGGAGACTCAGCAGTAACGGTGGCAGTCGGTCGGGTGCCTGAGAAGATTGCAACGCTCGTAAAGGTGACGGAAGAATCGCTCTCTCTGGGGATCGAGCAGGCGGTGGTCGGTAATCGGTTGACGGATATTTCACATGCGGTCCAACGCCATATCGAGTCAGCCGGGTATTCGGTCGTCACGGAGTTTGTGGGGCATGGGATCGGTAGGCACTTGCATGAAGAACCGCAGGTTCCCAACTATGGGAAGCCTGGACAGGGGCCGCGGCTGCAGAGCGGCATGGTGCTGGCCATTGAGCCAATGGTCAATATGGGGGGGAGCGCCGTACGAGTTCTTGAGGATCGTTGGACGGCAGTCACGGCTGATGGAAGCCTTTCTGCTCACTTCGAACATACGATTGCCATACAACCAAGTGGCCCGGCTCGAATCTTGAGCCGTCGAGTCGCAGGCGAAATTTAAGTCGCAGAAAAGAACGCAGAAATACGTGGCCAAAGAAGATATTATCGAAGTACAGGGTTCCGTGGCAGAAACTCTGCCGAATGCAATGTTTCGGGTGAAGCTCGAAAATGGACATATCATCTTAGCCCATATATCTGGCAAGATGCGGATGCATTTCATTCGTATTCTTCCTGGTGATAAGGTGACGGTGGAAATGTCGCCATATGATCTGACCAGGGGCCGGATCACGTATCGTTTCAAGTAGCAGGGGGCATTGAGTTCTCATGAAAGTGAAATCATCAGTGAAACCGATTTGCGCAAAGTGTAAAGTTGTGCGCCGGCGAGGGGTAGTTCGGATTCTTTGCGATAACCCTCGCCATAAACAGCGCCAAGGGTAAGGATGTCCTTCGCTATTGGTCGAGCGTGCATGGGGCATCGCGCGTCGCATATCTAGCGGATGACGTTACACGATTGGACGGAAGGGAGAAGCAATGGCACGTATCGCTGGCGTCGATTTGCCTAGAGGCAAGCGGGCCGATATTGGCTTGACCTACATTTACGGAATCGGGCGGGCGGCCGCCTCGAAAATTCTGAAGGAGGCCGGCGTTGATGGCGCTGTCCGCATCAAGGATTTGAGCGAGGACAAGATTGTCAAGCTGCGTGAGATCATCGATCGTGATCACCGCGTGGAAGGTGATCTTCGCAAAGAAGTCTCATTGAATATCAAGCGGCTGGTTGATACGGGAACATACCGAGGCCTCCGGCATCGGAAGGGGTTGCCCGTGCGCGGACAGCGAACCAAAACGAATGCCAGGACGCGCAAAGGACGCCGTTCTGGCCCCGGGAGCAAACCGAGACCGTCGATGACGAAGTCCGCCCCGAGCGCATAATTCGTCGAACGTACAATGAAGGAGTTCGCATGAGCGTCAAGAAGGGGAAGAAGAAAGAACGGCGAATCGTTCAAAGCGGAGTCGCGCACGTTCAAGCGTCGTTCAACAATACAATCGTGACGATTACCGACATGAGCGGGAATACGGTGGTGTGGGCCAGTGCAGGTAATCAAGGATTTAAGGGGTCCCGTAAAAGCACGCCATTCGCCGCACAGCGGGCAGGAGAAGCTGCGGCTCGTAAGGCGATGGAGAGCGGGATGCGGCAAATCGATGTCTATGTGAATGGGCCGGGCTCCGGTCGTGAATCGGCGATCCGCTCACTGCAAGGAGCCGGACTGCGGATTAACATGATTCGTGACGTGACGCCCATCCCGCATAACGGCTGCCGTCCGCCAAAACGGAGGCGTGTCTAAGTCGAGAGGAACCGAACGTCGGATTGAATAACGATTCTGGACATGCGCGGGGGCATGTCTGCGGCAACTGGAGGTAGAGAAGTGGCAAAGTATCGCGGTCCCGTCTGTCGGCTCTGTCGACGAGAAGGTGAGAAACTGTTTCTCAAAGGTGCGCGCTGCATGACAGAAAAGTGCGCCATCGAGCGGCGGAGCTACCCTCCAGGCCAGCATGGACAGGGGCGTCAACGGACCTCTGACTATAGTCTCCAGTTGCGTGAAAAGCAGAAGTTGCGGAGAATTTACGGTCTTCAAGAACGGCAATTCCGCGGCGTGTTCGAGCGGGCTGAGCGGCAAATCGGCGTCACAGGCGATGCGTTGCTGCGCTTGCTTGAATGTCGGCTCGACAATGTCGCCTATCGATTGGGATTCGGCATGTCGCGAAAGCAGGCCAGACAGATCGTCAGTCACGGTCATCTCTTGATGAACGGGAAGCGGATCATGGTTGCCGGCGCGCTTGTGAAGGCAGGGGACGTCATCGAAGTTCGTGAGCGGAGCAGGAATCTGGCAACCATTCAGGGAGCTTTGGAGGCTGTCGACGGCCGTGGGATTCCGGACTGGCTCGAGCTCGACAAGGGCGCATTCAAAGGGGTCGTGCGCGCATTGCCGGCGAAGGAACATATCCCATTGCCGGTTAATGAACAGATGGTTGTGGAATTGTATTCACGATAGCCGTTTGACCCAGGGGCGGCGTTATTGAGCGAACGGACGTTCCACAGGTTAGTTACGTACACGCAGGTACATGGAGGGGGAGTCATGATCAAGGCGATGAGAGACTTTCAAGTCCCGATTCGGGTGGAAGTCGATAAGGATGCACATTCCCCAACATTCGGTCGATTCACCACAGAAGCGTTCGAGCGGGGATTCGGCACTACGATTGGAAACGCTCTGCGGCGTGTGTTGCTGTCGTCTCTGACGGGCGCTGCAGTCACTACGGTGAAGATTGAAGGGGTGGTACATGAGTTTTCAACGATCGCCGGTGTGACGGAAGATGTGACGGCGATTATTTTGAACATCAAGGGTCTGAGATTGGCGCTCCATACGGACAAGCCCAAGACGATTCGATTGAAGAAAAAGGGCCCAGGTGAAGCGAAAGGATCCGACATCATTCATGACGCCGATGTCACCATTCTGACCCCTGATTTGCATATTGCGATGTTGGACAAGGATGCAACTCTGGATATCGAAATGACGGTCAAGCACGGCCGTGGATATGTTCCGGCTGAGCGCAATAAGGAAGAAGGCTTGCCGATCGGTGTCATTGCCATCGATTCGATTTTCTCTCCAATCAAGCGGGTGAATTTCCAGGTTGAAAACGCTCGTGTCGGACGCATGACTGACTACGACAAGTTGACGATGGAGATTTGGACCGATGCGACGATCAGCCCACGTGATGCGCTATCGACTGCCGCCGGGATTCTGCGCGAACATCTGGATATCTTCATCAATCCGGAGGAGCGTGGTGAGGGGAAGAGCGAAGCAGGTTATGAGGAGTCGCAGCGGGAGGTGAATAAAAACCTTTCCCGCAGTGTGAATGAACTGGAGTTGTCGGTGCGTGCTGCGAATTGTTTGAAGAATGCCAATATCAAAACGATCGCAGATCTGGTGCAGAAGTCTGAAGGAGAGATGCTGCGGACGAAGAATTTTGGGAAGAAGTCTCTCAACGAAATCAAGGAAATCTTGTCTGAAATGGGACTCTCGCTGGGCACCAAGGTGGACATGCCACCGTCTCACAATGGGAGTCCGAAGTCGGAGTAATTCTTAGGTCAAGGGGAACGCCGTGCGACACAGGAAAAAAGGGCGACAACTCGGCAGACAAACCAAGCATCGGTGGGCGTTGTTTCGCAATATCGTCACGTCGTTGATCGACCACGAGCGGATCGAGACGACTGAAGCGAAAGCCAAGGAAATACGCGGGTTCACTGATCGCATGATTACGTTGGGGAAGGAAGGGACCCTTCCGGCGCGGCGCCGCGCGCTCGCATTTTTGCGAAGCAAGGACGTCGTGTCCAAGTTGTTCGCAGATGTGGCGGGACGGTTTAAGGATCGACGCGGAGGGTACACCAGGATTGTGAAAACCCGTCGGCGTATCGGGGATGGCGCAGAAATGGTTGCTATTGAATTAGTTTCTCGCCCAGAGGCGCCGGCAGCACAGAAATCATCGAGCGCTCCTGCGCAGCCTGCCACTGGCGAACCTCAAAAGTCAGTATAGATTTTATTTGTAATCAGAACCCTCGGGCTATGTTTCTCAAATGCCCTCCATGTGGAAACACATGGAGGGCATCGTGTTGTCAGGTCCTTCCAGGGATCCTCACAGACGTTTACTTGCCCTGTCGTGCATGCTACGATCGTGCCAGCATATCTTTGACCAATTGAAAGCCAGTATATGTGGGAACGAATCGTACGGCGAACACTTCTGACATTGAGTGTATTCCTGTCCGCGTTTCTGGCCTACCTGCTCTTTATCAATGCCGATTCAACTCCATCTACCCAACCGGCCTCGTCCGGATCGATTGAGCGTGCGGATGCGAAGATCTCAGATTTTATCTTTACGCAAACTAAAGGCGATGTTGTCGAGTGGCAAGTGCAGGCCAGGCAGGCACGGTTGTTTGAGCGAGAGAAACAGGCACGGCTTACCGGGGTCGATATCACGTTTTATGGTGAGCAGGGAAAGGAACTCACTCTGTCAGGAGAAGAGGGAACACTCGATATCGCAACGAAGAATCTTGAGCTGGCTAATCAGACAGAGCCCTTGGTTGTTGAAACAAAAAGTGGATATACCATCTATACGAATCATCTGGCATGGAAAGACGAGACCAAAGAGATTCGTACGGATGACAATGTTCGGATCGTCGGCCATGGAATTGAAGTGACCGGGCGTGGACTACTCGGCCGTATGGCTGCGCAGGAATTCGAAATTTTAGGGGATGTTCATGTGGATCTTGTTCCTGCTTCTTAATGTAGTTCTGTTCGGAGAGGTGCTACCAAGCCATTCTGCGGACCCCGGGATTCTGCAAAACAATGGAGTCACCGCGGCTGTCCCCACCACGATCACAGCCAAGAAAGTCACGGTTCGTAAACAAGACAGCCGGGCCGTATTTGAAGGAACTGTTGTGCTGACCAGGGGCCCACTTCTTGTTTATTCGGATAAGATGATCGTCCTGTTTCATTCGCTCGGCAGTGGGCAGGCGCCACCAAGTTCTTCCGGGCAGGTTGCCGGACCGTCGTCAGATAAGAGGAAAGACACGCCGCCGACAATGTCGAACCATTCCGTGCACCGAGTCGAGGCAATTGACCATGTCAAGATAAAGTATGCGACCGGTAATGCGACGTGCCAGAAAGCCGTGTATTTTAGTGAGGGCGATAAGATTGTTTTGACGGGAGAGCCCGTGGCGTGGGAGAAGGGAACTCGCGTCAGCGGAAAACAAATCACGATCTACCTGGCGGAGGAACGGAGTGTGGTCGAGGGAGACTCGCATGTTCGTATCGAGGAGGAGGGAAAAGCCGCACCATGACCCAGGGGACTCCCACAGGTGCAGAGGCGGTCATCGATTCGGCGGCGAGGACACGCACGGAATGTCTGCGCGCCAGCGGACTCGTCAAGAGTTTTCGAGGCCGCAAGGTCGTCAAGGGGGTTGCGATCGAAGTACGGGCCGGGGAAGTCGTGGGGTTATTGGGCCCGAATGGGGCAGGAAAAACGACGATCTTCGATATGATGGTCGGGATTTGTCAGCCTGATGAAGGAGACATTACTTTCAATGGGGAATCTGTAACCGATCTGCCCATGTATAAGCGGGCACGACGTGGGATTGGGTATTTACCACAGGAGTCATCGGTGTTCCGCCGCTTGTCTGTGGAGCATAATGTCTTGGCGATCTTAGAAATGCTGGGGTATGCTCGTGAGGAACGCATCCGCCGGGTGGATGAATTGTTGAAAGAGTTAGACCTCATTCATATTCGAGAGAGTATGGCCTACGCCCTCTCAGGCGGAGAACGCCGGAGGTTGGAGATTACCCGGGCACTGGCGACGGCTCCATCGTTCATGCTGCTGGACGAACCGTTTGCGGGCATTGATCCCATCGCGGTCGCGGATATTCAGCAGATCATCACGCGACTGAAGGACAAAGGGATCGGCATCTTGATTACCGACCATAACGTGCAGGAGACGCTTTCGATCGTTGATCGGGCGTACATTATCAATGAGGGGTTGATCCTGGAGTCAGGACCTCCTCAAGCAATCGTGAAGAGCGAGACAGCCCGGGCGGTGTATCTTGGGGAACGGTTCAGGTTGTAGCTGGATGGGTGGGTATGAAACTTCGCCTTGATCTAAAGCTCAGTCAAAAATTGATTATGACGCCGCAATTGCAGCAGGCGATCAAGCTGTTGCAGTTGTCTCGTCTAGAGCTTCAGCAGAGCCTCTCGCAGCACCTGTTGGAAAATCCATTGTTGGATGAGGTCCAGGCAGAAGTAGAGGATGTGGAGCCTCCCGCTGCCGAAGGCAAATCGGAAGAGCCTCCTCCTGCAGCCAACCAAGAGTTGTCGGAAGAAGGAGGGACGCCGGAGGAGCGTGGTTCGCCCGAAGAGTTCAGTGCATCCGGATGGGAAGAGTATTTTGGAAGTGACCGTCGGATCGGCGATTCCGAGCGTGCCTCTTCCTCCCAGGATGAATTCCCATCCTATGAGCAGACCGTTGCCAAAGCGACATCGCTTGAGGAGCATCTTCTCTGGCAGTTGTCATTGTCCGGATTAACCGACCGAGGGAAAGCGCTCGGTCGGTTAATCATCGGGAACCTTGATGATGACGGATATCTCCGCATTACGTGGACTGAGGTTATCGCAGGAACCGATTTCACGGAATCTGAGGTGGAGTCTGTCCTCAGAGACATCCAAACCTTCGATCCGACCGGTGTCGGGGCGAGAGACTTGCCCGAATGCCTCCTGCTGCAGCTCGGGCATTTAGGCCGCAATCCGATCGGGTCGTTGGGTGCGCGGCCAGGCGCTCTCAAGGGGTCGATCGTTGAGGGTGTGATCCTTCATCATTTGAAGGATTTGGAAAAGAAGCAGTATGCCAAAATTGCCAAGGCGTTGGATGTGACGGTTGACGAAGTATTTCAGGCCACCAAGGTTATTGAAAATCTCGAGCCCAAACCGGGCCGTCCGTTCACCAACACGCAGAACTATGTCATCGTTCCGGATGTGTTCGTCGTCAAGGATGAAGGGGAGTGGGTCGTACTATTGAATGACGATGGTCTCCCTCGCATGCGGATCAGCCCGTATTACAAACAATTGATGGCTTCCAGCCAGGGAGGCGCTCCTGAAACAAAAGCCTACATGGATGAGAAGTTGCGGGCTGCCCAGTGGGTCATTCGGAGCATCGAACAACGCAATAAGACGATTGTGAAGGTCGTATCGAGCATCGTGAAGTTTCAAGAGCAATTCTTTGAGCGCGGTGTCTCGCATCTCAAACCCCTTGTGCTTAAACAGGTCGCCGAGGACATCGGGATGCACGAGTCGACCATCAGCCGCGTCACCGCCAATAAGTATATGTATTGTCCTCAGGGCATGTTGGAGCTGAAGTTCTTTTTCAACGCCGGACTGCAGCGGACCGACCAGCCGTCGGATATGCACTCGTCCGTATCCGTGAGAGAGATGATTAAGAAAATGGTGGCGGAGGAAGATGGCAGGCGGCCGTTAAAGGATGAAGAAATAGCCGCCCGCCTACGCACGCAACAAGTCCTTATTGCCAGGCGAACGGTCGCCAAGTATCGGGCGGAGGATAATATTCCTTCGGCTGGCCAGCGGAAACGTTTCTTCTAGTCTGCGTAAAGCCCATCTTCACTGACCAGTAGGAGGTGTGATATGAGGCTGAGAATTACCGGACGTCATCTGGGCATCACGTCTGCGCTGAAGAGTTATGTGGAAACGCGTTTTAGGCGGCTTGATCGCTACGAGTTGAAGGTCGGATCGCTTCAAGTTGTGCTGGGAGTTGAAAAGCTTTGCCATATGGCTGAAGTAATCGGAACGGTAAACGGCAAACCGCTGCAGGCAAAAACATCCACGCGAGAAATGTACGCGACAATCGATGCGCTGGTGGATCGGGTCGATGCACAGTTCAGGAAGTGGAAGGGGCGTCTGGTCAGTCACAAGTCTGGAGGAACCAGGAGATCTCAGATGCAAGCTGACGCCGTTTTGCTAGAGCACGACTGCGGGAACAGTTTTCAAAGTTAGAGATGCCCGCGAGGGAATTGGAGCGTCGCGCAACGCCCAAGTTTCTCCCATGCTCTCACCAAAACTACTCTGGAAGAAGACCGCTGTCGATGAAGTAGGCGGTGGTTGATTCCGCTCGAAATATCTTGCGCCCATGACAGAGAATGGTTTGAGAGGTCCATTACACTAAGTATGGCACAACTCAGCTTAGTCATTGTCAGTGGATTGTCCGGGTCTGGTAAATCTCACGCACTCAAGGTGTTTGAGGATGCCGGATATTTCTGCATCGATAACCTTCCGCCGGCCCTGCTGCCAACTTTTGTCGATCTTTGCAATCAGCAGAAAGGTGAGATCGCCAATGTGGCATTGGGCATCGATATTCGGGAGCGGGTGTTTTTTTCTGACCTGGTCGGTATTCTTGAGCGTGTCAAAGGGCTTGGACATTCCGTCCAGCTGCTGTTCCTTGAATCGCGCGAGGAAGTCTTAGTTCGACGATTTTCCGAGTCGAGGCGCCCGCATCCGCTTTTGCCTCACTTGCCTGTATTGGAAGGGGTTCGGTTCGAAGCCCAACGGCTTGCGGAGCTTCGGCGGCACGCAGACCGTGTCATTGATACGTCGGATCTGACCGTACATGAACTACGCGACTTGCTCACCAAGCAGTTCAGGCAAGATCCGGGCGAAAAGAAACTCACCATATCGCTGCTCACATTCGGCTATAAATTCGGGGTTCCCTACGATATTGATTTATTGTTCGATGTGCGCTTCCTCAAGAATCCCTATTTCGTTCCTGATCTGAAGTCGCTTCCCGGGGATGACCCAAGAGTTCGCGCCTTCGTGTTGTCAAACTCCGATGCCGTTGCGTTGATCGAGCGGCTTGAAGGGCTGCTCAAGTTTCTCATTCCGCAGTTCGAGCGCGAGCCACGCAGCTATCTGACGATTGCAATTGGGTGTACCGGCGGTCGTCATCGCTCTGTTGCGGTCGCCGGACGTCTACAAGAAGGCCTTTCTGCCCTCGGCTACGACGTCGCATTAAAGCATCGCGACATTCACAAATCATAGGTCTCGCAAAGAGGGACATGCCTGCGCTTCTTCGGCGAAGCGCGTTTGCGTCATTCTGCCCATTTCTTGACAGGTAGAACATAGTGACTATACTTGCCCATGTGAGCATGTAAACAGGTTGTAAAGTGAGTTCTCGACGTGAAGAAGCAGACATTCTCTTCCAGACAAACGGGTTTGACGATGTGCCAGCCGTGCGATCCATATCAACGCTCACAGGCGACGTGTGTTTGCCGGGAGCAGGAGTGTGTGATTGCCGGATGTATCGAGATTGGAACAGCGGGAAACGCTACGCACAAATGAAGATGGATGAAATCGAGAAAATCATTCGTGTATGAAAGGTTGTCGTGTAGAGTGACAGGGAACACATATGCTGAGCTCATTTAAAAACGTATTCGAAACCGATCTGATCTCATTCCTGACGCCGCGCAAGCAGTTGGTCGGCCTCGACATCGGATCCAGCGCGATCAAGCTTGTTCAGTTGAGGGAAAGCAAAGGGCGGTACATTCTGCAGAAATTCGGTGTGAAGCCCCTTGAGCCGGAGGTCATTGTCGATGGGACGGTGATGGACGAAGGTCGTGTGGTTTCGGCTATTCGAGAGTTGTTCGATGAAACCGGCGTCAAGAACAAGCAGGTGGCAGTTTCAATTTCAGGGCACGCCGTCATCGTGAAGAAGATTAGCCTGCCTCCGATGCCGGACGAAGAGTTGGAAGGGCAGGTGAAGTTAGCGGCCGAGCAGTATATTCCGTTCGATATCAATGAAGTCAACATCGATTTTCATGTATTGCCAGCCGATCTGTCAGGGGACAAGCAGACAGATATGGCGGTTATTCTCGTTGCTGCCAAGAAAGACAAGATCAATGAATTGACCGAACTCGTCAAGGGCGCGGGTCTTACGCCGATGATCATGGATGTGGATGCGTTCGCGATCGAGAATATGCATGCCATCAATTATCCGATGGCGCAGGATGAAACGACGGCGTTGATCAATATCGGGGCGAGTGTGATGAATGTGAATATCATCCGCGGCGGGGCCTCACTGTTTACGCGGGATATTCCATTGGGCGGCAATCGTTACACCGAGGCCATTCAACGCGAGATGGGTATGTCCTATGAAGAGGCGGAAGAAAGTAAACGAGCGGGGAAGGGAAGAGATTCTGGCGAGGGGGCGCTGAGTACTGTCATGAACAGCATGAATGGCGAAGTCGCTTCTGAGATTGCTAGAACGGTGGATTATTTTAAAACATCCGCCGCAAATGCAGAGCTGGATCGAGTGCTTGTGTGCGGTGGTGTCGCGCAAGCGAAAGGATTGATCCAGCAACTCGGCGATCGGATGCAAATTCCTGTAGAGCTGGCCGACCCATTTGGCGAAATCGATGTGACCGGAAGCGGCATGGATCCAGACCTGTTGGCCGATCTGGCTCCATCGGCGGCGGTCGGCGTCGGGTTGGCACTGAGGGCGGTGGGGGACCGATGATTCGCATTAATCTGCTTGCCTCGGGGGCAAAAGCAAGAAAAGCTAAGCCTCAGTATGACGTCCGTGCACAAGTACTGCTCGGCGTGGGAGTCATTCTGATTGTCGTGACCGGATGTTGGTGGTACGCCTCCACGCTCGATAGTGAGATTGAGGCGCGACAGGAAGAGAAGCAGGAGAAGGAAAGTCAGGTTGCGCAATTAAAAGAGCAGGTGAAAAAAGTTCAAGACTTTGAGCAAAAGAAGAAACTGCTCGAGGATAAAAATCGAATCATCGACCAGCTTGAGCAGTCGAGAATGGGGCCGGTGAAAGTGCTGGATCATGTCAGCCAGAGTATCGAGCCTCTGAAGATCTGGTTGACGAGGCTAGGCGTGTCATCCGATACGGTGGAATTGGAAGGGAAAGCGCTTACGAATGATGATGTCGTGGAATTTGCGAATAATCTTCGGCGCACAGACTATTTTGCCGGCATCAATCTTCAGGAAAGCAAGGCGACGGTTGAAAACAAGATCAATGTATATCAGTTTCGATTGACGTTTCGCCTGAAGGGATGAATATGGAGCTGCCATCGGTCAATTTGGACTCGCTACGCAACGTTCCCGCCCCACAGAAGGTGGCGCTCCTGTTTCTGCTTGTCGGCGGTCTCGTCGCCGCATTTTATTTTTACATTGCTGAACCCAAAGCAGCTGAGATTGCGACCTTAGAGGCTGAAAATGGCAGGTTGGAGAGCGAAGTTCAAACGCTCAGCATCAAAGTCAAACATCTGGATGAGATCATTGCTGCGAGTAAGCAGCTCGAAATTGAGTTGGCAAAGAAGAAGGAGCGTCTCCCTCCGGAGGAAGAGGCCATTATGCTGCTCAAGCAAGTGTCTGATCTTGGTGTCCGGTTGGGGCTGGATATCAGATTGTGGAAGCCGGGGGCTCCGGCTGAGGATCCGTCGAAGCTCTTTGTGAAAATGCCTGTGAATGTCGAGGTGTCCGGGGTCTATCACACGGCCGCGCTCTTTTTCGACCGCATTAACAGGCTGCCACGGATCGTTACAGTGTCCGGACTGAAAATGGGATCACCGAAGGTCGATCAAGGGCGGATCGTGTCACAAACAACGTTTGACTTAGTCGCGTATGCTGCGCCACAGGAAAAACCCGCTGTTGCAGCACCAGGTGCAGGGGCCAAGCCGTTACAGCCGGCTCAGCCAGCTCCAGCTGGGAAATAAGGGAGATTCGCAGGGCACATGGATAGTCTAAAAAATAAGAGGCTGGATGGGCATCGGTATACGATCGCTGGAGGTACAGCGGCTTTCTTTGGCATTGTTGCTCTTGCTTGCCTCCACAGCGTCGTTGCTCAAGCAGATCCCCTTGTTGCGCAGATGAGTCCGATGAGGCAGGATTCCATCAAGATGTCATCTGTTCCGGACGTTCCGAAGGCGCCCATCTCAGTTGCTGATCCGCTACCATCAGGAGAGTTAGCGCAGGTGCCCTCCCAGGCGCCGTTTTCGGACGGTGCAGTTGGGTCTGGTTATGATCCATCCGGACGTCGAGACCCATTTGCCCCGGTCATCCAGGATCTTCAACTGGGCAAAGTCGATGAGAATCTTCCCCCACTCCAACGTGTGACATTGACCGAACTTAATCTGATCGCCATTGTGTGGGGGGCCTATGGGTACACGGCCATGGTTCAGACGCCTGAAGGGTATGGATATACGGTTAAGCGGGGGACAAGAGTCGGGCAGAATAACGGAGTCGTCAGCGCTATTACCGAGCGGGGCATGATTGTACAGGAACGATTCACCGATGTGTATGGCAAGAAGCAGGAGCGTGAGTATGTCAAGCTCCTCCATCCGAAAGAAGGCTCAGAATGAAACCATTATTGTCTAGCGTGTGTGGTTTGATGACGGCGAGGCGGTTCATCGGAGCCGTGGGGGTATCCCTCATTGCTTTGGGAGCGCATGCCGAGATGATCCCGCTCGATAATGAAGCCGGTGAGTCTAGCAAGGGCCTCGCGGAAGTCGAGAAGGGTATCGGCTCGCTGCCGGCTCAATCGGTGACCAATATTGAGGTACATCCGGAAGGGGATCGGGTCACGGTGGCAATCGTCGGCGATGGAACACTCTTTCCCGATGCGAAGTTGCTGGATGAGTCTCGGTTAGTCATTGATATGCCGGCTGTGGCCTCCGCGTTCCGGCAGTCGTCCGTGCAGGGGCAGCACCAGTTGCTCAAAACAATCAGGATAGGGCATCACGCCGATAGGGTTCGGCTCGTACTTGACCTGCTTGAGCAGCCCGCTTTTTCTGTCGAAACAAAGGGGAATAAAATCCTCGTTGTACTCAGTCCGAAAGAGTCTCAGGGTTCCCACAGTGAGGTATCGCAGGCGGCCAATCTTATCGAGGTCTCACGGCCGGCACTTCAGGAGCGCAAGGTGCTGTTTGATCCGGGGACTCGGCCTGTAAAGAAGATTGCCCGAATCATCGGTCCCGCACAGTCTCCCTTTAAGGTTCAGCCGGTACAAATGGCAGCGGAGAGTGCCTCAGATCAAAAGGATAGCCGGTCGGATGACATTATCGCGGGGCAGACCCGGTTTGTCGGGCGACGTATCTCACTCGACTTTCAGCAAGCGGACATCACGAATATTTTACGACTGATTGCCGACGTCAGCGGTTTCAACATCGTCGTTGGCGAGGGGGTCAAATCCAAGGTCACGATGAAGCTTGTGAACGTGCCCTGGGATCAGGCCTTGGACATGCTCTTGAAGATGAATGGGCTCGGCATGATTCGTCAGGGATCGATTGTTTGGGTGGATACGCTGTCGAATCTTGCAAAGCAACAGGATGAAGAAGCAAGAGCGAAAGATGCCAAAGTCAAGGCCGAGGAATTAGTCGACCGTGTCTTTTACATCAAGAATATCCAAGCCCAAGAGCTCATGACGTCGTTGCGCCAATATGTGAGCGCGCGCGGCTTGGTGCAGTTTAACGCGGGAAGCAACGCGCTGATTGTGAGGGAAACGGAGAGCAAGCAGGCGATCATGAGGCAACTGGTCGAGGGGCTCGATTTGGAAGTGCCGCAAGTCCAGATTGAAGCGCGCATCGTTCAGGCGGATACCGTCTACGCTAGAGGATTGGGAATTCAGTGGGGCTTCCAGGCTGCGAACAGAACGCCTTCGACATTCAACGCCATCGGCGGCCTCAACGGTCCGTTCGGCGAAGTTGCCGGCACGGGGAATAGTACGATCGCCAGAAGCTGGCTGGTGAATTTGCCGGCCCAGGTCGGCGGCTTACCCGCGGTCCCTGGTATTGGCTGGACGTTTGGAAAGTTGGGTGGAGATTTTGCGTTGGATATGCGGTTGTCTGCCGGAGAATTGTTGGGTCTGACGAAAGTTATTGCTGCTCCAAAAATCATGACGCTGGATAAGCGCGAAGCGAAGATCTCTCAGGGCGAATCGATTCCATTTCAAACCACTTCGTTACAGGGAACACAGACGACGTTTGTGGATGCCAATTTGGAACTGAACGTGACACCTCAAATCACATCGCGCGACCCGAAGGAGGATTCCAAGAGGATTCTGCTGAAGGTGCGGGCGACTCGGAATGCCGTGGGCGCGCGCAGCAATCCGGCCGGTCCGAGCATTGATCGACGCGAGGCGAACACTCAAGTGCTTGTTCGAGATGGAGAGACGATGGTGATCGGCGGGGTGTTTGTCGACACGCAGAATAACAACGTCCAAGGAGTGCCGTATATGTCCCGCATCCCGGTTCTTGGCTGGTTATTCAAGAACAAGTCCGAGTCGGTCTCCAAACAGGAGCTGCTCATTTTCCTAACGCCGAGCATTGTGAAGACATAGACCGTAGTAGTTTCCCGTCAGATGTTCTGAGGTAAGAGGACGTGCGTGGCGATGCTGATCAGCGTCGCCACGCACGTTTGTTTTGTACTGAAGGCGCCGCTCCGGGCAGGTGCAGAATAGCTCCTTATGTCGATTTATCTATGCTCAGTTCCGATTGCTCTTCCCGCCCCTTTCCAGAGCACGGTGTAATTCTTTTAGTTTGACGACGAGCTGTGCTACCATCCTTCCCGCGTCTTGGCCTTCTTGTTTCAGAAGAATATGTGATGCGCCATGGCGATCCAATGAGTGCCATGGTGTAGGAATCAGCTATGACATTGTCATCGACTGTATCGGTCTCGCTTGGTGAGCGGAGCTACAAGATTCTGATTCAAGCCGGTCTCTTGAGTCGGCTTGAAGGAAGGTTGAACGAACTGGCGGTGAAAGGGAAAGTCGGCGTGGTGACGGATCGTCATGTAGCCGGGTACTACCTGAGCGGAATGCTGCAGCAGCTGAAGAAGTGCGGCGTCGACGCAGTTCCTATTGTACTGCCTCCCGGTGAACGGTCGAAGAAGCTGGATACGATCACGCACATTGTTGATGTGATGGCGCGTCATCGGTTTGAGCGGTCGTCGTTTCTCTTTGCACTTGGCGGAGGTGTGGTCGGCGATTTAGCAGGATTTGCGGCGGCGATCTATCAGCGCGGCATCCCGTTCATTCAGATTCCAACCACCCTCATTGCCCAGTCTGATTCGAGCGTCGGGGGAAAGACAGGAGTCGATCATCGGCTGGGCAAGAATCTGATCGGAGCGTTCTATCAACCCAAGGAAGTATGGATTGATCCGCTGACGCTTCGGACTTTGCCGATGCGCGAATGGATTGCCGGGCTGGCGGAGGTCATCAAGTATGGCATTATCGCGGATGAGGGGTTTTTTTCGTACCTTGAGCGGGAGATGCCCGGTTTGCTGAAACGCAAACCAGATATTGTCGCAGCGGCAGTGAAGCGGTCTTGCGAAATCAAAGCGCAAGTGGTCGCCGCGGATGAGCGGGAGTCTGACCGGCGGCGCATCCTCAATTATGGGCATACGATTGGACATGCGCTTGAAACGCTGGGTCGATACGAATCGCTTATTCATGGTGAGGCTGTCGGGATTGGGTTGGTTCAAGAAGCTGACGTTGCATGTTTTCTCGAGGCCTGTGATCGCAATGTCGTGCAACGTATTCAAGCCATTGTCCAGGCCGCCGGCCTGCCCGATCGCATGCCGCAGTGGACGGCGGCCAAAATCTGGAAGGCGATGCTTCATGACAAGAAAGTGTCCGGAGGCCAGGTTGTCGGTGTGTGGCCGGAACGGATCGGACATGTTCGGATGATGCCGATCAATGAACCGACTTTTTCCCAATGGCATCAAACGCTGCCTAAGCTCACTTCCGGCAAGAGCCTCTCCCGCAAGAAGACGGTCTAACAGAGACGGTAGGTGTCTGCCTGATGCGCATACTTCGGATTGCCATGGCACAGATTGACCCGACGGTCGGTGATATTTCCGGCAATATGCGGCTCGTCAAAGCGTGGATCAAGGAGGCGCGGAAGGCCGGCGCCGATCTGGTGGTGTTTCCGGAATTGACGGTGACCGGCTACCCTCCTGAAGATTTGCTTTTGAAACCGCGGTTTGCGTCGGACAACCGGCGGGCGCTCGACGAGATCGCGAAAGAGTGTACGGGGCTTGTGGCTGTGATCGGGTATGTCGGCCAAGGTTGTGCGGGCAGAGGAAAGTCACAGGCAGCCTGTACCGCCACCGTAGGCGGGCACGAACTATTTAATGCGGCGGCGGTTGTCGCAGGCCGGCGGGTCATCGCCCGATACAGCAAATGGATCCTCCCGAACTACGGCGTCTTTGACGAAAGCCGGTATTTCCATCCCGGCCGCCACATGGTACTGATGACGCTACGTGGTGTGGCAGTCGCTGTCAGCATTTGTGAGGACATCTGGTCGCCGGACGGGCCCACTTCCATGCAGGCGGCAGCGGGGGCGGAAGTGATCGTGAATATCAATGCGTCGCCGTTCCATATTGGGAAGAGCCGTGCGCGCGAGCAGGTGCTGGCAACCAGGGCCAGGGAAAACGGAATCATTCTGACATATACCAACATGGTCGGGGGACAGGATGAATTGGTGTTTGACGGCAACAGCATGATCGTCAATCAAACGGGTGAGGTGATCGCCCGGGGGAAGGCATTTGCAGAGGATTTAATCCTCACAGATCTTTCGGTGGACGCGGTTGTGCGAACTCGGATGGTGCAGGGGCGGAGAAAACGCTTCACGGCTGCCATGGCAGCTGCCGTCGAACGAGTGACGATTAAACTTCCTACGCGTTCAGCAAAACGCTCGCACATGGTGCCGTCTCTGGAGGCGTTACTTGGGGATTCCGATGCCGTCTATTGCGCACTGGTACTGGGTGTGCAGGATTATATGCGGAAGAATGGATTTCGCAAGGTCGTGATCGGACTGAGTGGAGGAATCGACAGTGCGCTGACAGCGGTCGTGGCGGTTGATGCGCTGGGTCCTGATAATGTGCTGGGAATATTCATGCCGTCGCCGTATACATCAGCTGAGAGCGCGGAAGATGTAGAGGAGCTCAGCCATCGGATCGGCATCGAGTATCGGACTATCCCGATTACACCGACGTTTGAATCCTACCGGTCTGCTCTGGCCCCGAGCTTTCATGGGAAGGCGGTCGATACGACGGAGGAAAATCTGCAGGCCCGCATTCGCGGGAATATTTTGATGGCGTATTCGAACAAGTTCGGTCACCTGGTGTTGACGACCGGCAATAAGAGCGAAATGAGTGTCGGCTATGCCACGTTGTATGGTGATATGGCCGGCGGTTTTGCGGTGATCAAGGACGTACCGAAAACCATGGTGTATGAGTTATCCCGGCTTCGGAATCTTCGGGGCCGTACTCATGTCATTCCGAAACGGATTTTAGATCGGCCCCCTAGCGCCGAACTGAGACCCAATCAGAAGGACGAAGATTCCTTGCCGGCCTATGCCGTTCTTGACCCCATTCTTCGATTCTACGTGGAAGAGAACCGTTCGATCGAAGAAATCGTTGATGCAGGATTCGACCGTGCCACAGTAGCGCGAGTGGTGGCCATGGTGGATGGCAGTGAGTTCAAACGTCGCCAAGCGCCTATCGGCATCAAGGTCACACATCGGGCGTTCGGCAAGGATTGTCGAATGCCCATCACCAACGGGTATCGCAATTCGTAACTCATTGGGCCGATCGCTCGCCGGACTTCGTGTCATTCTTGCCTGCCTGGCTCAGCTCTCGTAATCGGTTTTGGCCAAATTGCAGGAGGTTTGCGCTTTTCAGCGTTGTGCCGAATGAGAGGATTGGGCTATGATGCCTTCTTCGATGCCCAGGACACGAGATCGGCTTCTTCGTGGCGGTGCTCAGTTCGGGCATGAGGGCTGTCGGCGGTAGAACCTGTAATCGCAGGAGTCCCGCGTTATTTTCCCGGGTAAGGCGCTAGACGATGCTGAAGCAGTGTGCAGACTTCTAGGCAAGGAGGCGAAGCGATGAAACTGGTGGAAGCCGTCATCAAGCCCTTCAAGCTGGATGAAGTGAAGGATGCGCTGCTGGAAATAGGTGTGTTGGGCATGACTGTGTCTGAAGTCAAAGGCTTCGGCCGTCAGAAAGGCCATAAAGAAACGTATCGTGGACAGGAGTACACGATTGAGTTTGTGCCAAAAGTCAAAATTGAGGTGGCTGTGACGGACGCACTGGTGCCACGCGTGATCGAGGCGATCACGCGGGCGGCCAAAACCGGCAGCATCGGCGACGGGAAGATTTTCGTGCGAGACCTGAGTGCGGTGGTGCGAATCCGAACAGGAGAAACCGGAGAAACGGCATTGTGACGAGGATTGGAACTCCAACAGCATCCTGTCGTGTTGGAATCGAGAACGAACCGTCCATAATGCAGTATCGCGTGGATTGGGAGTTGAGATGGGAGCCGGGTCAGATAGCAGGTAGAACATGATTTCAGCCAAAGGCAGCATGGGTCGAAAGACGGGCCGGTCATTGCGGATCAGCTCTGAAAGGAGGAGGGGATGAACGTGCGAGAAGTGTTGGAGTTTGCCAAGAAGCACAGGGTCCAGATGGTGGACCTGAAGTTCGTGGATCTGCCGGGAGTGTGGCAGCACATGAGCATCCCTGTAAGCGAACTGACGGAAGATCTGTTCAAGGACGGCTCCGGCCTCGACGGGTCCTCCATTCGTGGCTGGAAGGCGATCAACAACAGTGATCTGTTGATGGTCCCCGATCCCGCGACGGCCTGTCTGGATCCCTTCACGGCAGTGCCGACGCTCAGCCTTACCGGCAATGTGGTGGACCCTATCTCACGCGAGAATTATGAGCGTGACCCAAGGTTTATTGCCCAGAAGGCAGAGAAGTATCTTCAAAGCACGAAGATCGGTGATGCATCTTTTTGGGGGCCTGAAGCCGAATTCTTTATCTTCGACCATGCCCGCTACGATCAGACCAGCAACAGCGGGTACTACTTTCTCGATTCCGAGGAAGGCGCATGGAACATGGGGCAGGAGGGATTTAATTTGGGCGGCAAGCTCCGCCACAAGCAAGGCTACTTCCCTGTGGCTCCCGCGGATACGCAACAGGACATCCGCAGCGAAATGGTCCTCGAGATGGAAAAAGTCGGTATCGTTGTTGAGAAACATCATCACGAAACGGCATCGGCCGGCCAGGCTGAGATCGATATCCGGTTCGATTCGCTGGTGAAGACGGCGGACAAGATGATGATGTACAAATACATCGTCAAGAATGTGGCCCGCCGGCATGGCAAAACCGCGACGTTCATGCCGAAGCCAATTTTCGGCGACGCCGGCTCCGGCATGCACACCCATCAGAGTATCTGGAAAGAAGGGAAGCCCCTATTCGCCGGTAAGGATTATGCGGGTGTGTCACAGATGTGTTTGCATTACATCGGTGGGATTCTCAAGCATGCGCCGGCGCTGGCGGCCTTTACCAATCCGACGACCAATTCATACAAGCGGATCACGCCGGGATTCGAAGCGCCGGTGCTGCTCGCCTATTCCAGCCGAAATCGGTCGGCGGGGATCCGTATCCCGATGTATTCGCCCAGCCCGAAGGCCAAACGGATTGAAGTACGGTTTCCCGATCCTGCCTGCAATCCCTATTTGGCGTTTGCCGCGATGCTCATGGCCGGCCTCGACGGGATTCAGAATAAGATTAATCCGGGCGAACCTGCAGAAAAAGATCTCTACGATCTTGACCCCAAAGAGGCGGCCAACATCAGAACGATGCCCGGGAGTCTCAATGAAGCGATCGACAGTCTGGAAAAAGACCATCAGTTTCTCCTTAAGGGAGAGGTCTTTACAGAGGATTTGATCGAAGCCTGGATCGGCTACAAGAGAAATAAAGAGATCGATCCGATGCGGCTTCGCCCGCATCCCTACGAGTTTTTCCTCTATTACGATGTCTAGCTAAGAAGAGAGCGGACCGGCACAGCCAAATGATCTTTGCTGTGCCGGTTGTTGAGAAGATCGCGACCGTCGAGTATTGCCCCTCCTTTTCCGGATATCGGATTTTCGATTCAAGTCCATAGGTGATGTCAGTTCCGCCTGCCCCTAGCCACAGCATGGTGGTATCTGGCGGTCTGTTCTCCGCAGACACGTATAGTACCTATTCCCCACACAGTGTAGTGCCGTCCGCCCCTATTTTCATGCAAGGTTAGAGGTGGCCTGTACCATACGGACCATTCTGTTGGGGGTAGCCTTCTCTTTCTACATGGGAATGATGGTAAGTGCTTGAAATTACGAGAGAGTTAATTGGCTCTGTAGGGCCTCATTTTTGCTCAACAGGCTACCTTGGCTGCCTGTGACAATATGCGGACGCAACATGCGGAGGAATTGGCATGGATCAACAAAAGTCCTCAGTCGAATGCTATGAACGAGGGTTGGTGCTCAAGCGGATAGGCATGTGTCATGAGGCGATAGAAAATTTTAAAACAGCTGCCCTGAATCCAGAGTATGCCGGGAGAGCGCATGTGCATATAGCCTTGTGTTTGAAGGCCGATGGCAACGAGGAGGAAGCGGTTGTGGCATTCCGGAAGGCATTTGCCTCGCCCTCATTGTCATCCGAAGAACGACGGCACATTCTCTATCACATCGGTCAGACGCTGGAATCGTTAGGCCGATATGCGGAAAGTCTTGAGGCGTATGGCAAGTTGAGAAACGAGGATCCTGAGTTCCGTGATGTGACACAAAAGATCAAACGACTGTGCGACAGCGGGCGACGGACATGTTCAGAGTCTGAAACGTCGTGGCAGTCCTGGATGGACGAGGCGCGAACATTGACGCCAACCGTTCTGGCCTTGCTGGAACAGACGGGAGAATGGTTAGGCCGGCAGGCGGAAACACTTAAAGGGCATCGCTGGTTCCAGAAGGCGAATTCCGCTTCTCCGGATAGGACCGGCCAGGACCCCTATTCGATCGCAATGGCCAAGCGACGGAATCAGTCCGCTGGACGGGATCGCATGGTCAACACACGTCGGCATGCCCGTGTGCCGGTACGTTTGCGAAGCCAGTTTTCAGCGGACGGTCGAACTGTGGGAGGCGAGGGAGAACTGCGTGATCTCTCTCCATGGGGTTGCCGCATGACGAGTACGGTGGCTGTTCCTATTGGAGCAGACTTGAAGTGCCGTATTTTCCCAAAGGGGGCAGGATCTCCCTTTGTTATTGATGGAGCAACCGTGCGCTGGATCAGCCGTGAAGAGTTCGGCCTTGCCTTCACCAAGATGCATCCCGGGGTTCAGCAGCAAATCGAACAACTGTGCAGTGCTCAGGCTGCGTGAAGTGCGAAAAGTGAAACGTAGGGGGTGGGGAATACAAGGCAGGGCGCAGCAGGGAAGCACAGAGGGGCCTCGTGATACGGACGTCAGCGACGGTTCTGTCGGGAATCAATTTGCAGTCAGAGCGGGATAGTCGCTGTAGCCGTCGGGTCCGCCTCCATACAGGCGCTCGTAGTTGACCTCGTTGAGCGGGACTTGTTTCACGAAACGGTCGACCAAATCTGGGTTGGCGATGTACGGACGCCCGTACACAATCGCATCAGCCGCTCCGCAAGCCACCGTGGACTCACCGCTCTCACGTGTATAGCTTCCGTTGCTCATCAACACACCCTGGAAATTCCGGCGAGCGACTGCCAGGATGGCTTGCTCCTCGGGTAAGGCATGGTTCTCGTGCCGTATTTCAAGGAACGCAATCCCTCGCCTGCTCAATTCATTCGCCACATAGGTCACCAACGCGGTTGGTTGACTATCGACCATGTCATTGAACGGGACCAGGGGCGAGATTCGCACTGCGACGCGTCCTGCGCCCCACACGCTGACGGCAGCATCAGTCACCTCCAGCAAAAACCGAGCACGGTTTTCGATGGACCCGCCATAGACATCCGTGCGCCCGTTGACGCCGTCGCGCAAAAAGTTATCGATCAAATAGCCATGGGCCCCGTGAATTTGCACCCCGTCAAAGCCGGCACGTTGGGCGTTCTGCGCGGCGAGCCGGAACATCTCCACATACCGAGGGACTTCTTCGGTGCCGAGCGCCCGCGGGACTTCGTAGGGTTTGGCCCCTTTCGGGGTAGAAGTCACGCTATGACGAATCGCCACGGCGCTACTGGAGACTGGCTGGTCGCCGTCATTCAATAACGAGTGCGCAGCACGGCCGGGGTGCCAGATCTGCATGAAGATGCGGCCGCCCTTGGCATGCACAGCGTCTGTGACTCGTTGCCATCCGGCCACGTGTGCAGGGCTGTAAATGCCGCCTTCGCCCATGAAGGCGCAGGCGTGGGCATCGACCATGGTGCATTCCGTCATGATGAGCCCGCTCGAGGCACGTTGAGAGTAATACTCCACCATCATGTCGTTAGGGATGTGAGAAGCTCCGGCCCGCACACGGGTGAGGGGAGCCATGACGATGCGATTGGGTAAGAGGGTGTCCCCGGCTTGGAGGGGCGTCAACAACGTGGCCATCGGTGCTCCTTCGAGTAACGGGTGAATCGTCGATGAGAGAAGGTATAAGCGAGAGGGTGAGGGAGTCAAGGCAACAGATTGCGCAGCTGCATAGAATATGGGCCGCACGTGTGATCGTCATGCGTGCGGCCCCTCTGTTTTCAGGCGCGACGCCCGTCTCAAATAACGCTATAGTGAGGGCTGTCAGTGGATCTCTCAGCCCGCATTATTCATGACGTTTCGTCGCGAAATCGTGCAGTCGCGTGGCGAGACAGGCACGCGGAGCCCTGAGGAACCGAGGCATACTTGAAACAGTATGTCGAGGTTGCGAGGGGCGAGCCTGCCTGCCGAAGGCTCGTCGCAGCAGCGAATCCGCGATTGCAGCAGAAGCGTTCATGAATAATGCGGGTTAGTGTGAGCATGACTCGTTCTATTCAATAGCGATCTGTGATCAGACGTGACCGCTGAAAGGTGTTCACAATGACATCGAACCCCGCTTTTTCTGCAAAACGGTATACGGTCGATCGATTGCTTTCGAAGCTGGGCATTGCTTCACGTAGCACAAGCCAGGAGTGGGTCCGCGCCGGGCGTGTGCGGATCAATGGACGGGTGGTGTGCGACCCAGCGACCTGGGTCTTGTGGCCGAAGGACTCCATCTCGGTCGACGATAACCCGATTCACGATTCACTCAAGCGATGGATCCTCTTTCACAAGCCCAAAGGGGTCATCACGACTCATAGCGATGACCAGGCACGGAAGACCATCTTCGATGTGTTGCCGGAGGATTTGGGCTATCTGCATGCCGTCGGGCGGCTGGATCAGGCGACCAGCGGGCTCCTGCTGCTGACCAATGATTCCACCTTGTCGAACTATCTGACCGATCCGGCCAATAAGGTGATGCGGACGTACCTAGTGTCCGTGCGAGGCGAATTCACTGAAGCCCAAGCGAAAGAAGCCATGGTTGGAGTTGTCGATGCCGGTGAACGCCTCCAATGCCATAGTGTGAAGATTCAAAAGAGTTCAGGCCGTGAGTCGCATCTGGAAGTGGTGTTGGTCCAGGGAAAGAATCGTGAGATCCGCAGGTTGTTCCTGACACTGGGCCATGAAGTGACCAGGCTCAGGCGCATCCAATTTGGTCCATTCAAACTGGAAGATCTTCAGCCCGGTTCCTGGCGGGAGATGCCGATTGAAGCCGCCAGGGAAGCGCTCAGGCTATGAGTGTTTGGTGCGTAGGTTGGATATTGGACGAGGAGAAGGGGCAGTAACGGTTGTGATGGGAGTCGCCTTCTAGGCGGCATGTGGAAAGAGGTCGTATCGTGCCGTTGGGGGAAGCATCGTGCTCTTGACCGGGCCGGCGGCAGACGAAGCGGGCGCCCATAATTCGTAGTCAAACCCTCGGCGTCGCAAACAGATCGCTCCCTGTCGGCTCAATGCATCCACACTCGTAAACACCTGGTTCCAGGTCGATTCCGGGAGGCAGGGCAGAATTTTGTCCAGCAAGATGGACCCTCGCTCGTGAACGATGAGTAGGATCTTCGACTCTATGTAACCTGAGGCGATGTTCATACGCGATCTCTCTGCTCCTTCTGTGTGAGATCCCATTCGATATATCGATGGACATGGTACTGCGCGTGCATTGCAGGATCATGAGTGCCGCGTAAAACTTCTGTTAACCTCGATTAGAGAAGCAGAGGTATGCGGCGGGGGTCCTGTGGGCTGCTTCCTGGCGGGTCAGCTCTCTATTGGGGCAGTCTTCTGCACAATGGCAGCGAAGCAGGGTAAGGGGCCCCAGACATTCAGTCACGAGTTGCGAGGAAAGGAAGCTTCTTGATCAGCGTGATGTGGGGAGTTTCTGTAGCGCCGCTCAGACTCGTCAGGAAAGAATAGCCGGAGATTCGAATCGCCGAAAAGAGGAAAAGACAACGGGTAAATGACTGACTTCGGTCCACGACAGTATTGCAATCGTTTGCTCTGCCCCGAGAAAAGACTGAAGCAGCAGGAAGATACCGATGCTGAGGGCAATGATACTAGGCCAGATGACCGAGAGAGCACCGAAAACGAATACAACCGTCATGGCCTCCAAAGCATGCCGGCCGAACCGGACATTGGGCGTCATCATGAGGGCCCTCCCTGGTCTGCGCTCTACCAAATGCATGACAGGCATAGATGTAAACTGACGGTATAATACTACCTGAGGAGGCCTAACTAGCAACTGGGCATGAGACCTAATGCCTAGTGGGCATGAGGCCCAGTAGCGACTGGGCACATTACCTACTAAGCGGTGGTCTTGTTACTAGGGTGTTGCAATGGCAGAGTGTGACGTCAGCGCTCGATGCTCTGAAATGTGATCTGTGCCCGTCGCAAACACCCGACCTTCAATTTTGAGATTCTGATCGGTAGATTGTAACGGCAGGGGTACTGAGAAGCGCTTCCCAACCCCTTTTGCTTGTTCTCTCCCATCCTGACGGTCTTGGTCGATCAGAGACAGTTCTCCGTTGAATGCCAGTTGCCATTGGAAAGCGGTTGCTAATGGTGGCTTGTGGCTCCAAGGGATTGGTTGCGGCGGCGGAGTTCATTAGTGTATATACAGTTGCGTGTTTGAGTGGGATGTTCGCAAAGCCCTGGCCAATTCTGGGAAGCACAAGATTTCGTTTGAGGAAGCGGCCACGGCGTTGGGTGATCCCAATGGAATGGATGGCGTCGACGAGCTCCATTCACAACTGGAACGGCGTCGCATTCGGATCGCCCGTTCAATCGCGGGCCGCATCCTGTTCGTGGTGTATACGGTGAGGAGACAGAGCGATGAAAAAGAAATCATCCGCATTATCGGCGCCCGGCAAGCGAGTCGGAAAGAGCGTACGGCATATTCCCGATTCACAGATTGACTTCTCAGACATGCCGGAATTGTCCGATCAGCAGCTTACGCGCATGCGGCGAGTCGGCAGGCCTGCCACCGGCATTGCCAAGCAGCTCATCGCTATTCGTCTGTCCCCGCGCCTCTTAACGGCCTTGCGCAGCATGGCGGCGAAGCAAGGCAAGGGGTACCAGACGTTGATTCACGAGTTGTTAGAGAAGGCGGCTTCCCGAGCAGCGTGACGGAGGGGAGGGAAGAATGGTTCCTGACCCCATTCTTTTCCTAGTATTTTGGTGCGCGCAATTCTTTTGCCTTTTCTTCCGCGGAAGCTACAAGTCCTAAGACTAGTCTAGCTATCGAGTCGTCTGAATTGTGGTATCTGGCGATAGGGAGAACTCATGGAAATCGTTTGAAATGCTCAAACATTCCATATTCAACCTCAGATTCAAGTATCACAGGTTGAACAGGTACGCTTGGAAGATTTGGAACAATCCGGCCAAGCTCCTGAGGGACACTCTTTGCCTCAGTGATATCGGCGAGGACAAATCTCGCCATATGCGCCAGAGTCGAGATGGTTTCTGTAATGTCACGGGTCGCAGGCTTATCGAAGTCGCATACGATGGGCACGTAATCAAGAGATCTAAGCGTTCTTCGTATGATTTCCAGTACTTTCCTTCTGTCCGTTGTGAAGCGACCTAAGACCAATACAACCTTCGAAGTTATCCCATCAATGACGGCCCGAATCTTCGTGCTATTGAGGAGAAGGTAAATAAACTGGGCCAATTCCAAATTGTCCAATGTGATGGCTGGTTCATCGGACGGTGTGATTAGTAATTCGCTTTGGTCGGCCATGCTGAGGTCTAGCCCCCATGCTGAAATCCCATATACCTGACAGCCTTTGAAGGATGTTTTGTTGCATTTGGCTCGCAGCAAAACAGCTCTCTTAAGATTCGCGCCACTGAGTGTTGCTTCGGTCAGATCCGTTTTTCTTAGATATGCCCCTCGTAGATCAGCAGATCGAAGATCCGAACCTCGCAGATTCGCATAGCTCAGATTTGCTCCGACTAGCTCGACATTTTGTAGCCTGGCATTTTCTAGATTGGCACCTTCGAAATTAGCGCCCTTCAGCCTGGCTCCATCTAAGATGCACCCCTGAAGTATGGCGCGAGGGAAATTTGTACCGAAGCATTTCGCTGACGTTACTGTTGCGAAGGAGAGGTTCGCGTGGCTGAGGCTTGCACCACAGAGATTTGCTCCATCCAGGTTGGCATGCTGGAAATCAATTCCTTTTAGTTTGTGTTTTTCAAGATTGACCCCTGTGAGGTCAAGGCGCTTGTTTCCGTGATCCTTTTTCCATAGGTTCCAGGCAGCTACTCCCTGCTCCAGAACAGCAAGAATATGTTCATCTGCCATGGTTGCAAGACCAGCGTAGTTTTAGTGAGGAGTGATTGGGACTAAATGATTGCGAATATTGAGATAGGCTACGTTTCTAAGCGAACAGTGTCAATGGTGTGAGGCAATGCAAGAATCTGGTGGGCGTTCTAAGGCTGATCCGATGGCTAGGATGATGACGTACTCTACAGATTGATCTGGTAATGCGTGCTCCGGCCGCCGCTGGTGGGGACGAAGATCCCCTTCTCGGCGAGATCCTGCAGATCGCGTGTGGCCGTGGCCTTCGAGGATCCGGTGATAGCCATGTATTTCTTGGCGCTCATGCCGCCTTCGAAGCCGTCCGGGCCTTCGTCTAGTATGCGGCGAAGAACTTGTAGCTGGCGGTCATTGAGCTGATTGCTCCACCGGTCAAACAGTCTCGTTTTCTTCAGCGTAAACTCGATCTGTTCTTCGGCCTGGATCTGTGCCTCCAGGACCGTGTGAACAAACCAGGCCACCCATGGGGTGATGTTGTTCGATTGCTGGCCTTCTGTCAGCGCGTCGTAGTACTCCTTCCGCTTGGCCTCAATGGCTCTGGACAGGCTCAACAAGACAGGCCGTCCAAGTCCCTGTGAGAGGGTCTTTTCGGACAACGCTCTGCCGATACGGCCATTGCCGTCTTCGAAGGGGTGGATCGATTCAAAATACAAATGGGCGACAGCCGAGCGGACCGGCGCTTTCCGAATCTCGTGTTTGCCGCCGGGGGTGGTGTCGTTGAACCACTGAATGAATCGCTGCATATCTTCCGGCACCTGTGAAGACGGAGGTGCTTCGAAGTGTATCTGTTCATGTCCGATTGGCCCGGATACGACCTGCATCGGCTCCGCATGTGTCCGCCATTGGCCGGCTGCAATATGCCGGTGGCCCTGCATGATCAGGCGGTGCCATTGAAAGAGAGTGTCCTCCGATAGCGGAGCCGAAAAGTTGTTGCGGACTGCAATCATCAGGGCAGCAGCGCCTTCTGCTCTCTTATCCTTTCCCGCAGGATCCCCGTCCAGACCCAGGTTGTTCCGGATCGAGGACATGACATCTTTGCGGTTCAGCAGTTCCCCTTCAATCGCGGAGGTTTTGATCGCCTCGATCACCATCATTTCGACGGTGGCGTCCGTCTGGGCGTCTGCAGTCAGACCTATGAGGAGTCCGCTTGCGCGACCGGCCCTCTCGGCAATCGCAAAGAGGGCGTCTTCAGCGCCGGATAGGTCGTATCGGAATGTAGGCCAATCTTCTTGTTGCCAGTTGTACGGCATGAGCCGAATCATATACCTATTCGGCTCGCAATGATAGAAATGATGAGCCGAATAAACGTTGTATTCGGCTCAGGGGAGAGGCGTGGGTGGAGACCGAGACTGTTCAGCTCGCCTAGAAAAAAGAAGCTCCAGACCGCTCTTACGAGCGGCCTGGGGCTTGAAGATGCTGGAGTGGGAGTTATTCCACTTCGACGGTGATCGTATGAGAAGCCACGACGGGATCGTGGTCCTTGGTGGCGCCGTTCAGGGAGACCTTATGCGTTCCCTTGCTCAGGCTCTTGATCGTTCCGGAAAACCCCTTCTGATATTCGCCGTCCACATAGGCATGGACATGCGTCGCCTGCGTGCCCTTGGTCAAGTCATACTTGATCTCGAAGGTGTCGCTGACTTTGGCCCCGTCCTTGGGGGACGTAATCACCAGCTTCGATCCGTCCTCAACCGGCGCTGCCGCCGGCTTATCTCCTGCCAGGGCCAGCCCTCCGCTCAGACAGCCGGCCAATACGATTCCCAATCCCATCAACCCGATACGTCCCATCTGCTGCATTGCAACCTCCCTAGTTTGAACTTCCTGAACGGACACGACGGCCTGTCCTGCTCTGCCGGGTGTCCTTGTGCTTGTTGACCCGTCGTTCACCGGTAGAGCATACCGGTACATTCTAATTTTCAAAATGGCGCGAGTCAATCTGTCCGTTTACAGCGCGCCGAACATTCGTTCAAAAAAGGCCTTGGTCAGCGTCATGTGTTGCGTGATATCTGTCTGGAGATGTCTGGCTCCGGCTTGCCAATCATCCGTCGTATAGCCCACCCGCCGCGCCAGGAAGATAAACTCATCTGAATCAGCCGGGGGAAGAACGCGGTCTTTGGCGTTGCCCCGGACCATCCGAAGGCCGTCGATGAGCATCCGGATGAAGAAATACGCCTTGCGTAAATTCTCGCCATCCGGTCTCGTGACAATGCCGCATTCGACGAGCCCGGCGAGTGCCTGCATCGTGTTGGGTGTGTGTAACACGGGGAGCCTATGGCCATGCATGATTTGAAGGTATTGCACGGCATATTCGATATCGACGATCCCGCCCGGACTGTACTTGAGGTTGACCGTACTATGCTCTACCAGTTGCTTCAGTTGCTGCCGGCGCAGGTCCAGGGCGACGGCGATGTCCCACCGGGTATCGCTGTAGACATAGGCGTCACGGTGAGCCTCGACTCGTTTGCCCAGGGCTGCATCGCCCGCCACATGCCGCAGTTTGATCAGGGATTGCCGCTCGAACGGGGCGGCGAGGCCTGTGTCACTGTAATACCCGGTGATTTCGTCGAATGGATTCGTCAGGGAGCCTTTGCCGCCGTGGGGGCGGAGGCGCACGTCGAGATGGAAAATTCCCTCCTGCCTGGACTCGATCCACTGCAGCAGCTCCTGCCCCAGGCGTTCGAAGTATTCGCTGTTGTCGATGGCCTGTTTGCCGCCGGTACGTCCTGCGTCGCCGTAGACGAACAGGACTTCGATATCGGAGGCATAGCCTAGTTCACGGCCGCCGAATTTTCCCAATCCAAGAATCGTGAAGGGACAGGGTTTCTTATTGGCCAAACGGGGAGGGCCGTAGAGCTTGTTTAATTTGGCCTGGCAGTCCTTCAAGCTCCGGTCCACGATCACTTCAGCCAGCTGGGTGAGCGCGCCGGAAAAGTCGGCCAGTGCGACACCCGGCTCGACGATGTGCTTCATGTCGATACGAAACAGCTCGCGGTCTTTAAACGTGTTCAAGGCCGTCTTACGCGCGTCGGCGGTTTTGGCTTGGCCCACGAACCGATCGATTTCCCTGCGGAGGGATGCGCGAGGCTTGGCCAGCGGGGCGTCACGATAGTCCTGTAGGAGCGGTAGAAGGTTCGTATGTTGCCGGCGCAGAAAGTCTTCCCAGAGAAAGTCGCTGGTGCCGAGTAAGCGGGCCAGGAGCGGAAACGTTTTTTTGTCGCTGAGCAGCGCAAGGGCCTGCTGCTGGGCCTTGCCTTTCGTTTCTTGCACGATGAGGTCGAGGAACTGGTCGAAGGCTTCGAGGGCCTTGGTCGGGTCCGGCGCCCAGGTCAGCGCATGGGTGAACTGTTTGATAAGCACGGCCGTCAAGCGCAACTGTTGCTGATCGGTCGGATCGGTCAGCTTCTGCCCGTAGCGATTGCGGACAAAGAAGCGGTCGTGCAGTTTGGCATCCTCGATGTCGATTTGCGCTTTGGAGATATAGACATTGCGCATCGCGAGCGCGTTGGCGAAGGCGTAAAGAAACGCGGGGGTATCGTCCGATCGGATATCCATAATCGTGTCTGTTGGAGACTGGCTGTTGTCGAAGGTGATTTGGACAGGGTGGAGCAGGCCGCTGAAGGACCCGCGGCGCCGGCCGAGTTGTTCGACCAGCCGGCGATTGACCGCATGGCGGGCTTCTTCGAACTGGTTCGTGTCGAGCTGGCCGATGACGGAGCGCAGCTCCTGCGCGAGCCGGTCCTGCTCAGCCGGCCCGAACGAGGCCCCGTGAACCGGTTGGACGCGAAAGATGTCGACGATTTTCTTGCTGCTCAATCCGGGCCGCCGCTGTGGACGCCGGCGCGGGCTTTCGTTGTAGGAGGCTTTAGCTGGTTTGGCCGATACGGCTTCGGCGAACGTATAGATTTGGCCTTCTTCGATGTTCAATCCGAAGGCGGACAGGAGGCCGCAGATGGTGGCGAACTCGGCAAAATAGTCATAGGCGACGATGGTCACATCGACGCGGCCGTCCTGTTGTTCGGTGATCGAGAGTTCGCAGAGATGGTCCGGCGTCAGTTGAGCTGCCAGATGAATGTGCCTTGCAATGGCGGTTGGATTGACTCGCCGGAAATATTCCTGATCCATTCGGCTGATAAAGTCGTGCAAAATGTCGGACGGGACGTCCTGGCACTGAGATGTGACGGTCCGGAGCGTCTGTTCACGGTTGTCCATTGTGCAGGCAGTATACCGCAATGCCGTTCATTGTGTGAGAGGGGGCGCGCCAGTATAATGCCGCGCCAGACGGAGATGGCGAAGAACGTGAAATGTGAGGCGTAAAACGTGAGGCGAAAGCCTGAGAAAGTCGGTAAGTCAGGATCACCGCCTGGGAAACTGGTGCCGGGTTTACCGAGGGCACCAACCGGGCCAGATCCGACTCCTATCTTGCTGGCTGAAGAGCGGAAGCTCGAGCAGATCCGAGCCATTTTATCGGCCTATGGATTAAGGAATATCGAACAGGCCGACCGCAATCTTGGCATGATGGCCGGGGAACCGCATGAGCGGCATCAGTTGGTCGAGATCCTCCCGCAGTTGTTAGAGGCTGTCGCGCGGACGGCCGACCCCGATCAAGCGCTCAATCACTGGGAGCGGCTGTTCTCAAGCGTGACCCGCTCATCCTTTCTGGACTATCTGCGCAGTTGGCCGCGCATGATAGAGGTCCTCGCGACGATTTTTGGCAACAGCGATTCGCTGGCGTTCTCGATCGTTCGCGATCCCATGCTGGTCTATTGGCTGGCTGAGGAATCGGTGCTCTCAAAGCCGGCAACCCGTGCCGACATCGAACAGTCATTGCAAAAGCAACTGGCCAGGTTGACGGTGAAGGAGTTGAAGCTGGATGTGTTGCGCCGGGTGCGGCGGCGGGAGATGTTGCGGATCGGTGTGCGCGATTTGCTGCATATGGCCGATGTGCCGGAGACTATGGCCTCCCTCTCCGATTTGGCCGGTGTCTTGATTCACGCCGCGTATCACGTGGTGGATGCGGACTTGCGTGCGCTCTACGGCGTTCCAATGCACAAGAATCGGCAGGGGAAGTGGGTCGAGACCGGTTTTGCCGTCATGGGGATGGGGAAGCTTGGTGGCCATGAGCTGAACTACAGTTCCGATGTCGATCTGATCTACGTCTACGAATCCCATGAGGGAGAGACAAGGGCCCCGCGCAGGGTCTCAGCCGGAAAGCCTGCGGTTGCCGGAATCTCCAACGAGGAATACTTTGAAATCCTCTCGCGCGAGCTGACCAAGGCGCTGGTCGAACAGACCAGAGAAGGGTACGTGTTTCGTGTGGATCTTCGGCTGCGGGCCGAAGGATCCGTCGGGCAGTTAGCCCGCTCGCTGGCGGATTATAAAAAGTATTATGAGACCAGAGGGATGGCGTGGGAACGGTTGGCGCTCCTGAAGGCCTGGCCGGTGGCAGGGTCGACGGTGGTGGGTCGGGCGTTCTTGAACATGGTGAAGCCGTTCATTTTCGGCGCAGGCAAAATGGATGGTGCCGGCGCGCTGGCGATTGTGCAGAATGTACGGGCGGTGAAAGAGATGATCGATGCCAAGATGGCCGAGCGCGGCCATGAGCGGCGCAATGTGAAGCTCGGAATCGGCGGCATCAGGGAGATTGAGTTTCTCGTGCAGACAGTTCAGGTGTTGGCGGGGAAGCAGGCGTCGGCGCTGCTCGACCGGAGCACGCTCGGGGCGCTGCTTCGATTTGTGACACGCAAGCTGATCTCAGGCCGGGAGCGGGACGAGTTGACGGCGGCCTATCTCTTTCTGCGCGATGTGGAGCATAAGCTCCAGATGGTCCATGACCTGCAAACCCATGCGTTGCCGGATGAGACGGAGGAGTTGGAGCGCTGCGCCATCCGCGGGGGCTACGACGGCAGCGATCGGACTGCTGCTGTGAAGAAATTCCTGGCGGACCATGCGACTCATACGGCGGCCGTGCACCGGGCCTTTCAGTCGCTTTTCTACGAGCCCGATACCTCGCCGGTCTTCAAAGCGACTCTGCGGGCCATGGGGACAAAAGGGTAAGCTGATCCAGGTCGAGTAGCTGAGAAACACGAAGGCCCCGGCGGGAAACCGCCGGGGCCTTCGTTGGAATCAGATGGCTGTGAGCTGTTAGCTATCAGCCGTCAGCTTCTTAGTACATCCCCTCCATGCCGCCGCCGTGGCTGTGTCCGCCAGGGCCGCCGGCCGATTCCTTCTTCTCTTCGGGGATCTCGGTGATCATCACTTCGGTGGTGAGCATCAAGCCCGCGACGCTGGCCGCGTTCTGCAATGCGCAGCGCGACACCTTGGTCGGGTCGATGATACCGGCCTTGATCATGTCCACATACTCTTCCGTCGCCGCGTTGTAGCCGGAGCTGGGGTTTTTGTCGTTGCGCACTTTCTCGACGATGACCGAACCTTCCATCCCGGCGTTGACCGCGATCTGGCGGATCGGCTCTTCGAGGGCGCGGCGGATGATGTTCACACCCACCTGCTGTTCGGGAACCAGCTTGACCCCTTCCAGGGCGGTGATGCAACGGAGGTAGGCTGTTCCACCGCCGGGCACGATGCCTTCTTCGACGGCTGCCTTGGTCGCGTGGAGGGCGTCCTCGACGCGGGCTTTCTTTTCCTTCATTTCGGTTTCGGTCGCGGCGCCGACGTTGATGACGGCCACTCCGCCGACGATCTTCGCGAGTCTCTCTTGCAGCTTCTCGCGGTCGTAGTCCGAGGTCGTTTCTTCGACCTGGGTCTTGATCTGCTTGACGCGGCCTTCGATCTTCTTCGGATCGCCGTAGCCTTCCACGATCGTCGTGTTGTCCTTGTCGATCGTGATGCGCTTGGCGCGGCCGAGGTCGGTCAACTTGACGTTCTCCAGCTTGATGCCGATGTCTTCTGAGATCACCTGGCCGCCGGTGAGGATCGCGATATCTTCCAGCATGGCCTTCCGGCGATCGCCGAACCCCGGAGCCTTCACAGCCGCCACATTCAGCGTGCCGCGCAGCTTGTTGACGACCAGCGTTGCGAGGGCTTCGCCTTCGACTTCTTCCGCGAGGATGACGAGCGGCTTGCCCATCTTGGCCACCTGCTCGAGGAGCGGGAGCAGATCCTTCATGCTGCTGATTTTCTTTTCGTTGATCAGGATGAGCGGCTCTTCGAGGGAACACTCCATCCGTTCGGCGTTGGTGACGAAGTAGGGGGAGATATACCCGCGATCGAACTGCATGCCTTCGACGACATCCAGCGAGGTGGTCATCGACTTGGCCTCTTCCACCGTGATCACGCCGTCCTTGCCGACCTTCTCCATCGCTTCCGCGATCAAGTCGCCGATGGTCTTGTCGTTGTTGGCTGAGATCGTGCCTACCTGGGAGATCTCGGTCTTGTTCTGGCAGGGCTTGCTGAGCTTCTTCAGCTCACCAACCACCACTTCGACGGCCTTGTTGATGCCGCGCTGAATCTCCATCGGGTTCGCGCCGGCGGTGATGTTCTTGACGCCTTCGCGATAGATGGCTTGGGCCAGCACGGTTGCAGTCGTCGTGCCGTCGCCCGCCGTGTCGCTGGTCTTGCTGGCGACTTCACGAACCAACTGGGCACCCATATTCTCATAGGGATTCTTGAGCTCGATTTCCTTCGCGACGGTGACGCCGTCCTTGGTAATCGTCGGCGCGCCGAACTTCTTGTCGAGAATCGCATTCCGGCCCTTCGGACCGAGCGTTGCTTTCACGGCGTCTGCGAGCTGGTTCACCCCTCTCAGGATGGACGCGCGCGCTGTGTCACCGTACATGAGTTGCTTAGCCATATGATTCCTCCGTTTTTAGTCTGAACGTTGATAAAGTCTCAAAGTCCTAACGTCAATTGAGACTTGACGACCTTAGGACTTGCCGACTTTTGACAGTCGCGCGTCTTATGCCGTGAAAATGCCCAAAATGTCTTCTTCCTTCAGGATCAAGCACTCTTCGTCTTCGATGCGGAGCTTGCTTCCTGAGTATTTGTCGAACAAGACATGGTCGCCAACCTTGACGTTTTCGACCTTCTTGCCGACCGCTTGCACGACACCACGCTGAGGCTTCTCTTTTGCCGAATCCGGCACATAAATTCCGCCGGCGGTCCGCTCCAGTTCCTCGGTATAGGTGACGAATACCCGCTCGCCCAGCGGTTGGAACCCCTTGGCAACGTTCTTCTTTTCCTTCTCAGCTGTGCTCATAACAGAACCTCCTCCTGATGAAAGTTAACTCGTCATTGTGAACGATGTGGGATGGGCTTGTACTCGATCGCGCTGGTAGTGTACGCGCTCGAATTAGGCAGAAGCCCTGCACGACTCGGAACCAGAGATAGCCCTGGCTCGACGCAAGTCAAGGGGTGACGCAGAGGATTTTCTATTGCCTCCCACTCTGTCGAACAAACTATCTTAACTCATTGAGAATTCGGTATTCCAGAGCTATTTTTCGGTGTGTCTACAGGCACGATGCATAGGGTGAAGGGGCTAAGTCCGTAACTGGTCGAAATCTTTGACGTCCTTCTTAATGTAGTCGCGCAGCCGCTTGATGATGCGGGCCTCTAACTGACGAGTTCGCTCTTTGGTAATGCCATATTTGCCACCCAGGTCGTCTAATGTCAGCGGGTCTTCAGAGAGGATACGATTTCTGAGGATGTCTTCGTCCCGTTCGTCCAAGGTTTTGATGAACTCCGCGAGTTTCGCACGAAAGAGTGTGCGTAACTGCTGATCGGCAAGCTGTTCGTCCGCCGGTTTCTGTTGTGACGGGATAATATCGAGTAGACTGCCGTCCTGGTTCTCGCCGATCGGTTGGTCCAGCGACAGTTCCCAGTTACCCAGGCGCGCATCCATCTCGATCACGTCGCGTTCACGGACGTTCAAGCGGTCTGCGAGCAGCTTCGTATCGGGGGCGAACCCTTCCCGTTCGAGCTTGGCTTTTTCCTTTTTCAAGTTATAGAACAGCTTCCGCTGATCCTGGGTTGTCCCGATCTTGACCAGCCGGAAGGTATTGAGCAGGTACCGAAGAATATAGGCCCGCGACCACCAGGCTGCATAGGCGTAGAAGCGGACATTCTTGGCCGGATCGAATTTCTTGATCGCCTGCATCAGGCCGACGTTGCCCTCTTGAATCAAATCCATATGGTCGGCGCCGGTATGCAGATATTCCGATGCGATCGCGACTGACACGCGCAAGTTGGCCATGATGAGTTTGACCGCCGCTTCGCGGCTGCCGTGCGCATGATATTCCTGGAAGAGCCGAAGCTCTTCTTCCTTGGAAAGGTAGGGATAACGGCGGATTTCGGCGAGATACTGCTGCAGCGCCGTGACCGGCACCACGGCGGTGGTGTCGGCTGGCGCGCTGTGGACGGGGTCCGGCGCGGGGCTGAGTTCCACAGCAGGTGCGTCGTTCAGCTCCTCGTCCGAGGGCCCCAAGACCTCCGGCTCAAGGATCTCGTCTTCCGGATCATCTTTCCGAGTTGCCATATGAATCGCAAACTATAACAGAACCTCGGCCCGTGACAATGGCCAATGGTCAATGGTAGATTGCGATCACACCGACCGGTTATCCATTTACCATTCCATTCATCCAGCGATGGCTACGCCGTTTGACAGTATCGAAAGCGCGATTCGGGACATCAAGAAGGGCAAATTCATTATCCTGGTCGACGACGAAGACCGGGAGAATGAAGGTGATCTCGTCATCGCGGCAGAGAAAGTGACTCCGCAGGCCGTCAATTTCATGGCCAAGCATGCGCGTGGACTGATTTGTCTGGCCCTCACGCCGGAGCGAGTTGAGGAGTTGCAACTGCCTCAGCAGGCCGTTGAGAATACTGCGACATTCGGGACCGCCTTTACGGTGTCGATCGATGCCCGCAAGGATGTGACGACCGGTATCTCTGCCGCCGACCGCGCCACCACCATTCATGCCGCGATCGATCCAAAATCGAAACCCAGCGATCTGGCGCGCCCCGGCCATATTTTCCCGTTGAAGGCTCAGCATGGCGGTGTGCTGAAACGTGCCGGCCAGACGGAAGGCTCTGTCGATCTGGCTCGGCTGGCCGGATTGTATCCAGCCGGAGTGATTTGCGAGATCATGAACGAGGACGGCACCATGGCGCGTGTGCCGGAGCTGGCGAAATTTGCCAGAGTACATAAGCTGACGATGGTAACGGTGAAGGCGCTGATTGAACACCGCATGCGCCGCGAGACCTTTGTCCGGCGGATGGCAAGCGCGAAGCTGCCGACGACGTTCGGTGAGTTCGAAGCGGTGGCGTTCGAGAACCAAATCGACGGGATCACCCACATCGCGCTGGTACGGGGGCGGGTGGATACCGGCGAGCCGACGCTGGTGCGTGTGCATTCCGGCTGTCTGACCGCCGATGCGCTGGGCTCTCTCCGCTGCGATTGCCGTGATCAGCTCCACGCAGCGATGGAAGTCATTCAAAAAGCCGACCGGGGGGTGCTGCTCTATCTCAATCAGGAAGGGCGCGGGATCGGGTTGCTCAACAAGATCAGGGCCTATGGGCTTCAGGACACAGGCAGCGATACGGTCGAGGCGAATTTGAAACTCGGGTTCAAGGCCGATCTGAGGGACTATGGCGTCGGCGCGCAGATTTTGGCGAGTCTCGGGCTGCACCAGATTCAGCTGATCACGAATAACCCGCGCAAGATCGTCGGGATCGAAGGCTATGGATTGAAAGTCGTCGAGCGGGTGCCGATCGAGATCGCGCCGCGCGCGGCGAACGTGCGATATCTCCGAACCAAAAAACATAAGATGGGCCATATTTTGAAAAAGGTATGAAGGTAGGGATGAAGCCTCGGAAGGAACTGCGCAACGCAGCTGGGTTCAGGTTTGGCATCGTCGTTGCGACGTTCAACAAGCTGGTGACGGACAGCCTGCTATCTTCTTGTCTCGACGGTCTGGCCAAACAAGGCGTGAAGGATGCGGACATCGAAGTGGTCCGGGTACCGGGTGCGTTCGAAATCCCGCTGGTTGCGCGAACGTTGGCGAAGACCGGCCGGCTCGATGGGGTGATTTGTTTGGGGGCGGTGATTCGGGGGGACACGCCGCATTTCGATTTTATCAGCGCCGAGGCAAGCCGAGGGATCGGCCAGGCTGCGCTGGACTCCGGTGTGCCGCTTATTTTTGGAGTGCTGACGACGGATACCGAGACGCAAGCCATCGAGCGGGCCGATCCCGGCACGTTCAATCGAGGCGGCGAGGCGGCAAAGTCGGCAATCGACATGGCGACGGTGATGCGGACGCTCGGGGCAAAATCAGGCAATCCAACGCGCGGTGGGCAGAGCAGTGGGACACGAATCAGGGGTAAGCGATGACTGAATCCTTGTCGTCAGGCTGTGTGGTCGGACTGGCGGTTGTCTAGTTATGGGGACTCGCCATGAGGCTCGCGAGCGGGCATTGCAGATCCTCTTTCAGTATGACATCCATGGCAAACCAGGACTTTGGTTGGAAGAGTTTTGGAAACCACTGAAGGCTGATGAGGAGACCAAAGCCTTTGCGGAGCGGCTGGTCGCGGGGGTATTGGAGAAGAAAAAAGAGCTGGATCAGCTGATCGGTAGGTACGCCGTGAATTGGACTGTCGCCCGCATGCAGATCGTTGACCGGAATATTTTACGGATCGGCGCCTATGAGCTGCTGTGGCTGAATGACGTCCCGGCCAAGGTGACAGTGAATGAGGCGATCGAGCTCGCCAAAGATTTCGGCGATGACGAAGCCGCGAAGTTCGTAAACGGTATTCTGGACAAGGTGTTGTCGTCCGAACAGCGGCTTGAAGGTAAACGACGTGAGGCGGCAGGCGTAAAACGTGAGGCGAAATAATGCGGATGTACAGGTTGCTGTGTTCTCCATCCATTACGCCTAACTTCTTACGCCTAACGGAGCAGAGATGATTGACCGCTATACCCGTCCCAAGATGAAGGCCATCTGGGATCTGAAGCGCAAGTATGAGATTTGGCTCGAAGTCGAGCTGCAAGCCTGTGCGGCGTTTGAACGGGCGGGACAGGCGCCGCGCGGTACGGCGGCCAAAATTCGCAAGAAGGCAAAGATCAATGTCGAGCGAATCGCCGAAATCGAAAAAGTGACGAAGCACGATATCATCGCGTTTCTTGAATCGCTCATGGATACGGTCGGGCCGGAACACCGGTTTCTTCACATGGGGCTGACCTCGTCCGACATCGTGGACACCTCGCTCGCCCTTCAAATGACCGAGGCCATGGATCTGATCCTGGACGGGGTCGAGGCGTTTCTCGCTGTGTTGAAGCGGCAGGCGTTCCGGTACAAGACCCAGGCCATGGTCGGACGGTCGCACGGTATCCACGGCGAACCGATTTCGTTTGGATTCAAACTGGCCATTTGGCATGAGGAAGTGGGCCGCAATTGGAAACGGTTGAAGACGGTTCGTGAGGACATTGCGGTCGGCAAACTTTCCGGCGCGATGGGGACCTTTGCTCATCAAAGTCCGGACATCGAGGAGTATGTCTGCGCAAAGTTGGGCTTGAAGCCGGACCCTGTCTCCAATCAAGTGGTTCAGCGCGATCGCCATGCCGCCTACGCAACCGCGCTGGCGCTGCTGGCTGCCACGATCGAAAAGATTGCCACGGAGATCCGTCATCTTCAGCGCACCGAAGTGCTGGAGGCGGAAGAATATTTTTCCGAAGGCCAAAAGGGCTCGTCGGCTATGCCGCATAAGCGCAATCCGATTGTCTCGGAAAATCTCTGCGGCCTGGCGCGGCTGGTGCGGGCCAACAGTCTGGCCGCCATGGAAAATGTCGCTCTTTGGCACGAACGGGACATCAGCCATTCTTCGGTCGAGCGCGTCATCATGCCGGACAGCACCATCCTGATCGATTACATGCTGGCGAAGGTGACGGAGCTCATTAAAAATCTGGTGGTCTATCCGGATCGCATGGCGCGGAACTTAGAACTGACGGGCGGGCTCGTCTATTCGCAGCGGCTGCTGCTGTCGCTGATCGACAAAGGCGCGCAGCGGAAGGAGTCATACGAGGCGGTCCAGCGAAACGCTATGGCGTCATGGACGGGATCAGGCGGGTTGCAGGAACTGGTGTGCAAAGACCCCTTCATCTCGCAGCATCTCACACAACGCGAGATTGCCGGGTGTTTCAATCCGAAGTATTATCTGCGGCACCTCGACCGAGTGTTTCAGCGGGTGTTTCGGGGTGGAGGACAACGAACCGCCAACCAACGGAAGGAGAGACGCACATGATAGGGATACGGCGAGCCGGTATGATCGCCTCGGCTCTTGTGATCAGCATCTGCCTTTGGGCGCCGCTCTCTTTTGGAGGGGCGGATCGGGACAAGCTGCTCAGCGAGCCCGGCGTGTTCGGCACCTTCGCAACGTTCAGTCTCGGCGAAACATGGGTGAAACAGGATCAGGCGACCCGGATCGGTCAGTTGGCTCTGTTGAAGGGTGTGGTCGAACAACATCGGGAAAAGATCGCTGTCGATCTCTATCTTCTGCGCGGCTTGTCCGACTATGGGGATCTGATGTTCCGGGTGCATGCGTCCGAGCTGCGGGATACCCAACAATTTCTCCTGGATCTTCAGAGCAGCGCCTTCGGCAAGCATCTCAAAGGGGCCGGACTGATGCATGGCCTCACCAAGAAGGCCAATTACGTACCGGGGTTCCCGGATCAGCTGAAGACGGACTTGAAAGTAGCCAGTGAGCCGGGCTCCAAGCCGTATGCCATTGTGATTCCGGTCAGAAAGAGTGCGGAGTGGTGGGCGTTGGATCAGGACAAGCGCGCCGCAATGATGCAGGAACATACGGAGGCGACAATGCCCTATCTCAAGACCGTGAAGCGGAAACTCTACCACTCCAGCGGATTAGACGATCTGGATTTTATCACCTATTTTGAGACCTCCAAGTTGGAAGATTTCCACAGTCTGATTCTGTCGCTGGAGAAGGTCAAAGAGTTTCAATACACACGCCGGCTCGGGCATCCCACGCTGATCGGCGTCGTGAAGTCGTTGGACGAAATGATCGAAGTGCTCGCGCAGTAGCCTATTCAGCCCGAGGCGATTTATGGATACGGCCGGATCGATGTTGTACGAGGGAAAAGCCAAGAAGATTTTTGCGGCTGCGCGGCCTGATCAGGTCGTTCACTATTTTAAGGACGATGCAACGGCATTCAACGCTGAGAAGCGCGGCACCATCGTCGATAAGGGCGTCGTCAACAACAAGGTGTCGGAGCGGCTGTTTACGCTGATCGAGGAGAACAGAATTTCAACGCATTTCCTTAAGCGGCTGAGCGACCGGGAGATGCTGACCAAGAAAGTTGCGATCGTGCCCGTCGAAGTTGTGGTGCGCAATCTCGTCGCAGGCAGCTTGGCGAAGCGATTGGGCTTGCCCGTCGGTGACGCGATCGAGCCGGCGATCGTTGAGTTCTATTATAAAAACGATGCGCTTGGGGATCCGCTGGTCAATGACGACCATCTGCGCTTGATGAACGTGGCGACACCGGGGGTGTTGCGCGAACTGCGCGAACTGGCTCACAAGGTCAATGCCGTCCTGAAGCCGTTCTTTGCTGAGCGGAAGATGCAGCTGGTGGATTTCAAGCTCGAGTTCGGCCTGTTCCATAACAAACTGATTCTGGCCGATGAGATTTCTCCCGACACTTGCCGTTTTTGGGATATGGGGACTGGCGAGTCGATGGACAAGGATCGGTTCAGGAAGGACATGGGCAAGATCGAAGAGGCGTATCAGGAGGTCTTGAAGCGGGTATGCGGATGAGAAGGGGATGGCGGGGTCATCCTCATTGCTCGCGCAACGCGCATGCAGGACTGGTGGAATTGGATCAAAGCGGGCGATGCTCGCTGGGAACGATGGCGCGTCTTGGCGCGCCAAGGGTGGGTGGGTGAGATCGGGCGCGCAGTTGAGGATAACCCCGCCATCCCCTTAGAGATAGTAAGAGAGAAGAAAAGGAACCATGCTGCGGGCATATTTGAATTATGGTTTGATCGCATCGGTGGTGGTCTGGGCGGCCATCATCGGGGTGATGGCCTATCGGCTGAACGAATCGCCGTGGCGCTGGGCGTTCATCGGGCTGATGTGTGCCGGAGGCCTGACCATTGCCGTCATATTCTGGATCAAGAATTATGTGGACCGTCAGACGAAAGCGTCGGAGCAGAGGAGTCACAAGTGAAAGCGAGAATTCATGTGACGTTAAAACAAGGTATCTTGGACCCGCAAGGTAAGGCGATTGAGCATGCGCTGGACTCGCTGGGGTTCAAGAGTGCGGCGAACGTGCGCGTTGGGAAGTACATGGAAGTGGACGTGAATGAGCAGGATAAGGCCAAGGCTGAAGCCGAGGTCAAGCAAATGTGCGAGAAGCTGTTGGCGAATACGATCATTGAAGAGTATCGGTACGAACTTGGATAGGGGAGCTGATGGCGAATAGCTGATAGCGCGTGGCACAAACCTCGGACTGCCTGGGCTCGTGCCATACGCCATAGGCCATACGCTCTTTACACTATGAATATCGGCGTCGTCGTGTTTCCCGGTTCCAACTGCGATCATGACTGTCGGCACGTCTTCCAAGACGTGCTGGGGCAGGATGTCACGATGGTTTGGCACAAGGAAACGTCTTTAACAGGGTTGGACGGGGTGATTCTTCCCGGGGGGTTTTCCTATGGAGACTATCTCCGCACCGGTGCTATTGCCCGGTTTTCTCCTGTGATGAAGGCCGTGAAACAGTTTGCTGCCGGGGGCGGGATGGTGCTCGGCATTTGCAATGGCTTTCAGATTTTGCTCGAAGCCGGATTGCTCCCCGGCGCGATGTTGCGAAACAAGTCGCTGCATTTCATCTGCAAGGATATTTTTGTGCGGGTGGAGAATGCGGCTACGCCATTTACCAGTGGGTGCAAGCCAGGCCAAGTTCTCAAGATTCCAATTGCCCATGCGGATGGGAGCTACTACACAGACCCGGTCACGTTGGCGGGATTGCAGGCAAACGCCCAGGCGATGTTTCGATATTGCGATCAGGATGGGAGGGTAACGCCGGAGGCGAATCCAAACGGCTCGCTCGATAATATCGCCGGTATTCGTAATGCCGCCGGCAACGTGCTTGGCATGATGCCGCATCCCGAGCGCTGCGCTGAGTCAGTGCTTGGCAACGAAGATGGGCGTCTGATTTTGGCCTCGATGGTGGAGGGGCTGAAGAAAACGAAGCGGGTGGAGACGGTGGTTTGATAGTGGGTCCGCTGTCCTGCTCTAAGTGAGCAGCACAGACTTCTCAATGACCGGTAGGTTTGGACTGTAGGTATCAGGCGAACCGATCAGGTGAGAGGTGCTCAATGATAGGTATCTGCGCAGTGGTTCTGATGATTGGTCTGTCGGGGTTGGGGCTCGATGGGAATGGGTGGGCTGCGGAAGCAGCTGCAGCTCAAGCACAGATCACGATACTGAGCCCCGCGCCGGGTGCCATCATTAAAGGGGATTCTGTCGAAGTGCGCTATGAATTGGCCAAGGGTGTTCACGCAACACATGTCCATTGTTACGTCGACGGCGAGTACCAGCGTGGATTTTCCGGGACCGTCAAGGGGCTCGTGCGCGGAACGCATGAGATCAAGGTCGTGGCTGCCAGTCACGATCATGAAGCGACGGCTGCCGAAGCCAGGGTCACGATCGAAGTGGAGTAAGGCCAAAAACGGGCGCAGTAGCATCGTCAACTGAGAATTCCGGGTCCCGAAGGCTAATCAAGAGATGAATACACCGGCAGTCATGATCACCAAAGACCTCATCGCGCAGCATAATCTGACGGACGATGAGTACAAGAAGATCGTCGAGATTTTGGGGCGTGAGCCGAACCTGACGGAGCTCGGCATGTTTTCCGTCATGTGGTCGGAACATTGCTCCTATAAAAGTTCGCGCGTTCATTTGAAGAAGCTGCCGACCACCGGGCCTCGTGTGGTGCAGGGGCCAGGCGAAAACGCGGGCGTAGTGGATATCGGGGATGGATTGTGTGTGGTCTTCAAGATGGAATCTCACAACCATCCGTCGTTCATCGAACCCTATCAAGGGGCGGCGACCGGGGTCGGTGGGATTCTGCGAGATGTGTTTACTATGGGGGCGCGGCCGATTGCGTTGCTCGATTCGCTTCGCTTCGGCGGGTTGGATACGCCCAAGAATCGCCATCTCATGAAAGGTGTCGTCGCCGGCATCGCCGGCTATGGCAACTGTATGGGCGTGCCGACGGTGGGCGGTGAGATTGTCTTCAACGACATTTACTCGCTCAATCCGCTGGTGAACGTGTTTTGCTTGGGGATTGCCAAGAAGGACAAGATTTTTCTGGGGACTGCAGCGGGGGTCGGCAACCCGGTGATCTATTTCGGCTCGAAGACGGGCCGTGATGGGATTCACGGCGCGACCATGGCGTCCGATTCGTTCGACGATGAATCCGAGCAAAAACGGCCCACGGTGCAGGTGGGCGATCCATTTCAGGAGAAGCTGCTGCTTGAGGCCTGCCTCGAGTTGATGGCCGGCGATTTGCTGGTCGGGATTCAAGACATGGGCGCAGCCGGCTTGACGAGTTCATCCTGCGAAATGGCTTCGCGCGCAGGGAACGGGATGGAGCTGGACTTGACCCATGTTCCACGCCGTGAACCCGGCATGACGCCGTATGAGTTGATGCTGTCGGAGTCGCAAGAGCGGATGTTGATGGTGGCGAAGGCCGGCAAAGAAGACGCGTGCATCGCGATCTGCCGGAAATGGGATCTGGATGTCGCAGTCGTTGGAACTGTCACCGGCGACGGGATCTTGCGTGTGAAAGATCAGGGGAAGGTTGTGGCGGAGATTCCCGCCAAATCGCTCGCCGATGACGGGCCGCGCTATGAACGGCCCTACCAGCCGCCTGAGTATCAGGACATGCTGACGAATTTGAACTATGACCTTCTCCCGGACGTGAAAGATGCGAATGCGGCGCTTCTGTCGCTTTTGGAGTCGCCGACGATCGCCAGCAAGCGATGGGTGTATCAACAGTACGATCATATGGTGCGGACCAACACGATGGTCCGCCCAGGATCGGATGCGGCGGTGGTGCGGATCAAGGGTACGAATAAAGCCGTGGCGATGACGGTCGATTGCAACAGCCGGTATTGCATGTTGCATCCCTACGAAGGCGCGCGGATTGCTGTGGCTGAAGCCGCGCGCAATCTGGCATGTTCGGGCGCCGAGCCGATCGGGCTGACCGACTGTCTGAATTTCGGCAATCCTGAACGGCCTGAGATCATGTGGCAGTTCGTGCTTGCGGTCGAAGGCATCAAAGACGCATGCGAAGGTCTCGCTGTTCCGGTCGTCAGCGGGAACGTCAGCTTTTACAATGAGACCAACGGGCTGTCGATCTATCCGACCCCTATGCTGGGCATGGTGGGATTGATTGAACAAGCCGATCAGACCATGACGCAATGGTTCAAGCAGGACGGTGACGAGATCATTCTGCTGGGGGCGACACGTGAAGATTTGGGCGGATCGGAATACTTGAAGATCATTCACGCCCGGGAACAGGGATCGCCGCCGTTGTTGAATATGGATGCTGAAAAGGCATTGCACGAGTGTGTGCTGGCGCTGGTGCGAGGTGGATTGGTCCAATCCGCGCACGATTGCTCGGACGGCGGACTGACTGTGACATTGGCGGAGAGCTGCTTCTCAGGACAGGATCAGAAGCTGGGTGCCGTGGTAAGATTAGCCCAGGGCCGGATTCGAAAAGACGCCGTGCTTTTCGGTGAAAGCCAATCCAGAGTGGTGCTCTCGGCCAAACCGTCCCATCGGCAGGCAATTCTTGATCAGGCCAACAGTCTGGGTGTGCCGGCAGAAGTCATTGGGTCGGTGACGGGCGCACGACTGACGATCAGTCTGGGTGATGTGACAATGGTGGACGTGCCAGTTGCGACGCTCCATGACCGATGGGCGCTATCAATTGAACGGACGCTGAACCAAGAGTAGGGGTGGCACTCACCCTGTAGGATCATGACCAAAGAACTGCCTCTCATTTCACCTGACAAATTTCACGACGAATGCGCGGTGTTCGGAATTTTCGGCCACGAAGAGGCCGCCAACCTCACCTATCTTGGACTCTATGCGCTCCAGCATCGAGGGCAAGAAGCCTCCGGTATCGTGTCAGGAGATGCAAACCAGTTTTTTGTGCAAAAGGGCATGGGACTTGTCGCCGACATCTACGATCGGTCGTCGCTTGAGAAGCTGCCCGGCCATATGGCCATCGGCCATAATCGCTATTCCACGGCCGGCGGTAACGATCTGAAGAATGTCCAGCCGCTGATCGTGAATTTTGCGCTCGGGAACCTGGCACTGGCCCACAACGGCAACCTGATCAATGCCCAGATGCTCCGTAACGAACTGGAAGCCTACGGGGCGATTTTCCAGTCTACATCGGACAGCGAAGTCATTATCCACCTCATCGCGCACTCCAAGGCGAGTTCATTTCTCGCCCGTGTGATCGATGCGCTCAACCGGGTGCGCGGCGCCTTTTCCGTTGTGTTGCTGACAGACAACGGGTTGATCGCCGCGCGTGATCCGTACGGATTGCGGCCGCTGTGTCTCGGGCGTGTGCGGAGCAGCTGGATTGTGGCGTCCGAAACGTGTGCATTTGATTTGCTCGATGCGGAATATGTCCGGGAAATTGAACCGGGTGAATTGGTTGTGATCAGCGATCAGGGCTTGGATAGCCATCGACCGTTTCCCAAGGTGGATCCGGCCATGTGTGTCTTCGAGTACGTCTACTTCGCCAGGCCCGACAGCCGAATCTTTGGAGCCAATGCCGTCTATGCCACGCGCAAGGCATTGGGCCGCCAACTGGCGGCGGAATCCTGGGTGCCCGCTGACATCGTCATTCCCGTTCCGGACTCCGGCGTGCCCGCTGCGCTGGGCTATGCGGAAGGGGGCGGGATTCAGTTTGAGACCGGGCTGATCCGTAATCACTATGTCGGGCGGACGTTCATCGAGCCGGAACAGTCGATTCGCCATTTTGGCGTCAAGGTGAAGCTCAACGCGGTGTCGGAAGTGTTGAGCGGAAAGCGGGTTGTGGTGGTGGACGATTCACTTGTTCGCGGGACGACCAGCCGGAAGATCGTCAAGATGATCCGCCAGGCCGGGGCGAAGGAGGTCCATATGCGGATCAGTTCGCCGCCGATCGTGTCGCCCTGTTTTTATGGGATCGATACACCGACAAAGAAGGAACTCATCGCATCCGACCATTCGACGGAAGAAATCCGCAAGTACATCACGGCGGACAGTTTGGCCTATCTCAGTCTCGATGGGATGCTCAAGGCCGCGCCGGGCACGCCGCATCAGTATTGCAGCGCGTGCTTTACAGAGCGCTACCCCATTCCATTCACCCGCGCAGAGGAACTGCAGTTGGGCTTATTCGAGCCGGCGTCCTGAGCGAGGCCGGAACTGGCAGCGTCGAGCTGTTTCCAGAAAGGGAATTCGGCGGATATGCAGCCACGGTCTAGGCCACGAGTGGCTGTCGATTATCCAGTTCTTTTCTCCGACGACCATATCTCCGGCGAGGGGGTGTTCAAAAATCTCACGATCTCAGGCGGTGAGATTATGAGTGAGGCGCCGGTTTCGATCGGCGCCCATCTTCATCTGCAGGTGCAATCGTCCGGTGCCCGGCCGCCGATCGTTATCACGCTCGCCATCGTTCGGTGGAAGCGGGACGATCGGTACGGCATCGAGTTCGTTCGATTTCAAGGCGATGCCAAACAACAGCTGGAAGACATGCTGAATCAGCGATGATGGATCGTGCGTCGGTCCGTTCAAGCCCGCCCGCTCGGTTGCCCTGCTAAAAAACACCATGATAGGATGTCTTCCGTTTGAGAACGATTGGTGCCGTGCCGAGAGAAGCGGCGAATATTCCGGTGTGAGGATCGAATTTCTCTCAGCGTCGGCCGTCAGCCTAGTACGGGGGAGGGATCTGTGGACGAGATCGAAGCAGGCAAACAGAAGTTTCTAGATGTTGTGAAGGCCATCGATGGCGCGGTGCAGGTGGTTATTCCCGTGACTCCATCCAACAGCATGTTTTTGATCTCGGTAACCAAAGGGGCGAATCGCAAATTCATGACTGTCCCGGAAGACGACATCATC
>JALHMZ010000009.1 GCA_022843785.1 Nitrospira sp.
GCGCCGGCGCAGCTGACGTTGCATAACTATCAAATCCTCTTCACGTCATCGACGCAGTATTCGATCGTGGACAGCACGACCAGCACGACATTGTCGTCGGGAAATACCTATGTGTCCGGGGCGCCGATCACCTTTGACGGACTTCGCGTCACCCTCGCGAACGGGCAGGGGGGCGGACCACAGGCCGGCGATACATTTGCGGTCAGCCTCAGCCCCCGCACGGTGCTGGCCAATCAGTCGTACACGACGGGGAACCCGATCAGTTTTGAGGGCGTGACGCTCACCCTCTCAAACAATACCGGCGCTCCCGCGGCCTGGGATTTGTTTGCCGTTGTGTCGGGCATGCAATATCAGGGTGATGCCGGCGTGCACTCGATAGAAATCGGTACGGGTCAGACGGTGCCGACGAATGCCGGGGGTGATCGCGCGTTTATGTCCGGCGCGGTCGACCTTTTTGCCACGGCAAAACAGCTCGTCGGGTCGCTGCGGGGCAATGACCGCGAAGGAATTTCTCAGGCGCTGGGCGGGTTGAATCGGGGGTTGTCGCAGATTGTGGCCATCCAGGGTGAAGTCGGAGCGGTCTCCAATCGGATGACTACCAGCGCGGGGAAATTGGAGGAAGCGAAGGGATTTGTGCTTCAAACACTCTCGCAAACGGAGGATGTCGACCTGGCTAAAGCGATATCCGATCTGACCCTTCAGCAATTTGCCATTGAGGCGGCGGGCCGGACGTTGACCAGAGTGTTCGAGAGTTCGCTCTTGAACTATCTCCGGTAAGCGATGGGCGCGGATCAAGTCCCCGGATGAATAACCGATAGGAGTTCGGAGGACGTATGCTTCGCCTGGAAGTCCCGCTATGCTGGTTCTGACACGTCGCTGTGGAGAAGCTGTGACGATCGGCCCCGATATTCGGGTCGTCGTGTTGGGGATCAAGGGAGGGCAGATTCGCCTGGGCATTGAAGCGCCGAAGACCGTCGATGTGCACCGCGATGAAGTCCAGGCCAGAATTCTCAACGAAAATCAGCTGGCGGCAAAAACCAGTGCCATCCCGATCGAGGCGTTCCGGCACCTAGTTCAGCGGACGCGCCGTCGAGTGCGATAGGAGTAGGATTGAATGATCACACAGTGCAGATCCAGCCGTTTCGGCACCCTCGAGATCCACGACGACAGTGTCCTTACCTTTCCATCGGGGCTGCTCGGTTTTCCCCAAAGTCGCCGGTATGTGATCCTCGACCACGATACGGAGGCGCCCTTTAAGTGGCTCCAATCGCTCGACGAGCCGGCCCTGGCGTTCGTGATCATCGACCCGGATCTGTTGCTGGCTGACTATCACATTCAAGTGCCCGACGACGCGCTGGCCGAGGTGCAGGGGAGTGAGGAGAGCGATTTAGCGACGGCGGTGATTTTGACCATCCCGTCGGATGATCCCGGCCGGATGACTGCCAACCTGCGCGGGCCGCTGCTGATGAATCAACGCACCAAGCTGTGCAAACAGTTGGTGCTTTCAGATGAGTTCCCGACGCGCCATCCGCTCTTTCCGGTCACCGCACCGGACTCGACGCAATGCCTCGCGCAGGCGCAGTCGTAATCTCAGCCGCAGTCTGTTTCATGTGTGGTCGCCCATCCGATGCGCGGGTTCCCGCACGTGCGTACTGACTGTTCACCTCCGCGCCCAACAAAGGACCAATGGCTCTAGTCTAGGTCAATTTTCCTGATTGCGCATTCCTGGATATCGTGTAGAGTTGCGCTGTGTCGGAACACGAACCAGACGGATTCCGTCAGACCCCAGACGAGATGCCCATGCCGCAGCGTTTCTCAAGTGTTACCCCGGAGCAATGATGCACGTGAGCCGGTGTCCTGTACGGCAGGGGTGGTATCATCTCGCATGGACGATGGCTATCAGCCTCGCGCTGATGGCTGGGGCACTCGCTCCCACAGTCGCCGCTGACATCAGCTACGTGTACGACGACGCCGGCCGCCTGCGCGCCGTCATCGATCCGGCCACCGACACCGCGATCTACGCCTACGACAGCGTCGGCAACCTGACCGGCATCACGCGGCAGCCCTCCACCACCAAAGCCGTGGTTCAGTTCACGCCCGCCTCCGGTCCCGTCGGTACCACCGTGACGATCTATGGCACGGGCTTCAGCGCCACACCGGCCTCGAATGTCGTGAAGTTCAACGGCACCACTGCCACGGTCCTCACCGCGAGCACAACGGTCTTGACCGCGAATGTCCCGGCTGCTGCCACCAGCGGTCCCATCAGCGTCACCGTCGGTGGGATCACCGCGACGAGTTCAGCCTCCTTTACAGTGGGCACCGGCGGAGCCCCCACGCTGTCGAATGTCAGTCCCGCTGTTGGAAACTACGGGGCGACTGTGACGCTCACCGGCACCAACTACGACACGACACTGATCAATAATCGCGTCGCCTTCGCCGGGGCGATGGGCGCCGTCGCCACCGCGACGAGTACGACGATCACTGTGCCTGTGCCCAGCACCGCGCAAACGGGATTTCTCTCGGTCTCGACAATCAATGGCAAGGCCACCAGCAGTGCTGAGTTCTTTGTCGCCCCACCCGGTGTGGTCTCGGCGGATGTCCAATATACGGGTCGCATCACTGTGGATGGCCCCACCGTCATGGCCTCGATCACCACGACGAACAAGACCGGCCTCATGGTCTTCGACGGCACAGCGGGGCAACGCGTGAGTATTGGTTTGAGCGCCGTGACCGTCACGCAGTTCACCGCGACGGCCTATCGCCCGGACGGGGTTTCCATGTTGCTCACCGTCCCCAGTTTCAACACCGGCGGCGGCAGCCTTGATCTCGGGGTGTTACCCCTGACCGGTACCTATACAATCGTGCTCGATCCCGTGAGTACCTACACCGGCAACATCACCGTGACTGTCTCGACCGAGTTAACCGGGACGATCATCCCGGGCGGCGCGGCTGTCCCGATTGCCATCAACCGCGTGGGCCAGAATGCCCGCTATACCTTTACCGGCACCGCCGGACAAACCATCAGCCTGGGCGTGACTCCCGTCACGATCACGTCGGTGAATCTCTCCATCCTCAAGCCGGATGGCACCGCCCTCGTCGCCCCTGCGTCGTTCGGGACCAGCGGTGGCGCGATCGACTGCCAAGTCCTGCCGGTCTCCGGCACCTATGTTATTCTGATCGATCCCGTCAATGCCAATACCGGTAGTGTGACGATCCGGCTCTACAACACCCCCGATGTCACCGGGACCATTACGGTTGACGGGGCCGCTGTGACCACCCCCGCGCTCACGATCCCCGGCCGGCGTGCCCGCTATACGTTCAGCGGGACGGCGGGCAACTGGGTGAATCTGGGGCTCACCGCCGTCACGATTACATCGAGTACGGTGTCGATGCTGAACCCTGATGGCACGACGCTGGTCTCGACGTCCATCGGCACTGCTGGAGGCAGCCTCGATCCCACGACGACCTTGCCCACGACCGGCACCTACACCATCGTCGTCGATCCGACCGGCCTCGCCACCGGCGCCATGACTCTCACGCTCACCTCGCCATTGACCGGGACCATCACGCTGGATGGGGCCACTGTGCCACTCAGCCTCACCAAGGCGGGCCGCACCGCGCGCTATACGTTCAGCGGAACCAGTGGACAATGGCTGAGTCTGGGGCTCGCGCCCGTGACGATTGCCTCCGTCACCGTGACGCTGCTCAACCCCAATGGGAGCACGCTGGCCTCGAGCTCGGTCGGCACGGCCAGCGGTGGGCTGGAGCCACCGAGTACCTTGCCGACAACCGGCACCTACACAATTGTGGTCGATCCAGCGGGGACCAATACGGGGAATATCACGCTGAAACTCATGTCCTATCTCAGTGGGACGTTGAACTTGAACGGCGTGGCGACCGTGGCCGCCATTACGCCGATTGGCCGCAATGCGCTCTATACCTTTACCGGTACAGCGGGGCAATGGGTGAGCCTGGGGATGACCGCAGTTACGATCACCTCGTCGACCATCACACTCTGGAAACCGGATGGGACGCAACTGACCTCAACCTCAGTGGACACGACTGGCAAGAGTCTCGATCCGCCCGTGCTCCCCACCACCGGCACCTATACGGTCACGGTGAATCCGGCGCTCCAGTACACCGGCAACATCACGCTCACGCTTTCGACGGAGGTGACGGGCTCAGTCACGGTCAATGCCGCCGCGACGCCGGTCGCACTCAGCCGCGCGGGACAGAACGCCCGCTATACCTTTGCGGGCACTGCCAGCCAGTCAGTGACGGTGAAAATCACTGGGAATACACTGGGGAGTGTCGCCGTGAATCTCTACACACCCAGCGGTGGGCTCCAAACAGCACTGACGAGTGCCGCCGCCAGTTTCAATCTCCCAACTGTGACGCTGACGACTACTGGGGCCTACACCATCACCCTGAATCCCACGACGACGGCTACTGGCAGCCTCAACCTCCAGGTGACGAGCCCATGAGCTTCCTATTTCGACGAATCCAACATGCTGCCAGACCTATAGCGGGGCGTCTCAGTCTGATACTGCTACTCTTCATGAATGGCCCTGAGGCCTCCGGATTTACCCCCTCAGTGGGAGGGAGTGTGAACGGCATGCCGATCCCGTCCGGCTATGTTCTCACAGGAGGAATGACGACAACGGTGTATGCGGCCGAGCATGCATTACCCTCCTCGTTTAATGCGTCTTCCTTCTATGATGCTGTGATTTGGGTACCTGCTGGGACGATACTGTCATCTGACTGGGGCGGGCCATGGATGGGGGGCATCATTGTACGGTGTGCGCCAGGTGCCGGTGACGCAGGGGGATACCAAGCACGGAATCCACTGACTGACGGTCCGATTACCACAATATCGTGGGGTACAACCTGCTGGGCCTATGATCCTTCGATCGTCACCTTCTTTCATTTTGCGGGCCAGCCCAATGGGCCGGTCTTTCCTGACCCCCAGCCGGAGGAGGCGAAGAACCCGGGCGACGGGTTTACCTGCGCAGGGGAACCCTGCGATACCAAGACCGGCCTCTACTACCAAACTGACACCGACATCGACGTGCCCGATGTCATGCCGATCAAGCTGACGCGAACCTACCGGACAAAAGATACGGGGAAGCGGGCGTTCGGCATTGGTGCCAGTCATCCCTATGACCAGTTGATGCTCCGCGACGATCTGTGTGCCGAAGTGCGGGTGTACTTGCCGGATGGAGCGTACATTGCCTTTCTCCGTACCAGCGGCACCAATTGTCTTGATAGTGTCCTGCAGCACACGACGACACAAACCGCGTTCTATGGCGCGACCCTCGCGTGGGATCAAACGTTTCAACGCTATCGCCTGAAGTTCAAGGATGGGACGGAGTGGCGCTTCAGCGACTATGGCTCGTTGGTCGCGATGCTGGATCGGAACGGGAACCAACTCACATTGACCCGCGCGGCAGGCGGCGGACTCGCCGGCAACCTCACCAAGATTACGACACCCAACGGCCGCTACCTCACCTTCGCCTACGACACGAGCAACCGCATCACGCAGGTCACCGACATTCTGGGCCGGACGGTCACCTATACGTACGATGCGAGTGGCAACTTATGGAAGGTGACCAATCCTGTATCCGGTGTGAGCGAGTACACCTACGATGCGTCGCACCGCTTGCTCACGATGAAGGAACCGAACGGCAATACGCATGTGACCAACGTGTACGATGCGAACGGACGGGTGCAGACCCAAACGCAGGCAGACAGCACGACCTATCAGTTTGCCTATACGGTGGACGGCAGCGGCAACGTGACGCAAACCGATGTGACCGATCCGAGAGGGTATGTCAAACGGTTTATGTTCAACAGCGCGGGACTCACGGCCTCCACCATCGACGCCTTGGGCCAACCGGAAGCGCAGGAGACCACCTATGAATGGCAAGCGGGGACGAATCTGTTGCTCAGTGTGACCGATCAGTTGAGCCGTAAGACGGCCTATACGTACGATGCCAAGGGCAATGTGCTCACGGTGACCAGACTCGCCACCACGCCCCAAGCCGTGACGACCACCTTTACCTACGAGCCGACCTATAATCAGATCGCTACCGTCACGGATCCCCTGGGTGCGGGGCATACCACGACATTTGGCTATGACACCAAGGGCAATCTCGCGACGATCACGAATGCGCTGAACAAGATCACGACGATCACGGTCAATCCCCAGGGGCAGCCGCTCACGATCAAAGACCCACTCAACAACATCACAACGTTCACCTATGAACTCGGCGATCTGATTGCGGGCAAAGACCCGTTGAATCGGACCACCACACGGATGCTCGATGCGGCGGGACGGCTGCGCAGTCTCATCAATCCGCTGGGGCAGAAGACGGTCTATACGCCGGATGCGTTAGACCGGATTACCCAACTGACTGATGCGATCAATGGCGTGACCCAGTTCGGCTACGACGCCAACAGCAATCTGCTCACCGTGACCGATGCCAAGAGCCAGCAGACGGTGTATACCTACAGCAACATGAACCGGACGGGCACGAGGCAAGATCCGCTACTCAATACCGAGACCTACACATACGATAACAACGGCAACTTGGCCACGGTGACAGACCGGAAGAGCCAGGTCACGACCAATACCTACGATCCGTTGAATCGGAGAACGAAGACGACGTTTCAGGACGGAACGAGTACCAACTATACCTACGATGCGGGGAACCGGATCACGCAGGTGGACGAAAAGGATGCCAGCAATGTCGTGACGGCGACGATCACCAGAACGTATGATGGCCTGGACCGGCTCACACAGGAAGTGACTGCCGAGGGCACGGTGAACTATACCTACGACAATGCGAGCCGCCGCGCGACGATGACGGTGGTCGGGCAACCGCAAGTCGTCTACACCTACGACAATGCCAATCGCCTGACCACCATTGTCCAAGGCACGAGCATGGTCACCATTGCCTACGATGATGCGGACAGACGCACCAGTGTGACCTATCCGAATACGAACAAGGTCGAATATCTCTACAACGTCGCCTCGGAGCTGACGACCGTTACCTATAAAAAGGGCACGACCACACTGGGGACGCTCACGTACACATATGATACAGCCGGGAATCGCATCAAAACCGGCGGCACGTTTGCGCGAAGTAACATTCCTCCAGCCCTCGCTGCTACGACGTACAACGCCAATAACCAGCAGACGGCATTCGGAGCCGCCACCGAGACCTACGACCTCAATGGCAACCTCGCCACGTTCACCGACGCCGGCGGCACCACGACGTACACCTGGAATGCCCGCAATCAGCTGACCGCGATCAGCGGCCCTAGCCTCTCCGCCACCTTTACGTATGACTCATTCGGTCGGAGAACCGGCAAGACCAGCAATGCCACCACGACCAATTTTGTCTATGATGGACTCAATCCAGTACAGGAGAAGGCAGGGGCCACAGTGACCGCCAATCTCCTGACCGGATTGGGCATCGACGAATTCTTCACGAGAACTGACGGGGTTGGAGTAAGAGCCCTTCTCCCCGATATCCTCGGCTCAACCGTTGCATTGGGTGATGGCACAGGAACCTTACAAACCCAGTACACCTATGAGCCATTCGGCGTGACGACGCAGACAGGTGCGGTTTCAACCAACAGCTACAAATACACTGGACGGGAAGATGACGGCTCAGGACTCATGTACTACCGAGCACGGTATTATCAGCCGAGATTGCAGCGGTTTATTAGCGAGGATCCGATTGGATTCAGGGGACGGCAAATGAATCTATACGGCTATGTTCGCAATGCGCCCACAATCTACATCGATCCTTATGGATTACTTGATATTCACATAACCGATCCCATCCCCAAGAAAAAGAAAGAAGTGTGCGATCCAACATTTGGCCCACCGAACCCAATTCCACTTCCACCACCTCTGCCTGATCCGTATGAAGGGTTAATCGATAAAGTGAACAGCGCTATGACAATCAATGTCCTGCCAAACTTGCAAGGGTCTGTTACTGTCACACCGGATTATAGTAATCCTGGCATAATCCTCTTTAAGTTTACTTCCGAGTGAGGGATACACTGTGAATCGAAGATGGATCTATAGCCTTCTCCCAGTGCTCCTGATCGTCTGGCTCCTATTGTCTATCACGCCCTCCTCAGCGGGCGTGACAATTCCTGTGCGCCCACAAGACAGTTTTGATTTTGATGGGACGGCGGAACAAGCGATCCAGTACGCAAACGCCTATCTTCAACGCCATGCCACCGAGGAGGCAGCTGGACAACAGTTGCGTCTACGGGGATCCTCAAAGGATGCGCTCGATACCCTTGAACGACAGGCTCAACTAGCTCCAACAGATTTCACTCTTCAGACGGCCCTGGGGGTCGCGTTATATGGGGCATCACGCGCGAAGGAGGCACAGCGCGTCTTTGAACAGGCGGTCCGCACGAACCCATCATATGCCATCGGGCATTGCTATCTTGGATATCTGGCGCATTATGAAAAAGACTTGAATGGTTACGTAAAGCACTTCGAACAGGCGATTCAGGCCGATCCTACGTATGTACCAGCCTATAATTCCTTGGCCATGGGGTATTTAGTGATAGGGTACAGTGATGCGGCACTTCGTGTCCTGACGCAGGGCATCGCCCGATTTCCAGATGAAACATCCTTCTTCTCCAACCGGGCATATATCTATGTTAGCCAGGAGCGTTGGGAAGCCGCCCAAGAGATCCTTCAGCAGGCGATTGCCAAACAGCCAACGGAGCACAACCGGCTACTGCTGGGTATGATTTTATTGAAACGTCAAGAGTATGAGCGTGCGAGAGCGGTATATACCTCTATTTTTGAAACAAACCCCAAGAGTATTGTGGCATTGGCTGGTCTTGCCGAGAGTTATAAAAAACAGCACGATCATACGAAAGCGATCGCCCTGATCGAACAAGCCATTGCGCTTGAGCCGGCAAACAAAGATTTGCACGATGAACTTCGCGAACACCAAGAGGCTTATCGCAACTGGAAGAATCAAGAAAAGAAAGAGTAAGCCACCACCCTCGGCGATCTGATCTATACCGATGATGCTGCCAGGAATTGCATCAAGATCGGCGGCAGCTTTGCCCGCTCCAATATTCCTCCGGCGCTGGCCACGACAAGCTACAACGCCAACAATCAGCAGACGGCATTCGGCACCAGCACCGAGACCTACGACCTCAACGGCAATCTGGCGACCTTGACTCACGCGAGCGGTACGACCACCTATACCTGGAATGCCCGCAATCAACTCACCAGCATCGCCGGTCCCAGCCTCTCCGCCACCTTTAGCTACGACTCATTTGGACGGAGAACCGGAAGACCATCAAGGCCACTACGACCTGCGTTGAGATTGCCACTGCCGGAGCCGTCGAAACAGCCTCCGCATTGGGCGCTTCTTTGTCTGAGGAGTTAACCAAAAATTTGTGTGAGAGCCTGCCGAAGACGCGCTTGATCCGAGGTTGCCAGGCGTCCGAGCTTCTTCGCAATCAGCGCCGGATCAATCGTGGTGAGGACCGGTTTGAGTACGGAGGGCTTCAGCAGTCCGGCTCCCCGCCAATCTTCAACCACCACTTCTCCAAGAGCGTCCGCGGTTGGCCGTTGGCTCGTGACGGCCATGATGATCAGGTCTGGACGCACCCGATGGTAGGCTGGGCTGCTGATGATGACCGCCGGGCGACGCTTCGTGGCAGATTGATCGGTAAAGGGGAACGGCACGAGGACAACGTCCCCGAATTCATAGCCGGTCATAGTCGGCGTCGTCGGGATTGTCCCAAATACGGGCGAAGGAGGGTTCCGCGACGTGGCTGGCTGCCTGGGTCAGACGACGGTCTTCGCTTTGGCGTTGAGTCAGAAAGTCCACAAAATGCTCCACTTCTACCACCTGTTCCGGGGGGAGATGGCGGAGCTTTTCAAGCAACGCTTGTTCGTGCAGTTTGGTCATACTTTCCGACCGTCCTAGTCCTGAAGAGTACCGCGCATGATCCGAAATAGCAACACGACCACCCGCTCCAACGGGCCTATCACCACGATAGCCTACGACGCCAAGGGCAATCTTTTCACGATCACGGATGCTGACATTCGGGTAGCCACGCTCATGAATGAAGCAGATTTGATGCCATGGCGTGTGCTTATCCGGTGGACGGTCATGCCGCCGATTTTGTGACGGCATTGTAGCCATGCCGGTAGTTGCCGAGCACGCGGACGAGCCGGAGTATTTCCATTTCCAATTGAGCATAGACCGGCGGCGCGTCGCGCAAGGTGCCCAGATGGCCGACGGCTTCGAGACGGCTTGCCGCCAGGGCGACCTCCGACGCACACAGATTACTGGCCGTGCCCTTCAACGCATGGGCCGCATGTTTAACTGCCTGGGCGTCGGCGCCGATTAACCCTTCTTTGATTGCCGTCAGCATGGACTGGTACCGGTCGAGAAACAGCACAACCAATTGTGCAAAGAGCTCATGATCCTCTCCGATGTTGTGAAACATTTGGGCGGCGTCGAAGATCCCTCGGTCATCGCTTTGTGCCGGAGAGGGAGGCGCATCGACGGTTGAAGGTGGCGCAGCCCATCGGTGGAGTACCGCGCGCAGTGTGTCCAGTTGAATTGGTTTGGCCAGATAGTCGTCCATGCCGGCGGCCAGACAGTTCTCACGGTCCCCCTGCATGGCGTTGGCCGTCACGGCAATGATGGGAATATGAGGCGTGAAGCGTGAAGTGTGAAGCGTATTTCGTTCGGACCGGTCGGACGCGTCACCGTTCGGCAGGCTCACGGTCCTGAGCATAGTCGAAGGACGAGATACGCGCGCCGCTTCACGTTCCCGAATCAGCCGGGTCGTCTCGAAGCCATCCATGACCGGCATTTGGCAATCCATAAGGACCAGCGCATACTCCTCGTTGGCCAAGGCGGCCAGCGCTTCTTTCCCGTTGCCGACAACATCCGGATGATAGCCTAACTTTTCTGCCATGCGGACGGCCAGCTTCTGATTGATGAGGTTGTCTTCGACGACCAAGATGCGTTGCCGTGGCAGGTTGTCGGCCAAGCTGTGTCTGGTGACCAACTGGGGCGATGCCTGATCGGCGGGCCGGGTATCTTCTCTCTCGGCAGGTGTGATGCCGAGAACCGTACGGAGACATTCGCGTAACTGGTCATGGCGGGCCGGTTTTGGCAGGTAGCCCATTGCGCCTGCCTGCCGGGCCTGCTCTGCGTGGCCCCGCTGGAGCAGCGACGTCAGTACCACGATTCTTATGCCTGCGGCAGCCGGATGTTGGCGGAACTCGCGGGCTAGTTCCAGGCCGTCTTTTCCGGGCATCATGACATCCAGGATTGCCAGGTCATAGGAAGCTCCACGGGTATGCGCCTCCATGACTTGATGCACGGCGTCTGCCGCATTCTCTGCCATGTCCGCGAGCATCCCCCATCCGGTCACGAGATGGCGGAGGATCAGGCGGTTCGATTCATTGTCGTCCACAATCAGAATCCGGCGCCCATCCAGGTCACCCAAGGGGAGGGTGGCGCATGGCACGTCGGCTTGCTTGGCGAAACCGATCGTGCACCAAAAGGTGCTGCCTTGCCCTGCGTTACTGCGGATGCCGATCTGGCCTTCCATCAGTTCGACCAGCTGTTTGGAAATCGACAGCCCCAGGCCGGTGCCGCCGTATTTTCTGGTGGTCGAACTGTCCGCTTGAACGAAGGGGCTGAACAATTTGGCCTGCACCTCCGGCGCAATCCCAATGCCGCTGTCGGCGACTTCGAATCGAATGAGCGTATGACCCGGTGAGTCCTTCTCCAGGTAGGCCTGCAAGGTGACTTCGCCTTTGTCGGTGAACTTCAGTGCATTGCCGACTAGATTCGTCAGGATTTGGCGCAGGCGGCCGGGATCGCCGCGCAGGGCGGTGGGAACCGCCGCGTGGACCAACCCTGTCAATTCCAGCCCCTTCGCTTCGGCTCGTTCCGCAAATTGGGCCAGCACATCTTCGACGGCTGTGCGGAGATTGAAGTCGATGTGTTCCAGTTCCACCTTGCCGGCTTCGATCTTGCTGCATTCAAGCACGTTGTTGATGAGGGACAGCAGCGCCTCGCCGCATTGGCGGATGGTGTCTGCATAGGACCGCTGTTCGGGCGACAACGGGGTTTCTATCAGCAGGCTGGTCATTCCGATGACGCCGTTCATCGGAGTGCGAAGCTCGTGGCTCATCGTCGCGAGAAATGCCGCCTTGGCCCGCACGGATTCCTGGGCGTCGGTTAAGGCTTTGTCCAGCTGCTGATTGTTTTCTTGCAGCTGATCGGCGGTGCGGCGCAGCTCCTGTTGCGCCGCATAGATTCCGGTGATATCGAGCGCATAGCCGCGAACAAGCCCGTGCGTTGTTACGGGGCAAAAGGTCCATGAGAAACTGGCCTCAGGAAGACAGACTTCTAATCCTCGTATGGGTTCGCCGGATTGGAGACATCGGGCCACCACCTGCAGGAGGTCATGCGGGGCGATGCACGGAATCCCGTCGGCGTTGTAGCCCAGTGTTGTGAGCCAGGTCATCATGGCTGGATTTGCGTAGAGCACCTGCCCATGACGATCCATCTCGATGATGGGGGAGGGGGTTTCCTCTGCAATGGCCGCCAGGCGATTGCGTTCTTCCTGCAGCTGTTCCTCCTGGGAACAATCGCGAAGGCCGATCATCAGGCCTGGCCGGCCTTCCTGAGCGATCGCCTGGCATGTCCATTCGACAGGGATAGAGGCGGCTGTTCCGAGGCGGCAGCGGGTTTGAGTATGAGATACCGGCTCATGTGTCTCAGCGACGGTACGTAATCGACCCGTCACGGCAGTGGCATCCGATTCTATGAGGGCAGACCAGATTTCAGGAAAAGATGCGCCGAACAGAGAGGACTGATGCCTTCCGAGCAACCGCGCGCCTTCGGCATTAATCCCCTGAATCAGGAATCCGTTGTTCAACAGCACCACTCCGAACGGCAGACCGTCCAGGACGCCGGTCATGGTCGGAGTTGCCGCTGGCGAAGATGGGCGAGTCGGTCCTGCGCATTCATCCGGTTGTTGCTGTGTCATCAGGCTGCCTCCGATGAGATCCCATCGAGATACATGGCGATGTTGACGCGCTCCTGGACTGGATCGAGCCCGCGTAGGATGGAACGCATTGCCCGATCGGGTGTCTGCGCGGCGAGGTCGGTTGGCACGGGAGTTACATACGATTCTCCCTGCGGTCCGGCGATGATCTTGACGAGCGGTTTCAGCCGCTGCTCAGGATTGATTCCAACGACCACCGCTTGTTCGCCGGTGTTCAGGAGGACCAGGCTCCCTATCGGATAGATGCCGATGCTTCGAATAACGGATTCGGCGAGCGTGTTCTTGAACTGCCCTTGTTGTCCCGCTACGAACAGCCTCTGAACCGCGGTAGACGGCAGCATGGCTGCCCGCCCACCTCGACGGCTCACCATCCCGTCGTACCAGTCGACGATTCCCACGATCATGGCCAGTGTGGAAATGCTGTCGTGCTTGAGTCCGGATGGAAATCCGCTGCCATCTTCGCGCTCATGATGTTCAGCGACGATCCGAGTCACTGCCTGATCAAATCCGGCTGTTTCCGTGAGCAGGGCCGTTCCCAGGGCGGGGTGCTGTTGCAGCAAGAGGCGCTCGTGGTCGGTGCATGTCTGGCGTTTCCGGACCAGGTTGCGGGGGAGCCGCGCGTAACCTGCGTCATGGAGCAACGCGCCCGTACCAAGCTGGGCCTGTGCCGTTTCATCGAGTCCGACTTCGACGGCGACGACCAGTGACAGGATGCAGGTATCGAGTGCGTGTGTCGCCAATGAACCGTCGAACTGCTTGAGCTTTTGAAGCGCAAGATGGGTCATGACTGCGGCGCGATCATCAATGATCCGCATCAGCACAGTGGACACCACGGCTTTGGTTGCGGTGGGAGAGGGAGGAGCACCCTGTTCAAGCTGAGTGAATATCCGCTCAACTGTCTCGTGCGCATCTCTGTACAGTGTTTGTACTGAGCCGGTGCCTGGTTGGGTTGGATCCGCAGGGGGCTCCGCGGCAATGGTTCTACGTGAGTCTGTTTCTATCTTAGCCCGCGGTTCTTCCTTCGCATCAGCGCGGACATCGGCTCCTTTGCTGGTATCGATGGTCACAGTCCGAATTCCGTGCTGCCTCATTGTCTGGATGATGTCTGCATTCTCGATCAGCCTGGTATGAGAGAGCAAAGGAGAACGATACCAAGGCACATCGACCCCGACAATGAACATGCCCGGGGTCAATTGATCGATGGAAATGTCCTTGCGCGAACCGTTCGCGGTCATGTGCTGAAAGTATTCCCCGGAGTCGACGCCTGACGAATCAATGGCTTGTCGAGAATGCTCTCAATGTATATCGGTTGGTATATCGGTTGGCGTGAGCGGAACTTGACTGGATGCGACCGCCGCGTCCAGGCTCGGCGCGCTCAAGTTTTACCGAGAAATTCCCGATAGCGTCCGCGGGAAGATGTGTCCCGCCCTGCGGCTTTGCGGCACAGGGGTACGTGGCACAAAGACCAGGCTATGAAGAAATGGATAGGCATCGGTCAATTGCAACCGGGCATGCGTGTGGAGAGGCTGGATCGATCCTGGCTGACCAGTCCCTTCTTCCGGCACCGTATGGCGATTACGTCATCTGAACAAATTGAGCAGTTGAAAGCTTTTGGGGTCCAAACGGTCGAAGTGGCCATCGACGGTGATGCGTCAGCGGTCTCAGAGGAGCCGCCGGTCGAGCGATGTGCGCCCATCCAGTCTTTCAGTGGCGAGTCGATCCAAATCGGCGAGGCGGTTTTACCGGAAACAACGGTGGTGCCGTTTGAGGAGGAGCTGCCGATCGCCAGGCAAGTCTATGCCGCGGCCAAAACCGTTGTTCACAATGCGATGCACGATGTCAGATTGGGGCGTGCCCTGAATATGGATTCCGTCAATCGTGTTGTGTCCGACATGACGGAAAGTGTACTCCGCAACGCCGATGCCTTGACCAGCCTGTCCCGGCTGAAGCAGTTTGATGAGTATACCTTTTACCATTCCGTGAACACCTCGCTGCTGGCGATGTCTTTGGGGCGTGACCTTGGCTTCGATCGACCGGAATTGCATCAGATCGGAGTCGGGACATTGCTGCATGACATCGGCAAAATGAAAATTCCCATCGAGATTTTGAACAAGCCAGGCCGGTTTGAGCCGGATGAAATGGAAATGATGAAGCAGCATGTCTTGCGGGGGGTTGAAGTGCTGTCCTGCACGACCGGGCTGGGGGAGACCTATTTGCGGCCGGCGTTGGAACATCATGAGCGGGTCGATGGAACAGGCTATCCTCATCGGCGGGTCAGGGATGAGCTCAGCCAATTCGGGCTGATCGCCGCCGTCGTCGATATTTATGACGCGATCACAAGCGACCGCTGCTATCACAAGGGGCGGACGCCTCATGAGGCGCTTCAGTTTCTCTATCGACTGGCGCTGGAAGGGCATCTGGACTCCTCGCTGGTGGAACGATTCATTCACGTCGTGGGCGTGTATCCCGTCGGTTCGGTCGTCGAATTAGACAGCGGTGAGACGGCCGTTGTTCAGAAAATAAACCGCGGTGCGCCATTGGAACCGCTCGTGCTGATTGTGAAGAGCGCGGGGAATACGGTCCGGTCAAGTCCTGAAGAGGTGGATCTTTCGCAGCAGACGGCGTCACCCCGGCGGAGCATCGCTGCCGTCAAAGATCCGTGCAGCCGCGGGGTCGATCCAACTCTCTATCTGAATAAGGAGGCGGCATGAACGAGGTCATGACATCCACACCCCTCTCAGCGTCGTTTTTGAGCGTCGGGTTGCCGCTCAAGATCTCGCTCTCACTCGGTCAGCAGAAGGTCATGTACGGCAGTACGTTGCTGGGCTGGAAAGACCATGCGTGGCTGGTGTGTGAACTGCCGTCGCAGCTCAACCATACGGCCGATATTCTAGCAGGCACTCCCTGTACGGTCAGTTATCTGCTTGATGGGAAACTCGTGGGCTATAAGACCGAAATTCGTGACCTGATCTTGTCGCCGGTGCCGATCTTGTTTCTCGCGTTTCCTCAGAACGTGGAGGAGATGCACTTGCGCAAGCATGCGCGTGTCTCATCCAGCGAACCGGCCTTGCTGACAAGGGCGGACTTCGGGTCGCACGCTGTGTCGGTCTTGTCACCGTCGGACTATGCAGGCGGGCTTGTCAAAGATCTCAGTCTGGGGGGGTGCAGCATCGCGTTGGCAAAGGTTCCGGTCTGGCTCAGGCCTGGCGCCACGATCCATCTGGAATTTGAGCTGCCCAGCTTAGGCCATGTCACGAATTTGGCAGGTGTCGTCAAAAATACAGAAGGCGGAGATGACGCCAATGTCATCGGAGTCGAATTCCAATTCGATCGATTGGAATTCATCGAATATCGAGGGTGGGGCGGCTCCGTCCGCAACGCGATAGAGCAGTGGACCGCTCAAAAGTCCGCCGACGTGGTTCCTATTCGCTGAGCGCATCGATCTTTCCTCTCTGCCCGGCATATTTTGCCGAGTGATTCCGGTCTGCCCTGGATCGCGGCTCATCTCTTCACGAAATTCAGGCCTGACAGTCTGGCGCATATTTTGCTCTGATCCATTCAGCAACAGAGACCGTGCGGTCACGATTGCCAGAAATCTTCCGGAGACCAACTGGGCAACGCGGCAAGGACCGGGGCTGAAGCGGGCGGCGGAGCAGTCATGGAAACAGGGTATCTGTGCGGTCTTGCCCGGTCTTCATTCGGAGTGAGGACTCATCATGAAAGCAGTCATTCTAGCCGGTGGCCTTGGATCCCGTCTCAGTGAAGAGACAGAAACTCGACCGAAGCCGATGGTCGAGATCGGCGGAAAACCAATCCTCTGGCACATTATGAAGATCTATTCTGCGCACGGCGTCAACGACTTTGTAGTGTGCCTCGGATACAAGGGAACGGTGATCAAGGATTACTTCGTTAATTATTTCATGTACCGGTCGGATGTCACCATCGACATCGCTCACAACAAAGTGGAGGTCCATCAGAATCATGCCGAGCCGTGGCGGGTGACGTTGGTGGATACCGGAGAACAGACCTTGACCGGTGGCCGCCTCAAGCGTGTCGCAGGGTATTTGCGTGGCGAGGAGGCGTTCTGCTGCACATATGGGGACGGAGTTGCGGATCTTGATGTCAGCGCCGAAATTGCCTTCCACCGATCCCACGGCAAGCTTGCCACCGTCTGCGCGGTCGTGCCGCCTGGGCGGTATGGAGCGCTCGTGCTGGATGAGGCGCAGGTGACCGGATTCAAAGAGAAGCCGCCCGGCGATGGGGGATTCATTAACGGCGGATTCTTCGTGCTTTCTCCCAAAGCCATCGATCTCATCGATGGAGACCAGACGCCGTGGGAAGGAGCGCCGCTGGATCGGCTTGCATCCATGGGTGAACTGATGGCGTTTGAACATCGCGGGTTTTGGCGTCCGATGGATACGATCCGCGATAAGACTCAATTGGAAGAGTGCTGGCGGTCCGGCTCTGCGCCCTGGAAGGTGTGGTAATGCCGCCGACGGATTCATTCTGGCAAGGCAAGCGCGTACTGCTGAGCGGGCACACCGGATTCAAAGGGAGCTGGTTGTCCCTGTGGCTGTCTCAGCGTGGCGCGTATATCACGGGAGTGGCCTTGCCGCCGGCGGCGGAGCCCAATCTCTATCAGCTCGCACATGTTGATAAAGCGCTCGACAGTTACTATTGCGACATCCGCGTTGAAAAGGCGCTGGTCCCGATCGTCCGTACGGTTCTGCCCGATATCGTATTTCATTTGGCCGCTCAGCCCCTCGTGCGCGCAAGTTACCGTGCGCCGATTGACACATTTGACACCAATATCATGGGTACGGCGCACCTGCTCGAAGCGTTGCGCGGGATTGAAAGCGTGCGTGTCATCGTCATCGTGACCACAGACAAGGTCTATAAAACCGTCGGGGCGTCCGCCGTTTACGGAGAAAATGATCCGCTCGGCGGCCACGATCCGTATAGCGCCAGCAAAGCGGCCTGCGAGATGGTGACAGCGTGTTACCGTGGGTCGTTTTTTGAGTCTCGCGGTGTCGCCGTGGCCACTGCCAGGGCTGGAAATGTTCTAGGAGGGGGAGACTGGTCGGCCGATCGTCTAATACCGGATGCGATTCGTGCGTGGAGTTCCGGCCTTGCGCTTCATGTGCGCCGCCCGAACGCAGTGAGGCCCTGGCAACATGTGCTGGAACCGTTGGCAGGATATATGAGCCTGGCCGAGAAACTATGGGAGAACCCAACGCTTGCCGGTGCGTATAACTTCGGTCCGCTTGCTCATGAGGCCGCGACGGTCCGCGAGGTGGTGGAATTGGCTCGATCGGCCTATGGCCGCGGAGAGGTGGTCTACGGTGCCGGCGATGACGGGCCGCGCGAGGAAGACTCGCTCAGGCTTGAAGTGGATAAGGCTCGTACCGTGCTCGGCGTGGTTCCCAGGTGGCCGCTGGCCGCTGCTGTAGGACGGACCATGCGATGGTACCGGGGATATGCGAATGCCAAAGATCCGCGTGCGCTCTGCGACGCCGATATTGCGGCGATATAGCCGGGAGGGGATGTGGGCCGATTTGTCGTTGTTGATACTCCACTGGTGGGATTGAAGGTGATTTGCCGTATGCCGATCACTGACAGTCGTGGATCCTTCAGCCGGGTATTTTGTCAGGAAGAACTGGCCAGTGCAGGATGGCGGAAGCCGATCGCGCAGATCAATCATTCCTATACGGCTCGTCGCGGCACGATCCGCGGGTTGCACTTCCAGCGCTCTCCCAATGCAGAAATGAAATTGGTGTCCTGTATCCGGGGGGCGGTGTGGGATGTGGCCGTGGATGTCAGGGCTGGTTCTCCGACGTTGCTGCAATGGCATGCAGAGCAGCTGTCTGCGGACAATGGCCGGTCCTTGTTGATCCCGGAGGGATTTGCACACGGTTTCCAGGCGCTGACCGACCATGTCGAATTGGTCTATTGCCATTCAGTCGCCTATGCGCCTCAGACTGAGACAGGGTTGTGGCCGCTCGACGCAAGAGTGTCCGTCCCATGGCCATTAACAGCGACGGATATGTCTGATCGGGATGCGAGCTTTCCCAGAATCATCCGGGAGTTTGAAGGAGTCCTCTTGTGAAATGCCGACATTGTGGAACGGAACTGCGTGTGCAGTTTCTTGATCTTGGCAGTGCGCCAGCCTCCAATGCCTACCTCTCGGCAGAGCAATTGCGGGCGCCGGAGGCGTGGTTTCCACTTCGGTTGGTCGTGTGCGAGGACTGTTGGCTTGTGCAAACCGAAGATTATGTCGGGCGTGAGGCCCTGTTCTCAGATGAGTATGCCTATTTTAGCTCCTACTCGACTTCGTGGCTTCAGCATGCCCGGTCTTATGTCGAGGCCATGATTGCCCGGTTCGGTCTCAATGCGACCTCCTGTGTGGCAGAAGTTGCGGCGAATGACGGGTACTTACTGCAATACGTGCAGGCCGCAGGCGTCCCATGCTACGGAATCGAGCCGACCGCGAGCACGGCCCGCGCGGCTCGTCAGAAGGGGCTCGATGTGATTGAGGAGTTCTTCGGTCAGGCGTTGGCGCATACACTGGCTTCTGCGAATCGTTCGGCCGATCTCATTGTCGCCAATAACGTCCTCGCCCACGTTCCCGACATCAATGATTTTGTTGCAGGGTTCTCAAGGCTTTTGAAGCCCGAGGGAGTCGCAACCTTCGAGTTCCCGAGCCTTCTGAATATGGTCCGGTACAACCAGTTTGATATCGCATATCACGAACATTTTTCTTATCTGTCGTTGACGACCGTGGAGCGTATATTCACCCGCCATGGCCTCCATGTATTCGATGTGGAGGATATTCCGACTCAGGGTGGGAGTGTGCGTGTTTTTGCGCAACGGGGTGACACCGGACGCGTTTCTCGGGAGCCTCGCGTGGAAGCAGTGTTGCGGCGGGAAGCCGAGGCCGGCATGTTCAGTAGAGACTTTTACATCGATTTTCAGGCAAAGGCGGAACAGGTCAAGGACGATCTGCTCCGCTTTCTGCTGAAGGCAAAACGTGATCGCAAGATCGTCGCCGCTTATGGCGCAGCCGCCAAGGGCAACACCCTCCTCAACTTTGCCGGTGTACGGCCTGACCTGTTGCCCTATGTGGCGGACAAAAACACGGCCAAGCAGGGCCGTTTTCTACCGGGCAGTCGAATACCGGTGGTGCCGGTTGCGGCACTGCGCGCCCGGCGTCCGGATTACCTGCTTATTCTGCCCTGGAATATCGCGGGAGAGGTCATAGAACAGAATGCCGATCTGGCGGCGCAACAGACACGATTCGTAACGGCGATTCCCCGGTTGGAGGTGACATGAGCGGCAAGGTGCTGGTGACCGGCGCCACAGGCTTTGTGGGGCGTCAAGTATTGCGTGCCTTGGCAAATCAAGGACTGCCGACGCGCGTCGTCATTCGTGACGGCACAGACGCCAGACTCGAAGCCGTTCAGGGGCTGGACAGCGTCATGACGACGGCGGATCTCTTTGCCGAGAATGCGCAGTGGTGGGCCAACGTCTGTGACGGGATCGATACGATTGTTCATGCGGCCTGGTATGCGGAACCCGGCAAGTATCTCCACTCGCCCAAGAACATGGACTGTTTGCTCGGTACGCTGCACATGGCACGGGGTGCCGCCATGGCCGGTGTGCGGCGGGTGGTCGGTCTGGGGACCTGCTTGGAGTATGACGTCCGCCAAGGGATGTTGACTGTGGAGACACCTCTGAATCCGAATACGCCCTACGCGGGGGCCAAAGCAGCGGCGTACACGGCGCTTGCAAGCTGGCTTCCGACACAGGGCGTCGAATTTGCGTGGTGCCGGCTGTTCTACCTCTATGGCGAAGGTGAGGATGAGAGGCGGCTGGTTCCCTACCTGCGCGCGAAACTGGCGGTCGGAGAACCGGCAGAGCTGACCAGCGGCAATCAGATTCGCGATTTTCTCGATGTGCGGGAAGCAGGACACATGATTGTCAATGTGGCGCTTGGGGCCCGGCAAGGGGCTGTGAATATCTGTTCCGGCGTGCCGATCACTGTGCGCGCGTTCGCCCATACCATTGCGGAGGAGCTCGGCAGGCATGATCTGCTGCGATTCGCGGCCCGTCCGGAGAGTGTCATCGATCCACCCTGTGTGGTGGGAGTCAGGTAGTGTGACACCGGTGCCGCAGTACGATGACAGCAATTGATTCGGGCCATCACCAATCGGGGAGAACTGAACATCATGAAAGCTCAAATTAAACCAAGAATCAATCTGGAGAATCGCACTCCGTTGCAGGATGTCATTCCGTTGGAGACGCCCTTCATTGTGTTTATCGACCCTTCAAGTAGCTGCAATTTCCAGTGCACATTCTGCCCGACCGGCGATCGCGATCTGATCAAGGGGACCGGACGGTTTCAGGGGGTGATGAATTTCGACCTGTATCGAAAACTGATCGATGATCTGGCGTCGTTTCCCCAATCCATCAAAGTGCTGCGATTGTACAAGGACGGCGAACCTCTCTTGAACAAACGGCTTCCGGACATGATTGCCTATGCCAAGCGTAGCGGGCATGTCCCCTACGTCGATACGACAACCAACGGAGCCCTGATCGATCCCTCGCGCATGGGGCCGCTGATTGAAGCCGGGTTGGATAAAGTGAACATTTCTGTGTACGGCATGAGGCCGGAGCAGTACACCGCGTTTACGAAAACGGAGTTTGATTTCGACCAGTTCGTGACGAATGTGCGCTGGTTGTACGAACATAAGGGAAGTTGTGAAATCGTCATCAAGATACCAGGAGAGCTTATTACGGAAGCTGAAAGGCAAAAGTTTTTTGACACGTTCGGGGATTATTGCGACCGCATCTTCGTGGAGAACTTTGCCCCGTGTTGGCCGCAGTTTGATGTGGAGGATCGTTTGGGAGTGAAAATTACTCAGGGAATCTACCAGCAGCCGATTACTCCCACCGATACCTGTCCGTATATCTTTTATGCGATGTCGATCAACGCGGACGGGTTGGCCAGCGCATGCTTTGTGGACTGGGGGCGGAGGTTGATTGTGGGAGACGGCCGTAAACAGTCATTGCGCGAAATATGGAACTCACCGGAGTTCAATGAATTGCGTCTGGCGCATTTGGAGGGTAAGCGAAAGCAGAATCCCGTCTGCTCTCAATGCGGGCAGCTGTCACATTGCCGCCCCGATAATATTGACGCGTATCGCGAACAGCTCATCCCGAAAGTCAAAGACCACCTGGCTGCACGATCGTAGTAGGCAACGAGTTCAGTGTGCCTTTCTGGAGAACGGCGGCTGTTATGGGAGAGCAGGTCAGTTACAGTTCAGTACGAGCGGCGCATGTGCCGGACACAGCGGCTGCCATCGCCCAGTTAGCTGAAATCCTATCGGCGCCACCTGGATCCGGGCCACGTGCAATCGATGGCCCGTTTGCGCTGTACGGGGCCGGCAAATTGGGGTGCATGGCCATGGACTTCTTTCGGCACGCCCGGCTGGCCCCGACCATTGTCGTAGATGTCAACGCCGATCAAGTCCGTGATATCGCAAGTTGGCAGGCGTGCAACGTGCTTTTGCCGAGTGAGGTGCCGGCGCACATGAAGCGTGCGTTGCCGTTGGTGGTCAGCGTGGCCACGGTCTGTTTCACAGAGTTGGCGGAATCATTGCAGAGCCAGGGGTGGCGCGATGTCGTGCCCCTTTACGATGTGATGGAGGCGTATCGCCGCTGTTATCCGATCGGCAACGGGTGGTTCATGGGCGACCTGAACGGGGCTGAGCGAAAGATGGTCGAGCAGGTATTGGCTGGTTGGAGTGATGATATGTCCCGCGCCCATCATCTGCAGTTCATCGCATGGCATCGTCTTCGGCAGGATTGGGTTTGTGACGGAGCGCCCATAGACTTGGAACATCGCTACTTTATTCCTGAGGTGGTCTCGCTTCTTGGGGATCAGGAAGTGTTTGTGGATGTCGGCGCCCATAGGGGTGAAACAGCGAAAGTGTTTCGAGAAACGGTCAAGAACCGGTTCAAAGAGATTGTGATGTTCGAGCCTGATGCTCGCAATGCAGATGTCATCAAAGCGGGACTCGCATCACTGCCCGAAGGTGTGAGGCGGCGCCATCGCCTTTTGGCCCAGGCCCTATGCCGGCGGGCAGGCAAGGGGCCGTTCTTCTCTCAATTAGGCTATGGGTCGCAGCTGTGCGAGTTCGGTCGAGACGTGGTCGAGGTGACCACTCTGGATGGCATAGACGTGGCGCCGAGCTATCTGAAGCTGCATCTCGAAGGACATGAACTCGACGCCTTGCAAGGGGCGGAGAAGACCCTCCGCCGCCATAGACCCATCATAGCGGTCACGACCTATCACAGCGAGGCGGGGCTGTGGAAACTTCCGGCTTGGCTGATGGATACGCTGACGGACTACCGGTTTTACCTGAGATTGCACAGTTGGTGCGGCACGGGAGCGGTCATGTATTGCTTGCCGAATGAACGTGGCTACGCCTCGGCCTGAATAGAACCGAACATCATTGTGGGGGAATAGGTATGAAGGCCAAAGTCAAATCGAAGTTGAATCTGGAAGGGCGCGTGGCGCTTCAAGATGTGATTCCGCTGAGCACTCCGTTTCTTCTGTACGTGGATCCCTCCAGTGCCTGTAACTTTTCCTGTCAGTTCTGCCCGACCGGCCATCGGGATTTGTTGAAGGCGTCCGAGTATACGCGCAGTGTGATGAAGTTCGAACTCTTTGAAAAGCTGATCCAGGACCTGGAATTGTTTCCCGAGCCGCTCAAAGTGATGCGGATGAATAAAATCGGGGAGCCGTTGCTGAACAAGAAGTTGCCGGCGATGATCTCCTTGGCCAAGGCCAGCGGGAGGGTCCGCTATATCGACCTTGCCACGAATGCCGCCTTGTTTTCCCCAGAGCTGCTGACACGTCTCGTCGCGGCGGGCCTGGATCGGTTGAATGTGTCTCTAGAAGGCGTCAGCCAGGAACAGTACGCCGAGCATGCCAAGGTCGAGGTCGATTTTGAGCTGTTGGTGGAAAATATCCGGTGGCTCTATGCCCACCGCGGCGACTGTGAGGTGACTATCAAGATACCCGGCAACTATCTCACGGCCGACGATAAAACACGCTTTTTCGATCTGTTCGGGAATTATTGCGACCGGATTTTTGTGGAGGAACTGGCGCCTATCTGGCCGGAATTCGATGTGGAGAAGCGAGCGGGTGTGGAAATGCAAGACCGGACCGGGCAATACCGGCAATCGCTTGAGGAGAAGGACGTCTGTACGTACATCTTTTATGCCATGGCCGTCAACGCCGATGGCACGGTGAGCGCATGCTGCCCGGATTGGGACCAAAAATTGATCGTCGGAGACCTCAAGCGGGAGAGTCTACGCGAGATCTGGAATTCGCCTGCCCTTCACGATTTGAGGTTGCAACATTTACGCGGGGCACGGCGAGACAATCCGTTGTGCAAGGCGTGCGGGCATATCAAATACGCGCAGGCAGACAACATCGATGCGTACAAGCCGTTCCTGCTTGAGAAAATATCCGGTCAGTATGCGCGTATGGCTGAGAAGGAGTGATGCCGGTGGAAGCAGCAGATACAGATCGTTGTCCAGCCTGCGGAGCAGCAGTGTGTTACCTCGTGGACTGGAAGTACAGCGGTTTGGGGAAGTCGATCTTCAATTACACAGCACAGTTTTACTCCTGTCCCGACTGCGGCATCGTGTTTGTGAACAATATGAGCGATGCACGGCTCGCGGAGTATTACGCGGAGGAGTGCAGCTATTTTGAGAATACCCATTTCTCCGTTACCTCTCCGGAGAACAGGGAGAAATATTCAGCGTATGCCGGTGTGCTCAGGCACCATGCGATCGACTCTGTTCCCATGGCTGATGTGGGCTGTGGCCGTGGAGGATTTGTCACGTGGCTTGGGCAATTTGGCTGGGACGCCGCATGCTGGGGCGTGGATGTGGATGTGAGAAGTCTGCAACAGGGCTGTGTAGCGTCACCGAACGTCACATTTCGGACTGGTGATGCCTTACATCTCCCCTTTGAGGATGGGTGTCTCGGTCTACTGACCTACTTCCATGTGTTGGAACATATTCGCGATATGCACGGTCTGCTTCGCGAGGCGGACCGGGTGCTTGAACCGGGTGGGCAGCTGTTGATTGAGGTTCCGGATGCGGAACGCTACGGAGAGTTTCCGATCGGATCGGCTTTTTGGATTTCCATCCGTGAGCATATCTTTCATTTCACCGCCAGGGCGCTCACAGCGGCCCTACGGGCCCACGGATTTGAAGTCCGTGAGGTCGTGCGGAAGACGCTGCCGACGCCGGAGTTTGCGTATCCCTCATTGATGGTTCTGGGTCAAAAGACGGGCAGGCTTTCTCCGGCGGTATGCACGCCTTCCGCAGGAGATGTGGCCGCGCATCTGTTGGAATCGAAGGAGGCGCTGCTTCGACAGGTCCGGGATATTCAGGCCATGGCCGAGAAGCAACCGATCACTATCTGGGGGTGCTCAGCTGAATTATTCAGTGTGTTGCCCTTGCTCGACCTGCGGGACTATCGGATATGCGATTCTTCCAGGCGCAAGCAACAAGCGCAATATCAAGGGAGAGCGGTGGAGGATCCTGCTTCCGTGCCGGTGGAGGGCACGTTGATCGTTGCGCCGTATCTTCATGGGGCGGCGATTCAGTCGGCAGCCAGCCGGCTCGGGTGGCCGGCGGACGCTATCTATCTATTGCACTGAATGTACGTGGGAGAAGGGTATGACAATCAAGTACACCTCTGAGCAGGTACAGGTGGCCTGGGAGCGGCAGGTGCCCGCCGCCGCCGCCATCGAATCCCGATATGCTGACGGCATCGCCATCTACGGGGCAGGGTTTGTCGGGACGTGGGCGTCGCAATATCTGCAATCCCGGGGAGTTCGCATCACAAAATTCATCGACAGCGACAGCCGCAAGATTGGAAAAGAAGTGAACGGCATTCCGGTCGTTGAGCCCAGCCGCGATGAGCTGGCTTCTGCCCATGCGTTGTTTATCGCAGCCCGCCATGCCGTTCCCGAAGTGGATCGGATGATGGCTCCCTACGGCTGTCCGACACTTTCCTTCGATGGATATTTCGTTTTGCGCAACTATGACCGGCTCTGTGCGATTCGCGACCAGTATCTGGGGGACATCCGTTCGGTGCAGGTCTTCAACGCATTGCTGATGGCCATGCTGACCGGCAGCACAGAGCCCTGCCGCGCCGTGATGGATAAGGACATGTATTTCTGTCTGCCCGAGTTCAGCGGTAATTTTGACGAGACCTTTGTCGACGCCGGGGCATTTGTCGGCGACACCGTGGAACGGTTTGTCTGGGAGAATCTCGGCACGTTTCGGCATATCTATGCTTTCGAGCCAGGCCTGAAACAATTTTATGCCATGCAACAGCGTGTGCAGCGATTGGCGTCGGAGTGGGCCTTTGACCCTTCCTCTGTGTCTCTGGTCAGAGCGGGTCTGTCGGATGCAGCCGGTCGGATGGCGTGCACGTTCGTCAATGACGCGCCATTGCGGCATGGGTTGTCCGGCGTCATGGCTCCATCCGGCCCGGGGGACGGCGATGAGACAACGGCGCAAGTGCTGACGCTGGATGCCTATCTCGCCGGCAGGCCGGTGAGTTTTCTCAAGGCGGACGTCGAGGGGATGGAGATGGAACTCTTACGGGGAGCCGCGCAGACGATCCGGAATGGCAAACCCAAAATGGCGTTGTGCATCTACCATTATCCCAGCCATCTCTATGAGGTGGCTGAATATGTTCGGAGCCTGGTTCCGGAATACCGTTTCGCGCTCCGGCAGCATGCGCCGCTGTTTGGCGACTTTGTGCTGTACTGTTGGATCTGATCGGCGGTGCGATGACCACATCGACGATGCAACGAATCATCACTGAATGGACAAGAGGGAGCACATGACGCCCATCGAACAATACCGACAGGATATGGCCAACCGGGTTGCGACCTATCGTTCCAATGCCGGCTTGCAAACTGCAGCCCGGTCTTTCTTTGACCAGATTGGTATCGGCAAGGCCGACTACGTGTACAACTTTACCTGGTTGGGAGTTCCGATCCTGCAAATCCCTCAAGACCTTCAGGCTATGCAGGAGATTGTTTGGCACGTGAAGCCTGACTTGATCATCGAGACGGGGGTGGCATGGGGAGGTTCCCTGATGTTCACGGCGTCCTTGCTTGCCATCCTGGAGGCCTGTGGGGAAATCGAGCAGGGGCGTGTTCTGGGCATCGACATTGAGATACGCCCTCACAATAAGGAAGCGATCAAAGCCCATCCGTTGTCGAAGAAAATTACCCTGCTGGAGGGGTCGAGCATCGGCGATACGATGACGAAGCAGGTGCACGCGATTGCGGCGCAGCATAAGCGGGTATTGGTGTGTCTGGATAGCAACCATACGCATGACCATGTGTTAGCGGAGTTGGAGGCCTATGCCCCCTTAGTCAGTCCGGGGAGTTACTGCCTCGTCGGCGACACGATCATTGAGGACGCCCCGGCGTCGATGACCGCTAAACGCCCGTGGGGCAGAGGTAATAGCCCGAAGACGGCAGTCTGGGAATACATCCGGCGACTGAACGACGAAGGCCGTATGGACAGAGCCGGTAACGCTCTCCGGTTCGAGATCGACCATAGCGTCGAGGACAAGATCGTGCTTACCGGTTCTCCGGATGGTTATCTGAAGCGCGTCAAATAGGGGAGCCTGGCTGAGCGCATACGGTAGACAGGTCTTCTATGCATGAAGGCCCTGGCCGATCGGATCGTTGACGTGATCAATCTGTTGCACATCACAGCACATTTGGGAGGAGGCGTGGGGAAGGTGCTGGCTCGCCTTGCGGCGGAGTCTCGACGCCGACAAGCCGGAATCACGCATACGGTGGCTTGTCTGGAGACGATAGAAAAGACTCAGTTCGTCGAACAGTTTCAGGCGCAGGGGGGGCAGCTGCTGCTCTGCCCGTCCCCACAAGAATTGGATAGGCAGATTCGTCTGGCCGATATTGTCCAGCTCGAATGGTGGCATCATCCCGTGGTGGCAGGATGGATGTGCAGTGGGGAATTGCCTCCGATGCGCCTGATTGTGTGGAGTCATGTGTCAGGATTGCATGCGCCTGAAATTCCCCCTGCGTTTGCTGCGACCCCGCATCGCTTTCTGTTCAGTTCGCCCTGTTCGCTCGAACACCGTGCCTTGGCCGGGCTTATGAGTAGGATCGGAGAGCGACTGGGTGTCGTTGTCAGCTCAGGCGGATTTTCCGATATGCCGGCGCCAGCTGATCGTTCATATGGTGGCCCCCTGCGAGTTGGGTATCTGGGCACTCTGAACTTTGCCAAACTGCATCCCCGGATTCTTGATTTTGTCGCGGCGGTCCGGTTGCCTGATTTTCGTTTGGCGTTAGTGGGCGATCCGACGACAGGGGCGAGACTTCTGACGGAAGCCGCTGCCAATGGATGTGAACGGCGACTCGACGTGCGCGGCTATCAAACTGACATTGCACACGAGCTCGCGAGCTTCGATGTCTTGGCCTATATCCTCAATCCGCTTCATTATGGGACAGCTGAGAACGCCTTGCTTGAAGCCATGGCGATGGGAGTCGTTCCCATTGTGCTCGACAATCCGGCCGAGCGGTATTTGGTTCGGCACATGGAAACCGGTGTCGTGGTGCAGGATCCCGGGGAATTTGCCGATGTGCTGGACTGGTTGGCGACACATCACGCGGAGCGTGCCAGGCTGTCCGCGAATGCGGCGGCGGCTGTCCGTGCGGCATTTGCCATTGAGCGTACAGCAGAGAGCCTTCAGAGTCATTACCAGGCTGTGTTGGCTGAAGACAAGCGCTCGTTTGATTTGCGTCCGATCTTTGGACGGGAACCGGCCGACTGGTTTCGTTCCTGCCAGGGGGATGAAGTCTGGCGATTCAGCGACGACCGCGATTCAAGACCGGTCGCCGGCCGTGGGCCTGAGTTTCTCTACGAGCGGACCAAAAGTTCGGTATTCCATTACCGAACGGTCTATCCAACCGATGGGCGTCTCGCGTCCTGGGCGCACGCGCTGGCTGCCGAGCAATAACGTCCTACCTGCAGAAAGTGCCTACCTGGTTGGAGTCCTTAGCTTGATCTTCTATTGAGGCCAGGGCTGATTCTCCAGCCTCGAACCCTCGTTGATGGCGTGTCTTTAGCGCCGGCGACATCGCGCCGGAGTAGTTGGAGCAGGAAGCGGCTACAGTTGGCCCCGAGTATTCGGCTGGCACAGGGATTGCTGAATGGCATAGGGCATCACTGTGCCTCACGTGTTTCCTATGAGGGGAATTCAATGAGCACTCATACTCCGCTCCTGACGGTCGGCCTCCCGGTGTTCAACGGCGAACTCTATCTTGCCGGTGCGATCGAATGCATCCTGTCACAGTCCTTCCGTGACTTCGATTTTATTATTTCCGATAACGCGTCGACCGACGGGACGCAAGACATCTGTCAGCATTATGCGAAACGAGACCGGCGCATCCGATACTGTCGTAATTCAGTGAATCTGGGGGGGGCCAAAAATAGTGACTTGATTCTGGATATGGCCCGAACGGAATTCTTTGCGACGGCCTCCCACGACGACTATTTCTCGCTCAATTACCTTGAATCGTGCCTGGCCACGTTGCAGAGATCGGCGAACGCTGTCCTCTGTTGTCCTGCTCAGGTGGTGTTCCTCGATCCTCGCGGGAATCCGACAAGGTTCCAGCCCAATTTCGATGCAACCGGAATGGACATGATCGGGCGGATGCATGAGCTGGTGAACAGGCTGGGGTGGTACGCCTATTACGGCGTGACACGTACCGAAGAACTCCGGTCCATTTTGAAAGATATGAGCCGCTATCGATATGCCTACGGCGGCGATGTCATTTTAATGGCCACGGCGTTGTTGCGGGGAGAAATCGTTGCGGCTCCGCGGACGACGTTCTTTTATCGGGAGCCGTACCGGGCGAAGGAGTTTGCCACCCACGTGGAAGAAATCCTGCCTGGCTCGAAGGCCCCGGCTCGCCCGTACACGGGGCTGGCCCGGGACCTGCTGCAGGTCGTTCAGGATTCAGTGTTGCCGTCTGACATGAAGTCCGATGTCTGCATGGAGATGCTGAAGACGATGGCAGATCAGCAGGAATGGGTCATCGTGCTGTCGAGGGAAAACAGCGGCGGAGGGATCGGGGAATTGACGGCCGGACTGCCGCCGGCGATGCCGGTCGGTCCCGGTACGGACGGGAAGAACAGGGCTGGGAGGCGACGGTTGAAAGAGGTGTCCGCCAAACCGCGGCTCGCCGTGGTCGCTCCGTTTCCCGTCTCTCCATCCCTGACGGGCAGTGAGCAACGAACCTTTCATCTCTATCAGGCTTTCCTCAGCGACTATGATGTGGACCTTATCACATTTGCCGGTCCGGATAGGCCCGCCGGCGAGTTCCAGCTCGGTCCGGGGTATCGGGAGATTCGCATCGCCAAGAGTCGGATGCATCTCCGGAAGGAAGAGGAACTGAATCGGTTGGCCGGTATGCCGGTGGAGGACATCGGCATGATCATCCATGCCGGGGAAACGCCGGCCTATGCGGCTGAGTTGCGCAAGAGATTGACGGAGGCCGACATGGTCTGTGTCAGCCATCCCTACATGTTCCCTGCCGTCACCCAAGTGTGGCGTGGTCCTGTCTTGTATGACGCGCACCATGTTGAGTGGGATGTACAACGGCAGCGGATTCCTGACTCGCCGGTCAAAGACACTCTGCTCAAGGCAGTCGAGCAAGTCGAACGTGCTTGCGCGAACCACAGTGAAGCGATTCTGTGCCGCTCCGGGAAGGAGCAGCTGCGTCTGAGTGAACTCTACGGTGTGCCGCTCAACCGCGTGCATGTCGTGCCCAACGGTTATGCATCGGACCGTGTGGCATTCCTGAGTATGAGAGACCGCAGAGCCCGCATTGCAGCCGAGCATCTGCCTCCCATTGCCTTGTTCATCGGCGAACATCATCCTTCCGATAAGAAAGCCGTGGAGCATATCCTGGCCTATGCCGAGGAGTTGTCGGACATACAGTTTGTCGTGGCTGGAACCGTGTGCCGGGGATTCCCCGACGGAGGAGGCCCGAAGAATGTGCGCTTCGCCGGTCCGGTAGGTGAAGAAGATCGGAAACGGTTGCTTGCCATCTCGACGGTTGCCCTCAACCCCATAGAGCACGAAGCGGATAGGAGTCTCAGCATCGTCGAATGTTTCGCCGCGGGTATTCCGGTCATAAGTACCGGATCCGGTGTGGAGGGACTGGAATGCGGGGAGTGCCCGCCGTGCCGGCTGTGTGACATCGACGAGTTTCCTTCGGCGATCCGTCAGGTGGTATCTCAGGCGGACGCGAAAGAGATCAGTGAATTGGTGGAGCAGGCCCGTGTCCACGCAGAACGCTGTTTCGAATGGAAGGGGATTGCCAAGCGATTTCTGGACGACGCGAATCTGCTTTTGAGCGCCGGATCGGAATGCCCTGTCGACAGTGCGCCTTCGTTGCCCGTGTCGGTGACCAGATCTGCGCCATCTTCACCGGGGAAGAGTCAGGAGGGCGCCCTTGGTATCAATGTCATCGGACATGTGAGCGGCAATCTTGGCGTAGGGGTCACTGCGCGCAGTGTGGTACGCACGCTGCTTGATCGAGGATGCAACGTCTCGATCCTTGATCTCGATCCGGGATTGCAACGAGGAGGCCAGGACAAGACCTATCGCGATCACATGGTGGGGTCATGGACCCAGTTGCCGCACGAGATCACGCTCTTTGTGCTGCCGCCGACCGCTATTGCAATGTTGTATGAGGGGTCGCGCACACTGTTCTCGGACCGGCGTCTCAACGTTGCGTTCAGCATGTGGGAGTTGCCCGTGCTTCCTGCGGCCTATCGAGCGTCGCTCGAATCGCTCGATTGTATTGTGGCGGAATCGGAATATATTCGCCATGCGTTTCAGGTCAATCTGTCCGGTGTCCATACCTCCTACGCGCCGCATCCCATCTACCTGCCTGACGGAATCGTCGGCGATCGGAGCCGGTATGGATTGCCTCAGGACAGCCTGGTTTTCGTCACGGGATTTGAACCGCTCAGCGATGTAGAGCGGAAGAATACGCGTGCGGTGATCGACGCGTTTCGCCTGAGCCTGGGGGAAGACCCTCGTGCGTACCTTGTGATCAAGGTCAACAACCCCATGGACAAGGGGCAATGGCATGAGTCGGTCACGGCGCTCCAGACCTACGCGCGCGAACACCCCCGAATCCGCTTCATGACGGACGCCTTCACCTATGAAGAAATTCTCGGGCTGTACGCGACGGCAGACGTGTTTGTCTCGCTGCATCGCGCGGAGGGGCTCGGGCTGGGCATGATGGAAGCGATGGCTCTCGGGAAGCCGGTCATTGCCACCGGCTGGTCCGGCAATCTTTCCTTCATGGATCACCGGTGCGCGTGTCTGGTTGGGTATCGGCTGATTCCGCCGAACGGGACCTTGGACATGTACCGCCATGAAAATCTGGGATCCGGGGCGGTCTGGGCCGATCCCGACGTCGGAGACGCCGCCGACTGGATGCGCCGGCTTGCCGACGATGGGACCCTGCGATCAGAAATCGGTGAGAAGGCAGGGGCTCATATGGCGGCGTTTCAGGAACGTGCAAGGCGAGGCGATTTCGTCGATGAAATAGAGGTGCTCTGGCGTCATAAAAAGCATCTCCTGACCGGTGGTGATAGGGGACAGCCGGTCGATCCTCCGAGGCCTGTAGCGGAGCAGCAGAATCCTGCGAGTCTTGGCGTATCAAGCGGGGGAAGCCTGCGGCCGCTTCGAATTCTCTTTCAGAACCGGCCCACTGCCAAATCCCATCCCGGCGGGGACACCGTTGTGATGGATCTTCTCCGTCGCGAACTGGAGCGTCTGGGCCATTGTGTCGACGTTGCCTTGGGGCCTCATGATCCGACGGGGTATGACCTCATTCAGGCATTTAACTTTGCCACGCCGGAAGTCACCGAAAACTATGCGCGCAAAGCTGTGGCAGCGAATGTGCCTCTGGTTGTGGCTGCCATTTATGAGGACTGGCCGCTGTTCCTCAACAAGAGTCTAGCGATGACTGAGGCGTTGCGTGACTACCTGCAAGGGGGAAGAAACGAGCTGATCTTTCGAGAGGGCGCCCGTCGGGTGAAGCGCCTGCCCGCTGCCAAGCGCGCCGAGAATGAGTATGCGGCGAGACATTCCGCATGCCTGCTGGCCTGGAGCGATTCAGAAAAGGCACGATTGCTCAGGGACTATCCCGGTTGCCGGGTGGAGGTGGTCGCGCTTGGCGCGGATCACTTCCACCCGAAGGACATCGGGCCGGATCTTTTTCAAAATACGTATGGGGTGAAGGATTTTGTCCTGTGCGTCGGCAGATTGGAAACGAGAAAGAATCAACTGATGCTGCTCAAAGCCCTGGAACACGACCCCGTTCCAATTGTGTTTCTCACGGGTGGGTTCAGTTATCAGCCCAACTACGTCAAGCTCTGTCAGATGTTCGGGCGCTCGGCCAAGACGCTGTTCCTGGATCGTGTGTCCGATGAGATGTTGGTGTCAGCCTATCGGGCGGCCCGAGTGTTGTGCATGCCCAGTTGGTATGAATTGCCGGGTCTCGTGGCGCTGGAAGCCCTCCAACTCGGGTGTCCGGTTGTCGCCTCGCGATGGGGAACGTTGCCGGACTATGTGCCTCACGGTGTGGAATATTGCGAACCCGACGATCCCGATGACATTCGGGCGGCTCTCCTCACGTACGACAACAAGAGACGTTCGGAGGGGACGCAGGAACTGGTGCGTCAGTTCCGGTGGCGTGACACGGCGGCGCGATTGGTGGCGGTGTATGAGGAGGTGTTGCGCCGGCATGGGCAGAATTCTAAACCGCCCAATCAGAGCGAATCGGATGCATGTGGAAACACGGATATGGCGTCGCGCGAGGAGAACTCTGTGAGCCCAACATTTGACTGTTCGATCATTATTCCGGTCCAAAACAACGTCGAGTTGACCAAGCAATGCCTCACGGCGCTCTCGAAAATTCCCCAGGATATCGAATACGAGGTGATCGTGGTCGACAACGACTCGACGGACGGCACTCCGGAGTTCCTCGCCTCCTTGGGAGGTGACGTGCAGATCATTCGCAACCGTGAGAACCTCGGATTTGCCAAGGCCTGTAACCAAGGGGCGCAAGCGGCCACGGGGACGTATCTTGTGTTCCTGGGCAACGAGATCATCCCGCAGAATGGCTGGCTGCGAGCACTCGTGGGAGAAGTTGAAACGCATCCTGAGGTTGGCGCCGTCGGCAGCAAGGTACTGTATGGCGATGGTACCGTACAGCATGCGGGGGTGGTGTTTTCCCGTTCCGATCTCTCCCCGTACCGCATGTATCACCACGCAGCGGCGGATCTACCGGGCGTGAACGTCCGCCGAGAATTTCAAGCCGTGGCCGGAGCCTGCCTGCTGATTCGGCGCACGTTGTTCGAAGAGCTCGGACGCTTTGATGAGGGCTTCCAGGATGGATTCGAGGATGTGGATCTGTGTCTCAAAGTCCGTGAGAAGGGCTATCGGGTCGTTTATCAGCCGAGGAGCGTGCTCTGCTCCCCGGAGAGCCGGTCATCCGGCCGCACACGGCATGATGGGAGCGCTGCGATACGTTTCCGGGAGCGGTGGGGTGCCCACTGGTGGCTTGCCGACGAGGATCTGCATTTCCACGCTGACGGATACAAACTGATCGGCAACGCAGCGACCGGAGAGTCTGAGCGCGATCTACAGCTACTGGAGGGCATCAAGGAGCGCGCCGCATGGGCGCACGTAGCGGCGGCGCAAGCGGCGGCGCACAAGCAAGACTGGAGTGGTGTCAAGCGCGAGCTGGGTCTCGTGCAAGATTGGCCGCGCGATCCGTCCGTACTGTCCTGGGCCGCCATGGTATGCGAGAAACTTGGAGAGCCGATCCTCCAGCAATCCTTTCTTGTCCGCTATCTTGATCTGAACGAATCGCCAGCGGTGCGCCTTTCGCTGGCGCGTGCCCTGCTGACGCAAAAGAGTCTCACTGAAGCAGAGCGGCATCTACGTGCACTTCTTACCGGTTCCCCCACCCATGCCGAGGGACTATTGTTGCGAGGGGTGCTCTGTATGCAACGCGAGCAATATCGAGAGGCCGAAGAGTCATTCTCGCTTGCCATGCAGCATGGGGCCGACCGTAGAAAATGTTTGATGGGGATGGGGATGGCATCGCTGGGGCGCGCCTATGCGCAGGGAGCCTGGGAGCAATTTCTTCTCGTGCTGGCTGACCATCCGGACGATGCCGAGGCTGTCCATTGGCTGCTGCGGGCCGGCACAGCTCAGAATCGCTGGGCCGAGTTGAGCGGTCACTTGCGGCAATATGTGTCGCGCAACCCCGGCGATCTTGCGGTGCGATTTGCACTTGCAGGCACGCTGGTTCGCGCGGAGCGGATCGACGAGGCTCGTCGTGAGCATGATGCGCTACAGGCGATTGCGCCGGAGTTTGACGGATTAGCCGACCTCGGGCGGATGATTGCCGGTAAGGAAACGGTGCTGGCCATGGAAGCCGCGCAGACCTAGCGCATATTCGTGAAGCGTATCTCGTCGGGGAAAAGAGCTGATAGCTGATGGCATATAGCACGTGATCGGACGAAGCTTCGATTCGCTCTCCGGTCCTATGCCATAAGCCATACGCTATAGGCTCTTTCGACTGATTATGCTTCACGAGATATGTGGGCCTTGCTTGGGTTTGGGCAGGCAACCGGATTGAGGGATAACGACATGAGGCATGCGCTTATCGTACAACTGGCCCGACTGGGCGACCTTCTGCAAACGCTTCCGGCTATTACCGCCATCAAGTCAGCTGATCCGTCACTGACGCTGGATCTTCTCTGTCCCATGCCGCTCTCGCCGATCGGTCGGATGTTGCCTGGAATTACCCGCGTGTTGGAATGGGATGGTCTGGCATGGCGGCAGCATGGCCAGGATGCCGGCGCGGGATTGCACCTGGAACATCTTAGAGATGCTGAGCGACGGATCTCCGAACTCTCATCGGAACGCTATGATTGGGCGTATGTGCTCAATCAGCATCCGCGCGCGTTGCTGGCCGGCGCGTTGTTGGCGCGGGAGGTGAAGGGGCCTCGATTGCGCGGTCCGCTCGGCGAGCAGCTGGCGCCATGGGCTTCCTATGTCAGGGATGTAGCCGCGACGAGACGCAGGTGCCGTGTCCATCTAGCCGACGCCTTCTGCGGCCTGTGCGGGGTGTACCCGCCTGGCAAACCGGTGACGCTCAGCCGCTCTCCTCGTCCGCTGCCTCCGGATTTGGAGCTGATCGGCAAGCAGGGAGGGCCGTGGATCGGCCTCATTGTAGGGGCGGGAGCGAACGAACGCCTGGTGCCGACCGAGGTATGGCAGTGGTGGGTGCGTCAGTTTATGGAAGCAGTTCCGGCCGGGCGCGTGGTGTTGGTCGGTCAGGAACGCGAGAGGGCCCGGTATATCCAAGACCAGTTGCCTTCGTCGATTCTTGGGCGGCTGTGGGATGCCACCGGCCGGACTTCGCTTCCTGAGCTTGCGGAGATTCTGGGCCGCTGCCACACCGTCATTGGCGCGGATACCGGGCCGCTCCATCTTGCCGCCGCAGTGGGGGCGCGAGTCATCGGATGGTATTTCGCACGAGCTCGCGTTCATGAGACCGGACCCTATGGGACAGATCATCTCGTGTGGCAAGCTCATGAAGTCCGAGATGGCGTCGTATCAGGACAGTCCGGTGTTCAACCTTCAAGTTGGCCGATCCAGGAAACCATCGATGCCGTACTGACAGGCCGGATGCAAGGTTTGGAGGGATGGTCGGTGTGGGTGAGCCAGTGCGACCGATGGGGCGCCTACTACAGCGAAGCAGGCGGGCATCCGGCTCCTCCACGTGAACGAGAAGATCTGTGGCGTGAATTGCAACCTCTGCAAGGAGGATGAGCAGGCCATGGACTACTTAAACCACAATCTCGAAGGTCTGCGGCACACCTGTCCTGCCCTGGCCGCCGCTGTGAAGGACGCTTCCGGCGGAGTGCTCATGCTCAAGGAGTCACGCGAAGGCAGCGTATCTGCGATGTGCGAGGGACAATGGATTCATAGCGCCTACGACCCCCGCAAAGAAGCGAAGGCCTGGGCCGAGGCGCAGCTGCGCGAATGGCAAGCGGGAGAGGTCGCGGTCGTTCTTGGGGTCGGCTTGCTGTATCACGTTGAAGCCCTGGCTGCGGTGAAGGCGGCCGGTAGCCGTCTGGCGGTTGTGATCCCGGATGTTTCGATTCTGAAGGATGCGTTGCGCGCACGTCCTATGGGAGCCTGGTTGAATGCCGTCGAATGGATTTTGGGGACTGCGCCGGAAATGGCCGAGCAGCTGGTCTCCCACTCGGCCGCGTTGCGTGTGTTCACCTATGCTCCGGCTGCCCGTCTGCATGCAGAGATTCATCGGGAACTGGAGGAATGGTTGCGTCGGTCGGTGGCGAAGCAGCAAGGCGGGCAGCTGCATGTTGCCGTCGTCGGTCCGATCTATGGCGGATCGTTGCCCATCGCGAAGTACGTGGTCACCGCGCTGGAAACATTGGGGCATCGCGTCAGTTGGATCGACCACAGCCTGCATCGAGCCAGCTACGATGCATTCGGAGCCTACCGCGATATGCGGCATCGGCAGGCGATGCAGAGTCGCTTTGCGGAGGTGCTGAGTCTGAGCACGATCACCCATTTGTCGGAGGATCCCCCGGATCTCGTACTGGCCATCGCGCAAGCGCCGCTCACGTTGGCTGTGCTTGAGCATCTTCGCAAGAAGAAGTTTCTCACCGCCATGTGGTTCGTGGAGAATTACCGCCATCTGACCTACTGGCAGCAGTTGGCTGCAGGGTACGATTATTGGTTCGTCATCCAGCAGGCGGAGTGCCATGAGGCGTTCAAACGAGCCGGCGCCCGCTCTGTCGGCTACTTGCCCATGGCTGCCGATCCCGCCGTGCACCGGCCTCTCACATTGACCGATGCCGAGCGGACGGAGTACGGCGCGGATCTGTCGTTTGTCGGAGCGGGATATCCCAATCGGCGCGTGCTGCTGCCGCGCTGGTTGTCGAAGGACTGGTCGTTCAAGTTGTGGGGAAATGAATGGGAAGGGGCGGCGGATCTCGCGCCGGTGCTGCAGCGGAGCGGAGCCCGTATCGACACCGAGGCCTGTATGAAGGTGTTCAATGCCAGCGCGATCAATCTCAACCTCCATTCCTGCGGAGGAGAGGCATTGGACCCGCAGGCAGACTTTGTGAATCCACGCACGTTTGAGCTGGCGGCGTGCGGCGCGTTTCAACTGACCGATGAACGGGCGCTTCTTCCTGACCTCTTTACGGAGGAGGAAATTGTTCGGTTTCGGCGTACAGAGGACGTGCCCGCGTTGATTCGCATGTGGCTCGATGATCCGAGCGGCCGTCGGACTGTGGCGGAGGCGGCGCGGCAGCGAGTGCTCAGGCAGCACACCTACGGGCATCGGATGAAAGAGTTGTTGGCTGCCATCGGCCTGCGGCAGCCCGATCGAATCGGGGCGATCCTTCGGGGTGACCGGAATGCCGGTGCCCTGGCTGTGCGCGCCGAGTCTGCGCCGGAATTCTCGGCCATGCTGCGGCGGTTTCCTTTGGGCCAGCGGGTTGAGTTAAAGGACGTGGCTGCGGATATCCGTGCAAATGGGGTTGGGCGGGCACTGGAACGAGAGGAACTGCTCATTCTCTTACTCGACAGCTATCGGGCGGAAACCAGAGACCTGGTTTGATTGTGAGTGGCAAGTGGCAAGGGGTAAGTGGCTAGGAGCTGATGCCTCAGCAAGTAGCACTGTATCTTCATATTGGCTTTATGTGACTCAGCGATGAAACAAGTTCTGATCCTGAATATCACCCGCATGGGCGACTTGGTCCAAATGGGTCCGCTGCTGGCTCGTCTTCGGGAAGAACAGCCCGGAGTGGCCATCGACCTGGTCGTCGACCGTCAGTTTGCCCTGGTCGCGTCCATGTTGGACGGGCTTCGAGAGGTGATTACGTTCGATTTTCATGAATTGATCGATTCCAGCCGGGCTTCCGTCAAGGATGTGGTGTCGCTGTACCGAGAGGTTGCAGACTGGGCGCGTCCTATGCGGGACCGGGGCTATGACCGCATTGTCAACTTGACGTTCAACCGGCCCAGCGCTTTTCTGGCCGGGTACATCGGCGCGCCGGATATCCGCGGCGGGAGAAGCGCGTGGGACGGCGGAGTCGTCATCGACAATGCCTGGATGGCCTACTTCACCGACATTCATCGGTTTCGACGGATCAATCGATTCAATCTCGTCGATGTATATGCCTTGGGCGGCAGCGGGCCCGGTGAATGTGCTCCGCTTCACATGACGCTGCGGACGGAATCGAGAGACTGGGCGCGCCGGTTTCTCGCGTCGGAGAAGCCGGAGGCGGCACAATGGATAGCCGTGCAAGCCGGCGCCAGCGACATCATGAAAGCATGGCGTCCGGCTCATTTTGGCGCCGCCCTGGCGACGCTGAGCGAGCGTTGGAAGGGTGGGGTCCTGTTCATCGGCGCGCCGTCTGAACGGGAGACCATTGCTCAAGTGATTCAGGCCTATCGAGGGGCCGGCGGTCGCAACCCTTTCATCAATGCGGCAGGCCGGACATCGCTCGAACAGCTCGCGGCGTTGCTGGCCGAGTCCCGGCTGCTGCTGACGAATGACACCGGTCCGATGCATATGGCTGTCGCCGTGAAGACTCCCGTCGTCGATCTTTCGGTGGGGCATGTGGACTTTCGGGAGACCGGTCCCTATGGGGCGGGGCATTGGGTGGTGCAACCGGATCTGGACTGCGCGCCCTGCGGATTCGAACAGGTGTGCGCACATCACTCGTGCAAGGACCGTCTTGTTCCAAATCAGGTGGCAGATCTTATGCTGCACGCTCTCGGAAGCGGTCCATTCCCGAAAGGCCTATCCCAATGCCGCATTTATGAATCAGGAATCGATGAAGACAGGCTTGGGACGTTTCGCCTTAGAGCCGGCAGCGAGCTTCCCGCCGCAGCCTGGTACGGGACGTTCTGGCGGCGCTATTGGTACCAATCGTTCACGGGCACACCCAGCCGTGTTCCGGAGCCGGAAGGGCCTGCTCCGGACGCGGAGATTGCGCTGGATGTGATAGCGAATCTCGTGCTCAAACTGGATTCCCTCTGCAAGAGAGCGGAGGACATTCTACAAGCGGCTCGCGGGACACCAATCGCTGTGCAGCGGCTCAGGGCTCTTCAGCAGGAACAATCGCGGGAGCGAGAATCTGCTGTGTGTGTGGGGATGGCAAACTTCGCTGTGGCTCCCCTGACGACGGAATGTATGAGAACCATCCACAGCGATAATGTGCAGGGCATGGAGCTGCTGGCGCGGCATCATGAGCGAGCCTATCGCCGGTGGCGAGATCAACTCGCCGAGGTGCACCGATGTCTTGTAAGGGCCGAACGCCAATCATCTTCCAGGAGGCTGCCGATGATTTCCGGATCGTTTCCAGTCTACGCAGGATAACGATCAGTTCTAATCAAGAGGATTGACAGAAGGAGACAGACCATGCGCGTGACACTCGATCAGGATCAATGGGACATCGGAGCAGCGGCGACGATTGGGGAGGTACTGGCTGAGGTCAGTGATCGGGCGCAGGCCAAGTCGCGCATTGTAACGTCGCTGCAACTCGATGATCGGGCCATCAGCGATCGAGATCTCGATGTCGGGTTCTTGCGGGAGCCAGCCGAGAAATACTCGGCGTTGACAGCCCTGTCAATATCGAAACAGGAGATCGTGCGCTCGGCCAGGCATTCTGCCGAGCGCTATGCGCAGGTCTTGCATGAGGAAGGGAGATCACTTGCCGGATCGTTCCGCTCGGGACAGTGTCAGGTCACGAGGTTGGATCTCTGGCTGGGAAAGCTCGCTGACTATCTCGAGCTGACAGAAGGAATCGGGACGACGTTCAACGGTGGCCGGGAGGCGAAGCCGTTCAGCGCATGGGTGCGCGACCTTCTCGATGCGAGAGCCGGTCAGGATATCGTGATGATGGCAGATCTCCTGGAGTATGAGATTCTTCCCCGGCTGGCGACGAACGAGTGTTGAGCCGGGGGAAGTGCTGAGGTTGTCAGCTCTTCGCCACTCGCTACGTACGATTCACCACTTGCCGTTCACATCAGGATATGGCCGTTAGTGTTCGTTGTGTGAAGTCGGTGACGGTGCATTGATAGCTCAAGAGGCTCAAGTCCCTTCCGGATCGTCCGATAGAGCAGGCAATCAGCTCACAGGCCTGAGCGGAGAACAGGCTTCTGCACGGATGCGGAGGCGAACACGTACGATCCGGGTTTTGTATCAAGGAGGAAGAGTCCATGGCACTTATCGTTAACAACAATCCTGCATCCATTTCGGCGCAGCGCAACCTGGCGGCCAGCACCGACCAGTTGGGTCGTTCGGTCGAGCGGTTGTCGTCCGGTCTCCGGATTACTCGCGCGGCCGATGATGCTGCCGGTCTCGGTCTGTCCGAAACCTTGCGTGCCCACATTCGCAGCATCAATCAGGCGGTGCGGAACTCGTCGGACGGCATCAGTTTGACGCAAATCGCGGACGGCGCGGCTGCCACGATCGGCAACTTGCTGGGCCGGCTCCGGGAACTGGCGTCCCAGTCCTCGAGCGGAACGGTGGGCGCGACCGAACGGTCGTACATCGATCAGGAGTTCCTGGCGCTGCGTTCGGAAATCGACCGCATCGCACAGGTGACCGAATTCAACGGACAGGCTCTGACCAGCGGGAGCTCGATCAGTTTCAGCATCCAGGTCGGGTTCAAGAGCGGAACAGGCAACACGTTGTCGATGGATCTGAATCAGCTGACGATTTCCACGCTGGGTATCAGCAGCGTGAACGTGTCCACGTCGGCCAATGCGCAGAGCGCGTTGAGCAACATCGACAGCGCCATCAGCTCCGTGGCGACCTCTCGCGCCGAGTATGGGTCACTCCAGAATCGGTTCGAAGCGACGATCGCAAATCTGACGATCTCGGCAGAGAATCTGACATCCGCGGAATCCCGTATTCGCGATGCGGACATTGCGTACGAGACGTCCGTGTTCACGAAGAACCAGGTCTTGGTGCAGACCGGTATTTCAGTGCTTGCGCAGGCGAATACCCTGCCGCAGCAGGCACTGGCGCTGCTCCAGTAACCATCGCTGATCGGGCCGCGTTCTCTCAAAGGGGAGGACGCGGTCCGTAGGCGCATAAGGAGGCTGCCATGATACATTCTGTGGCGCCAAAGGTAGATCTGCCTGCATTATCTCAACGAGCGCATGAACCAGCCGAGGTGGTGGCCCGACAACTGCGTGCGGCAAGGACGCATGCTGATTCCGGACAGGCTCAGCCAGGCCCGCTCGACCGGGCAGCGATCGACCAGGCGGTGGCCAAGGTGAGCAAGGCGCTCGATTCCACAAGCCCTCGCCTCAAAATTGAAGTCGACGATGAAACCGAGCGGGTCGTCATCACGGTCGTCGAGCAGGATTCCGGAAAAATCATCCGGCAAATCCCTCCGGAAGAATTACTCCAGCTTGAAAAGTATCTGTCGAGTGCGAAGGGCCTGCTGCTTCACGAGCAGGTATAGCGGAGGCGGGGAGAACGCATGGCAACAATAAGCTTCGGGGGGCTCGGGAACGGACTCGATTTCGGCCAGGTCGTCGACCAGTTGGTGAAAATCTCCCGCCTGCCGATCGATCGGCTGAACGAGAAAAAGGCCACGCTCAATTCGAAGTCGACCGATTATGCCACCTTGAGCACGAAACTAGCGTCGCTTCAGAGCGCATCCGATGCAATCCGCTTACCGTCCAATTTCGACCGATCCAGCGTATCTGTCAGCGACTCGACGGTATTGAGCGCGTCAGGGTCCTCGTCGGCGACGCCGGGGAGCTATACCGTCAGGGTGACACAGCTGGCGCAAAGTCATCAACTGACGAATACGGCTGCAAAAGCCGTCGCCGCCACGACCACGGACATCGTCAGCGGCGCATCCGGCACCTTTACGTTCAGGGTCGGGTCGGGCTCCGATCAAACCATTACCTTGGGGGCATCTGCGACAATCGAAGATCTTCAGACCGCCATCAATGACCTTGGCGCAGGCGCCGTCGCGTCGCTGGTGAATACGGGAACCGAGGCTTCCCCCGCCTATCGATTGGTGCTGACCGCCAGCAGTACCGGCGCCAGTAGCGGGATCACGGTTGTGGCCGACAGCACCGATTTAGATTTGTTAAACGCCAGCGGGACTGGAGGAACGGATACGTTGCAGGCGGCGCAAGACGCGATTATTGTCGTCGGCGATCCCCTGTTGAATCCGCTCACCTTCCAGCGCAGCAGCAACACGATTACCGATGCGATTGCCGGAGTGACGCTGGCATTGAGCAAAACGACAGGCGCCGGCACGATTTCGGTCAATGTGTCCAGGGACACGGCCGCCGTCAAGACCAGCATCAAGGCGCTTGCGACGGCCTATAGTGAAGTCGTCAAGTTTATCAACGAACGGAATACCTACGACATTGCGACAAAAGAGGGCGGGATCTTTTTCAACGAGCCGACGGTGCGGGGGGTCCTGAGTCAGCTGAGGAATGCCCTCTCTTCCTCTGTGTCGGGTTTGACGACGTATACATCGGTGGGCGAAGTAGGGTTCAAAACGGAGCGGGACGGTACCGTGACGATCGACGAGGCGAAGCTCGATGCCGCGCTGAGTTCGAATTACTCGGCCGTCAAGAGCCTGTTCATCAATCAAGCCGGCAGCACCGGCGTTGCCCAACTGATGACCAATGCCGTGGATGTACTGGATGATATCGAGGCGGGGGCAGTGACGCTCCGCAAGGGAAGTCTTACAGACCAGATTTCCGACCTCACGGACGACATTGCAAAAAAAGAGGATCTGCTCTCGCAATATGAAGAGCGGTTGCGTCGTCAGTATGCCGCTCTGGATGGACTGCTCGGCAGACTCCAAAGCCAAAGCGGCTTTCTCCAGGCCAATTCCAGCTTGAAACAATAAGCAGCAGCTACGGAAGGAGCTTATGGTCACCCAGTACGCGAGGCAATATCAGCAGACCCAAATCATGACTGCTTCCAGCGTCCAGATCGTCGTGTTGCTGTACGATGCAGCGATTCAATCGATCGAATTGGCTCGTGTGGGGATCGAGTCGAATAATATCAATGACAAAGGCCGGTTTCTTGGCCGGGCTATTTCTATCGTGGGAGAGCTGAATAGCGTGCTCGACTTCGAGCGCGGCGGAGAGATCGCGGTTTCGCTTCGACGGCTGTACGAGTATATCCTGCCCGAGCTGATTGCAGCGAACGCACGGAATAGCACAGCCCATCTTGACGGTCCGCTCCGCTGTCTCAAGACTCTTCGGGAAGGCTGGCGGGAGGTAGCTGTTCGGCAGCAACCAGCGGTGGGGGCTGCCCGGTGAGTGGCGTGATAGCCGACGGGGAGATCAGAAGGGACGAACTGGAACGGTTGACGGTGTCCGCGAGGGATGCGGCGGAGGAAGGCCGGTGGGACCTCGTCGATGAATGCTATCGCCTGAGGGACATTGCGATGCAAGGCGCATCGATTCCCCGGCAGGACGCCGAACGGATGTTGGCAAGCGATCGACAGGTTCATGAACGGGCGTTGGTGGCGAAAGCGGCAGTGGCGGAATTGTTGCGTGAATCACAGACCGTTCGCCTACGGCTCAGCAGGTTGCGGCATGGAGCAGGAGCTATGGGGACGATCGACGTAGAGGCGTAACGCGTCTCAGGTCGAGGAGCAGAGCGCATGGCCGATGGCGTATAGCACGAGACAGACCGGAAAGTTTTGAATTGTGAGTGTTGAGTGAGCAGCTAGAAACTTAAAACTAAGCACTCAGGTCTCAGCATTGCTTGTGCCATATGCCATAGGCTCTTTGACCGAGTGCCGAAGAATTCAACCTCGACCAGCCAAGGCGGCGACAATTCTGATGGGTATAGCGGTGACTGACGGCATGCACATTGTGCTGGTGGCTGATTCCAGAGTCTGTCGGGCGAAGGTCTGGACAAAGCTTCCCGGCATGAAGGTGGACGTCTTCAACCGGCGAGCCTATTCCGTCGAGACACGGTTGCCTGCGGATGTCCCTGTGTTGCTGTATCAGGTCGGAGATCGCTTTGCGGACACCGTGAAGGTGCTCGATCGTGTCTTCACACATCGGCGAGATCTCTGCGTCATCCTGATCGGGCCGGATATCGGCGCCGACCAGACGGCCCGGCTTCTGCGGAAGGGGGCCTACGACTATCTGGCCTGGCCCTGTCCGGCATCGAGACTCTTGGAAGCGGTCCACAGCGGCCTCGCCAATCGACGGACGTTCCTCTTTATGAGGGACCTGCCCGATGAGCTGGCGCGAACCAATCAGGCGCTGGCACAAGACCGTGATGAACTGGCGCAATGTAACCGCCACTTGTCGTTCCTCCATCAGCTGACGCAAGCCTTTTCGGGGACGTTGGAGGCTGAGACGATCGTCAAGGCCTTGTTTGCGGGGCTGCCGTCGTTGATTGCGGCCGATCTGGTTGGACTGGTTCGAGCCAATCCCGATCAGGCCTGGACATGGTCGCAGGCGCAAGACGTTCAAGGGGCGAACGCGTTACGTTTACGACTGGTGAACCGCCTCGGTCGGATGACCGGCAAGGCAACATCGTGGCACGCGGCGATTCGTCCTCTGCGCAGCTCGAGTCTGGCGCTGGTGCCGGCAACTGCGGGTTCTGACCAAAGTCAGGATGGCCACGCGGTCAGTGTCCATGAGGTCACGCTGGCTATCGGTTCGCACGGAGTCGGGATTTTGCATGTCCAGCGGACACGTGAGCGTCCGTACACCGGACAGGAACAGCAGGTGCTGGCAACGATTGCCGCTGCGCTTGCAGTGGCCTTGGGGAATGCCGACGTGCATGGCCAGATACAGGAGTTGGCCTTACGGGATCCCCTGACCGGGGTGCTCAACCGGCGCGCACTGAATGGACCGCTTCAGCGGGAACTCAACGCCGGACTTCGCTATGGGTCCTCCGCCTGTTTGCTGCTGTTGGATCTCGACTATTTTAAAAGCGTCAACGACCGCCTTGGACATGTAGCCGGAGACGGAGTACTCGAACGCGTAGCAGCGCTGGTCCAGGAGCGAGTTCGCGAGGTCGATAGCGTTGGCCGGTATGGAGGGGAGGAGTTCGCCGTCGTCCTGCCTCATACTGATCTTGGCCAAGCGCAAGCGCTCGCTGAACGGATTCGCGCCGAGATCGAGCGCCGCGCATTCGATCTCGATGACGGGTCGGTGCGGATTACCGCCAGTTTCGGCGTGGCATCGCTTCACGATTCATCGATCGACAGCATCGGCCGGTGGATTGCGGCAGCTGATTCCGCATTGTATGAAGCCAAGTCTCAAGGGCGTAATCGGGTGGCCGTTTATGCCGATCATCGTCTCGGGCGTCCGCATGCTGCCGTCGTGCGCGCCGTGGCATAGCTTCTGAAAGGATTTCGTATGTCTCTTTCAGCCATGACCAATCAGCCTACAGCGGGTGATACGGCTTCGGAGGATCGCCGGGAATGGCTTCGCATCGATGACAATCTGTTACTCGAATATCGGTTGCTGGATGAATCGGCCGAGATGCCAGCGTCCGTCAGTGCGCCGGTAACCGACGAGGTCATTGCCGCTGCGGTGGGAAAGCCTACCGCGGAACTTTTGGCGCATTCCGGGGAGGCGCTGGTCGATTCTTCGCTGGTGCCATGGATGATGAAGGTGGACTGGTTGCTCGAGGTCCTGTTGAAGACGTTAGCCAAGGCGCATCCGGGCTGTATGGATATTGCGCGTGTGACGGCTGTCAATATCAGCGGCGGCGGGGTGAGCTTTACGTCGCCCCGGCAGTTCCATGCCGGCGACCGATTGGCGCTAAAACTAATTCTGCCGCCCTTTACGCCGGTTCAGACGGTTATCAAGATCATCCGATCGTCTCCCGATCCTCAAGGCCATGGATTTGCGCTGGCTACGGAATTTGTGGATCTCAACGCAGACGATCAAGAACACCTTATCCGGCACATCCTTCGTACGCAAGCCGAACGGCTGCGTGCCAGACGGGGCCCGGGTGGTTAATGGCAGTGGGAAGACACTGGCCCCGGGGCAATCGGTAAGCTACTCACGCTCAAGGTTCTACGCGGCCATGCCGATAGGGCACGTGCTATGAAGGATGCCGCATCTGAAACAACAGCGCTCGCCGGGGATCATGCCTTCACAGGGGATGGCGAGATCCTGACCATCGTCGATGTGGCCCGGTTTCTGCGGGTCCCGAAATCCACGGTATACAAGCTCGCGCGAATCGGAGAACTGCCGGCCTCCAAAATCGGGAAACATTGGCGCTTTCTGCGCCGAGATATTCACGAATGGATGCGCAGCCGGTCCTCGGTGGTAAAATCCGATCGCTGATTGTGCAATTCGTGTCGAGTCTTAAGTGATGAGTGTGCAGCGATGAGTTGTCAGATGCAACGCGCGAGTGCCTCCCGTTCCTGACGCAGTCAGCCTTCCACCACATCGTTCTTATCCTATCTGAGAGCCATGCCCTGCCGCCTGACAGTCGCGCCGCGCGCCTTAGGTTTTCCCAAGAATGTGCCGATAGTGATGGGCGAAGGGCACTCGAATAGGGGGCTCAGTTCGGGATGGCGTCGAGGGCAGCCCTGCGCCGGTCGTGACGTAGTGTGCCGCCAATGGAGGGAGGTGTTATGCCGGCTGATCTAAACATGAAAATCCTTGTCGTGGACGATATGGCCACGATGCGGAGAATTGTGAAGAACATCTTGAAACAGTTGGGATTTGCCAATGTGGAAGAAGCCGAAAACGGACAGGAAGGGCTGCAGAAACTGCGTGCGGACACGTTCGGCTTTGTCGTCTCCGATTGGAATATGCCGGTGATGACGGGCATCGACATGCTTCGCGCGATTCGAGCCGACGACAAACTTAGAACGATTCCGGTCCTCATGGTCACGGCCGAAGCACAACAGGCGAATCTGGTCGAGGCGATTCAAGCCGGGGTCAGCAATTATATCGTCAAGCCGTTTACAGCGGAGACGATGCAGGAAAAATTGGGGAAGATTTTCAAGTAGGCGCGCCGAACTTATGAGAGAGCGGGCGTCGAGTTGGATTGCAAAGGGAGAACCCGTGCAACAGAACGGTCATCAACTATACGAAGAGCTCGGGGAATTAGCACGCTTCGTCGAAAAGGCTATGCGGACCATCAGCGAGATCAGCGCTCCGATCGTGTCCGGCAGCGCAGGTTTGCCGATGGCCTCATCGCATTTGGTTGATCTCAACAAGATGACGGAAGAGGGCACGCTTGAGGTGATGCGGCTGACGGAAAAGATTCAAGACAATCGAGGCCGTGTCGTCAAGGAGCTGGCTGCCGTTGCAGAGACGTTAAAAGCTGTGGATTGTACGACGCTCTCGATGCGTGTTCAGAGTGTTGCCGCCGACCTGGCGCAGGATGACAAGTGTTTGACGGAAATTATGACTGCCTTATCCTTTCAGGACTTGGTCGCGCAGCGGGTCAAGAAACTCGTGGCGATTCTCGATGACGTGCGGGACAAGCTGGTTGAACTGGTTGTTGTGTTCGGTATCCCGCACGATGCGGACGGCATTGCCGCAACGGGGAAAACGGGGGAGATGCTCAAGCAGCTCGAAGAATCAAAAACGACATCCATGAAACAGAATGTGGCTGACGATATTCTGGCTCAATACGGCTTCAAATGATGCCGTTCCTCTTTTGTGTTTCGTGGTATCCGTGGAAAGCGTCTGAAAGCGCGAACGTCCCCCGATGCTCTATGAAACACGTTAGCTAACGAACCGTTCTGAGCCATGCAGGCATGATGTGCCGCATGTATGAGGTCAATGGCGAATGGACATTGCAACAATTCTTGGAATCGTCCTGGCGATTGGAGCGATTCTTGGAGGGCAAGCGCTGGAAGGCGGACATATCGGTTCGATCCTCCAGCTCACGGCTTTCATCATCGTTATGGGTGGAACGTTCGGCGCCTGTTGCGTGCAGAATCCGCTGTCGGTGGTCCTCAAGGCGTTCAGCTCGCTGTCGATGGCATTTGCCGGCTCTCACATCGACAATAAGGGGACGATCGCACTCATTCTTGATCTTGCCAACGTCTCACGGAAACAAGGGCTGCTGGCGCTTGAAGGAAAACTGAAGGGTATCAAAGATCCGTTCATACAAAAGGGTGTGCAGTTGATCATTGACGGCACCGATCCCAAAGCCGTGCACGAGATTCTGGAAATTGAAGTCGAACATCATGAAGAAGCTGGGATTCTGGCGGCCAAAGTCTGGGAGGCTGCCGGAGGGTACGCGCCTACCATCGGCATCTTGGGCGCCGTGCTTGGACTGATCCATGTCATGGAAAACCTGGCTGACCCGTCGAAGCTCGGCGGCGGTATCGCCGTGGCGTTTGTCGCCACAATCTACGGGGTCGGCATGGCCAACCTGTTCTTTTTGCCGCTGGCCAACAAGATCAAACTGAAGCTTAAGGAGGAGGCCAGCGCGCGAACCATGGCGATTATGGGGTTGGTCGGGCTTGCGCAAGGGGAAAACCCCAGGCTCTTGCAGGAAAAGCTCGAAGGATTCCTCCCGCACAGCGAGCGAACGCACGCGAAGAAGTGAAGCGCATCTCGTCCTTCGGAAGCGTGAGGGGCGTGAGGGGGTCAGGAACCATTTGTCGGAACGACCCACAGGGCGCTTCGCGCAAATGGTTCCTGACCCCGTCTTCTGACCCCGTCTTCACGGGCGAGCGAGGCACTAAGTTATGGCCAAGAAGAAACATGAAGAGCACGAAAATCACGAACGCTGGCTCGTGTCTTATGCGGACTTCATCACGCTGCTTTTCGCATTCTTTGTCGTCATGTACTCCATCTCAGCTGTCAATGAGGGGAAATTCAGGACGGTCAGCGAATCAATCAAGGCAGCTCTCAACCCCATGTATGCTCCGCCAGTGAGTCCCAAACCATTTCAAGTCGGCGAGAGCAAGCCGACGACCTTCCAACCATCGGTACATGCGAGTCGCGAGCATGTGATCCGGCGGGTACAGGTCCTGACGCAACCGCTTGGTCAAGCTGTCAAAGTCACCTTGGGCTCCGCTGCCGAACAGCGGGTCGGAGAGATTGTCCTGACGATTTCCGATCATGTGCTGTTCAAGCCCGGCGAAGCGACGCTGCAGCCGGAGGCCTTGCCGTTTCTGCGGGGGTTGGCCGATGTGCTGGTGGAATTAGACCGCCATGTGAAAATCGAAGGCCACACGGATAACGTGCCGATCCGGACGGCGCAGTTTCCGTCGAACTGGGAACTCTCTGCAGCCAGGTCCGTCATGATCGTCCGTGTGTTGTCTGAACTGTACGGAGTGCCGCCGGCTCACCTTGCGGCCATTGGATATGGGGAGACCAGGCCGCTGACTGCCAATCTGGATCCCGAGCAGCGGGCAAGAAACCGGCGTGTTGAAGTCATCATTCTGGAGGATGCTCCCTCATCCGTGAGCGGTCAGACGGAGCAGGGCGCAGAAAAGGAGAGCGACGGTCTCGCCATGCCTGACTCAAGTAAGGGACAGGATCAGCCGACACTACCTGCATATCAGCCCTGAGTGGGTAGCGTGCCGGATTGTTTTGAGGCGGTTCAGGGCCATCACAGGGGTAGGGGGATATGGAAGCGAATGCGAGACACATGACCCCGGTTGGCGATCTCACAGTTTTTGAAGCGGCGGAGTTCAAGAGCGGATTGCTCAAACTTTTTGAGAACGAGGGGCTCGTATCGCTTGACATGGGGAACGTCACGCGAGTGGATACGTCCATCATTCAACTCTTGTGGGCCGCGCGGAAGCAGGGACGGATGTTTGTCAGCGGCGTGACGCCGGATCTGCAAAGCAAGTTGGCCCAACTCGGATTCTCTGAGCCGCTCAGTGAGTAATCGCGTGAGCCGGGTTGTCTATCGAATGGAAGACGATGACTGCTGATGCTGGACGCTCGACCAAGGCCGGCAGTGAAACGGATCAAGGACGCCTCCCGCGCGGGCATCTGCAGGCCTGGGAGATGTTTGCCACTTGTGCCGTGCGGCTCATTCCTGTTCTGAAGGCGCAAATGAAAGCGGTGACCGAAGAGACGGAACGGTCGGCGACAGAGCTGTTGATACATCTAAGGGTGTTGGCATCCCCGGATACTCTAACCACAGCCGAAGATAAAGCGGCAAGCCTGTCGAAGGTTGTGATGGCCATGCAGTTTCAGGACATTACGCGCCAGAAATTGGAACATGTCGGTGAAGCGTTGGATCAATGGAATCGGCATCTGCAGGCGCTGATGCGAGGCCCTCAGGATGAGGGCGCCCGATGGGAAATTGCCGCGTTGGAGCAGATCGAGCAAACCTACACGATGGAAGAGGAACGCCGTCTCCATGCGGCGGCGATTATGCCGGAGTATCAGGAGCCGATACCGACCGATGTAGTGGAAGGCGGGTCTGAGCCTGATTCCGTCACGTTGTTTTAAGCGAGTACGCCGTTCACTGAGAAGGATATTCCATGAGAAGCCATGCGACTGACCCCGGAGGAAGAGTATGAGTAAAACCGCGCTCGTCGTTGACGATTCGCCTACCATGAGGCAGATGGTGGCGTTTACCCTTACTAATGCCGGTTTCACGGTCGTCGAAGCGGAGCACGGGAAAGATGCCGTACGGAAAGTTTCCGACGGGAGGAAGCTGGACGTGGTCGTGACGGATCTGAATATGCCTGAGATGGACGGGATCACACTCATCAAGGAGCTGCGTAAACTGGCTGCCTTCAAGTTTACGCCGATCCTGATGCTCACCACCGAATCGGCAATAGAAAAGAAACAGGCGGGCAAAGAGGCCGGCGCGACCGGGTGGATCGTCAAGCCGTTCAATCCAGAGGTGTTGTTGAAGACGATTGCCAAGGTGATGCCGGCATGAAAGCCGTGAAACGTCAGGCGTCAGGCGTTAGGCGATTGGAAAACGGATTCGCGCCTGACGTTTTACGCCTCACGCCTAACGAGGTCCTATGAGCAACGACTTTGCACAATTTCAAGATGCGTTTTTCGAGGAGGCCGCCGAGCATCTTGCGGTTGTCGAGGAAGGGCTGTTGCAGCTGGAACAGCATCCGGACGATCTGGATCTCCTCAATAAGATCTTTCGCTCGGCCCATTCGATCAAAGGCGCGAGCGGCATGTTCGGATTCAATGCCGTCGCGCAGTTCACGCATAAGATGGAGACCTTGCTGGACTTATTGCGAAACGGACAGGCAGCCGTCACGTCGGCGATCGCCGATCTGCTGCTCAAGTCTACGGACTGCCTCAAGACATTGATCGATGCTGCGAAGAGCGGGACTCCCGTAGACAATGAGACGGTTCAGCGGCTCACGCTGGGACTGGCGGCGGCCAGCGATATGAATGTCAAGGCTGAGTCTAAGGTTGAGAAGGGAGCTTCAACCTCTCTTTCTGACCCCTCACCCCTCACCCCTCACGCCTTACGTTATTTTCACATCACCTGGACTCCGCCCGAATGGTTATTCCAGCGAGGTCTTGATCCGCTGCAGGTCATCAAGGAACTCGGGGATCTGGGCACTTTGTCCCAGGTTGCCGTCGATGTGTCCCGACTCCCGGACCTGGCCGAGATAGATCCGGAACGATGCTACTTGTCCTGGAGCATGCGGCTGAAGACCGGCAAGGACCGGCAAGTCGTCGAAGCCGTATTCGACTTCGTCCGTGAAGACAGCGCACTCACGATTGAAGAGATAAGGGATAAGGAGTCAGGGGTACGGAGTGACGGGGCAAAGGCCTCCGAGGACCGAGCTGTTACGCCTCACGCCTCACGCCTCACCCCTGACGGGAGCGACAGCGAACCCAAGCCGCTCGGAGAAATTTTGGTCGAAAGCGGCGTCGTCTCGCGCGCAGCGCTTGACGGGGCCTTAGCACAACAAAAACGGGTCGGCGAGATCCTGATTGAGCAACATGCCGCCAGCCCGCAGCAAGTCGAGCAGGCGCTGCAGAAGCAGCGGCAACAGGAGGCGGCGTCTCAATCGAAAAAGGCCGACACGGCGTCGATCCGCGTTGATACGGCCAAGATCGACAAACTGATCAATCTGGTCGGTGAACTGGTCATCACCCAGTCGATGCTCAGCGACCTGGGAACCCGGTTCGAGATGAGTCAGATCCATGTGTTGCTGGAGAGAATGGCGCAGCTGGAGCGCAATACGCGCGAGATTCAGGAACGGGTGATGAGCATCCGCATGCTGCCGATCGGCACTGCGTTCAGCCGGTTTCCCAGGCTGGTCCGCGATTTGTCCGCCAAAGCGGGGAAGAAAATCCAGCTCGTCTTATCCGGCGAGGAAACCGAACTCGACAAGACCGTCATTGAATCCATCGCCGATCCCTTAACGCATCTCGTCAGGAATTCCGCCGATCACGGGTTGGAGACGCCGGAAATGCGTCTTGACGACAACAAACCTGAAGTCGGGACCATTCGGCTCAATGCCTTTCATGAGGGCGGGAACATTTGTATCACGGTTGAGGATGATGGGCGCGGATTGGACCGGGAGAAAATCCTGGCGAAGGCTGCCAAGCAAGGCTTGATCGCTGAAAATGAAAAACTGACGGATGACCAGATCTGGTCGATGATCTTCAAGCCTGGATTTTCGACAGCGGACAAGATTACCGACATTTCCGGCCGTGGCGTGGGCATGGACGTCGTGAAGCGGAACATCGAGAACCTGGGCGGGACGATCAGCATCAAGACGGAGAAGGGGAGAGGGACTCGTTTCACCCTCAAGCTGCCACTCACGCTCGCCATTATCGAAGGCATGACGGTTCGTGTCGGACGAGAGACCTACATCGTACCGTTGCTGTCGATTTTGGAATCCCTGCAGCCGAGGTCGGAGTCGGTCAAAACCGTCATCGGGAAAGGCGAACTGATCAACGTGCGCGACACCTATTTGCCGATCGTGCGTTTATACGAGGTGTTTTCTCTGCAGCCTGAGCACACCGATCCGACCAAAGGAATTCTTCTGATTCTGGAGACGGAGGGGGAGCGTGTGGTGGTCATGGTGGATGAAATCCTCGGCCAGCAGCAGGTCGTCATCAAGAGTATGGAGCAGAATTTCCGCAAGGTGGAAGGCATCGCCGGCGCGACGATCTTGGGGGACGGGACGGTCGGGTTCATCTTAGACGTCCGAGGCCTTCTGGAAATCGCTTGTCGGGAGGCGCCGCTGGTGGCGTGAGACCGTCGTGACACAGGTCACGTCGTAGGGAAGACAGACTGTTTGGTGGAGAGCAGAAACCCGAATGGTGAACGACAAGCGATGCCAGACGCGGGATAAGGGAGGACCCTATGGCTGCAGCACAGCCTGAGACAGCGATGAAAGGTCTTCATCGGCCGAGTGAGTCAGCGATGGGCGGGAGCCAGTTCTTGACGTTCAATCTGGGCGAAGAATTATACGGCGTGGACATCCTGCGCGTGCAGGAGATCAAGGGCTATACGGCTGTGACCAAGATTCCCAATACCCCTTCCTATATCAAGGGGGTGCTGAATCTGCGCGGCACCATTGTCCCGATTGTCGAATTGCGCACCAAGTTCGGGATGCCGACGATTGAGTACACCATGTTTACGGTCATTATCGTGGTCGTCGTCAAAGAGAAAGTCATGGGTCTGGTTGTCGATGCGGTGTCCGATGTGCTCGACATCGAGAAAAGAGATGTTCAGCCGCCGCCGAATTTCGGCGCCAGAATCAACGTGAGTTTTATAAACGGCATCGGGAAATCAGGGGACAAGCTGGTGACACTGCTGGATATCGATCACATGTTGTCCGGTGAGGATTTCCAGGGAGTAGCCGCAGCCGCGGCCTAAGAGGGGTTGATAGCCATTGGGTTTGTGCCAAGGTCATGTCATTCGATAGAGGCGTGGTTGGATGATGGAAACGGTCAGACCTGCGGATGGGCTCTTGCACGATCGGAGAAGGCTCAGCCGGGGTTTGTGGTAGGGAGGACATATGTTGAACAGGTTCAAGAATCTCCGTATTAAGTTGAAATTAGTGTGGGGCTTCGGGGTTGCCGGGCTGCTGCTCCTCATTATCGGAGTGATGTCCTTTGAGGGCATGAATCGGCTGAGCGGCCACACGGAGTTCATTTATAAGACCAACTTGATCCCGGTCACGGTCCTCAGTGATCTGCGCGCGGCGATGCTTCGCAGGAGCAACCTCGTCGTCTGGCATCTCCTGGCGACCGACGCAGCCACGATGGCCACGCGGGAGAAGGCCATTGTGGAACTCGACAAGACCGTTGAGAGCCTCACGGCCAAGTACGAACCTGTAATTGTGACGGACTCAGAAAAGAAGTTGTTTCAGCAACTCACGGGAAGTGTGCCCGCGTACAAGAAAGTCCGCGATAAAGTGCTGGAGCTGAGCAAAAACTACAGCAAGGACGCCGCGGCAGAGCTTCAGAAGACCGAGCTGACCGAGCAACTCGGCGTGCTCTACGCGGCGCTTGATGGATTGATCGCTGAGAATGAACAACAGGCCCAGGAAAGTTATGCTGCGAGCCATAGTCTCAGTACCACGCTGAATTGGACCATGATCGCGTTGAATCTCATCGCGATCTTCATCGGTGTGTTCACCGTGTGGTTTGTCTCCAAGTTGATTGTCGAGAATCTGGCCGATGTGCTGGCGGCAGCGGAGCAACTGCAAAGCGGCAACCTGACCCATCGCTCACAGGTCACGTCTCAGGACGAAATCGGAAAGCTGGCGGTGGCGTTCAACCAGATGGCCGAGACGATGCAGGCTAAAGTCGAACAGGAGCAACGGAGCGCCTCAGAGATGAAGGGGATTACGGGTGCGCTGAACCGTGCCCAGGCGGTCATCGAATTCAGTCCGGACGGGACGGTGCTCTCGGCGAACGAGAATTTCCTCAATGCTCTCGGCTACTCATTAGCGGAGATCAAAGGGCAGCACCATCGGATGTTTTGCGAGGCATCGTACACGAACAGTGGTGAGTATATGGCGTTTTGGCAGCGCATGAACCGGGGCGAGTACGATGCGGGGGTGTACCGGCGAGTGGGCAAGGGGGGCAAGGAGGTGTGGATTCAGGCCTCGTACAACCCGATTCTGGATGCCGCCGGCAAGGTGTGCAAAGTGGTCAAGTTCGCCACGGATGTGACAGGTCAGAAGTTGGCGCAGAACGAGGTGGAAAAACTTATCAAGACCGCCGCGGCCGGCGATTTATCCAATCGAATCGACATCACGCAATTCGAGGGGGCGGCCAAGGCGCTGACAGCCAGCGTCAATCAGTTGCTTGATGCGGTCGTGACTCCACTCCGGGAAGCACAGATGGTTTTAACGGCGTTGGCGGACTGCGATCTAACTCGTTCCATGACGGGCATGTATCACGGTGAGTTTGAGCAGATGAAGTCCAGTCTCAATGGCGCAGTGCATAAGCTGACGGAAACGATCACGGTTGTGCGAGAAGCGGTGGAAGCGGTGACCACCGGATCGGAGGAGATCAGCAAGGGGAGTGAAGATTTGTCGCAGAGGACCAGCGAGCAGGCCGGTTCTCTGGAAGAAACCAGCGCGTCCATGGAGCAAATGACCAGCACGGTGAAACAGAGCGCGGACAATGCCAAGCAGGCGAATCAACTGGCGATTGCCGCGCGCGAAGTTGCGGAGAAGGGTGGGGCCGTCACGGTTCGCGCGGTGGAGGCGATGGGCGAGATCAACAAGAGCAGCAAGAAGATCGCGGACATTATCACGGTGATCGACGAGATCGCATTTCAGACCAATCTGCTGGCGTTGAATGCCGCGGTCGAGGCCGCGCGGGCCGGCGAACATGGCCGGGGGTTCGCGGTTGTGGCGTCGGAGGTTCGTAACTTGGCGCAACGGTCCGCGACGGCGGCGAAGGAGATCAAGGGCTTGATCAATGAGTCGATCCAGCGTGTGATGGACGGAAGCGAGCTGGTCAACCAGTCCGGCAAGACGCTGGAAGAGATCGTGAATTCTGTCAAGCGGGTAACGGACATCATTGCCGAGATCAGCGCGGCTTCGCAAGAACAGGCGAGCGGGATAGACCAAGTGAACAAGGCGATCATGCAGATGGACGAAACCACGCAGCAGAATGCCGCCTTGGTTGAACAAACGACCAGCGCCAGCCAGACCATGACCCAACAAGCGAACAGTCTGCTCACCCACGTCTCGCTGTTCAAGACTCAGGTGACAGAGGCGCAGAAGGCGGGGATGAAGGCTGTCGGGCTCCATCGTTTGAGCACCGCCCATGCGATTCACGATGCGTATGTGGAAGGTGGCGATGATGATGCGACCGCGCGAAAACCGCAATCGCCCCGCGCGGGAGTCCGGAAACAGCCTGTTGCGGTGAGGCCGGTGCGCAGCTCGAATACGCTCTCCGCCGTCAAGAGCAGCGGGACAAAGGAGGAAGAGTTCGAGGAATTTTAAGGGCAGGTATGTCGCGCTGACCCCCTCTGCTTCAGGCGGAGGGGCATCGCCTCGACAGCTTCTCGATCAGACCGGGCGTATCCCGCGCCGCTGTCCGAGTGAAGGGGCTCGTCTCACAATCGGATCAGAAGGAATGGCGTCAACGCCCTGCCCGGGTGCGTCATCCATTCTTTCCATGAAATTGCCGCTCCGCGCAGTCAAGAATTTCACTCCATCGACCGACAAGATTCTAGCCGCCCAGACAGCCGGGCAAGCCACGCGTCCCTTCTGTGTGCCAGCGAATCGGAGTCTCCCTATGGGCCACACGATTACGACAGAAGAATTTGAACGTTTTCGCGCCTTGATCTATGACGAGAGCGGCATTTCGCTCAATGAGCAAAAGCGCACGCTGGTGGAGTCCCGCCTGACGAAACGGCTGCAGCATCTCGGGATTCAGACATTCTCGGAGTATTACAGCGTGATTACAGAGGACGCTACTCGAGAAGAGTTCACGCAGATGCTGGATCTGATCTCCACCAACAAGACGGACTTCTTTCGCGAGCCGCAACATTTCGACTTTCTTCGCACCACCATTCTTCCCGGGTTGGCGGCGGCCAGGCAGATTCGAATCTGGTCTTCCGCCTGTTCGAGCGGGGAAGAGCCGTATACGATCGCCATGACATTGTGTGAGAGCGTTCAGGATGTCGCGCAGTGGGATTGCAAGATCTTGGCGTCGGATCTTTCAACCAGGGTCTTAGCCAAGGCGGCATCTAGGGTCTACGACCAAGACCGGTTTCGCGATGTGCCGCCCGACCTCCTGCATCGCCATTTTTTACGCGGACGAGGCAGCAGCGCGGGATTATACAAGGTGAAACCGCATTTGGCCGCCATGATCCAGTTTCGCCGGATCAATCTCATGGAGGAGCGGTTCCCTATCACGACCCCGCTCGACTTGATCTTCTGCCGCAACGTCATGATTTACTTCGATCGTCCGACGCAGGAGACACTCGTCAACAAGTTTTATGCGTATTTGAAACCGGGCGGCTATCTGTTCATCGGGCACTCGGAAAGTCTGCAGTGGCTCAAGCATCCTTTTCAGACGGTCGTCCCGACCGTGTATTACAAGGCGCCATAGGATTTATCCGGTGATCGACGACGAAGAGTTCAGCCATGTGCGGCGTATGCGGGACGGGCGGTTTCCCCATGAAATCGCGTCTATTCTTCCGGGAGAGTTCTTTGTCAGTGCGGCACCGATGGTGGTCTACACCGTCCTGGGGTCCTGTATTTCCGCCTGCATCCGCGACCCGGTCTGCGGCGTGGGCGGGATGAATCACTTCATGCTGCCGGAGCCGAAGGGAAGAGACGGTCCGGCCTGGGGCGAGCCGACCCGGTACGGGTCCTTCGCCATGGAGTCGCTGATCAACGGCATCTTGAAGCGTGGAGGGCTGAGAAGCCGGCTGGAGGTCAAGCTGTTCGGGGCCGGGAAAATCTATGAGGGGAAGATCGATGTGGGGGCCAACAATGCGGCGTGGGTGACGCAGTATCTGCAGAGCGAGGGGTTGGCTGTTGTCAAGGCGGATCTCGGTGATGTGTTTCCGAGGAAAGTCTATTACTTTACCGATTCGGGGCGTGTGCTGATGAAAAAGATCGAACGGCTCAAAAATAGAACGATCGTTGACCGGGAGACTGAATATAGTGCGCGTATTACACAGCGGAAAGAGCAGCCGGCGGAGGATGTGACGCTGTTCTAGTATTCAGAAGGTTCAAGTTGCAGGGTTCAAGTTGCAGATCAGATCTGAGACATGAAACCCACAACTTGGACCTTGAGCCTTGACCCTTGGACCTCAGAGGGAAGTCTATGCAGAAAATTCGAGTTCTGATCGTCGACGATTCCGCGTTGATGCGGCAGGTGCTGGCGGCCATGCTGTCGAAGGACCCGGATATCGAAGTCATCGGGGTTGCCCCCGATCCCTATGCCGCTCGCGAAAAAATCAAGGCATTGAATCCGGACGTGCTGACACTCGATGTCGAAATGCCGAAGATGGACGGGCTCACGTTTCTTGAGAAGCTGATGCGGGGGCATCCGATGCCGGTTGTCATGGTGAGTTCATTGACGGAAGCCGGCTGCCAGACCACGTTGCGGGCGCTGGAGCTCGGCGCCGTGGACTTCATTACCAAACCCAAAATCGACTTGCGGGAAGGCATGGAAGAACTGGCGGAGGACATAATCGCAAAGGTGAAGGCTGCTGCCGTCGCGACGGTGAAGCGTCAGGCGTCGGGCGTGAGGGGAGAGAGGATCCCCCTGAGTCCGCACCCCTCACCCCTCACATCCAGAGGGGCCATGATCAAGACGACCGATACAATTATCGCCATCGGTTCTTCAACCGGCGGGACCGAGGCGGTCAAGGAGGTGCTGGAAGTGCTTCCGCCCAACACGCCTCCGATTGTGATCACGCAGCATATGCCGGAGCGGTTTACCAAGACCTGGGCCGACCGTCTGAACGGTCTCTGCCGGATTTCCGTGAAAGAAGCGGAAGACGGCGACAGCGTCTTACCGGGCCATGTCTTGATTGCGCCGGGCAGCTATCACATGACGCTGGTCCGGAGCGGCGCCCGGTATACGGTGCGGATCAATCAGGACCCTCCGGTTAATCGGCATCGACCCTCGGTGGATGTCATGTTTGAGTCTGTCGCGCAGCATGCAGGAGGGAACGCGGTCGGCGTCATTCTCACCGGGATGGGCGGCGATGGAGCCAAGGGCCTGCTTGCAATGAAACAGGCCGGCGCCTTTACGATTGCACAGGATGAAGCGAGTTGTGTGGTGTTCGGTATGCCGAAGGAAGCGATCAAGCTCGGAGGTGCGGAGAGGGTGCTTCCGCTTACCGATATCGCAAGTGCCATCTATACACATGTGAGCCGATAACGATAAAGGAGGGAGCAAGTATGTCGATGATCACGAAAGAACGTCCGGTTCCAAACGGGGTGGTTCTGGATATCACGGGGGATCTGACCTATGCCAATCGCGAACAGTTTAAGACGGCCGTGGAGAGAATACGGCAGCGAGGCACTCGGTACTTGATTTTGAACATGGCCGATGTCCGGTTTGTCGACAGTTCAGGACTCGGGTTGCTGGCCCTCGTTTCGCAAAACTTCAAGCTCAGCCAAGGGCAAGTGAGCATGTTGAAACCGCAAAGCTACGTGCGGGAAATCATGGTCCTCGCCAATATCCAAAAATTGATTCCTGTTCATGACAATGAGCAAGACGCTGTGGCGGGAATTCTGAAAGCGGCCTAGCCCGCATCAGTATGAAAGCGTGTTCGGTGCTTTGAGTTGCTGGTTGAGGGTTTCTAGTGTCTAGTCGGAACAGGAATCCAAAAACTCGACACGTGCAAGCGCGAGATACGTTCCGCACCCTTGGATCTTGAAACCTGAGTTTTGCAGGTTTTAGCAGGAGGAGCAATGCTATCGACTTCATCCACGACCCCGTTGTCAGCGGCTTCCTGCACGACCCTTCCCACCGTACTGGTCGTCGACGACGAACCGGTGTCGCGTACCGCGATGGCCGCTCGTCTCAAGCGGCTCGGCTATCGGGTTCTCCAGGCCGAGGACGGCAAGGCAGGACTGGAAGTGCTCCGCCATGAGCGTCCCGATCTGACCATTCTCGACTGGATGATGCCGGAGCTGGACGGGCCCGCGTTCTGTGAGGAGGTCCGCCGGGACCCGGCCATCCAGTCCAGTCAGATTCTGATGATGACCAGCCACGATCAGCCGGAGCAGATCGCCGAAGGACTGGCTCGTGGTGCGGATGATTTTCTCAGTAAAGCTGCCAGCCGCCAGGAAATCGACGCAAGGGTGAAAGCCGGCCTGCGAGCCGCGGGCCTCGTGCGGATGCTGGAGCAGACGACTCTAGAAATCCGGCGCAAGCAGGAGATCCTCGAGCATGAGTTGCAGTCAGCGGCCAGGTATGTCACCTCGCTGTTGCCGCCACCCGGACTGATCCTTCCACAGGTGCAGTTGGCCTATGAATACAAACCGGCGCTGACACTGGGAGGAGATCTGTTCAACGTCTTGGTATGGGACAATGACCAGGTCGGACTCTATCTGCTGGATGCTTCCGGGCACGGGGTCGCGCCGGCGCTCCGGTCTGCCGCTTTATCGACATTTCTGCGAGGCGGAGGCCTGCGGCATCAAGTGGGATCGAGAGATCCCGGTAGCATCCTGACCGAAGCCAACAAGCAGTTCCCGTTATCGGAGGACGGCAACTATTTCACCATCGTCTTCGTACGCTTGGATCTCAGGTCCCAGACACTCTCGTTTGCGTCGGCCGGCCATAACGGGGCGTTTCTCCATCACCGGTCAGGCGACGTGACGCGGTTGCAGAACAGCACCTTACCGCTTGGGTTTTGTGTGCCCCATAACTATGAGACCGTCCAGCTGTCCGTCCCCTTTGCACCCGGCGACCGCCTCTATCTGTTCAGCGACGGTATCTATGAGGTCCCGGCATCCTCCGGCGAACTATGGGGCGATCGACGATTCGTTGAAACCGTGGTGGAGATGGGGCAGCGCCCGATGTCCGAAGTGATCGCGAACACGGTCGAGCGGGCCGCCCGGTGGCTGGGCCAGGATGAGTTTCCCGACGATGTCGCGGTGATGGGGATCGAGCTTGTCGGATGATGTGTCGATGAATGCAGGAGGAGGAAGCGGGACAATGAGCGATGATCGGATTTTCAATCTCGAGGAGGCGCTGGCGCGAGCCGATCACGATCGCGAGTTGTTCCTGACGATGGCGGAATTGTTTCTGGAGCATGGTCCGAAAGATTTGGCCGAGATCAAGACGGCGCTGGACATCTGTGATGCCGCCGCCGTGGGGCGGTCCGCGCACCGTTTGAAAGGGGCCGTGCTGCAATTTTGTGCGCCGGTCGTGCTGGAAGCGGCCAAGCGGATGGAAGAGGCGGGGAAAGCCGGCGACGTGGCGGCTGGGGCAGCGCTCTATGGCGAACTGAAGGCCGAACTGTCTGACCTGGTCGAGGCGCTTCGTCGGACGATTGAGAAAGGAATGGCCGCATGAAGGCTTCGAATTCTTCCTGCCAGGTGCTGGTGGTCGATACCTCGGAGGAGAGCCACACGAGTATAGCCCGCTATGTGAAGGGGAGGGGAGTGGTCGTGATGGCGGCGCCCGATCCCTCTGCCGCGCTAGCGGCGATCGAGCGGGCGGTGCCGGATGTCGTGATTACCGATTTGTTTCTTCCCGATGGCGCCGGTCTTGCGTTGACCAGGGAGATCAGGAGCCGCCATGAATCGTGTCCCGTAATTGTGATGGCCACGGATGCGCCGGAGTCGGTGGTTGTGCAGGCGCTTCGCGATGGCGCGGTGGACTACCTGCACAAACCGATCGCCGAAGAAGAGTTGGCCCATGCCCTGTACCGCGCACGGAACCTGCTGCCGGGAAATCTGGCGGATCTATCCGGGGTCCGCAGATCGGAGCATCGGTTGATCGTGGACTCTGACCCGATTCACGTGCCGGGGGTGATTTCTTGGCTGATGAAAACAACCGCGTCGATGCTGTCCGAGATGCAGCGGTTGCACTTGCGCGGGGCGCTGCAGGAATTGCTGATCAATGCGGTCGAACACGGCAATCTCGAAATTCCCTATCAGGAAAAGGAGCAGGCGCTGGCCAAAGGCGAGTACGAGACGCTGCTTGCTCAGCGTCTTGGCCAATCCAGGCTTAAGAACAGGCATGTCACCATTCATGTTTTCTACGTGAAAGAGGCCAAGAGCCTGCTCTATCGCATTGCCGACGAGGGAGCCGGTTTTCAGTGGCGGAGCATTCTCAACCAATCTCAGGGGGCTAGTCGTACGGAAGCCGTCAACGGCCGAGGGATCTTTCTCACACGGTCGCTTTTTCAGAATCTCTCCTACAACGATCAGGGCAACGAAGTGACGCTCACCATTCCCCTGGGCTGAGACGCTGCTGCGCGGGACATTGCCGAGTTGATCCGCGGTGCGCGCAGTGTCCGATTTCTTGACAGGTTTTCTAATATCTCATAGCTTGATAGGCATGCATGGAACGCAGCCCGGCGCGCAGCCCCATATCTGGCTCGTCGAGGACGATGAAGATATGGTCACGCTGCTGCAGTTTTATCTGGAGCGTGAAGGATATAGGGTTACCGCGACGACCGACGGCCGCCTGGCGAAAGAGGTCATCGAGAGCGCGGAACCGCCCCAATTGGTGCTCCTGGATGTGATGCTGCCGTATGTCGGAGGGGACGAGTTGCTCAAATACATCCGTAATCATCCCATCTGGTGGAGGGTGCCCATCATCATGCTGACGGCTCTCTCCGCAGAACGCAGCATCGTGCGCATGCTGGATGCCGGCGCAAGCGACTACATCATCAAGCCCTTCAATCCGCAAGACTTGACCGCCAGGGTTCGTCATGTGTTGAGTCTGGCATCGTAGCCGGTCATCGCCGATGTCCGCTGCCGATATCCCATCGATTGTTTCGGAGGATCCAATGGTGTGGATACCATTGTGTACCGGAGTCGGCGCTGTGATCCTGGCGGCCATGATTCTGTTCGTCATTGCGGGCGTACAGCAGGCGACTGTCGCTCGCCAACACAGGAGCGAACAGTTTCGAGAAGTCTGGTTCCGCCTGTTGATCAAGAGCATGATGACGGCTCCGGATGAATTGCCTCCCGTTCGGTCTGGCGATGCGAAGGACTTTCTCCGGCTGTGGAACTACCTGAGCGAGTCGATCCGGGGAGACGACCGGAACGGCCTCAATGCGACGATGCGGTTGGCAGGCATGGACCGTGTGGCGGCCAGGATGTTGAAGAGCTACAGGCTTGACGACCGGTTGATGGCGGTGGTGGCGCTTGGACATTTGCGGGAACGAACCGTGTGGAACACACTTGAGCGTTTCGTGGTCTCGCGCACCCCCGAGCTGTCATTGGCGGCCGCCCGCTCGCTGATCCGCATCGATTCCAAGGCCGCGCTGGCGATTCTTATCCCGCTGGTCGGGGTTCGCACGGACTGGTCTTTTGTCAAAATCGCGACGATGCTGAATGAGGCAGGTCCGGAGCAGGTCGTCGAGGCGCTGGCCCACGCGGTGTGCGGAGCCTCTGTCGATGCCACGGTTCGATTTGTTCGTTGCTTGGAAGCGGTCGGCAGTCCAGGCGCACTGCCTGTCGTTCGAGAGATTCTCGCGCGTGAGAACTGTGACCATCAGGTAGTCGTGGCCTGCCTTCGGTGTTATAGCCGATATGCCACTCCCCAGGATCTGGGCATGGTCCGCGCCTATCTGGTGCACCCCCATCATCTCATCAGGCTTCATGCGGTTCTCGCATTGGGCAGGGTCGGGACCGAGGAGGATGAACCGCTGCTGATCGACAGGCTGGGGGACGACGAATGGTGGGTTCGATATCGGGCGGCAGAGGTGCTTGCCGGTTTTTCCTTCGTGAGCAGCGATACGCTGGCGCGGCTCCATGCCGAACATCCGCTCCAAGCGGCGAGGGATGTGCTCGCCCCATTTGTCGCGCGCCGCGCGCAACGGGTTCTGCAGACTACCAATGGATGATGAGATTCACGGCGCCTCCACGACGGGCGTACGACGCGTCTCGATCCTCATAATAGGCTGTGGTTTCGAGGGAAAGACGCTCCGATAGCGGCGCGATGACTCCACCCTGAATAATGGCACTTGAGATGCCTGTAAAGTCCTGCGCCGCGCGGATATTGTTGCTGGAGGTTCCGAACGAGCCGGAGGCAAAGAACTGTAGTCGGTCCGTCGGCCGCCAGGTCAGTTGGGTGGAGAAGGTGATGGAGCCGCTAGGCGGCACATAGTAGAACTTTTCGGTGAGCCATACGTTATACGGAAAGTAGATGGTGATACCGGGGATCACGACATCGATACTGGTGGCCCCGAACACCATGTGGCGATACCCAAGGGATGGTTCCAGGAAGGACAGGGTCCGATGAATGGTCCCCAGCCCTTGAAAGATCTCTCCTCCGAACGACACGTTGGGAGAAAAGCTTGGGTTGGCCGTCGCCAAGGCTCCGATGTACCCCCAGGCCTTCTCCCAGAGCCGGCCATAGAGCTCTCCGGATACGGGAATGTCCTGAGATCCAAATCGATTGATCGGCTCGATCCGTCCGACCAGGGTGCGAGCGCCGATGGATGTGGCCCCTTCAATCAACCCGTTGTGCTCGTTCGGGATGGAATGCGTGTATCCATAATGGCTGTATCCGATTTTCAGATAGTCCCGAAACGGCAATACAGGACGCATCCGGTCGGCCCCGACAGGGGCGCGAAGGGTCTGGGCCGGCGTCAGCGCGGCCAGTTCGGATTTGATTGTCTCGATCCGCTGTGACAGTTCCGGCTCGTCCGCCGTTGAGGAGAGACCTTCATACAGACGGAGCGCCTCCGCGTAATCGCGTTTCCAGTACAGGGTATCGGCGAGTCCTCTCCGGGCGTCCATGTTGTCCGGTTCTTCCTGGAGCACCGACTGATATCCGGCTTGTGCCTCATCACGTCTTCCCTGCCAGGCCTTGACGCGAGCCAGCGCGATTCGGACATCGTGATCGACCGGGTGCCGGGACAAAATGTCTTCATACAGTGCCACGGCCTCCTCGTACTGCTTCTGCCAGGACAGCACACGCGCCAGGGCTGCTCGAACTTCGTCGTTCTCCGGATTTCCGATCAGATACTGGCGATAGACGTCGGCAGCTTGCACGTAGTCCTTTTCGCTTTCGTGGCGGTGGCCTTGGAAAAGTGTCTCCGAAGGGGACTGAGCAGCCACTGGAGTGGGTGCCAGGCATCCAAGCAGACAGAGGAGCAGTCCGGCGAAGCAAGTTCTTACTGGGGATAGATTCGTTCGCCGGGGGTTCTGTTCATTGTCTTGACGAAGGGGGAGACTCGTCCTATTTTCTGGTATACGCATGGCGCAGGTGTGACCGTATTCGATGTTCGTTGTTGCCGCTCGCGAGTGAGAGCAGAGAAGAGACCACGTGTTTGCCGATTCTATTTTTACGATACCGCAGTGGTTTTTCCTATCGTTCTTCATTTTTCAGACAGTCTGTTCCCTGTTCTTGGAGCTGATCGCGTTCCATTTTCTCGTTCGGCATCTCCCCCGGCGAGCCCTCGATGATCTGCCCAGGACGCAGACGGGATTTGAGCCTCAGATCAGCATTCTGGTTCCGGCCTATAATGAGGAGCAGACAATTGCGGACTCTGTTCGTTCGCTGCTCCAGCTGCAGTATGCGGAATTCGAGGTTGTGGTCATCAACGACGGTTCGAAAGATCGGACGTTGGATGTCTTAATCGAGGAGTTTGAGTTGATCCCGTTTCCGGAGGCCTACCCGGTGAATCTGCAGACCGAGAAGATCCGCGCGGTGTATCGCTCCAAACGGAACAGCAAGGTTCGTGTCATCGATAAGGACAATGGAGGCAAGGCCGACGCACTCAATGTCGGCATCAATCTGTCCCGCAATCCGCTGTTCTGCACGCTGGATTCTGACTCCATCTTGCAGCGGGATAGCTTACAGCGCGTGGTACAGCCGTTTTTGGACGATCCCTCGACCGTGGCATCGGGCGGCACGGTTCGGATCGCCAACGGCTGCCAAGTGCAAGCGGGGTATTTAACCGCCGTCGGGCTTCCGGCAAGCTGGCTTGGCCGCTTTCAGGTCGTCGAATACTATCGTGCGTTTTGGATCGGCCGGCTTGGATGGAACCCCTTCAATGCAATGCTGATCATCTCCGGCGCGTTCGGACTGTTCCGGAAGGATACGGTGGTGAGGGTCGGGGGCTATGCCAAGGGTTGTCACGGTGAAGATATGGAGCTTGTCGTTCGCCTGCACCGGCATCTCCGCCTGCAGGGGGAGCGATACCGCATCAGTTTCGTCCCCCACGCCTTCTGCTGGTCCGAGGCGCCGGAAAATCTTCGATCGCTCAAGAGTCAACGCATTCGGTGGCAGCGGGGGCTGTCCGAAGCGCTGTTGATGAATAAGCAGATGCTCTTTCATCCTCGCGCAGGGGCCGTCGGGTGGCTGTCGATTCCCTTCATGGTCTTGTTCGAATGGCTGAGTCCCGCCGTGCTGGCCGCGGGGTATCTTTATACCGTGGTCGCGTGCCTGATGGGATTGGTGTCGCCCGCCGCAATGTTAGCGTTTTTGACCGCCGAAATCGGGATGGGTATTTTAGTGTCGGTGAGCGTCTTGCTCGTCGATGAAATCGCCTTTCACACCTATCCTGAATTCAAACAGGCGCGGGCGCTGTGTGCGGCCGCGATCCTGGAAAATTTAGGTTTCCGCCAGCTGGTTTCGTGCTGGCGCTTGATCGGATTGTGGCAGTCGATGACCGGAGCAAAGGTCTCGTGGGGCTCGATTACGAGAACGGCCGCCTGGCGGGCGCCCGGCGCCGAGCGGCCCTGATACGGGAAAGTCGCGAAGAGCTAAAAGGTCCGGAGGTACACTACGCTGCTATCGCCCTTATTGGGATCACGCTTCAACACCGCAAAGGCCGTTTTGGTCGACTCGTTGACAGTGATGGAGAGTCGGGCGGAAAAGTAGTCGCTCTTTACATCATAGGCATCGGGAGAGGCCCGCAGTTTCGCGCCAATCGCCTGAAAGCTTCCAATCCGGTCGAGATCCACTTTAGTCTTATAGGGCCGGCCTTGCGCGATTTCCATCGCGATGGATTGGGTGATTTCTGGGTCGAGTGCTTGGATGACCAGCGGGTCCGCCGTGTTCAGATTGATCGGCACCCCGCCTTCCTGCGGATAGACGGTCACGTAGCGCGACAGCCGGTCGACGATGTCCGGTGTAAACCCCTTCACCAACCGAAGGTCACCCAACGATGGAAGCGCGGCGTTGGCGGCACGATAGGCTGGTTTCTGGGATTGGTAGTGCAAACTTTCAGCGCCGGCTGGCTGGGGAATGTCGTCCTGATCGATCCAATCGACAAGGGCTTCAACCAAATCCGGGTTGATTTGAAGCGCCTCGAACAGCCGTTTGACCCGCTGGATCTTCGCCTTTTTCTGCAGCTCGTCTCCCGTGTTTGCCGCCAGGTCGTTGAGATTGAGCTTGGCGCGCTCGTCTTGGATCTGGGCGCTCAGCAGTCCGTCGCCAATCGCATAATTCTTGATGGGCATCGCCCACAGGTCGGCGGGCCCGTCGTACAGCTCACCCGTTTTCTTGTCTCGCAGCGTGTCTTGCTGCAATACCGCCCGCGCGGCCTGCACACCTGCGCGTGTCAACATGGTCGCTTTGAAGTTGTCACGGAATGCGGCAGCTTCGCGGTATTCGCGGCGCGCTTCCGCGTCAAATTCCAGAATAAGCGCGACCAGGAGGGTCAAGATCAGAAGCGAGAGGAGCAGCGCGACGCCCCGTTCATCAGCTTTTCGCATAGCTCAACACTCTGACCGTGGCGTCGAGGTTGGCAGGGTTGTCGAATTTGGGATGGATTTGCAGATGCCGGACGTGAAGTTCGTATGGGGCTTGATCGATTGCGACGAGTAAGGCCAGCAATTCCGGCAATTGCACCCCTTCGAGCCGAAGATCCACCGCCGTTTCCTGATAGCCCTGCGGCAGCGACTGGATTTGAGGCTGCATGCCGGCGATCCGGTCCCGTATGCGGGCGGTGGCGGCCGCTTCTTCCATGAATGTCAGCAGCGAGAATTGGCTGTCGGGCGGCGGCATGCGGCTTTCGGCCTTGGCCAGGCGATCCCGCTTCGTCGTATATTCCTGGCTTATGAGCGCCAATTCTTTGATGTCTTTTTCCTTCCGAGCCGCCTGGCGATCCAGCCGGTCGAATGTGGCAAGGAGGGGATCGACGACCAGCACGAACAGCAGGCTGAGGCCGACGATGATCCCGCCTGCCAGCAGGATCGTTCGTTCCCGCGAGGACATCTGGTGCCATCGTTCTCGCATGGTCTGCATCATGGCCTACGCACCGTGACCGTCATTCGAAAGACTATCTGGTTGGACGAAGCCCCCACGCGGGTTTCCGTCACTGCGGCCTCTTCAAATTGTGCACTCGACAGGAAGGCTTGTTTGATTTTTTCCACTGCGTCGAACGAGGTGGTTTCTCCTTCCATGAGAACCGTCCCGCCGTCCAGGGTCAGCTCTCGGACCTTCACCGGTGTTCCATCCGGCAGCTGTTTCACGAAGGACGAGAGGGTGGGAAGGGCTTTGCCGTGCACGCCATCGACGATGTCCAACGCCTTGTCGATTGTTCCTATCCGATATCGAGCCTGGTCAAGTTCATCACCCGGCGCCGCGCCGGCTCCAAAGGATCGCTCGAAGTGTTGTTGCAAGGTTGCCTTGAGACTGTCTACTCGACGGTCCTGCAACACCAGATGGGTTGTGAAATCTGCTGCGGCGAGCAGTCCGATGACCAGCGCTGCGACGACCGCCAAACGGCGGTCTTGTGGGGACAGATCGGACTTCAGCGCTGCGTCATCCGTGACACCCTTGAGATCGAGCGCGAGCCCTATCGGGGAAGGTTTGAACCGCCAGCGTGGCTTGATGATCTTGGGGTGAATAGCGAGTCCGAAGGCGATCGAGAACGCGCGTGGACTGTTCGCGCCGAATCCCTGCCGTGGCCCGACGGGATAGAGTCCCAATTTGCGGGCGATGAATCCGCCGATCTCCCGCAGCTTGGATCCGCCTCCCGACACCCAGCAGTGAGTCAGCCGTCCGCGCTCGGCTCCTTCATAGGCCTGCAACGTCACCCGTAGTTCTTTCAACAACGGCTCCAGCCAGGCATCTACTTGCTCGATCGCCATTGACCGCTTAAGCCGCTCTGCCTCGGCAAAGCTACAGGCCTCCCGAACGGCCAAGGCGTGGGTGAGGTGGTTTCCGCCCCAGAGGATCGTCCGCAGCACGACCGGCCGCCCTTCATGCACTAAACACAGCGTGGTCTTGGATGCGCCGACGTCGATGATGGCAAGGTCGTGAGGAACTGCTGCGTTTTCTTCCCGCAAATATTGCGTGACGGAGAAGAGTGCCATCGCATCGACATTGATGGCCGACGGTTCTACGTCGGCTTGCGCCAAAAATCTGAGATGCTCGGCCACCTTATCCTTTGGCGCGGCGGTCACCAGCACGTCCGAGCCCTTGCTGTCGCGGGGTGTCCCTTCAGGCGTCTGTCCTGGCGGCAAGATGAGACTGCCGATCGCCAAGTCTTCCAGCGGCATCGGCACGAGATTCTCGACTTCGAATGGAACGACTTGTGCCAGTTTCGTGGAGTCCTTGAAGGGAAAGGAAAGCGTTCTGACGAAGAGATCCTGGCAGGGGATGGCGGTGACGAGCCGGTCTGTCGCATAGAGGCCGTGCTGCCAAAGAAATCCGCGCAACGACTGCACACGCCGGGCCGGCTCCAAATCTTCCGGACGGGCGAACGGCATCGGATGCTGAAAGTAGTCGATCGATTCGCGCCCGCTCAACCGGCGGCGGAAACGAACGGCTTTCAAGCCGGTCTGTCCGATATCAAGCCCGACGCATTCGGTAACAATAGCCATCAATCCGCTTTCTTAGTTCCAAGTTCCAAGTTCCAAGTTCCAAGTTCCAAGTTCCAAGGTTCAAGGTTCAAGGTTCAAGGTTCAAGTTACAAGTTACAAGTTACAAGGTTCAAGGTTCAAATGCGAGCGAACAACTCCGATGCACCGGCATCTTGTCACTTGAAACCTGTACCTTGAATCTTGAAACTTGCACCTTCCCCGCTACTTTACAACGCGATTCTTGCTTGTGCCAATGTCCCCGCTATTTTTACCGTGATCGGGGTTCCCGGGGGAAGGGGGGGCAGGCCCGATGTGTTCGCTTTTGACGCGTAACCTTCGCCAGGGACGATGGTGACGGTCAAGGCTAATCGGCTGTCCTGTATCGGCTGCTGCACGGTAATGTTCCCCTCTCCGGTGAACGATCCATCGGGTCCTTCGCCTTTCAGCCCGGTGACGTCACACAGGCTATCTTTGCAGACCAATTCAGCGGATGCCTGGTTGAAGGCGAGCGACAGTGTACGCCCGTTTCCAACGGGAATGTGGTCGATGGTCAAATCCGTAGCTTCGGCTTTCCATGTTCCTTCCCCCTTGATCGTGCCGTCTGCTGCATGGGCTCGTTCCACACGATGGGAGAAATGGCCGTTCAGCATGCCGTGACCGACATATGGGCGAACAATCTTTGAGAGATCAACCTGCTGGAACCGCCCTGTTATGGAGATAGGCTCTGCCAAGGAAAACGACGAGGCGGTGAATGTTCCTTTGGCGAGGCCTCCCCCGGGCGAGCCCTCTCCTACGTGGATCATGACATCAAGTCCGAGGCCGCCGCCCATCGCTTGGATAATTCCTATATCGGCCTGCAGGGAGGCGAGTTGAATCGGTGTCCAGTCAGATTTGGCCAACGTCACGTTCCGCCACTCAATCCCTAGCGGCAGTCCTACCGTCCAATTTCCAACCCGTATGTCCATGCCGGTCGCACGATTCAGCTCTGCCACGATCCTTTTGTGCAGCGCTTCATACGGGAAGGTCGCTGCCAGGCAGAGCATCAGCAGACAGACGCCGCCTCCGACCCAGGCCAAGGTCTCCCGCCATTCCCCAGGCCATTGTATCGTCATCATGATGCTCCGATGGTGATCCATTCCCGTATGGTCCAAGGATCGGCGTCGGGCGGTTGGAACGTCACTTCCAAGAGCAGCACCTTCGGCATCTTGTCGTTTGTCCTCCACTCGTCGGTCCAGATCCGGCTCTGGCCGTCGTAATACCGGACGTTGAATCCCCTCACGCGATCGGCCAATTCCACCTGATCAAGTGCCTCGTCGGTGAGGCTGTAGCGATTGCGCCGCACGAACCGAATCAATCGATCCCGTTCGCGGGTGTAGACCACTCGCACGGTCTCACTTTCTTTGATGGCCGCGTTTCCCAGGCCGTCGCTCATGGCGAGAAAGGCCAGGGTATCGGCCGGCTGTCCTTCCTGTGTGCCGTTCATCCCCATCCAGGGAAATGTCTTGTCGTGTTGGCTGAGCGATAGTTCCTCAGCCATGACGCGGAGCACTCGTCTGACGGTTTGCTCTCGTTCCGCCCGTTCGCGCCCGGCATCCATCGCCTGGGTCGTCGTGACGAGCGACCCAAAGACCATCGCCCCGATGACGGCCAGCAGCGCAATGGCGACCAGCACCTCAATCAGCGTAAATCCCGTTTGGGTGCTAAAAGGCGAGTCCGGAGACGACATAGGTGCTCACTTCCACGGTTTCGACGAATGCGCCTCGCGGCCAGGAGATCTGGATGCGAACCTCCCGAATCAATTCGAGAGGAGTCGGCGCGATTGTGCGTTTCCATCGATACCCGGCGCCTCGATCGGCGGGCTTGGCCGGCGGCTGGGATCCGAGCGGCATATTAGAGAAATCTCCGGCGGCTTCTCCGATAGGATAGATGCCTGTCAGCTCCGTCTCGATCAGCTTTTCTTGCGCCAGTAATGTCGCAGCGGTCAGTTCGCCGGCTCTCGCATGCAGATCGAGATCAAAATTGCGGAGACCGAGGAGGATGGGCAGGGCAATTGCCAGCAAGGCAATCGCCAGCAGTACTTCGAGCAGCGTGAATCCGCTCTCGTCGGCTGCCGTACTCTGGACCGGTCTCCTCATGTTCACACCCGGTGTCCTTCGAATTTGGCTCTTCACGGCGATTAACAGGCTTCTGAAAAACTCAGCGTATACATGAAACATTGTTGATATTGTATAGGTGGCGCTAAATACACACTCGTATCAGGATGCTCAAAAAGGCCGCTATTCTCACCCGCCCACCCCGGCGCGCCGAGACGCGCCATGCCACAAGACGGCCGCAGCGAGCGAAGAGGCGAGGAGGTACATACCAAGCTTCGCTTGAACCGCTCGCTTCGATCAGATGCGAGCGGATAGGTTTTTGCTTCCTCTGGGATCATAACCTTGAGCCTCTGAGCGATGCGAGAACACAGCTGGCGGACTTTTTCAGTATCCTGTTAGGCTCCGGCTGGGCGCAGTAACGTTCGTACCCGGTCCGGAATCGGTTTGTTACGCAAAGGATCAATCCGTTCTTCGCTGGTTCGTATGGCTCCGGTAAGAGAATCGACGGTCAGCACAAGCAGATTGTTGCTTCGATCGGTGAGATAGACCGTCGCCGGATCGATGCGCCCATTCGGGAAAAACGAAAGATCGATCCGGCCGTAGGTGCGTTTGTCTTGTCTCACGGAAATTTCTGAAAACCGGATCGTCTCCGGAAGCGACCGTGGCGTCGCCCAGGCAGCATCGAGCGGGAGTTTCTCTTCCTTGCCGTCCACCACTCTGGCCCAGTATGTTCCCTGATCGAGGTCCATGTACAGCTTCACGGGCTTCTGGCTGGTTGAGGCCAATCCCTGGAGGGTACGGAGCGTTCCGATGAACTTGCGTCCGGTGGAACTTAAGTCTTCGCCGATGACAACACGAGGGAGAACGATGGCGAGGACACCGGCCAGGAGAAACAGCACGATCAGCATTTCGATCAATGTGAATCCAGGAGAGCTAGAAAAGGCCAGGGGCTTGAGGCGAGGGGCTAGAGGGCCGAACAACCGGGTCCAATTGCGCTGGTTTTCTGCACCCCTTGCCCCTTGCCTCTTGCCTCTTGCCGTCTGCTCCATGAACTAGTCCTTCTCCAGATTCCAGTTGGTGATGTCGGCATTGATCCCTTCGCCGCCGACTTCGCCATCGGTGCCCAAGCAGGTGATCTCATAGTCTCCCTTCTTGCTGGGGCTTAGATACTTATAGGTATTGCCCCAGGGATCTTCAGGGAGGTTCGGCAGATACCCGCCGACTTTCCATTTCTTGGGAACCACACCGACGGACGGTTTTTCGATCAGTGCCTTGAGTCCCTGTTCCGTTGAGGGATAGACTCCGTTGTCCAGCTTGTAGAGTTGCAGGGCGCCTTCGATGTTCCTGATCTGCACCTTGGCTGCCGTGCGTTTGGCATCGTCTGTCCGGCCCATAATACGGGGGACGACCAACGCGGCCAGAATGGCCAGAATGGCCACGACCACCATGATTTCAATGAATGTGAAGCCTTGTTGCGCGCTGAAACGACGGTGTGACGAGTGAGTCGTGATGTGTGATGAATGAAGGCTGGAAGTCCCCGGCCTCCTTCTCCATACCATAACCATGCCCCTGTTGTTGAGTTGTTCTCGTTCGCTCATTGAATGCCTCCTGTTCCTTGCCGCCGATCACTCTTCACAGATCACTCTCTTATCGCACCATTTGGCCCATTTCAAAGATGGGCAAGAGAATTGCCACGACAATAAAAAAGACGATGATGCCCATGGCAAGAATCATGACGGGCTCCAGAAGCGAGGTCAACCGGGTAATGACCCGTTCCACTTCCCCGTCATAAATCTGGCTGACACGGCGCAACATTTCTTCCATATCTCCGCTTCGTTCGCCCACGGCGATCATATGGGTGACCAGTGCGGGGAATTCGCCGCTTCGTTTCAATGGATCGGCGATGGTTTCGCCTTCGCGAATGTTTTGCCTGGCCCCCTCGACCGTTTCCTCAAGCACCCGATTGTTCATGACGCGCTTGGACACATCCAAAGCGTCCAGAAGTTGAACGCCGCTTGCCAGCATCGTCGCCAGTGTGCCCGCCAACCGTGAGATCGACACCATGCGGGCTACGTCTCCGATCAACGGCAGGCGTAGTGTCACACGATCTGCGACCATCCGTCCCTTTTCCGTATGGATGAAGCGGCGTATGAAGAATATGCAGGCGGCAGCGAAGCCGACGAGCAACAGCCAGTAGTCCGCGAAGAATTGGCTGATGGACATCAAGACGACGGTCGGCCAGGGCAAGGCCTGTTTCATACTGGTGAAGACCGCCGTAATTTTCGGCACGACGAAGGCCATCAGGAAGAACAGGACAGAGACGCCGACGAAAAGCATGAGAGCCGGATAGAGCGTGGCGTTGGTGACTTTGGCTTTGAGCGCCAGTTGCTTTTCCAGGAATTCCGCCAGCCGGAATAGAATTTGATCCAAGGCGCCGCTGGCCTCGCCGGCCCGCACCATATGCACATAGATCGGAGAAAAATCTTTGCCGTATGTTTCCAGGACGACGCTTAACGCCTTTCCGCCTCTGACTTCTTCGCGAATCTCGGCAAGGAGCGCTTTGGTGGGTTTCTTTTCGGCCTGCTCGACTAAGACACCGAGCGCCTCGACCAACGGAAGCCCGGCGACTAAGAGTGTGGCAAATTGTCTGGTCAGCAACGCGAGGTCGTGGGCGCTGAGTGTCGCAGAACGGCCGGTTCTGAGGGTGGCTCGGGTCTGGCCCCCTTCGTGTTGTCTCGCCGAAGGCTGCCCCTGCTCCACGACGTCGGTCGGAAAGACTCCTTCTTTCCGGAGCTTCAGGCGTGCGACCTTGACGTTTTCTGCGTCCACGATTCCGGCCGCAGAGCCGCCGTCGTTTCGATACCCGCGGTATTGGTAGACAGGCATCGTCAGACTTCGATCTCTTGCTGGGTAATCCGCATCACTTCTTCCATCGTCGTATGGCCTTGGATGACGCGCTCAGCGCCCTCCTGCTTCAGCGTCACCATGCCGTGGGCGATCGCCGCTTGCTTGATGAGCGTCGAGTCGGCTTTGGTCCCGATGAGCCGCCGGACTTCATCATCGAGCACCATCAGCTCAAAAATACCGGTGCGTCCGCGATAGCCGGTTTGGGAACAGGCCGCACAGCCTGCTCCGCGGTAGAGCGTCTGTTTGGTTCCCGGCGGCAGGTCCAGGCGGTTCAGCTCGTCCGCGCTTGCCTGGTAAGGCCGCTTGCAGTCCGAGCAGATTCTTCTCAGCAGCCGTTGAGCCAGCACGGCGACGACCGAGGAGGCAACGAGGAACGGTTCGATCCCCATATCGATCAGACGAGTCGCGGCACTGGCGGCATCATTCGTGTGAAGCGTGGAAAAGACGAGGTGTCCGGTGAGGGAGGCATGGATGGCAATCTCCGCCGTTTCACGGTCGCGGATTTCTCCGATCATGATGACGTCGGGGTCTTGACGCAGAATGGACCGCAAGCCTGCGGCAAACGACAGATTAATTTTTGGATTCACCTGCATCTGGCCGATGCCGAGCAGCTGATATTCGACGGGGTCCTCGACGGTGATGATGTTTTTATCCGGCGCATTGATGTGGCTCAATGCGGCATAGAGGGTCGTGGTTTTGCCGCTGCCGGTTGGGCCTGTCACAAGAATGATGCCGTGCGCGAGTTGAATCAGCTGATGGATGACCGAGAGCCGTTCTCCGGCGAAGCCCATTTCAGACAAGTTCAATAGCCGATTCTCTTTCTCCAGCAAACGGAGCACCACCCGCTCGCCGTGAGACGTGGGGAGGACGGAGACACGGAGATCGACGTCTTTCCCCGAGGTCCGAATCGCGAACCGGCCGTCCTGCGGGAGCCGCTTTTCGGCGATATTCAGGCCGGCCATGATTTTGAGGCGCGCAATGATGCTGGCCTGCAGATGCTTCGGCGGGGTCAACACGGGGTAGAGTACGCCGTCGATCCGGTACCGCACGACTAACCCGCGCTCGAACGACTCGAAATGGATGTCGCTGGCTCGTTGTCGAACCGCTTGGAACAAGACCGAATTCACCAATCGAATAATCGGGGCCTCATCGGTTGCATCGAGCAGGTCCTGAGGCTCATCCAGCTCGTGGGCCAACTGATCTAGACTCTCGCTGGCGGCGATGTCCTCCATGACTTGTTCGGCGCCGGTCGGGCTGGCGATCTCGTCATAGGCGCGGTTGAGGCAGGCGAGCAGGGAGACGCCGGTCGTCAGGACCGGCGTGACAGGTGTGCCGAGCAACAGCCGGAGATCGTCGAAGGCGACAGTCTCCAGCGGGTCGGTCGAGGCGACAAGGATGGTTCCTTTTTCATGACGGAGGGGAAGGACACGGTAGCGCCGGCAAAAGGCGATGGGGACCTTCTTAATCAGTTCGTGATCGATCGCGGTCGATTCCAGCTGCGGTATCCAAGGGAGATCAAATTGGAGGGCCAGCCCTTCCAGCAGTTCTTCTTCACGCAGTAACCGTAAGTGCAAGAGCACCTCGCCCAACCGGCCTCCCTTCTCCCGCTGGTAAGCCAAGGCCTCATCGAGTTTTGCATTTCCCAGATTGAATCTGTCACCCAGGATACGTCCCAGGAGAGGCCTGCCGTAACTCGAAGGGAGCGGGTCATTCGGAACGAGCTCTGACAATGTTCTGTCCCTCTATTTTTCTGCGTCGGGTGTTCCAATTCGAAATGTTGAGTGCCGGTGCTGTTGATTTCCAACCATACTCTTCATTCCAAGGGACTGGCAAGACAGCCCGCCAGTGGTGGCACCGGAAACAGGCTGAATGTTAACGCCATATTTACGACAGATTTCATCCGTATCAAAAAGTATTCGTATTTCTTCCTGTGGGCTTCGGATGCGGGGGGAGTGCCGCTGTAGCACCCGAAGAGACGAAGGAGTATCGGATGGCACCCGGAGCGACTCAGCGTAGTTCGTAGGTGACCGTAGATGGCTGGTTGTTCCGGACCATGTCGAGTTTCACGACCCGCTCGTTTTTCAATTGTTGGAGCAGGTTCAACATCGTGCCGGGGTCGCGAATATCGACGCCGTTTACCCGCTGCAAGATATCCCCGGTTTGAATGCCGATCTTCTCGTAGAAGCTGGCCGGTGCCATATAATCGATGCGAAATCCATTGACGGTGCCGTTGACCATGTGCGGCATCGCTCGGGCCTGCGTCATGAGCTTCGGCAGATCGTTCATGGCCAGTTCGACTTCCCGACGGTCGACCACTTTGCGAAGGGGAGTGCCTGGTGCTTGAGTGGAAGCCGCTGAAGGGGGAGCCGTGGTGCTGTTGCCGGGGACGGCCAGCTTCTCCGTCAGTCCCAGCTCAAGCCATTCTTCGAGATTGCCCTGGCGTATCAACATGCCATCGCGTTGAATGTCGGCGACCTCTCCCAAACCGGGAATCTGTTCGTGCAGACGATACAAGGCTTGTTTTTTTGAAGCCTGTTCTTCGACGATCGCAAACACGCCTCGCTTGTCGCCCATGACGATTCCGATCAGCCGGATTTGTGCGGCGGCGCCCAGTGAGGCCCGAACTGCTGTACCGGCGGGTTCACCTTGGCTCCTCGCCTCTTGAGGAGTGGCAGGCAGCAGGAAAAGTCCGCTGGAGCGGATGTCATCCGCGTAGCGAGCCGGCGCAAACGAGACGGGTCGCGCCGATTCTGTACCGCCGGATTGGACGGAACCCTCCGGCGCGAGATACAACGCGTCAGCGATAAATGCGTTGATGGAGTGGGCGATGAGGAACCCGCTCACGGCGACACACACCAGTATGCTGACACGCCGTACCTGTTGAGCAGACATTTTCGCCAAAGAATGCACTCCGGTTCAAAAGACCTTCGTCATAGTACCTGTTCACGATATCTGCTTGCAAATAAAGGGTGATTTGGCGACGCCGGAGACATACTATTGAGGTCAGGCAATAGTATGCTCTCTTCGGTGGAAGGATCGATCAGGATACCACACGGGGCTAGGATGGACTAGGGAGGTCCGGTATGGATTGTTTGCTGATTCGCCATGGCATCGCGGTCGAACCTGAGGAGTGGGAGGGGTCTGAGGAGAACCGTCCCTTGACTGAAAAGGGGAGGAAACGGGTGCTTCGGACCGCGGCTGGACTGGCAGCATTGGACTGCAAACCGACCCATTTACTCAGCAGTCCGTTCACTCGTGCGTATGACACGGCCAGGCTGTTGCGTACCGTGGTCTGCCCGTCGCTTAAAGTGATGACGTGCGACGAGCTGGCAGTCGGCTCTACGCCGGAGCGGATCGTCGCGTTCTTACGGTCGCTTCCAATGGAGTCAACCGTAATCTGTGTCGGGCATGAGCCGCTGCTCGGTGAAGCGGCTGCCCTGTTTCTGTGCGGGAAACCCATGACGAACTTCCCCATGAAGAAAGCGGGGGCGGCGCTGATCCATTTTCCGGGCCTGGTGAAGCCGGGACAAGGGCTGCTTCAGTGGTGGCTTGAACCGATGCAGTTACGAGTCCTGGGAAGGGGAAAGAAGTCAGTGGCGGAAATGGACGAGCGTGGGTAGGCGCCGCCGGCGCATGTTACGGCACACGTTTTACGCTGACGGGCTCCAGGTCTTCCGTCCGCTTGGAGTTTTGCAGCACGGGTAGGATGTGTCCCCGGAGTTCTTCCTGAATTTCTTCAGGCGATTTTCTGGCGTCGACGACGTTGAAGTGAAATTCCTCCGCCATCGTGTCGAATTCCTTGATCAGCAGCGACTGATATTTTTTGAAGCTGTCATAGAGATCGGCGCCCAGCCGGAGATCCATGCCGGACTCCCAGTAGTTCATCCCGGTAGTTTCGATCACTCGCAGCGTCAAGGTCTCCACGTCGATGCGCAGGTAGCAGACCAGGTCCGGAATCAGCGCAAACCCGAATACGTCTCGAATCCAATTCCGGTCTCCGCTTCGGACGAAGTCGCGCGCGAGGGCGGTATAGATGTATCGATCGGCGAGCACGACGAATCCGGATCGGAGCGCCGGGATAATCTGGTGTTCCAGGCGGTCGGCGAAATCGGTCGCGTAGAGCAGGCTGAGCGACCAGTGATCCAGAATATTGCCGGCCTTGGCGGCTTCGATCGTTTTAGACATGAGATTCGATCTCGTCCATCCGGTCGTGATGACGCCGTAGCCCTGCACCTCCAGCCACTCTTGCAGCATCTCGAGGTGAGTGGACCGTCCGACGCCGTCGGTGCCTTCGATGGCGATGAGTTTCCCTTTCAGGTCACTCGGATTTAGGTATGTCAAACCGTCGCCAAAATAGCGTGCGTCGGCCATAGGTGCCTCGTCTGGGTTTGTAGCCGCGGAGCGCATCTTCCACCAGCGCCCGCATGTGTTCCTGTTGCGCTTCGATATCCTGAGTCGCATCCATCGTCAGCAGGCCGAACTCATCGACGATCTTGTCATATTCGGCCAGGATCTGAGACTGAAACATTCTGAAACTTTCCGTCACATCCGGGCTGAGATTCATATCCATGCCGGCTTCGTAGTATTTGAATTGTCCTCGTGTTCCCCGCAGGAGTCTGGAGATGGCTGTTTCAATGGGTATCTTGTAGTAGAAGGCCATGTCGGGCTTGATGGCGAAGGCATACAGTTTGCGCACCCATTCCCGCGAGACGCCTCGCACGACGTCGCGCGAAAACGCCGTGTACATATATCGGTCGGCCAAGACGAGCATGCCGGCTTTCAGGGGAGGGAGAATGTGATGATAGAGCCGGCTGGCGAAATCCGTCGCATGGAGCAAGCTGAAAGTCGTCGGCGTGAGGCTTTTGGTTTTCTTGCCCCGTTTCGTGGTGTCTTTGACCAGATCGGAAGAATTCCACTCCGTAAAAAATACCTTGTGGCCTTTGGACTCCAGCCACTTGTGCAGGAGCAGCAGTTGCGTGCTCTTCCCGGACCCATCGATGCCTTCGACGATGATCAGTTTTCCGGGGTAGGGATGGGACGGGGATTTGGCGTACCCATGGTCGGTCATGATTGAGCGGCCTCCTGCGGCACTTCGCAGAACCGGACACGCCGGCGGAAGGCCTGTTCGAATAGATCGGCGCGATTCTTCGCCGCCCAGAGTTCCATTTCAGCATCGCCCGACACCGTCGCTTCGATGGTCACGGCCGTTCCGATCTTTACATTCACGGTCTGAACGGTCGAGAAATGGGTGCGGTCAAGTCCATCCGCGATCCGCAACAAGGCGGACAGGATTTTCACGACGCGCTTCAAGCGGGGGGCCAAATCTCCGAATCCCTGATGCTTCAGCGTCGGCATCGCCCGGCGGTGATAGCGGGCGACGTTAGCCACCACCTCGATTTCCTCAGCCGTCAAACCGCCGAGATCGCTGTGCTTGATCAGATAGTACGCGTGCTTATGATGCTGCCTGGGATTGATCAGATAGCCGATATCATGCAACAGGGCGGCATACTCGAGCCAGGCACGCTCCTGCTGCCCCAGTCCATGCAGCCGTTTGGTTTGATCGAACAAGCGGAGGGCCAGCGCGGCCACATGCAGCGAATGCACTTCCGGCGTCTGACAGCGGCGGGCCAGTCCGATTACATTGCGCCGGCGCACATCGGGGATCTCGTTTTCGGCTTTCAACCCCTCGCGGTGCCGCGCGATAAAGTCATAGATCATGCCTTCGCGAATGGCCTTATCGCACAGCGTCATCTCATTCAGGCCCGACAGCTCCAACAGGCGTCGGAGTACGACGGCAGCGGGCAGCAGGGTGTCCACACGCTTGGGGTCGAGACCGGGAATCGCCAGTCGCGCCTTCACCGTCGATTGGGCCAACTCTGCCTCCAGCAGGCGGAGGTCTTTCAACGAGACCGCGGCGAGATTGTGCTGCGGCAAGGGCCGTCCTGTCTGCTTGATATGGATGACATCGGCCAAATTGCCGGCCATGCCGGAGGTGGCCACCAGCGATTCCAACTTTTTCACGGCGAACGTCTCAATAGCCGTCTTCAGTTGGCCGGTCACGGCATCTTCGAGCGCGCGCATCATCGGGGCTGAGGGCGGTGTGTTCGGTAGAAATTGCTCCGCCAAGCGGATCGCGCCCAGTTTGAGACTCTTGGCGTGCATCATCCGGTCTCGATTGCCCACGATCAGTTCAACCGACCCGCCGCCGACATCGACGACCAGGGTCGGTCCTTCCGCAAGCGCGATGCTGTTCTTGACACCCAGAAAAATCAGCCTGGCCTCTTCGGTCCCGCTGATCACCCGCACCCGCAGCCCCGCCTGTTCCTCGACCAGGTTGACAAAGTCTCCGCCGTTCCGCGCCTCGCGCACGGCGCTGGTGGCGACTGCTACGATACGATCGAACCCCTTGTTGCGGGCCAGCGTCGCCAGGGTTTTGAGGACCTCGATGGCGCGGGCGACCGTCTCATCGGACAGCCGGCGTGTGGCGAAGGTGCCGTTGCCCAGGCGCGTGACATCTTTGAAGCGATCGAGAATTTTATAGCTGGCATCCGGGAGGATCTCAGCCAGCACCATGTGGATGGAATTGGTCCCGATATCAATGACGGCGAGTTTAGCCACCGGAGCGCACCCTTAAAAAATGGGGCCGATACGAAAGTCCTGGGACCTTAAAGAACGGGGAGATACCTGTCAAGGATGTGAATATTAAGTTTGTGTTACAGACTGAAATGCCACTATTGGCCAGTGGGGCTTCTCGAACGCCCGTATGACTCATGACCGTTTGCCAGGGCATCAGAGTCGCAAGGGCTAATGGCGTATGGCTTATGGCACGAAAGGCTGGGAGCTTATGGCTGATAGCCTGTGGCACAGGACAAAAAGATGAGCCGTCGATGACGGTGATATGATATTCCGGTTCGCTCTCGTGCTATAGGCCATATGCTACAAGCTCTTTTCCCTTCGATCACATGCTATGCGCCATCAGCTATACGCGCTTCTCCTCTGTGGCCCGCCGCTACTCCTTCACCGTAAAGTGGACGCTCCGGTTTTTCTGCATGCACTCGTTCGTATGCTCCAAACACAGCGGGCGATCCTTCCCGTAGCTTGTCGTCTTGAGGTCGAGGGACAACCCCAGGTGTTGGAGATAGGTCTTCACATTTCTGGCCCGGCGCTCGCCCAAGACGAGATTGTAGGCGGACGTTCCGATTTCATCGCCGCGGCCTTCGAGCAAGATGCGCGCGATCCCGCTGCTCTTCAACTGTCTCGCATTCGCTTCCAATACTGGTAACGCGTCGGCGCGGAGGCTGTCCTGATCGAAATCAAATAGTACGTCCATCAGCAAGTCCTTGCCCGATTCAACCTCGTGTTTGGCTGACAATTCGGAGCGGTCAGGGTTGACGCTGCGAGCCGGCGCCTCCTTGATGGCCTGTTCCTTGATTCGTTCTTCTCCAGCCCTCCCTTCCTGACCGGTTCCCGATCCGGATAGGGCTGAGCAGCCTTGCATCACGAGCACGGCCATAATCGGTGCGCCGACAACCCATAACATTCGATCTTGTCGCATATGTCCCCTCTCTCCTTCAGATATTAAAGTGCGCACGGATTCTATAACGATGCGGCCAAGGCGGTCATCCGGTTGTATGCCTGGATGACATCCTTGAGCGGTTCCCACCTGAGTATTGCCAATGTATCATCGACATAGTGTGGCGTTCGCATACCGTTGAGCACGCAGGTGACGCCGGGCGTCCAGGCAAGGATCCAGAGTGCTTTGCGAGAAAGAGTACTCTGGCGGCGCGCGTCCGGCAAGAGCGGGTCGAGTGCGTGCGCTATTGCAGTTGTGCGCGCGCGGCTGCGTTCGGTTGCTTCACGCCGCATCCCACGAAGCAGGGCCAGCAGTTCAGGCACATACCGCTCGTGCCAGGCCTCCCATCGTTCCGATGGTGCTCCGGTCAAGTGGCGTGAAAGGGTTTGTATTGCCTGATTAACTTGTGGGGCAATCATCTGGCGCTCAAGTTGTTCCCAATGCTCCAGTCCCTGGACCTGTGGACGCACCCGCTGCAACTCTTGAGACCAATTGAAAAACTCGGCCGGCGCCGTCCCCTGCTTGGCTTGCTGCATAGCCGGAGCAATCGAATCCCGGTATTCTTGTTCAAGCGTGCCGACAGCGTCAAGCTGCCGGGCGACATCAATTGGCGCATCTTCAAGGGGCAGGTCGGCCAGGCGCACGATGCCGCTCTGTGGAGCGGGCATGGCGTTCAAGGGGCGATTCACCAACACAGCAACACCCGCTTGTTGCGCATATTCCAGCACGGTCTGACGGCCGGCAGTTCCCGTGTTGGCCGTCAATGCGGCTCCGGACTCAAACAGATTCATCGGTAGTTGCAGGACGCGGAAGTGATGGGTTTCCAAGCCTGCCGATGTGGCAGCGGCTTGCGCTGCTTCAACCATGGAGGCGAGTGAGGTGGCTTCCGGACTTTCGGCCGGAGCGGTCACGGTATTCGATGAGACACCGTAGTACTGGAGCCGCCCCGCCGCCACTTGCGATTCAAAATAGGTGAAGGCCTGCTCAAGCCGGCTATAGAATTGCGCGCGAAGCGCAGCCAGGTCCTGCTTGCCGTGGTGCGTGGCTTCCGATAAAAAGTACTCCGGGTTGTGCAGAAGACAGACATCCAACGTCAGCAGACCAAGGCGATCTAAGGATAGCGCCAATTGATCGGCCAAGAATTCCGGATGGATACAGTGCCAGATGCCGTCTCCGTACTTGACCATGTCAGGGTAGGGACGTCCGGAGTGTTCTCTGGCTTCGGCCAGTTTCAAATTCTCTCCCTGTACGTAGCCGATCTTGGAGACGACGACGACCTCTTCGCGCTGTAACTCGCCTGAGGAGATCAGGTCCGCGAGTACAGTCCCTACGGCACGTTCGCTGTCGCCGTCCATGTAATTCGTTGAGGTGTCGATCACGTTGCAAGAGGCCCGCAAGGCTTTCTTGAGCGCGTCTCGATGGTCGGCCTCTTGAGTATGCACACGGTAGGTGCCGAATCCCACGCGCGTCGTGGTCAGTCCGGTGGTGCCGAACGAGGTGAACCCGTTTGCCAGCGCGGCATCACCGGCCAGGCCGATCATGCGCGCCGCATAGGCGGCGGTTCCCTGGACCGTCGCACGGCCGGAGATCTGCGTGCCCCGCAGCAGCTTCGGTTCGCCGCCTTGCCGCGCACTCGTCTGCAATGCGTTCGAGATCGCGCGCGGGTCGGTAATCGGCTGCCGGCAGCTGAAGTTTCGACAGATGTAGAGCGCCGGTCGCCCGTCAACCGGTTGCTTCCCTTCCAGGAGAGGCGAGGATGAGGGTGTGCCAGGCGCGGCTGTTGCGATGATGCGATTGGGAAGGTACTGGTCCGCGACTGCTCGACGAAGGGCGCGGAGCCCTTCCTGTGTCTCGTCGCCGACAAAGGCCAGTTCAATCGGCCCCTCCGTCAGAAAATCTACCAGCGCCAGGGTTTTAGCAAAGGCCCTCGGGTAACGGGCGATCTGCCGCCCATAGGCCCGTACTGCACCGATCGCCGCTTCGCGCCAGGCTTGCCGGTCGAAGTGAAAAGACAGCCGGGCCAAGGCCGATGCGGCCACGGCGTTGGCGCTGGGGGTGGCGCCATCGGCGCCTTCGCGGGCTCGAAGAATAAGCGATTCATGGTGTGTCGCCGTGGTAAAGAAGCCGCCCTGCGCTTCATCCAAAAAATCGGTCATCAGGAAGCCGGCCAGCCGCGCCGCTGCATGGAGGTACGCCTCCGAGGCCCCAGCCTCGTAGAGATCCAGCAATCCCTCTGCCAGGAAGGCGTAGTCTTCGAGGTAGGCTGCGAGATGCGCGCGTCCGGCCCGCGATGTCCTTAATAACCGGCCGTCGGGCCGCGCATGGGTCTGAAGCAGGAAGTCGGCGGTTCGTTGAGCCGCCTCGCGGTAGCGATCTTCTCCGAACACCCTGGCGGCTTCGGCCATGGCCGACAGCATCATGCCGTTCCACGCCGTGATCACCTTGTCGTCCAGTCCGGGCGGGATCCGCTGCTGCCGCGCCCGATACAGGGCGGGTTTTGCACGGGCGGCTGTTTCCAAGAGTTCATCGGTCGTCAGATCGATGTGCCGGGCGACTTCTTCGATGGGGCGCAGGCGATTCGGAATGTTCGTATGCTCCCAGTTGCCGGCATCGGTGATGTCGTAGAGTGCGCAGAACCGCCGGGCTGTTTCATCGTCGTTCAGCGCGGCTCGCACGTCGGCCGGTGTCCAGACGAAGAATTTCCCCTCGACGCCTTCGGAGTCGGCATCCGTCGCGGAATAAAATCCGCCTGCCGGTCCGGTCATTTCCCGGAGTACATAATCCAGCGTTTCGGTTGCCACCTGCCGGTAGAGGGGGCTCTTCGTGACCTGATAGGCTTCGACGTAGATACGGGCTAGTAGCGCATTATCGTAGAGCATCTTCTCGAAATGCGGCACGAGCCAGCGGGCATCGGTGGAATAGCGGGCGAATCCTCCGCCGATATGGTCATAGATCCCTCCCGCCGCCATCATGTCGAGGGTTTTGGTGACCATGGCGAGGGCCTGTTTGTCTTCCGATCGCCGGTGACAGCGAAGCAGCAACGACAGCCCGGCTGCCGGCGGAAACTTTGGCGCGCTGCCGAAGCCGCCGTAGGTCTTATCGAATTCGCCGTTGAACTGCTTGATAGCCTCATCCAGCGCCGATTCGCTTACCGAGATCGGGGACGGGATACGGCCGGCATCCTTCAGTCGCGCCGTCATGTCCTTCGCCTGGGCGTGAACGCCTGTGGCGTCGGTTCGCCAATAGTCGGCGATCTTTTTCAGCAGTGTGCCGAACCCCGGTCTGCCCCACCGGTCTTCAGGGGGAAAGTAGGTGCCGGCGAAAAACGGTTTTTGCTCCGGCGTCAGGAAGACGGTCATGGGCCAGCCGCCCTGGCCGTGGTTCATGGCGACGGTGGCCTGCATGTAGATTTCATCCAGGTCAGGCCGTTCTTCCCGATCGACCTTGATACAGACGAAGTCACGGTTCATTAGTTCGGCAGTCGCGTCGTTCTCGAACGATTCCCGCTCCATGACGTGGCACCAGTGGCAGGCTGAATAGCCGATCGAAAGCAGAATAGGCCGGTTCGTGTCCTTAGCCGCCTGCAAGGCCTCCGGTCCCCAGGGATACCAATCGACAGGGTTATAGGCATGTTGAAGCAGATAAGGGCTGGTTTCGTGGATCAGCCGGTTCGGAGGCCTTGTATGTGTCGATGATGACATGCGGTGTCACCCTAGCATCGGAGCCAGAACAGCGTCAACGGAGCGTATTTCGTGAAATGTGAGTGGTCAGTGGTGAGTGGCAAGTGGTGAGTAGTGAGTGGTTGTTCTTCGCCACTGGCCACTGACTACTTACCACTTACCAATGTGGTAGGCTTGGTCATAGGAGAAGACGCGAGCCCATATGAACGACACCGGGCCCTATTCCAATTACCGTCTGACTGTCCGGCTGGAGCTCGCGAATAAGCCGGGTGTCTTTGCTCGCGTAGCGGCGCTGCTGGCGGAAGAACAAGCCAATCTCGGCGCCGTCGACATCGTTTCGGCAACGAAAACGTGCATGATTCGGGACGTGACCTTCGACGCGCAGAGCGAGGCACATGGCCAGCAGGTGCTGGCCAGACTTGCTGCGCTATCTGATGTCACAGTGCTCTCGGCCTCCGATCGTATTTTCCTGCTGCATCTCGGCGGGAAAATTCGGGTGGAGGGGAAGATTGCGATCAGTACGCGGAATGTCCTCTCGATGGTCTACACGCCCGGCGTCGGCCGTGTGGCCCAAGCCATCGCGCAGGACAAGTCCAAAGCCTATGCGTTCACCAGTAAAAGCAACAGTGTGGCGATCGTCACGGACGGGTCGGCAGTGTTGGGGCTGGGCAATCTCGGCCCGGAAGCAGCGCTGCCTGTCATGGAAGGCAAAGCGATGCTGTTCAAAGAGCTGGCCGGTATCGATGCCTGGCCGCTTTGTCTCAATACCCAGGACCCGGACGCCATTGTACAAATCGTGCAAGGGATCGCGCCGGGTTTCGGCGCCATTAACTTGGAAGATATTGGCGCGCCCCGCTGTTTCGAGATTGAGCGGCGATTGAAACAATTGCTCGATGTGCCGGTCATGCATGATGATCAGCATGGGACGGCCGTCGTCATCCTGGCGGCCCTCACGAATGCACTCCGGGTGGTCGGGAAACAGATGGAGCAGGTGCGTGTTGTCGTCAATGGGCTCGGCGCAGCGGGGACGGCCTGCTGCCGAATGTTGCTGGCGGCCGGCGTGTCGCATCTGCTGGGTTGCGATAAGGCAGGCATCATCCTGTACGGTGAGGCTGAGCAATTGCGGGCCTGCCGGGCCGATCTCGCCGCCTGTCTTACCCCGGAGAATCCGAGGGGGACGTTGCGTGACGCGCTGAAAGGCGCCGATGTCTTCATCGGCCTGTCAGTCGGAAATATCCTGTGCGCGGAGGATCTCGACGCGATGGCCAGAGACCGGATCGTCTTCGCGATGGCGAATCCGGACCCGGAGGTTTCGCCGGAGCTGGCCGCCTCACACTGCCGTGTCTTTGCCACGGGACGATCGGATTATCCCAACCAGATTAATAATGCGCTCGCATTTCCAGGCATCTTCCGAGGAGCACTCGACGTGCAGGCCGTTGAGATCAATGAGGCAATGAAGTTAGCTGCTGCCCATGCCCTGGCTCATACAATCCCTGAAGGCGCGGTGAGTGAGGATTACATTATTCCCAGCCTCTTCGACAAAACAGTCGTTCCAAACGTGGCTCAAGCGGTCGCGGCGGCTGCTCGAGACACAGGCGTAGCGCGCCGGCGGAACAAAGGGGACGTAAGGGGTGAGAGGGCGTAAGGCGTTTGGAGCGCGTGGTAAGTGGCCAGTAGTGAGTAGCTAGTGGTGAGTGGCGAAGAACGCCCAGCACGTCGGCGGCATCGGCTCTTGCTGTGGCCGTCATAAACAAAGGGGGAGCCTCCCTTCCGGAAGACTCCCTCTCTGGTCGCATCTTACTCTGTACCACTTACCACTTGCTACTTGCCACTCGCCTCTTATCCCCCTCACGTCAGGCGGGTCCCGAAGCCCCTTCTGGCTCTAAATCTCACTGTGGTACAATGCGCGCCTCTTATCAGTGGACGCGCTATGCCTTTTTCTACGAGCAAGTACATCAAGTTCCGCCAGGGGATGCAGCAACGCATCGGGTCGCTTCGTTCCAAAACAGAGGACAGTTTGGAGCTTGCCGTCGATGTGATGATGGAAGAACGGGTGGACAGTTTCTTCCGCGTCGAACAGGGGCTTGAAGAGGTGATCAGATCGCTGATCGAGATTGAAGAGGAGCTGGAAGTCATTCGCGACTTGTCCGGTGCAATGCGCCTCGAATCCAGGCTGGAGTTCGTCGAGGATCGCTGGGACGAGTTCGATAGCGAAATCCGTGAACGGCCCAGACGGCGACGCAAGAAGGTCAGTCTTGCCGACATGTTGAAAGCGGCCAGCGGGGGAGGCGGGGCCCTCTCGGAGAATCCGGGCGGGGTGAACAACGCCATGGATGCCTATGCCATCATGGGCGTGGAGTTCGGCAGTTCCCTGGCCGATGTGACGGCCGCCTTTCGGATCAAGGCCAAACAGCTGCATCCCGACGCCAATAACGGCGACCGCAGTGCTGAACCGGAACTCCGGCGCATGCTGGAGGCATATCAGTTTCTCAAAGAATATCTCAGTTTGAGCAATACCGAACCCATGCGCCCGCCGGATCGGCCCTACAGCCCCGCAGAATAGATTGGGAGATTCATGACGACACCGCTGCACTATATTACGAATCCCATGGCGCTCGGCGAATTCTGTGAGCGGCTCAAAGATAGTCCGCGTTTGGCAATCGACACCGAGTTCGTCGGCGAAGACAGCTTTGTCCCTAAACTTGAACTCATTCAGGTCGCTACAGACCATGCGGCGGCAGTCATTGATTTCCCCGCGGTGCAGGCCGCCGGATCGCTGGATGCTTTCTGGGAAGTGGTGTGCAACCCTGCGATTCAAAAAATCGTGCATGCGGGTAGACAGGACTTGGATCTTTGTGCGGTCCATGCCGGGCGAATTCCCAAGCCGTTTTTCGATACGCAGATCGCCGCAGCTATGGTCGGATATGGGCCACAAGTAGCATATGCCAACCTGGTTTTGCGGGTCCATGGCATGCGGTTGGACAAAGCCCATACCTTTACCAACTGGAGTGCCCGTCCGCTGTCGCAGGAGCAATTGGCTTACGCGCTCGAAGACGTGACCTTTCTGCTCGCCATTCATGACCATCTGCATGCGCGCCTGTCAAAGTTCGGCCGGCTCGATTGGGTCGATGAGGAGTTCGCTCGTTTGGAAGACGCCGTGGGGGACACGCGCCGCGAGCCCCAGGAACGCTACCAGCGCGTGAGAGGGTGGGACCAGCTCAAGCCAAAATCAGCTGCCGTTCTTCGGGAGTTAGCCTCTTGGCGTGAAGGAGAGGCGAAGCGCCGTAATGTCCCGCGAGGCCGGGTGATGCGGGATGAAGTGTTGCTCCAGTTGGCGCGGCATCCGCCACGCCACATCCAAGAGTTGCGTGCGGTGCGCGGTCTGCATGGATCGGAAGCGGATCGCAACGGCGAGGCGCTGCTGGAGATTATCCGCACTGCGCTCGCGCTCCCTCCATCGGCCTGGCCCGAGGTTCCGAAGGACCGAAAGCCTGAACCGGAGTCCGTCGGTTTGGTCGAGCTGCTGCAGGCGGTGCTGAAGGCGCGCGCCACAGAAGCGGAGATTGCGCCGACCCTGTTGGCGACGACGGCGGATCTGCAGGCATTGGTGGATGCCAAGGCGAATCGTGGGACACTCGATCTTCCGATTTTGAAAGGCTGGCGGCGTCTGTTGCTGGGAGAACTGCTCCTCGATGTGTTGGATGGAAAACTTGCCCTCATGGTCGATCCTAAGTCCGGGACCATTACCTGGTCGCCACCCTTGATGCAGACAGATAGCTAAGACACCCCGGCCCTTCCTCCTGTCCAAAAGAGAACGGAAATTCAGGCTGCTCTCCAGTGAGCTTCCATGGCGCACTCTAACTAATTGACAAACCTCATGATATCCAGCTGACTTTCTGGGAAACTCCGTGATTGTTGGTATGGTTCTCGCTTCCGTTGACCTGGAGTCAGACGGTAGCGCAGTCCCTATGTCCTTACTTAAAAAATCCTTGCTCGACTTCTTAATCCCAGGCGGGATCATTTTTTTGGCTGCTCTCGGCTTTCTCCGTCCCCACGGCTTGCCCCCATGGGTCCAAGGACCGGTCCATGCGTTCCCCCTTATTGTGTTGGTATTTGGGTTATTCTTCGGATGGTATCTCTCCAGTAGCCGCCTCATCCTGTCACTCATCGTGTTGGTCATGGCCGATCGTAGCCTCATCTTATCTTCGCCGGCCGATCTTGCATCGCCGGGCTACGTGACGTTTTCGGCGGCTGCGCTTCTGGTGCCGCTGAACCTCATGGCCGTTTCCATCATCAAGGAAGAGACCATGGCAACCTGGCGCGGGGTGCTGCGTCTGGCGCCGATTCTGATCCAACCGTTCTTTGTCTGGTGGCTTTTTCAGCCGGAACAGGCCGGTATCGCTCGATCGTTTCAGCAGCCTCTGGTACCGATCATAGGAGACAGCTGGACGGCGATTCCTCAAGTGGCGCTCCTGGCCTATGCCGGCGCAGTGCTCTTGATCGGCATACGTTGTATCTTAGGGAACAACCCGCTCGACAGCGGGATATTCTGGGCCGTGATTGCGTCGTTCGTGGCCTTCCAGGGATTTCACCATGGCTGGTCGCCGACCGGATTCTTTGCGACAGCCGGGCTCATTCTCTTTGTGACACTGATGCAAGCGTCCCATCAACAGATCTATCGTGATGACTTGACGGGGCTTCCGGGAAAGCTGGCGTATGATGAAGCGGTGGCCGGCCTTGGGAAAAAATATGTGCTGGCCGTTGTGGGGATCGATCAATTGAAGCAATATGGCAATCAGCACGGCAAACCGGTGAGCGAGCAAGTGTTGCGTCTGGTGGCGCAGAAAATCCTGGCAGCAGCCAGCATGGGCAAGGTGTATCGGCTCGCAGGCGAGGAGCTGACCGTGTTATTCCCAAGGAAAACGGCAACGGAAACATTGGTCGATCTTGGCGCGATTCGCAAGGCGGTGGAGGCAGCCACCCTCTATTTACGAGGCCGCGATGTGGTCCGGGAAGGCATAGGTACGAAATCCACGGACCAGGCGCTCACGGTCACTGTGAGCATCGGGCTTATGGAGGCGGGGGGCGCCAAATCGTCCCTCGAGCTGGTCACAAAGTCCGCCTATCGGGCTCTGTATGAAGCCAAAGGTGAGGGGGGCAATCGCGTGAAGCGAGGGACGATTTCAGCCGATGTCCCGAAAGCCGCTCCCGCGGCAACTGGGCATATCGTTGCATATAGCGAATACGAACAGTAGCTAGGCGCTACAGCAGTTTCTCAATAGATTCCGCCGGCCTGGCCAGCATGGCCTGCTCGCCTTTTTCCACAATCGGCCGTTGAATCAAATCCGGGTGTTTCACCATCAGATCGAGCAGTTCGTCGTCCGATAAGGACTTCTTCGCCAGTCCGAGTTCCTTGTAGAGGTCTTCCTTCGTGCGCAGCACGTCTTTGGGAGACAGTCCGGCCTTTTTCAAGAGACTTTTCAGCTGCCCTTTGGTGAAGGGCTGCTCATAATAGTTGACTGCCTTGAAGGGCTTTCCACTCTCCTTCAACAGCCGCACTGCTTCGCGGCAGGTAGAACAGGTGGGTTTCTGATAGATCGTAATGTCGGCCATAGAGACTCCTCGGTGATTGGTTGCCTTGACGATTTTTTTCACGCTGTGCTAGGTCTTATAGTCATGTGTCTTCGCGAGAACGGTGTATGCCTTTAGCGGGAACAAGCTCGTCCGGTCAGTATTCTTGCGCGACTGCGTCCCAGCATACCCTGAAAGATCTCCGCATCAAGCGCAAAGGCCAGCCGGTCGTGGTGCTTGGCCATCTGCTGGATCGCAAAGGGCAGGAAGCGGCTTTCGAAGCCTTCAACGACCGGATCGCCCTCGTCAAGTTCAGCGACGGTGGACTATTGGGCTATGACCCGATCGAACTCCTGCTCCCTACCGAGTTCGACGACAAGGGGATCGCCTATTTTGAAATCCGCCCCTGCAGTACCTGCCAGATTCTTTTTCCGCTGACTCTCGAAGAGGCTGACTCGGAAGAAGAGCCGGCCCAATGCCCGGATTGCCGAGGCTAATCGGCAAACGGGGCCAGTTCCAAGGCTTTTCTCAGTAAGCAATCTCCGGCAAACCCCTGCAGCGTCATCGGCAGCATGGCGCTATCGATGACGCGCACTGAGGTGACGCGGAACCCCTCCGTGGCTTTCTGTCCCTCCAGCTTCATCGCGTGACAAATTTCCAACTTTTTCCAGATCGGATTGGCCAGGATCTGGTCCGATGCCAGCAGTTTGATGTCCACCACCGTTCCCTCGATCGCCACTTTCGCCGGTATGCGCGCTGTATCCTTCGGCGGTTCGCTGACGACGGCGAATGCGATCACCTCGTCATCCGCCAAGACGAACGGTGGCCTATCAATCCCGGCGATCGGCGGTAGCAGACACCACAGGCTGATAGCCGCTCGTATCGCCCAATGTGGTGAAGCCGTAGCGGTCGGCGGCGCATGCATGGTTCCCTTCTTTCTTGCGGATGAGTATGCCAAGCACGATGGGCTATTTCAAGGATGACGCAGCCATTGTTGGTTCGTTCATGATAGGCTCTAATCAGTAGAGTACCAGCTCTCATCCCACTTCATCGAGAGGTACGATCATGCCCCATGACTTCATGCCAGGATTAGCCGGCGTTCCTGCGGCCACGTCTTCGATCAGCGATGTCGACGGGCAACGAGGCATTCTCGAGTATCGTGGCATCAGAGTGGAGGAACTCTGCGCAAAATCCTCCTATCTCGAAACCGCCTATCTGCTGCTCTTCGGGCATTTACCGACTGCGAGTGAGTATCAACGATGGACGAACGACGTCACGCATCATCGGCGCATCAAATTCCGCATCATCGACCTGATGAAATGTCTGCCTGAACAGGGGCATGCCATGGACGCGCTGCAAGCAGCAGTGGCGGCGCTGGGCATGTTCTACCCGGGGCGAAACGTGAAGGATGTGGAGAATAACTATTGGAGCGCTGTGCGTTTGGTCGCGAAGCTGCCGACCATTGTGGCAGCCTGGGCCAGGCTGCGGTATGGCGATGCGCCGATTCCTCCGCGAGATGATCTGGGATTCAGCGAGAATTTTTTCTACATGCTCACCGAGTCGGCGCCTCATCCGTTATGGGCGGAGATTTTCGACGATTGTCTTATTCTTCACGCCGAGCACACGATGAACGCCTCCACGTTTACAGGATTGGTGACGGCCTCGACACTGGCCGATCCCTATACGGTCGTTGCGTCGTCCATCGGAGCCCTCAAGGGCCCGCTGCACGGGGGCGCAAACGAAGAAGTGGTAGTGATGCTCAAAGAAATCGGCACAGCGGACCGGGCGCGGTCGTATGTCGAAGGCGTATTGAGCAACAAGAGGAAGCTGATGGGATTCGGGCATCGCGTGTACAAGGTGAAAGATCCCCGTGCCACCGTACTCCAAGGTTTGTGTCAGAGTCTCTTCAAAGAATGCGGGAGTTCCCCGCTCTATGAAGTCGCCCTGGAGGTCGAACGAGCGGCAGGGGAGTTACTCAAGGGGAAGGGCATTCACCCCAACGTCGATTTCTATTCGGGCATCATCTACGACAAGATGGGCATCGAGGTCGATCTCTTTACCCCGCTCTTTGCCATGGCGCGGGTGTCCGGCTGGCTGGCCCATTGGTTGGAGCAGTTGCGGGAAAACAAATTATTCCGTCCCGATCAAATCTATTCCGGCGAGCACAACAGGCCGTATGTGCCGCTGACACAGCGCTGAGGCTGGTCTCGATATCATCTTCTTGCCCACTGTCCCTTGACTCTGCAGGCACCCGATTTATCTTTCCTCCAAGCAGAGAGTCGGCGCGCCGCCAGTAACAGGCACTCACAACAACGATAGCGACGACGAAGGAGGTCTATGATGACACTCGTACGGTGGGATCCGTTCCGTGAGCTGGAGGAAATGTCCGATCGCTTGAATCGCGCGTTTGCAAGGCCTGCACTGCGCAACGGGGGCAAGGAACACTTGACCGTTGCCGACTGGGTGCCGACCGTCGATATCAGCGAGAGCGAGGGTGAATATCTCATCAAGGCGGAATTGCCCGAGGTGAAGAAAGAGGATGTGAAAGTCTCGGTTGAGGACGGCGTGCTGACGCTCTCAGGAGAGCGGCGTCAGGAAAAGGAGGAAAAGGGCAAGAAGTATCATCGGGTCGAACGGTCGTATGGAAGCTTCGTGAGGAGCTTTTCGTTGCCCGAGTCGGTCGATGAGGGCGGGGTCAAGGCCGAATACAAGGACGGCGTGTTGAACCTGCATCTGCCAAAAACTGAAAAGGTGAAACCGAAAGCGATCGAAGTGACAGTGGGGTAACGCATCGTCTGCTTCATCGGTAGTCTCGAAGGCCCGCCTCTCGGCGGGCCTTCTTGTTTGTGGCCTCCCACCAGTACCTCATGACGGATGGCCATTTAGATGCGCCAATTATTCAGCCCAGCAGGTCTCGTTTTCCACTTCTGTGTATGACTGGTTGAAACGGCATTCTCGTTGCGCTCGCTACGGAAGCCGGTAGAATCTACTTGTAATCTCAACGCTAGACAAAGATGTGTGATTGCAAGACCTGACCCCCCTATTTCATAGCCCGCCGTGAGTGCCTGCGCGTCGGTCGGAGTCAACGAGGCTGCATACAATTGTGCAAGTTTTGCCTTCGCGAGTTTGGCCGTGCTCTCATCATTCAGCATGAACTTGAGGGAGCGCACAAACAACTGTCGTAGGGTCTCCGTCTCAGACGAGGTTAAGGGGCCTGCGAAGTCGGGGTTTTGCTCAAGCAGCCGGATAAACCCCGCCGCACCGACTTCCGAGATCGTCATGATGAGACGATTCGAGGACATTTCCAAGTCTGCGAGTTTCTGAAATACATCGTCTGATTCAGAGAGGCGAGAAGCGGCGGGTGTCGCCGCGGTACTCATTTCCGTCCACTGTCCAAGGGTGATCAGCAGGAGACACATCATCAGAGATCTGAAACCTCTTGCGTTGCCGAACAGGTGACGAAGATCATTCACGGAACACCTCCTTGCATCGCACCAGCATACTGTGGCAAGCACTTCTTGAGAAGAAAATGACCAAATCACAACCCCGATCGTTAAATGGTAAATGGGGGTCGGATCTCGAACCGTGCATAGCGCAGCTGTCCCTGTCTTGACGCTGTCGGACAGACTTTGGTAGTCTGTCCGACAAGAGGTCGTGTATGGCGCTCATTCAAGTGTCCGCTCGATTGAATCTCGCCCAGCTTCGGCGAGCTCAAAAAGCGCTTGGCGCCAAGACGACGAGCGAGACACTGCAGCGCGCCTTGGATTTGGTCACGGAAAAGGCCGTGCACGATCGCATCATCCAGCGCTATAGCGGTGTGGGCAAGCCCGATGCTTTCGGCAAAGGCCACTAAGTTCGCGCTGCTCGATACGGCGGTCTACATTGAGAATTTCCGGTCCGGCCGCTTCACGTTTCGTCTGCTGCAATCTCCGTTTGTCATCCGCTGTTCCTCGGTCGTACTCCACGAATTGCTCCGCGGGGCCCGATCACCCACCGAACGGAAATTTGTCCTTGAGTTAAGCCGGCGGTGCCAGGTCGTGACGCCCACGGAGCAACAGTGGCTGAAGGCTGCAGAGATTCTCAATCGGCTCAGGCGGCGCGAGCACTATGAGGCTGCCAAGTTGCGCGAGCTGGCTTTTGACGTGTTGATCGCTCTGTCCGCAAGAAGTATCGGCGCAAGCGTGATTACGACCAATCACGCGGACTTCCGGGCGATTCAGCGTGAACTGTCTTTCCATCTTCTGTGCTGGGAGTAGGCGAGAGGCTATGGAATCGCTCCCCTATATCTCTATGCTCCGCTCCTGCATCACCAATTCCCAGATCTCTTCGTCGAGATGATAGCGCAGCACGTATCGGTTCCGGTCGTCGGCGCGGACGCGAAAGCAGCTGTGCGTCTCCGTGTACCAGCGATCGAGAATCTCGTTCACAGAATAACGGACTCCATCGAGCGTGAAGGCGCGGGGAGTTTCTTCGCCCTTATAGCCTGCGTAGGCTTCGACGGTTACAGATGGCGTGATCATGGTGTTGTGCTCTTGTACAAGCCAGGGGCCTGAGTTTATCATGGCGCGCGCAGCGCTTGAGAACCCTTCAACATGGAGCATAGGGCATGAAGAAGAATCAGATTCAGCAATCAGCGTCGACTCGGATTGAGCGAGACACAATGGGAGAATTGGCGGTACCGGCCGAGGCGTACTACGGGGTGCAGACGGCGCGCGCGATCGAGAATTTTCCGATCAGCCCGCTGCGCATGCCGCGTTCGGTCATCCGGGCGATGGGCATGATCAAGCGGGCGGCGGCCAGCGTGAATCAGTCGCTGGGCCTCTTGGACAAGAAGCCCGCCGATGCGATCAGAGCAGCCGCCACCGAGGTCGTGGACGGCAAGCTGGACGCCGAATTCCCGGTCGATATTTTTCAGACCGGTTCCGGCACTTCTACGAACATGAATACCAATGAGGTCATCTCCAATCGCGCCACCGAGCTCCTCGGCGGCGCGCGAGGCAGCAAGCTCGTGCATCCGAACGACCATGTCAATTTGGGACAATCCAGCAACGACGTGATTCCGACAGCCATTCATATTGCCGCGTCGGAGCTGATGCAACAGCAGCTCCTGCCGGCGCTGACTCGCCTGCGCAAGGCGCTGGATCGGAAGGCCAAAGAGTTCGACAAGATTGTGAAAATCGGCCGCACACATTTACAGGACGCCACGCCTGTGCGGCTGGGGCAGGAATTCGGCGGCTATGCCCGCCAAATTGAGCTCGGCATCCAGCGGGTGAAGCGGGCGCAAGAGGCGCTGAGTGAAGTGGCGCTCGGCGGGACTGCGGTCGGTACCGGGTTGAACTGCCATCCGAAGTTTTCCGCCAAGGTCATGGCGACTGTGTCGAAAGAAACCGGCTGTGCGTTCAAGGAAGCCAAGAATCATTTTGAGGCGCAGTCCGCGCAGGATTCCCTGGTCGAAGCGAGCGGCGAGTTGCGAACGATTGCCGTGAGCTTGATGAAAATCGCCAACGACGTCCGCTGGCTCGGCTCGGGGCCTCGCTGCGGATTGGGAGAAATCAATTTGCCGGAAACGCAGCCAGGCTCCTCGATCATGCCGGGAAAGGTCAATCCCGTCATAGCCGAATCGGTCACGATGGTCTGTGCGCAGGTGATCGGCAATGACGTGACCGTGACGATCGGCGGGCAGGCGGCCAACTTTGAACTGATCGTGATGATGCCGGTGATGGCCTATAATCTTCTGCAGTCAATTGAATTGCTCGCGTCCGCCTCCAACAACTTTGCGGCGAAGTGCATCGAAGGCATCAAAGCCAACGAAGAACGCTGTAAGAGCTTGATCGAAGAGAGCCTTGCCATGTGCACGGCGCTGGCGCCGGCGATCGGCTACGAAGCGGCGGCAAAACTGGCTAAGGATGCCTATAAATCAGGGAAGACCGTCCGGCAAGTGGCCAAGGAGCAAAAAGTCCTGCCGGAGAAGAAGCTGACCGAACTGCTCGATCCCTGGCGCATGACCGAACCGGGCGGGCCGGTGGGAAGCGCGGGGGGATAGACCGTATTTCGTCGCTCGTATCTCGTGAAGCGCAAGATCGATAGACGTGCGCCCACGTCTTTGTTTGCGAGATACGAGATACGCTTCACGATGAAAGATCGTTTAAGCCATAGGAAGTAATGATCTACAGATGACAACTCCAACGACTCCAACTCTCTCCGACGCGGCTCAGCTTAAAATTGTTCCCCTCATCGCCAAGGAGCTCGGCGCCGGGGCCCATCAGGTTGCGGCGGCGGTGGCGTTGCTTGACGAGGGTTCGACCGTTCCGTTCATCGCGCGGTATCGCAAGGAGGCGACCGGTAATCTGGACGATACGCAGTTGCGCACCCTGGAAGAGCGCCTGCTCTATCTGCGTGAGTTGGAAGTGCGGCGTGCCGCAGTATTGGCATCGATTGAAGAACAGGGGAAGTTGACTGATGCCTTGCGTGCCAGCATTGAGGCGGCGGCGACAAAACAAGCCGTGGAAGATTTGTATCTGCCCTTCAAACCCAAGCGCCGGACTCGCGCTCAGATTGCGCGCGAGGCAGGGCTGGAGCCCTTGGCCGATGGCCTCCTGGCTGATCCAACCGTGAATCCTGAGCAAGAGGCGCTCAAATATATTCGTGTGGTTCCTGCTGCCGAAGGGATAGAGGCGATCAATGTGCCCGATGCCAAAACGGCATTGGAAGGAGCCCGCGACATTCTCATGGAGCGGTTTGCCGAGACAGCCGACCTGCTGGCTGCGCTGCGGACGCGGCTGTGGGAGCAGGGGGTGTTGACCTCGACGGTGATGAAAGACAAAGAGCAGGCTGAGGAAGAAAAGTTTCGGGATTACTATGCCTATGCGGAAACGATTAAGACTATCCCATCGCATCGGGCGCTCGCGCTTTTCCGGGGCCGTACGCTCGGTGTCTTAAAGCTGGAGCTGGGTTTGGGGGAGGCGCTTGATGCGGTCGTCCCGCATCCCTGTGTGTCGATGATTGCGGCTCACGCGGGCATTCAGGACCAAGGCCGGCCAGCCGATAAGTGGTTGGCTGCGGTGTGCGACTGGACGTGGCGCGTGAAGATCCATTCGCAGCTCAGTATCGAGCTGCTGGTGCAAGTGCGTGAAGCGGCCGAAGCCGAAGCGATCAAGATTTTTGCCCGCAACCTCCATGAGCTGCTCTTGGCGGCGCCGGCCGGTCCTAAGGCCGTGCTCGGCCTGGATCCCGGCATTCGCACCGGTTGTAAAGTGGCGGTGGTCGATGCAACAGGAAAATTGTTGGACACGGCGACGATCTACCCGCACCAGCCCCGCAATGACTGGCAGGGTTCGTTGGAGACGCTGGTGCGGCTTGTCATTCAACATGGCGTGGAATTGATCTCGATCGGCAACGGGACGGCGAGCCGTGAGACGGACAAGTTGGCGGTCGAGGTCATCAAGATGATTGCGGCTCACAAGCCGGAACAGAAGATTGCAAAAATTGTGGTCAGCGAAGCAGGGGCATCGGTCTATTCGGCGTCGGCGTTTGCCGCGGCGGAATTTCCACAGTTGGATGTGAGTGTGCGGGGGGCGGTGTCTATTGCCAGACGATTGCAGGACCCGCTGGCCGAGCTGGTCAAGATTGAGCCGAAGGCGATCGGGGTGGGCCAATATCAGCACGATGTGAATCAGCGAGCTTTGGCGCGGTCGCTTGATGCCACGGTCGAAGATTGCGTGAATGCCGTCGGCGTGAACGTGAATACCGCCTCGGCGCCCTTGTTGGAACGGGTGTCGGGTTTGAACAAGGCGCTGGCCAAGAATATTGTGGACTATCGGGATGCAAACGGGCCCTTTCCAAACCGGACGGCGATCCGGAACGTGCCGCGTCTTGGTGAGAAAACCTTCGAGCAGGCGGCGGGGTTTTTGCGCATTCCCGATGGCGATAATCCCTTGGATCGGTCTGCCGTTCATCCGGAGGCGTATCCGGTGGTCGAACGCATTCTGACGCGACTAGGGACCGGGATTGCCGAGGTGATGCGGCAGCCGGCTGGTTTGAAAGGGCTGTCGCCGGGCGACTTTACCGATGAGAAGTTCGGGCTGCCGACGGTGCGGGACATTTTCGCCGAGCTCGAGAAGCCGGGCCGCGACCCGCGTCCTGAATTCAAGACGGCGACCTTCCGGGAGGGAGTTGAATCTCTGAGTGATTTACAGCCCGGCATGGTGTTAGAGGGAGTGGTGACGAATGTGGCGGCGTTCGGCGCCTTCGTCGATATCGGCGTCCATCAGGACGGGCTGGTGCATGTGTCGGCGTTGGCGAATAAGTTTGTGAAAGATCCGCACGAAGTGGTCAAGCCCGGGCAGGTCGTGAAGGTGAAGGTGCTTGATGTGGATCTCAAGCGCCAGCGCATTTCACTGACGATGCGGATCGATGATGCAGCCGGACGTCCCGTTGCTCCAATCCAGTCCGGGAGCGAGGCCGCCCGCGACTCACGCGGGCGTGGACAGTCGGCATCCGGCCAGGCGGCGGGACGAGCGCCCCAGCCGATCGGCGCGATGGCAATGGCGTTGGCGAAGGCACGGCAAAAATCGTAAAGAAGACTCAATAGATATGGGTTACGGAAAGCGACAATCGATTCATCGCTCGTGAAGTTGACGCATGGGGAAAAGTGCCTTAGAGTACTGATTGCGTGGAGGTGATCGACTATGGCCACTGATACGGTCAAGCAGAAGATCCTGCAGGTCGTGAAAGGGCTTCCTGACAGTGTGACGTTTGAGGATGCAATCGAACGGCTCTGTTTCGTGGCAAAAGTCGAAGAGGGGCTTCGTCAGTCCAATGCGGGTGAGACGGTGCCCCATGCCGAAGCTGTTCAGCAGCTCCTCAAATGACCCCACTGATCTGGACCCGCCGCGCCATAGAAGATGTCCTATCCATACAGCAGTTCATTGCGAAAGATTCTTCCCACTACGCCCAACTTGTCAGCCAACAGCTGATCGCCGCCGTAGAACGGCTGCCTGCATTCCCTCAATCAGGACGTATTGTTCCAGAGGTCAACGATCCTGCCATTCGGGAAGTCATCCAAGGCGCATACCGAATCGTCTATCGGCTCATTCAGGGTGAGATTCATATCCTCACGGTTCATCATGCCGCCCGCTTGCTCCGTGTAGAGTTGTGAGTGTGTCAGCAAATGGACTAGTACATGCAGCATGCAAGTCAATACTCAGACCTGATTCTAAAGACGTTACTCTTTGATCTTCTGGTTATGTTCGTCGCAGTTGCTCTAACAGGCTGCGCCACGATAGGGCGTCAGCCGGCACTAAGCGAAGTCGATGTGATGGTCCCCACGACGGGAACGCGCGGAGAGATCTGTTGTGCCATGGCCAAGGGGATACCGAGGCAAGAGGCATTGGTACAAACAGCCGTCGGACTGCTCGGTCGGAATCGTATCGAAGTGGGGGGGCGGCACTATACTCCGGATTGTTCGGGCCTCGTCCGGGGCCTGTATGCCGTGCAACGTGTCGACTTGTACGATGGACTGGGCGAACTGGACGGCGGCAACGGCGTCGGACGCATCTTCACCCATGTCGTAGAGCATGGGCGGATTCACTATGGCCCGACCGTTCATCCGGGGGATGTCGTGTTTTTTCACAACACCTGGGATTTCAATCGCGACGGCTTGCCCAACGATCCGCTCACGCACGTGGGCGTGGTGGAGAAGGTGGAACGCGACGGGACGGTGATCTTTGTGAGCTGGGTGTCGGCGGGAGTGGAACGCTATCGGATGAATCTACGTCGGCCGGACATGCACAAGACCGCCGACGGGCGCGTTCTCAACGATTACATGCGCCGGAAGGGATCGGGCGATCATCAAGCCACCCGGTATCTGACCGGCCAACTCTTCGCCGCATTTGGGACCGTTCTACGGTAGGTTGTCAGCCGGTACAGCTACTTCCAGTGAGGCTGACATCGGGATGGGTGAAGTGAGCACGAATGGGTTGCGCGATGACAGGACCCGTCGAGTCACACCGGCCATTGTTCCTCCTTCCACGCCATGTCCCAGAACATCCACTCATAGCGGGAGCTGATGATGAAGGATTCTTCCATGCGCCGCTTCTCGTCTGTGCCGGCGGTTTTGGCCCACTGATCGACCTTCTTCCGCATCCATCGCTGGACTTCGGCGAACTCGGGCGAGGCATAGAGCATGAGCCAGTCTCGGTAAGGATGGCTCTGGGGCGGCGGGCCCTTCTTCAAGAGGTGTTGTCCCACCACACAGTAGATCCAGGCGCAGGGGAGCGCGACCACCAGAATCTCCGCCGCCGATCCGTTCTGTGCCACGGAGAGCATGTGTCTTGTGTAGGCGTAGTTCGTGGGGGCCATCGGCACGGACGACATCTGTTTGGCCGTCAACTTCCAGCGCTTCCCGTAATTCTCATGCAGGCTGCGTTCGACCACGATGGTGTCTTCCGCCAGTTTGACAAGGCGCAGGGCGCTCTCGGAGTCCGGCGCTTTCATGGAGCCGGCGGCGAAGACACGCGAGAGGTCACCAAGAAATCTGGCGTCCTGCAAGATGTAATATTTGAATCTTTGTTCAGGCAGTGTGCCGTTGCCGAGCGCGACGACGAATGGGTGGCTCAGTTGGGCGTCCCAGATGGGGCTTGCCAGTTGTCTCAGGTGTTGTGAGAAGGACATGGTTGGTTCCTCAGTGAATGCGTCGTTCGTATCTCGTGAAGCGTATCTCGCAAACAAGGACAGGATACACGCTCTTTCCGTCTCGCGCTCGCCTCGCATCGTCGGCGAAGCGGGCTTCACGCTTCACGAGATACGCTTCACGTGTTGTGGGCCGGCGGCAGCCAGGGTCGTGGCAGGCGATTGATGCCGTCCAGCGCCGCGACTTTATAACATTCTGCCAGGGTCGGGTAGTTGAAGACCGTGTCGATGAAATAGTCGATCTTGCCGTGAAAGGCCATGACGGCCTGGCCGATGTGGATCAACTCCGTCGCGCCCTCTCCGATGGCATGGACGCCGAGCAACTCGTGGGTGTGCTGATTGAATAACAGCTTGAGCATGCCGGTTTCATCGCCCATCAGCAAGCCACGGGCGATTTCTTTATAGTGGGCGATTCCCACGGCATAGGGAATTTGGGCCTGCGTGAGTTCTTCCTCGTTCCGGCCCACCATGGAGATTTGCGGAATAGAGTAGATGCCGTAGGGTAATAAAGAATTATCGGTGCGGTCAGGATGGCCGAAGGCATGGCAGGATGCGTGGCGGCCCTGTTGCATCGAGGTCGACGCCAGGGCCGGAAAGCCGATGACATCGCCGACCGCATAGATATGTGAAACGGCTGTCTGGAAGTGCGTATTGACGGCGATGCGGCCTCGACTGTCCGGTTTCAATCCGGCGGCCTCCAGGTTAAGCGCTGTGGTTGCGCCCACCCTGCCGATGGCATACATAAGCGTGGAAGCCCGGATCGGCTTGGCGTGTCGCAAACAGACCTCAATCGAATTGTCGGGCTCCCTCTTGATCGCCAGGACTTCTTCTTCGTGATAGAGGGTCACGCCCAGCGCTTTCATCTGTTGCTGGAGCATGTCGATGATCTCGGCATCGGCAAATTCCAACAGGCGAGGACGTTTGTCGATGAGGGTGACCGGCACGCCCAGCGCTGCGAGGATGGAGGCGTATTCTGTTCCGATGACTCCGCCCCCAACGATGACGATAGAGGTGGGAATGCGTTTAAGAGTCAGGAGCCCGTCCGTATCAATGACGGAGGTGTTGTCGAACGGGATGTCGGCCGGCCGGCTTGGCTCTGTGCCGACGGCGATGACAATGAAATCCGCCGTATGTTGTTTGATCGAGCCGTTTCGGTGTTGGATGCGGAGGCAATGCGGGTCGAAAAAGCTGGCTGATCCGAAGATCATGTCGATCCGGTTCCGGGCCATCTGAGCATGGACGACCTGGATCTCGTTTTTGATGACGTGATTGGCGTGGAACGTGAGTTCCTCGATCGTAATCGTGTTCTTGAGCTGGGGCGGGGTCCCGTAAATGCTGCGCTGTGGAATTCCGGAAAAAAAGAGCGCGGCTTCGCGAAGGGCTTTACTCGGAATGGTGCCGGTGTTGATGCAGACGCCTCCGACGACTTCCTTCCGCTCGATCAAGCCTACTTTCTTGCCGAGTTTGGCCGCCTGCACGGCAGCCTTTTGGCCGGCCGGTCCGGTTCCTATGACGAGAAGGTCGTAGTGGGCCATATGTTCAGGGGATGGTGGAGACTGAGGCTCAGGTCAAGGTTAAGAATATCATACGGTCTTATATTCTTAACCTCAACCTTCTTAGCCTGCTTTGGTGTCAGCTGGCTGTTATCAGCGAGCGGGCGAATCGGAACGCTTCTTCCATGTCCGGAAGTTGTGTCAGTTCAGGCGTCACTTGAAGATAACGCACGGTGTTCGTCGAATCGACGACGATGATGGCTCTGGCCAGAATGTGCGGGCCACCCAAGAACAGTCCATAGGCTTTGCCAAACTCGCCGCCTCGATAGTCGGAGAGGAACGTGACGTTGTCGATCTTCGCTTCCGTGGCAAACCGCTTCTGGGCGAAGGGGGTATCGACACTCACGGTAATGAGTTCGACCATCTTGTCGAGTCCCTTGTTTCGTTCGCTGAGATAATGGGTCTGTTGTTCACACACCGGAGTGTCGAGCGAGGGGACGACGCTGATGATACGGACCTTTCCGGATCCCTTCGTCTGGGTAATGTTGACCAGCGAGAGATCAGTCTGCGCCACCTTGACGTCCCGCAGAGCATCACCGGTCTTGATTCCGGCGCCGGACAATCCGAGCGGGCTGCCTTTGAAGAGGACGTTATTCCCTTCACCGGTCACGGCGCTGCCGTCGGCAACCGCGAGATTCTTGTATGTGTAACCGATTCCGGTGGAATTGCCCATGCCCGCGCATCCGGCAATTCCGAGCGAGAGGCCCAGTGCGGTCACGATCAAACCACGATAAGCTGTCTGCATATGGTCTCCTTTGTTGAGGGTGTGTGATGTCGTAGTCGAGCAGCCGTGATCTACTGGTGTTGAATATACGCGATCAGCGAACGGTTGACTAGGTCCGGTCGTTCCCACTGGGGTAGATGGCCGGCATGGGGGATGCGTATGAACTCGGACCCACCGATGGTACGATGGAGCTCTTCACCCACGATAATTGGAAAGACGCGGTCTTCTTCTCCCCAGATCACCAACGTCGGATGCATGACGGTGCCGATGCGCAGGGCAAACCCGGATTCCCACAGCGAGAGCGCATGTTGTGCAGCCAAGAGGGGTCCAATGAGGCCGGGCCGGCGGCGGTTGCGGTTCGCCCGCTCAATCACGGCCGGCGTCAGCAGCGCCGGGTCATGCACGATTTCACGCAGGACGGATTCTGTCATCATGCCTCCGAACAGCCGATTGCCGAGCGAGATGAGCCACGCCGGCGCACGGGTTTCTAAGGCGCGCCGGATCGACGGGCTGGTGAGCTTCTGCATGATCTGCTGAGGGAGCCCTCCGATCAGAACGAGCTTCGCGACACGAGTAGGATGTTCCAATGTCATCGCGATGGCGAGGCCGGCGCCCATGGAGTTCCCGACCAACGTGGCGTGAGGGATCTCCAGCGCATCCATGAATCCCACCAGAAAACCCAGCATTTGGTCGGGCCGGTACTCGATGTCAGGTTTGTCGGAGAGCCCGGAGCCGGGCAAATCAAGCGTGAGCACGCGGAAGTGTTCCGCCAGCGCATGCTGCTGATGCTCCCATTGCCACATTGATCCTCCGAACCCATGAATCAGGATGACCGGTGGGCCGGTTCCCACATCCATGTAGGCGATCCGCTGCTTATGGACGGTCACGGTGTGAATCGGAATGCGTTCGAATGCTTCGAACTGCGACGGAATCGGCGAAGTCGTTGCGCAGGCCTCACACAGCAGCGTCAGCAGACAGAGGACAAACAGAACCAGGTATGGCGGTCTGTCTGCGCGGAGGGAAGGGTACGAGGTGTGAGAGTTACTCCAGTTGGATGACCGTTTCATCCGTCTTCACATGATCGCCTTCGGAGGCCAGGATGGCTGCCACCGTTCCGTTGATCGGTGTCGGCACGCGGCTTTCCATCTTCATCGCTTCAACGATCAGGAGAGCATCGCCGGCCTTCACCCGATCTCCCACTGCGACAAGGATTTTGACGACCCGGCCCGGCATGGGCGGCGCCACATCCCCCGGCTTCGATGGTCTCGGTCGCTTCGGCTTGGCGCTCGTGCGCGTGTCCGGAGCCTCCGGGACGCCGGCAAGAATTTCCTGGATCGGCTCCAGGGAAACCTCTTCGAGCTTATCGTTGACGCGGATATAGTAAGGTTTGCGACCATCCGTCTTTCGGCCTGAGCCGGACACCTTCACATGGTAGGTTTCGCCGTGGACCGTGACGTTGAATTCCACCGGCGCGAGGTGGAGTTCATGGGCGACGGCTGGTCCTTTGGCTGAGACGGATTCCAGCAGCGGGGGAGTCAAGTCGCCTTTCTCACGGGCGTCAAAAAACTCTCTCGCGATCGCCGGAAATAGCGCAAAGGAGAGCTGGTCTTCCATCGACGAGGCGGAGGCCGGCAGCTCTTTCTTGTTCGCCGCAAGCTCCGGCTCAAGCCGGTCCGCGGGCCTTGTCTTGATCGGTTCTTCGTCGCCGATGGCCAGGGCCATGATCTCACCGTCCAGCGGACCCGGGGCGCGACCGTACAAGCCGAGGAAATAGTTCTTCGTTTCGGTCGTGACGACTTTGTAGCGCTCCCCGGTCAACACATTGAGCGTGGCCTGTGTGCCGACGATTTGGCTGGTGGGCGTGACGAGCGGCGGGTAGCCCATTTCTTTCCGAACCCGCGGAACTTCCTCCAGCACTTCTTTCATCCGGTCAAGCGCGTTCTGTTCGGTCAGCTGTGCGGCGAGGTTGGAGAGCATGCCGCCGGGAATCTGCGACGTGAGAATCTCCGCGTCGACACCGGTAAAATCACTTTCAAACTGACGGTACTTGCGGCGCACCGTCCGGAAATGCTCGGTGATCGGCAGAAAGGCCGCGAGATCCAGCCCTGTGTCGTAGGGCGTGTTTCGCAGCGACGCAACGAGGGTTTCCGTTGCCGGATGGGAGGTCCCGCCTGCCAGCGGGGACATCGCGGTGTCGAGCATGTCGAGCCCGCCCAGGATGGCCATCAGCGACGACATGGAGGCCATACCGGAGGTGTAGTGCGAGTGCAGATGGATCGGAACCTTGACGGCCGCTTTCAGCCGGCGCAGAAGGTGATAGGCATCCAGCGGCGCTAAGAGCCCGGCCATGTCTTTGATGCAAAGCGTATCTGTGCCCAGGTCTTCCATTCTCTTGGCCAGATCGACGAACCGGTCCAGGCTATGCACAGGACTAACGGTGTAGCTGATCGTGGCTTCGGCATGTTTGCCGCAGGCTTTTACTTCGCGCACGGCCCGATCCAGATTGCGCACGTCGTTGAGCGCATCGAAGATGCGGAAGACATCGATTCCGTTTGCAGCCGACCGTTCGATGAATCGCTCCAGCACGTCGTCGGCATAGTGCCGGTAGCCCACCAGGTTTTGCCCCCGGAGCAGCATTTGGAGCTTGGTGTTGGGCATCGCGGCCCGGAGCGCGCGGAGCCGTTCCCAGGGATCTTCTTTCAAGAACCGCAGGCAGGTATCGAATGTCGCGCCGCCCCACACTTCGAGCGACCAATAGCCGACTGCGTCAAGTTTCTGCGCGATAGGCAGCATGTCTTCCGTGCGCATGCGCGTGGCCAACAGCGACTGGTGCCCGTCTCGAAGCGCGACGTCGGTAATCAGCAGCGGTTTGCCGGCTGCGGGTTGGATCGTGAACTCCTCCGAGCGCCCCTTCCTGACGTTCGTTGTTTTGACGGTAGGCGCAGAGGCGGGTTTCTTCGCCGCCTGTTTTTTTCTCAATGGCCGTTTTGTTGCCATGGTGGTTGATATGCCTCGTGTGTGTTCGTAGTAGGGCTGTCCGACTACAGCCCTTCGTAGGCTGCGATCGCGGCAGAAAGCGCCAAAACCAAATCTTCCGGCTGTTCGAATTCATGGTACCGATAGAGATCCGGATGGGTGTCCAGGTAGGACGTGTCGAACCGCCCAGCCATAAAATCCGGTTCCTGCATGATCGATTGCATGAAGGGAATCGTCGTTTTGACCCCCCGAAGCACGTATTCTTCAAGCGAGCGCCGCATGCGGCTCACGGTCTCTTCCCACGTTCGTCCGCGTACCGTCAGTTTGGCCAAGAGGGCGTCGTAATAAGGCGGGATCGTGTAATCCTTATAGACCGCGCCGTCGATACGGACGCCGATGCCGCCGGGAGAGAGATAGGCCGTGACGGTTCCGGTGCAGGGCATGAAATTGTTTTTCGGGTCTTCCGCATTGATCCGGCATTGGATCGCGTGCCCTTGCAGGATGACATCCTCCTGTTGGATGTCGAGCGGCTGGCCCGCCGCGATGGAGATCTGATTGCGCACGATATCAATGGCCGTAATCTGCTCGGTGACCGTATGTTCCACCTGGAGCCGCGGATTCATTTCGATGAAGTAGAACTGTCCGTCCTGATCGAGGAGAAACTCGACGGTTCCGGCGTTGTCGTAGCGCACGGCTCGGGCGATGGTGATGGCGGCTTGGCCCATCTCCGCCCGCAGTTTCGGCGTCAGGATCAGCGACGGAGCGATTTCGATGAGCTTCTGATGCCGGCGCTGGATCGAACAATCGCGTTCACCGAGATGGATGATATGGCCGTGTCGGTCTCCCAGAATCTGGAATTCGATATGGTGCGGCCGTTCGATATATTTTTCGATGAACACGCTGCCGTCGCCGAAGGAGGCCTGGGCTTCCCGCGAGGCGACCTCCATGTTGTCGCGCAATTCGGCATCGGATCGGACGACGCGGAGACCGCGTCCGCCGCCCCCGGCGCTGGCCTTGATCATGACCGGGTATCCGGCCTTCTTGGCGAAGGCGAGTGCGTCTTTCACGTCGGTGATGGCGCCGTCCGTTCCGGGAACGATCGGCACACCGACGGACTCGGCGAGTTCGCGCGCCTTCACCTTGCTGCCCATCAGTGTAATGGCATGGGGAGACGGACCGATGAACGTCACACCCGATGCATGACAGAGTTCGGCGAACTCCGCGTTTTCAGAAAGAAATCCATAACCGGGGTGGATGGCGTCGGCGCCGATACGGACGGCCAGATCTACGATCTGCCGGCTGTCTAAGAAGCCCTTCACAGGACCGGGACCGACCAGATAGGCTTCGTCGGCCTTCTTGACGTAGATGCCGGTCGAGTCGGCCTCGGAGTAGATGGCAGCCGTGGCGATATTCAATTCGCGGCATGCGCGGATGATGCGCATGGCGATTTCACCGCGATTGGCGACCAGGATTTTCTTGAACATACGGCTCCCAGCAGAGCAGGAAAAATGAGCGCGTACGCTAACATAGGATCAGGAGTGGTGTCGAGGGATCAAGCCGGCGACAACTTGCTACAGCCCATTGATGAATACATCGTACGGCCCGGTCAGGAACCCATTTGACTTTTTATCCTTGAGCAGCCGAGCATAGGGGGCCATGCCGACTTTTCATTACAAAGCGGCCCGCCCCAATGGCACCACGGTCGAAGCCGCGATCGATGGGAGCGATGAACGGGCTGTGCGGGGACAGTTGGAGCGGGACGGACTCATCGTTCTGAGCCTCCATGGGGAAAGCAAAACGTCTCAAACACTGGGCCGATTCTGGTGGTCTGGGAAAGTTTCGCTGCACGAATTTCTCGTATTCAATCAAGAATTGCTCGCCATGCTCAAGGCCGGCCTGCCGGTCCTTCAGGTCTGGGATCTGCTTATCGAGCGAGCGGAACAGGCACACTTCCAGGAGACGCTCCGGGCCGTGCGGGAAGACATTCGAGGCGGCAGCGCGGTGTCCGATGCGATGAGCCGCCATCCCAAGATGTTTTCGGATTTGTATGTGGCTACGATTCGTGCCGGCGAGCAATCCGGCAATTTGCCTACAGTGCTCCAGCGCTACGTACACTACCTCAAGCTCATGATCAGCCTGAAGCAAAAGGTGACCAAGGCCTTGGCTTATCCGGCGTTTCTCGTGATTATTGGGGCAGCGGTTGTCGGCTTTCTCCTCGTGTACGTGATGCCCACGTTCGTGGGTGTGTACGGCGATTCGGCACAATCGCTACCTCCGGCGACGCTGATGCTTCTGAGTCTGATCGACGTGATTCAAGCGCAGTTTCTTCCGTTGCTGGTGGGGTTCGTGCTTCTGGCCGTCGGCCTGCGGTCCTATCGTGCGACGACGGAGGGGCGATATACGACCGATCGGCTGTTGTTGCGTCTGCCGGGCCTCGGTCCGATTTTGCTTCACCACAATACCGTGCAATTGACCCAAACCCTGGCTACAGTCCTGGCGGGCGGCATCCCCCTCGTCAATGCACTTGAGGTGGCGAGCGGGGCCATGTCCAATCGCTTCATCGCCCGCGGGGTGTATCAGGCTGTGGGACGAGTGCGAGAGGGGATGACCTTGGCGGCCGCGCTGACTCAGCAGGGTGTGCTCCCCAAGTTGGCCACTGCCATGGTGTCGGTCGGGGAAGAGACCGGATCGCTGGAAACCATGCTGAAAGATGTCGGGGAATTTTATGAAAACAGCCTCGATCTCAAGCTCACGCAAATGACCACCTGGATTGAACCAGCGTTGCTCCTCATTATGGGCGTCCTCGTCGGCACGGTCGTTGTCATCATGTATCTGCCGGTCTTTCAAATGGCAGGCACAGTCCAGTAGTCAGCAATCACTCCATTTCATCCCGATACGTTCTTTTCCTGGTCTCAAGGCACTGACTGCATCCCCCTCCCCTGGGGGGATTGCACTCGGCTCATGAAATTGTTCATCGTGCAGCCAGGGGTGGTTGCCACGCTGGAGCGGGTCATAGGAGACGGCTCAACCGTGAGCTGTGAATGATGGGGAGACGATGCAGTATTGTGAGAAATGATCGATGAAAGAGTCTGGTGTAACCCTCATGGAGCTTCTGATTACCCTCACCATTGTGACGATCCTGGCGTCCGTTGCGATGCCGCTCAGCCGGCTGTCGCTCAAACGAGCGCAGGAACTTGAACTGCGGCAGCAATTGAGGACCATGCGGGCCGCCATCGACACCTTTAAGCTTGAGTGGAATCGCGATGGGGATGTTCTGCTGGGGCAGGCCTGTGTGAAGAATAAGCTCACCTGCAAAGAGATCGCGAGTCCCTATGGCTATCCGAAGTCGCTTGATCTCCTGTTGGGAATCACGCTCACCGGTGAAGAGGCGGCGGTCAGGGGCACCACGACCAAGCGCTATTTGCGGAAGCTTCCCCTCGATCCCCTGACCGGCAAGGCGGATTGGCTCTTCCGATGTTATAAGGATGTGCCGAACGCATCAAGCTGGTGCGGTGAGGATGTGTATGACGTAATGACGCAAAGCCAGGATCTGGCAGCGGATGGAACGAGGTATCGAAACTGGTGAGTCAGAAGTCTCGGTTTCAGATAGTTTCTTCGGAGTGAGTGATATCTGATGCATCGCAGCAGCCATCATGCTGTCGGCAACGAACGGGGCGTGACGTACCTCATGTTGATGGTTTCCATCGTCCTCATCGGCATTGCCATGACCAGTGCGGCCAAGCAATGGAAGGCGATGGTGCAGCGTGAATTGGAAGCGGACTTGTTGGCCAAAGGCATCGAGATTCAGCAGGCCCTCTCTTTCTATTCCGCGGCGATGAAGGCCGGGAGAGTCATGCCGGGCGAGGTCTACCCTCAGTCATTGGCGGAGCTCACACGATTACCCAAGCCGTTTTTACGCAAGGTCTATGTGGATCCGGTGGGGCGTGGCGAGTGGGACTATCTTCGAGCGCCGAACGGCGGCATCATGGGGGTGCGAAGCAAGAGCCGCGCGAAGCCATTTCGCCGTCAGGGGTTTCCCCCGGTTGTGCGGCATTTTGAGGGACGCACGTCCTATCACGAGTGGGTCTTCCAACATCCGAATCCATCATCCGTCGGCATTGTGCCACAGGGGACTCCGCATAATCCTGGCGGAGGCACTCCAGGAGGTCGAGCCACGCAAGGATAGTCCACCGCGAATCCGTCAGGCCGCCTAGCGCTCACGTTCAGTTTCATAGCCACACCATCCGGGAGTTCATCTTTCCTCACAGGCATCGATACGCGTGCGTATCTCGATGACATGTGCCGATCCCCCCAAATGGGTATACCCATTTGTCGGGATTGCGCGGCGTAAAGAAAAGCATAGAGTGCACGGCCATGTTGGAGCGGCGCTCGTCAATCGTCATGCGTCAATCGACATTCGCAATGAAATTGGTCGCGCCATATGCCATCAGCTGGTGGAAGGCCGTCACCTCACCCCTGACCATTCACGCCTCACGGCCTGCTGGAAAGGAGCTACCCATGCGTCGTCTGCTGATCTTCGTCCTGGTCCTTGCCATTGGCCATACGCCATTTGCTACCAGCCTTTCATTCGCCAAGGAAACAGACGGCGATGTGCCGCTGACGGGGATCAGTGCCTCGTTACAGCCCGATCCCTTCACCGGCATTTTGACGGGCAGCATTCCCATCGAGATCCCACCAGGCCGTAACGGGATGCAGCCGAATGTGGTGCTGGCCTATGAGAGTGCGGGTGGCAATGGCTGGGTGGGGATGGGCTGGAAGTTGGAGATGGGCGCCATCGAACGGCAGACCCGCTGGGGCGTGCTCTACCAGCCCACGACTCAAGAAGAACTTGATGGGAAGGTCTACACCATACGCCTCGACGGGGTGTCGACGGATCTGGTGCAGGATGCCATCGATCCGTTGCTCTATCACGAAAAGATCAAGGGGAGCTTCCTCCGCATCAAGAAACTGTCGGCTGATGGGACGACGGGCTGGGAGATTACTGATAAGAAAGGCACGAAGTATAAATTCGGGACCGGCACGACCACACGCATTCAAGGGACCGTCGGGAGCTTGGGCACGCAGATCTTCAAGTGGTGTCTAGAGCGCGTAGAAGACCGTGATGGCAACTACATGACGATGACCTTTACGGGGGATCAAGGACAGGGCTATCTGAGTCAGATCGACTACACCGGCAATGGAGCCACGGCTCCGACGAATCAGGTGAAGTTCTATCTGGAAGATCGGACTGACAAGCCAGCGATGTACATCAGTAGCTTTGCCATCACCACAGCCAAGCGGTTGAAGACGATTGAGGTGAAGGCCAGCGGCGTGTTGGTGTGGGCATACGCGATTCAGTATTCGCAGAGTTCGACAAGCTCCAACTCTCTCCTGCAGAACATTCAGCAATTCGGCAAAGATGCAGTGCTCAATGGAGCTGGGAGCATCTCTGCTGGGACATCTATTCCGCCCACCACGTTTGGATATCAAGGCGGTCCCAGTGGTTTTCAATCACCGCAAAACTGGGGTAGCGCAACGGCACTTGGTGACCCTGTTGATGCCTTCCCCCGGCGGAGCGGTACAACTGGTGATTTGACCCGCCTGGTCGATATGAATGGCGATGGACGGCTTGACTATGTTGCCCACTATAACTATACGACCGGCCAGTATGGGCTGTGGGTGTTGCTCAATAACGGGTCAGGATTTAATGCGCCGCAAAACTGGGGCACGGCAACGGCACTCAGCAAATCTGAAAATGGCTTTCCTCGGTGGAGCGGTACAAGCGGTGATTACACCGGTTTAGTCGATATGAATGGCGATGGGCGGCCCGACTATGTTGCCCACTATAACTATACGACCGGCCAGTATGGGCTGTGGGTGTTGCTCAACAACGGGTCAGGATTTAATGCGCCGCAAAACTGGGGCACCGCAACGGCACTCGGCGACTCTGTTGATGCCTTCCCCCGGCGGAGCGGTACATCTGGCGATTTAACCGGTTTAGTCGATATGAATGGCGATGGGCGGCCCGACTATGTTGCCCACTATAACTATACGACCGGCCAGTATGGGCTGTGGGTGTTGCTCAATAACGGGTCAGGATTTAATGCGCCGCAAAACTGGGGCACCGCAACGGCACTCGGCCAATCTGAAAATGGCTTTCCTCGGTGGAGCGGTACAAGCGGTGATTACACCGGTTTAGTCGATATGAATGGCGATGGGCGGCCCGACTATGTTGCCCACTATAACTATACGACCGGCCAGTATGGGCTGTGGGTGTTGCTCAACAACGGGTCAGGATTTAATGCGCCGCAAAACTGGGGCACGGCTACGGCACTCAGCAAATCTGAAAATGCCTTCCCCCGGTGGAGCGGTACGTCTGGCGATTACACCGGTTTAGTCGATATGAATGGCGATGGGCGGCCCGACTATGTTGCCCACTATAACTATACGACCGGCCAGTATGGGCTGTGGGTGTTGCTCAACAACGGGTCAGGATTTAATGCGCCGCAAAACTGGGGCACGGCTACGGCACTCAGCAAATCTGAAAATGGCTTTCCTCGGTGGAGCGGTACAAGCGGCGATTATACCGGTTTAGTCGATATGAATGACGATGGGCGGCCCGACTATGTTGCCCACTATAACTATACGACCGGCCAGTATGGGCTGTGGGTGTTGCTCAATAACGGGTCAGGATTTAATGCGCCGCAAAACTGGGGTACGGCAACGGCACTCAGCAAGTCTGAAAATGGCTTTCCTCGGTGGAGCGGTACAAGCGGCGATTACACCGGTCTGGCCGATATGAATGGCGATGGGCAGCCCGACTATGTTGCCCACTATAACTATACGACCAGCCAGTATGGGCTGTGGGTGCTACCCAATACGATAATGGCTCCTGATCTACTGACCAAAGTTGCAAATGGACTTGGTGGATCAACCACGATTCAATATCAGTCCTCGACTACCTATACCAACACACAACTCTCATATCCCGTCCAGACGGTCAGTGTCCTGACCACGTGCGACAACTGGAACAGCACGACAAGCATCTGTGCGGGGAACGCCTCGACCACGACTTACAGTTATAGTGGTGGCTACCATCACATTGGGGAGCGGGAGTTTCGAGGTTTCAAGACCGTGGCGGTGACGAGCCCCGGGGCCACGGATGCGGATAAGACGGTGACCACCACCTGGTTTCATCAGGGCAATGAAGTGAATCCGGTGGATACCGAAGACCCTGGTTTGGCGAATGGTTACATGAAGGGCCAGCCCTATCGGGTCGAGGTGCGGCGTAAGAGCGACAGCCTGCTGTACGCCAAGACCGAGACCACCTATCACACGGATCGCATCGGCGCAGATACCACCGCACCCTGGTTCACGCCCCCGGCGCAAGTCGACAGCTCAGTCTGCGAGGGTGGCCCCTGTAAGAGCACACGCGTGACGTTTGCCGCGGCGGACTACGATGCCTATGGCAATCTCCAGAAGGAGAGTCATCACGGCGATCTGGCCGTCACCGGCGACGAGAAGACCGTGGAACGGGCCTTCGTGCTCAACACCACCGACTATCTGGTGAGTCTGCCCATCCGCGAGAGCCACTACAAAGGGCTGAGCGTCGCGTCGGCGGATAAGCTCGCCGAAACCCTCTTCTATTATGACGGGACAGGGACCGGCACCTGCACGGCAACGCCGACGGGGAGCCAAACCACCGTGACCAAGGGCAAGCTCACCAAGACCGAACGCTGGCTAAAGGACGGCACCAACCCTGTGAGCGGGATGGAATACGATTCGACCACCGGCGTGCTGCTCTGTAGCCGGGATCCGCTCGGCAACAAGACCACCCTCACCTACGATCCGACGAAGACCTTTCTGCTCACCGCCACCAATCAGCTCGGCCACGTGACTACGACGGTCTATTACGGCGTCAATGGTGAGGCGATTCCGACCAGCACCGGATTCTATGGCGCGGTCAAGAGCGTGACGGATCCAAACAGCAAAGTCCTGAGTCACGAGTATGATGCGTTGGGGCGGAGAACGAAGACCACGGCCCCGGATGGCCTCATCACCACGATGACCTATCCGACTCTCGCTGAGTTTGGAGTGATCGGCACGCAAAAGCTCAGCACCAGCACGAGCGGCGCGAGCCTCCCTGCCGCGCTGACGAGCAGTACCTTCTTCGATGGATTAGGCCGTACGTTTAAGAAGGAGACCAGTGGCCCGAATGGAACCACGCTTGTCACCGAGACTCAGTACGATGTGAAGGGGCAGGCGTTTCGCACCAGCCTTCCGTATTTCAAAACGACCGAATCCGTCACAAATCGCTGGCGCACCATGACCTACGATGCCCTGGGCCGCGTGACCCAAGTGACGCATCCCGATACGTTGGGCGGCACGCCACTCACCAGCAAGACCTGCTATGCCCCCTTCGTCACTGTGACCGTGGATGCCAGCGGCTCGCGAAAACGGGAGGTCAAGGACGCCTATGGCCGCGTGGTGACCATTCAAGAGCACAACGCCCTCTACACCACCTGTACACCCGCCGATGATCCTGGCGGCGTCTATGCGACGACGACCTATACCTACGATCTCCTGGGCAATCTGACCAAAGTGGTGGATGCCCTGGGGAACCGCACCACCATGCGGTACGACACGCTCGGACGGAAGCTCGCCATGTCGGACCCCGACATGAGCACCAATGGGACCACCACCTGCGCGGATCTCACCGCCGTGAATCCGAATGCGACGTATCCCTGGTATGCGGCTCCCTGCTGGAACTATCAGTACGATGCCTCGGGGAATCTCACCCGGCAGACCGATGCCAAGGATCAGCATCTCTGGTTCCGGTATGACGGGCTCAATCGGCGTACGCAAAAAGACTTCACCACGCAAAAGGCGCAAGGCAGCGGGGACGTCGTCTATGTCTATGACGACTCCGTTACGACCTTTAATCGGAAGGGCCGTCTCAAACAAGTTACCGATGTCGCGACGAACGTGACCTTTGAATACGATGCGATGGGCCGGATCAGCAAGAGCACCAAAGTGATGGATGGCACCACCTATGTGACGACGAGTGGGTATGACGGTTTAGGCCGCTTGAAAGAAGTGACCTATCCCACGGCTACCCCCAAGACGGTGGAGTATCTCTACACCGGGCCAGCCTTGGAGAAGGTGCAAGATAAGGCAGGCAGTGGCACCACCATTTATGCGGCCTATTCCAATTACACCTCGCAGGGCCAGGCTCAAACGATCACCTATGGCAACGGCGTGGTGACCACCCATACCTATGCCGATCCGGCGCATCCGACCTGCGTGCCGGCCAATACCTTTAAGCTCTGTACGCTCAAGACCCAGAAGGGGACGAATCCCGTTCTCCAAGACCTGACCTATACCTTCACGGCCGAGGGCAATGTGGATCTGATCCAAGATCCACTCAACGGCAATCAGGCCTTCGGCTACGATCTGCAGGACCGGCTCACCAGTGCCAGCGGGCCGTATGGGGCCGGCGGGGTCCCTGCGACGCTCACCTATAACTATAACCAGATTGGGAACATGCTCACGAATTCGCAGGTGGGGACCTATACTTATCCCACCAGTGGTGCGGGCGTGGTGCGGCCGCATGCGGTCACGGCGGCTGGATCCAATACCTACACCTACGACAAAAACGGCAACATGCTCACGGGCGCGGGGCGGACGTATACGTGGAACCTCGAGAACAAGCCGCTGACCACGGTACAAGGCGGCACCACCACGACGTTTGTCTATGACGGCGATGGTGGACGGGTGAAGAAGATCGTGGGCAGCACGACAACACGGTATATCAGTAAGATCTACGAGTGTGACAATGCGAACTGCACCCGTTTCATCTGGGCGGGGAGCACCCGGATTGCCACCATTGCCGTGACCAGTGGGACGATCCATTACTGGCACGGGGATCATCTGGGCAGTTCCAGTGTGGTAACGGATAGCACAGGGGCCAAGGTTCAGACGGTCGCCTATTATCCCTACGGCGGGACGCGCGCGAATCAGAGTTTCTCCACCCCGGCCGTGGATGTGCCGTATAAGTACACGGGCAAAGAGCTCGACAACACCGGGCTCTATTACTACGAGGCCCGGTACTATGATCCCACGCTGGGCCGGTTCATCAGCCCGGATACGATTGTCCCGAACCAATATGATCCGCAGTCTCTCAACCGCTATGCCTATGTCCGGAACAATCCGCTCCGGTATACCGATCCCACGGGGCATTTCTTCGACGACATCGTCGACTTCTTTGAGGGCATCGGGGAGAACATTCTCAGGCCCTTCAATGAGGGCATCAAGATTGCGAAGGATATTTGGCATAAACCCCTTCGACTTATCTCGCCGATATACTACTACGGAGAAATTCCCTATCGCGCCATTGCTTCAGACCCTCTACTCAGGGCAGCAGGGTTGGGGGAAGAGCTCGATGCGGGCTTGCGGGGCCTCCAAAAGTTTAGGGACTCATCCACCGGTCGATACATCGATGCGGGGGTTATTGTCGCCGGCTCCGCCATTGCTACGTTCTATTGCGGGGGGTGTGGCACACTCGCGACGCTTCCATATTTGGGGACGATCACGACGCAAGCGGTCTTTCTTGGTGCCGCGATTGGATCGGCCTCCGGCCTCGCACAAGCAGCATTTACTGGTGGCGATCCGTTCCAAGCCGCGGCCCTAGGGGGTCTGATGGGCGCCGCAGGCGCAGCGATTGGAGGTGGAGTGACCTCGACACTTAAGACCGCATTCTCAGCAAACTCGGCATTACTAGGTGGTGTGGACAGCAGTCTCTCCATTGTTCTATCAAAAGGGGTCGCTCCGGTTGTAGGCTCGGTTGTAGGCAGTTCCATTGGGGAAGGGCTTAAGGCTGCCGCAGTAGGCAAAAATATCGGTAAGGGGTTTGGATTGGGAGCTGTAGGTGGGGCTTTTGGAGGTGCAATGGGGGTGACCTTCGGTGGGGATCTCATGAAGGTCTATGGGGAGGCTGGTGGTTATGTTGAGCGGGGGATAAGGGGCGTCACACGACAGACTATCGATGGCGCTTTTGATTGGACCGGCGGCTGGTTCGCGGAGCAGACACAATAATTAACAAAGGGGAGTGAGACAGCTTTCAGAGACTACGAATTGCGGAGACGGAGATTCAGACTCTGAAACCTATCTTGTGTCGTGTGCTTATGTGCACTACTCCATTGGAATGAGTGATGTCCTCGTTGACGAGGCCCAGTATTCTTGCTACGTGAACACTAAGGTCTAGCGGGGGAGTGAGCAGCACTCCTCCGCCAACCTCCTTCCAAAGAAGTTCTCAACAATTTCCGTTCATTGCTCTCCTGCACCTAGCCAATACAGGATTCACATCGGCCGTTGTGCATCTCATGCAGCAGACTGATCGCTTCTGAATTTCCCGCACTCATCTCTTGTGAAACCCAATCCCCCCATTTGACGGGATTGTAGCGCCTCGCGGTTTTCGCTAGCCTCCCGGTTGTCGGCTCCCTGTCCTCACCTGAATCGATTTACGAAGGAGGCGCAGCATGCCAGAGCACAATCGGAAAGAATACGGTTTCACCCTCATCGAGCTGATGATCGTCGTCGCGATTATCGGCATCCTGGCGGCCATCGCCATTCCAAATTTCTTGTCGTATCAACTCAAGTCGAAGACCATTGAGGCCAAGACCAACCTGGCCGGCATCAAGACAGCTGAGCTGACCTTTGCGGCCGATCGCTCCTGCTACTTGTCGGTGCAAAACAGCGGCTGGCCCGGAATCATTCCAGCCAATGGCGCGCAGGTGCCCTGGCCTTCGGCTGCGGCGCAGCCCTCACCGGGCTCGCTCTGTGTGAATCCTGTGACCGGCGGACCGGCGTCGGCGGTGGGGACGTTCGGCGATGTGGGATTTTCACCATCGGGACACGTTCGCTACAACTATCATCTCGCGGCAAGCCAGACACGCACCCCGGCGCCCGGACCGGTGACGAACGGCTGTCCCGGTTGGCCGGCACCGATCACGTCCGGCGCGGCGACTGGTCCGACGACCGGATTTCTTGCGCAGGCAGTCAGCGACCTCGATGGCGATGGAAGGCGTGGTGGATTCATGGTGTCGGAGGTGAGCCATGTGGTCGATTGTGCCCCGAATGTGTATTAGCAGGATGTTGAAAAAGTCCGCCAGCTTTGTTCTCGCATCGCTCAGAGGCTCAACGTACGGCGGGGAGTACGATTCGCCCCTTCGCTCGCTGCGGCCTTGCCTGTGGAACGGGGCGTCTTGGCGCACCGGGGTGGGCGGGTGAGAATAGCAGCCTTTTTGACCATCCTGCGGGGCATCCGATGATTGAGTTACGGTATTCGCCAATCGGGTGCGGTCTCTAGAGTCAGGAGTGCAGTTGTGATCTCTGCTTCATCCGGACAATCGGACCCGCTGTGTTCTCCGACACGTGTTTCTTCAGGGGCGACGCCTGTTCGTGTCTTCGCCGCGAATCTGTACAGCTTCCGAGTCCGGCCTGTGTTGATGATCGGGCTTCCACTGTGCCTGCTGCTGAGTCTGATTGTCTGGATTCGGCAGGAATTGGAACATCGTATCGGCGGCGTCGCGCAGACTCGTGAGCAGCTGCGCCTTCTGCCCCGTGGGGACGTACTCAAAGCGGCGTTGCTGGGGTATCACCATCTCGGCGCGGATGTGCTGTGGCTGCAAGTCGTTCAAGTGCTGGGTCAGAAGGAAGTGCCGCCGCCGGATTATGAATGGGCCTACCACGCACTCGATGTCATCACGACGCTCGACCCACACTATGTCTATGTCTACGATGCCGGCGGGCTTGTCTTGGCCGAATTGGCCGGACAGGTCGACTGGAGCAATCGGTTACTCAAGAAAGGATTGGCCGCCAATCCCGAGGCGTGGCGCCTGGCCTTTCAGCTGGGGTTCAATCACTTCTTTCACCTGCATGACTATCGCGCTGCTGCTGACTATATGGCGGTGGCGGCCAAGCTTCCCGGACGGCCTGGCTATGTGCCGGAGTTGGCAGCGCGGCTCTACGCAGAGGCTAAGCATCCGGACCTGGCCCTTCAATTACTCGCCTCGGTGCGGCAGTCCGCGAACGATCCGATCGTCATCGCGGCGCTGGATCGCCGACGCGATGAAGTCTTCATCGAGCGGGATCTGGCGGTGATCGAACAAGCGGCCGCCCGCTACTGGGAGCGGTATGGCCGGTACCCTACGGCACTTTCGGCCCTGGTGGAAGAACATCTGCTCGATCGGATTCCCGTTGAACCGTTCGGCGGAACGTATGACCTGGATGCGGAAACGGGACAGGTGCGGAGTTCGACGCATCCCCGCCGGCTTCGGCTTTTTCGTCCGGATGAGATGCAGCCGTTTACCAGTGCTGCGGCCTTGCCATGACTGCTTTCACTAGTGCGCTCCGCACCGTCGATTTGTGCAAGTCCTTTTCCAAAGGACTCTGGAGCCGTCCCGTGCCGGTGCTCGATCGTATCAACCTCGATGTCCGGCAAGGCGAGACGTTCGGATTACTGGGCCCGAACGGTGCGGGCAAGACGACGACGATGCGGGTGGCATTGGGGTTGATCCATCCGTCCGCCGGCGAGGTTCGGATTTTCAACCGGTCTGCCCAAGAGTGGGAAGCGAGAACGCGGGTAGGGTTTCTCTCAGAAGCACCCTACCTCCATGACCATCTGACGGCGGAAGGATGTTTGAGATTCTTCGGGCAGCTCTGCGAGATGGACGGCATTGGCCTGGCCCGGCGAGTCGGAGTGCTGCTGGAATTGGTCGGGTTAGAGGGGGCGCGCAACCGCAGGCTACGGACGTTCTCCAAAGGGATGCTGCAGCGGGTGGCGATCGCCCAGGCCATGATCAACGATCCGGACCTTCTCTTGCTGGACGAACCGATGTCCGGACTGGATCCGATCGGACGGCGCGAGATGCGCCAGGTGTTGCTGCGTCTGAGCAGGCAGGGCAAGACGATCGTGATGAGCTCTCATCTGCTTCACGATGTCGAATTGTTGTGCGATCGGGCTGCGATCCTCTCTCACGGTCGAGTCGCTGCAGTGGTGGCGGTCAAGAGGCTGCCGAGCGACGACGCAGCTCCTAGAGATGGTCGGGGTTTGGGTGTTGCGCACCAGGAAGGGAGCCAGACCCCTGTCTCCGCCCTTGAAGCGCTGTATTGCAGCGTCGTGGGAGAGAAGTGAGAGGGCGTGGCATGAGAGGACTGAGCGCTATCGCCTGGACGACGGTTCAAGAATACCTGCGCGACAAATTGCTCTACGGCGGGGCGATTGTCGGCCTCTTGCTGGTTGCCGGGTCCACCCTCTTGTCTCGGCTGACCGTCGGCGATCCCGATCGGGTGATGCTCGACCTGGGCCTGGGAGCCGTTCAGTTCTTCAACACCGTCGCCGCAGTCTTTCTTGGGATCGGGCTCATTGGACGTGAAATGGATCGCCGCACGGTGCATCTGATCCTGGCGAAGCCGATGCCGCGCTCACGGCTGATCCTTGGCAAGTATCTAGGACTCTCCCTGACGCTGGCTCTCAATGTGATAGTACTCGGTCTGCCGTTGATCCTGATGCTTGTGATGCTGGATGTGCCGGTGACGCTCAGTCTCTGGCAAGCGGTGGCCTTGATCTATGCCGAAACGGCCGTGGTGATGTGCGTGGCGCTGCTCTGCTCGACGTTCACGACGGCGACGCTCGGCGCGATATTCACCCTGGCGTTCTACGTGATCGGTCACAGTGTAACGTACGTACGGGCGTTCGCGGACAAGCTCGAAGGAGTTGCCCGTACCGCGGTCAAAGGATTCACGTATCTCTATCCGGATTTAGAGTATTTCAATCTCAAGGGCCATGTGCCGTACCACCAAACTCTGGCTGCCTCGGACTTCACGCTGGTGCTGGGCTATGCCGGTGCCTACATGGCCTGTCTATTGTTTGCCGCTACCGTAATCTTCGAGCGGCGCGACTTTGTCTGAGGCTGGACCGGTCTTCTCCCTTCACTGTCGATCACATCCGCAAGCTCCTTCGGGCATGAATTACGGCACAGAGGCAGGCATATCGTTTGGAAATACAGGGCGTTGGGTTGTCTGGTCCAGCGACGGGCGCGCAGGGCAGGGTGGAGCGCTAAGCGGATTGAAAGGGTTCAACCCAGGGTGGCAGGGCTGGGTGCCCGGTGCCGGCGGAGGCGCGGTCGTTGCCGCTTCCGGGGACATACTTGCGCTATTGAGGTCGTAAGAAGGCATGGTGGCGTCTGCGACCGGAGATGGTTCCATCGGAAAAGCCGTCACAGGCTCGGAAAATGGTGGTGCGGCAGAATGAGGAGCGTACGAGGGAATCGAGGGGACCTCGCCTGTAATCTGGACCGGCGAGGACTGAATCGGAATGCACGGTCCGAGCTGCGCGGTATTGTCCGTATAGGTCACGGCACCGGAATTCGTACGGCATTGATACAGCGGTCCTGCCTGAATAGGTACCCCATTCAATAGAATTACCACGCATGCAGCGCTGGCGAAGGTGATAGGCGTCATATGAACCACCGGCCTCACATACGAGAGGTAGGGCCCAGCCACGTCTGAGCGATCGTTATCCGGGCAAGAGACCTCCGGCTATGCCGCTCCAACCTATGTGAGAACGTTGGAGTCACATTCGGATCGAGTAGGCTCTTGAGACTGGTTGATCGGATGTGCTGCGCCAGCCAAACGGGCGACCACACCGGCTCTGGTGGTGGCTTTGACTTTTATCATGATCGCCCGGACATATTCTTTGATGGTATGCGCGCTGAGACGGAGTTCCACTGCCATCTCTTTATTGGTCAGCCCACGCATCAGGCCATGGGCTACGGATTCCTGCCGGGCGGTCAGCTGGGGAGGCGGTACCGTGTCCTCAGCGGCGCGCGGAGCTTCGGCAAGGAGCATTTCAAGCACGATCAACAGTCTGTGGGACGGAGGAGTGCTCCATTCGGGAATGATAAATCCGCCCACCTCGATTCGGTGGTGGGTTGTCAGGATCATGCGATGGATTTGCACGGCCGCCCATTCGGTTGGCGAGGAACAACGGCGGCGAGCGATCTCGATGGTGTCACACAGGCCTTGAATGATGGGCGGGAGGCGGTCCACCGATGGAAGATTACTTTCCGCTCGATCCAAACGGCCCAATATCTGCCGGGCGGTGGGTGTGAGGTAGAGCAATTCATGCCTGGCCGAAAGAAGGATGATGCTGGGATTCATCTGCCGTGTCGATTGGAGGCTGCCGTTATTCTGCGAGTGTAATTGGGAGTATGTGGCTACTGTGTGCATAGTTCTCAACCTCCATCATGTTGGAACTCTCCAGTGGCATCAGGATATCAATAGTAGGCCCTGCCAAAATAGGGCCGTACGGACGTAGTGCTAATGGCTCTATATGGGACTGTGCGCGCTGAGGGGGTAGACTTGTAGTCTCCCTAACACATATTGTCTATCCCCCCATTTGTGGGGAGTCATCTGGGGGGATTGTGGGGCAGCCTTCATGAGCGTAGAAACCCGAGCCAAATGGATATGACACCCGAGACAGACCAATGGGAAGGCTGGAGTCACTTTCACGAGCGGCAGTCCCGCTCGGATCGGGTCCCGCTTGTGCAAGCCGTTGTCTTCGAACCGTCGGCCCATCGCATTGAAGGGGAGCAGATCATGCTCCATAGCCGAGTTGGACTCAGTCTCAACGTGAGCAGTACGGGGCTTTGTCTGCTGGTCGACCAGTGCCCGGCGTCAGGCGAAGTGTGGCGCCTGCGGATACCAAGCGCGACACAGGGGGTTCAAACGCCCACCCTCGCCGATGTCCGATGGGTGAGACCGCTTCCATTTGTAAAGAGCGGCCTTGTCATTGTGGGGTTGAAATTCATTCTGTAGCAGGATGCTGAAAAAGTCTGCCAGCGGCGTTCTCGCATCGCTCAGAGGCTCAGCGTGCCGAAGTGTAGGACTCACCACTTCGCTTGTTGCGGCCCGCCCCGTGGCATAGCGCGTCTCGGCGCGCCGGGGTGGGTGGATGAGAATAGCGGCCATTGTGAGCATCCTTCCTGGCGAGTCGGTGTTGTATCGATTCTTGATACCATGGTGGTTACAGAAGTCAAAACGAGTTTTTCCGCAGCCTGCTAGGTTCCTCCGTGATCGTGGGCCAAGGAAGGTGATCGAATGGGGACGTGGGGCGTGAGCCGGTCTGAGACGATGGGAGCTGTTCTGCTGCTTGTCGCCGTCGTCGTCTCAAGCTGTGCTTCGCCGGAGCTTCGCAAGGCCGACGGATATGCGGAGCATGGCGAGTGGGATAAGGCAGTCGAAGCCTATCGGGAAGCGGCTAAAAAGGAGCCGTTTTCAGAGACCGTTCAGTCGCGAATGGGTCTTGCCAAGACTCGGGCGGCCGAGGGCCATTACGAGGCAGGTCGTCAGGCTTTCGATGCGGATCGGCTGCCAGACGCGGCGCGGGAATTCAAGTTGGCACTCGGGTTCGATCCGTCAAAGCCCGAGCATCATGCCGCGATGAGCATGGTGCTCCGCCTGAAAGAAGCGCGCGATCAGATGCACACCGGTGTGAAGTTGCAGGGGCTTGGGCGTTTGGAGGAGGCCCTCGCCGCGTTCGAGCGGGCCATTGAGTTGGACTCGTCCCTGATCCGCGCGTCCGAAGGGATCACTGACATCACCACGCAGCAGCGGGCCGCCAAAATGATCGGCGGTAGCTCGGAGCCGATCACCCTCCGGTTCCAAAACGCCAAGTTGCGGGAAGTGTTTGAAATCGTCGCGCGGACAGCCGGTGTCAACGTGATCTTCGATAAAGAAGTACGCGACGATCCCATCACTATCTTCATCAAGGAGTTGCCGTTCGATGAGGCGCTCGACTTGATCTTGAACACCAATGGCCTGGTTGCCCAGCGGGTGGCGGCGGACACGATTCTGGTGATGCCAAAAAACCAGCAAAAGCAAGCGCAATATCAGGACTTGCTGATGCGCACGTTTTATCTATCCAATGCCAAGGCCAAGGATGCGGTGAATCTGGTGCGGACGCTGCTCGACAGCAAGAAGATTTATGTCGATGAGAAAGTGAACGCCATCGTGGTGCGTGACGAGCCAGCGAAGCTCCAGCTGGCGGAGCGCCTGTTGTTCGCGATTGATCGCCGAGAGCCAGAAGTGGAACTTGACCTGGAAGTGCTGGAGGTAAATCGAACGAAAAGTCTCAAGTACGGACTCAATTACGCAAAGCAGGCTGGCTATGGGCTTCGCCCTCCGAGCGGCACAGGCGGGATCTCCACCGCGCCGACAACCTGGGCCTTCGAGGCGCTCACCTCCCTGGGAGCCGGGAGTTATCTGTTCCTGATCCCGTCGAGCGTCCTGATTGATTTTTTCAAACAGGATTCCGAGGCCAAGACGTTGGCTTCTCCCAAGCTTCGTGTCTTGAACAACAAGACGGCAAGCATCAACGTTGGCGACAAGCAACCCATTCTTTTGTCGACCACGAATGTGCTGCCGGGGCAGGCGGCGACTGGCGCCGTACCGACGACATCGACCGTGACCTCCATCGAATTCAAAGACACGGGTGTCAAGCTCACGGTCGAACCAAGCATCAATCTGGTCGATGAAGTGACGCTCAAGCTCAAGGTCGAAGTCACCAGGTTGGGCGACCAAGTGACGTTGCAGGCGAGTCCGGAGATCAAGCAGTTCAAATTCGGAACGAGGATGGCGGAAACGGTGCTGATGCTCAAGGACGATGAGACGGTAGTCTTGGCCGGTTTGATTCAAGATGAAGAGCGTAAGAATCGGTCGAGCGTTCCACTGATCGGAGACATCCCTTGGCTGGGACAGCTCTTTACCTCCACCACCACGGATCGGGTGGCGACGGAGGTCGTGCTCACCATTACGCCTCGGATCGTCCGGAGCATGACCGCGCCGCCGATCGCCCAGCAAGCCTTCTGGTCCGGTACCGAAAGCACCTATGCGACCGAACAGCTTTTCCCTCCCCGGCCATCGGCCGTCAAGTATCCGGCCTCAAAATCGTCCGGTGACCGTGTCGTGCGTCCTGCTGCAGAACCCGGTGCAGGAATGGAAGGGGTGTCGGTGCCTGATGACACGGCTGCAACCTCCGGCACTCCGTCACCTGGAGGGCGCAGGGCGAACGAGGAGCCAGTAGGTAAGGCGCCGCTGTCTGCGCGAAAGATGCCGGTACGAATGGTCGGCGGCCTGTCGTTGAATCCGGAAGAACTGACGGCCGCGGTCGGACAGGAATTTCGGCTCGATCTGGTGACGTCACAGGCTGAGACGATGGGCGAGGCGGGTCTATCGGTGAGTTACGACCCACAGACAGTCGAATTCGTCCGTGTCGTCCCCGGCGCCGCATCGATTTCTGCCCGCGCCGCCGACGGCCAGGTCGTGATTGCCGTCAACAGACAAGCGATAGGAGGAGCGGGAGAAGCCGTGCTGGCCATGCTGTTCTTTCATGCGAAGGTTCCTGGAGACAGCGAGTTGAGTGTGCGGGCGATTGCGGATGCCGGTTCATCGAGTGAGGGTGGAGAACCGCCGATCCGGCAGGCGGTGGTGCACGTGAAGTAGCGGGGGGCCGATATGCAGCGCGATGGCGGTTACACACTTCTCGAGCTCCTGATCGTGATCACAATCGTGGGCACGCTTGCGACGCTGGCTGAACCGCTTTGGGAGCAGTCGGTGCTGAAAGCGCGCGAAGCGGCCTTGAGGCGGACGTTGTTTACCATGCGAGATGTCATCGATCAGTATCGGGCTGATCGGGGAGGCTACCCGGTGAGCCTGCGCGATATGGTGCAGGCGGGGTATCTACGCGTGCTGCCGATCGATCCGCTGACGAAATCGAGCGCGACCTGGCAGGAAATTCCCGCGGAGCCGGAAGGGGGCGTTGGAGATGTCCATAGCGGAAGCAGACTCATTGGTTCGGACGGCACACCCTATAATCATTGGTGACTTCATGCGGACCAGAGTGATCGGCATTGCGATAGGCGCGGTGGTTGCCGGTGGGCTGTTCGCCGGCTGTGCGCCAGTTCCCTCCACGAATGAAGCCGACATGCAGGACTGCAAAACACGGATCGCGCGAGTCATCGGTGATCGCGATGCGTTGCTGGCGGGTGCTCGCGCAGAAGTCGCTGCAAGCAGGATTGCCGCGGCCAAGAAGGAGGCGGAGTTGCAGGAACTGCGGAAGGCGGTGGGAGATCTGCGGCGGGAGAATGCCGATTCGCACCACGCGCTGACGGTGATGAAACAGACGGTGGACAGAGCGCAGGAAGAAGCCAATCGGATGCGAACAGAGCGGGCGCAGGCTGAGCAAACGAAGCAAGAGCGTGAACTGTCCGAGCTGCAGGCGACGGTGCATGCGTTGACGGAGCGAATCGACCGGCTGAAAGAGCAGGTATTGGAAGCGGTGCTCTCTGCGACGGCGCTGCCCGAGGAGTCTTCCAGAGCGACGTCCGCCGCCGGAAAGAATCATCAGCCACGGCCGCCGAAACCCGTGGTCCTTCCCATCGATGCGAAGCGCATGGGACAGACGCTGCCGATTTCAGCGCAATAACGGAGAACGACGCGTTCCGAGGATATTGCCGATGCCGACATTCGTCAGACAGAAACCGTTGGCCGATCTTCTCGTAGAAAGAGGCTTGTTTCCGTCCGGGATGGCCGCTGAGCTGTCGGGTCGCGCGGGCAGTTCCCAGCGCCGGTTGCAGGCGCTCCTGGTGGAAGAGCAACTGCTGTCGGAATCCGTGCTCGCGGAAATACTGGCGGAACAGTGTTCGGTTCCTTACCGCAGTCTCGATGGATATCGTGTGGATTTTGAGAAATTTGCCGCGATCTCGGTGGAGACGATGCGTGAGTATCGGTTTGTCCCGTTGGAAGACGACGGGATGACGCTCACCGTAGGCGTGCCAGATCCGTACGATCTCCACCGGCTGGATCGGTTGGATGCGCTTCTCGGCCGGGAGTGGCGAGCGGTGATCGTTCCGCCGTCGGCTATTCTGGAGGCACTAAAAGAAAGCGAGCGGAACGCGCAGATGGTCGCGCGCGTGAGCGATGAGTTCCGCCCTCTGCTGGTTCAGGAGACCGAGCAAGGGGAGGAAGTCCTTTCAGTCGATAAGCTGAACAACGAACAGAGTCCGATCGTTCAGTTAATCGATACGATGATCGTCAATGCGTTAGAAAAGCGGGCCAGCGACATCCACATCGAGCCGGCCGACGGGGTCACCGAGATCAAGTATCGCATCGACGGCGTGCTCTATCTGGCGATGGAGCCGTTGGACCTACGATTTCACAATCCGTTGGTATCCAGAATCAAGGTCATGTCCGAACTGGATATCGCCGAGCGGCGCATTCCGCAAGACGGCCGCTTCAAGCTGAGGCTTCAGCGCCGCACCATCGACTTTCGGGTCTCTATCCTCCCCAGTGCGTTCGGCGAATCCATCGTGATCCGCATTCTGGCGAAGGAGGAATTCACCTCCGGACAGCGTGGAATCCATCTGAACGCGCTCGGCCTCAAGCAAGAAGATTTACGGCGTTTCCGGAGGGCGATCACGGCCTCGTACGGCATGGTCCTGGTGACCGGACCGACGGGCAGCGGCAAGACCACGACGCTCTATGCCGCGCTCAACGAGGTCAACTCCAAAGAGGACAAGATCATTACGATTGAAGATCCGGTGGAGTACCAGTTGAAGGGGGTGGTCCAGATCCCAGTCAACGAAAAGAAAGGACTCACTTTTGCCCGCGGTTTGCGATCTATTCTGCGCCACGATCCGGACAAGATCATGGTGGGTGAAATTCGGGATGCCGAGACTGCCCAGATCGCAATTCAGTCCGCCTTGACCGGGCATCTGGTATTTTCGACCGTGCACGCCAACAACGCATTCGATGTGATCGGCCGTTTCGTGAACATGGGGATCGAGCCCTACAATTTCATCTCCTCCTTGAACTGTATCATGGCGCAGCGGCTGGTTCGAACCATTTGCCCGTCCTGTAAGGCGCCGGTTTCGGTGAGCCCGGCGCAGTGTGAGCAGTTGGGGTTTGATGCAGGGCTGGTGTCCGGTCGGGTTCTCTACGAAGGCAAGGGCTGTGTCGCCTGTCATGGTTTGGGCTATCGGGGGCGCCAGGCGATCACGGAGTTTCTGCCGGTCACCGAGGACATCAAAGAATTGATTCTCGGGCGGCGCCCTCCTTCGGAAATTCGCGCAATGGCGCTGGCGAACGGCATGACGACCTTGCGCCAGGCCGGTATCGAAAAGATGCTGGCGGGAGAGACGACCATGAAAGAAGTCCACCGCATGACGTTCGTCGGGTAACGGGTGCGTATGAACTTGCTCCGGACGCATCGCGCCGATACGGGGGTGAGTCTTCGACCGGATGGGATCACGGTAGTGCGAGTGACGCGGGCGTGGAGACGGCCCGCGAAGGTCCGCTCCATAGAGGAGCGGCCCATTAGGAGCGGCCTGCTTCGTGTGTCGTGCACGGAGGTGAATGTCGAGAATGTGGACGAACTCGCGCGCGACCTTGCGGCGGCGGTTGGCTCGGTCCGGGCCAGGACGGTGGCACTCAGCCTGCCTGACGGGTGTGCCTCCATGGCGATCTTGTCCTTCGAGTCGCTTCCCGGCGGCGAACGGGAGCGTGAGACCCTTGTGCGGTGGCGATTCCAGCATGACCGGCGTTGCGTGCTGACGGACGAGCAGATGGTCTACCGGATCTATCCTGCCCCTGCGCGCGCCCCGTATCCCGAGGGAGCTGTAGACGGTGGGACGGTGACGGCGTACGTGATGGCGATTGCCGTCAAGCCATCTATTCTGCGGCAGTATCACAAGGTGTGCGAGCAGGCCGGGCTTCTGCCCGTCTCGATCGGGCTCTCCTCATTGCAGGCGTTCGATCTGTGCCGGATGTCCGTTGCCCCGGCGTCCGAACAATTCTGGGCTTTCCGGATGTCGGACCGGTTGACCTTCGTTGCCTGTCGGGGAGGAGTGCCGGTGTTTCTGCGCGGCACGCGCGTCAAGGAGAATGACAATGTGCGGGCGGAGCTTCTCTCCAGCCTGCAATGCTTCGATGACGACTGTTCACATGGCGATGGGCCAGCCGGGACCGGTCCCGCCGTCTTGTATGTCATGAGCGAACGGATGGACGAGCAGAAGGGCCAGGCCGAGGAAAGGGCCCTGTGGACTCCCGCCGGACATCTGCGATGGCAGGTTGAGGTTCGAAACGACTGGCCTGAAAACCGACAGGCCTGGCCGCCTGATACCGCGATGTCGATCGGCCGATGGTGTGCGCTGGCGAGCACAGAAGTGGTGTGACGATCCATGACGTTCCGGCGTGTGGTGATGTGGCGGCAGCCGGCGGCTGACTCGCCCACGTTCCATCAATTGCATCAGGAGTTCGCGCCTGCAGAGGTGCGCGCTGTGCAATGGACACAACGGGGGCTGACCGCCGGCTGTTTCGCGGCGTTGGTGGTGGTGGGGTGGTGGGGATGGAACAGCCGGGCGGTTGATGAAACAGCGGCGGCCTACGAACAGTCTACGGTGCGTACAGAACGGGCGACGAGTGAGTTCCTGGAACGGATGCGGCAGGATCGCCTGGCTTTCAGTCAAGAACAGGTGGCGATGATCCGTGAACAAGTCGCCTTCGCCAATCGGCTGTCCGAGAAGCGGAGCTTCTCTTGGACGCAACTACTGAGCGATCTGGAAGCGACCCTGCCGCCTCATGTGGCGCTGATCAACATTAAACTCGATTTTCAAGAGTCCGCGATTGTGCTGGAAGGAACAGCCGTTCGGCTGCAAGACGTGAATGTGTTCATCACGCAACTGCATGGGCATCGGGCGTTCCGCCATGCGGTGCTCGATAAGCATGAGATCCGCCATGAGACGGGCGAGAACCCGATGGCTGGTGATGCCGCCATCGAGTTTCGCCTCTCGGTGCGCTATCACCCCCTGCTGTAGGGAAACCATGTTAGGCAGAGTCGAACATGTGGTGGTGCTGAGCGTGACGAGACCGGCGTTACGATCGTTGGCCCTCTCATCCACCTGCGCGCTGCTGGCGCTCGCTGCGCTCGTCGGGGCCTACGTGGAGTGGGTAATACCGGCGGATGACCGTCTTGAGCGCGCGGAGGCCGCCTATCGAAAGGCAACCGTGGAACAGGAACAGAGCCGATCGCAACGCGCGTTGTTTGAAAGGGCCAAGCTGGCTCAGGACCAGGTGGACACCTTTTGGCGCGCGTTGCCCTCCCAGGAAGAGTACGCGGCTTTGGCCATGGCCATTTCGGAATTGGGGAAAGCGGAGCACCTGACCATTCCAGGCATGAATTACCACCTGGAAGAATCGGAAGGGCGGCTGCCGGTCAAAGCGTCTCTGTCGTTTCGTGTCATCGGGGACTATGCGGCGATGTACCGGTTCATCCATCGCTTGGAGGCCGCCGAGTCTTATCTGGTCGTCGAGAGCCTCGATGCTGCAAGAGCGGACAAAGCAGCCCGCGCGACGTCGTATGCGGTCGTGTTCAACGTGACCGTCGCGACATTTCTTCGGCCCAGTCCTCCACGAGGGAACATGTCATGACTCAGCGGGCGAAATATTTTCTGTTCGGAGGCTGTGTGGCCCTCTGGGTCTTGCTGCTTGCCATGCGGTGGGTGACTGGAGAATCGCCTCAAGAAGTGCCGCTGCGGTTTCAGAGCGGCCAGAAGCCCGTCGCCGTGGCAGTGGGAGGACAGGATGCGGATGGGTTGGGGGTCAAGCCGGTCAAGGCACAAGGGCAGCAAGTGCCGGCGGGCCCGAAGAAAAATATTTTCGCGATGGGCCGAGCCGTTGCGCCGGAGAGCGCCAAGAAAATCAGTGTGGTCAAGCGAAGCGCGCCGCCGGTTCCGGCGCCGCCTCCTTTTGTGGTTCCACCGCCGCCTTCTGTTCCGGCTGGCCCCACGCCCGAAGAGCTGGCGGCGATCGCCGCGCGCCAACAGCACGAATTGCGGTCCAGGCAGGTCCGTGAGCAGATGGCCCAGTATCGGTATCTCGGGTATGCGGACCGTGATGGCCGTCAGCAGGCGTTTCTCGGAAAAGGTACCGAGATCTATATTCTCCAACGAGGGGACCAGCTTGACGGGAGATTTCTCGTGGCCTCCATTAACCCGACTGTCGTCGTGCTTCGAGAAGGCGTCACCAATCTTGAAGCCCGCATTGAACTGAAGAAAGACTCCTCAGCCAATCCTTCCTGATCCAGCCGTCCTTTCTATACCGACACGATTTCTCTCACGCTGCCGTCCAGGTGTCGGACGTGCTCTTCGGTTCGCCTGAAGCTGGAGCATAAGGGGCCAATCATCCCGATCCCCCCAAATGGGTATACCCATTTGTCGGGATTGCACGCGCATGAAAAAAGCGTAGAGTCCGCTGCCATGCTGAACACGTCATTCGTGAAACGTGAAAACTGTTTTGCAAGCGCGTGTTCGTCACGCGTCTTACAACAATCGTCATTCGCGATGAAATTGTTCGCGTCATATGTCATCAGCTGGTGTAGGGCCTTCATCTCACCCCTGACCATTCACGCCTCACGGCCTGCTGGAAAGGAACTGCCCATGCGTCGTCTGCTCATTTTTGTTTTGGCCCTTGCCCTGAGCCATACGTCATTTACTATCAGCGCTTCTCACGCAAAGGAGAACGACGGCGATGTGCCACTGGCCGGGATTAGTGCCTCGCTGCAGCCTGATCCCTTCACTGGCACCCTGACTGGCAGCATTCCGATTGAAGTGCCGCCCGGGCGCAACGGTGTGCAGCCAAATCTGGCGTTGAACTATGTGAGTAGTGGGGGTAACGGCTGGCTGGGCATGGGGTGGAAGCTCGAGATGGGCACAATTGAACGCCAAACAAAGTGGGGTGTGTTGTACGGTCCGAGTACACAAGAAGATCTCGACGGAAAAGTGTACACCATCCGGCTGAATGGTATTTCTGCGGACCTGGTCAAATTGCCAGCGCCTGCAGGAAGTGAGGCTTACGGCACTAAAATCGAAGGGAGCTTTCTTCGGCTTAAGAAACTGACCACGGGTGGCTGGGAAGTAACTGACACGAAAGGGACTAAATACACGTTTGGGAAAACCTACCGCTTGGAAAGTGGAGGAAATATCTTCAAATGGTGCCTAGAGGAAGTCAGAGATACCGATGGCAATTTCATGAAGGTCTATTACACAGGAGACCAAGGCCAAGGCTATCTTGACTACATTGACTACACGGGGTTCGGAGCAGGAACCGGATCAGACGCCCCGACCAATAGAGTGAAGTTCTATTTGGAGGACACAAGACCTGATAAGTCGACGCTTTATACGAGCAATTTTGCAATTTCGACAGCCAAGCGCCTGAGGTCGATCAGTGTCTGGTCGGATTTGGCAATGACAAGACTCGTGCGGGCCTATCAGCTGACATACAACCAAAGTGGAAGCACGGGGAGTTCCCTTCTGGCTACCGTCCAACAGTTTGGGAGTGATGCCGCTATAAATGCGTCGAATGGTGTAGTGACCGGGACAAATGCCTTACCTCCGATCACGTTGGCTGCCCCCGAGGCTAACAATAGCTTTGCCCAGCCAGCCGTTTGGGCCGATTATGCACCAGCCTACAATCTTAGTTCTCATTCATGGTCTGCGGATGTCAATGGAGACGGGAGAACAGATCTCATTTATCTGAGTGCGTCGCCATACAAGTATATGGTGATGCTCAGTAATGGGAACGGATTTGCCCCTGCTGCTTCATGGAGAGACTACCCGACGGGGGCCGATGCCAATAGCAGTTGGAGTTCGCATTGGGTGATGGATGCCGATGGAGATGGGAAGGCTGATATCGTCTATCTGAGTGTGGCCCCGAATCGCTACATGGTCATGAAGAGTAACGGGAGCGGCTTCGATGCGCCGGTGGCCTGGGCAGACTACGTGGCGGTGTACGCATGGGCTCAGTTTTGGCCGCGGGACGTCAATGGCGATGGAAGGACGGATCTCGTCTATCTCAGCAGTACCACGCCGCGTAACTACATGGTGATGCTCAGTACCGGTACGAGTTTCACCGCGCCGGTATCGTGGGGGATCTATCCAACGGGGGCCGATGCCAATAATAGTTGGACTTCTCATTGGCTAATTGATGTGAACGGTGATGGAAGGAGCGACATTGTCTATCTGAGTGTGGCCCCGAATCGCTACATGGTCATGAAGAGTAACGGGAGCGGCTTCGATGCGCCGGTGGCCTGGGCAGACTACGTGGCGGTGTACGCATGGGCTCAGTTTTGGCCGCGGGACGTCAATGGCGATGGAAGGACGGATCTCGTCTATCTCAGCAGTACCACGCCGCGTAACTACATGGTGATGCTCAGTACCGGTACGAGTTTCACCGCGCCGGTATCGTGGGGGATCTATCCAACGGGGGCCGATGCCAATAATAGTTGGACTTCTCATTGGCTAATTGATGTGAACGGTGATGGAAGGAGCGACATTGTCTATCTGAGTGTGGCCCCGAATCGCTACATGGTCATGAAAAGCACAGGGTCCAATTTTGCTTCACCTGTGGCTTGGGCGGATTATGTCGCGGTCAACAACTGGAGTCAGTTCTGGCCGATCGATGTAACGGGGGACGGGAATGCCGATCTTGTGTATCTCAGTACCACGCCGAACAAGTTCATGGTCATGGCCAGTAATAGCACGTTCGACTTTCTGGTCAGTGCCATCAACGGCATTGGTGGTTTTACCCGATTTACCTATACGCCAACGCCACAACTAGCTACGACACAGACGAGCTTGCCTTTTCCCGTCCATGTTGTGACAGCCGTGGCCTCTTGCGACAACTGGAGCAGCGCGGCTGGAACCTGTTTAGGCAATAACAGTACGACAAACTATCTATACGACGGTGGCTATTTTAACTTTCAGTATCGAGATTTCCGTGGGTTTCAGCATGCCAAGGTCATCGGGCCGATGGGACCCAATAGTGAGCAGGTGGCCATGGAAACCTGGTTCCATCAAGGGACGGGACTCAGTAACACGCAGGACCCACTGAGTGACTTGCAGTCTGCACAGGTGGCCTACACAGCAGGGAGGCCTTATAAGACCACCGTGTCTGATGCACAACCACCGTACACGGTATTTTCAGAAAGGACGACCATCTACCGAGCGGATAGCGAGAACCAGGTGCCATGGTATACGCCGGTCTCAGATGTCAGTACGAAGGTCGATAATGCACTGAAAGAAATGAAGGTGACGTATCTGTATGACGATTATGGCAATGTGCTTCAGGAGCAGCATTATGGAGAGACACTAATCAGTGGCGATGAGAAGACGATCGATCGCGCAATCAGCAACAATACGACCGACTGGCTCATTGGGTTTCCAACTCGCGAGACCATCTATGCTGGACTCGGGACAGCGGGAGCTAAGCTGTCAGAGTCGTTGATGTCTTATGACGGAAGCGGGAGCTGTACAACACCGAATGGTGTGTCGATTCCGACCAAGGGGCATTTGACGCGAGTCGAGCGATGGCTCAACGGCGGACCTAATCCTGTCAACGGAACCGACTATGACAGTTACGGCAATATTATCTGTACGGTAAGTCCTAGTGGCGATCCGGCGGGAACGATAACCACGATCGTCTATGACGCTGCGACAAAAACGTTCCCCTTGATGGTATCAAAACCCCTAGGTGCAGTTGCAATAACAGAGTACTACGGCGTCAATGGCGTGGAGGCCGAATTCGGCCTCTATGGGCAGGTGAGGAGCGTGAAGGACGCCAATGATCAGATCATCACAACGAAGTATGACAAGTTCGGCCGCAAGATAGAAGTAATCACTCCCTATCTTGATCTCAACGGATCGCCGAGCACTTTTACGACCATAATGGCCTATCTAAATTGGGGGTTAGGAGTCGGTCCTAACGCAGCGACACATCAACATTTGCACACGATCAACAGCCTAAATCTATCGTCTTGGACATTTTTTGATGGACTGGGCCGGACGATTACCAAGAAGAGTACGGGGCCAGGCAATGAATTGATTCGGGCCGACACTGTCTATGATCTGCGAGGGCAACAGTGGAAAACCACGCTGCCCTATTTTGAGGCGACTGGCACTCCGGATATCCGAACAACAAGTTATGATGCAGCCAGTCGGGTTACTCAGGTTAGAAACGCTGACGGAACAACCAGCAAGTTATGTTACTCCGGATGGGAAACCACCACGATCGATCCCAAACAGCATTGGAAAAGACAAACCAAAGATGTCTATGGCCGAACGGTCAAGACCGAAGAGTTCACAGGCACGCAGGCGAATTGTGGACCGTTGAGCGAAGTTTCGGTATACGCCACCACGCGCTATCAATACGATCTACTTGGCAATCTGCTCAAAGTAACCGATGGAAGCCCGCAGCAGAACATCACGACTATGCGTTATGACACGTTAGGCCGCAAGATCGCGATGAGCGATCCCGATATGGGGAGATGCGGTGATCTCACGGCATTGTCTCCAAACACAACCTATCCATGGTATGCCGCGCCTTGCTGGAATTATCAGTACGACGTCGCCGGTAATCTTGTGAGGCAAACGGATGCGAAGAATCAAAACCTGTGGTTTCGGTACGATGCGCTCAATCGACGGAAGCAAAAGGATTTCAATGTTCAAAAGGCTGATGGTGCAGGGGATGTTCGTTATCTATTTGAAACGTCGGTCAAAACCCATAACCAAGTCGGCCGTCTCAAGCAGCTCATTGACGCGGCTAGCAACGTGACGTTTCGCTATGATCCGACTGGACGGATCGTACGAACAGATAAAGTGGTGAATGGGGCGACTTATTCCACTGAGAGCAGCTACGACGGCCTCGGCCGTCTGGTAAAGGTCAAGTATCCGCCGAGCTTGACAAAGGTTGCAGACTATTTCTATGCCGGTCCTTGGTTATTGAAAGTCATGGAGGGGGCAACCACGTATGTACACTACTCAGGCTATAATGCTATGGGGCAAGCAGCCACGGAGACCTATGGAAATGGTGTGGTTACCACGAATGTCTACGAGCCAAATACCTTCCGGCCTGAGTCGACCAAGACCATTGGCTCGACGGCGCCGACAGCTCCTGCCAGTCTGATCGCCACTGCGTTTAGTGCCAGCCGGATTGATCTGAGCTGGGCCGCAGCCATGGACAATACTGGTGTGACCGGGTATCGCATCGAGCGTTGCCGTGGTAGTGCGTGCAGCAATTTTGCAGAGATTGCGACGACAGCTTCCGGTACTCTAATCTATAGCGATATCGGTCTGACACAAGGAAATCCATACACCTATCGTGTGCGAGCAGTTGATGGCTCCAATAAGCTCGGGGCCTATTCTCAGCCGGCTACCGCTATACCCACCGATACGACCTCGCCTAGCGCTCCGGGATCGCTGACGGCCATGGTCGTCAGCACGACACAGATCGATCTCAGTTGGAAGGAGTCGGTGGACAGCTCGTACCTCATGACGTACCGTATTGAGCGTTGCGCGGGGTCGGCTTGCGCGAACTTTGTTGAGATCGGAACCGCGACGGCGACCGGGTATAGCAATAGTGGTTTGAGCGCAAATACTACGTATCGATATCGGGTGAGGGCAAGCGATCATTCAAACAACTTCAGCGCCTATTCCACTCCGGTTACCGTGACGACGACACTGCCGTCGGATGCCAGTGCCCCCACTGGACCAGGATCGTTGACGGCAACCGTGGCAAGCAATACGCAGATCAATCTTGGCTGGACTGCATCAACGGACAATATTGGCGTCACAGGCTATCGAGTCGAACGGTGCCACGGCGTTGGTTGTAGCAACTTCGTGCAGATTGCCACAGCTGCGACGCTCACCTTTAACAATACTGCCCTGATTCAGGGGAATTCCTACTCGTATCGCGTGCGAGCGACCGATGCGGCCGGCAATCTCGGTGCCTATTCCCCCATTGCGACTGGTACCACGACTGATGCCATATCACCGACTGTTCCCGCTGGATTGTTTGCCATGGCTCAAGGCCCAGGACAAATAGCGGTAACATGGACCACCTCAACCGACGCTTCCAATGTCATTCAGTACCAGATCGAACGGTGTCAAGGCGCCGGTTGTTCAACCTTCTCACCCGTCACGACAACGGTGCTCACATCGTTTACTGATACGGGACTTGCGGCCAACATGCCATACAGCTATCGAGTTCGCGCCATCGATGGAGCGAGCAATGTCAGTACCTATTCAGCGACTGTGAGCGTAACCACGTTCCTCGCGCCTCCACCGCCATCGACCGGCTACGGAATCTTAGCCTATGGCACCGGCCGATATGGTGAATAACAGTCTTGGGAAGGAGATGATGACAATGACGTACATGAGTAGGGAACATCGTGGCATCTTATTCATAGTGCTCTCATTCGTGATTGTGCTGGCCAGTTTGGCGGATACAGCCGAGGCAGTCTGTACGCCGCTCGGCACAACCACGTCGAATCACGGGTTGTGCAAGCCTGATAACGGCGAGCCTGGTTGGACCAATGCGCTCAACAGCAACTGGGACAAAGTAGATAATCATATCGTTCCGAGCGGAGCGGTGATGTTCTACGCCGCTGCCACACCGCCGGGTGGGTGGTACGCTTGCGACGGTTCTGCCAAGAATAGAACGACCGACGCCGCCTTGTTTGCAGTGATCGGTACCATTTTTGGGGCTGGCGATGGATCCACCACGTTCAACCTGCCGGATGGTCGATCCCGCAATATCATCATGGCAGGTACGGGGCCTGGGCTTTCTGCCAGAAACCTGGGTGCGACGGGTGGGGAAGAGAATCATGTTTTGAGCACGACAGAAATGCCATCGCATACCCATCCTGTGCAGGGCTTTGGTTCGTGTGTGACCCAAGGGTGCCCTGGCACCACTTTTTCTGGGGCGTATCAATCCAGTGGGACATACAACGCCGATTTCAACACGAATGCAAGTGGTGGTGGTGGTTCGCATAACGTCATGGACCCTTTTCTAGCCCTGACCTGCATGATTAAGAAATAATAGTGGAGATGGGATTGCTCGTGTGGATGAATCATTGGCACACCATTGTGGATAGTCTTCCAAAACGGTGAGGGAAGCAATGATGAATATGGCGCGATGGGGTAAAGCGCATAGGGTGTGGGCGAGGTTTGCGATGGTGGTGGTCACCGGGGCCTTGTGGAGTGCCTCGCCTGAGGCTCGCGCCGACGTCCTGCAGCACTTCAATTATAGTTACGATGACGCGAATAATGTCATCGGCATTACGGATAATGTGACGCCAGCCAATACCCAAACCCTCACCTATGACAATCAGGATCGTCTGGATAGCGCTACTGGGAGCTATGGCTTCTACGACTATGCCTATGACGCCATCGGAAACATGACCGTTAATCCTCAACTGGGGGCGAGCAATCAGGCCTATGCCTACCGTACAGACGGCATTCGGCCGCACGCGGTCTGTATTACGGGGGCGATAGGTGTGACCTGTCCGGCAACCAGCCAGCCCTATCAGTACGATGCGAATGGGAACCTGACGAGCGGGAGTGGCCGGGTCTATGACTGGAGCGAAGAGAATAAGCCAACCTGTATTGCGACCGCCGCCGGCACCTGCGGCGCCGCTTTAGGCAAGACGACTTTTGTATATGACGGTCGTGGTAGTCGGCTGAAGAAGATCGCTGGCCCAACGACGACACTGTACGTCAGCAAACTGTACGAATGTGACAATGGCAGCTGTTCCCGATATATCTGGGTCGGGAAGAAACGCATCGCGGTGATACCAGATAGCCCGACCGCACAAATTTGTAACGCTACCCAAAGCCCGGGTGGCGCCTGCTACTACCATACGGATCATTTAGGATCGAGCAGCACGATCACAGATCCCAGCGGCACGCTCATCGAAAGCGTTTCGTACTATCCATATGGCGAGGTGAGAACCGATAGCCCTGGTACGCCCGTGAGTGTGCCGTACAAGTACACGGGAAAAGAAAAAGATACCAGCACCGGACTGTATTACTACGAGGCACGATACTACGATCCAGTTCTGGCCCGCTTCATCAGCGCGGATACGATTGTGCCCAGCGCCAAGGAATCGCGGGACTTCAATCGGTATACGTATGTGCGAAACAATCCATTCTTGTATACCGATCCCAGTGGCAATTTCATTGAAGCGTTTATTGGATTTCTTGGATTTGGGGGAAATACAATAGTGGACTTGGCGCTTGAGGCTGCAAAGCGGGCGGCTGAAGAAGAAATTCGCAGGGCGATCCAAAAAGCCCGAAACGGTCAAACGTATTCTTTTAATCTTCACCGTGCCTTCTTGACGTTTGAAAGGGCTTTCTTTTTGGGCGATGCAGGATTGGCCATCGACCACCTTACAGGTCGCAACGTTGAGAAGTTTCAGGAGACTCGTATCGCGGGTTATCTCCGGGCCGGATATCTTATCACCGGAGCAGCTGTGGCCACCTTTGTTTGTGTGCCTTGTTCAGCTGGTATTGCAAAAGGAGCGTTGGTAGGAACTGTTGGGGGACTTGCAAAATCAGTGATAGCTGATGAAGATCCATCGCGGGCAGTGTTGATGGGGGGTGCGCTGGGCGCAATCGGGGGTGGTATAGGCGGTGACCTCATTGGCCCTGGGCTTGAGACAGCGTTTACTACACCCCTAAAAATAGTAGGATTTACAGCCGGAACTGCGGGAAAAGGAAGTGCGTTTCTCGGAAGCCTAATTGGCAATACGACAGGTGGGTCACTTTCCGGAGGGCTTGAGGCAGTAATCAAGGGGAAAGATATTGAAGCAGGCTTCCAACTCGGTGCATTTACTGGGGCAGTAGGAACGGGACTGCAAGTTCCTGGGGGCATACTTAATTTGGGGAGTCATCTGAAGTTGTCAAGCGAGCTTATTGTAGATCTTGGCGATGATCTGGGGGCTCCATATCTATTTAGTGAGATTGGTGGAGACAACTGACATTTGGACGTTCCAGGCTTTAATGGCCATCTTTGGGGTTATCGTTGAAACTTGGTTGGGAGTAAAGAGGGGTCAGGCTTTTATATCTTGACTATCTTAATCGTTTAGCCTTATTCTCCCTGCTCATGGCGCGACGTCCACGTGTGTTGGCTCCGCAGGTGCTCTATCATGTCATTGTCCGGGGGAACCACCGGCAGGTCACCTTTCGCACCCCGTCCGACTATCAGGCGTATCAAGAGCGGCTCGCCCGATATCTCCTCCAGTGCCGGGTCCGCCTGTGGGCCTACTGCCTGATGCCGAATCATGTCCACCTGTTAGCTGAAACCGCGAGCGAACCGCTCTCGGCGTTTATGCAACGCCTGCAACAGTCCTATACCCAGTATTTCAATCGGACCCATCGAACGGTCGGTCATTTGTTTCAAGGGCGGTACAAGGCGATCGTATGTGAGAAAGATCGGTATCTGCTGGCCCTCATTCGGTATATCCATCTCAATCCCGTTCGGGCCAACTTAGTCAAACAGCCGGAGGCCTATCTCTACAGCGGTCATGCCGCCTATCTCGCGGGCCACGCCACGGCGCTGTTGGATCCTATGCCTGGCCTGGAAATCGTCGGCGGGCCACGGGCGTATCGGCAGTTTGTGCGAGAGGGGATGGGGGAGGGGCACCAGGCGGACTACTATGCCGTGGCGGACCAGCGCTTTCTGGGCACGGATCGCTTTGTCGAACAGTGGCAGGACCGGATAGATGAAACGCCGCCTTCGCGTCCGCGTCAGGAGCTTTCCCGCGCCCTTCAGGCGGTGGCGGCAGGTCTGGGGACAGACGTGGCGCAGCTTCGGAGTGCCGACCGCAGTTGGGCGGTCTCACGGCAACGGACGTTGGCGGCCTATGTTCTCATCCGGCGGTGGGGCTTTCGCGCATGCGATGTCGCGGAGGCCTTTAAACGGGATCCGGCAACGCTGAGCGTCTTGCTGACGCGCTACGCCACCCGGTTGCAGAAGGAGCCTTCGACGCAACGGGGCCTCGATCGGCTGGCCAAGACGATTAAGATATAAAAGTCTGACCCCATTACTTCTCTTACCATTACTTCTCTTAAGTCTGTCATCCACGAGCCGCTTGCCTAGATTTTATGAAACAGATCGACTTGATCCAGCATCTGGAGCGCCAGGGTGTTCAGCTCCTTCGTGAGGGTGGTCCTCATAGCGTCTATGTGAATCGCATTGCTGAGAAAACCCCTGGCCATCAGTCCTATTCTCCAATTGCTCAGTGTGGACGATTCTGCTCGATGCGCGTTTCAGATAATTCCGTCGCCACAGTTGGTCTTGTATTGTAGAATGTCCTCGCTCTCAGGCGTGGCATCAATCGGAACTTTTGATGATACATCGGCGACTATCGGGCTGCAGGCTTCCTATCCGTACAATAAGTCGTCAGTGGATGAGCAGGGGAACCGTACTTATCCTTGCGATTGTTCTGCTCATTGGGCTGGCTTCTTCACCGGCATGGAGCGAGTCCCCTGCGCCTTCTGTTCACTGGGGCAGCGCGGCGTTTCCCGATCAATATACGACTGTCACCTCAGGACTCACGCTCAACCGCTTCACGCCCATCGACGGTTTGGGGAATAAATACGATTCCACGGTGGGGAATACGCTGGGGTTCAACCTCATCACCCTGAGTTGGACCCAGCATTGGGGCGGAAAATTTGAGGGCTGGAGTACGAATCTCACGACCGGGGTCAGCCCGACGGGTGATGAGCCCAGTCAATTTTTCCAGAACGAAGTCATTCACCAACTGAGGCAGTTGCCGGCGGTTCCCACCGTGGCTCCCCGTAAGGAGACCGATGTGATGATCGACGGGTCTCTGACCAGATGGTTTTCCTTGGATGGCCCAAAAGTTGTGTTCGTAGGCGGTGGATTCTCCGTCGGGACGATTTATCAACAGGGGTTTCTCCGGGCAGGTATCAGGCGATTGCAGATTTCACCGACCTTCTATTCTGGAAGCTGGGGGGAGGTGAGTGTTCGGGCGTCTACCTTGGGACGGATCAGTTATCAGGACAACGGGGCCGTCCTTCATGCGGTGAGGCAGACGGCAGGACTCGTGCAGCCCGCGATCGCATTCGGTCAGTACCGTACGAATAGCAAGGGCGAAACGATCCCCACGTGGGAAGTGGAGTTTGCTGTCATGTGGGACTCGGGGATCTTCGTCAATACATCGGGGCAGAGCCAGAAAATGTTCGCCTGGTCGCTGGCCTTATCCGGCGGACCGCTGCGGTTTGAAACGTGGAACGATAGTATGGGCAAGCTTGCGGAGCGTGACTACGGTCCGACGTACGGCGTGAGCCTCACTCTGGATCTGTTGCGGTCCTGGAATCAGATTGCGTGCATGACGGGGAACCCACAGTGGATGCCACTATGACGGACATCGCTACCTGGTCAGCACCAAAAAAGCTTTGGAGCGGGCATTCCCGCCGCCGGCAACGATGTCGATGAATGACATGCCTGGATTAAGATCGGGAACAGTCGCTTCAATCGTCGTCTCGTTCACGAACGTATACTCAATTTTTGCAGGGCCTGCGGCGCTGAATGCGACGCCGTGAAAACATTCCTTCGTGCCGAAGTTTTCCCCTTTGATCATGACTTTCTGGCCCGGCTTGGCCTCGTCCGGTTCCACGCTCAAGATTTTTGGACGCTTGTTGCGATCGCAGACAGGATCTTTCTCGATCACCGACTGGTCCGACCCCTGGATCGATTCCATTTCATAGAGCGTGAAGCCGGCGCCGTCGACGATGGCGCCGGCTTCGGCATGCAGCGATGGCGTAACGCATGGCATCAGCATGAGCGAGCAGGTGATGACCATGCATGATGACAGTCGATGGGGATGCATGAGGACCTCCTTTGAAAGAAGGCTACTGGCTTGGCATCGGGACATAGGTTTCTCCGATAATCGATTGGCCTGGGGCCGACAAGGCAAATCGCGCAAAGGCATCAACCATGGGAGCAGATCCCTTCTTCGCGAGCAGCAACAGCGGGCGGCGAAGGCTGTAACGGCCGTCTCTGACGGTCGGACCCTCAGGCTCCACTTTGTCCACCGGCAGCAAACGGACGGCCACGCCGCCCGTAACCGCGGATAGGCCGGTGCTCAATGAAATATAGGTTGCTGCCGAGAGCGGTGGAATCGTCCCGACCACTGTTTTCAGAACGTCCTCATCAGGACCGATCGTCTTGGCGGCCGTGGACATTTTCCCGGTCATGCCCAATTGAGACTCGAAGGCGTCGCGGATATTTTGAGAGCGAGGGCGGTCGATCAGGACAATCTTGGTTTCGGGCCCGCCCAATTCAGCCCAGTCGTGTACCTTACCGGTAAATACATCAGCCACTTGCTGCTTGGTGACATCCTTAGTGAAGTTGGACAGATGCACCAAAATCCCGATGCCGTCCCATCCGATTTGTGTGGCGGCCAGCGGCGGGTGCTCGACGCCTGTCACAGCGATGTGAGCCTGGCCTGCCTGGACTAGCTCGAGCGGTTTGGAATGGTCGTCCCAGAGCAGGTCCACGTAGGCGCGTGGATTCGCTTTTTCGAAGGCGCGCGCCAGGGCTTCCATGGTGGCTTGCTCAGGCCCGTTTCCGGCGATGATCAGATTGCCTGCAATCTCGGAGGCGTTACCGGGGCTTGTCAGGAACAGGCCGACGAGAATCAGCAGTACCGTAAGTCGGTGGGAGGTGCGCATAGCCATTCCGGACGACGGAGGAGGCAGGCAGGAATGGGCAGTGCGGTCGGGTAACGGAGACAACTGCATGTTATCGCTCAGAACCTGAGTCTGTTCCCGCGGAAGTGTTTGAATCGAAGGAGGTGTTTGGCGGCGGCACATTCCGTTTCGCGTTCAACGGCGGCAGTTTGGCGAATCGTTCCATTCGTTCATTATTCATGGCGGCGGCTTTGATCTCCGCAAATCCCGGTTTATGATCACCGACGACTTTGGACGAAAAGGAAGAGAGGAGTCTGGTGGCCTGCCGGGCATGACACGAAGGGCATTCCGTGTCTTCGATCCGGTCATGAATGGACTGGGCCGCTTCAAATTGCGAGGAACAGGCTTCGCAGCGATATTCATAGAGAGGCATGTGTTTTCCCGTTCGATATCGGACGCACGGTATCTCCCTGCAGGTCGTCGATGAACACCCTTGACCGGCCCGCAAGGTTGCGTTTATTGTAGCACAGTTGTATGTGTTCACTACCAGCATGACAGGAGGATTCCGATGGCAGTGCTACTCCGGCGATTCAAAGGCAACAACGGGATGATGCAAGAAGAACGAATTGATGACGACGATCGGATCGAGCGCTATATGCGGCTTTTCGAGAAGGACGATGTCAAAAAGTTACAGACCGGCGTCAAAGTGTTCATCGAAAAGGACGAGTGGCAGCTCCTTCCGTAAAGACGTGAGGGGTCAGGAGTTAGGGGTAAGGGGTCGCCTGCTGACAGGCGCTCCTTACCCCATACGCCTCACGGATTCCGCATGACCTACTGGGTTCATATCGCGCGCTCAATTGACCGGGTGACGTTGCACCGTGATCGGTGCTCTGAGGTGCCGTCAAATTCGTCCTCCAGTGATTTTTGGGAAGGCGGCTGGTTCGACTATCCGGACAAGGACCGGGCGTCTCGCGCGATGGAACAGGCAGGGGCAAACGAGCAGCGGCGGTGCCCGCTGTGCAAGCCTTAGCCGTATCAGGCGCTGAGGCAGGTCATCTGATGTGTTTCTCAGCACTCACTCCTCAGCACTGTTTATTCTATGCCACGCCTTGCGCTACTTCTGACGACCCTGATCTGGGGCGCCACGTTTCCCGCTACCAAGGCGGCGCTTGAGCAAATCCCTCCACTCTCCTTCACATTTTTGAGATTTTTGTTGGGCGCCGTCCTCGTCGGGATCTGGTTTCTGCTGATGAGGCGGCCGCTTGTCCGCGGTCGCGAGGTGCTGGTTGCCAGCGCGGTGACCACGGTGTTTCTCTTTCTCGGCTACACGCTTCAAACCGTCGGTCTTCAGTACACCAGCGCATCGAATTCCGCTTTTCTGACGGCGTTGTATGTGATTTTTGTGCCGTTGATTCTCAGACGATTCGATGGTCGTTCGCTGCTTGCGACGGCGATCGCCGTGATTGGGCTGTGGTTGCTGGTCAAGCCCAGCGCAGGCATGAACATCGGCGATCTCTTGACGCTGGGGTGCGCCGCGGCGTTTGCAGGACACATTGTGTGCCTGGAACGGTTCACCCGCGCGTTCGATGCGCCGTCCCTGTTGGCCTGGCAGATGGCCGCCATGACGCTGCTCTTCGTTCCGATCACCTGGTGGGAGCAGGCACCGGCGAGCGCGTTTGCGCCGACCGCGGTGTTGCTGATCGGGCTGCTTATCACCGGTGTATTAGCCACCGGCGCCTTTGCGGTGCAGATGTGGGTGCAACAGGTGGTGCCGGCTCAACAAGTGGCGCTGGTCTTTGCTTCAGAGCCGGCCTATGCCGCCTGGCTCTCGTGGTATTTTTTGGGGGAAACGCTGGATCTCCAAGGGTGGATCGGCAGCGCGCTGATTTTATCGGCGGTGATCATTGGAGCGCTTGAAGGCCGGACACAGGTCCCACCGCCTTCATCCGGAGCCGTTCAGCCAGCCTGACATAAGCCGGTGAAGAAGGTTAACAGTGATAGGATAAAAACCTGAAGGGGAGGAGCGGTCCAATTCTTCGCTCAACCGTAATCGGAGTCTCAGTCTTCCCGATGCAAGGAGTACCATGGCGCAAAAGTTTGGAAACGGTCGCTGGGTCCATGAAGGGTTTCTGGATAATCGAGTTGAAGGGACCGTCGTCGGTCGCATCGTCTTTGCCGCGATCGGACCGGTGGATTTTTATCTGCGAGGCAATTTCAAGACAGATATCGCGGGTGAGGTGATCCGGTTTCGCAATAGTCGGTTTGAAGACGAGGACATGGCTGCACAGGTGATCGGTGATATGGAGAATCCGCAGGTCGGGACGGTCAATTTGATCTCCTTCGATCCACATCCGAATCTCACGCCGCATCCCTATGTGGAATGGTTCTCACTGAGAAACAATCACTATCGGTTTGAGCTTAATCCCGGCGAAGCCTGGATTGTGCCGGCGGCTGAGCGTGAAGAGATCGATGGGGAAAGCCGGAGGATACGTGACCGATCGGCCGTTCAGTCGTCTGAACGGCCGGCGGCCAATGATGAAACCGAGTGGGTGTAACTGAGTGTTTAGGCCGGGATTTCTTCCGTCTGGGCCGGAACCGGAATCTTGATCTCAAGCGGCCGCTTAAGAGCGCCGAGATCCGTATCTTGCTTGCTCTTGCCGTCTCGCACATACTCAGGCACATCCCGAATATCCCAGATGAGTCCCAGCCGCTCCAGCAGCTTCAGGCCATAGTAGGTCATGTCGATTTCCCACCAATAGAATCCCTGTCTGGTAGAGGCGGGGTAGTAGTGGTGATTGTTGTGCCAGCCTTCCCCCATGGTGATGAGGGCGAGGAAGAAATTGTTGCGGCTGTCGTCACCGGTCACATAGCGCTGCGATCCATACACATGCGACAGCGAATTGATCGTGAACGTGCCGTGAGCCAGTGCGACGGTCGAGATGAAAAATCCCCAAATCAGCATCTGGGGTCCGTTGGTGCCGAGGTCGGGAGCTTTGGCTTCCAGCAACATGCCTAACCCGAACATGGCGAATCCGGTGAGGATCGGAATGAGGACGTCGAAACGATCGAGAAACCGCAGCTCCGGAAACTTTAAGAAATCGGTGATGCCCTTGAACCGCGGCGCGTAGTGCGTTTGCGACATAATCCAGCCCATGTGCGACCAGAGAAATCCTCCCTGGCGCGGGGAGTGCACGTCGTCCGGCGTATCGGAGGCGATGTGGTGATGGCGATGATGGCTGGCCCACCAGATGGGGCCGCGTTGCGCGCACATGCCGCCGAAGATTGCAAAGGCAAACTGGACGGTACGGGAGGTCTTGAACGTGCGGTGCGAAAAATACCGGTGGTACCAACCGGTGATGACGAACATTCGGGCAAAATAAAACGCGACGGCCACGGCAAGAGCGGTCCAGCTCCATCCCACCCAAAAGACCCCCAAGCACATGAGATGGACGGCGATGAAGGGAATGCTGCGGATCCAGTCCACCTTGGGTGGGCCGTCCAATTTCATTTTCTCCAGGCCCGCCCACGCATCAAACCAGCGGAGGAGCGCGTAGAAACGGTCTTGGCCGGGGGTCGACGGGGGCATATACTGCATGACAGACATTCAATTACCTCCAGGGTCAGAGACCGACGATCCAGTGCACAAGGGAATAACGCGCCGGTGTCTCGATGAATAGTCTCGCGGCGCTTGTTTGGTGAAGAAGAAGGAAGGCCGCAGAGGAGGACTCACTGCACCGGAATGCGATGCATGGTCCAGCCATATGATAGAAGCGCATTATACACATAATGCAGAGGAAAGTGAAACCGGCTTCTCCCGCATGATCCGGAGCCCAGCATCATTCTACCGGAATAGGCAGGGCTGTCTATCATTTGTCCGAGTTTGCCATGTGCCAAGACGGCCGGCCACTCAAAATTTGACAGTCTTGCCTGCGCGTCTCTAGAATGCCGTTCATGATGAACGACCGTTTTCTCAGAGCCTGCCGGCGTGAGCCGGTTGACTGTACACCGGTGTGGTTCATGCGCCAAGCCGGGCGCTATATGGCTGAATATCGGACGTTGCGCGCCAAGCATGCGATTCTTGAAATGTGCAAGACGCCCGAGTTGGCGGCCCAGGTCACGCTCCAGCCGATCGACCGGTTTCCGTTGGATGCCGCCATTATTTTTGCCGACATTCTCCTCCCGTTAGAGCCCATGGGGATCAATCTGGAATTTGCCCAGGGTGAAGGTCCGGTGATTCATAATCCGGTCCGCGATCGTGCGGCGGTCGAACGGCTCAAGGTGGTGGATGGCGATGAGTTGGAATATGTTGCCGAAGCGATCAGGCAGGCCCGGCGCGCACTCAATGGGCGAGTGCCTTTGATCGGGTTTGCCGGCGCGCCGTTCACGCTGGCCAGCTATGCGATCGAGGGCGGCGGGTCGCGCAACTATTTGCACACGAAACAGATGATGTACGGAGACCCGACTGCGTGGCATGCGCTGATGGACAAGTTCGCACGGGTTATCACCAGCTATCTCAAGCGACAAATCAAGGCAGGGGCGCAGGCGATTCAACTCTTTGACAGCTGGGTCGGTTGTCTCTCGGCAGGGGACTATGCGGAATATGTGAAGCCGCATGTGCAGAAGATTTTTGACGCACTCAAGCATGACGGTGTGCCGCTGATTCATTTCGGTACCGGCACGACGGCGATTCTCGGACAGATGCGAGAAGCAGGGGGCGACGTGATCGGCATCGACTGGCGGGTTCATCTTGATGAAGCCTGGGCGATGGTCGGACACGATCGCGCTGTGCAGGGGAACCTGGACCCGCTCGTTTTATTTGCGCCGCTGCACGAGATTGAACGCCGGGTCGAGGATATTTTACGGCGCGCCGGCGGGCGCGCGGGCCATATCTTCAATCTTGGACACGGAATCCTGCCGACAACGCCGGTCGATCACGTTGCCGCGACGATCGATATGGTGCATAAGCTCAGCCAGCGATAGACCAAGAGCTTATGGCGAATGGCGTATGGCTAATGGTAGGAGGTACGTTCGCTCAGCCTCGCTCTTTGTCGTGCCATAGGCTACATGCTCCGATCTACCCATGTCTGAATTAAAGCGTCCCACCGCAATTCTGCTGATGGCCATGGGTGGCCCGGATTGTTTGGAGAACGTCGAGCCTTTTCTGCTTGATGTGCGCGGAGGCCGACCGACGCCGCCTGAACTCGTGGCGGAGATTCGGGAGCGGTACCGTGCGACCGGCGGGAAGTCGCCGGCTGTCGGCATCACTCAGAGCATGGCGAGGACGTTGGAACGGCGGCTGAACGAGTCCGGAGCCGATCGATACCGTGTCTACGTCGGGTTGCGGCATTGGCATCCGTTTATCAAGGAGACCTATGCCGAATTGCTGAAGGTAGACCCGGACCATGTGATCGGTCTGTGCATGGCGCCGCAGCAGTCTTCGCTGAGCACCGGCGCCTACCGGAAAAAAGTTGAAGAGGCGCGCGAGGCTTTTCAGAGCGCAGTCCCGGTCAGTTATGTCGGCAGTTGGCATACCCATCCCGGACTGATTGCGGGGATTGTCGAGCGTATCGAACAGGCGCTGTTGAAATTTCCGGCCGAAGTGCGGGCCTCTGTGCCGGTGTTGTTTACGGCGCACAGTTTGCCGGAACGAATTGTGGCGATGAAAGATCCCTATCCCGAAGAAGTGAAAGGCACCGTCGAAGCCGTGACGGCGTTATTGGGACAGCAGCCGACGACGTTCGCGTATCAGAGCCAAGGGCGGTCGAGTGAGCCGTGGCTCGGCCCGACTGTGGAGTCAAAGCTGGATGCATTGGGTCTGGAAGGGCACCGGCATGTGCTTGTCGCGCCGATCGGATTTATCTGCGACCATGTGGAGACACTCTTCGATATCGATATCGAATTAAAGCAGCGGGCTGCCGCGCAAGGGATGCAGCTTGAACGGATGGCCATGCTGAACGACCAGCCGGCCTTGGTCGACACTCTGCTGGATATCGTGGCTGCGCACGAATCATCCCTCTGTCTTCAGTCGTGAATCAACCTCGTACAGTGGTCATTGTCGGCGGCGGAATTTCCGGCCTTGCCACCGCGTTTGCCTTGCAGGAGCAGGCGGCGGCAAGCGGCCTGCCCATCCGCTGCACCGTCCTTGAATTCGGATCGACATGGGGCGGAAAGATCGTGACCCACCGGGTCGGCGATCTGGTCACCGAGGCCGGGCCCGATTCCTTCCTCTCCCAGAAACCAGCCGGTCTTGGGCTTTGTGAGAAGCTGGGGCTGAGCGAACAGCTGATCAATACCAATGTCACAGGTAAAAAGGCATTTGTATTGCGTGGCGGGCAGCTTCACGAACTGCCTGAAGGATTGGTTTCATTTGTGCCGAAGGAATTGGGGCCGTTTCTCCGCAGCGGGCTGCTGAGTTGGACAGGCCTGGCGCGTATGGGCTGCGATGTCCTTCTGCCGCGGGGTTCCTCAGAGGGCGATGAGTCGTTGGCCTCTTTTTTCAGGAGGCGGTTCGGGGCGCAAGTGTTTGAACGCGTGCTGGAGCCTCTCATGGCGGGGATCTACGCCGGCGATGCCGAGCAGATGAGTGTGAAAGCCACATTTCCCAGATTTGTTGAGCTCGAACAAGAGCATGGCAGCATCATCCGCGGGATGATGGCTGTCAAAAAGCAAGCGGCATCCATGCCGCCGAGCGGTTCATCGCGCACCATGTTCGTCAGCCTGAAAAACGGACTGAGTGATCTGGTGGAGGCGTTGACGGCGCGATTGGCTCAGCAGGGCACAGAGCTTCGGTTGGGGGGGCGAGTCGATGCCATGCGAGTACGGTCGCACCAACCGGGTCGCTGGATGTACGACCTGATTCTACAGGACGGATCGGCGCTCTCTGCAGAAAGTCTGGTGCTTGCGACGCCCGCCTATGTCTCGGCGGAGCTATTGCGGCCGTTGACGCCGATTGCAGGCGGGTTGCTGGAGACCATTCCCTATGCCTCGACGGCTACGATTGCGATGGCCTATCCGGCCAACCAGGTGGCGGGCGCTGTTGAGGGATTTGGGTTTATCGTTCCTCGAACAGAGGGACGTGATTTGATTGCGGCGACATGGACCTCCCTCAAGTGGCCGCATCGCGCTCCGTCGGATCGCCTGTTGGTTCGCTGTTATGTCGGCGGGGTGGGGAGGGAAGCCATTCTTCAGTCGGACGACGATGAGTTGATTGCTCGAGTTCGTGCGGAACTCTCAACGCTGTGTGGAATCACGGCGGAACCGAGTTACGTCGAAGTGAATCGCTGGTGGAAGGCGATGCCGCAATACACGCTGGGGCATCTGAGCCGTCTGGTACAAATCGACGCGGCCCTCAGCCGATATCCCGGCTTGGTCCTGACCGGCGCGGGCTATCGAGGCGTGGGGATTCCTGATTGTATTCGCGACGGCGCGGTTGCTGCCGGAAAGGTCATGAGCTATCTCACGGGTCAGCCGGCTCATTGAGGTGTTGCGCAGTGTGCTGCGCGGAGCAACTTAGGGAAGCACAATGGCCTGTTCCGGATAGCCAAGTTCTTTGAGCGTCGCTTCGAGGGCATCGACCATCTGCGGGGGACCGCAGAGGAAAACGCAGGTGTCGGAACCGGGAGCCGGAAGATGCCGGCGAAGAATGTCGACCGTGACCCGTCCTGTTCCTTCCGGCCATCCGGAAGGCGGTTGTTCGAGTACATGATGGCAGTGGAAGTTCGGGTATTCCCGCACGGCCCGGCTCCATTCTTCTCTCAGAATAATGTCCGCTTCGGTTTTATTGGCAAAAATCAGAAAGAGTTCCGCATCGATTCGCTTGGTGAGAATCCAGCGGATGATGGCAATCATCGGGGTGATGCCGGTGCCTCCCGCCACGAATCCCACTCGCTTGGCCATTCCATCCATCCAATGGCCGCCCTGGTTCGGTCCGCTGATGAGCACCGTATCGCCGATCCGTTGATCGTGCAGGTATGCGGAGATGACACCGGTTGCATAGCGTTTCACGGTGAGGTCAAAAAAACCGGTTACCCCGGGCAGTGAGGAAGGTGTGTAGGCACGCTTCACCGATTTGCCGGCGATTGTGGCATGGACATACAGAAAGTCGCCGGGGAGCATGTCCAGCATGGCGTCGCCGGGCAGTTCGAACCGGAAGGTCTTCGTGTCATGCGTGTCGGTTTCGATCGCCGTGATCTTGTACGGACTCGGGGTCTTGGTTTTAATGCGGGTGACGGTATCCATGGCAGGTGGGGTATTTTACGAGGTTGCGTGGAGCGCGCGCAATGGAAGACTGTTCAGCGGAAAGTCGTTCGCATCGAGACGCTCTGATGTATCCAATGGGGCAGGTTTCGTGGATGATTCGCGTCTGGCTATAGCATGTCGAAAATCCAAAGAGTCCATTTCTGCTATAATCCTGCTCCACGGTGAGACTGTCCTATGAAGCCTAGCCTGTCCCAACCCGGTATTCTTGCCGCACCGTTGCCTGTCGGGCGCTCGCTGGTTTTTCGGATTGCACCTGGCGCCGATGTGGCGGCAGCCTTGAAAAAGCTCGGCAAGGGCTTCTCGACGAGCTGGGGTGTCATGGGTGTGGGCGAGCCGCTCGTACGCGCTCTTGGCCGGACGATTCCCGGACTACGTGCATTCCCCGAGATGACGGCGCCGGCCGGCCCTATTCCTTCGACCCAGCAAGCGCTGTGGATGTTTCTCCGCAACCGGGACCGCACGGCGACTTTTGACGCCACTATGGAGATTCGCTCTCTTGTCGCGGGTGCGTTCGTGCTTGAGGATGCGATGGACACCTTCCTGTACGCAGGGGGGAAAGATTTGAGCGGATACGAGGACGGTACGGAGAATCCGCGCAGGGCCGCTGCAATCGCCGCCGCGCTGATTTCCAGCGGCAAAGGCCTGGCAGGGTCGAGTTTCGTGGCGGTTCAGCGCTGGGCCCATGACCTGCAGCTCTTTCAGTCGCTGCCACGGACGCAGCGCGATGCGATCATCGGTCGGAGAGCCGACACAAACGCGGAGATCGCCACAGCGCCGGCCTCGGCGCATGTGAAACGGAGTGCCCAGGAGAGCTACGATCCACCGGCGTTCATGCTGCGCCGCTCGATGCCATGGGCCGCGGCCCACGAACAGGGGCTGGAGTTCATGGCCTATGTCGAGTCATTGGACCGGTTCGAACGGGTCCTGCGGCGCATGGCCGGCCTCGACGACGGCATTGTCGACGGCCTGTTCACCTTCTCCCGGCCTCTGACCGGCGGCTACTACTGGTGCCCGCCTGTGACTCGCGGGCGACTCAATCTTTCGTGCCTCGGTCTCTGATCGAACTATGCAATCGATGGATGGAAAATTAGTCATTTCCGATGTCAGCGGTCCGTTTCGCGAGCCGCGAGAGCCGGTCTTTTCGTACGACTATTCGATCCAGCGCTCGACCTGGTCGACGCCGCATGGCGTGCGCGTGAAGATCTCGATCCCGGACGAACTGGACGTGCTGAAGGCGCGGCTCCTGGGTCCATCCGCGGGATCTCCCGGGCAGCAGCTGATGACCAATAAAATCCTTTCACGAACGATTGCCGATTGGAAGGTCCGGATCGCCGAGGCCGAAGGGATGTTAGCCGCGAGGCGCGATGTGATGGTGGCGCCGTTTGTCGGTCCGTTGGCGAATTTATTTGTGAAGCTCGAAGGGTTGTTTGAGGCAGATCAGGCTGCGATTCGGGAGGATATTCGGAAGCGGGTTGGAATTTAGCTGCGCATCGCCCCTCTCACGCCCCGATGCGATCGGCGTTTCCTTTCAATGAGAGGAGAAGGCCTGCGGCTCGCGAACCACGGTTGCGGGTGGACGGTTCCCTAGACTCACAAGTACGTGGCGGGCTGCTGTCACCTCATGCTCAGTGGCCTGCGTCAGCCAGTGCCGGGCTTGGTCTTTATCCTTCGGTACTCCGCGCCCAAACGCATACATGACGCCCAGCACGTGCATCGCTTCTCCGTTGCCGTCTTCTGCCAGGCGTCGGAGTCCGTCAAAGGCTTTCCTGTACCAATGCGCCGATTCCGGAGCCTCCAGTCCATCCTGCTTTGCGTAAAAACGGCCGACGCGATACTGGGCAAATGCGTCGCCCTGTTCGGCCAGGCGGATATCAGGGTTGGAACTGAGTGTCGGCGATTCGACTGTGTGCTTCGCGACCGATGCATATTCTTGTGGAGGTGTCGGAGGCGGCAGAGTCGGAACTATGGGGCTGTTTGCGACAGTGGGGGGAGTTGCAGGAGGATTGACAGGGGGATTGGACGGAGTGACTTTTGATACGTGAGTTGTGCCGGGCGGTGTGGCCGACCGCTTGGCAATCGGGGCAGGCATAGACTTGGCACGCTGTGGCTCAAGTGAGCGTGCACTCGGTGATACGTTCGTCATGGGGAGCGCAGCCTGAGAAGGAGGGACTGGTGCTGCAGCAACGGATGGTCCCGGTGGGCTACAGTTCTCTTGGATTGCTGAAGAGAGCTCCGGGCCGGTACCGACTTGGCAGTCTGTGTTGTGATTTGATGGGGCGCGCCACGCGGTGATTGCTGAGGCGCCCCAGATCACCGCGATGAGGACAAAGGACCAACGCATCAATCGACGTCTGAATATCTGTCGATCGCTCGGAGGTACCTGTACGAGTCCAGGATAACCTTGCTTGGCCATATCGTATAGTCACAGGATTATTTGAAGGAAGTATATCAGGTTATTCGAGTGCTGTCTTGCGCTTGAAAGCCAAGCCGATAGGCTGTGCCATGGTGGACAAGAAATGCACGTCCAGACGAGTGTGGCTTAAAAAATGCGCCGGTAATGCTTGGAGTGGACGCCCGATTCATCCGCAAAGCCGAGGGCTCCGGTATCCGGGCTTCCGGTGTCGTTCAAGTCGATCCGGTAATGGCCTCGAACTGCCTCCATCGCCACTTCAAACGGGACGGCGCCAGGATAAAGAGTGCCGGGCGCATGGGCGCCTCTGGTCAAGGTACGGATGGTATCGGCTTCCGCAAATTGCTTGTCGGAGAAAATGTAGATGTCGGCAATCGCATGGTTGCCGAGCGTATGGCCCGGGGTGGTGGCGGGGATCTGGTCGCCGAGGCTGCCGGCGAGCCGGTCCTGTTTGAGTTGTTTCAAAAGGCCGGCGATTTGACTATCCGTCGCTTGCGGCGGGACGACCAGCCCGACGGCGTTCATCTCCAGAATGATCGTCTGCATTTTGAAGATGACGGGGGCGGCGTCCGGATCTTCGATTGCCGAGACAGCGGGACCTTCGGTTCCGGCCGCCTGTTTGTTGCGCGAACTCGGCACGATCAGCGCGACGAACAGCCACAAGCCCAACAGAATGCCGAACACCACGACCAAGGGGTGGAGGCCGGCGCGTTTGCCTTCCTGGTAAGGCCCCTGATTCTCGCTCATAGCGGGACGTCCTTCTGAGGGCTGGTCCGCGCCTGTTCCGGTTCAGTCTCGACAGGCCGGGCAAGTCGTTGCTTCGCTTTTTCCCATAGGAGATCCATTTCAGCCAGCGTCATGTCCGTCAGCGGCGTGCTGTTCTCCGCGGCTTGCGCTTCCACGAGGTGGAACCGGTCGATGAAGCGGTTTGTGGAGCCGCGAAGCGCTTCTTCCGGGTTGACCTTCACAAACCGCGCGAGATTCACGAGCGAGAATAGAATGTCTCCCAATTCGGATTCAATGGCGGCGTCCCTATCGGACTGGTTCGTCGCCGACTCAGTCCCGGCCGGAGTTTCCGCCAACGCTTCCTGCAGCTCACCGACTTCCTCCGCCACTTTTCCAAAGATTTGTTCGAGGCCTGCGGCGTTGTGCGGCCAATCGAATCCGACCCGTGCGGCTCTGGCTTGCGTTTGATAGGCCCGCAACAAGGCCGGCAGGGTTTTGGGCACGCCGTCCAGCGCAGACTGCGTGCCTCCGGCGGCTTCCCGCTCGGCTCGTTTGATCTGCTCCCATTGGTGCAACACTTGTTCGCCATTCGCAAGGGGGGCGGCTCCGGAGTCTGTTCCAAAGACATGGGGGTGCCGGCGGACGAGTTTATCGGCAAGTGTGTCGAGCACATCGTCAACGGTAAAGGTTCCGGCTTCAGTGGCAATCTGGCTGTGGAAGATGACTTGCAGCAGCACGTCGCCCAGTTCTTCCCGCAGCTTCGAAGTATCGTGTTGATCGATGGTCTCCAGGACTTCGTAGGTCTCTTCCAGCAGGTAGGGCTTCAACGAGTCATGGGTCTGTTTCCGGTCCCAGGGGCACCCGTTGACGGCGCGAAGCGTCGCCATGAGGCCGACCAGTTTGGTAAATCGTTCCGACATAGTGCGCAACTGTATACCGAGGGCCTGTCCTGCTTCAATGGCGTCGGCTCGCCACATTTGCCATCCCTTCCTATTGAAACGGCAATGGCCCTGGCGTATTGTCCACAAACCGAAGTGGTGTGCTATACGGACAGAATTCCGCAGATCCGGTTCTTGTGCGGATTGGCCTAAACATAGTTGGATGCCAGACAGATGAAGCAGACCGTACACCTTGCTCTCTCGAATCCAAACCGTGATTGGGTCCTGAAAGAACTTGAGAAGCTCTACCTCGAGTGGACTGCATGGTTGCTTGCTGTCGCGCAGATTGAGGATCAGCCCTTCGACAAGCAGAAGCAGAGTGAAGTCTTTGCCGACGGCGAAGACAAAATGAAGACGCACGCAATTCTTCAGGCAAAGACACTCACATTCCTAAACAACAACATTGAAGGGCATGGATTCATCGAGGGGTTCGATGGGCATGGGTGCGACCGTACGGATCTACGTCTGAAGTATCGGGTAAAGCACAGACTGTACGACCTGGATCTTCTGAGAGCATCGTTACCCTATGCGAAGGTTCCAGATTCCTACTGGAAGCAGAAAGCTAAGATGTTAATGGATAAGGTCGTTGAGAAAGGGCCGGAAGCAGGTGCGGCAATCCTCGAGAGCGCGCTTAAGAACCCACTAGGGGAAGGCTAGTAGCATCCAGTGCTTCCTGCGGACGGCCCTCCCGCTGAAGCTCGGCGTTCGGGCGAAGCTTTGCGTCCCCGAACGGCCCCGCGGCTGACGCTCGTGGCTCGGACGTGAAGCGCGTACCTAACCAGCGACTGCACTGGACAGTCGCTGCACATCCTCCGATTGCTCCGCGCCCGCCGGTGAGCCGCAGGGCCGTTAGGCGCATAATCCGAGAGGTACTTGCGAATCAACCATGGCGCATACAGTATTCTTTGCCTGGCAGTTGGATACGCCCTCTGACCAAAACAAGACGTTCATTTGGAATGCCTTGGAACGTGCTACGGCGACTGCTGAAGTATCCGTTTCCCTGGAGTCCTCACCGCGGCCAGAAAGTGACACAGGTGGGGTCGCTGGTACCCCGAACATCGTTGAAACAATCTTTAGGCGCATTCGAGACTGTGCAATATTTGTCGCGGATCTGACGTTCACGGCCAAGTCTGATTCGGGCAAGCTCAGCCCGAATCCCAACGTTTTGATTGAGCTTGGATACGCGGCGCGATCGGTAGGGTGGGAGCGAACAATCTTGGTCATAAACGAGAAGTATGGAAAGGCTAATCACCTCCCATTTGATATTCTTCAGCACAGGTGGCCAATTGAATATCGCATGTCTGAGGGCACAGCCGTTGGTGAAAGGAGATTTGCCCAACTTTCTGACGCACTGACGGCGGCGATTGCAAGTTGCCAACAGCACACACTTGAACGTGCAGAAGAGATGGCCAACTCTCTCGACACAGCGACAATCGACGTAGTCGCGCAATACGAACGGGCTGATTTCATTGACATGAGGCTGCCGGCGAAAACCATGGGCGAGGTACTGACAGGACTTGACCACATCTTGGCAATCCGCCAGCTAATTTCACTCGGTGCCCTGCGTATTACCTATTTGCCAACCGTCGGCTACGCATGGACATATGATGGGCGACGAATGATTGAAGCTTTGAAAATGAAACAACCCCAGATTCTCGACGTGGTTCGCGACCACCGGCAACCGTGAGTCCGCTAATCCATTATTCCACCGGAGCGGCGCGAATAAGAAGCATGGGGTCAGTTTGCGAGAAGACAAAGCGTCGGGAGTCATTGTTTAGGAGTGATTGCTGCACCGTCACCGGAGTGTACGCGCCGCTGTTGTGCGGAAATGAAAGAGGCCGGGGCAGAAAAATGTTTCAGGAATCATTGAACGCTCATACGAAGCCGCTGGCTATTGTGTTTCTGCCGCTCGGTCTTTAACTTACCTGTCTGGGGCAGAAAAAGGTTCCAGTGTGCATTCAAGATCCTAGCGCAACAGTTGGTGAAAAGCATGAGCTGGGCTGTGCCAGTTCAGAATTTTCCGTGGCCGATCGTTGAACATGGCCTGCACCCGCTTGATCTCCGCGC
>JALHMZ010000010.1 GCA_022843785.1 Nitrospira sp.
TCGAAGGGGCAAGCTCACAAGTCTCTGAAATTTCAGAAGTGCGCCCGTAGCTCAGTCGGATAGAGCATCAGCCTTCTAAGCTGAGGGTCGTTGGTTCGATTCCAACCGGGCGCACCATAGAAAACAAGCGGTTAGCGTTTTTTGGCGGGTTTGGACAGTTGGCTTGTTGGCCATTTGTTGGCCATGGCTTCCACGGCTTCGCGCAGGTGCGGCTCGCTCAGGTGGGCGTACCGGGCGACCATTTGCGTGCTGGTGTGCCCCAGGAGATGGGCCACGGTGCGGTCTGAATGCCCCGCCATGGTGAGATCACTCGCGAAGGTGTGCCGCCAGTCGTTCCATCTGGCGTTCGTCGCTCCAGCGGCCAGGCAGGCGGGGAGCCAGATGCGTTTTCTGAAATTGGCATAGTCGATCGGGCCGGTGGCGGTCTGGTTGGGATAGAGCCAGCGGCTGTTCCGATGCCGGGCAATCTGCTGGGCGAGCAGCTGCCGGGCGCGGCGGCTGACCAATCGGATTTGTGGCCGGCCGGCTTTGGTGCTTGGCAGATGAATCAGGCCCTGCTTGAGATCGATGTGGCGTTTGTCGAGTGTGAATTGTTCGGTCCAGCGCAGGCCGGTGAGTCCGGCGAGCTCGGCGGCGTCCCGCCATTCGTCTCCTTGTTTGAATAACCCCTTCAATATTTTCCGGCGTTCCTGCGGCGCATAGGCGCGCACGCGCAGATTGTGCACGGCGGGCAACGGCGCGCGATCGAACGGGCTCGTGTCGATCACGCCGTCGCGTCTCGCCCGGTTCAGCACGTGCCGGAGATATTTCAGATAGTGATGGATGGTCTGCGGACTCAGCTTCCGGGCGCTGAGGGCGGCGCGGGCGTCGTCGATGAGCGAGGCGGGGAGTTGCTTCGCGTCCAGATGGCCGGCGCGGTCGAGCCAGAAGGTCTGATAGGCGCGCGTGTTTTTTCGGTCGGCCTGGGTGGTGGGGGTGTCCGCGCGGGTGAGGACGGTGCGGAGCGGCAGGGCGGTGGCTTTGAATTGCTCGGGGAAAAACGTCCCGAGGCGCAGGCGGGCTTTGGCGTCCTCGCGAAAGCGGATGGCCTCGGCCATGGTGGGAAAGCCGCCGAGCGGGCCGAACCGCACGCGCTTGCCCATGACGACCATGCGCACGTGCCAGCGGATCTCGCCGTGCACATTCACGCGGCGGGTGAGGCTACGGGTGGTGGGGGGCATGGCCTATTTCATCTTCAGGCGGCCATATTCCCAGCGGCCGAGCACGCGATGATTGAGATGGTCGAGGATGTCAAAATTCACGAATCGGTCTGTGTCCGCAAGAAGAAAGCAATTCACGGTGCGCGCGAATCCCTCTTTCGCATCGAACGGCATCCGCGGGAACGTGGAGCCGACAACGACTTTGGGTTCCTTGGGTGGCTTCCAATCGAGATCGACAAGGACCTCAATCTGTTGCGCTTGAATCAATTTCTGTCGGCAGGCCTCGGCTGAGTCGGCGGCGTCGGCTGTGGCGCTGAGTGCCATGACGATCAGCAATGTGAGTAGGAGCAGCATGCCTAGCCCTATCCAGTCACTTATTTAATGGGATATTTTTCCCCGCGATAGCGGTGGCTTTCCAGCCACGGATGGTGCCGACTAGCTCGGCGTTGTAGGTGACCTCGATCTCTTTCAGGACAATGGTGCTCACATCGACCTGATACTGGTTGGCGGCTTTGGTGCGCAGCTCGGCATGGTGTGTCTCGTGATGGGGCAGGCTGGGAATCGACAGCGGCCACTGGTTGCATTCCTGACGATGCTCAGAAAAGTCGCTATTGCCGCCTCGGCAGGCGACGACCGGGCCGAGCAGGACAGTGTCCGCCGTCCAGGTCCCAGCCGACGGAAGCATCAGCGTTGAGCGATTGGCGCAGCCAGATAGAAGCAGGATCGCGAATGGAATGAGGAATAGTGGCGGCATTCTGTTCATGGCTCACCCGTGACGACGATGCATCGCTGGCCGAATCCGAACAGGTACTGATCGCTGAGTGCAATGGAGTGGATGGCCCGGATCGGCTTAATGATCGGATTGATGTAGTTTCCATGGCGCTGAGCCGGGGGGCCTCCATTTTTTAGTGCGGTCTCGACGGTGCTGGTTCCTACCCCGATGCCGAACACGATGGGCGTGCATTCCTCCCCGATCAACGTGGGCTTGACGGCTGGATTGACGGGAGCGAGATGCGTATCGATGTTGAGGCACCCTGTGAGGAGTGCCAGTGAGAAGCCGAGGAGTATGCGCAGCGTCATCGAGGCTCCTTTCTGGGTTGGCGACGGGCGCTACTCTACCACGTTCATCACTCGGAATGCGAATAGAGCTGGCTAATGCGCCAGGTGCTCAGCCACGCGCTACTTTGGTATCCTACCGACTGGTTGAATCTCCCAGAGTCCGTTTGACCAGCGCACGGCCCGCCTGGGGCTGCCGGACCGGTCTATCCAACCGACGATTTCTTCTTGCCCCCTTTTTGATGATCTGGCAGCTGACTGCTCGAAGTTTCTGGCCGTACATATTTCGCGAGTTCTTCTCGCATGGCCTGCACATCACGCGACAAGGAAGTAACTTTGGCGTCTAAGTATTTTGTATTAGTGTTTAATTGTGTATCTGCTCGCAGGCCTTCTTGGATGTATCGTCTGATCAATCTTGCTCGTGAAATGTCGTGCTGAATGGCCCGCTCGTCCAGCGCGCGCATCGTCTCCGGGTCAACCCGCACTGATATCGTCTCTTCTTTGTTCGTACTCACGCAGCCAAGTGTAGCCAAGTCATTGATTATATTCAATGATTGCAAAGCATTCTTTTGTGTTGACATGCGTAGCTCCTTTGATTACATTGCAATCATGCGAACGAGGCGACAACTGAAAGATCGTAACGTCGTTTTTCGACTGTCTGATGCGGAAGTGGAGGTCCTTGACTCCATTGCTGAGCGTGAATCGCTGAGCCGTGCGCAAGTAATTCGTCGATTCATAAAAGACGGCCTTGAGCGCGATCAACCGGCGGCGCTTGCTGCCGCAGGAGGTCTTTGATGCCGCGTCCAGTGTTGGATGAGCGCATGACGATTCGGATTCCAGGAGAACTCCTGTCGGATTGCCTGGATGCGGCGTCCCGTCGGAACTGTTCACTGAACGATGTGGTGCTCGGTGCGTTAGAAAATGAATTTGCCCGCATTCTGGCCTTCCGTGCTGATTACTACCGCGATCTTAGGCCCGTGCTGGCTGGTGAGCAATCCGACATTGTCAGACACTGTGCGCCAACGTCGGACGGCGAGGCACGTCGATGAATCTCACCGCTGCCGAACTCCTCACCCCTGATGATCTTTGCGCCGCGCTCAAGGTTTCGCGCCGCACGCTCGCCCGGCTGGTGGCCTGCGGGCTGCCGCCGGCCGTGACGGTGAATTCACGGCGGCGATATCGCCTGCCGGACGTGGAAGTGTGGCTGCGTGCACGCGAGGCTCGATCGGTGCCGATGCGACGGCCCGTGCGGGTGGTCGATCCGACGGCGCTGGCGGATCTGCGCGAGATGGCGCGGACGTGGACGGCTCGGCCGATCCGGAGGGTGCGGTGATGCACGGTGCAAGGTTCAAGGAACAAGGTTCAAGGGGCAAGGGGATCGGCGGGCCAGCGCTTTTTTTGCCCAGCGAACCTGGGAGTTCCCCTGGTTCTGGTGCTGGCGGACCCTAGTCGCGAGTGGCGAAGGTGAGGAACTATGACGATTGATGAACGGATTGCCGAGTGCGATCGGCTGGAATTGGGGCAGCGGGCAGAAGGGATCGGCCTGCGCGCGGCGAAGCTCGGCCAGGCCTGTTTTACCTACACGCGCGATCCGTATCTGCAGCAGCGGTTTGAGCAGGGCTGGCAGGACGGCCTGCATTTGGTGGCGATCGACCGGGGCGCGCGTGCATCACGCGGCTCATGAACGAGGGGGAACCATGCGGACGTTGATTGTATTGTTCGGCTTGCTGAGTGTGCTGGCGGTGCCGGGCTGGTCACAGGCCGAATGCTATCTGGCGGGGGAGTTGCGGCACAACTTCTTTGCCAGACCGGCGGTCGATGGCACCTGGAAACAGGATCTCATCACCGGAGGTTCCGAGTTTAACGGGGATGCGATGGCCTGGGGTGCTGGTATCGGGTGCCGGATCACGGCCGGAGCGGATCTGTGGGTCACGCGCGGGTGGTCCGTGGAGATGGGCTACATGAATCTTGGCTCCGTGGAAGTCGGAGGACGATGGGTCTCCGATGAACACTACACGCAGGTGATGGCACACGGAGAGGCCTGGCTCGATGGGCACGGTGTGAAGCCGAAGAGCTACACGTTTGTGGACCATATCGAGGGCGGGTATCTCCGCGCGTACAAGGCGCTCTACTCCTTCCACGGGCTTGAGCCGTATGCCTCGGTCGGCCTGTTCGGGGCGCAGCACACGCTGTCGAAGCAAAGTCGTGGCCGGTCGCATGACGTGTTCACGGGCACCCTCATCGGATTCACCGTAGGGGGCGGCGTGAAGTACGACCTCTATCGAGGGGTGACGCTGCGTGTGGGAGTCGAGTTGCTCCAGGCGTTGTCAGAGTCGAACCATCCACCGTCCAGCCAATTGACCACGGTGGGCGGTGGGATTGAAGTGCCGTTGTCGGGATGGTGGTGACGGGACCAGGTTCAAGGCGCAAGGGGCAAGGATATGCGCTGTGTGCGATGCGGGAAACCGAAGCAGGCGAATGAGTCGCCACAATGTTTGAAGTGCTCACATATCCGGAGCGGGGTCAGGCTGTTTGCCCGTAAACGCCAATTGGTGATTGCGGGGAACGTCCGGAAGTCGCTGGCGAATCGGTTGGCGCGGATCGGCATGACGCGGCTGTTGAATCAGTATCTGGGAGGATCTGCAATCCATGGCTGAACGAACGGAATTGCTGGGGGCGACGCTGGTGCGCTGTGTGCCACGGCGGAATCGGCATCGGGCGGCGTGGTGTCCGGTGCGCGAGTCGATCGGGGCGGTGGGGTTGGCGCTGATCGGGGTGGCGGTGGGCGCGTTGCTGTTCGTCTGGTGAGGGGATCAAGGGGCAAGGTTCAAGGGACAAGTGGATTGGTGAGGTGGAACGTGAGTCGAGCGGAGATTGAAGAGGTGGTGCAGGTGCTCACGGACGACACCGAGCGCGGTGAGCGGCTGGCGCATGGGCTGCTGGGGGCGCTGGTGATTGTCTCGCTGCTGCTCGTGTGGTGGTGATGGTTCGCCCGGCGGGAGGCCATCCCGCACGCCGTACGCAGAAGCGGCGTCGTGATCCCGCCGTCGATGCATGAAACCCGTCGGCGGCGGCATCGCGCTTCCGCTCTGGCGACTTGCGACTGGCGACTGGCCTCTTATGGCGGGAGAAGAAATGCGGCCTGATTATGGACTCGCTTTTCGATGGTGGCTGGTGGCGATGGGCGTCTTCATCTGGTGGAGGACATGATGGAGCAGATTGAGGAGCGGCGGCGGATTCAGCCGGGGGATTGTTTGTACGTCTGTCTGCAAGATTTGGAGCGCGAGGCCTCGGAGCTGCGCTTATCCGATTTGCCTCGCCTGCGCCACTGGTCGTTCGCCTGTGCGGATCTTTTGGCACAGGTGCCGGATCAGGGGCAGCGGCTGGCCTGGGCCGACGCGCTCGGCCAGCGGATGAATCGCTTTGGCATCTCGCAGGAGCTGGTGATCGGGGAATTGCTGCGGCTGGCGCTGGCGGCGGAGGCGCGACGCTGATGAGTGGTGTCGCTCCAAATCTGACGCCGCGTGATCGGCAGGTGGTGCGGGGGCTGTGGGATGGGCTGTCGCCGAAAGAAGTGGCGGGTGGCTTGGGGTGTTCGCATCAGGCAATCAAAGATCACATGCGGCGCATCCGGAACAAGAACGGCGCGCGGTCGACGATTGCGCTCTTGCGGCGCTGTCTGCAAGCGGGGGTGTTGACGCCATGACCCCATCACAACAGGCCGCGCTGGAGCAGGTGGCGCGAGAGTGGCTGACTGAAAGAGGACTCTGCAACGCAGCGTCATTGAACGGGCGCTATCCATTGATGGGCGACATTACATCTCTAGCAACCCTCCTCGCCGCCCAGCGCGTGGCGCTGCTGGAGGAGGTGGTACATATCCAATGTCTAAAGTGCAAATTCATAGACCAATACAGTCCGGCTGTCGTGGAGGTTGGGCAATGGATGCATCAGCATATTCTCAGCAAAACATGCACCCTGTGTGATGCTGAGCGAATTCATAAATATAAGAAAGCCCAGGGGGTGTTGACGCCATGATGTCGCTCTTCGGCTGTGTGCACGATCAGCCGGTGCTGTGGTGGCTGTTGGCGGGGTGGATTGTGGTGTTGGTGTTCGTGGTGTTGTTTGGCCTCGGCTCTATGCTCGGGGCGGATCGCTGGGCGGGGCGTCACTCAACGGCTGACAAACGGAGGGGGTGAGCATGGGGATGACGACGGAACATTTGGGACGCGAATTAGCCCGGCAAATCCACATGCTGGCGGCGCTGAAGGATCAGCGGAAGGAAACGCTGAAAGACTTCGGCATGCGCGAGCAGGCGATTTTGAAAGAGATCAACCGGCTGGCGCTCGATGTGCGCACGGGGCAATCGACTATGTTTTCGAATGATGCCCACGGGTCCGGAGGCTAGCATGCCGGTGACGGATCGGGCGGTGGATCGGGCGATTCGCGCGAATCGGGTCTTGCTCTTGAGTGAGCAGGCGACGACGTTGCGCCGGTGTCTGGGCTGTGAGTGTTGGTTTCATTCGACGGGGCCGGATCACCGGCAATGCAATCGCTGCAAGGGCAACTTCCGGTCTGTCCGGCGCGGGACGGTGGTGGGGGAGCCGATTCGGAGTGCGCGGCGGAGTCGTGCGATATGGCCGGAGGACTGAGCTGTCCCCGCTGCGCGGGGCTGTTGCTGCCGGATGCGGACGATGCGGCCTATGCCAAGTGTGTGGCCTGTGGGAGATCCTGGACGCCGGAGCAGGTGGCGCGGCCTCAAGCGGTTGCGGCTCACAGCGAGCCGCTGGTGGGGCCTGAGCTGCAACAGGAAGGGGGAACGATGGGGAAGTGGACTCCGGAAGCCCGTGCCAAACACCAGCAGCGCATGAAGGACATCTGGGCCAAGAAGCGTACAGGGGGGGGCACGGCTCAGCCTGGCGAGGACGCGGCGTCGGAACGGTGTGGCGTGGCGGGCTGCAAGAAGCCGAGGCGGGACGATTCGACGCAGTGCGAGCGGCATTACCAGAAATCGCTGCGGAACAATCTCAAGTATCGGGAAAAAACCAAGAAGGCGCTGAACGGGAGCGGGACCGATTGGAAATCACAGGCACTGTCGGCGCTGGTCTCGCAGCGTGAGACGTTGACGGCCAAGATTCAGGAGATCGACACGGTGATGACGGCGATTCAGGGGATGTAGGAGGGGCGCGGAATGCGGCTCGGGGATTGGGTGGTGACGGTGAGTCTGGCGCTGAATGTGGCTTCGATGCTGGCGTATGCCTGGCAAGGCCACTGGCCCTATGTGCTCTACTTTCTCGGCGCGGTGGCGATCAACTCGTCGATCATCTGGGGGCTGCGGTGAAGAATAAACTGATCGATCTGAACAATCATTTGTTCGAGCAGCTGGAACGGCTGAACGACGAGAGCATGACCCCGGAGCAAATCGCCAAAGAGGTCACCCGGACCGATGCCATGGTGAAGGTGAGTGAGCAGATCATCTCGAACGCGACCATCGCGTTGCGGGGCGCGGAGCTGCTCGCTGAATACGGGGGAACAGGCAAATTCGAGCACATGTTGCCGATGGTGGGGAGTGACCCCAAGGTCATCGAGGGCCCCAAGAAATGAGAGGCCGGACTATTCCGTACTCGCCCGAGGAACTGGCCTGGATCAAGGATTATGCAGCTCTGCCGCGCCGTGCGGCGCATGCCGCGTTCTGTGAGCGATTTAGGCGCACGGACATCAGTCTCGACAATTTCAAGGCGCTGTGCACGAGAAACGGCTGGACCACCGGCCGCACCGGGTGCTTCCCCAAAGGCCACGCGCCAGCCAATAAGGGGCAGCGGATGCCCTATCATCCTAACAGCGCGAAGACCCAATTCAAGAAGGGCGAATTACCCCACAACACAAAATTTCTCGGCCATGAGCGCGTGACAATCGATGGCTATGTCGAAATCAGCGTGGCAGAAACCAACCCGCATACAGGCTTCGGACGCCGGTACATGCTCAAACACCGATATCTGTGGGAACAGCATCATGGCCCCGTTCCCGATGGACACTGCCTGAAATGTCGCGACGGGAACCGGCTCAATACGGACCCGTCGAATTGGGTGGCGATCCCGCGTGCCTTGTTGCCATTTCTGAATGGGCACCGTGGGCCGCACTACGACCAGGCCGCGCCGGAAGTGAAGCCTGCCATCCTCACGCTGGCGAAGCTGAAACACGCCCGCTTTTCAAAAACCACTGCGAAGGAGATGCGATGAATGACATCCGGAGTGTCAATCAGGAGGGTGTGACGCCTATGGAGACCACGCGGTACCGGTATGCGGAGATCGATAGTCAGGCCGTGCGCGAGTCAGTGCATAACCCTCGCCGGCATTTCGACGAGGCGAAGCTGAAGGAGTTGGCCGACAACATCGGCCAGGTCGGCATTCTGACGCCGCTGATCGTGCGGCCGGATCCGGATTCCACACCGAAGGCGCCGCGGTACGAAATCGCCGCCGGGCATCGCCGGTACCGGGCGGCGAAATTGGCGAAGCTGTCGGTGCTGCCCTGTCTCGTGCGGGAGATGAGCGATCAGGAGTTCATGGAGGTGCTCAACATTGAGAACCTGCAGCGTGAAGGCCTGCATCCGCTCGATGAGGCGAAGGGCTACGAGATGCTGCTGGCGGCGCCGTACAAGATGAGCGTCGAGCGGATCGCCGAGAAGGTGGGGCGGTCGGACAAGTATGTCTACGATCGCGTGAAGCTCTTGCAGCTTAACAAAGAGGCGCGCGGGCTGTTTTGGGCGGGGCAGATCGAGGCGGGGCACGCGATCCTGCTGGCGCGGCTCACGCCTGAGCAGCAGGCACAGGTGATCGGGACGAAGGCCAACACGTACCAGGATGGAGGCCTGTTGCAGGTGTCGCATGATCTCTATGCGGAGGATGACGGCCGCGACGAGCCGGACTACAAGGCGGTGAGCGTGCGCGAGCTGGAATCGTGGATCAAGCGCCATATCCGCTTCAATGCGACGAAGGCCGATAGTTTTCTCTTCCCCGAGACCGTGGAGAAGGTGACAGAGGCGACGGAGGGCAAGAAGAAGATCATCGAAATCACGCGGGAATATCTGGCGAGCGATGAAGTCCGCCAGGCAGGCGATACTCGAGTGTACGGGGAACGCGCGTGGAAGCGGGCCGATGGGCAAGAGGGATCCAAGACGTGCGAGCGATCGGTGCTCGGCGTCATCGCGTCTGGCCATGGACAAGGGCAAGCGTTCCAGGTCTGCATCAACAAAGACCGCTGCACGGTGCATTGGGGCGCCGAGATCAAGGCCCGGGAGAAACGGGCAAAGGCGACGCCGGAGGAACGGGCACAGGTCGATGCCTCCCGTGAGGCGCAACAAAAGAAACAGCAAGAGGATTACGAGCGAGAGCAGCGGAAGCGTGCGGAGTGGACGAAGCTCTTGCCCGCGATCATGACAGTCGTGGAATTCAAGCTAAAGACCATCTCGACGAAGGCGACCGGGCCGCTCGCCGATTTGTTGATTGAGCCCTTGAGTGGTTGGGGGCGCGCCAAGACTTCGCTGAAGCGCGGGACCACAGCTGATGACCTGATCCGGTATCTGGCAGCTCTGGCCATCGGCAATCAGGTGCGGCAGTGGGATGCGTATGAGAAATTTCCCAAGGTGGCGAAGGCGCTCGGCATCGATCTGTCGTCAGTTCTGCCGGCAAAGCCCGTGCAGACGTCTGCAGAGGATGCGGAGGAGGAGGAAGTCCGGAGAGAAAACCGCAGGGGAAATGCGAAAGGGCAGGCGATCGAGAAGCGCCGGGGGAAGAAAGGCAAGGCGGCGTAATGCACAGCTGCCCGGAATGCGGCCAGGCCTGTGATTGTGGCGGGGACATCGACGATATGCTCTGGGGTGATGATTCGGAAGAGGCGCTCGCGTGTGAACACCTGTGCGGGCCGGAGATGGACGATCTGGAGGACCTGGGGATGCCGGGATTTGAGGACGACGGCCAGCCACGCTGCCGGATGTGTGGTTGCACGGAAGATCGGGCCTGTGACGGCGGGTGTGTCTGGGCTACGGCGGATCTCTGTAGCCGCTGTGTGGTGGTGGCGCAATGAGGTGTTGGCACTATGAGTGTTGAGGCGATGACGTGGGCATTTACTGTGGACCTGAAACCGTGTCCCAAAAGTGTGCTGGTGGCGTTGGCGAATCGAGCCGATGAGGACGGGTACTGCTGGCCTGGCCTGGAGGATTTGGAGCGCCGCACGGGATGGAAACGGCGGGCGATCCAGATGGCCATCAAACACCTGGTCGAGTGTCAGCTGATCACCGTCTCTCCACGGTTTCAGGCCTCCGCTCGACAGGATTCAAACCTCTATCGGCTGGAGGTGGAGGGTGCACCACATGCACGGGGGAGGGTGCACCAGGTGCACGGGGAGGGTGCACCACATGCACGGGGGAGGGTGCACCAGGTGCACGGGGAGGGTGCACCACATGCACCCAAATCTTCATCCGAACAGTCATCTGAACAATCATCTGAACATTGTCCGGCTCGTCAGCCGGACGGCGTAGATGCCTCGTGGTCCGTTGCGGAAGGGATTCTGGATTTTCTCAACCGCAAGACCGGACGGCGCTTCCCGGCACGGCACCCGAACAAAGATCCGACCAAGAGCCTGCGGATGGTCCATGCGCTGCTCAAGCGAGGCTACACGGAGCAGCAGGTGCGGCAGGTGGTGGGGAATCGGTTGGTGCGGTGGGAGACGGATGCGAAGATGAAAGAATTTCTGCGGCCGAAAACACTCTTCGGTCCTGAGAATTTCGAGCAGTATCTCGGCCAGGTGGGAGCGACCGGCTGATGCAATGCCCAAAGTGCGAGAGTGACATGACGGGGCGGACCTGCGTCTGCGGCTATGAGCAGGCGGTGGCGTTGGTGGTCGGCGGCACGGTCGATCGCAACTGGCGCTTCTGCGAATGGATCGCGTCGCCGGGGCAACTGTGCCGGGTGCCGGCGGGCGTCGGACGCACGGACGGCCGGGTCGGAGAACGATTCTGTGCGTATCACCAGCATCGCGCAAGGCTCTCGACCTACGGGGCGTTTAAGAGCGAGCGGCAGGCGTTTCTCGACTGGGTGGAGCAGTTTCCCGAGGGCACGCGGTATCAGCCGATGCCCGGCATTTGGGACGGCGATCGTGAGCTGCTGTGGCAGCTGGTGTCGGGTGCGCGTGACTGGGCCAGCTTTGTGATCGAGATGCGTGCGCGTCGACAGGTGGTGAACTGATGCCGAGATTGCCAGGCAGGCCCTGTCCGGTTGCCGGGTGCCCGGTGATTGGTCCCTGTCCAACGCACCAGCGCACGCGACAACCTGGGCCGGTGGTGCCGACCCCGCGGCTGTACGACGATCGGCGGGGCAGCTCGGCGCAGCGCGGCTACGGCTATGCCTGGCAGAAGCGACGGAAGGAGTTCATCGAGGCACATCCGTATTGCGCACGGTGTGGTCGACCGACGAAGGAGGTGGATCATAAGTTGCCCCGTCGGCTCGGTGGTAGTGACGACGACAGTAACTTGCAGGGCCTGTGCAGCTGGTGTCACAAGTCGAAGACAGCCCGCGAGAAAAAATACCTGAGGGGGGTAGGGGGGGGGTGAAATCTCTACAGGTTTCAACTCTAGACCGACTGTCTTCCCTCAGCGTAGGGGGGCGCGAAATTGGAAAAGAAAAAGGTGATACAGGAGCAGAGCAGATTATGAGCCGGGCGACGGCAATCGAATGGACCGATGAGACGTGGAATCCCGTGCGGGGCTGTGCGCTGGTGTCCGCCGGCTGCGCAAATTGCTATGCGATGAAACAGGCCCATCGGTTCAGTGGCGAGGGGATGCCCTACGAGGGGCTGACCGAGTTGGGCCCGCAGGGGCCACGGTGGACCGGGAAGATAAAGCTGGTCCCAGAGGTCCTGGACGCGCCGTTGCGCTGGCGGAAGCCCAAGCGGATCTTCGTGAACTCGATGAGCGATCTGTTTCACGAGGAGGTGCCGGAATGGTTCATCGAAAGCGTGTTTGTGATTATGACTCGTACTCCTCGGCACACGTATCAAATACTCACGAAGCGGCCAGAGAGGATGCGCGACTTTATGCAGCGCAACTCTACGGGCGGACGAATCTTTCATCTTGCCGACGATCGCGGGGTTGAGTCTGGAGTGTGGCCTCGTCCGAATATCTGGCTCGGCGTCTCTGTCGAAGATCAGCAGACGGCCGACGAGCGGATCCCGATTCTGTTGCAGACGCCGGCGGCGATCCGGTTTGTGAGTGCCGAGCCGTTGCTGGGGCCGGTGGATCTGGAACAGGTGCGAAATACTGCGCTGCTCGCCGAGGGACAAGATTTCCTCAACGTGCTCAAGCGATATGCCTGGACCTGTACGGGGGCCGAATACTATGACTCGTGCGGAATAGAACCTGGCCTTGATTGGGTCATTGTCGGCGGAGAATCGGGGCCTGGCGCGAGGCTGTGCGATGTCGCGTGGATTCGCTCGATCGTGGAGCAGTGTCGAGCGGCGGCGGTGCCGGTTTTTGTGAAGCAGTTGGGAGGTAGGCCGACATATTCAGATCCTGATCATTCGATTGAGTCTGATGGCTGGCCAGATCATGTCCGGTGGGATACACGGAGAGTATGTATCCAGCTCAGTGACAACAAAGGCGGCGATCCGGCGGAGTGGCCGAAGGATCTGCGCGTGCGGGAGATGCCGCGATGATGCTATCTGGCGAGCAGCTTCGTATTCTTCGACACATGCTCGGCGTGGATGATCCGCGTCGACGAAGCATTGAGCCGTATCGCAACTACTACTGCGCGAACCCTGGAGATCCGGCGCTGTTGGAGTTGGAGCGTCTCGGTGCGGTGCGTCAGTACGCCGGCCATAGCGGGTATCACTGGTACACCACAACGGAACAGGGCAAAGACGCGGCGCTACAGAGCGCCATGCAGCGGAGAAGGCCGAAGGCTGCACGGGTCTATGAGGTGTTTCTCGACAGCAAAGACTGCCATCCGGATCTCACGTTCAAGGAGTTTTTGACGAACCCATATTTTGCAGAGGCGAGACAGCGAGCATAGGAGTGGCCGAAATGAAAGAACGAGAACTACGGGCGCATGCGACGTGTTCGATGTGCCGGAAGAAGATCGGCGAATCCGGGATGCCGCTGTTTTACCGTGTCACCATCGAACGGTTTGGCGTCAAGCTGGACGCGGTTCGGCGGCAAACCGGTCTGGAGATGATGCTCAACGGCCATGTGGCCATCGCGCAGGCTATGAGCCCAGACGAAGATATGGCCGTGCCAGTGATGGAGAAGCTCGTCCTGGTCGTCTGTGAGACGTGCTCGACTATGCGCTCGTGCTGCGTGGCAAGCCTTGCCGAGCGGGAATCAACGGTGGAGTGGTCGCGATGATCCACGACATCATCAAACCTTTGGCGCCGAGCTGCGAGGGTTGGATCGGCGGCGACGACGTGCGGCACCTCATGCGCAGTGCATTCCCACTGACGGCCTGGTCGCATCCGCAGTTGCAGCTCTTCGTGTTGAGCGCGGTGGAAGTGGCCAGCGACACTGATGGCGTGTCTCGTGGGCCGGAATATCACCTGAGCGTGTCGAAGCAGTACGAGCGTGGGGTGCCGTCGCGGTGTTCGGCCGAAGAGGGCGCCCTGGTGTTGCAGACCTTCGGCGGCCTCGATGGCTGGGAAGAAGACAACCACGTCCCCAACGGCAACGTGCGGAACTATTGGCGGGCGGTAGCTGAAAACATGGTCGGGCGCGAGTGTGCCTGTAAAGAGACGGAGCATCGTGTGGTGGAAGGTGATTTTGAGTATCGTCCGTTGGCGTAAGCGGTTGTCCTAGCGATCTCAACGGAGACAATTGAGAGGAGGCGAAACGATGATTGAGATGGCAAGTGAATTGAAACTCACGGTCTCGCTAGATCGTGGGATTCATGAAGCTCTGCGTTTGTTAATTCAGCAGTTCCACAATTCGAAAGGTATTAAGGTCAACAGCGTGCAGCTCAAGTGGACGGACGTAACAGCAGTTGGGCAGATCTCAAGATCCTATGTCCTGGATTCTGTCACGATCGAATCCGAGGACAGGGGGAACACGGCATGAACTCTCTCCTCATGACCGCCGAGAACGGCCAGAAGGTCTATGACCGGGTGAAGACGCAGACGCGGCGGATACTGAGATGGCCGCTGTACGGCAAGCGCGATGGCGGGAAGCGCCGGATATTCTTTGCTGAAGATATTGACGATGTGCGTCGCCTCATCGTGTCGCCCGGCCGGCATCCGAATCAGTGCGTGGTGTTGCCCTATCGTGTCGGCGAGAGGCGGTATATTCGGGAGCCGCATTATCTCTATGGCCGGTGGAAGCGGGACGGGAAAACGAAGACCGGCAAGCCGAAGTATCGGTTTATTGCCGATCGGTCGAAGGGGGCCTGCTATCCAAACAATCCGCCGCCGCGGATCTGCACTCGGAAGAGCGCCGTCGGCTGGTTCCGTCGCCCGGGGATGTTCATGTTCGAATGGGCTGCGCGGACCATCGTGGAGATTACCGAGGTCCGGATCCAGCGGGTGCAGGAGATCAGCGAAGAGGATGCGATTGCAGAAGGGGTGCTATATACGGGCGACCGTATCCAAGATGGAAAGAAGTGTTCGGGAGCGATCAGCGTTCAGGCCCGATTCAAACAGCTCTGGGACTCCGAGGATATCCACGGCGCCGGCGCGTGGGAGCGAAACGACTGGGTGTGGGCAGTGACGATGAGGAGGGTGGTGTTATGACCGACTGGATCCGACACGGCGAGTGCAACGAGTGCGGCGACTGTTGCCGGGAGGCGACGAATCATCTCACGCTGCATGTGCCCATTGCCGACGAAGCCTATGGGCGGATCCGCTATGGCGAGCCGGTGCGGCGGGCGGAGCAGCTCGGCGGGATTCCGGTGTTTGCCATTCGGGGCCCGATCAGGCTGCCCTGTCCGCAGCTCGCGGGCGATCGGTGTACGATCCACGCCACGCGGCCGCAGTATTGCCGGGATACACCCGTCACCCCGGACGATATCGAGGGCCTGGCGCGTTGCAGCTATTGGTTTGTGCATCGGGAGACGGGGGAGATCCGCGGGAACCTGCCGCCGGATAATCAGGGGGGAGGTGCAACATGAAAGGACGGAAGCCGAAGGATGTGGCCATGAAGCTGTTAAACGGCAATGCGGGCCATAAGCCGCTGGCGCCGCTGGAGAGCGACCAGCCGTTTACCGTGGATGAGATCGACAAGCCCGACGATCTGGACGAGTACGGCTCCAAAGAGTGGGACCGGTTGGTGGCCTCGCTCGCGCCGATTCTCTCGCCGGCCTCGGCCGGGATGCTCATGATCGCCTGCGATGCCTACAGCGAAATGATGCGCATGGCGAAATTTCTGCGCACCAACGGGGAAACCTATACGACGCAAAACAAAGACGGGATGCAGATGCACCGGCAGCGGCCAGAGGTGTCGATGCGGGCGAACGCGCGAACGGCCTACCATCGGGCCCTCTCTGAATTGGGCGCGTCGCCGGTCGCGCATACGCGCGTCAAGAAGTTGCCCGGCTCCGAGCAGCAGGCCCTGCCCGGCATGAGCCGGTTTTTTACCGCGTAAGGTATGGCGACACGACGGACCACACGCAGACGGACGACACGGGCCATCGATCGCACGACGCAGTACGCGAGGGACGTCGTCTCGGGCCGGATTCTGGCCGGTCGGTTGGTCCGGTTGGCCTGTCAGCGGCATCTGCGAGATCTGCAGGAGGGGGCCAAGCGGGGCCTCACGTTCGATAAGGCGGCGGCCTCGCGGGTATTTGAGTTTTTCGAGGAGTTGCGGTTGCCGGATGCGTTGGAGATCGGCCAGGTGGCGCAGGCCGATGGCGCACAGTCGTGCATGGCCGGCAAGCCATTTCACCTGGAACCGTCGCAGGCCTTTATCGTGGGCAGCTTGTTTGGCTGGAAGACGCGCGACGGCACGCGCCGATTTCGCACGGCGTATATCGAGCAGGCTAAAGGCAATGGGAAAACGCCACTCCTCGCTGGTATCGGCCTGTATGGGCTCACGTCGGACGGCGAACCGGCGGCGGAGATCTACAGCGCGGCGGCGATGAAGGATCAGGCGAAGATCCTCTTTCGTGATGCCGAGAACATGGTCCAGGTGTCGCCGGATCTCTCGGCCTATATCGACTCGCACGTCAACAACCTCAGCGTCGATCGCACGTTCAGCTTTTTCCGTCCGGTCTCATCCGAGAATCGCGGGCTCGACGGGAAGCGCGTCCACATGGCCCTGATCGATGAGGTGCATGTGCATCCGGACGCCACGGTCGTGGACAAAATGCGCGCCGGGACGAAGGGGCGACGGCAGGCCCTCATCGCGCTCATCACGAATTCCGGATCCAGTCGGCATTCGGTCTGCTGGCACTATCACGAGCTGGCGCGCAAGGTGCTGGAGGGCTATCTCGAGAATGATTCCTTGTTCGCCTATGTCTGCCAGCTGGATGCGTGCGTGGTTTGTTTCGCCGACGGCAAAGAGGCGCCCGTGGACGGCTGTGCCACGTGCGACGATTGGCGGAATCCCAAGGTCTGGATCAAATCGAATCCGCTGCTGGGCGTCACCATCACGCCACGCTATCTGCAGGAGCAGGTGAATGAGGCGGTGCAGATGCCCAGCAAGGAGAATATCGTCAAGCGCCTCAATTTCTGTTTGTGGACGGAGCAAATCACGCGCTGGCTGCCGATGACCAAGTGGGATGCCTGTGCGGCTCCGGTATCAGCGGAGCAGCTGCGCGGACTGGCCTGTATGGGCGGGCTCGATCTCGCGTCGAAGATCGACCTGGCGGCGTTCGTGCTGGTGTTCCAGCGGGCTGCCGGCGGGTATGCGCTACTGCCGTTTTTCTGGGTGCCGCGGGATCGTGCCGAGGAGCGCGAACGCACCGATCATGTGCCCTACCTGATGTGGGCGCAACAGGGTCTGATCAAAATGACGGACGGCAACGTGATCGATTACGACGTGATTTTTCAGGACATCTGCGACCTGGCTGAGCAGTACCGCATCGTCGAGATCGGCTACGATTCGTGGAACGCCACACAGATGGCCGTACAACTGATGGGCAAGGGATTCACCATGGTCGATATTCCGCAAACCATGCGGCATTTGAGTGAGGCGACGAAAACCTTTGAGTCGTTGATCGTGTCCGGAGAGTTGGCGCACGGTGGGCATCCGGTCTTGCGCTGGATGGCGAGCAACGCGGCGGTCGTGCGGGACACGAAAGACAATCTCATGCTCGCGAAAGATCGTTCGACAGAAAAGATCGACGGCATTGCCGCGTCGATCAACGGCCTGTCTCGATGGATCCGGCAAGATCCCGAGCAGCCGTCCGTCTACGAAACGCGCGGGGCGCTCACCGTCGGATGAAAGGGATGATGATGACGAAGACTCCTGTGCGTCCGTCCTTCGATCGGGCCGCGCTGCTGAAGAAAGACCGGCTACGGATCGATGAGGCCGCTTGGCTGTTGGGCTGTCATCCTGATACGATACGGCGGTATGTGGACCAGGACAAGCTCAGGGCGAAACGATTGCCCGGCGGCGAGCGGCGCGTGTTGACGGAGTCGATACGGCCGTATCTGTAGGGGAGGTGGTTTATGAACGTAGCGGAAGAAATTTCCATTGCATTTCACACGTTAAATCTAGCGTGTCGTGATGCCGTGATTTCAACCAACGCGTTCATAGCGGCGTTGGGGGAGACGAACATATTTCTCCTGCTGCATCGCCAGTCCCATCGTCGTCATCCTGGGAGGTATCGATTTCGTGCGCACCGTCGACGAGAGGAGTGCGGTCATGACTAGAAAAACGAATATCACGGTGGCGTTCATTATTGACATGCTGCAACAGCTCGATTCTGACGCACTGGCGACAGTGATGTATTCCGATCAGACCGGCGTCACGTCACCCATTGTGATTCAGATCAATCCGGATATTGCTGAACCAATGGCGAGTCGATTGAACGCGCTGAATTAAGCCACAGAATCATGCAATCTCCCGCAAAGTGGGGTAGGGAATTCTACGTGAGTGTGCGACACTCTCCGTATGCGGAGACGCGCGAAACGGCCTGCCGGTCAGTTGTACGATCCGAACATCTTGCTACAGAAAACAACCCTGCGTATTCGTGAGGCTGCCGAACTGTTGGATGTCGCGCCGCGTACCGTGCGGCGGTATCTCACCGAAGGCAAGTTAATGCCGATCTTCACGCCCGGCGGCCAGCGCCGCGTCCCGGTCGATCAGGTCCGTCCCTACCTCGTCATCCGATAAGAAATACTTCGGCAAAGTACCGTAAAGAGGACAAACGTACCTCGCCAGGAATCCGGCGTGCTGGTATCACAGCAGCATGCACTGGAAATTCTGGCAACGCGAAGCGCCGGTCATTCAGAACGCCTCGCCCGAAAACCCCAGCACGAATTTAGCGAATCCTGCGCAGTGGCTCGTCGATTGGTGGGGCGGCGGCTCGACCGATGCCGGCGTGCTCGTCAATGAACAGACGGCCATGAAAACCAGCGCGGTGTATGGCTGCGTCTCCCTCATCGCGAAAACGATTGCCTCGCTCCCGCTGAAAGTGTATCGCCGCCGGGCCAACGGCGACGGCGTCGAAGTCCCGGACACGATCCCCTACTACCTGCTGCACGACGAACCGAATCCCGCCATGACCAGCTGTGTGTGGCGAGAGTTTCTCGTCGCCAACATTCTGCTCGGTGGCAATGCCTATGTCGCGATCGGGCGGGATCAGGCGAACCGTGTGCTCGATCTGTTTCCGGTGCCCTGGCAGTACGTCACGCCGGAGCGGACGAAAGACGGGCGGCATCGGTATCACGTCCAGGTCTCCAACGGCGAGCGCGAGACGCTTGATCAATCCAACATGCTCCATATTCCCGGCCTGGGCTTCGACGGCGTCAAGGGCATGTCCGTCGTCACCTATGCGGCCCGTCAGGCGGTCGGCTTGTCGCTGGCCACGGAATCACACGGCTCACGATTGTTTTCCAACGGCGCTCGATTGGGCGTCGTGCTGAAGCATCCCAAGAATCTCAGCAAGCCGGCGGCGGATCGGCTGGCCGCGCAGTTTGAGCAGCAGCACACGGGCCTCTCGCAGGCGTTCAAAACGCTGGTCCTCGAAGAAGGCCTGGACGTGACGAACGTGTCGATGACCAGCGAAGACGCGCAGTTTCTGGATTGTGTCACGCCGGATACGGTCCTGACGATGGCCGACGGTACACGCCGGGCGGCACGCAATATCCAGGTTGGTGATTTTGTTGCTGGATGGGATCGAGGACCCGTCGCGGCTCGTGTGGCCGCCGTCGCGCCCGTTCGACCCAAGCCGCTCGTCAGTATTAAGACCGCTCGAGGTCGAACGCTCATCGCAACGTCCGATCATCCGATCTTGTGCATGCCCCGATTGCGAACACCGGGTGGGCGTCAAGCTAAAGACGAACTCTGGATGCCACTCGGTGCGCTGAAGACAGGGATGTACGTCCGCGTCGGGCTCGGTCATTGCCGAGAAAAAACACGGGATGTCCTAGACCGCGACACCGCCTGGTTTCTGGGAGCCATGGTGGGCAACGGCTATATGCGATCCGGTGGATGTTCCTTTTCAACTGGGAACGCAGGGGTTGCCGATGCGATGCGTCGCATCGTGGAGGCGATGGGTGGCTCGCTGAGCCAGCGCCAAGGGGTGCGTCATGCTGATTACGACATTAGGACTGGCGGCAAAGGGCGTGGAGGATCACATATCCGGCATCTCCTCAAGGAATCCGGGCTGATCGGCGCGCACGCTGAGACAAAGCGCGTCCCATTGTCAGTGCTAGCGGATGGGCCCGAGGCATGGGCGGCATTTTTATCTGGATACATCGACGCGGATGGCACGGTCGCACGGATGGATCATGGCGCCACACCGCAACTCTCTATCAGCAGTATCAATAGGTCGTTGCTCGATGACTGCCAGCATCTGCTGGCCCTGCTTGGTATTCAGAGCGGTATTTATCCCGCGTCAACGGCTCGCGCAAAAAAGATCATTTGCGGCAAGGCCTGCCGGGCCAGTGCGTGCTATGCGTTGGTGGTTGCGAGCCTCCACGATCTACAGCAACTCGCCGCACTGTTGACCCTGGAACATCCTGTGAAACGATCACGGCTCAATGATCTTCGCAGCAATGGTCCCTCGCGGTATCGGGCTGTGAATACGGAATTTGATCGCGTGGTGTCGGTTGAGGCATTGCCTCCTGGCCCGACCATCGGCATTGAAATCGAAGGTCTGCATACACATATCACGAACGGTTTGGTGACGCATAATACCCGCCGGTTTCAAGTCGAGGACCTTGCCCGGTTCTTCGGCGTCCCGCCGCACATGATCGGCCATACGGACAAGCAAACCAGTTGGGGCACCGGCGTGGAACAGAACACGCTCGGGTTTCTGATTTTCACGATTATTCCCTGGCTCACGCGGTTCGAGCAGGAATTCAACCGCAAACTATTTCCGCGCTCGCCGTTCTATGCGCAGTTCAAGCATCAGGGGTTGATGCGTGGCGATTCGAAGGCGCGGTCGGACTATTACGCCAGCGGCCATCAGAACAGCTGGCTCACGACGAACGAGATCCGGCGCTTCGAGGATCTCCCGCCGGTGCCGGGCGGCGATCAATTGTTCGTGCAGACGAATCTCATGCCGTTGTCCTCATCCGGTTCGCGCGCGCCGGGTCAGCCGAGTGCAGAGCAGGATGCGATCGAGATGGATGACTTCGATGCATCGAAGTGGGGTGCGCTGGTTCCGAAGCTGGAATGGAGTCAACGATGCTGAAGCAGATTCAGGCGAGGATTCAGGCTCATGGGCTGCGTGATCAGGCCCGCTCATGGTTTGCGATCAAGGCCGAGTCCGGATCGGATCAGGCCGAAGTGCTCATCTACGACTACATCGGCTGGGGCGGCGTGACCGCAGTCGATTTTGCCAAAGAGCTGAAGGCGTTGACGGCCAAGACGATCACCGTGCGGCTCAATACGCCGGGCGGCGATGTGTTCGATGGCCTCGCGATCTACAACAGTTTGAAAGCGCATGGGGCGGAGATTCGCGTGCGGGTGGACGGCTTGGCCGCCAGCATCGGCAGCATCATTGCGATGGCGGGCACGACGATCACGATGGGCGAGTCGGCCTTTCTGATGATCCACAATCCGTGGGCCCTCGTCATTGGCAATGCGAAGGATATGCGCGAGATGGCCGACACGCTGGACAAGATCGGCGGGAGTCTCGCCGGCGTCTATGCCGGGCGGCCCGGTGTCACCATCGAACAGGCGCAGGCTTGGATGGATGCGGACACCTGGTTCAACGCGGAAGAAGCGAAGGCCGCCGGGCTGGCCGATGCCGTGCAGGGCGGCTCGCAGGAGACGGCGCAGGCGGCCTCACGATTCGATGTGTCCGGCTATGCCAACGTGCCGGAGGCGTATCGCGCGGGCACGTCCGCGCCGGTCACACCGGCGAGGGCGGGAGCGAATGGGGACACGAAGGGGAGTGAACGGACGGCGCTGATGCGGAGACGGTTGGCGCTCGTCGAGCGCGGGGAGCAGTCACGATAACCAAGGAGGGTGTCATGTCGATGCAGCAGATCCGTGAGTTGAGAGAAAAGCGGGCCAAAGCGGTGGCGGATGCGCAGGCCATTTTGAAGCAGGCCAGCATGTCGGCCGACGATGAGAAGAAGTTCGACGCCCTCATGGCGGAGTCTGATGCGGTGGCCGCGCAGCTCGCGCGCATCGAGCGGGCGCAGGCGGCTTCGGATGAGCTGGCGCGTCGTGTGGATCAACGTGCCGGACGGGAGCAGATTTCTCCCGAGCAGGCGCACGACGACATCAAGAACACCGGCGCGGCCTACATGAAGTGGCTGCGGTACGGCAATGGCGGGCTCTCCGATGCGGATCGTGCCCTCATGGCCAGCCTTTATGTCGCCGATCCGCGCATGGGCGGGACCCCGAACATCCGTGCAGCCCAAGGCGTCGGGACCGGCGCCGGCGGCGGGTACACAGTCCCGGATGAAGCGATGCGGCCGATTGCCGAGGCGCTGAAATTATTCGGCGGGATGCGGGAAGTCTCGACCATCGTCGGGACGATGACCGGCGCGGATTTGCCGATTCCGACCGACAACGATACGGCGGTCAGCGGCGAAATCATCACGGAAAATTCCACGCACAACGACGGCGACATCACATTCGGGCAGATCGTGCTGCAGAGTTTTCTCTACAGCTCGAAAATCGTCAAGGTCTCTCGTCAATTGCTGCAGGACAGCTCGATCGATCTCAACGGCTACATCGGCCGCAAGCTGGGCCAGCGAATCGGCCGGATTCAAAACACGCATTTCACCACTGGTGACGGGTCGTCCAAGCCGCGCGGCGTCGTCACGGCGTCCACGTTGGGCAGGACCGCAGCCGGCGCGGCGGCGATCACCTACGACGAGTTGGTGGATCTCATGCACAGTGTCGATCCGGCCTACCAGCCGAACGCGCGCTTCATGTGCAATTTCACCACGCTCGGGCTGATCCGGAAAATCAAGGACTCCCAGAACATGCCGATCTGGGCTCCGATGGCCAACGGCAATCCGGACACGATCCTGGGCCGTCCGTATCAGATCAATCAGGACATGCCGGCGGCGACCACCGGATTGAAGAGCGTCCTGTACGGCGATTTCTCGAACTATCACATCCGTGATGCCGGCAACGTCATCCTGATTCGGTTGGACGAACGCTACGCGGATGCGCTCCAGGTCGGCTTCCTGGCGTTTCTGCGATCGGACGGCGATCTGGTCGATGCCGGGACGAATCCAGTGAAGCACCTGATCCAGGCCTAAGCCGAGCGAGAAGGAGCCTGACGGCGGGGGACTCATCGTAGTCCCCCGCCAGACACAGATACTTTCAGATCACACTCCAGGAGGAGGCGTTATGTCGGCAGGACTAGGATTTCTTGCAGATTCGGTGAAGATCACCAAGCTCGCCAATGAGACGGCGGCCGGCACGAGCACCATCAACTCCGCCGTCGTGGATATGGCCGGGTATGACGGCTGTTTGTTTCTGACGAATGCCGGCGCGATTACCGCGGGCGGCGTGCAATCCCTCAAGGTACAGCAAGATACGGTGGTGGGCATGGGTGCGGCGGCCGATCTCATCGGCACCGGCATCACCGTGGCCGATGACGATGACAACCAGGCGTTCTGGTTGGATGTCAAGCGGCCGCGCGAGCGGTTTTTGCGATTGGTGATTTTGCGGGCCACGCAGAACAGCGCCTGGGGTCCGATCTGGGCACTCCAATATCGTGGTCGGTCATTGCCCGCCATCAATAACGTCACGGACACCATCACCGGCGAAAAGCATGAGTCGCCGATCGAGGGCACAGCGTAATCATGGACACGGGGCTGGTCACGATCCGATTTCAGACCTGTCGCGCCACGCTCACCAGCTGTCACTACGCCGGGATCGACTACGAGGTCCCGGCGTCGTTCGCGCAGCAGGTCGTCGAACGGGAACGCTGCGCGGACTATGTGACGGGCGGGGGAGACGCCGTGCTGCCTGAGCCGAAGGCCCGGCGAGGGAGACGCGGATAGCCATGGCCATCACCACCGTTGCCGACTGCAAAGCGTTTCGGAATATCGGCAGCGACATCGTCGAGCACGACGACGAATTGGAGCGGCTGATTCCGGCCGTCCAGGCCTGGCTGGAGCAGGAATGCGCCCGCGCGTTCGATCAGGCGACGGTGACGGAGTATTTCGACGGCGACGAATGGCGGAGTCAATTGCTGGTGGCGCGGCCGCCGATCGTCAGCGTGACGAATCTCTGGGACGATCCGGCGCGCGTGTGGGCGACGCCGCTCGCGGCGACGGCCTATGACGTGAAGGACGCCGCGGCAGGGCTGATCCGTCTGTTAGACGGGCGCTGTTTTGCGACGGGGCAACGGAACATCAAGCTCACCTATGAGGGCGGCTATCAAACGGCGCCGCTGGATCTGCAACAGGCGGCGATTGAAATGGTCTGGGCGGCGCGGGAAAAAGGCCTGCACAACCTGATCGGCGTGCGGTCCCGATCGATTGCCGATGGCAACGTGCAATTCGTGAATCTCGACTGGGGCTCCATCAATCTGGGGCCGATCATTCAGAAGTACAGCCTCCGCACGGGGGTCGCATGAGCACGGTGGGACTGCGTGTGGATCGTTCGGGCCTGCTGGATTATGCCAAGGCGGGACGCGAGACGGTCAAAAAGATCCGCGCGGCGGTCCGCCGGGTCATGAATGCCGGTCGGCGTGAGGCGCGGCAACGGATCGCCTCGGAATTTACCCCGCGCACCGGCTTTTTGCGCCGGCAATCCCGGCGGATGCAAACCAAAGTGGATATCAAATCATACGAAATCAAGGGGCGGGTGACGCCGATTCCACGGCTCATGAACATTTTTGAGGGCGGGGCCCGGTTGTCGAACGGGCGGGGCTTCTTGCGGCCACGGCCGGTGGTGGTGCCTGCGCGGACTGTGCTGGAGCAGCAGGGGCCGGAGGCCATTGAGAAAATCCTGGCCGATCTCGCTAGCGAGGCACGCCGATGAGCACGACGGTGAGTACCAGGACGCTGGTTCGGGATGCCGTCATCCGGATTCTGACCAGCAGGAAAAAGGACGCGCAGGCGCGGGTGCCTGAATTTGCCGTGAGTCCACGGTTTTTGACCGAGCAGGAGACGAATCAAAAACATACCTACTGCGTGATCGTGACCGATGAACAGGTCGATGCCGGATCCTCGTCACAGCGGGCGCGGGGCTTTGCGCTCACCGTCAAGCTCGTCTGCTACGCCTACGATCAGACCGATCCGCACGCGGTCTTAGACGCCATGATCGAGGACGCGGCCGAGGCGATGGGCCTGTTAGTCGTGCAGCCGGAGTTGCGCGGGTTGGTCTGGCACGTCGTGCCGGAGTCGATCACGACGGATGAGGGGACGACGGCGGCGCTGCCCTGGGGGCAGGCGGTCTGCCAATGGAGCGCGAGTCACGCGCGGGCATAACAAAAGGTCCAAGGGACAAGGGGCAAGGAGCAAGGGGCAAGGTTCAAGAGACAAGGGGATCTGATCGCGAAGAGGGAGGGAGCACATGGCGACACAGGCGAGATCGGCGTATGGCACGAAAATCAAGATGGGGGACGGCGCGTCTCCGGAGACGTTCACGGAGATTCCGGAGGTCGGGGACATCACCGGCCCAGGCATCGACGTGGAAACGGAAGACGTCACTACACACGGCTCGGCAGTGTCCGGGGCCAACCGGGAGTTTATCCCGACGTTGATCACGAATTCAGATTGCGAGTTCGAACTGAACTACGTGCACAGCGATCCGATGCACATTGCCCTGCGGAATGCGGCACAGAATCGGACGAAGAAGAATTTCCAGAAGGTGAATCCCGAGGCAACCGAGACGATCTCATTCTCGGGGTATGTCGTCGGCATCGCGTTTGCCGATCCGGTCGACGGGGCCAGGAAGTTTCCCGTCACCATCAAAGTGACCGGCGGGCTGACGTTCAGCTAGGCAGCGGTCTATTTGGTCGGTGAGGTCTGTCTCGTCTGTCTTGTCCGATGACCAGATAGACCAGATGACGAGACAGACCAAACAGACCAGACAGACCAGATGAAGAGACAGACCAGATAGACCACAAGAGGAGGCATCATGGGACGCACAGCGATTGCAGCCGCATCGATCATCACACCACTCGGGCCCTATCCGACCTTGCCGGTTTCCGCGCTCGCGCTGGATCTCACCTGGCAGGCAGCGGACGCAGTCAACGGCAACCAGTTTTCACTCGGGCAGGGCAAGTACATCATTCACGCGCGGAATGTCCATGCGACGACGCCCTATACGATTACGCTCACCAGCATTGCGGACGAGCGGAAGCGGACCGGGGACATCACGACGTATTCGATTGCGGCCGGCAAGCAAGTCGCATTTCTGCTCGATCAGCAGGTCGGCTGGGCCCAGACGGACGGCATGTTCTATCTGACCGGCAGCAACGCCAGTATCGAGTTCTGCATCATCCGGTTGTAAGAGGTCCGGGGCGAATAGCAAGTCGCGATAGGTCAGTGGCGAGTAGCACGTAGGAGGGGTGGGGATATGGAAAACGGGAGTGAGTTTCTGACGGCCTCGGAGATTCTTGGCATGGATGATCTGCCGGTCGAAGAGGTGATCGTCCCTGAATGGAAAAACCGGAAGGTGCTGATCTGCGGCCTCACGGCGGCGGCGAAAAACGCCTATCAGGCGTCGATTGTGGAGATCCAGGGCAAAAACCGAAAGCTCAAGCTGGAGCACAGCACGGCGAAATTGCTGGTGCGCTGTCTCGTGGATCAGAAGCGGCAGCCGCTCTTTACCGAGACGCAGATTCTGCAACTCGGGGCCAAGAGCGCCGCGGTGCTCGAACGGCTGGCGAAAGTGGCGTCGCGTCTGTCCGGGATGGACGAGGACGACAATGAGCAGCTGCTAAAAAACTCCGAAGCAGCCCAGAGCGGCGATTCGCCCACCGTCTCGCTCTGAGTCTGGGTGCGAGTGACCCGGACAGGCTGCTGGCTCGAATGTCGGGGCGCCGGTACGCGGAATGGCAGTTGTACGAGGCCCTGGAGCCGTTCGGCGAGCGAGCGCAGTACTGGCGGACGGGGCAAATCTGCGCCGCCGTGGTCAATAGTCAGCGCACGAAGAAAAGCGATCCGGTGGCGAAGGCGGAAGATTTTATGCCGCGCACGTTGACGGAGCAGGACCCAGACGAGGATGCACCGAGCGACTACCAGCGGATGAAGGCCTTGCAGGCGAGTGTGATCGGGAGACGCGCGTGAACAAGCTGTTGCTTGAATTGGTTGCTGATTCGAACGGCCTGTTGAAGGGCCTGTCGCAGGCGCAATCGCAGGTCGATCGCTTTACAAAAAGCGCGTCGTCGGCCGGTATGTCGCTCGGCAGCGGCGTCAACCGCGCGCTGGAGACCTTTCAGGGCTTGGCCGGCGGCGGAGCCAATGCGGCGGGGGCGCTCGCCGGGGCCTTTGCGGCGGCCAGCACAGCCGCCTACGCGATGACCGTCCAGGCCGGCAAGATCGCCGAACAAACTGAACAACTCGCGCAGAAAACCGGGATCTCCGCCACCAGCCTCGAAGGCATGTCCGTCGCCATGGCGCGGAACGGCCTGGAGGCGAGTCATATCTCGACGGCGATCAAGGGTCTCTCCAAATCCATGGGCGAGATGGAGTCGGGCACGAAGTCGGGCGTGGAGCTCATGCGCACGCTCGGCATCACGATGGAGACGGTCGAGGCCGGCACCGGCGCGACGATGCGCGCGATTGCCGATGCGTTTCAGAAGATGCCGGACGGGGCTGAGAAGGCCAGGCTGGCGGTCGAATTATTTGGCAAGTCCGGCCTGGATCTCATTCCTATGTTGAACAAGGGCGCGGCGGGCCTTGATGAGGCGATGAAAAAGGCGGCTGAGTTTGGGCTAATTCTGAGCGACACGGCGCGCGGGGATCTGACCACCTTCGATGATGCGATGGACGATCTGCAGTCGGCGCTCAAGGGCTTTACGATGCAGGTCGGCGCGGCCTTCGCGCCGTCCCTCACGGCGCTGGTCAATGGCTTCACGGCGTCGATCGTCGGCGTCAAAAATCTCTTTAATCAATTTGCCGATGCGGCGTCCACGCTGACCATCCGGCTCGCGGCCATGGTGACGAGCGTTGAATTATTGGGCCGACAATTGCTGTCCACGAATGCGCTCTCGGCGGAATCGTGGAAACAGACGTGGGAGCAGGTCAAGGCGGTCGATGCCTGGGCCGCGTCGGAAATCAAGGCGGTGGAGGCCTCACGGCAATCCTCGGCGCAGTTGGCCCAGTTGGCGGAGGCGCAGATGTCGGCTGCCAAGGCGGCGGATCAGCATGCCGTCAGCCAGGAAAAGCTCGGCCAGCACATTGTGGCGTCGACACAGATTCAACTCCGGCAGATCGAGGCGGCCGGCAAGAGCCAGGAGCGGCAGGGCGCGGCGATTGTGGCCGCGACACAGATCGAGAATGCCATGGCCGAGGCGGAGGGCAAACGGCAGGAACGGCTCGGCCGGCAGATCAATGACGAATTGGCGGTGTCGCAGCGCATCGCGCAAGAATGGGTCGATTCCTACATGGTGCAGGAAGACGCGGCCATGGCGCGGTTTCAGGCCGAGATGGACGCCGTCGATCGGAATCAGGAGCACCTCGGGCGGTGGATCGTCGCACAGACGCAGGCGGCGCAGAAGCAGTCGACGATCTGGTCGACCACGATGGATCAGATGGAGCAGTCCGGCGCCTATGCGTTCGGGCAGATCCGGAATTCATTCGGACAGGCCGTGGCCGGGATGGCGCTCGGCACGCAGACCTTCAAGCAATTTCTCACCTCGATGTACGGGACGATCCTCAACGCCACGGTGCAGCTGGGGCTGAATCTGGCGATTGAATGGGCGAAGAGCGCGGCGCTGAAGTTGGGGACGGAGTCGGCGACGGCTGGGGCGACGGTGTCTATCTGGGGTGCGGCGAGCGGCGCGATGGTAGGTATTTTCGGGACGGTGACTGGCGCGATTAAGGGTCTGTTCACGAGTACTATCATTCCGTTTTTCGCGGCGATCGGCAAGGCACTGATGACGTTTCTCACGGCCATTGCGGGCGCAGCGAAGGCGACCATTTTCGGGATTCCCTACGGCGCGTTGATCTTGGCCGGGGTCGCGGTGATCGGTGCGGCGATCGGCTCGCTGATGGCGTTTGCCTTTAAGGACGGCGGCATTGCCACCGGCCCGACCATGGGATTGATCGGCGAAGCGGGGAGTTCAGAAGCCGTGATCCCGTTGAACAAGCGCGGCGCGGCCTTTATGCGCGAGACGTTGGGGATGGGCGGGAACGGCGGCGTGTCACGGATCGAGGTGCCGGTCTATCTGGATGGTCGGAGAATCGCAATGGCCGTGGCGCAACACACGGGCTATGCGTGGAGAAAAATGGGGGCGCCGGCATGAACAGTCTGCTGAAAACAAGAGTGAAGGAAACGAGCACGACGACGGGGACGGGGACGCTCGATCTCGATGGTCCCGTGACCGGGTTTCAGGGATTTGTCACAGCGTTCGGCAACGGCAATGCCTGCTATTACACGTTGATCCATGGATCCGCATGGGAGCAGGGCATCGGCACGGTGATCAGCGGCACGCCCAACACGCTGCAGCGGACACGGATACTCAACTCCAGCAATGCGGACGCGGCATTGAATTTGGGCGCCGGGACGAAGACGCTTTCGTGCGATTTGGCGCCGGTCGCACTCAGCGCGCCGGAGGATCGCATTCTGCGCTCTCCGCTCTCTCGTGTGGTGCCGACAAACTTTCTCACGATTTCCGGGACGGCCTATTTTGTCTATATGGGCAAGGTCGAGCAGTGGACGCGCTTTGCGTTTGTCGAGCTGCATTGTACGGTGGCCGGCGCGGGCGCGCAAACGGCGGAGCTAGGCCTCTACAGCTCTCCGCTCGCGCCGAATAAGGCGGGGCAGACGCTGTCACGGCTTGCGGCGTCGGGCACGCTCGACGCGCTCACGAGCACCGGCGTCAAGCGCAATACCGCCTCCTTTGCGCTCGATGTGGCACCGGGCACGCATCTCTGGGCGGCCGCGCGTTTCGCCATGGCGACGACACAGCCGAACGTGATCGGGCTCACGAACGACCGGAGCCAGGGCCATGTGCTCACGACGACCGGAGGCGGCGCGCTGACCGGCGTGTTGAGCCCGGCCGGTGGGCTGGTGGCATTGAATACGGCGCTCATTGCACCGGATTTACATGTGACGATGGACTAGGGGGGCTACGGTGGGGCTCGGAGACGCAGCGATCGGCGAGGAGACGCTCGGCACCGACCAGGTCGACGCATGGTCGGGACTGCGCTATTGGGCCTATGTGGATCATGCGTTGCTCGATGCGGTGCTCATGGACAGCATGGTGATTGAGGAGGACGAAAGCGGGAACAGTCGAGCCAGCTGCAGAATAGTCAATCCGGACGTTGAAATCACGGCCGGGCATCGGCTCGAAATTGTCTATGAGGATAGCGTGGTGTTCGGTGGTGTCATTCGCACGCTGGACATTGAGCCGAACCCCTCCGGCACCTTGCAGACGTATCTGCTCGATGCTGAGGGGTGGGACTTCATTTTGCGGCGGCGCTTCATTTCGAAGCGTTACACCAACAGTCGGGCGGGCGACATTCTGCGGGACGCGCTCTCGGTCAGCGGGGTCACTGCGGACGAGATTGTCCTGGGACCGAACGACCGTGGACCTAATATCATTCTGGCTGACGCGGTCAATCAACGCATGGCGGAGTTTGTGCGTGACGTGGCCTCTGCTGGCGGTGGGTTTGCCTTTGTGGATCCGAATCGGCGCCTCACATTTCAGTCTACTTCGCTGCCCTATTCGAGTGTGCCCGTCACGGCCGAGCGTGCCGAGACGCTGTCTTACACGGAAGATCTCGACAATTATCGCAACCGGCAAATCGTCAAGGTGACGGGGCTTGATGGCACGACGACCGTGACGGAGACGCGCGATGATTTGGTTGAACAGGTGATGCGCGCGGGCAATGAGGGCGGGAGTGGTATCTACGAAATGTATGAGGAGGTCGAGCATACCACATCGAGTGTGGTCGGTGATCTTTCGATCATGGGGCAGACAGTCGGCTACCTCGCGTTACGGACCTATGGCAGAAATGTGAAGCGTCTCAAGTTGCGCATGCGCGCGCTGGCGCCGCGCGTGCGAGAAATTGTGCAGGTGGATTTGCCGTTGCTCGGTCTGCTGGGTCCATTCTCTGTCGTCAGTCGACGGATTTCCGATCTCGCCGGAGAGCTGTTGTATGAAGTGGAATTGATCGAGGGTGGGTTTAGTCAGGATGCCCTTGAGTCTCTGCTTAAAATCGTCGGCGCAGCTAGAACGACCGTCTCCATCGATGCCTCGCTGTTTCCCAATTCGCAGGTGTTTTCAACGGCTGGCAATCATGTCTTTGTGATTCCTGCCGGCGTCTTCACGGTGCAGCTGACGGCGGTGGGTGGCAGTGGCGGTGGCGGTGGCGGCGTCAAGCATACCGATTCGTTGTTTGGCATTCGTTACGCAAACGGGGGTACCGGCGGGGCATCAGGTAAAGCGGTGTCCATCGTGACGGTCACGCCGGCGGAATCGCTTGATATTGTCGTGGGGGCTGCCGGCACCCAAGGCGCGAACGCCACAGCAACCTCCCCGTCATATCCGACGGCAACAGGCGGCTCCACCGGCGGGAATTCCCAGGCCAAGCGTGGCGTGACGGTGCTTGCACAAGGCGACGGGAGCGCGGGCGGCGGCGGCGCGTCCATCGACAATTCTCCTCCGGTCCTGATCAATCATGGCGCCAACGGCGCAGACGCTGGAGGACTCGGCGACGCGATTTCCGTAGGCGGCGGCCAACCGGGTGGTGTGAGAGGCACAGGCAATCCGTATGTCCAGCCGCTAGCAGGACAAGTCGGCTTCGTGGAGGTGCGGTGGTGATGTGCAGTGCCGATCGGTGCGAGCCGGCCGACAGCGCGGGCGGAGATCCTGGCGATTTATAAGGGGCTGTAAGTTGGACGATCCAAATGTGTGGGTACCGGGCACTTAATCGAGGGAGGACACGATGTTATTGAAACGGCACTATCGCAAAGAGGCGTCGGGGGTGTTGTGCGAGCCGCCCCTGCTCGACTATGTGGAGGTGAAACATACCGGGCACTCGCCGGCGCAGCATTTCAGCGACGGCCTGGTCGCGGCCGGGCTCGCCGAGGGCTGGATGTCGATCAAAAACGGCGTGCTGACGCTGCATGCACAGCCGGAGGATCTGCACTATCAGATTCTGCGGGTGCCGGGGAAGTATCCCTGCGCCACGGAACGCGCCGGCTACGAGGTCATCCATTATTACGACTGCGTGCTCGAGGCCGAGCAGCATGCGCGGCATCGGGCCGGGAAAGGGCGGGTGTAAACGTCATGGCTGATCAGGTCTTCAACATTGCGAAAGGCCGTGTGGCCGAACTCTACAACCGGGTCGATACGAACGATCCGGCCAACTCAGCGTTGATCATTGTGATTCTGGCGACATCGGGCATCGAGTCGGACGCGACGTTACGTGACGTCGACACGCTCACGGCGCTGGTGGCCGGCACGACGAATGAGGTGACGAACTCAGGCTACGCACGCAAGACGTTGACGGATGCCGATCTGGTGGCCTTTGCGGCGGACGACACGAACGACCGGGTGGACCTGGATATCCCGGACCAGACGTGGACGGGCGTGGCCGCCGGCGACGGCTGGAACGATTTCGTCGTCTGCTACGACGGCGACACGACGGCCGGGACCGATGCCAATATCGTCCCGTTGACGATGCACGATTTCGTCGTGACGCCGGATGGCAGCGACATCACGGCGCAGATCGCGACGGCGGGATTCTTCCGTGCGAGCTGATGCCCTGGTGCCCGTGGTGTGAGCAGGACAACGGCACGGAGAACCGCATCTGTGCGGCGTGCCTGGAGCGGGAATCACAGAAGGGGGAAACGTATGAAGCTGAGAAGCCTGTCAAGACTCGCCGTCGTCGGTGTGATTTCTGCGGGGCTCTGCCTGAGCGGGGTGATGGCAGTTGAGGCGCAGACGGTCCAATACATCGGGTCGACCTGCACCTTCTCGTGGGACGCCAACACGGAATCAGATTTGGCAGGCTATCGGGCCTGGGCTGTGCGGGGCTCGACGGCGCTGCCGATCGTGACAATCCCGAAAACCTCGACCAGTCATCCGACGAGCACGACCTGTGCGGAGCTGGGCGTCACAGCGGACGGGAGCTATCGGTTCAATGTCGTCGCCTTCGACTTGGCCGGCAATGCCAGCAATCCGGCCTTTCTTGATGCCGTGCGCGATACGGTGACACCGGCCTCGCCTGGGGGATTGCGTCTGACCTCTCCACAGCCAATTGCCATGAGCATCACGCCGAATCCAGCCGCGCAGCAAGCGACGGTCGCCTGGGTGCCGGGGACCTGCCAACAGGAGTTCATCGTCTCGCGATTGGTCTCTGGTCGATGGATTGAAGTCGGGCGAACACAGGATACGTGGCTCACGGTGCCGCTGGTGAATCAAGTCAATCAGCCCTACGGCGTCAGCGCCGTGTGTGAGGGATAACGATGGCCCTGGCTTTGAATTTCACATTCGGTGCTCCCTGTAGCGGGGGTAATCACGTGCCAGTGACGGCCACGCTCACGGGTGACGTGTCGCGGACGAGAACAGTCACGTTGACGCGCGATGTCCTGACGGGAGCACCGACAGACGATGAGATCCAGGCCACCATTGAATGTCTGCTCCGGCTGCCCATCGTGCAACTCACGACTAAAACGAACGTCAATATCAGAAACCGTGTTGAGGCCAAGACCATCGACCTCACGGTGACAGGGTAATTATGGCACTCGTGACCATTCCGACGATTGTCTGGCCGCCAATCCTGGCGCAGATGCGACAGGATGCCGGGGGCAATGGCGCACAGCTGATCGACGCCGCCGGCGAGAAAGCCGCGACGGTGTTCCAGGTGCCACGCACCGGCTCCATTGATCGACTGGTGTTTTTCACGCGCACGGTTACTACGGCGCAGACGCTCCGTGTTGGACTCTACACCGTCGATGCCTCTGGCGATCCCACGACGACGGCGTATGGCGGGATGGCGGTCGGGACGCAGGCCAGTCCAGCCGCGAACACGCAGTATGAAGTGACCTTGGCCACGCCCGCCTCGGCGGTGTTGGGCGATATGGTGGCGATGGTCGTGGAATTCGCCTCGACCGTGGGCAACCTCCAGATTGGGCTCCATGACAACGTCGGCGGGGAATCAACGATGCAGGTTCCATACTTGGACCACTTCACGACGGTCTGGACGAAGAGGAGCAACGTGTCGGGGATGGGCGTGCGCTACTCGGATGGCACGTATGAATTTATCGGCACGTGGCCCACAGGCATCCGCTCTGACATTGGATACGCAAATGCGGATACGCCGGACGAGCGTGGAAATGTCCTCATCTTGCCGATGCGCTGTCGGTCAAACGGCGCGTTCCTGATGGCGGGGAGCACAGGGGCGGCTGGTGATCACGACATTGTGCTCTATGGTCCATCAGGGCAAGCCCTTCGAACAATCACGAGAGACGCGAGCGTGGGGCACGTAACATCAGGGTCGATCTACGCCAGGTGGAATTCACCCATTGTGTTAGATCCAGAGGTATCGTACCGGCTCACGGTCAAACCGACGACAACAAACCAGTGCAGCGTGCGTGAGCATTCTGTGCTGAACGCCGCCATGATGGGCTGTCTGCCAGGCGGCACGCGGGTATACAAAACATCCCGCACCGATTTGGGCGCATTTACTGATGTGACGACGACACGGACCTGGTGGCTCAGTCTGATGATTGATCAGGTCGATGATGGTATCCCATCACCACGCACCAGGCCGATGCACAGTCCGCTTATTTAAGGAGAGCACACTATGGCATTTGGCAGCCAACGCACAGGCACCCCAGACGGGACGAACGGCATCCTGATTGCGATGCAGGATAGTCAGGCCGACTCAACCGAGAAGTTGCCCGCAGGGATCGCCGCGAGCGACATGATCGCCAACGGGCCAACTGCCCATCGGTCAGCAGTCGCGGCAGCAGACACGGCGACTGACCTGTCGAGTGTCGGCTTCGGGACCTCAACCAAACTCTCCGACAACCGGGGCGCGATAACGATCTGGGGCGAGTTCACGGTGGCGGGCGCATCAGCCACCTGTCGTGTGGCCTACTACGATAACGCAGCCACACCCGCGCCGATGTGCATTGGTCCGGCCTTTACCTTGGCGGCGACGACACGGCGTGTCTCGGCAGCGGGTGACTATGTGAGTGAACCGAAGATGGTCGAGACGTTCGGCTTTGCGCGGTTCAAAGTGTTTATCGAGACGTTGAGCGCAGGCAATATCGATGTGTTTGCGGAGCCGGTATAAACGATGATCGCTGGGCTGATTCCATTATTATTCTGGAGAGCGTCGTCGGCTGGCCAGACGGTAGCCGTCGGCCAAGTGACCGAAACGGATACCGCGCAGGCGGTCACGGTCAATCCAAAGCGGCGGTTGATCGGCCAGGTGAGTGAGACGGATCTGGCCCAGACGCTCACGGCGCGCAAGACGCGGGCCGTTGGACAGACGGCCGAGACAGATCTCGCGCAGGCGCTCACGACAGCCAAGCGCAAGGCCCTCGGGCAAACTGCCGAGACGGATCTCGCCCAAGTCCTGACACGTCGCAAGGCCAAGCTGCTGGGCCTGACCACGGAGACCGATCTCGCGCAGCCAGTGACCCGGTACACGCCCGGCAGCATCATCGTGCCGGTCAATCAGGTCAGTGAGACCGATCTGGCGCAGGCAATTGCCTGGGCCCCGAAGCGGCGGCTCGTGAATCAAGTGGTGGAAGCAGACCTCGCGCAGGCATTGACGCGGCGGAAACTCAAGACGCTCGGCCTGCCGATCGAGAGCGATCTCGCGCAGGCGCTCGCGCGGCGGAAAAGCCTCGGCCTGGGCCTGACGACAGAAACGGATCTGGCGCAGGCCATTCTCTGGCGTCCGAAACAGCGGTTTGTCAATCAGGTGGTCGAGATCGATCTGGCGCAGCCGGTGACGGTGGTGGCGGGGGAGCGGTTGGTGCGCCTCGTGGCGGTGACGCTGCATGTGCCGGTGGACCGTGCCGTCGCGTTCAAGGTGGCGACTGAGTTGGATCTGGCGGGGACGCTCTAGGGAGGATCGGATGGCGCATATCGATGTGATGGCGGGGGACGGCGGAACAAAACTGCGGGTGACGATTCGCGACGCGGCCTCGAACGCGCCGGTGGACCTGACGGGCAAAACAGTACAACTGCGCTATTCGCTGAACGGCGGCGCCGTGGTGATTAAAACCATGACGGTGCTGAATCAGGCGACGAACAAGGGGCAGGCGGAGTATCAATTCCTGACGACGGATCTCACGGCAGGCGGCGAATTGCGCGGGGAAGCGCGGCTCCAAGCTGGGCAATCCGATCAATTGACCACGGTGGATCGATTCCACTGGACGGTCGGCACGGCGCTGGTATGAGCTGCCCGCGCTGCCAGGGCCTGATGCGGGTGGAGCGGCTTCGGCGGCGGCGGGCGTGTCTGTGGCTCTGGGCCTGCTTCGCCTGCGGCGAACGGATCGATGACGTGATTCTGGATGCCCGGCGGTGGCAGTCGGCGGAATCCACGGCGGCGCGGAATGCGCGCATCTGGCAAGCCGTCCGGCAACGGATTGCGGCCTTGCCCCTTGAACCCTGCGCCTTGAACCTTGTCTCTTGCCCCTTGTCCCTGCAACGAGGTGCCGCATGAATCAGAGACTGGATCGACTCGACGGCCTCGCACCGATGCTCCGGCAGCCGGCGCTGGAATTGATTCAACGCTGTCAGCGGAAGCTGGGGCGGACGCTGCTGGTGGTGTCGGGCTGGCGATCCGTCAACGAGCAAATGCTGAACTATCAGAAGGGCCGAGTCTTTATCCGTGAGACCGGCGAGTGGGAGATTGCGGATAAAACGCTCGTCGTCACGAATTCAAAGCCGGGTCTCAGTGCGCACAATGTCATCACGCGCGCGGGCGCGCCGGCGGCGATGGCGCTGGACGTGATTCCACTGCTGCCCAATGGACAGCCAGAATGGGAGGTGGACCCGGATTTCTGGGACGCGCTGTATGAAAAAGTCGCATGGAAGGTGGGGCTCGATCCACTGGGCGATGCAATCGGGAGCTATCTCGCCGGCGATTGGGGACACTTCGAAGAACCGGCCTGGAAGCTCAAGCTCGACGGGTTGAATCTGCTGCTGCCGGTGGCGGGGGTAACGAGTGGCGAGTCGCGCATGGCGAGTCGCGTGTGAGGCGGATCTATCAGTGTCCGAGATGCGGCGCGACCTATACGCACGATCAGGCCTATCGGCATGCGGTCTATGACTGTGCCACGGTTCAGGGTGTACCAGGCAAGGGGCACGATGTGCAGGTCACGGCACCAGGCCATGACACGAGAGGACGGACGTTGAATGGAGACGACTAACATGGCTGAAGCGATCGCTGAGCTCAGGCAGCAAGTGAAGCAGCTGGAGTCAGCGGACGTGGAACAGTGGACCAGGCTGGATGTGCTCCGCGATCGTTTGCCGAATTGGGTGGTCTGGGTCATGACGGCCGGCGGGGGCATCATCGGGTTTCTGGCGCATTGGCTGGCGAGTTGTTTGAAATAACCAAGGAGGGGGCATCATGAAGCAGATGCGTGGATGGGTGTTGGTGATCGGGGCGCTGATGTTTGCATTGGTGATCTGCTTGCCGTTCTTGGCGCTGGCGCAGGAGGCAACCATCACTGCGGCGCCGGCGTCGGCTCCGGACATGATGACCGTGATTGCCGTGGCGGCGCTGGCCGTGAGTGAGGCGTTAGCGTTGATGCCGCAATTGAAATCGAACGGGCTTTTGCACATGGTGATTCTGACGCTCAAGAAGATGTTGGGCCGGCCGGTTGTCCCGGTCGTGCTGTTGGCCTTGATGGCAGCCGGGCTCTCCGGATGCGCCGCGCACAAAACGCCGGTGGTCTCTGACGTCGTCTCGAAGCTGCCATTTTGGTGCGAGTTGGCCGATTCGCCGGTCATCGATCGCGCGGCGGAGACGCTCCTGTCGCAGGTCCCGAAGGGCACCGATCAGGCCACGGCGGAGCAGTATGTGCGACTCGCCTTACAGATCAAGAATCTCGCGGCTCCGGTGGCCTGTGCGCTCCTGAAGAACTACGAGGCGCAGCAGCCGGCACTGTAGGGCGGTTGTCGTGAAACGATTGTGTTTCTTGTGGGTGACCTGCCTGACGGTGCAGTTGACGCCCGGGCATGTCATGCGCACGCTCGACGGAGACACCTTCGTCCTGTATCATGTCGGGACGCCGCCGGAGGAGCAGTCGTTTCCGTTGGCCATTTGTTGGCCATTCGCCAGGCTGAGACTGGCATAATATGCCAGGTGGTGGCACATATCATATGATGATTTTCAATGACTTGCAGATGTTCAGAGCGGCTGGGGAAGCCTTCTAAGCTGAGGGTCGTTGGTTCGATTCCAACCGGGCGCACCATAGAAAACAAGCGGTTAGCGTTTTTTGGCGGGTTTGGACAGTTGGCTTGTTGGCCATTTGTTGGCCATGGCTTCCACGGCTTCGCGCAGGTGCGGCTCGCTCAGGTGGGCGTACCGGGCGACCATTTGCGTGCTGGTGTGCCCCAGGAGATGGGCCACGGTGCGGTCTGAATGCCCCGCCATGGTGAGATCACTCGCGAAGGTGTGCCGCCAGTCGTTCCATCTGGCGTTCGTCGCTCCAGCGGCCAGGCAGGCGGGGAGCCAGATGCGTTTTCTGAAATTGGCATAGTCGATCGGGCCGGTGGCGGTCTGGTTGGGATAGAGCCAGCGGCTGTTCCGATGCCGGGCAATCTGCTGGGCGAGCAGCTGCCGGGCGCGGCGGCTGACCAATCGGATTTGTGGCCGGCCGGCTTTGGTGCTTGGCAGATGAATCAGGCCCTGCTTGAGATCGATGTGGCGTTTGTCGAGTGTGAATTGTTCGGTCCAGCGCAGGCCGGTGAGTCCGGCGAGCTCGGCGGCGTCCCGCCATTCGTCTCCTTGTTTGAATAACCCCTTCAATATTTTCCGGCGTTCCTGCGGCGCATAGGCGCGCACGCGCAGATTGTGCACGGCGGGCAACGGCGCGCGATCGAACGGGCTCGTGTCGATCACGCCGTCGCGTCTCGCCCGGTTCAGCACGTGCCGGAGATATTTCAGATAGTGATGGATGGTCTGCGGACTCAGCTTCCGGGCGCTGAGGGCGGCGCGGGCGTCGTCGATGAGCGAGGCGGGGAGTTGCTTCGCGTCCAGATGGCCGGCGCGGTCGAGCCAGAAGGTCTGATAGGCGCGCGTGTTTTTTCGGTCGGCCTGGGTGGTGGGGGTGTCCGCGCGGGTGAGGACGGTGCGGAGCGGCAGGGCGGTGGCTTTGAATTGCTCGGGGAAAAACGTCCCGAGGCGCAGGCGGGCTTTGGCGTCCTCGCGAAAGCGGATGGCCTCGGCCATGGTGGGAAAGCCGCCGAGCGGGCCGAACCGCACGCGCTTGCCCATGACGACCATGCGCACGTGCCAGCGGATCTCGCCGTGCACATTCACGCGGCGGGTGAGGCTACGGGTGGTGGGGGGCATGGCCTATTTCATCTTCAGGCGGCCATATTCCCAGCGGCCGAGCACGCGATGATTGAGATGGTCGAGGATGTCAAAATTCACGAATCGGTCTGTGTCCGCAAGAAGAAAGCAATTCACGGTGCGCGCGAATCCCTCTTTCGCATCGAACGGCATCCGCGGGAACGTGGAGCCGACAACGACTTTGGGTTCCTTGGGTGGCTTCCAATCGAGATCGACAAGGACCTCAATCTGTTGCGCTTGAATCAATTTCTGTCGGCAGGCCTCGGCTGAGTCGGCGGCGTCGGCTGTGGCGCTGAGTGCCATGACGATCAGCAATGTGAGTAGGAGCAGCATGCCTAGCCCTATCCAGTCACTTATTTAATGGGATATTTTTCCCCGCGATAGCGGTGGCTTTCCAGCCACGGATGGTGCCGACTAGCTCGGCGTTGTAGGTGACCTCGATCTCTTTCAGGACAATGGTGCTCACATCGACCTGATACTGGTTGGCGGCTTTGGTGCGCAGCTCGGCATGGTGTGTCTCGTGATGGGGCAGGCTGGGAATCGACAGCGGCCACTGGTTGCATTCCTGACGATGCTCAGAAAAGTCGCTATTGCCGCCTCGGCAGGCGACGACCGGGCCGAGCAGGACAGTGTCCGCCGTCCAGGTCCCAGCCGACGGAAGCATCAGCGTTGAGCGATTGGCGCAGCCAGATAGAAGCAGGATCGCGAATGGAATGAGGAATAGTGGCGGCATTCTGTTCATGGCTCACCCGTGACGACGATGCATCGCTGGCCGAATCCGAACAGGTACTGATCGCTGAGTGCAATGGAGTGGATGGCCCGGATCGGCTTAATGATCGGATTGATGTAGTTTCCATGGCGCTGAGCCGGGGGGCCTCCATTTTTTAGTGCGGTCTCGACGGTGCTGGTTCCTACCCCGATGCCGAACACGATGGGCGTGCATTCCTCCCCGATCAACGTGGGCTTGACGGCTGGATTGACGGGAGCGAGATGCGTATCGATGTTGAGGCACCCTGTGAGGAGTGCCAGTGAGAAGCCGAGGAGTATGCGCAGCGTCATCGAGGCTCCTTTCTGGGTTGGCGACGGGCGCTACTCTACCACGTTCATCACTCGGAATGCGAATAGAGCTGGCTAATGCGCCAGGTGCTCAGCCACGCGCTACTTTGGTATCCTACCGACTGGTTGAATCTCCCAGAGTCCGTTTGACCAGCGCACGGCCCGCCTGGGGCTGCCGGACCGGTCTATCCAACCGACGATTTCTTCTTGCCCCCTTTTTGATGATCTGGCAGCTGACTGCTCGAAGTTTCTGGCCGTACATATTTCGCGAGTTCTTCTCGCATGGCCTGCACATCACGCGACAAGGAAGTAACTTTGGCGTCTAAGTATTTTGTATTAGTGTTTAATTGTGTATCTGCTCGCAGGCCTTCTTGGATGTATCGTCTGATCAATCTTGCTCGTGAAATGTCGTGCTGAATGGCCCGCTCGTCCAGCGCGCGCATCGTCTCCGGGTCAACCCGCACTGATATCGTCTCTTCTTTGTTCGTACTCACGCAGCCAAGTGTAGCCAAGTCATTGATTATATTCAATGATTGCAAAGCATTCTTTTGTGTTGACATGCGTAGCTCCTTTGATTACATTGCAATCATGCGAACGAGGCGACAACTGAAAGATCGTAACGTCGTTTTTCGACTGTCTGATGCGGAAGTGGAGGTCCTTGACTCCATTGCTGAGCGTGAATCGCTGAGCCGTGCGCAAGTAATTCGTCGATTCATAAAAGACGGCCTTGAGCGCGATCAACCGGCGGCGCTTGCTGCCGCAGGAGGTCTTTGATGCCGCGTCCAGTGTTGGATGAGCGCATGACGATTCGGATTCCAGGAGAACTCCTGTCGGATTGCCTGGATGCGGCGTCCCGTCGGAACTGTTCACTGAACGATGTGGTGCTCGGTGCGTTAGAAAATGAATTTGCCCGCATTCTGGCCTTCCGTGCTGATTACTACCGCGATCTTAGGCCCGTGCTGGCTGGTGAGCAATCCGACATTGTCAGACACTGTGCGCCAACGTCGGACGGCGAGGCACGTCGATGAATCTCACCGCTGCCGAACTCCTCACCCCTGATGATCTTTGCGCCGCGCTCAAGGTTTCGCGCCGCACGCTCGCCCGGCTGGTGGCCTGCGGGCTGCCGCCGGCCGTGACGGTGAATTCACGGCGGCGATATCGCCTGCCGGACGTGGAAGTGTGGCTGCGTGCACGCGAGGCTCGATCGGTGCCGATGCGACGGCCCGTGCGGGTGGTCGATCCGACGGCGCTGGCGGATCTGCGCGAGATGGCGCGGACGTGGACGGCTCGGCCGATCCGGAGGGTGCGGTGATGCACGGTGCAAGGTTCAAGGAACAAGGTTCAAGGGGCAAGGGGATCGGCGGGCCAGCGCTTTTTTTGCCCAGCGAACCTGGGAGTTCCCCTGGTTCTGGTGCTGGCGGACCCTAGTCGCGAGTGGCGAAGGTGAGGAACTATGACGATTGATGAACGGATTGCCGAGTGCGATCGGCTGGAATTGGGGCAGCGGGCAGAAGGGATCGGCCTGCGCGCGGCGAAGCTCGGCCAGGCCTGTTTTACCTACACGCGCGATCCGTATCTGCAGCAGCGGTTTGAGCAGGGCTGGCAGGACGGCCTGCATTTGGTGGCGATCGACCGGGGCGCGCGTGCATCACGCGGCTCATGAACGAGGGGGAACCATGCGGACGTTGATTGTATTGTTCGGCTTGCTGAGTGTGCTGGCGGTGCCGGGCTGGTCACAGGCCGAATGCTATCTGGCGGGGGAGTTGCGGCACAACTTCTTTGCCAGACCGGCGGTCGATGGCACCTGGAAACAGGATCTCATCACCGGAGGTTCCGAGTTTAACGGGGATGCGATGGCCTGGGGTGCTGGTATCGGGTGCCGGATCACGGCCGGAGCGGATCTGTGGGTCACGCGCGGGTGGTCCGTGGAGATGGGCTACATGAATCTTGGCTCCGTGGAAGTCGGAGGACGATGGGTCTCCGATGAACACTACACGCAGGTGATGGCACACGGAGAGGCCTGGCTCGATGGGCACGGTGTGAAGCCGAAGAGCTACACGTTTGTGGACCATATCGAGGGCGGGTATCTCCGCGCGTACAAGGCGCTCTACTCCTTCCACGGGCTTGAGCCGTATGCCTCGGTCGGCCTGTTCGGGGCGCAGCACACGCTGTCGAAGCAAAGTCGTGGCCGGTCGCATGACGTGTTCACGGGCACCCTCATCGGATTCACCGTAGGGGGCGGCGTGAAGTACGACCTCTATCGAGGGGTGACGCTGCGTGTGGGAGTCGAGTTGCTCCAGGCGTTGTCAGAGTCGAACCATCCACCGTCCAGCCAATTGACCACGGTGGGCGGTGGGATTGAAGTGCCGTTGTCGGGATGGTGGTGACGGGACCAGGTTCAAGGCGCAAGGGGCAAGGATATGCGCTGTGTGCGATGCGGGAAACCGAAGCAGGCGAATGAGTCGCCACAATGTTTGAAGTGCTCACATATCCGGAGCGGGGTCAGGCTGTTTGCCCGTAAACGCCAATTGGTGATTGCGGGGAACGTCCGGAAGTCGCTGGCGAATCGGTTGGCGCGGATCGGCATGACGCGGCTGTTGAATCAGTATCTGGGAGGATCTGCAATCCATGGCTGAACGAACGGAATTGCTGGGGGCGACGCTGGTGCGCTGTGTGCCACGGCGGAATCGGCATCGGGCGGCGTGGTGTCCGGTGCGCGAGTCGATCGGGGCGGTGGGGTTGGCGCTGATCGGGGTGGCGGTGGGCGCGTTGCTGTTCGTCTGGTGAGGGGATCAAGGGGCAAGGTTCAAGGGACAAGTGGATTGGTGAGGTGGAACGTGAGTCGAGCGGAGATTGAAGAGGTGGTGCAGGTGCTCACGGACGACACCGAGCGCGGTGAGCGGCTGGCGCATGGGCTGCTGGGGGCGCTGGTGATTGTCTCGCTGCTGCTCGTGTGGTGGTGATGGTTCGCCCGGCGGGAGGCCATCCCGCACGCCGTACGCAGAAGCGGCGTCGTGATCCCGCCGTCGATGCATGAAACCCGTCGGCGGCGGCATCGCGCTTCCGCTCTGGCGACTTGCGACTGGCGACTGGCCTCTTATGGCGGGAGAAGAAATGCGGCCTGATTATGGACTCGCTTTTCGATGGTGGCTGGTGGCGATGGGCGTCTTCATCTGGTGGAGGACATGATGGAGCAGATTGAGGAGCGGCGGCGGATTCAGCCGGGGGATTGTTTGTACGTCTGTCTGCAAGATTTGGAGCGCGAGGCCTCGGAGCTGCGCTTATCCGATTTGCCTCGCCTGCGCCACTGGTCGTTCGCCTGTGCGGATCTTTTGGCACAGGTGCCGGATCAGGGGCAGCGGCTGGCCTGGGCCGACGCGCTCGGCCAGCGGATGAATCGCTTTGGCATCTCGCAGGAGCTGGTGATCGGGGAATTGCTGCGGCTGGCGCTGGCGGCGGAGGCGCGACGCTGATGAGTGGTGTCGCTCCAAATCTGACGCCGCGTGATCGGCAGGTGGTGCGGGGGCTGTGGGATGGGCTGTCGCCGAAAGAAGTGGCGGGTGGCTTGGGGTGTTCGCATCAGGCAATCAAAGATCACATGCGGCGCATCCGGAACAAGAACGGCGCGCGGTCGACGATTGCGCTCTTGCGGCGCTGTCTGCAAGCGGGGGTGTTGACGCCATGACCCCATCACAACAGGCCGCGCTGGAGCAGGTGGCGCGAGAGTGGCTGACTGAAAGAGGACTCTGCAACGCAGCGTCATTGAACGGGCGCTATCCATTGATGGGCGACATTACATCTCTAGCAACCCTCCTCGCCGCCCAGCGCGTGGCGCTGCTGGAGGAGGTGGTACATATCCAATGTCTAAAGTGCAAATTCATAGACCAATACAGTCCGGCTGTCGTGGAGGTTGGGCAATGGATGCATCAGCATATTCTCAGCAAAACATGCACCCTGTGTGATGCTGAGCGAATTCATAAATATAAGAAAGCCCAGGGGGTGTTGACGCCATGATGTCGCTCTTCGGCTGTGTGCACGATCAGCCGGTGCTGTGGTGGCTGTTGGCGGGGTGGATTGTGGTGTTGGTGTTCGTGGTGTTGTTTGGCCTCGGCTCTATGCTCGGGGCGGATCGCTGGGCGGGGCGTCACTCAACGGCTGACAAACGGAGGGGGTGAGCATGGGGATGACGACGGAACATTTGGGACGCGAATTAGCCCGGCAAATCCACATGCTGGCGGCGCTGAAGGATCAGCGGAAGGAAACGCTGAAAGACTTCGGCATGCGCGAGCAGGCGATTTTGAAAGAGATCAACCGGCTGGCGCTCGATGTGCGCACGGGGCAATCGACTATGTTTTCGAATGATGCCCACGGGTCCGGAGGCTAGCATGCCGGTGACGGATCGGGCGGTGGATCGGGCGATTCGCGCGAATCGGGTCTTGCTCTTGAGTGAGCAGGCGACGACGTTGCGCCGGTGTCTGGGCTGTGAGTGTTGGTTTCATTCGACGGGGCCGGATCACCGGCAATGCAATCGCTGCAAGGGCAACTTCCGGTCTGTCCGGCGCGGGACGGTGGTGGGGGAGCCGATTCGGAGTGCGCGGCGGAGTCGTGCGATATGGCCGGAGGACTGAGCTGTCCCCGCTGCGCGGGGCTGTTGCTGCCGGATGCGGACGATGCGGCCTATGCCAAGTGTGTGGCCTGTGGGAGATCCTGGACGCCGGAGCAGGTGGCGCGGCCTCAAGCGGTTGCGGCTCACAGCGAGCCGCTGGTGGGGCCTGAGCTGCAACAGGAAGGGGGAACGATGGGGAAGTGGACTCCGGAAGCCCGTGCCAAACACCAGCAGCGCATGAAGGACATCTGGGCCAAGAAGCGTACAGGGGGGGGCACGGCTCAGCCTGGCGAGGACGCGGCGTCGGAACGGTGTGGCGTGGCGGGCTGCAAGAAGCCGAGGCGGGACGATTCGACGCAGTGCGAGCGGCATTACCAGAAATCGCTGCGGAACAATCTCAAGTATCGGGAAAAAACCAAGAAGGCGCTGAACGGGAGCGGGACCGATTGGAAATCACAGGCACTGTCGGCGCTGGTCTCGCAGCGTGAGACGTTGACGGCCAAGATTCAGGAGATCGACACGGTGATGACGGCGATTCAGGGGATGTAGGAGGGGCGCGGAATGCGGCTCGGGGATTGGGTGGTGACGGTGAGTCTGGCGCTGAATGTGGCTTCGATGCTGGCGTATGCCTGGCAAGGCCACTGGCCCTATGTGCTCTACTTTCTCGGCGCGGTGGCGATCAACTCGTCGATCATCTGGGGGCTGCGGTGAAGAATAAACTGATCGATCTGAACAATCATTTGTTCGAGCAGCTGGAACGGCTGAACGACGAGAGCATGACCCCGGAGCAAATCGCCAAAGAGGTCACCCGGACCGATGCCATGGTGAAGGTGAGTGAGCAGATCATCTCGAACGCGACCATCGCGTTGCGGGGCGCGGAGCTGCTCGCTGAATACGGGGGAACAGGCAAATTCGAGCACATGTTGCCGATGGTGGGGAGTGACCCCAAGGTCATCGAGGGCCCCAAGAAATGAGAGGCCGGACTATTCCGTACTCGCCCGAGGAACTGGCCTGGATCAAGGATTATGCAGCTCTGCCGCGCCGTGCGGCGCATGCCGCGTTCTGTGAGCGATTTAGGCGCACGGACATCAGTCTCGACAATTTCAAGGCGCTGTGCACGAGAAACGGCTGGACCACCGGCCGCACCGGGTGCTTCCCCAAAGGCCACGCGCCAGCCAATAAGGGGCAGCGGATGCCCTATCATCCTAACAGCGCGAAGACCCAATTCAAGAAGGGCGAATTACCCCACAACACAAAATTTCTCGGCCATGAGCGCGTGACAATCGATGGCTATGTCGAAATCAGCGTGGCAGAAACCAACCCGCATACAGGCTTCGGACGCCGGTACATGCTCAAACACCGATATCTGTGGGAACAGCATCATGGCCCCGTTCCCGATGGACACTGCCTGAAATGTCGCGACGGGAACCGGCTCAATACGGACCCGTCGAATTGGGTGGCGATCCCGCGTGCCTTGTTGCCATTTCTGAATGGGCACCGTGGGCCGCACTACGACCAGGCCGCGCCGGAAGTGAAGCCTGCCATCCTCACGCTGGCGAAGCTGAAACACGCCCGCTTTTCAAAAACCACTGCGAAGGAGATGCGATGAATGACATCCGGAGTGTCAATCAGGAGGGTGTGACGCCTATGGAGACCACGCGGTACCGGTATGCGGAGATCGATAGTCAGGCCGTGCGCGAGTCAGTGCATAACCCTCGCCGGCATTTCGACGAGGCGAAGCTGAAGGAGTTGGCCGACAACATCGGCCAGGTCGGCATTCTGACGCCGCTGATCGTGCGGCCGGATCCGGATTCCACACCGAAGGCGCCGCGGTACGAAATCGCCGCCGGGCATCGCCGGTACCGGGCGGCGAAATTGGCGAAGCTGTCGGTGCTGCCCTGTCTCGTGCGGGAGATGAGCGATCAGGAGTTCATGGAGGTGCTCAACATTGAGAACCTGCAGCGTGAAGGCCTGCATCCGCTCGATGAGGCGAAGGGCTACGAGATGCTGCTGGCGGCGCCGTACAAGATGAGCGTCGAGCGGATCGCCGAGAAGGTGGGGCGGTCGGACAAGTATGTCTACGATCGCGTGAAGCTCTTGCAGCTTAACAAAGAGGCGCGCGGGCTGTTTTGGGCGGGGCAGATCGAGGCGGGGCACGCGATCCTGCTGGCGCGGCTCACGCCTGAGCAGCAGGCACAGGTGATCGGGACGAAGGCCAACACGTACCAGGATGGAGGCCTGTTGCAGGTGTCGCATGATCTCTATGCGGAGGATGACGGCCGCGACGAGCCGGACTACAAGGCGGTGAGCGTGCGCGAGCTGGAATCGTGGATCAAGCGCCATATCCGCTTCAATGCGACGAAGGCCGATAGTTTTCTCTTCCCCGAGACCGTGGAGAAGGTGACAGAGGCGACGGAGGGCAAGAAGAAGATCATCGAAATCACGCGGGAATATCTGGCGAGCGATGAAGTCCGCCAGGCAGGCGATACTCGAGTGTACGGGGAACGCGCGTGGAAGCGGGCCGATGGGCAAGAGGGATCCAAGACGTGCGAGCGATCGGTGCTCGGCGTCATCGCGTCTGGCCATGGACAAGGGCAAGCGTTCCAGGTCTGCATCAACAAAGACCGCTGCACGGTGCATTGGGGCGCCGAGATCAAGGCCCGGGAGAAACGGGCAAAGGCGACGCCGGAGGAACGGGCACAGGTCGATGCCTCCCGTGAGGCGCAACAAAAGAAACAGCAAGAGGATTACGAGCGAGAGCAGCGGAAGCGTGCGGAGTGGACGAAGCTCTTGCCCGCGATCATGACAGTCGTGGAATTCAAGCTAAAGACCATCTCGACGAAGGCGACCGGGCCGCTCGCCGATTTGTTGATTGAGCCCTTGAGTGGTTGGGGGCGCGCCAAGACTTCGCTGAAGCGCGGGACCACAGCTGATGACCTGATCCGGTATCTGGCAGCTCTGGCCATCGGCAATCAGGTGCGGCAGTGGGATGCGTATGAGAAATTTCCCAAGGTGGCGAAGGCGCTCGGCATCGATCTGTCGTCAGTTCTGCCGGCAAAGCCCGTGCAGACGTCTGCAGAGGATGCGGAGGAGGAGGAAGTCCGGAGAGAAAACCGCAGGGGAAATGCGAAAGGGCAGGCGATCGAGAAGCGCCGGGGGAAGAAAGGCAAGGCGGCGTAATGCACAGCTGCCCGGAATGCGGCCAGGCCTGTGATTGTGGCGGGGACATCGACGATATGCTCTGGGGTGATGATTCGGAAGAGGCGCTCGCGTGTGAACACCTGTGCGGGCCGGAGATGGACGATCTGGAGGACCTGGGGATGCCGGGATTTGAGGACGACGGCCAGCCACGCTGCCGGATGTGTGGTTGCACGGAAGATCGGGCCTGTGACGGCGGGTGTGTCTGGGCTACGGCGGATCTCTGTAGCCGCTGTGTGGTGGTGGCGCAATGAGGTGTTGGCACTATGAGTGTTGAGGCGATGACGTGGGCATTTACTGTGGACCTGAAACCGTGTCCCAAAAGTGTGCTGGTGGCGTTGGCGAATCGAGCCGATGAGGACGGGTACTGCTGGCCTGGCCTGGAGGATTTGGAGCGCCGCACGGGATGGAAACGGCGGGCGATCCAGATGGCCATCAAACACCTGGTCGAGTGTCAGCTGATCACCGTCTCTCCACGGTTTCAGGCCTCCGCTCGACAGGATTCAAACCTCTATCGGCTGGAGGTGGAGGGTGCACCACATGCACGGGGGAGGGTGCACCAGGTGCACGGGGAGGGTGCACCACATGCACGGGGGAGGGTGCACCAGGTGCACGGGGAGGGTGCACCACATGCACCCAAATCTTCATCCGAACAGTCATCTGAACAATCATCTGAACATTGTCCGGCTCGTCAGCCGGACGGCGTAGATGCCTCGTGGTCCGTTGCGGAAGGGATTCTGGATTTTCTCAACCGCAAGACCGGACGGCGCTTCCCGGCACGGCACCCGAACAAAGATCCGACCAAGAGCCTGCGGATGGTCCATGCGCTGCTCAAGCGAGGCTACACGGAGCAGCAGGTGCGGCAGGTGGTGGGGAATCGGTTGGTGCGGTGGGAGACGGATGCGAAGATGAAAGAATTTCTGCGGCCGAAAACACTCTTCGGTCCTGAGAATTTCGAGCAGTATCTCGGCCAGGTGGGAGCGACCGGCTGATGCAATGCCCAAAGTGCGAGAGTGACATGACGGGGCGGACCTGCGTCTGCGGCTATGAGCAGGCGGTGGCGTTGGTGGTCGGCGGCACGGTCGATCGCAACTGGCGCTTCTGCGAATGGATCGCGTCGCCGGGGCAACTGTGCCGGGTGCCGGCGGGCGTCGGACGCACGGACGGCCGGGTCGGAGAACGATTCTGTGCGTATCACCAGCATCGCGCAAGGCTCTCGACCTACGGGGCGTTTAAGAGCGAGCGGCAGGCGTTTCTCGACTGGGTGGAGCAGTTTCCCGAGGGCACGCGGTATCAGCCGATGCCCGGCATTTGGGACGGCGATCGTGAGCTGCTGTGGCAGCTGGTGTCGGGTGCGCGTGACTGGGCCAGCTTTGTGATCGAGATGCGTGCGCGTCGACAGGTGGTGAACTGATGCCGAGATTGCCAGGCAGGCCCTGTCCGGTTGCCGGGTGCCCGGTGATTGGTCCCTGTCCAACGCACCAGCGCACGCGACAACCTGGGCCGGTGGTGCCGACCCCGCGGCTGTACGACGATCGGCGGGGCAGCTCGGCGCAGCGCGGCTACGGCTATGCCTGGCAGAAGCGACGGAAGGAGTTCATCGAGGCACATCCGTATTGCGCACGGTGTGGTCGACCGACGAAGGAGGTGGATCATAAGTTGCCCCGTCGGCTCGGTGGTAGTGACGACGACAGTAACTTGCAGGGCCTGTGCAGCTGGTGTCACAAGTCGAAGACAGCCCGCGAGAAAAAATACCTGAGGGGGGTAGGGGGGGGGTGAAATCTCTACAGGTTTCAACTCTAGACCGACTGTCTTCCCTCAGCGTAGGGGGGCGCGAAATTGGAAAAGAAAAAGGTGATACAGGAGCAGAGCAGATTATGAGCCGGGCGACGGCAATCGAATGGACCGATGAGACGTGGAATCCCGTGCGGGGCTGTGCGCTGGTGTCCGCCGGCTGCGCAAATTGCTATGCGATGAAACAGGCCCATCGGTTCAGTGGCGAGGGGATGCCCTACGAGGGGCTGACCGAGTTGGGCCCGCAGGGGCCACGGTGGACCGGGAAGATAAAGCTGGTCCCAGAGGTCCTGGACGCGCCGTTGCGCTGGCGGAAGCCCAAGCGGATCTTCGTGAACTCGATGAGCGATCTGTTTCACGAGGAGGTGCCGGAATGGTTCATCGAAAGCGTGTTTGTGATTATGACTCGTACTCCTCGGCACACGTATCAAATACTCACGAAGCGGCCAGAGAGGATGCGCGACTTTATGCAGCGCAACTCTACGGGCGGACGAATCTTTCATCTTGCCGACGATCGCGGGGTTGAGTCTGGAGTGTGGCCTCGTCCGAATATCTGGCTCGGCGTCTCTGTCGAAGATCAGCAGACGGCCGACGAGCGGATCCCGATTCTGTTGCAGACGCCGGCGGCGATCCGGTTTGTGAGTGCCGAGCCGTTGCTGGGGCCGGTGGATCTGGAACAGGTGCGAAATACTGCGCTGCTCGCCGAGGGACAAGATTTCCTCAACGTGCTCAAGCGATATGCCTGGACCTGTACGGGGGCCGAATACTATGACTCGTGCGGAATAGAACCTGGCCTTGATTGGGTCATTGTCGGCGGAGAATCGGGGCCTGGCGCGAGGCTGTGCGATGTCGCGTGGATTCGCTCGATCGTGGAGCAGTGTCGAGCGGCGGCGGTGCCGGTTTTTGTGAAGCAGTTGGGAGGTAGGCCGACATATTCAGATCCTGATCATTCGATTGAGTCTGATGGCTGGCCAGATCATGTCCGGTGGGATACACGGAGAGTATGTATCCAGCTCAGTGACAACAAAGGCGGCGATCCGGCGGAGTGGCCGAAGGATCTGCGCGTGCGGGAGATGCCGCGATGATGCTATCTGGCGAGCAGCTTCGTATTCTTCGACACATGCTCGGCGTGGATGATCCGCGTCGACGAAGCATTGAGCCGTATCGCAACTACTACTGCGCGAACCCTGGAGATCCGGCGCTGTTGGAGTTGGAGCGTCTCGGTGCGGTGCGTCAGTACGCCGGCCATAGCGGGTATCACTGGTACACCACAACGGAACAGGGCAAAGACGCGGCGCTACAGAGCGCCATGCAGCGGAGAAGGCCGAAGGCTGCACGGGTCTATGAGGTGTTTCTCGACAGCAAAGACTGCCATCCGGATCTCACGTTCAAGGAGTTTTTGACGAACCCATATTTTGCAGAGGCGAGACAGCGAGCATAGGAGTGGCCGAAATGAAAGAACGAGAACTACGGGCGCATGCGACGTGTTCGATGTGCCGGAAGAAGATCGGCGAATCCGGGATGCCGCTGTTTTACCGTGTCACCATCGAACGGTTTGGCGTCAAGCTGGACGCGGTTCGGCGGCAAACCGGTCTGGAGATGATGCTCAACGGCCATGTGGCCATCGCGCAGGCTATGAGCCCAGACGAAGATATGGCCGTGCCAGTGATGGAGAAGCTCGTCCTGGTCGTCTGTGAGACGTGCTCGACTATGCGCTCGTGCTGCGTGGCAAGCCTTGCCGAGCGGGAATCAACGGTGGAGTGGTCGCGATGATCCACGACATCATCAAACCTTTGGCGCCGAGCTGCGAGGGTTGGATCGGCGGCGACGACGTGCGGCACCTCATGCGCAGTGCATTCCCACTGACGGCCTGGTCGCATCCGCAGTTGCAGCTCTTCGTGTTGAGCGCGGTGGAAGTGGCCAGCGACACTGATGGCGTGTCTCGTGGGCCGGAATATCACCTGAGCGTGTCGAAGCAGTACGAGCGTGGGGTGCCGTCGCGGTGTTCGGCCGAAGAGGGCGCCCTGGTGTTGCAGACCTTCGGCGGCCTCGATGGCTGGGAAGAAGACAACCACGTCCCCAACGGCAACGTGCGGAACTATTGGCGGGCGGTAGCTGAAAACATGGTCGGGCGCGAGTGTGCCTGTAAAGAGACGGAGCATCGTGTGGTGGAAGGTGATTTTGAGTATCGTCCGTTGGCGTAAGCGGTTGTCCTAGCGATCTCAACGGAGACAATTGAGAGGAGGCGAAACGATGATTGAGATGGCAAGTGAATTGAAACTCACGGTCTCGCTAGATCGTGGGATTCATGAAGCTCTGCGTTTGTTAATTCAGCAGTTCCACAATTCGAAAGGTATTAAGGTCAACAGCGTGCAGCTCAAGTGGACGGACGTAACAGCAGTTGGGCAGATCTCAAGATCCTATGTCCTGGATTCTGTCACGATCGAATCCGAGGACAGGGGGAACACGGCATGAACTCTCTCCTCATGACCGCCGAGAACGGCCAGAAGGTCTATGACCGGGTGAAGACGCAGACGCGGCGGATACTGAGATGGCCGCTGTACGGCAAGCGCGATGGCGGGAAGCGCCGGATATTCTTTGCTGAAGATATTGACGATGTGCGTCGCCTCATCGTGTCGCCCGGCCGGCATCCGAATCAGTGCGTGGTGTTGCCCTATCGTGTCGGCGAGAGGCGGTATATTCGGGAGCCGCATTATCTCTATGGCCGGTGGAAGCGGGACGGGAAAACGAAGACCGGCAAGCCGAAGTATCGGTTTATTGCCGATCGGTCGAAGGGGGCCTGCTATCCAAACAATCCGCCGCCGCGGATCTGCACTCGGAAGAGCGCCGTCGGCTGGTTCCGTCGCCCGGGGATGTTCATGTTCGAATGGGCTGCGCGGACCATCGTGGAGATTACCGAGGTCCGGATCCAGCGGGTGCAGGAGATCAGCGAAGAGGATGCGATTGCAGAAGGGGTGCTATATACGGGCGACCGTATCCAAGATGGAAAGAAGTGTTCGGGAGCGATCAGCGTTCAGGCCCGATTCAAACAGCTCTGGGACTCCGAGGATATCCACGGCGCCGGCGCGTGGGAGCGAAACGACTGGGTGTGGGCAGTGACGATGAGGAGGGTGGTGTTATGACCGACTGGATCCGACACGGCGAGTGCAACGAGTGCGGCGACTGTTGCCGGGAGGCGACGAATCATCTCACGCTGCATGTGCCCATTGCCGACGAAGCCTATGGGCGGATCCGCTATGGCGAGCCGGTGCGGCGGGCGGAGCAGCTCGGCGGGATTCCGGTGTTTGCCATTCGGGGCCCGATCAGGCTGCCCTGTCCGCAGCTCGCGGGCGATCGGTGTACGATCCACGCCACGCGGCCGCAGTATTGCCGGGATACACCCGTCACCCCGGACGATATCGAGGGCCTGGCGCGTTGCAGCTATTGGTTTGTGCATCGGGAGACGGGGGAGATCCGCGGGAACCTGCCGCCGGATAATCAGGGGGGAGGTGCAACATGAAAGGACGGAAGCCGAAGGATGTGGCCATGAAGCTGTTAAACGGCAATGCGGGCCATAAGCCGCTGGCGCCGCTGGAGAGCGACCAGCCGTTTACCGTGGATGAGATCGACAAGCCCGACGATCTGGACGAGTACGGCTCCAAAGAGTGGGACCGGTTGGTGGCCTCGCTCGCGCCGATTCTCTCGCCGGCCTCGGCCGGGATGCTCATGATCGCCTGCGATGCCTACAGCGAAATGATGCGCATGGCGAAATTTCTGCGCACCAACGGGGAAACCTATACGACGCAAAACAAAGACGGGATGCAGATGCACCGGCAGCGGCCAGAGGTGTCGATGCGGGCGAACGCGCGAACGGCCTACCATCGGGCCCTCTCTGAATTGGGCGCGTCGCCGGTCGCGCATACGCGCGTCAAGAAGTTGCCCGGCTCCGAGCAGCAGGCCCTGCCCGGCATGAGCCGGTTTTTTACCGCGTAAGGTATGGCGACACGACGGACCACACGCAGACGGACGACACGGGCCATCGATCGCACGACGCAGTACGCGAGGGACGTCGTCTCGGGCCGGATTCTGGCCGGTCGGTTGGTCCGGTTGGCCTGTCAGCGGCATCTGCGAGATCTGCAGGAGGGGGCCAAGCGGGGCCTCACGTTCGATAAGGCGGCGGCCTCGCGGGTATTTGAGTTTTTCGAGGAGTTGCGGTTGCCGGATGCGTTGGAGATCGGCCAGGTGGCGCAGGCCGATGGCGCACAGTCGTGCATGGCCGGCAAGCCATTTCACCTGGAACCGTCGCAGGCCTTTATCGTGGGCAGCTTGTTTGGCTGGAAGACGCGCGACGGCACGCGCCGATTTCGCACGGCGTATATCGAGCAGGCTAAAGGCAATGGGAAAACGCCACTCCTCGCTGGTATCGGCCTGTATGGGCTCACGTCGGACGGCGAACCGGCGGCGGAGATCTACAGCGCGGCGGCGATGAAGGATCAGGCGAAGATCCTCTTTCGTGATGCCGAGAACATGGTCCAGGTGTCGCCGGATCTCTCGGCCTATATCGACTCGCACGTCAACAACCTCAGCGTCGATCGCACGTTCAGCTTTTTCCGTCCGGTCTCATCCGAGAATCGCGGGCTCGACGGGAAGCGCGTCCACATGGCCCTGATCGATGAGGTGCATGTGCATCCGGACGCCACGGTCGTGGACAAAATGCGCGCCGGGACGAAGGGGCGACGGCAGGCCCTCATCGCGCTCATCACGAATTCCGGATCCAGTCGGCATTCGGTCTGCTGGCACTATCACGAGCTGGCGCGCAAGGTGCTGGAGGGCTATCTCGAGAATGATTCCTTGTTCGCCTATGTCTGCCAGCTGGATGCGTGCGTGGTTTGTTTCGCCGACGGCAAAGAGGCGCCCGTGGACGGCTGTGCCACGTGCGACGATTGGCGGAATCCCAAGGTCTGGATCAAATCGAATCCGCTGCTGGGCGTCACCATCACGCCACGCTATCTGCAGGAGCAGGTGAATGAGGCGGTGCAGATGCCCAGCAAGGAGAATATCGTCAAGCGCCTCAATTTCTGTTTGTGGACGGAGCAAATCACGCGCTGGCTGCCGATGACCAAGTGGGATGCCTGTGCGGCTCCGGTATCAGCGGAGCAGCTGCGCGGACTGGCCTGTATGGGCGGGCTCGATCTCGCGTCGAAGATCGACCTGGCGGCGTTCGTGCTGGTGTTCCAGCGGGCTGCCGGCGGGTATGCGCTACTGCCGTTTTTCTGGGTGCCGCGGGATCGTGCCGAGGAGCGCGAACGCACCGATCATGTGCCCTACCTGATGTGGGCGCAACAGGGTCTGATCAAAATGACGGACGGCAACGTGATCGATTACGACGTGATTTTTCAGGACATCTGCGACCTGGCTGAGCAGTACCGCATCGTCGAGATCGGCTACGATTCGTGGAACGCCACACAGATGGCCGTACAACTGATGGGCAAGGGATTCACCATGGTCGATATTCCGCAAACCATGCGGCATTTGAGTGAGGCGACGAAAACCTTTGAGTCGTTGATCGTGTCCGGAGAGTTGGCGCACGGTGGGCATCCGGTCTTGCGCTGGATGGCGAGCAACGCGGCGGTCGTGCGGGACACGAAAGACAATCTCATGCTCGCGAAAGATCGTTCGACAGAAAAGATCGACGGCATTGCCGCGTCGATCAACGGCCTGTCTCGATGGATCCGGCAAGATCCCGAGCAGCCGTCCGTCTACGAAACGCGCGGGGCGCTCACCGTCGGATGAAAGGGATGATGATGACGAAGACTCCTGTGCGTCCGTCCTTCGATCGGGCCGCGCTGCTGAAGAAAGACCGGCTACGGATCGATGAGGCCGCTTGGCTGTTGGGCTGTCATCCTGATACGATACGGCGGTATGTGGACCAGGACAAGCTCAGGGCGAAACGATTGCCCGGCGGCGAGCGGCGCGTGTTGACGGAGTCGATACGGCCGTATCTGTAGGGGAGGTGGTTTATGAACGTAGCGGAAGAAATTTCCATTGCATTTCACACGTTAAATCTAGCGTGTCGTGATGCCGTGATTTCAACCAACGCGTTCATAGCGGCGTTGGGGGAGACGAACATATTTCTCCTGCTGCATCGCCAGTCCCATCGTCGTCATCCTGGGAGGTATCGATTTCGTGCGCACCGTCGACGAGAGGAGTGCGGTCATGACTAGAAAAACGAATATCACGGTGGCGTTCATTATTGACATGCTGCAACAGCTCGATTCTGACGCACTGGCGACAGTGATGTATTCCGATCAGACCGGCGTCACGTCACCCATTGTGATTCAGATCAATCCGGATATTGCTGAACCAATGGCGAGTCGATTGAACGCGCTGAATTAAGCCACAGAATCATGCAATCTCCCGCAAAGTGGGGTAGGGAATTCTACGTGAGTGTGCGACACTCTCCGTATGCGGAGACGCGCGAAACGGCCTGCCGGTCAGTTGTACGATCCGAACATCTTGCTACAGAAAACAACCCTGCGTATTCGTGAGGCTGCCGAACTGTTGGATGTCGCGCCGCGTACCGTGCGGCGGTATCTCACCGAAGGCAAGTTAATGCCGATCTTCACGCCCGGCGGCCAGCGCCGCGTCCCGGTCGATCAGGTCCGTCCCTACCTCGTCATCCGATAAGAAATACTTCGGCAAAGTACCGTAAAGAGGACAAACGTACCTCGCCAGGAATCCGGCGTGCTGGTATCACAGCAGCATGCACTGGAAATTCTGGCAACGCGAAGCGCCGGTCATTCAGAACGCCTCGCCCGAAAACCCCAGCACGAATTTAGCGAATCCTGCGCAGTGGCTCGTCGATTGGTGGGGCGGCGGCTCGACCGATGCCGGCGTGCTCGTCAATGAACAGACGGCCATGAAAACCAGCGCGGTGTATGGCTGCGTCTCCCTCATCGCGAAAACGATTGCCTCGCTCCCGCTGAAAGTGTATCGCCGCCGGGCCAACGGCGACGGCGTCGAAGTCCCGGACACGATCCCCTACTACCTGCTGCACGACGAACCGAATCCCGCCATGACCAGCTGTGTGTGGCGAGAGTTTCTCGTCGCCAACATTCTGCTCGGTGGCAATGCCTATGTCGCGATCGGGCGGGATCAGGCGAACCGTGTGCTCGATCTGTTTCCGGTGCCCTGGCAGTACGTCACGCCGGAGCGGACGAAAGACGGGCGGCATCGGTATCACGTCCAGGTCTCCAACGGCGAGCGCGAGACGCTTGATCAATCCAACATGCTCCATATTCCCGGCCTGGGCTTCGACGGCGTCAAGGGCATGTCCGTCGTCACCTATGCGGCCCGTCAGGCGGTCGGCTTGTCGCTGGCCACGGAATCACACGGCTCACGATTGTTTTCCAACGGCGCTCGATTGGGCGTCGTGCTGAAGCATCCCAAGAATCTCAGCAAGCCGGCGGCGGATCGGCTGGCCGCGCAGTTTGAGCAGCAGCACACGGGCCTCTCGCAGGCGTTCAAAACGCTGGTCCTCGAAGAAGGCCTGGACGTGACGAACGTGTCGATGACCAGCGAAGACGCGCAGTTTCTGGATTGTGTCACGCCGGATACGGTCCTGACGATGGCCGACGGTACACGCCGGGCGGCACGCAATATCCAGGTTGGTGATTTTGTTGCTGGATGGGATCGAGGACCCGTCGCGGCTCGTGTGGCCGCCGTCGCGCCCGTTCGACCCAAGCCGCTCGTCAGTATTAAGACCGCTCGAGGTCGAACGCTCATCGCAACGTCCGATCATCCGATCTTGTGCATGCCCCGATTGCGAACACCGGGTGGGCGTCAAGCTAAAGACGAACTCTGGATGCCACTCGGTGCGCTGAAGACAGGGATGTACGTCCGCGTCGGGCTCGGTCATTGCCGAGAAAAAACACGGGATGTCCTAGACCGCGACACCGCCTGGTTTCTGGGAGCCATGGTGGGCAACGGCTATATGCGATCCGGTGGATGTTCCTTTTCAACTGGGAACGCAGGGGTTGCCGATGCGATGCGTCGCATCGTGGAGGCGATGGGTGGCTCGCTGAGCCAGCGCCAAGGGGTGCGTCATGCTGATTACGACATTAGGACTGGCGGCAAAGGGCGTGGAGGATCACATATCCGGCATCTCCTCAAGGAATCCGGGCTGATCGGCGCGCACGCTGAGACAAAGCGCGTCCCATTGTCAGTGCTAGCGGATGGGCCCGAGGCATGGGCGGCATTTTTATCTGGATACATCGACGCGGATGGCACGGTCGCACGGATGGATCATGGCGCCACACCGCAACTCTCTATCAGCAGTATCAATAGGTCGTTGCTCGATGACTGCCAGCATCTGCTGGCCCTGCTTGGTATTCAGAGCGGTATTTATCCCGCGTCAACGGCTCGCGCAAAAAAGATCATTTGCGGCAAGGCCTGCCGGGCCAGTGCGTGCTATGCGTTGGTGGTTGCGAGCCTCCACGATCTACAGCAACTCGCCGCACTGTTGACCCTGGAACATCCTGTGAAACGATCACGGCTCAATGATCTTCGCAGCAATGGTCCCTCGCGGTATCGGGCTGTGAATACGGAATTTGATCGCGTGGTGTCGGTTGAGGCATTGCCTCCTGGCCCGACCATCGGCATTGAAATCGAAGGTCTGCATACACATATCACGAACGGTTTGGTGACGCATAATACCCGCCGGTTTCAAGTCGAGGACCTTGCCCGGTTCTTCGGCGTCCCGCCGCACATGATCGGCCATACGGACAAGCAAACCAGTTGGGGCACCGGCGTGGAACAGAACACGCTCGGGTTTCTGATTTTCACGATTATTCCCTGGCTCACGCGGTTCGAGCAGGAATTCAACCGCAAACTATTTCCGCGCTCGCCGTTCTATGCGCAGTTCAAGCATCAGGGGTTGATGCGTGGCGATTCGAAGGCGCGGTCGGACTATTACGCCAGCGGCCATCAGAACAGCTGGCTCACGACGAACGAGATCCGGCGCTTCGAGGATCTCCCGCCGGTGCCGGGCGGCGATCAATTGTTCGTGCAGACGAATCTCATGCCGTTGTCCTCATCCGGTTCGCGCGCGCCGGGTCAGCCGAGTGCAGAGCAGGATGCGATCGAGATGGATGACTTCGATGCATCGAAGTGGGGTGCGCTGGTTCCGAAGCTGGAATGGAGTCAACGATGCTGAAGCAGATTCAGGCGAGGATTCAGGCTCATGGGCTGCGTGATCAGGCCCGCTCATGGTTTGCGATCAAGGCCGAGTCCGGATCGGATCAGGCCGAAGTGCTCATCTACGACTACATCGGCTGGGGCGGCGTGACCGCAGTCGATTTTGCCAAAGAGCTGAAGGCGTTGACGGCCAAGACGATCACCGTGCGGCTCAATACGCCGGGCGGCGATGTGTTCGATGGCCTCGCGATCTACAACAGTTTGAAAGCGCATGGGGCGGAGATTCGCGTGCGGGTGGACGGCTTGGCCGCCAGCATCGGCAGCATCATTGCGATGGCGGGCACGACGATCACGATGGGCGAGTCGGCCTTTCTGATGATCCACAATCCGTGGGCCCTCGTCATTGGCAATGCGAAGGATATGCGCGAGATGGCCGACACGCTGGACAAGATCGGCGGGAGTCTCGCCGGCGTCTATGCCGGGCGGCCCGGTGTCACCATCGAACAGGCGCAGGCTTGGATGGATGCGGACACCTGGTTCAACGCGGAAGAAGCGAAGGCCGCCGGGCTGGCCGATGCCGTGCAGGGCGGCTCGCAGGAGACGGCGCAGGCGGCCTCACGATTCGATGTGTCCGGCTATGCCAACGTGCCGGAGGCGTATCGCGCGGGCACGTCCGCGCCGGTCACACCGGCGAGGGCGGGAGCGAATGGGGACACGAAGGGGAGTGAACGGACGGCGCTGATGCGGAGACGGTTGGCGCTCGTCGAGCGCGGGGAGCAGTCACGATAACCAAGGAGGGTGTCATGTCGATGCAGCAGATCCGTGAGTTGAGAGAAAAGCGGGCCAAAGCGGTGGCGGATGCGCAGGCCATTTTGAAGCAGGCCAGCATGTCGGCCGACGATGAGAAGAAGTTCGACGCCCTCATGGCGGAGTCTGATGCGGTGGCCGCGCAGCTCGCGCGCATCGAGCGGGCGCAGGCGGCTTCGGATGAGCTGGCGCGTCGTGTGGATCAACGTGCCGGACGGGAGCAGATTTCTCCCGAGCAGGCGCACGACGACATCAAGAACACCGGCGCGGCCTACATGAAGTGGCTGCGGTACGGCAATGGCGGGCTCTCCGATGCGGATCGTGCCCTCATGGCCAGCCTTTATGTCGCCGATCCGCGCATGGGCGGGACCCCGAACATCCGTGCAGCCCAAGGCGTCGGGACCGGCGCCGGCGGCGGGTACACAGTCCCGGATGAAGCGATGCGGCCGATTGCCGAGGCGCTGAAATTATTCGGCGGGATGCGGGAAGTCTCGACCATCGTCGGGACGATGACCGGCGCGGATTTGCCGATTCCGACCGACAACGATACGGCGGTCAGCGGCGAAATCATCACGGAAAATTCCACGCACAACGACGGCGACATCACATTCGGGCAGATCGTGCTGCAGAGTTTTCTCTACAGCTCGAAAATCGTCAAGGTCTCTCGTCAATTGCTGCAGGACAGCTCGATCGATCTCAACGGCTACATCGGCCGCAAGCTGGGCCAGCGAATCGGCCGGATTCAAAACACGCATTTCACCACTGGTGACGGGTCGTCCAAGCCGCGCGGCGTCGTCACGGCGTCCACGTTGGGCAGGACCGCAGCCGGCGCGGCGGCGATCACCTACGACGAGTTGGTGGATCTCATGCACAGTGTCGATCCGGCCTACCAGCCGAACGCGCGCTTCATGTGCAATTTCACCACGCTCGGGCTGATCCGGAAAATCAAGGACTCCCAGAACATGCCGATCTGGGCTCCGATGGCCAACGGCAATCCGGACACGATCCTGGGCCGTCCGTATCAGATCAATCAGGACATGCCGGCGGCGACCACCGGATTGAAGAGCGTCCTGTACGGCGATTTCTCGAACTATCACATCCGTGATGCCGGCAACGTCATCCTGATTCGGTTGGACGAACGCTACGCGGATGCGCTCCAGGTCGGCTTCCTGGCGTTTCTGCGATCGGACGGCGATCTGGTCGATGCCGGGACGAATCCAGTGAAGCACCTGATCCAGGCCTAAGCCGAGCGAGAAGGAGCCTGACGGCGGGGGACTCATCGTAGTCCCCCGCCAGACACAGATACTTTCAGATCACACTCCAGGAGGAGGCGTTATGTCGGCAGGACTAGGATTTCTTGCAGATTCGGTGAAGATCACCAAGCTCGCCAATGAGACGGCGGCCGGCACGAGCACCATCAACTCCGCCGTCGTGGATATGGCCGGGTATGACGGCTGTTTGTTTCTGACGAATGCCGGCGCGATTACCGCGGGCGGCGTGCAATCCCTCAAGGTACAGCAAGATACGGTGGTGGGCATGGGTGCGGCGGCCGATCTCATCGGCACCGGCATCACCGTGGCCGATGACGATGACAACCAGGCGTTCTGGTTGGATGTCAAGCGGCCGCGCGAGCGGTTTTTGCGATTGGTGATTTTGCGGGCCACGCAGAACAGCGCCTGGGGTCCGATCTGGGCACTCCAATATCGTGGTCGGTCATTGCCCGCCATCAATAACGTCACGGACACCATCACCGGCGAAAAGCATGAGTCGCCGATCGAGGGCACAGCGTAATCATGGACACGGGGCTGGTCACGATCCGATTTCAGACCTGTCGCGCCACGCTCACCAGCTGTCACTACGCCGGGATCGACTACGAGGTCCCGGCGTCGTTCGCGCAGCAGGTCGTCGAACGGGAACGCTGCGCGGACTATGTGACGGGCGGGGGAGACGCCGTGCTGCCTGAGCCGAAGGCCCGGCGAGGGAGACGCGGATAGCCATGGCCATCACCACCGTTGCCGACTGCAAAGCGTTTCGGAATATCGGCAGCGACATCGTCGAGCACGACGACGAATTGGAGCGGCTGATTCCGGCCGTCCAGGCCTGGCTGGAGCAGGAATGCGCCCGCGCGTTCGATCAGGCGACGGTGACGGAGTATTTCGACGGCGACGAATGGCGGAGTCAATTGCTGGTGGCGCGGCCGCCGATCGTCAGCGTGACGAATCTCTGGGACGATCCGGCGCGCGTGTGGGCGACGCCGCTCGCGGCGACGGCCTATGACGTGAAGGACGCCGCGGCAGGGCTGATCCGTCTGTTAGACGGGCGCTGTTTTGCGACGGGGCAACGGAACATCAAGCTCACCTATGAGGGCGGCTATCAAACGGCGCCGCTGGATCTGCAACAGGCGGCGATTGAAATGGTCTGGGCGGCGCGGGAAAAAGGCCTGCACAACCTGATCGGCGTGCGGTCCCGATCGATTGCCGATGGCAACGTGCAATTCGTGAATCTCGACTGGGGCTCCATCAATCTGGGGCCGATCATTCAGAAGTACAGCCTCCGCACGGGGGTCGCATGAGCACGGTGGGACTGCGTGTGGATCGTTCGGGCCTGCTGGATTATGCCAAGGCGGGACGCGAGACGGTCAAAAAGATCCGCGCGGCGGTCCGCCGGGTCATGAATGCCGGTCGGCGTGAGGCGCGGCAACGGATCGCCTCGGAATTTACCCCGCGCACCGGCTTTTTGCGCCGGCAATCCCGGCGGATGCAAACCAAAGTGGATATCAAATCATACGAAATCAAGGGGCGGGTGACGCCGATTCCACGGCTCATGAACATTTTTGAGGGCGGGGCCCGGTTGTCGAACGGGCGGGGCTTCTTGCGGCCACGGCCGGTGGTGGTGCCTGCGCGGACTGTGCTGGAGCAGCAGGGGCCGGAGGCCATTGAGAAAATCCTGGCCGATCTCGCTAGCGAGGCACGCCGATGAGCACGACGGTGAGTACCAGGACGCTGGTTCGGGATGCCGTCATCCGGATTCTGACCAGCAGGAAAAAGGACGCGCAGGCGCGGGTGCCTGAATTTGCCGTGAGTCCACGGTTTTTGACCGAGCAGGAGACGAATCAAAAACATACCTACTGCGTGATCGTGACCGATGAACAGGTCGATGCCGGATCCTCGTCACAGCGGGCGCGGGGCTTTGCGCTCACCGTCAAGCTCGTCTGCTACGCCTACGATCAGACCGATCCGCACGCGGTCTTAGACGCCATGATCGAGGACGCGGCCGAGGCGATGGGCCTGTTAGTCGTGCAGCCGGAGTTGCGCGGGTTGGTCTGGCACGTCGTGCCGGAGTCGATCACGACGGATGAGGGGACGACGGCGGCGCTGCCCTGGGGGCAGGCGGTCTGCCAATGGAGCGCGAGTCACGCGCGGGCATAACAAAAGGTCCAAGGGACAAGGGGCAAGGAGCAAGGGGCAAGGTTCAAGAGACAAGGGGATCTGATCGCGAAGAGGGAGGGAGCACATGGCGACACAGGCGAGATCGGCGTATGGCACGAAAATCAAGATGGGGGACGGCGCGTCTCCGGAGACGTTCACGGAGATTCCGGAGGTCGGGGACATCACCGGCCCAGGCATCGACGTGGAAACGGAAGACGTCACTACACACGGCTCGGCAGTGTCCGGGGCCAACCGGGAGTTTATCCCGACGTTGATCACGAATTCAGATTGCGAGTTCGAACTGAACTACGTGCACAGCGATCCGATGCACATTGCCCTGCGGAATGCGGCACAGAATCGGACGAAGAAGAATTTCCAGAAGGTGAATCCCGAGGCAACCGAGACGATCTCATTCTCGGGGTATGTCGTCGGCATCGCGTTTGCCGATCCGGTCGACGGGGCCAGGAAGTTTCCCGTCACCATCAAAGTGACCGGCGGGCTGACGTTCAGCTAGGCAGCGGTCTATTTGGTCGGTGAGGTCTGTCTCGTCTGTCTTGTCCGATGACCAGATAGACCAGATGACGAGACAGACCAAACAGACCAGACAGACCAGATGAAGAGACAGACCAGATAGACCACAAGAGGAGGCATCATGGGACGCACAGCGATTGCAGCCGCATCGATCATCACACCACTCGGGCCCTATCCGACCTTGCCGGTTTCCGCGCTCGCGCTGGATCTCACCTGGCAGGCAGCGGACGCAGTCAACGGCAACCAGTTTTCACTCGGGCAGGGCAAGTACATCATTCACGCGCGGAATGTCCATGCGACGACGCCCTATACGATTACGCTCACCAGCATTGCGGACGAGCGGAAGCGGACCGGGGACATCACGACGTATTCGATTGCGGCCGGCAAGCAAGTCGCATTTCTGCTCGATCAGCAGGTCGGCTGGGCCCAGACGGACGGCATGTTCTATCTGACCGGCAGCAACGCCAGTATCGAGTTCTGCATCATCCGGTTGTAAGAGGTCCGGGGCGAATAGCAAGTCGCGATAGGTCAGTGGCGAGTAGCACGTAGGAGGGGTGGGGATATGGAAAACGGGAGTGAGTTTCTGACGGCCTCGGAGATTCTTGGCATGGATGATCTGCCGGTCGAAGAGGTGATCGTCCCTGAATGGAAAAACCGGAAGGTGCTGATCTGCGGCCTCACGGCGGCGGCGAAAAACGCCTATCAGGCGTCGATTGTGGAGATCCAGGGCAAAAACCGAAAGCTCAAGCTGGAGCACAGCACGGCGAAATTGCTGGTGCGCTGTCTCGTGGATCAGAAGCGGCAGCCGCTCTTTACCGAGACGCAGATTCTGCAACTCGGGGCCAAGAGCGCCGCGGTGCTCGAACGGCTGGCGAAAGTGGCGTCGCGTCTGTCCGGGATGGACGAGGACGACAATGAGCAGCTGCTAAAAAACTCCGAAGCAGCCCAGAGCGGCGATTCGCCCACCGTCTCGCTCTGAGTCTGGGTGCGAGTGACCCGGACAGGCTGCTGGCTCGAATGTCGGGGCGCCGGTACGCGGAATGGCAGTTGTACGAGGCCCTGGAGCCGTTCGGCGAGCGAGCGCAGTACTGGCGGACGGGGCAAATCTGCGCCGCCGTGGTCAATAGTCAGCGCACGAAGAAAAGCGATCCGGTGGCGAAGGCGGAAGATTTTATGCCGCGCACGTTGACGGAGCAGGACCCAGACGAGGATGCACCGAGCGACTACCAGCGGATGAAGGCCTTGCAGGCGAGTGTGATCGGGAGACGCGCGTGAACAAGCTGTTGCTTGAATTGGTTGCTGATTCGAACGGCCTGTTGAAGGGCCTGTCGCAGGCGCAATCGCAGGTCGATCGCTTTACAAAAAGCGCGTCGTCGGCCGGTATGTCGCTCGGCAGCGGCGTCAACCGCGCGCTGGAGACCTTTCAGGGCTTGGCCGGCGGCGGAGCCAATGCGGCGGGGGCGCTCGCCGGGGCCTTTGCGGCGGCCAGCACAGCCGCCTACGCGATGACCGTCCAGGCCGGCAAGATCGCCGAACAAACTGAACAACTCGCGCAGAAAACCGGGATCTCCGCCACCAGCCTCGAAGGCATGTCCGTCGCCATGGCGCGGAACGGCCTGGAGGCGAGTCATATCTCGACGGCGATCAAGGGTCTCTCCAAATCCATGGGCGAGATGGAGTCGGGCACGAAGTCGGGCGTGGAGCTCATGCGCACGCTCGGCATCACGATGGAGACGGTCGAGGCCGGCACCGGCGCGACGATGCGCGCGATTGCCGATGCGTTTCAGAAGATGCCGGACGGGGCTGAGAAGGCCAGGCTGGCGGTCGAATTATTTGGCAAGTCCGGCCTGGATCTCATTCCTATGTTGAACAAGGGCGCGGCGGGCCTTGATGAGGCGATGAAAAAGGCGGCTGAGTTTGGGCTAATTCTGAGCGACACGGCGCGCGGGGATCTGACCACCTTCGATGATGCGATGGACGATCTGCAGTCGGCGCTCAAGGGCTTTACGATGCAGGTCGGCGCGGCCTTCGCGCCGTCCCTCACGGCGCTGGTCAATGGCTTCACGGCGTCGATCGTCGGCGTCAAAAATCTCTTTAATCAATTTGCCGATGCGGCGTCCACGCTGACCATCCGGCTCGCGGCCATGGTGACGAGCGTTGAATTATTGGGCCGACAATTGCTGTCCACGAATGCGCTCTCGGCGGAATCGTGGAAACAGACGTGGGAGCAGGTCAAGGCGGTCGATGCCTGGGCCGCGTCGGAAATCAAGGCGGTGGAGGCCTCACGGCAATCCTCGGCGCAGTTGGCCCAGTTGGCGGAGGCGCAGATGTCGGCTGCCAAGGCGGCGGATCAGCATGCCGTCAGCCAGGAAAAGCTCGGCCAGCACATTGTGGCGTCGACACAGATTCAACTCCGGCAGATCGAGGCGGCCGGCAAGAGCCAGGAGCGGCAGGGCGCGGCGATTGTGGCCGCGACACAGATCGAGAATGCCATGGCCGAGGCGGAGGGCAAACGGCAGGAACGGCTCGGCCGGCAGATCAATGACGAATTGGCGGTGTCGCAGCGCATCGCGCAAGAATGGGTCGATTCCTACATGGTGCAGGAAGACGCGGCCATGGCGCGGTTTCAGGCCGAGATGGACGCCGTCGATCGGAATCAGGAGCACCTCGGGCGGTGGATCGTCGCACAGACGCAGGCGGCGCAGAAGCAGTCGACGATCTGGTCGACCACGATGGATCAGATGGAGCAGTCCGGCGCCTATGCGTTCGGGCAGATCCGGAATTCATTCGGACAGGCCGTGGCCGGGATGGCGCTCGGCACGCAGACCTTCAAGCAATTTCTCACCTCGATGTACGGGACGATCCTCAACGCCACGGTGCAGCTGGGGCTGAATCTGGCGATTGAATGGGCGAAGAGCGCGGCGCTGAAGTTGGGGACGGAGTCGGCGACGGCTGGGGCGACGGTGTCTATCTGGGGTGCGGCGAGCGGCGCGATGGTAGGTATTTTCGGGACGGTGACTGGCGCGATTAAGGGTCTGTTCACGAGTACTATCATTCCGTTTTTCGCGGCGATCGGCAAGGCACTGATGACGTTTCTCACGGCCATTGCGGGCGCAGCGAAGGCGACCATTTTCGGGATTCCCTACGGCGCGTTGATCTTGGCCGGGGTCGCGGTGATCGGTGCGGCGATCGGCTCGCTGATGGCGTTTGCCTTTAAGGACGGCGGCATTGCCACCGGCCCGACCATGGGATTGATCGGCGAAGCGGGGAGTTCAGAAGCCGTGATCCCGTTGAACAAGCGCGGCGCGGCCTTTATGCGCGAGACGTTGGGGATGGGCGGGAACGGCGGCGTGTCACGGATCGAGGTGCCGGTCTATCTGGATGGTCGGAGAATCGCAATGGCCGTGGCGCAACACACGGGCTATGCGTGGAGAAAAATGGGGGCGCCGGCATGAACAGTCTGCTGAAAACAAGAGTGAAGGAAACGAGCACGACGACGGGGACGGGGACGCTCGATCTCGATGGTCCCGTGACCGGGTTTCAGGGATTTGTCACAGCGTTCGGCAACGGCAATGCCTGCTATTACACGTTGATCCATGGATCCGCATGGGAGCAGGGCATCGGCACGGTGATCAGCGGCACGCCCAACACGCTGCAGCGGACACGGATACTCAACTCCAGCAATGCGGACGCGGCATTGAATTTGGGCGCCGGGACGAAGACGCTTTCGTGCGATTTGGCGCCGGTCGCACTCAGCGCGCCGGAGGATCGCATTCTGCGCTCTCCGCTCTCTCGTGTGGTGCCGACAAACTTTCTCACGATTTCCGGGACGGCCTATTTTGTCTATATGGGCAAGGTCGAGCAGTGGACGCGCTTTGCGTTTGTCGAGCTGCATTGTACGGTGGCCGGCGCGGGCGCGCAAACGGCGGAGCTAGGCCTCTACAGCTCTCCGCTCGCGCCGAATAAGGCGGGGCAGACGCTGTCACGGCTTGCGGCGTCGGGCACGCTCGACGCGCTCACGAGCACCGGCGTCAAGCGCAATACCGCCTCCTTTGCGCTCGATGTGGCACCGGGCACGCATCTCTGGGCGGCCGCGCGTTTCGCCATGGCGACGACACAGCCGAACGTGATCGGGCTCACGAACGACCGGAGCCAGGGCCATGTGCTCACGACGACCGGAGGCGGCGCGCTGACCGGCGTGTTGAGCCCGGCCGGTGGGCTGGTGGCATTGAATACGGCGCTCATTGCACCGGATTTACATGTGACGATGGACTAGGGGGGCTACGGTGGGGCTCGGAGACGCAGCGATCGGCGAGGAGACGCTCGGCACCGACCAGGTCGACGCATGGTCGGGACTGCGCTATTGGGCCTATGTGGATCATGCGTTGCTCGATGCGGTGCTCATGGACAGCATGGTGATTGAGGAGGACGAAAGCGGGAACAGTCGAGCCAGCTGCAGAATAGTCAATCCGGACGTTGAAATCACGGCCGGGCATCGGCTCGAAATTGTCTATGAGGATAGCGTGGTGTTCGGTGGTGTCATTCGCACGCTGGACATTGAGCCGAACCCCTCCGGCACCTTGCAGACGTATCTGCTCGATGCTGAGGGGTGGGACTTCATTTTGCGGCGGCGCTTCATTTCGAAGCGTTACACCAACAGTCGGGCGGGCGACATTCTGCGGGACGCGCTCTCGGTCAGCGGGGTCACTGCGGACGAGATTGTCCTGGGACCGAACGACCGTGGACCTAATATCATTCTGGCTGACGCGGTCAATCAACGCATGGCGGAGTTTGTGCGTGACGTGGCCTCTGCTGGCGGTGGGTTTGCCTTTGTGGATCCGAATCGGCGCCTCACATTTCAGTCTACTTCGCTGCCCTATTCGAGTGTGCCCGTCACGGCCGAGCGTGCCGAGACGCTGTCTTACACGGAAGATCTCGACAATTATCGCAACCGGCAAATCGTCAAGGTGACGGGGCTTGATGGCACGACGACCGTGACGGAGACGCGCGATGATTTGGTTGAACAGGTGATGCGCGCGGGCAATGAGGGCGGGAGTGGTATCTACGAAATGTATGAGGAGGTCGAGCATACCACATCGAGTGTGGTCGGTGATCTTTCGATCATGGGGCAGACAGTCGGCTACCTCGCGTTACGGACCTATGGCAGAAATGTGAAGCGTCTCAAGTTGCGCATGCGCGCGCTGGCGCCGCGCGTGCGAGAAATTGTGCAGGTGGATTTGCCGTTGCTCGGTCTGCTGGGTCCATTCTCTGTCGTCAGTCGACGGATTTCCGATCTCGCCGGAGAGCTGTTGTATGAAGTGGAATTGATCGAGGGTGGGTTTAGTCAGGATGCCCTTGAGTCTCTGCTTAAAATCGTCGGCGCAGCTAGAACGACCGTCTCCATCGATGCCTCGCTGTTTCCCAATTCGCAGGTGTTTTCAACGGCTGGCAATCATGTCTTTGTGATTCCTGCCGGCGTCTTCACGGTGCAGCTGACGGCGGTGGGTGGCAGTGGCGGTGGCGGTGGCGGCGTCAAGCATACCGATTCGTTGTTTGGCATTCGTTACGCAAACGGGGGTACCGGCGGGGCATCAGGTAAAGCGGTGTCCATCGTGACGGTCACGCCGGCGGAATCGCTTGATATTGTCGTGGGGGCTGCCGGCACCCAAGGCGCGAACGCCACAGCAACCTCCCCGTCATATCCGACGGCAACAGGCGGCTCCACCGGCGGGAATTCCCAGGCCAAGCGTGGCGTGACGGTGCTTGCACAAGGCGACGGGAGCGCGGGCGGCGGCGGCGCGTCCATCGACAATTCTCCTCCGGTCCTGATCAATCATGGCGCCAACGGCGCAGACGCTGGAGGACTCGGCGACGCGATTTCCGTAGGCGGCGGCCAACCGGGTGGTGTGAGAGGCACAGGCAATCCGTATGTCCAGCCGCTAGCAGGACAAGTCGGCTTCGTGGAGGTGCGGTGGTGATGTGCAGTGCCGATCGGTGCGAGCCGGCCGACAGCGCGGGCGGAGATCCTGGCGATTTATAAGGGGCTGTAAGTTGGACGATCCAAATGTGTGGGTACCGGGCACTTAATCGAGGGAGGACACGATGTTATTGAAACGGCACTATCGCAAAGAGGCGTCGGGGGTGTTGTGCGAGCCGCCCCTGCTCGACTATGTGGAGGTGAAACATACCGGGCACTCGCCGGCGCAGCATTTCAGCGACGGCCTGGTCGCGGCCGGGCTCGCCGAGGGCTGGATGTCGATCAAAAACGGCGTGCTGACGCTGCATGCACAGCCGGAGGATCTGCACTATCAGATTCTGCGGGTGCCGGGGAAGTATCCCTGCGCCACGGAACGCGCCGGCTACGAGGTCATCCATTATTACGACTGCGTGCTCGAGGCCGAGCAGCATGCGCGGCATCGGGCCGGGAAAGGGCGGGTGTAAACGTCATGGCTGATCAGGTCTTCAACATTGCGAAAGGCCGTGTGGCCGAACTCTACAACCGGGTCGATACGAACGATCCGGCCAACTCAGCGTTGATCATTGTGATTCTGGCGACATCGGGCATCGAGTCGGACGCGACGTTACGTGACGTCGACACGCTCACGGCGCTGGTGGCCGGCACGACGAATGAGGTGACGAACTCAGGCTACGCACGCAAGACGTTGACGGATGCCGATCTGGTGGCCTTTGCGGCGGACGACACGAACGACCGGGTGGACCTGGATATCCCGGACCAGACGTGGACGGGCGTGGCCGCCGGCGACGGCTGGAACGATTTCGTCGTCTGCTACGACGGCGACACGACGGCCGGGACCGATGCCAATATCGTCCCGTTGACGATGCACGATTTCGTCGTGACGCCGGATGGCAGCGACATCACGGCGCAGATCGCGACGGCGGGATTCTTCCGTGCGAGCTGATGCCCTGGTGCCCGTGGTGTGAGCAGGACAACGGCACGGAGAACCGCATCTGTGCGGCGTGCCTGGAGCGGGAATCACAGAAGGGGGAAACGTATGAAGCTGAGAAGCCTGTCAAGACTCGCCGTCGTCGGTGTGATTTCTGCGGGGCTCTGCCTGAGCGGGGTGATGGCAGTTGAGGCGCAGACGGTCCAATACATCGGGTCGACCTGCACCTTCTCGTGGGACGCCAACACGGAATCAGATTTGGCAGGCTATCGGGCCTGGGCTGTGCGGGGCTCGACGGCGCTGCCGATCGTGACAATCCCGAAAACCTCGACCAGTCATCCGACGAGCACGACCTGTGCGGAGCTGGGCGTCACAGCGGACGGGAGCTATCGGTTCAATGTCGTCGCCTTCGACTTGGCCGGCAATGCCAGCAATCCGGCCTTTCTTGATGCCGTGCGCGATACGGTGACACCGGCCTCGCCTGGGGGATTGCGTCTGACCTCTCCACAGCCAATTGCCATGAGCATCACGCCGAATCCAGCCGCGCAGCAAGCGACGGTCGCCTGGGTGCCGGGGACCTGCCAACAGGAGTTCATCGTCTCGCGATTGGTCTCTGGTCGATGGATTGAAGTCGGGCGAACACAGGATACGTGGCTCACGGTGCCGCTGGTGAATCAAGTCAATCAGCCCTACGGCGTCAGCGCCGTGTGTGAGGGATAACGATGGCCCTGGCTTTGAATTTCACATTCGGTGCTCCCTGTAGCGGGGGTAATCACGTGCCAGTGACGGCCACGCTCACGGGTGACGTGTCGCGGACGAGAACAGTCACGTTGACGCGCGATGTCCTGACGGGAGCACCGACAGACGATGAGATCCAGGCCACCATTGAATGTCTGCTCCGGCTGCCCATCGTGCAACTCACGACTAAAACGAACGTCAATATCAGAAACCGTGTTGAGGCCAAGACCATCGACCTCACGGTGACAGGGTAATTATGGCACTCGTGACCATTCCGACGATTGTCTGGCCGCCAATCCTGGCGCAGATGCGACAGGATGCCGGGGGCAATGGCGCACAGCTGATCGACGCCGCCGGCGAGAAAGCCGCGACGGTGTTCCAGGTGCCACGCACCGGCTCCATTGATCGACTGGTGTTTTTCACGCGCACGGTTACTACGGCGCAGACGCTCCGTGTTGGACTCTACACCGTCGATGCCTCTGGCGATCCCACGACGACGGCGTATGGCGGGATGGCGGTCGGGACGCAGGCCAGTCCAGCCGCGAACACGCAGTATGAAGTGACCTTGGCCACGCCCGCCTCGGCGGTGTTGGGCGATATGGTGGCGATGGTCGTGGAATTCGCCTCGACCGTGGGCAACCTCCAGATTGGGCTCCATGACAACGTCGGCGGGGAATCAACGATGCAGGTTCCATACTTGGACCACTTCACGACGGTCTGGACGAAGAGGAGCAACGTGTCGGGGATGGGCGTGCGCTACTCGGATGGCACGTATGAATTTATCGGCACGTGGCCCACAGGCATCCGCTCTGACATTGGATACGCAAATGCGGATACGCCGGACGAGCGTGGAAATGTCCTCATCTTGCCGATGCGCTGTCGGTCAAACGGCGCGTTCCTGATGGCGGGGAGCACAGGGGCGGCTGGTGATCACGACATTGTGCTCTATGGTCCATCAGGGCAAGCCCTTCGAACAATCACGAGAGACGCGAGCGTGGGGCACGTAACATCAGGGTCGATCTACGCCAGGTGGAATTCACCCATTGTGTTAGATCCAGAGGTATCGTACCGGCTCACGGTCAAACCGACGACAACAAACCAGTGCAGCGTGCGTGAGCATTCTGTGCTGAACGCCGCCATGATGGGCTGTCTGCCAGGCGGCACGCGGGTATACAAAACATCCCGCACCGATTTGGGCGCATTTACTGATGTGACGACGACACGGACCTGGTGGCTCAGTCTGATGATTGATCAGGTCGATGATGGTATCCCATCACCACGCACCAGGCCGATGCACAGTCCGCTTATTTAAGGAGAGCACACTATGGCATTTGGCAGCCAACGCACAGGCACCCCAGACGGGACGAACGGCATCCTGATTGCGATGCAGGATAGTCAGGCCGACTCAACCGAGAAGTTGCCCGCAGGGATCGCCGCGAGCGACATGATCGCCAACGGGCCAACTGCCCATCGGTCAGCAGTCGCGGCAGCAGACACGGCGACTGACCTGTCGAGTGTCGGCTTCGGGACCTCAACCAAACTCTCCGACAACCGGGGCGCGATAACGATCTGGGGCGAGTTCACGGTGGCGGGCGCATCAGCCACCTGTCGTGTGGCCTACTACGATAACGCAGCCACACCCGCGCCGATGTGCATTGGTCCGGCCTTTACCTTGGCGGCGACGACACGGCGTGTCTCGGCAGCGGGTGACTATGTGAGTGAACCGAAGATGGTCGAGACGTTCGGCTTTGCGCGGTTCAAAGTGTTTATCGAGACGTTGAGCGCAGGCAATATCGATGTGTTTGCGGAGCCGGTATAAACGATGATCGCTGGGCTGATTCCATTATTATTCTGGAGAGCGTCGTCGGCTGGCCAGACGGTAGCCGTCGGCCAAGTGACCGAAACGGATACCGCGCAGGCGGTCACGGTCAATCCAAAGCGGCGGTTGATCGGCCAGGTGAGTGAGACGGATCTGGCCCAGACGCTCACGGCGCGCAAGACGCGGGCCGTTGGACAGACGGCCGAGACAGATCTCGCGCAGGCGCTCACGACAGCCAAGCGCAAGGCCCTCGGGCAAACTGCCGAGACGGATCTCGCCCAAGTCCTGACACGTCGCAAGGCCAAGCTGCTGGGCCTGACCACGGAGACCGATCTCGCGCAGCCAGTGACCCGGTACACGCCCGGCAGCATCATCGTGCCGGTCAATCAGGTCAGTGAGACCGATCTGGCGCAGGCAATTGCCTGGGCCCCGAAGCGGCGGCTCGTGAATCAAGTGGTGGAAGCAGACCTCGCGCAGGCATTGACGCGGCGGAAACTCAAGACGCTCGGCCTGCCGATCGAGAGCGATCTCGCGCAGGCGCTCGCGCGGCGGAAAAGCCTCGGCCTGGGCCTGACGACAGAAACGGATCTGGCGCAGGCCATTCTCTGGCGTCCGAAACAGCGGTTTGTCAATCAGGTGGTCGAGATCGATCTGGCGCAGCCGGTGACGGTGGTGGCGGGGGAGCGGTTGGTGCGCCTCGTGGCGGTGACGCTGCATGTGCCGGTGGACCGTGCCGTCGCGTTCAAGGTGGCGACTGAGTTGGATCTGGCGGGGACGCTCTAGGGAGGATCGGATGGCGCATATCGATGTGATGGCGGGGGACGGCGGAACAAAACTGCGGGTGACGATTCGCGACGCGGCCTCGAACGCGCCGGTGGACCTGACGGGCAAAACAGTACAACTGCGCTATTCGCTGAACGGCGGCGCCGTGGTGATTAAAACCATGACGGTGCTGAATCAGGCGACGAACAAGGGGCAGGCGGAGTATCAATTCCTGACGACGGATCTCACGGCAGGCGGCGAATTGCGCGGGGAAGCGCGGCTCCAAGCTGGGCAATCCGATCAATTGACCACGGTGGATCGATTCCACTGGACGGTCGGCACGGCGCTGGTATGAGCTGCCCGCGCTGCCAGGGCCTGATGCGGGTGGAGCGGCTTCGGCGGCGGCGGGCGTGTCTGTGGCTCTGGGCCTGCTTCGCCTGCGGCGAACGGATCGATGACGTGATTCTGGATGCCCGGCGGTGGCAGTCGGCGGAATCCACGGCGGCGCGGAATGCGCGCATCTGGCAAGCCGTCCGGCAACGGATTGCGGCCTTGCCCCTTGAACCCTGCGCCTTGAACCTTGTCTCTTGCCCCTTGTCCCTGCAACGAGGTGCCGCATGAATCAGAGACTGGATCGACTCGACGGCCTCGCACCGATGCTCCGGCAGCCGGCGCTGGAATTGATTCAACGCTGTCAGCGGAAGCTGGGGCGGACGCTGCTGGTGGTGTCGGGCTGGCGATCCGTCAACGAGCAAATGCTGAACTATCAGAAGGGCCGAGTCTTTATCCGTGAGACCGGCGAGTGGGAGATTGCGGATAAAACGCTCGTCGTCACGAATTCAAAGCCGGGTCTCAGTGCGCACAATGTCATCACGCGCGCGGGCGCGCCGGCGGCGATGGCGCTGGACGTGATTCCACTGCTGCCCAATGGACAGCCAGAATGGGAGGTGGACCCGGATTTCTGGGACGCGCTGTATGAAAAAGTCGCATGGAAGGTGGGGCTCGATCCACTGGGCGATGCAATCGGGAGCTATCTCGCCGGCGATTGGGGACACTTCGAAGAACCGGCCTGGAAGCTCAAGCTCGACGGGTTGAATCTGCTGCTGCCGGTGGCGGGGGTAACGAGTGGCGAGTCGCGCATGGCGAGTCGCGTGTGAGGCGGATCTATCAGTGTCCGAGATGCGGCGCGACCTATACGCACGATCAGGCCTATCGGCATGCGGTCTATGACTGTGCCACGGTTCAGGGTGTACCAGGCAAGGGGCACGATGTGCAGGTCACGGCACCAGGCCATGACACGAGAGGACGGACGTTGAATGGAGACGACTAACATGGCTGAAGCGATCGCTGAGCTCAGGCAGCAAGTGAAGCAGCTGGAGTCAGCGGACGTGGAACAGTGGACCAGGCTGGATGTGCTCCGCGATCGTTTGCCGAATTGGGTGGTCTGGGTCATGACGGCCGGCGGGGGCATCATCGGGTTTCTGGCGCATTGGCTGGCGAGTTGTTTGAAATAACCAAGGAGGGGGCATCATGAAGCAGATGCGTGGATGGGTGTTGGTGATCGGGGCGCTGATGTTTGCATTGGTGATCTGCTTGCCGTTCTTGGCGCTGGCGCAGGAGGCAACCATCACTGCGGCGCCGGCGTCGGCTCCGGACATGATGACCGTGATTGCCGTGGCGGCGCTGGCCGTGAGTGAGGCGTTAGCGTTGATGCCGCAATTGAAATCGAACGGGCTTTTGCACATGGTGATTCTGACGCTCAAGAAGATGTTGGGCCGGCCGGTTGTCCCGGTCGTGCTGTTGGCCTTGATGGCAGCCGGGCTCTCCGGATGCGCCGCGCACAAAACGCCGGTGGTCTCTGACGTCGTCTCGAAGCTGCCATTTTGGTGCGAGTTGGCCGATTCGCCGGTCATCGATCGCGCGGCGGAGACGCTCCTGTCGCAGGTCCCGAAGGGCACCGATCAGGCCACGGCGGAGCAGTATGTGCGACTCGCCTTACAGATCAAGAATCTCGCGGCTCCGGTGGCCTGTGCGCTCCTGAAGAACTACGAGGCGCAGCAGCCGGCACTGTAGGGCGGTTGTCGTGAAACGATTGTGTTTCTTGTGGGTGACCTGCCTGACGGTGCAGTTGACGCCCGGGCATGTCATGCGCACGCTCGACGGAGACACCTTCGTCCTGTATCATGTCGGGACGCCGCCGGAGGAGCAGTCGTTTCCGTTGGCCATTTGTTGGCCATTCGCCAGGCTGAGACTGGCATAATATGCCAGGTGGTGGCACATATCATATGATGATTTTCAATGACTTGCAGATGTTCAGAGCGGCTGGGGAAGCCTTCTAAGCTGAGGGTCGTTGGTTCGATTCCAACCGGGCGCACCATATACTCAACAGGTTGCACGTTTCGCCGTTCTTCTCTCACCCCATCGGTCACGGTTTTGGTCACGGTTTCCGCCAGACTCCCCAGGTTGACCGCGTCGCGTAAGTGGCGCGGATCAAGATGGCTATAGCGCATGGTGGTCTGAATGTTCCGATGGCCGAGGATCTCCTTGACGGCCAAGACATTCACGCCCGCCATAATCCTTCTCGATGCAGCGGTGTGACGCAAGGTGTGCCACGACGCGCCCACGATACCCGCCCGCTTCAATGCTGTCTCGAATGCTCGGCGCAGGAAGGCTCGGCTATCCATGGGCTTCATGGGATCGACGAGGCCAGGGAAGACCCATGGGGACCGGGCCCAGGACTCAAAGGACCGAAGAATAGTCTTCGCCTGTTCGCTGAGCGGGACATAGCGCGTCTTTCCCCCTTTGGGCATGGGCAACGTCAGCAGCCCGACCTCAATGTCTGTGTGTTCCCACCGAAGGCTGAACAGTTCTTCGCGCCGCAGCCCGGTTTCAACCGCCAACGCGACAAGCTGCCAATCCTTCAGGTCCATCACGCCTCGCAAGCGGGTCAATTCCTCGTCGGAGAGGAACCGGGTTTTCGAGACTTCAGGAAAGAACGTGATTCCGGCAACCAGGTTGCGCATGACCTTGCCGTCTTTCAGCGCCAAATTGAAGGCGTGCTTGAGATAGGCGAAATGTCGATTGATGGTGCTATCACTCCACATGCGTTTCGGTTGCCAGGTTTTTGGAGCCTGAGCAGGTCGTGGCCGCATTTTAAGTTGTAGGCGTCGTTGGTGCTGTCGCAGGGTATCGGTCGTGATTTCCGTGAGCAGCTGCCGTCCGAACCAGAGGGACCAGCGGCGGTTATAGAGAGTCTCATTGACGCGGTTGCGGTTTGCGCTGCCGTCCAGGCAACGTTTGAGCCAGGCCCGCAGCGTCAGGTCTTGTTTGGCGGCGAACTTCTCCGGAAAATACTTTTCTTCCCGGATGTCTGCTTTGAGCCGTTGGTAGACCGCCTTCGCCTGGCTCTTGTTGTCGCAGCGGTACCACTTCTCCCGCCCGTTGTGCGTGATCCTGACCCACCAGCCCTGACGCCCCTTCCGTTGCAGAATGCCGCGATCACCCTTACTTGGTTGTGCCATGTTTCCGCCCTCCTTTTTTCTTGGCTTCCTTGCTCTCTCGCCGCTGGGGCCGAGTCCAAAACTTTCCCTTACATGTGCCTGGGCACCATTTCCCGCTCTGGTTCTTTGAGCGATCCACAAACCACGCCGGGCAACGCCGACATCGCTTAAGGCGTTTCCATCCACCATCCTGAAAATAGTAGTGCCAGAGGTGCCACAGCATTTCCCCCGTTTCATCACGCCAGGAGACGCCCGCGAATGGTGGCTTCTTCCAATCTTCAATGAACGTATCAGATGATGTCACGATCCTTTGCTCAATACGTGGCCGGGGCATGGGCGGGGTAACTACGCATTCGTACTGCGCTGCGATATCTTCGCGGATCTTCCCATTCTCTGATGGAATTCTCCCCTGTTGAACCCATTTGTTAACGTAAAATGGTTGCACGCCCAGACGCTCTGCGGCCTCAGGAATCGTCAGCCAGCGTGCCTCGTCCGTGGCGTCTGATGTCACGAGTGATTCTTTCTTGATGAGTGGCGGGGCGTTGATCGTAACATCGGCACGGTCCTTGTCTGCCACAGATTGCCTCGGGACGCTCGCAGTTACCCTCTCGCCTTTTTCTAATCGCATCACGGGGTATTCAATCCGCATCGTGACGGGGTGTTGAGCTGCCGCTGTATTGAATCGCTTGGCGGACTCAGTGAGGCCGTTGCCGGTACCATCCATTGGCGGGCCGCCAATGATGTGTTCGGCCAGGCTCCAGACCGTACATTGCGTGCGCTCGATCGGGGCGCAATCCTGCCCGGCCACCAATGTTCTCAACATAGGCATCTCGTTGAGACGATCCGCGATGATGCGCAGGCCAGCGGCCTGCCTCTTCTGGGGTACACGCCCACCAGAGTCGGAAAATTTATTCCTGCCAGTTCGTTGCCGCATCCAGGCTTCCTTTTGTTAGATGCACACGGCTAACCTGTTTGATCGTGATCACACAATAAACTAAGCTATGACCAACAGTCAACAGCGGTTACACAGGCTCATTACGGAGGTGAATTGATGGCAAGTGATGATCGGCTTTTGCGAGTTCCAGAGGTGGCGATCCTGTTGGGGCTCAAGCCTTCCACGGTCCGGCGCATGATCCATGAACGGACCATTGATACCGTTCGACCGACGCCGCGAGCGGTCCGAATTCCGCTCAAGGTGGTCGAGGAGCGGATCAAGGCGGGGTATCGCCCGGCGATCGTCCGATGACGCTCGAAGAAATTTCATCCCGACTCGACGGGGTACGCCGGATGCGGGCAGGTTTCACGGCACGATGCCCAGCCCATGATGACCGGTCGCCGTCGTTGTCTATCACGGAGCGGGACGGAAAAATTTTGCTGCATTGTTTTTCCGGCTGCTCAATCAGTGCGATTACCGAAGCAATAGGGGTTTCCGTGAAGGATCTCTTCGTCGATGCGGCGATTGATCCCCGCGACAGAGCGCAGCACCGGGCCCAACAGGAGCGGCAACGACGGGAACGTGAACTTCGACGTGAGGCTGATGGCTATACCATTGATGCCTGCAAAACCGCGCAGCATTTCATTGAATCTCGGCGCAACCTGGACATTACGCTATGGAGCGACGGACAACTGAACGATGAACTGAACGCGCTGGCTGTGGCCTACGCGCTGATCGAGTCGGAGGGATTATGATCGACACGGCTGAAGAATTGTTGGAGTCCAGAAGTGCTTTGAAGGACGCAATCGGTCGAGTGCAGCGGGCGGTGATGCAGCTACCGCGAGAGGAAGCAGTCAATGCAGTTTCTGCTCAGGCGGAACCGGTTGACACCCATCCGCCAGCCAAACCGCTCTCCGATGCCCTTATCAGTTATGCGGGGCTGCTCGCACTCAACCTTCCTGAACGGCCTCGCCATATCACATGGCTCCCTGAGGGTGGCAATGCGATGGTGCATGGTCCGCGTGGAGTCGGAAAGACGTTCATCCAATTAACCTTGGCCGCATCACTCGCGACGGGGCAAGACTTTTTGAAGTGGCCGGTCTCCGCACCGGTTGGCGTCTTGTATGTGGATGGTGAGATGCAAGCCGATGAATTGCGCGATCGAACGACGGCCTTACTCGACGTGGAGCCCGTTGCCCCACTGGAATTTCTGACGAGCCAGCTGGTCTATCAACGATGCGGGCAAGATCTGGTACTCACTCGTGATGATGTGCGAGCCGAGATTACGACCATCCTCGACGCCAGACCTGACATTCGCGTGCTTGTGCTCGATAACATTTCTTGCCTCTTCAGTGGGATCAATGAAGACTCCAAACAGGACTGGGAGCCAATTAACGCTTGGCTGATCCGGTTGCGGCATCGTGGGCTTGCAACAGTCTTAGTTCACCACAGTGGAAAATCCGGCCAGCAACGGGGCACGAGTGGCCGCGAAGATTCCCTCGACACGGTGATCCAACTCACGAAACCCGCCGGGGCTGATGCGCGGGAAGGGTGCCATTTTGAGCTGACCTTTACGAAGTGCCGGAGCGTGACGGGGGAGGAAGTCGCCCCTCTCGATGTCCATCTCCAAACGGTCGGAGACAGGCTTCAATGGCATTGGCAGCCGATCGAGGAGAGCATCCAGAAGCGGGCTATTGCTCTTATCGCCGAGGGCGTGACGGGAACCATTGAGCTGGCCGAAGAGCTAGGGGTGTCCAAGGGCTACGCCTCGAAACTCTTACGGAAGCATAAGACAGGTGGTCTATGAAAAAGTTTCCTAGGGTTTCCTCGAAGGTTTCCTCGTCGGTTCAAGAGTTTCCTATTTTCGCTGTGCGGTTTCCCGCAAGGAAACTAGGAAACTTTCTGCGGATCGTCGCTCTAGGAGCGGGGTTGCAGGGTTTCCTCCCGTGGAAACCGGAAACCTGCCAGGAAACCCAAAGTTTCCTCACGGTTTCCTCAAGCGGTTTCCCGACCTGTGAGGGGTCGTGATGTCTACAGCCGTAGCCACCTGCCCCAAATGTGCCGCAAGGGTCAACGTTCACTGGAAGGCTTGTCTTGTGTGCCGAACTCCAATTGACGCGGGAGCCCATCACGATGAGCAAGCCGGTACCGTTCCCATGCCGGGGGCTCACATTGCGTGGATACGTCAGGACGGCACCCAGGTACGGGGCATTGTCGATCAAGTGTTGGTCGAACCTGGCGCGGTGTGGGTCTTCGTAAGCTTTGCTGGTGGAGGGTGGGCCGTACTGAATCCACGAACGGTTAAGCTGAATGTCCTCCCTGACAATGTATGACAGGAGAACGATGGGGTGCGATGGCCTACGCGAATGGATGATCGAGAGAGATGGAGAGGGTTATCTTAGACCGAGCCTCCCTTTTTGTTCTCGCGATCCGGCCCGGCTCCCGGTGTCTGGATATACGACATAAACGACATTGACGACCAAACGTTACCGACGACACGCCCGCGTCCGAACTGAAACGGATGCTGCACCCGCTTTTGTACCGAACTGGGGTCTGACCCGTGACTAATTCCGTGACCATAGGGACAGGCTCCACGCAACCACTCACGGAGAAAGGAGCTTTTCCCGTCAACCCTCAGATGACGCAGCTTAATCACTCTCAATCATACAAGGAGGTTCTTCCATGCCATTCATGAAAAAGCTAACCGATCGAGGTGAAGCTCTTCGTGCCGAGGTCGCAACCCACGAAAAGATTGTCAGGCGATCCAGGGACAAGGTCGCCAATCTGCGCGAGGGGCTGGTGCAGGCCAAACGGGCCGCCGTTGAGGCGGAACAGGGCTTCAAGGACGCCTTCAAGGGTGGGTCCGACGCCGAGGCCGCGCAAACAGTCTGGCGCGACTGGCAGGAAAAGAAAGCTCAGGTTGAATTTGCCCAAGGGGCATTGGATGCTGCCGAGGAAGAGCTTCGCGTCTCGCAGGGCCAACTCGATGCAGCGCAACACGCGCTGAATACGGAAGTCGCGCAGACCGAAACCGACAAACTCAGGGCCCTTGCCGACGAGATCGACACCTTGCTTGACCGGATTGCGGGCAAGATGGCCGATTGGATCAAAGCATCGGAAGCCGTTCGCGGCATCGGGAGCAATGAACTGTCGCAGAAGCTCGCGTCAGCCGAACTCGGCCTGAAATATGTCCTGCTCAACAATTGCGGGCACCCCGGTTGCCGGACGGGGATGGCAGGCTTAATGCCAGGCACGCCGAAGCGGTTCTTGGAATTTCAGCCCACGCCTCACGATATCGAGCGCGTCTTGAGCCCCAAGAAGGTGCTGCGATGAATCACGGCGGAGACCCCCCGGACGCTGCGGCCCCTGAAGGTCTGGGTACGGTCTCGAAGAGGCGACGGGACTATGCACTGTTGCTCGCGCAAGGTGTGCCCAGTGCCGAAGCTGCCCGGCGAAGCGGCTTCAGCCCCAGCTACGCCAAAAAACTGAAACGCCACACGAAGGATGATCGGTCCATGCAGGCCGCGTTTGCGCAGGCTGAAGCGATCGTGAAGGAGGTGGCGCAGTACGATGTAACAGCCGCATTCGCTGAAATCGCCGAGTTCATCGAATTTGCCAAGGCACGTAAGAATCCGATGGCGGTCTTCAAAGCCGTTGAGCTGAAAGCCAGACTGGCTGGTCTCTTGATCGAACGGCGAGAAATCGTGACGGTCGATATTACCGGCGCCCTCGAAGACGCTCGCCGTCGTGTCGGCCCGTTGCCGACGCTCGCCTTGCCGGTGTCCGATGATCGGCCCACAGGCAAAGGCACACGATCGAAGAACCGTTCACCATCAGGGCAAAACGATGACGGGGGGGGTGTACCGGGGGGTGGGGGGCCGATTGGCGGGACCGCGTAGCAGACGGGGTACCTTCGCCCTGTCTGGACTCGTGTTTCTCTTATTTTTTTGCAGGGCCTCACGTAAGGCCAGAAAGGTACAATATGGATGAATCACAACCGACCGCAACGATCACGCCAGAGCCGCCGCTGCCCGCGCCGAATCAGTCGCTCGCGCCGAGTGAAGCGGAGACCATGGCGGGATGGCTCAAGGACGATCTCGCGAAAGGGAAGTTGACGCCGGAGCAGTACCGGCAGGCAGTGACCGAGCTGGGCGCTGGTGAGTTGGACCCTAAGCCCGACACACGCACCCCGGAGCAGAAACAGCTCGACGCCCAATTCCCTGCCGCGAAGCCGTCCGACTACGCGCTGCGATTGACGCCGCCCGGCACCGATGATGCGGTTCTTACGCCGGAAATGAAACAGTTCGACGCCATGGCGCGAACGTGGCTTGCGGGAGCAGAATTCCCAAAACCCCTTGGGGATTCGCTGATCCGACAAGCCGAACAGACCTTGCTGACGACGGGGAAGATGAATGAGGCGCAACTAGAGGCCTACGGACAGGCGGAGTTCACAAAGCTTGAGGCGGTCTACGGCAATACACTGGGGGACAAGCTCCGGCGGGCTGGGCACATGGTGGCCGAACTAGAGACGAAGCAGCCAGGCCTCAAGCGATTGCTTCAGACCAAAGGCATCGGCGATAGTGCGATGGTCGCCAGTTTGTTGATCCAACAGGCGGAGCGGTATTTCACCCGGCGGAGGCGGTAAATGCGCTGCCTTGACTTCTCACCTATATGATCCTAGCCTTCTTAAGTAAGCCCCCCCCTCCAAGGAGCATTATGGGAACTCCCTACTCTGATCCTATTGCAGTAGGCATCTTATTGCTAATTGGCGGCCTTTTTGTGGCGCTCCTCAAAAGACTCAATATTCAAATCAAGAACCCTTACGTATTCACGTTGATACTATGGGGTACAGGATACGGGTTTGCCTATCTAGGATATGCCTTATACGAGAATCAGAGTACCGTTTATTTTAGCTACTTACTGTTAGCGATGGGCGGCATCCTTCTGTTGGCCAGCACCTCATTTTTCTTCTTCACCATGTTAAACCCGCCCGCCCAAAACAAGGTGGCAAAGCAATCCGATGTGGAAGGCAGCTTTGCGTATCGTTTAGGGGAACGTGTGGGAACGTGGGTCAGGCGTCGGCTTCGCTAGGGAGGCCTTGGGCTGTCAAGAAGTCTTTCCATCCTGGTCACGGAAGTGGTCACGGTTTGGTTACGGTTTTGGTCACAACTTCCAATGTACCGCAATCACGCTCCCTCACTATTCCAAGTGGCATAACACCGCTTTTGCACAGGGAATTTGCTTTCTCTGTCACACTCCATCATCATCCTTCACGGTAGCCGTATTGGAGTCTTCTAAGCTGAGGGTCGTTGGTTCGATTCCAACCGGGCGCACCATTTAGATTCACCCGTGAACCAATTCAGGTACACTCGGTCGGCTCATACACCCCAACCCACTGCAACCCACTGAATCTCCTACCTTCCTGTTCGGAGACCCACGGACTCGGAATTGCGGATTGCTCGCCAAGTGCACGCCCTGCAAACAACGAAATCGCTTTACAATGTTTCGCCATGTGCAACGATGGGTAGACAATTCACAATAAGGGCATCGATGAAAAGCGTTGGATTCTGTAGGGCATGCTGGTGTGAAGCGAAGGGAAGTTTTGACAGGTAATCGAACAACCGAAAGAGTCACGGGCTGGTGTGCAGCCCCTCGGTGAGAATGATGCCTATTAATCTCTCCAATAGTTCGCCCGCGAGCTGTAGCCGGAGGTAACCTATGGACCAACAACAACAGGATCGTTCTCTTGGGGGTGGGGTGTATTGCTGCTCACAAGACGACAACCCTATCAGTTTCGACCAATCATTCTGGGCAGCCGTAGGCGACGCCATGTGGAAGAATGTGGTCACTGACATAAAGGAAGCCCTAGACCGACGAGACGCGAACCAGACGGATCCCGCTTTCTATGCTGCTGTTCGTGCGCTGGAAAGTACGATCAAGATCATCTCAGATCAGAAGGGCTGGACGCATGGGCGCGAGAAGGGCATCCATGGCTACATAGACAATCTTGGCAGCGCAACTAACGGGGCCTTCATCAATGAGAGTGAGAGTGGAATGTTCAAGTACATTTTCACGGAGGTTCAACACCTGGCCGGTTACGGCGATGGAAGCCTCGATACCCACTTGTGGAAGAAACCCCATACTAAGAAGTTGATGGTCGAGTCCCTCATGAGGTGGTGGATCCCGGATCTCATTCAGCGGATCTAATCAGCATTTGCAGTGTTACACCGCTTCATCGAGCAGCAGCGCGTCCTGCACCCCGTCGCCAATCCCACGGCGGTACGGGATGCGGGTCAGCCCAGAGGTTTTTCCTTATCGTGGCCGTTTTCTCGACAGGGGGGCTAGCCTCGTTAGACGGCGACTCAATAGCCAACGTCTGATATCGGCCAAGTCCGGAAGTTCGGAACCGAGATCGCACCGCCATAAAGCGGTCCTCAGCCCTGTCGCATTAACGCTCAGGCTGAGCGGTCGCGACTGCAGTCCTCTCAAGACTATGGTTCGCCAGCGCGGCGCCTCGCCTACGGCCCAAGAACCAGGTTAATGACTTCCGCCCCCTCGCGTTGTTTCGCGTAGGCCACGAACGCTTGCTCGGCAAGTGGCCGGTGCTGTGCACGAAAGAATCTGACGTCGTTGCCGTACTTGGAGGGAACTTCGGCCACGGCATGCTCCCAGAGAAGCCCCGTGCCCCACTTCGAGATGACCTTGCCACCATTGAACTTCCCGGCGTGGGCAATCCCTGCGGTGCAAGAGTAAATGACGATGTCACCGTTCTGAGTCTCCTCGTAACTGATCTCGGAGAAGTAGCGGTCGATAAGATACGCGACGAAGGCGCCGGAGGGATAGGTCTCCTTGAACGTCCGGGCGATTTCAATCACGACACGGGAATCGACGAGATCGAAGGCATGCATGAAGCACGTGTGCTTGTCGGGTGGAGTCGTCGGCTTATCGATAGCCAGAACGAGCTTGATGCCATGTTGATGGACAGTGCCCAGCCGACCGATGCGCACTGGATGCTCATCGCAGGGTGACGTGGTGATCTCGTCTAGCAAACGGCGAAGGTCCGGGCATGCGTCAGAGATATCCATCGCATTCGATCGTCCACTTTGCTGGCAAACAATGTTTAGACGGATCCGCGTAAGAGCTGGATCCGACTATTTCTGTCCGTATAACTCGCCACTTCGATTCGCGAACAATACGCCATAATCGACGCGTGTTCAATGAGTTGCGGCTGCGAGAACAATTTATCACGGGTTCCTATGCTGATCGGTGTAAGATCTCCCCTTCTGGTAGCGGTCGGTCGTGTATTTCTGCTTTGGGTCGACAGCAGTCGTTTGACGCATGTACCAGAGGCGTTCGTCACAGCGCATTGTACGGGGAAGCGTTGGCTTGGACGAATCGAGACGAGCATGGGGGCCTCGCAGAGAGGCCACTCTAGAAGAGAACCGCGCAAACCACAAGACGGGGGAACATTGCCAGGCCTCAGACTGAGGGCTTCGAGGGTGGGCCATTGAAATACGACTCAATCCCGTCGCGCTCTTTCTTTTTGGACAACGGCACAGACGCACACGGTTGGCGGACACTGAGGTGAGGCCCATCTACTCCAAGAAGCCCAGCAAACCTTTCTTGCGACTCATGCCAGCTCGGCTTCGGGTTCTTGTCTCCGGCGAATCTCGCCTTCGCGGTTCTTCATTTTATAGGTATCGGCCTATATGTGACGGGCGAAATATGCTGGGCTCGAAGTCTGTAATGTGAAGAAGCTCCGCCAGCTGGAGGACAAAAACCGGTGGCTGAAGCAGATGGTGGCGGAGCAAGCGCTGGACAGTCAGGCGCTGAAGGCGGGCATCGTTCCATATCACATCTTTGATTATCGGTGAGGCATCCGCTTTTTTAGCTAGACTCAGCTATAATCACGTCGGCATCTAAATGCACACACCGAGATAGGCTCAAGGAGAAGTACGCGATGTCGACGGCTTCACAATCCAGTGCCGTGCTTGTGGCGATCCAGACGCCTCACATCACCGGGGAAGAATTGGACAGTTCTCTTCAAGAGCTCACCCGGCTTGTGAAAACCCTCGGGTACCAGGTCATCGGTCAGGTCAGGCAAAAACGCAGCTCCGATAAATTTGCGACGGTTCTGGGTCGGGGAAAACTGACCGAACTGGCATTATGGACCGGTGGTTCGGGAACAGCTGAGGCTTCGTTTGAACGACCGATGCACAAAGCGGCCTGGAAGCGCGAGGCAGCAGCATCGGATGCAGCGGAGGAATCAGAGGAGGAAGAATTGGATGACGCGGTCGAGGCCGTACCTGCTTCTCGCCAGCAGGCGCAGATCGTCATCGTGGACTGCGATCTGTCGCCGTCACAATTGAAGAATCTTGAACGTGCCGTCGGAGTGCCTGTACTGGACCGTACCGGTGTCATTATCGAGATTTTCAGCCGGCATGCGCGGACCAGAGCGGCCCGGCTTCAGGTGGAGCTGGCGAGGCTCAATTATCTTGCGCCACGTGTGCGTGAAACCGGCGGCGGCAACGAGCGGCAAAGCGGGGGAATCGGAGGGAAAGGGGCGGGAGAGACAAGTCTGGAGCTGGATAAGCGCAGAATACGCGATCGCATGAAAGCCCTACGGGCCGAATTGGCATCGATCGGGGACGAACATCATACGCGCCGCGCAAGGCGAGACAACGAATTGACCGTCGCGCTCGTCGGGTACACGAATGCCGGCAAATCCTCGCTCATGCGGGCCATGACGGGAAGCGAGGTACTTGTGGCCGACAAGCTGTTTGCCACACTCGATACCACCATCCGGCCTCTGTATCCTGAAACACGTCCGAAGTTGCTCATGACCGATACGGTTGGTTTTATCAAGAAGTTGCCGCATGACTTGGTGGCGTCGTTTAAGTCCACGCTTGATGAAGCGGCCACCGCCTCGCTGTTGCTGTTTGTCGTCGATGCCGCAGATCCGTCTTTTCGATCCCAGCTCGAAGTCACGCGGAAGGTGTTAGCCGAAGTCGGCGCGTCGGGTGTTCCCAGTCTCTTGGTCATGAATAAACAAGACCGTCTCGAACCGGGGGCGATTGCGGCACTGAAGGCGGAATATCCCGACGCCGTCTTTCTTTCTACGCGGAGCAAAGAAGATGTGAAGGCGTTGCGTGAGCGCATGATGACGTATTTTGAGAGTGATATGCTCGACGAGGAATTCCTGATCCCCTTCACGGCTCAAGGGGTGATCGGGGAGATCAGAGCCCGGATGCGGATCGTGTCCGAAGAATATACCGCCGAGGGCCTCACGGTACGTGTGCGTTCGACCCCTGAGAATCTTGCCGTGATCAAAAAGAAGCTCATGCGATGAGGCGTGTATCGCCTCCATGTGATGTACGTCACTCTCGCCGCCGGTACAGTTCAACCATCCCGCTTCGTCAGGTATGGCGCAAATGAATCTTGAAGATGACACGGCGGCTTTTCTCCCGATCCGGCTGTCCTGCCGCATTGCGCACGAGGTCTTGGCGCCCGCGTCCGTTCGCTGACGCCTTCTGCTGGAAACATTCGTAGGTCCAGGGTAGACGGTCACGAATGATTTCCAATCCTTTCACTAACACGGCGAACGATCGATCCTGACTCAATCGTAGATTGCGGATATCGTCCCCTTGGTCGTCGGTATAGCCTTCGATGACAAAGGACTCTACCTCATGGCCCTGCGGACCGCAGATCATGGTGGCGTAGTAGGGGATCGTATCGGCCAGGAATGCTTCAGCCGGCGGCGACAGCGTGCTCTTGCCCAGTTCGAAATTCAGGATGGCCTCTGGAATCACGACACGCATGACGTCGGGCTCGACCGCGCTCCGTTCAACCGTCAGCTGATGCGGTTGTCGCGGCGCTTCATGCTCGGCCGTCGCAGGATTCGTGGATCTCGTCGGCTTCGCATTTCCATCTTCGACCCTGGTGATATAGGCTGCCAACAAGAGAATAAAGATGACCGCCAGCGAGGTCATGAGGTCGGCAATTCCACTGGCTAATGTGGACGGCCCATCGGACGTGTCCTGTCCAAAGGGCGAGTTCATTCCACTCCTGCCTTGTGGTGTGTGCCTCGGGTGAAACCGGGGATTCTCCATCTGCCGCCGGTCTTTCCCGTCCCGGACGCCGAGGTGTTTCCAACAGCGAGATGGCCGTCATCGAGGCGGTTCATGAGTCGATCAAGCATTGTGTCCGTTTCCGCAGGGGAGGGCGGTGCAGGATGGTGTTGTTTGTCGATGGAAAGGGTAAGATCTCGAATCGATTCCAGCAACGGGTCCAGCAATGGTTTCAGCGCCTGTCTCACTTCAACGCCGATGTCGGAGGCCAGGCGCTCCTGCTTCAGCCGGCTTTGTGCGCTACCCAGCGTCGCGAGGGATTGAGAAATCGATGTGAGGGCCGAAACCGTTGAGCCCAGCCGCTGATGAACTGCTTCGACCAGCTGATTCGCCGAGTCGTTCTGCAAGGAACCGCTGATCGCAACGGGCTGGCTTTGTGACATGTAGTGGCTCCGGTCTTGTACTTTCTGGGGAAACATCGCATCAAGCAGCGAGACCAGGCGGCGATGATGTTTGGCGAGCCGGTACCATAACGACTTTTCGAGAAGCATAAAGCTATTGGCGCATGCGAGTCCGACGACGGAAGTGACGAATTTTCCGGCAAGGCCGTTAATGAGCCCTTGAATCCCTTCAATCTGGGAGCCGTTCGCATGCAGTTTGCTCAGTCCGATCAAAATGGCCAGGAACGTGAACATCAAACCCACGCCGGTCAGAAAAGAGGGCAGCTGCTGGTAGAAGCGGACATTGAGCCGGGTCGCGCAGAGCGAGGCAAACGAAAAATGCTCCGCGGCGGATCGCTCGGTCGAGACGGTCGGCTCAATGAACCATGCGGGTTGCTCCACCGCAAACGTCTTGCGATAGGCGAGCCAGTCATCCGCCACGGTCTGCTCGGTTCGCATGATACGGTCCAATTCCTGGAGATCGTCCAGGTCACGACGGGTGCCCTGCGTCTGAGCGCGTTGTTGCTGCTGCTTCTTGCTTGCATGAGCGAGCAGGATCCATTCCGGGGCCGCGTGATGGCGCGCGGAAGCGAGGCGGGCGACGGCGGGGTGGAGGCGGGCAATGACCTGCCGGATTTGCAACGTGCCGTGAATGAGGAAGACGCTGTGCCATAGGCACAAGAGGAGGATTCCGCCGGCCCCGATCCAGCTCAGCAGCGGACTCTGAAAACCACCGATCAAGGCCATGTCACGGCCCAGCAGATCCCAGCTCGCGCCCAACCAATTCCAGTCGCTCATATTCAGCCCCTCAGTGGACACATAACGAGAAGGAGAGTCGAGGTGCTCTAGCTCAACATTCGTGCCAGGAGGGGGAACCTGTGCAGGCGCAATGGATTGAAGTGTTTATGAGTTTTTGGGTTGGTACGGCAGGCAGTGTTTGCCGGTTGGGTGAGAGTTTCTGCCGGGTATAGGTCCTGTTCCGCCCGGCAGTTCTACAGAAAGGGTGTGCTCCCGTTGAGCCGCATGTCGAGGCTCCACTCGTGTATGGAGAGCCGGCTATCTGTAGACATTGAATGGATGCGTCACCTATAGTTGTCTCCTCAATATCAGTTTTCTCACTCTTCCACGAGCTTGATCGAGCATGCGTCGACTCATCCGTCCTCGTCTCCTGGCTGGTCTTGTGGTGGGACTGGTAGGTCTCTACGCACTGGTCGGATTTTTCCTGTTTCCCTATCTCATCAAAATCTACGGGGTCCCTGCCGCATCAGAACAGCTTCAGCATCCTGTCGTCCTGCGTGACGTTGCATTCAATCCGTTCACACTGGCTCTTCGCTTGAACGGCTTGGAGGTGCGTGAGCAGGACCAGACGCCGATCATCGGATTCGAAGAATTTGTCGTCAACGTGCGCGCGACGACGCTGTTCTTTCAGACCCTGGGGTTCGATGAAATCCGGCTGGTGATGCCGTTCGTGGCGGCCAGGGTGAACCGTGAAGGGAAGCTGAATTTGTTGGGACTTGTTCCTCCGTCGGACGAGGCGGCGTCGGCCGCTGAGACGGCGACGGGCGAGCCCAAGCGGATGATGCCGCTGGACATCGGGCTGCTTGAGATCAACAACGGCATTGTGGAATTCAGGGATGAGTCCAAAGCGAAACCCATTTCGATGGACATCGTGCCCATTCAGATTACGTTGCGGAATTTCAGCACCACGCAAGGGAGTGATAATGCCTATGCCTTCACGGCTGAGATCGGGAAGGGCGAGGCGTTGGCCTGGGAAGGAACCGTCTCGCTCGAGCCGGTGGAATCCGATGGGAAGGTGAGTCTGTCCGGAGTGAAACTCAAGACGCTCTATCAGGCCGTACAGGATCGCTTTCGATTCGACATGCAGCAGGGCGAGCTTGCCCTGTCGGCGAAGTATCACTTCGATCTGCGGGGGCAGGCCCCTCGCGCCACGGTGAAAGAGGGCAAGCTTGCTATTCGTGGTTTGGCAATCGGGGAGCGGGGTGTGCCGGAGCCGCTCGTGAGCATTCCTGTGGCCGATGTAGAGGGAATCCAGTTTGACCTGGAGAAGCGTTCTGTCCGGGTTGAGAAGGTGCATACCGCGGATGCGCGATTCGATGCGTGGATGGATGCCGACGGCGTGGTCAATCTTCAACAGCTCTTTGCCCCTGCAGAGAGCAGCGGGGAGAAGGCGGCGGAACCTGTATCGGCGAACAAGAAGACGGCGTCTGAGCCTTGGGCTGTGGGCGTCGATGTGGTTGAGATCAAAAACTATCAAGCAAAGTTTGAGGATCGCACGCTGACGACGCCGGGGGTGTTGGAGGTGGATGCGCTGGACGTCACCGTGAAGGATGTGCGGATTCCGTTCACGAAGCCACTCCCGGTGAGCCTGTCCTTGACGTTGAACCGAACCGGCCATGTTGATGTGCGGGGGCAGGTTGCGGTCGAGCCGATGACGGCCGACTTGGAGATAAACATCACACAAATTGCCATCAACCCCTTTCAGCCCTACCTCGACCGATTTCTGGATGCCGATGTGAGAGAGGGCGCGATCGATCTCAACGGATCGGTTCAGTATGCCAAGGAACATCGCAAGGGCCCGATGCTTCGCTTTCAGGGCAATCTTGCCGTCAATCAGCTCCTGATCACCGATCGGAAAGAATTTGAGGATGTGGGCTCGTGGAAATCGCTGGCGTTCAATCGGGTGGCGCTGGATGTCGAGCCGACAACGGTACGGATCGGCGAAATTCTGTTGCAGGAACCGGCAGTCCAGGCCGTCTTGGAGTCGGACGGCACCTTGAATCTGTCGAAGCTGCTCGTGGCATCCCCGTCTGGTGACGTTCGGGAGGAACCGGCAAAGGACGACAGCCGGAAATCGGCGGCCAAAACTGATCCGCTGACGATCGTTGTCGATCAGGTCAAGTTGGTCAAGGCGACGGCGATCTTTCGAGATTTGTCGGTGGAGCCGCCGGTGAAAACCGGGGTGACGGATTTCGGCGGAACGATCAAGGGACTTTCATCCAAGCAGATCAAAAAGGCGGATGTAGATTTAGCCGGCAAGATCGACCGTGCCGCGCCGCTGAAAATTGTGGGAAAGATCAATCCGCTGAGCGAGGACGCCTTTACCGATCTGGTCATTACGTTGGAAGGGATGGATGTGACTCCGGCCGGTCCCTACAGCGGCAAATACGCCGGGTACGGATTGTCGAAAGGCAAGCTCTCTCTCGACCTGAAATACAAAGTTTCGCAGCAGATACTTGAGGCGGAAAACCTGGTGTCGATCGACCAACTGACGTTCGGGCAAAAGGTTGAAAGCCCTGATGCCACCTCGTTGCCTGTTCCGTTGTTGGTGGCGCTGTTGCAAGATCGCAAGGGGTTGATTGAGATCGATCTGCCCATTCGGGGTGATCTGAACGATCCGGACTTCAAGTACGGCAAAGTGGTGATTTCAACCTTGCTCAATCTGCTCGGAAAGGTGGTGGCCTCGCCGTTTTCATTATTGGGCAAACTGGTGCCGGGCGGGGGTAGCGGGGACGATCTGCAATTCATTGAGTTTCAACCCGGCGGTGCGGTGTTGGCGGACGATGAAGTGAAGAAACTTGCATTGCTGGAACAGGCGCTCGATGAGCGGGCCGGCCTGCGGCTTGATATCAAGGGAACATCCGATGCGGTGGTCGATGGAGCGGCCTTGCGCAAGCGCAAGTTGAGGGACCGGTTATTGACGAAAATGCGGCGTGAGCGCGGAAAGTCGGCAGAGCCGGTGGAGATTTCTGCGGAGCAGGAGCAACGGTTCGTGGAGGAACTCTTTGCCGAGCTGCAGGCCAGACAGGCTGGTGCGTCAGAGAAGACATCCAATCAGGCTGAGGCTCAACCTCCGACGGCTGAGCAGATGAAGGCGCGCGTGCTCACCGAAATTTCTGTCACCGATGCCGATCTGGAATTTCTGGCCATGGAACGCGGCGAAGCGGTGCGTACGCGTCTATTGGAGAGTGGGAAGTTGGGGAGTGAGCGGGTGTTTCTTCTGGAGGCGGGCGCTGCCGATCCAGGCCACGAGCGCGTGCGTACGCAACTCGTGCTGGGAGCGGGTTCGTAAGCGATCTGGTTGCTCGTGAAGCGTGAAGCGTATCTCGCGGGAAATGGCGCCTGGCTTGCGAACGACGAGCGACGGTTCACGATATCTGCGTCATGTGCGCGGCGCACTGTACCGCATTCTGGTGCCATGCAGGAGGGAGAGTTCGATTTCCGGCGCACTCAGCTCAGGTGGGAATAAGCAGCCGGAGATCTTGCAGGCATTGATACTGGCGCCGTCTAAATTGGCTTTGCTCATGTCCACACCGCGCAGGTCGCTTTGCCGGAAGTAGCAATCGCGGAAATCAAGTCCGGCCGCATCCAATCCCCTGAGATCCAATCCCCGCAGGTCGCATCCCCGCAGGTCGCACTTGTCTCCGGCGGCCTTCTTGACGTTGAACTCTTTGATACAGCCTTCCCGGAGCATCAGGTACATTGAGTCGTTCGAAATGCGGAGGGATGTTCTCGCGGCGTCTGTCATGTCCATGCATGCTCCCATTGAGGGGTTCTGGGGGCTTTATCGGTTTGGCGGGAAAGAATCTTGAGCAGGCCAGGCTCCGGCATCGTCGGTGCCTGTCCTGATAGATGACGGGGACAGGCGTCGGGGGGGGGGGGAAGGGCGACAGTCCCCTGAGACCCCTTGCGCTCGCACTGAGGAGCACAGTATCGTAACGGTCAGTGAGAGGAGTGACGTACGGTTCCATCTTCTCGTGATACAAAACTAATACGGAGGTCATCATGGCAATCAGATTGGGAGACGACGCGCCGAATTTTACGGCGGACACGACAGAGGGGACGATCAATTTTCACGAATGGCTCGGTAACGGCTGGGGTATCCTGTTTTCCCATCCGAAGGACTTTACTCCTGTCTGCACGACGGAGCTGGGGACGGTAGCCAAAATTATGCCGGAGCTGAAGAAGCGGGGGGTCAAGGTCATCGCGGTCAGTGTCGATCCGCTCGACTCTCACCAGGGCTGGGTCAAGGACATCAATGAGACACAGCGGACGACCATGAACTATCCCATCATCGCCGACCCTGAGAAGAAAGTGGCCACCCTGTATGACATGATCCATCCGAACGCCATCGATAACATGACGGTGCGGTCGGTGTTCATCATCGGGCCTGACAAGAAGGTCAAGCTCACCCTGACCTATCCCGCCTCCTGCGGCAGGAATTTCGATGAGCTGCTGCGCGTTGTCGATTCACTCCAGCTCACGTCGAAGTTCAAGGTGGCGACGCCGGCTAACTGGAAAGAGGGGGAGGACTGCATCATCACCCCGGCCGTCAACGATGCAGATGCCAAGACGCTCTTCCCCAAAGGCTTCACAACGGTGAAACCCTATCTGCGTTATACGCCACAGCCGAATAAGTAAGAACCAGATACGTAGGAATCTGCCTGGTGGCGATATGGGCGGGATCGGTCGTTGACCGGTCCCGCCCGTTCTCTTTGTCTGGGCCTGTGTTGTCGAGGCATGAGAATTGAATCGACACTCCCGCCTTTCGCTCGGTCCTTCCAGAAAGAGTAGAAGAATTTTCCGTGTTACATCAATGTAAAAAAAATCTTGCTATCTCATTGTTCTTTGGGCATACTCCGCCCGACTTCACTGTATTAGAAATAGTTCATAAGTAGCTGTTCAGTTGAGCATACAGTCTTTCGTTGGGTTTGAGAGGTTCGGGCACATGGGTTCAGGCAATTGTTTCTATCACTTCATTTCACAAGGAGGCTGCCACAATGAAGGTAGAACTAAGTAGGTTGTGGAAGAAGGTTTTAGTTGCCGGCGCCGCGGTGGTGCTGGTGGCTGGGGCTGTGTCCACGCCAACCAGCGTCTATGCTGGTGGGACCATCAAGGCCGATGACGATAAGTGGATTTCCGTCGGCATGGGAATTCGTTCCAGCTTTAGTGCGATAGAGGGTGCAGGAGGCTCATCCCGTCACTACAGCAACGACTTCGCGATCGACAACGCTCGTATCTACATCAACGGGTCGATCCATAAGTACGTCAAGTTCACCTTCAATACCGATTGCTTTAACTGCGGAGGAGGGCCTGGAGGTCAGGGGAACGGGAGCGCCGGAAGCTTGTTTGGCAACAACTCCAGTATGGGCCTGCTCGATGCGATCGGTAAGTTCGAATTCGATGAGAAGTTCAATATCTGGTTTGGACGTACGTTGATGCCGAGCGAGCGTGGTGAGTTGAATGGTCCCTTCTACCATGCGACCTACGATGGGTTCCGGACTCCGTTTTTCTCGGCGGATTACTCGGATAACTTCCCACGCGGGGGGAATGCTGGCTCCTCTGGCGGCAATGCCGGTCTCTATGGTCGTGACAATGGTGCGGTCTTCTTCGGAAAGTTCCATCCATTCGGCACCCACTTGCTGTATGCCGCCGCGGTGTCCACCGGCTTGCGTGGTGCTACTAATCAGGGCAGCAGCTTGATGTACACGGGACGTTTGCAGTGGAATCTGTTGAACGACGAAGACAATCCCGGCTACTATACCTCCGGTACCTACTATGGAACGGCTGGTGATATCGTCGCGATCGCTGGTAACGTGCAGCATCAGAAGGATGGCGCCGGTTCTCCTACGACAGGGACGAGTGATTTCACCGGTGTCTCCGTGGATCTGTTGATCGAAAAGCTTCTCCCGAACAACATGGGCGTATTTACGTTCAACGGAGAATTCAAGCGGTTCTTTGCTAATTACGGTGTTAATTCAGCCGCTAATACGACCGATTCCTTCCGCGTATTCAACGGCGATTCCTGGTCCGTGAATGCGTTGTACCTGATCCCACAGCAGGTCGGTATCGGACGGTTCCAGCCATACGTTCGATTTGTCAGCATCGATCCTCGGTACAGCGCCATGCGGCAAGAATTTGAATATGGTCTGAACTACATCATCTCCGGCCACAATGCCCGTATCTCTGCCTATGGCAGATATGGGGATATCAACAGCAAGGGTTTTGCCGGTGGTGGTGCGTATTCTCCAACGGCTGCTGGAGACAAGGTCGATTCGTTCCACGTGGCCTTGCAGATGCAGTACTAGTTCAGAGACTGTGAGCTGACGCCTGTCAGCTTCAAGAAAGGCCGAATTCCTGCAACGGGATTCGGCCTTTCTGTTTTCAGGGGGACGTGAGGCGTGAAAGGTGAGGGGAAGAATGGTTGGTGATCGGAGTTGGAAGAGAGGTACGTCTTAATGTGTGGGTCCTTTTTGGTGACATCTTCCAACGTGAAGCTCGCAACCAGAAACTCGAAACTCCTTGTTGAGCTACACGAGTAACAACCCGGCTGTGCGCGCTTTCTTCCAGGATTGAGTCACGATGAAGTTTTTGAATTCCGATATGCCGCCTGGGAATGAGACTTGTACGTCTCGCAGCAGGGGATAGGAATGTGGCGAGGTCGCGCGCGGTGTGCCTTGCACGATCAAGTCGTCGAGCCACCGGGCTTGTTCGTTCTGAAGTGTGATGGCGCAGTCGCCGGATGGCCCTGATAGCACGAGGCGCGTCTTCTTTCCTGCCGATTCACGCACTGGTTCTCCACCAAGCCAGACGATACGCCGTTCTACCTGCGGGTTATCCGCAATCACTCTGTTCTTGAGCAGGCCTGTAACCCACCGAGACGAGACTCGCGGTTTCGGCACGCGATGCTCGAACCAGTCGCGGACATCCAAGGCTAATCCACGGTTTTCGAGGAAATTGAGCATCGACCGCCTGAGCCCGTCGCCGACCCATTGGGGCGTCTCACCGGATCGATCCCTGTGCTGGAGATCGTTTTCCGCAAATCCCTGAAACACCGGACCGATGATGCGCAGACCATGGGAGGCCGGATTGAGGCCGACCGGGCTATGGGCTGTGGCTGTGAAGCGGTGCCAAAAAGCCGATTGAATCAGATCCGCCGCGACCAATTGCCGCACGCGCTCCAGCGAGTCCACGGTTTCCTGAACCGTCTCAGAGGGGAATCCGTACATCAGATAGGCATGGACCAAGATACCCGCATCCCGAAATGCCGCAGCGACCAGCGCCGTGCGATCGACTGTAATGCCTTTCTTCATCTTCTCGAGCAGACGGTCTGAAGCCGCTTCGAGCCCGGCCGTCACTGCGATGCAGCCGGAGGCAGCGAGCAGGCGGCAGAGGTCCGGCGAGAATGCCTCCTCAAAGCGGATATTGCCCCACCAGGAAATTTCGATCTTTCGTTCCAGCAAAGCCAACGCGAGGGATTTGAGCGCGGCGGGAGGCGCCGCTTCATCTACAAAATGAAATCCTCGGTGTTCCGTCTCAGTCATCAATTGTTCGATCTGTCCGATGAGCCGGTCGGTCGGCGTCATTTCGTAACGGCCGATGTAATTGAGCCCCACGTCGCAAAAGGTGCATTGCTTCCAATAGCAGCCATGCGCCACGGTCAGTTTGTTCCAATGGCCTTCCGACCAGAGCCGGTGCATCGGATTGGTGCTGTCCAGAATCGTCAGGTAGCGGTCTAATTTCAGTCCGCGATAGGTCGGGCAGCCGATCTCGTCCATCGAGAAGTCGGAGGCTGAGGGATCGTCGGAAAAATGCACGGTTCCCTTGTTCCGATAGAAGGTACGGCACAGGGCGTTGCGCTGCCGCAGGCCGGACAGATGTTCGGTCAGCGAGAGCAGTGGTCTCTCGCCGTCATCGAGGGTGATGAAGTCGACATAGTCGAAGACGCGGGGATCGGCCACGCGCCGCAATTCGGTATTGGCATAGCCCCCGCCCAGTGCAATCGGTAGGTCCGGCTGCCGGCGCTTGATGGCCTGGGCGATGCGGAACGCTCCGTACAGATTGCCGGGAAACGGCACGGAGAGGCAGATCAATGTCGGCTTGACCCGGTTGAGATGGGCCTGGAGGGCCTCCAACATGAACTCATCGGTGATAGCCGGCGCCGCGTCCAGCGCCTCGATCATGCCGTCAAATGGCGATGTGGATGTCGCCACCTGTTCTGCATAACGGCTAAGAGAAAAATGCGGCGAGACCGTCGCTTGGACCAGGTCGGTGAGATCTTCGAGATAGAGAGTCGCCCACTGTTTGGCTCTGTCTTCAAGCGGTACGGACTTCGCGAATTTTGTTCTCCCTCGAAACCGAGGGCCTTGCGGCAGCACGCCGGCTTGTATGATCCGCACGGCGGCGCCGGGATTCTTGCCTTGAAGAAACGAGACGACGGGTTCGATCTGATTGAGATAGGCCTGTTCCATTGCAAGCATGGCGATCGCTTCAGGCGGCAGGTCGTTGCCCAGTTTCCGTATGTCGGCAAAGACGCGGGCGAGCCCGGCCCGGCTGAAGAGCCGCAGCACCATCTCGATACCCAGATCGGCCTGCTCGGCGGCAATATTACGGGATTGAAGGAACCCGGTGAGATAGGCGGTAGAAGGATAGGGTGTATTCAGCTGTGTTAGCGGGGGGATAAGGAGCAAGAGGCGCTGAGACGGCATGCTCGTTGACATAGCACAGGAGTGCGTGCCAACGCCAGATCGGGTGTTACGTTGTCTGGGATTCCTTCAACAGTTCCATTGAGGAGTTGATGAAGTACCCCGTCCAGCGAGCGAGATTCAGATACTCCGATACCTCATGCGGCAGCTCATGTCTCGTGATGCTCCGCACAATGGAGCGGCTCTGGTCAAGGCTGAGATCGGTGATGTTGGGATTCTCGCGCTCAACGGTCGGATCATAGAGGATGATGAGCGGGCGCATGCGGGTCTGTAGGTTGATGCTCACGACCAGGCCGATAGATGTGTCGCTGAGCTCCACGACCGTTCCGGGCGGATAGACGCTGAGTACCTGTATGAGGGCGACGACGATTTCTTCGGGATACATCGTCTTGCTGTTCAGGTACAAGTGCGAGAGCGCCTCCGCCGGCGACTTGTTGTCCCTGATATTTGGGGCATTGATGAGGCTTTCATATTCTTCGACGACCATGAGGATTTTGGAGGACAAGGAAACCTGATTGCCCCGTAAACCGCCTGGATAGCCTGATCCATCGATCCGTTCATGGTGTTGCTTGATGATGTGGGCCACGGTATTGGGAAGCTCTGGGAACTGCGCGAGAATGTGGAGCCCTAACTCGACGTGTTGTTGAAATGCCTTTCGATCGTAGTCAGCCATGCGCAGGCCCCGCTTTTTTATCAGGTCAGGCGGGAGCAGCTGTTCACCGATGTCGTGCAGGAGGCCGGCGATTCCCAGTATCTTGACTTCTTCCTGGCTGAGATCGAACTGACGGCCGAGCAGCATGGCAAGTACTGCCACATTCATGGCATGCAGCACCTCTTTGTCGGTGACATCCTGTGCGCCGAGGAGACTCCCCATCGCGCTGGCTGTGTCATCAGCCATAATCAGCTCTGTCAGTCCATTGATCATGTCCTTTGCAACCGCGAGTCCCGTGTCAGATCCATTCTTGATGTCGGCAAGCGCGTCCGATCCCTGTGCGAGTGTTTGCCTGTACACAATATCGGCCTGCTGAAGGCCTTCCTGGTATCGGGTGACTGTCGGCGGCATGATGGCGGTTTCGGAAGGCGGCGCGGTGAGAGAGGCGGTTTCATCCTGTGCGGTGTGAGCACGCCCATCCGTGCGCTGTCCCAGCGCATCAGGATCTGACAATACGACATCGACGAGTACTGAGCGGAGGTCCAAGCCTCGGATAATAGAGAGTTCCTGCTCCGTTGTAATTTTGAATCGTTTCTTGGCGAATGGATGTTTGAACCAGGAACAGTCCAAATCCACGAACATGCCGATCTTGAGTTGTGCAGGTTCTATGGAAAGAACTTCAGCGGTGAATTGCCGCGATGCCTGCGTTGTCGATGGTTTCGGCACGAGTGCCCTCTAGTCCTTCGAGGTTCCATGGATTGAGCCTGGAGTTGAGACTTCAAGGGTTTCTATCGGCATGTCGGTTCGCGGACTTAAGAGGTGCGTCAGTGACCAGGGGTGAGGCCACGTTCTTTAACGAGGATTGCCGAAGGAAGGGACTGGTATCGTTACTTTTTAATGTCCAGAATTGCTCCCAACATGGCGTCCGCCGTTTTGAGTGTTCTCAGGTTTGCTTCAAAGCCGCGTTGCGCCATAATTTGGCTCACAGCTTCCTCTCCCAGATCGACGTTCGAGAGCTCAACTTGTCTAGGTCCTTGTGCGGTATCCTTGAGCACGGCCGGCCCGGCGGAATCATCCTTCTGGACAACGGGGAGCACGCCTCCTGCGTCGGCTTCGACGAACTCAGTTCTGGATTTCTTAAATTCATCGGTATTGACGTTCGCCACGTTATGGGCTGAGACTTCCATCTGTTTTGCGTAGGCGGTCAGCCCCGATAAGGCGGTATGAATTGCAGAGACCATATCGTACCTCCATGTGTGACGGCTGCCTGCTCAGGCTTACTTCAAGAGTAGCAAAAGCCTTACCGTCGCTGGCAGGGAAGGATCGGCAGGAACCGGCAACAGCGAGCAAGGATGGAGACCGGCCTGGCCAAAATTGGTGGATTCTGACGGAAATTTTCGGTACAGTGCCGGTCCATGGATCGTGGACAGGGCTATCAACTCTACAGCGATTTTAACTGTCCCTTTTGCTACGCGTTGCATGAACGATTGCACGATCTGAATGTGATTGAGCGGTGCGAATGGCGCGGGGTGCAGCATGCGCCGCAGTTGCCTCGTCCCATGAAACCCTGGAGCGGGTCGTTGGGCGCGGAACTCCGGCACGAGGTGTCGGTCGTGCAACGGTTGGCGCCGGAGGTGCCGATCGCATTGCCGCCTGGGAAGCCGAATACATTGCCGGCTATCGTGCAGGCGGTCGAATTGCTGCGCACGGATCATGCGCAAGGAATGGCGTTCGTTCGCGCAGTGTATCGCGCCTTCTGGCGAGATGGGCAGGATATTTCCGATCCGTCGGTCTTGGGCCGGCTGTCAGGCGTAACGCCTCCCAGCGGTCAGGATAAGAATAGCCATAGGATTTCCCAAGAGTGGGAGTCGGCGTGGCACGGAACAGGCCAGGCCGGTGTTCCATTGATCGTCTCGCCGCAGGGCGATCTTCTTGTCGGCTGTGTGCCGGTGGAGCGGGTTCGACGGTTCTTCAGCTGACCGAACCTGACGATGCTCGATCTCGATGCCGCGGCGCGCGTGGCGTCGTCGAACAAGCCGTTACCGCCCCATTCGATCTTTGAACGTCAGTTCCGCCACTGCCGACTTATCCAGCTCACCCTTGCCTGCTTGAATTAGGCGCCGATACTGACTGAGTGTTGCCTGAGCGATCGGGAGCGAAAGTCCGGTCTCCTTCGCTAAGTCGAGCGCGATCGCAGAGTCTTTTGCGGCGTGAGCGGCCGAAAAGTAGCACTCGTGCGCCCGGTGCTGCATGTCTTCTCCGTCGGTCTCCAGCACTCGCGAAGCAGCACCAGTTTGGCTGAACACCTCCCGCAGCAGGGTCAGGTCTATTTCCAAGGCCTCGCCCAGTCCCAACCCTTCGGCCAACGCGGCGGTGTTGCTGTTCATCACCATGTTGACGAGAGCCTTCACTGTCGCGGCCTTTCCTGCAGGACCGATATAGCGGACGGTTGTGCCCATGGCGTCGAGGAGCGGACTGGCCCGGTCGAAGGCATTCTGTGTACCGCCGCACATGAGATAGAGCGTGCCGTGACGCGCTTGGGTGATGCTGCCGGCCATACAGGCTTCTATGCTGGCCCCTCCGCGTGCGGCGACCAGTTGCTCGATTTCACGATGAACGTTTGGTGAGAGCGTCGCGCAATTGATGAATAAGCGGTTGTGCGCATGGGTGAGCAGGGAGGTCTCGTCTTGTTCGGCGAAGATCGCGCGCATGGCCTGATCGTTCGACACGGCAGTGATGATGACCGAGGAGGTTTGGGCGACCGCTGCGGGGGTGTGTGTGTGTGTGATGTGGAGTTGTTCAGCCAGGTCCGCCGCTGCAGAAGCGTGAAGATCAAAGACCGACGTCAGCTCAAAGCCCATCTCGCTCAGGCGGCGCGCCATATTGCCGCCCATGCGTCCTACGCCGACGAATCCGACGCGCAATTGGTTCTGCATACGGGGTCTCCCTCAGAGGTCGCACGGTTAAGGTGCCGTGTCGGGGAGATTGTACACAGATGCGATGGCTTGCGCATCTGCCATGAGGATGGCATGAATTTCAATGCCGCGTTACATGATGAGGCATACAGGAAGAGCTGATCGGATTGTGTCAGTGCGCAGGGCGTATCCGCGTTATCCCATTGCAGCCCAGATCTTTTGTGCGTTTTCACCTGTAAAGGTGACATCGTCCTGGGATGAAGAGCTGCGCTCAAAGTAGAGGCGGAGCATGCCTGCGCCAAAATGAGCTTCTCGAACCAGGTCGAGGTTGATCGCCATCTCACCGGGACGTTCTTCGTTCTTCACTTTAACAAACCGCATGATTCAGTCCTCCATTGAAAATGTCAGGGTCGATGGCAACCGCGAGGCCGGTCCTCATCCTGCTTTCGGTGTTGCGTAAGCTAAAATAGACAGCCTGCCAAAGCCCGTCAACTGAAACGCGAGTTCTGATTGGAGATCTGAGACCGATCGAGTACGGCGCGTTCCAGCTCAACGCCGGCCATCGTACCAAACGGATAGGTGTTTCTTATCTGTCAAGGTCCGGCGTCGATTGAGCAACATTCGCAGAATTTGTCCGGCAATCTCGCCTGCGGAATAGAGGGATATTTTACGTGGCGAGGTGTCGAGCGGGTGCGCCGTTAGAATCGTGAATTCGAGCTGGCGTTGGCGCCCCCATTTTCGTATTCGTTTACTGAGATCGATTTCTTCCAGTGCGTAGAGTTCTTGGCTGAATCCGCCGACTTCCACAAAGGCATCCCGGCGGCATACAAACAGGGCGCCGGCGGCCCAGTGAAGCAGGATTGATATTTGTGTCCAGAATCGCAAGATTCCATCTGCCCACCAGGGCAATCCCGGCATGGAGAGCGTACTGCCACAACCCACGTAGGTCTTGGACTTTATGACATGTAGAATGTCGTCCAGTAATTCAGGACTGAGCATACTGTCGGCATCCAGAAACAGCAGCCAGTCACCGGTTGCTACAGCCGCTCCGGCATTGCGGGCCCGACCGATCTGATTGATCGGCTCAAACACCACCTGTGCCCCTGCTTGTGTGGCCAGGTAGGCGGTGCTGTCGGTGGAATTATTGTCGGCCACAATAAGTTCCCCTGTGACGCCGGAAGCGGAGTGCGCGGTCAGTGCATCGGTTACGGATCGAAGACAGCGTTCTATCAGCTGCGCTTCATTGTATGCTGGAATGATGATGGAGAGACGCATGGTGCTATGGAGCCCGGTGATCCTTCCGAGTATAGCGCTTCTGACAGCCTCTTGATGATGCCATAGTTGCCATGGACAGGGCTATTGAGACAGGATATAGGATGGGCTGTTGTACACGACATCACCAGGAGGGATTGTATGCCGAAACGAGTGCGGACCGGACTGACGCGCAGCGATATTCTGGACCGATACATCGAACGGTTTAAGCAGCTGTTGGTAAAGTTCCAGCCATTTTTGTCTCGCAAACGCGGTGGTGTGTCGCTGGAGGACTTCGACGAGGCTGCAGAGGAATTGATCGGACAAGTGTTCGGCGCGGCGTCGAATGAAGCCGAGGCGTACGTGTATGCGAAGACCGGCGAGTCAGCCCTAGTACCCGAAGAAGCGCAAGAGAGTGGGACACACAATGTCGAGCGCGAGAGCCTTCACCAGCGCCGGCAGGTGCTTGAAAGTTGCCTGGCTGATTTGGAGATGCGCCGGCGTGTGCAAGTATCCCGCGAAGGTAAGCACGGACTCAAGGCAATGGTTGAGCACTATATGTCGCGGGACGTGCGAAGCATCCACCAGGCTGCGACGATCAAGGAGGCCGGTCGTCTGCTGTTGAAATACAAGGTGGGCTCATTGATGGTGGACGATGGCTCCCGCTACATCGGGATCGTCACCGATTCCGATCTCAGCCGGAAAGCTGTGGCCAAGGGGCTGGACCCCAATAGCACCACAGTCATGACTTGCATGAGCAAGGCGGTGACGACGATTGAGGAAGACGAGCCGGTCTCAGAGGCCATGGCCCTTATGAAGAAACTGGGTATCCGGCATGTCCCTGTCACCGCCGACGGTACCATCATCGGCGTGCTGTCCGTGGCGGACTTGCTCCGGGCGCTTACGGAATAGCTATCGGTTTAGTCTTATCCGAGGCGGGGGGCTGGTAAAGCCCATCTGAAGAGGCGTCGGGACAGGCGACACAGGCATTGACTGCCTGTGTCGCCTGTCTTTTTGTGCGTTAACTCCAGGTCCTAATGTCCGCCTCCGGGCCCTTCGACATGGGTAAATTCCGGCGCGTCTTCATAGGGATGTTCGACCGTACCAGTGGCTTTGAGCACTGTGCCGACGACCAACCCGCCGACTATCGCGATGGCGAGAGAGATGCCGATGCCCGCAATTTGTGCGCCGGCAACTCCGGGAACAATAACCATCGCGCTGAGTCCGCCCAATAGTCCAGGCATCCCATGGAGATTGTGGACGCCGCAGGTGTCGACCAGCTTGATCTTAGATTCCAGTATGGGCTGAATAAACACATATCCGATAACGGAGAGAATGCCGGCGAGTACCCCGATCGTGAATGCGCCGGTCGGTCCCACGACATTACAGGTTGAGCCGATGGAGACTCCGCCTGCCAGAGCGGCATTGGCCATATCCATCATTGATGTTTTCCCTTTATGCAGATAGGTGCTCAGGAAATAGGTGGCGAGAGTGGCGCCGCTTAAGGACAAGAGGGTATTCACAATAGTTTGCGGCATTTCTTCAAACGGCACAATCGCAGTGGCAAAACTCGGCCAGAACAGCCACAGCACCATCGAGCCGAGCATTGAGAAACGGTCGGACGTCGGGTCGGATTCGATCGGCTGGCTGCGTTGCTGCGCGGTGGTCAGGACGAGGGACGCCGCAAGTCCGAAATAGGCGCCGAATGCGTGAATGACGATCGAGCCCGCGGAATCCTGGAAGCCTTTGGTAAGCCCCGATCCATTGTCCAGCACCAGCCACTCGTTGAGCGCATACAGGGGCACCAGCAAGAGTGTGAGTAGGGCGTACTGAAAGACACGCAACCGCCCAAGCACCGCGCCCATCGCGATCAAGGTCGTCGCGACGGAAAACTCGGCCAGCATCAGTGTTTCCACCGAATGTGGTTTGAGCGCATGGCCGACCACTCCATTGGCTCGTAAAAATATATAGAGGGGGAGTCCTGTTGCAACCACCAGGTATGTACCGGTGGTTGCGCCGAAGCCATAGCGTCGGACGAATACCATCAAAAATCCGAATCCCACCACCAGCATAGCCAGGATGTGGATCGAGTAGTTATATTGTGCGACCAGGCGTGCTTCGTTGATGCCGCCCGTAGGTTCTGAAGCGCTCGCCCAACTGCTGAAGCATAAAACCAGCAGACTGACCACACCGAGTGCCTTTACACAGACGGCATGCCTCATGTCGATCCTCCTTATATAGGCTAGGCGCGGGTGGGGATGCTAAACGGACGCGAGTGTACTCCACTGTTTGTGAATATGAAATGGGCAATCAAACGGGAAAGACAAAAGTCAGAGAAATGGCCGAGGCAGGAGTCGATACTGATCCACACACGCTGCAGTCGGCGTCCAATCGGGATCATGTACAGGAGGACCGTCAGGCATTACCTGGGTAATGCCTGGTGATCGCTCTTGCGTCTGCGGTTCTGGCTTCCTACGCGGTTGCGCTCTTGGTCGTAGCCGACGGCGGCGTAGTATAGCGCACGATCGAAGAAGTGATCGAGCATCTGGAGCAACTCCAGCTTCCCGTTTAATTCCATTGCATTATCGGCAAGACCTTCACGATCGATAAAAGCACGCACATGTTCCTTGGTGGCGGTAATAGCCCAGAAGAAGTGGCTATAGCCGACGCCCTGTTGGACACGTGTCGCTCCCAGCTCAGTGTAACGCCGGGCCAACTGGTCTTCGGTTTTATGCAGCAGCCAGTCGCTCAGATTGCGGTAGATCTCGCGGGTCCGGGCTTCAAGTTCGTCCGAAGGGACCTTGCGCAAATCACTACATTGGGGGGCGCTCCATACTTTCTCGCTAAGCTCGCGGGAAAGGTCTTCAGCGTGTTTCTCGATGAGCTGAATGAGTCGGACAGCCAATGCCGGCATGGGGTACCTCCATGTAGGGGTGAGCGGTGGCCGATTGTAGCTCTCCCCTCTGGTAGAACGCAAGCCGACCGATCTCTATTTATTGGGAGAGCCGCAGATCTCAGTAGGGGAAGTTCCCGCTGGAAATGAGAATGTGCTGGAGTTATTGATAGGTTATCGATGGAACTGAGGTGTCGGGAGTAACTGGCATGACAGGAGGTGGAATATGGCGTATCCAACCAATTCCGTCATGGCGCGGATTCTGTGGTGTCGAAGACAGAAAAGGCGGGCGAATGGGCGGCTTGATTTAGAAGAATGGGCTGCTGACGAAGAGGGCCTCCGAGACGCGCTTCGCAATCAAGATCACTCCCATCAATATCGATGGTAGTCCGCCCGAGGTGTTCATGCGGTATGCGATAGGGCTTCAGGATGGGCGTGTGTTGCTTCGCATCGGCGCCGTCGGACTCCAGTTCAGATTGCCTGGAAGGTCGCTTAGCCCGCATGACGTGCGTTTCTCGTGAGGTGTATCAGGTATCTCGCAAGCGACAATCAGACGTGCTTTTTCCGTCCTGAGTCTCGTGCTTCAAAACGATGAATTTCCATGCGATGTGGTAGTTGTCCGAGTTTGAGGTATCGCGTGTTGCCACGCGCAGGGGTATATTCACCAAGCCGATCATCAGTGAATCTGGTGGTCTCGCTCAAACCAGACTCGCAGTTGATTGATCCAAAGTGAGAAGCACTGAGGAATTGAGTGAGGTAGGCGGTTTCTTATTCCTTCGCGGGGTGACGTTCCCCTCTCACGGGGTATGGTCGTGATTGGGTTGTTCCTGTAACCTTCTAAGAGCGAATCGGAATGTTGAAATATTGAATTGATTCGAAAAAAACTGGAGCGTGACACTAGGATGAAACCCACTATGAGCAATCGAAAATCTTACGAGCCCATCGATAACCGGTTCGCTGAACGAGTGGTTATCACTTGCCGAGTACGTTATGCCGGTGAAATCTCGACGCAGCCTCACCAGGGAGAGGGACTGACCAAGAATTTGTCCGTGTCCGGATGTAAAATCATCAGCGACAGTCCTGTGGCGCGTGGAACCTTGTTAACTCTCACGATTGCACTTCCCGACGAATTGCCACCGCTCGTAGTGACTTCCGCGCATGTGGTCTGGGTGTCTGGCTGTCAGTCATCCATTCGATTTATGCGTCTGAGTGAGGAGCAGCGGAAGCGGATTCAATCTTTCATTTGGAAGAGTATCTCTCGCGATTCTCTGAGTGATAATCGGACTCGATTTCGACTTGTCTAGACAGCGTATTCGTGAGCTGGCGCCTCGCTCCCATTACATCTCACCCGCATGACCGAGGTGACAGCTATCGTTGAACCTTGAGTACAGGCCCAACCGCTAGCCAAGCCGCCGGGCCTAATGCAGCGTGATGCGGCAAGTGCGCGGTATACCAGAAGACGATGTTCTTTTCTTGAACGCTTTCTCCGTTGTCATATTCCAAATCCCCTCCGGCCCCAAACGGCCACCCCGTATCCTCTTCAGCCGTATAGCGCCGCACGCTTACGTCTCGACTCGAAAAACCTGATTGCGGTTCTCCGTCGTTCATCAAGGGGGGATAGCCGTCGCCTGGTAATACCCACAACCCATGGCCCGTCTGGCTGTCACGGACGAACCATCGCCGGTTCTTGGGTGGATTCTTCAGGGCATCCACCTCGATGGTGTATTTACGCCATCCGGGCCCCCAGCCCTGATTCGCCGCGCCATCCGTGTACTCGAACACTTGATCACCGTCGTCACCGGCAACACCAAAATCAAGCCGCCAGTAGGGGTGGTGTTGGTGTGTTGTATTACACGACAGGCCCCGGCTCTGCAGAACCGGGCGAATCTCGCCCAGCTCATTCAGATACCAGGCGTGATAGAGATGGTACTCGCCGATCCTTGCATAGACTCCGACTTCAAGCCATTTGACGCCGCCGCTGTTGTAGGTCTGGACACAGACTCTTGAGTTTCCGCAGGAGGGGATAGGGTCTAAATGTTTCCATGTGATTCGGTCTTGAAACGGACCGCAGCGTCCGGTCGATCGTCCAATTCCAAGCCAGCTGTAGGGGTGATACCAAGGCCATTCCCGCTCATACTTTACTTTGATAACCGGGAGGCTGGCTTTGGACAGGACCAGTTCGCCGTCATATTTCACGTCGGACAGGATCAGGCTTTCGTTGTCGGCGACTTCCCAGTCGAGTGTCCATTTATCCCATGCGACCGAACCGGCGCGGGGCTCGGCAAAGGCTGGGGCCGCCATACCAAAAGCCGTACAGAGGCAGATTACAACAAATGCCGTGCGCATGTGGCGCCCTCCTTTTCCTTATCGTGAAGGTTCGGCTCCGGCCTGGCGGACCTTGTCTGGATCGAGTTCCTCGCTTAGATCGACCACTGCGTAATATTGCGGATCTCCAGACCCTGGTTGAGAAAACGTGACATGGAACACACGATGCCCATACCCTTCCCTATTCCACCACCACAAGCGCCATTCCGGGTCTGTGAGAATGACATGTGCCTCCAGATTCTTGACCTTGTCCTGAATCCTGGCATCCAGCCGCGCGACGCGGATCGCGTCTGCTTCTTCACTATCACTCTCCGGCGGCTGGTAGCCCTTGGGCACCGCCGCCAGGTTGACGAATTCCAGCGCCTGCATGCAGACAATGACCGCCGCCGTGCGGCTATAGCTGTAATATGTGAGACGGGACAGCGGAAGGCGTGTTGCCGGCTGCCCTGATGCGACGGGCAAGGCTGACGGACAGAACCGGTCATTGCTCCTGACCGGTTGCGCGTTGATGAAAAAATACCGTTTACCCAGTTGTGCCTGAACGTCAGGATGTCGCTCCGCCGCCTGGACGATCGGTGAATTCGCTTGGATTTCATCGGCGCCCGACAGTCCTACTCGTGCCGGGCTTGCGGCCATGTCCCCCTTCGGTGTCAGGCGCGCGCCGGTCGACGACTGCACCAGGTCCAATTTTGCGACCATCGGTGGCTGAGCCGGCAGCGCCTGCTTCGGCACGGCCGTTTCCGGCTCTTTAGGGACGAAGATCGAGCAGGCTGTCAGGCCGATCATAAGGACCGGCAGAATGAGAATATTCGGCAGAGATCTGACTCTAAATTTCATGGCGCCATCCTTCTACAGCCTGAAAGGCTATGCGGCTGCATGGGCGATAGAAGAGGAACACAAACCAAACCGTAATGGCGGCAGCGTACGACTGAAAGGACTGTGAGTCAACAAGAAAATGCCGGCGCCGGAATATGGTTCGGTTGAGTGGCGATGTCCATATGGCCACACCTTCCTGCGTTTCTTCACACCACGGTCCGGCGTGATTTCTTCTGCTGAAGCAGGTACGCTTCCGGTTGTGTGTCTAATCCTGTCGAAGCTTGGTTGGCCAAAGAAAGCCGTTCACAGATGCAGTTTGACGATGTGCGCAATCTAATCCGTACGGTTCATGGGGTCGGCTCTGGACTAATGCTATTGGCGCCATAGATCGAGTACAGTAGGTGGCGTATTCATAGTCGTCTGATGATTTGGGAGGGATCATGGCAGTATTTCGACGTCCGGAATTGGAAAAGGATAATCCCATCGCTCCGCAGATGTATGTGGGGCCTCGGAGGAGGTATGCGCTGCAGAGAGCGGCCGCAACCCTGCATGGTGTTCGACAGGCGAGTGTGACAGAGGCGATGCAACGGTTGACGGCGGCGGCGGAGCAGTTTGTGGCGGCGGTGCCGCCGGCCAGGCAATCGACTCAGGAACGAAAGGCGTTGCTGGAGGCGATCGCATTGGCGCACAGGAGCTTGGCCGAAGCGTCACGCGAGGAGTCGTGATCCTCGAAAAAGCTCTATGCTAAGATTGAAAAGTTGAAACTCAGTAGGGTTTGTGCAATCCGCCATCATCGGTCAGTTGTTGTCTCACAGCGTACGTGCGGTATAAGGCACCATGCAGTACATCCATCTTGGCCGTTCGGGCGTGAAGGTTAGCCGGCTCTGTCTTGGTACGATGAACTTCGGACCGGAGACAAGCGAGGCTGACAGTTTTACGGTTATGGACCGCGCGCTGGACCTCGGCATCAATTTTTTCGACACGGCGGATGTCTATGGCTGGAAGGTGGGGGAAGGGTGGACGGAACAAATCGTCGGGCGGTGGCTCCATCAAGGCGGGCGGCGTGAGAAAATTGTCCTGGCGACGAAAGTCTTCGGTCGCATGGGTAACTGGCCGAATCAGTCGCGGCTTTCGGCCTTGCACATTAGGCGGGCCTGTGAGGAGAGTTTGCGGCGGTTGGGCACCGACTACATCGATCTCTATCAGATGCATCATATTGATCGGGAGTCACCGTGGGAGGAAGTCTGGCAGGCGATGGAGCAGTTGGTCCGCGAGGGGAAAATTCTCTATGTCGGCAGCAGTAATTTCGCGGGATGGCATCTGGCCCAGGCGCAAGAGCTGGCCCGGAACCGCCATTTTCTCGGACTGATCTCCGAGCAGAGCCTCTATAATCTGGTCGAGCGGACGATTGAGCTGGAGGTGATTCCGGCCTGCACCGCGTATGGCATTGGTGTGATTCCCTGGAGTCCGCTGGCGCGTGGGTTGCTGGCAGGAGCGCTGAAGCCGGTGACGGTTGGACGGCGGGCGGACGAGGATTTGAAGAAGAAGATAGAAAAGTATCGCCCAAAGCTCGAAGCGTACGAGGCGTTCTGTCAAAGCATGGGCGAGCAACCTGCCGATGTGGCGCTCGCATGGCTGCTTCATCAGCCGGCGGTGACGTCGCCCATCATTGGACCGCGTAAGATAGATCAGCTGAATGGCGCCATGCGGGCCTTAGCGCTGGCATTGAGCGCCGACCAGCTGAAGCGATTGGACGCGATCTTTCCGGGTCCCGGTGGGGCAGCGCCGGAAGCCTATGCCTGGTAGGACCTGAGGCGCATTTCCTCGAAAGAGTCGATGGCGTATGGCAGGAAATCGGAGGATGAAACGAGAGCAAACCCGGGTGCTGATCTGATTACGTGTCATATGCCATCAGCGATACGTTCCGGTCCTTCAGTCCTTCCTTCTTTTATTCCTTCGGCGCATCTATTAAGATGAGCAGGTCTGATCCCTTCTATTCCTTCGCATGAGGGGCCCCCGTTGAAAGCCAAAACCAGTTTCTCTTGCCAATCCTGCGGCCATCAAGCTCTACGATGGCTCGGCCGTTGCCCTGACTGTGGCGGCTGGAATACGATGAAAGAAGAGCGGCAGGCTGCTACCGGCAAGGGCCGTCCCATGGCGATGAAGACTGCCTCAGTGCCAGCCACGCCGATCGGCGAGATCGAAGTTGTGGGTGAGGATCGCCGGCTGACCCGTATCGGTGAATTCGACCGGGTGCTGGGTGGCGGTGTAATCCCGGGCTCTGTGATCCTGATCGGCGGCGATCCCGGAATCGGTAAGACAACGTTGCTGCTTCAGGCGCTACCTCGTTTGGCTTCACCCGCGCAACCTGTCCTCTATGTGTCAGGAGAAGAATCGCCTCGCCAGATCAAAATGCGAGGGCAACGGCTGGGCATCGACCATCCCAATCTGCTGATCCTTGCGGAGACTTCTCTCGAACAGATCTTGAAAGCCATCCAAGACATTCAACCGGCGGCCGTGGTCGTGGATTCGATTCAAACGGTATACACGGAACAGATCACGTCCGCGCCGGGCAGCATCAGCCAAGTGCAAGAAGTTGCCGGCCAGCTTATGTGGTTTGCCAAGCGCGCAGGAGTACCGGTCTTCATCATCGGTCATGTGACGAAGGAAGGGGCAATCGCCGGGCCGCGATTGCTGGAGCATATCGTCGATACCGTGCTCTATTTTGAAGGAGACAAAGGACATAGCTATCGCATTCTCCGCGCCGTGAAGAACCGCTTCGGTTCGACAAATGAGATCGGCGTGTTCGAAATGAAGGACGGGGGACTGGAGGAAGTCAGTAATCCCTCGGAGCTATTTTTGGCCGAGCGGCCGCAGCGCAGCACGGGGTCAGTCGTGGTATCGAGCCTCGAAGGTACCAGGCCGATTTTGGTCGAACTGCAAGCGCTGGTGTCTTCGACGAGTTATGCCATGCCGAAACGAATGGCTAATGGGGTGGAGCTCAACCGGGTGTCGTTGTTGCTTGCAGTAATGGAGAAACGGCTGGGGCTGCATCTCTCCGGGCAGGATGTCTACGTGAATGTGGTAGGCGGTATGCATATCGATGAACCCGCGATCGACCTGGGGCTCGTTGCGGCGGTCACGTCGAGTCTGCGCGAGACGCCTATTGAACCGGGCCTCCTGATTCTCGGTGAAGTGGGGCTTGGCGGAGAAGTGCGCGCGGTGAGTCAGGCGGAGTTGCGCATTCGCGAGGCGGCGAAGATGGGATTCAAGCGCTGTCTGTTGCCTGAACGGAATCTTGCGAAGCTCGATCCGATCGACGGTATGGAGTTGGTCGGAATCCAGGATGTGCGAGAGGCGCTGGATGTGGTCTTGGCATAGAGAAGTGAGGGAGGGACGCGTCTCAGTGCTCGCGCAACGCGCGGTCTCGGAAGACCCTCGCTGGGGAAACGGCGCGTCTCGGCGCGTCGTGAGGTGGGTGGGTGAGATGTCGCGCGCAGTCGAGCCGCATCCCTCCCTTCTTCCCTTTGGAGGGGATGGGAACAGGGTGAGAAGCACGCCTCGTTGCTCGCTGAATGCGCGCCCTCAGAAGGGCCTCATTCAATGCGCGCAGGAGGGGCATGCGTCTCACCCTGTTCAGAAGGAATGGGAGAAAGGTATCGGAATTGGTGTGATTCGATCCATTGTCGGTATGTCTATTGCGGCAGTACTACTGACTGGCATGGGCTGCGCATTGTTTCGATCTGCGCCGGAGGGGACGTTCAAGCGGGCGACGGCAGAAGAGTTAACGGTCTTGCTGCGGCAGCGGGAAGCTGCGATCCATTCGATGAAAGGGTTGTTTAGCGCCAAGGTGCGCGGCGGGTTCATTCCTATCGCATCCCGAGTCGAGGGCGCGGTGTATTATCGCCGTCCCAATGCACTGCGGCTTCGCGGATTTACCAGCATCGGAAGCGAATTGTTTGAGTTCGTTCAAGCGGATGATGTGTATAAGCTCAGACTGCCGACCATAGGACGGGTGTTGATGGGCCACCAATCTGAAATGGCCGAGATGGGGAAGCTCGCGCGTCCATTTCAGTTGAGTGTCTGGGCTGTGGGCGGTGTGCTGGGTACGGGTACGATTGCGAAGGGAGAATCCGTGAAGCTGGCGGATGAGGGGGATCGCTATCGGCTGGACGTGTATGCGCCTGTCAACGGTTCAGGGGCGCAGCCGGTGCTGGCTCGCCGGTTATGGTTCGACCGGCGAACATTATTAGTCGTGCAGGAAGACCGTCTGACGGAGACCGGTGAAGTGGATGCCACGATTCAGTATGAGGATTTTCGACCGATCGAGGAGCCGGGGGACCGGCCGTTGCCGGCGAAGGCGTCGGCTCAGCTGCTCCGGCCGTTCAAAATTTCACTCGAAGATGGTCGTGGACAGGGGAGTGTGCAGGTCACGTTTCATGAAATGCTGACCAACCAGGCGATCAAGACGGAAGACCTGGGGCAGATTTCTTAATCACCCATGAAGATTCTGGCGATTGAAACAGCGACGGCGTGGCAGAGTATCGCTATTCTGGAGGACGACGTTGTCTTAGCGAGGCGGGATCAGGATGCCGGCAGTGCTCATGGCATGTTGCTCCTACCCTCCATCGATCGTCTGCTTGCGGAGGCAGGGCTACAGCTCAGCAGCCTCGATGGTCTGGCCTGTTCGATCGGTCCCGGTTCGTTTACAGGCATTCGAGTGGGAGTGGCAACGTGCTTGGGACTACGGGCTGCGACTGGTCTTCCGCTTGCCTTGGTGCCGACGCTGGAGGCGATGGCCTGGGGCGTGAGATCGACGATGATTCCCATCTGCCCTATCTTGACGAGCCGGAAAGGGGAGCTGTATTGGGCGATCTTTCGCCGGCAGGTTGAAGGAGGACTGGATTGCATCTTGTCAGAACATGTCGGTCCACCAGGCATGTTGGCCAAGAGTCTCACTGAGCACTCATTGGTATTCGGCGATGGATGGGTGTCGATGGAATCGGAGATTCGCGCGGCACTGTCTTCGACTGCAATGGTCTTGCCGGGACCTCAGGATGTTACGAAACCATCCGCAGTCAATGTCGCTATTCTGGGCATACATCGGCTTCGCCGCGGAGACATCGCGGGTGATTGTGTGGCACCGCGCTACGTTCAGCGGACGGAGGCAGAACTCAAATACGAACAGTCGGGCGGGCTGTCAGCAACAGCCCGCCGGCAGGAGCGAGTTGCGGTAGCGGCTTCCAAACAGTCGGCCAGGGGGCATCAACGGAAAGCGCAGGCGCCTCGCCCGGGTAGGCCGCATGGCTCGTGAGCTGCCAGATGAATGCCGGATTGTGCCGGCGACCGTTGAGATGCTGCCGGAACTTCTTGAGTTAGAAGAAGCTTGCTTCTCCGCCCCATGGACGCGCAAAATGCTGGAAGCTGAATTGACCGGTAACCAATTCGCCCGATTTCTTGTTGCGACGGTGCACCAGGACGTGGTGCCGTCAGATGGGACGATCGTTGGGTACCACTGCTTTTGGATCGTGTTTGAAGAGCTGCGACTGATGAACCTGGCCGTGCATGCATCGATGCGGAGGCGGGGAGTCGGACGGGCCCTTGCAGTCGAGGCCCTCAAGATGGGGTTGGCCCATGCGGCCACTCGTGCGGTACTTGAAGTGCGTTCCTCAAATGAGCCAGCGCAGCACCTCTATCGGCAGCTGGGATTTGTTCCGGTCAGCACCCGCCGCAGTTATTATTCGAATCCAATCGAAGATGCTGTATTGATGGCTATGGATCCGCTGGTGATGCCGGCAGGTTCGCAGTCCGCCCGTATTGCAGGAGGAGAGGGAGTCATTCCAGCACAGTAACTTAACCGAGGAGGTGCCGCATGTTGACAGACGATGCAATTGTCGAACGGCTTCGCCAAGCAAACTCGGAGTTTCGAGAACTGGAAGTCTCGCACCATCGGTTAGATCACGAACTTAATGAATTGCAGAGACGTCACGTGCTGACACCGGCGGAAGAACTTGAGAAAAAGCGGATCCAAAAGGAAAAGCTGGCGAAGAAAGACAAACTCGCGGAATTAATTCGGCTCTACCGCGAAGAAGGATTGCAGGCCGCCGCACATTGAGGGAGACGACCGGCCGCTGGGCCGACCGGCGGCCGGATGCGTTGCCATGAATCATCACATCAATCCGCTTGCCGTCCATATTCAGACGATCAAGCGTCGATTGGTCGTCATCGGAGCGGCTATTCTGGTCTCCTTGATCGTGACGTTTTCCTTCTCGGGCCAGATGGTGGCATGGCTGAATCGGCCGTTTCAGAACCAGCTGGTCTTTTACGGACCGACCGAAGCCCTGTTCGCTTCCATTAAAGTCTCGCTCTTGGCGGCGGTGATTCTGAGCCTGCCCATCATTTTTTATCAATGCTGGAAATTCGTCGAGCCGGCATTATTGCCGAAGGAGCAACGCTGGGCCATTCCGCTGTTCGTTTTGGCAGCAGGCCTGTTTGCGCTCGGCTTGGTCTTCTGCAATCTGGTGATCCTTCCGCTGGTCATCGACTTCTTTGTCAGTTTTGGGCTCGATCGGGACGTCACTCCGCAGCTGAGTGTGGGCACGTACATCGATTTTAACGTGAAGTTTCTGCTGATCTTCGGCTGTGCGTTTGAGCTCCCGCTGGTGATGACGTTGCTGGCGGTGACCGGGGCGGTCTCTGCGCAGATGTTCGCGCGGTACCGCAAACATGCTATTCTGTCGAACCTTATTTTGGCAGCCGTTATTACGCCTGATGCGACGCTCTTTACGATGCTGCTGATGGCGGTTCCGTTGATGGCATTGTATGAGATTGGAATTCTAGGCGCACGGTTCTTTGGCCGGAGTTCAGCAGGCGGCGGTATCGATCTGCCTGTCGATCCTGATTTGCCGATCGGGACTGCGGGAACACGAACACGATGATGAAACGGTATGCCTTCAGATGCGGCGTGCGAATCCTGTCCGCAGGGGGACTGCTCCTATGCCTTGCCGCTGAGATGTCGGTGGCCGAAACGCCGGCGCCGATTACAATTTCCGGAGAGGCGGCGCGGGGGCCGTTTGATCAGTCGGCTGCCAGTGTTCAAGCTTTAGTGGTGACGGGGAACGGCGCGGTCTATGCCGGCTCCTTCGGTCACGGAATTTTCCGCACGGCAGACAGAGGCTCGACATGGGTTTCAGTAGGGGGCGGTGTGACAGATCCTTTCATCTTGAGCTTGGCGGTTGCGAGAGATGGGGCGGTCTATGCCGGGACATTCAGGGGTGGTGTCTTCCGTTCACACGACGATGGAAAGAGCTGGCAGTCGGTGAATGCCGGTTTAAAGCGACTTGAAGTCAAGGCGTTGATGGCAGCGGACGATGGACTCTATGCAGGGACGAGCGACGGTGTGTATCGGCTGAATGAACCTGAGGATCGATGGTCTGTTGTTACCACCGGGTTGGACGATGTACTCGTCCATGCGTTGGCCCGATCCACGGACGGCACTCTCTATGCGGGAACATCAGGCAAAGGCGTGTTGCGGTTTAAACGTCATTCGTCCGGATGGTCGCGCATGCAGCATGGCCTGAAGAATCATGAAGGCATGATCGAAAATTTCATTCGTGTGCTTGTCATCGATCAGGACCAGAGCATCCTGGCCGGCACATTTGATGGCGGGGTGTTTCGGAGCGCCGACGGCGGGCTGACATGGCGTTCGATCAGCCGGGCGTTGCCTAACGATTCCATTCGTGGGATTGTGCTGCTGGATCAGGGTGTGATTGTAGGCACAGGGAACGGTGTCTTTAAGACATCCGACAAGGGGAAACAATGGATTCCCGTGAATAAGGGGTTGACGAGTTTGTCGGTCCAGTCGCTGATTGGCTTCGGAGGCGGCGGTCTTTTTGCAGGGACAAGCGAGGGAGTGTTTCGCAGCGACGATGGACTGACGTGGACGGCGGTCAATCAAGGGCTCGATGTGGGGATGGCGCCTCCGCCGTTCCTGTTTCGATAACGAATGAAAAGCGAAAGGATAGAGGTCATGACTGATGTGACGGAGAAAACCCAGGCGAGAATCACGTTGACCAGCAAGGGCGCGCCGGTAGGGGACATCATCGTCCGATTTTTCCCCGATGTGGCTCCCGGCCATGTTGCCAATTTCGTGAAACTGTCAAAGGAAGGTTTTTACAATGGCACGACCTTCCATCGTGTCATTCCCGGATTCATGATCCAGGGCGGTGATCCCAACAGCAAGAACCCCGATCGATCAATGCATGGGATGGGCGGGCCGGGCCACAAGGTCAAGGCCGAGTTCAACAGCAAACCGCATAAGCGCGGTATTGTATCGATGGCCAGGAGTAATGATCCTGACAGTGCCGGCTCACAATTTTTTATCTGCGTGGCTGATGCCAATTTTTTGGATTGGCAGTACACAGTCTTTGGTGAGGTAATCAGCGGCATGGAGGTGGCGGATACGGTCGTCGGGATGAAGCGGGACGGACGGGACAATCCGTTGGAGCGTGTGGAAATGACAGTCACGATCAGTGAGGGGTGAATGGCAGTAAGGGGTGAGTAGTAAATGGTGAGGGGTAAAGGGCCGGGAAGAGAATTTCTTAAATGATGAACTTGATGAAGAAGAAACGAAATAGATCTTCCGTCGTGGCATTTCTACTTCTTGTCGCCTTACCCCTCACCCCTTACGCCGGACTGACCGGTTGTGCAATTCCCCATGTCCCGTCACGAATCGTGTATGAAGACCCGGTGAACTATGTGCGGTTAGAGGAGGACAGGAAGGTCTTGCCGGAATGGCCGCAGAGCCATTTTTCACACCCTGCGACGGTGAGCAAGGGAGTGCTCCGGGCAATTTTGTCGGGCCTGAAGGTTCAGGAGCATCGGGTTGCCCTGCTGCGATGGATCCAAGGAGAGGCGCCGCTGGAGCTCGTGTTCAATGATAACGAGGTGACGTTGTTGTCGTCGGAGATGGCTGACGCGCTGGCGCTGGCGCAGTACAATGAACGCGTCACGTTCTATTTGAGTGAGCCGCTCACATTCGCAAGGCGGACCATCACATCGGGTGGGATTTACATACAAGGAACGGAGCTGCACCTTCTGTTGGGGAATTGGCGGATTATCTACGGGATTCCCACCTATGGCATGATCTACGATCGGCGTTATCCGATGAGGCCGACTGTGGCGAAGGGATTCGATCTCTTTTTTGAGCCGGCCGACGCAGTCATTCCACAACAGAGCAGTGTCCTGGACAACCTATTAGCTAATTCGAAAGATGAACTGGTGATCGATCTCAGTAAGGTCACTACGCAGGAGCGGACGCCGGTGTCATTGCCCTCGAGTGTATTTTAGGGAAATATCGGGTCGGCCTCCGGGGACTTCAAAGAAGGCTTACCTCGAAGTAGGCTTACGAAAATACATACGCGGTACTTCAGTAATGGCTTCGATAATTGTAGGCCAGCCGAGTTTGCTCTGACCCTCAAGCCGGTCGCGGAACCGGATCGGGATCTCGGAGATGGCCGCGCCAAGTTGGAGAGCCTGCCAGGCCATCTCGACCTGAAAAACATACCCTTTCGCTTTGACGCGTGCGAGATCCATGTCAGTGAGGAGTTCATTGCGGAAGCAGCGAAATCCTCCCGTCCAGTCGTGAATGCGTGAACCGAGAAAGATACTGACATAGGCATTCCCGAGCCGTGAGACCAGGCGTCTTTGCATGTTCCAGTCTTGCGTGCCTCCGCCGGGTATGTATCGGCTCCCGATGACTAAGTCTGCAGTGGTGCTTGCCTGGATCATTCTGGGGATATCCCACGGCGCGTGGCTGAAGTCACAGTCCATTTCAACGATAAGCCGAAAATTCCGCTCAAGTGCCCATTGGAAGCCGGCCACATAGGCTGGCCCCAGCCCTTCCTTCTTGGCCCGGTGCAGCACATGTACATGCTTCAGTTGCCCGCTCAGTTCATCGGCCAATTGTCCTGTGCCGTCAGGCGAATTGTCATCGACGACCAGGATATCCGCGATCAGATAGTGTCCAATCGCCCGGATTAAAGCTTCGACATTGTTCCGTTCATTATAGGTGGGCAGGACAATGAGCACCGAACGGTCAAAATGAAACGGGACGATGGGCACGAGTTGCTTGTTCGGTGCGGCCTCGATATAGCCAGGATAATGTTCGTCGGAGGTGTTGAGTTGGCTGATCGCGATGCGGGCGCTGTCGACTCCTCGAGAGATCAAGGCCTCAGCTATTTCAAAGTTCAGCGTCGCATAGGCTTCATCTGGTCCCAATTCTCGGATGGCCGACAACTCGGACGTATGGGTGATCGGGTAATAGCGAACGGTAGGGCGCATAGGCTCGGCTATAAGGAGTTGAAGGGCATGAGGAAGGAGCCAATATCACACAAGTGAATGACAATGCGCACCATTGTAGATGACCATTGGCAGCGTGGCAAGCAGCGGATGGGCCGTGAGATTCCCTCGCAGTCGTCCGGTACGTTTTGACAGCTGATAAATGGCTGTGCTAACTTTCGCGAAACTTAGGGGTTTCCTACCACTTCTTGTAAGGGATAACGCATGAGCATCGCACAATCGCAGGTTGTCATTGTTGTCGGCGCAGGGCCAGCCGGGATGGCGGTTGCGGGGAGCATGGCGAAGGCCGGCCATCAGGTGATCATTCTGAATCGGGACATCAAATTCGGCGGATTGGCCGAGTATGGAATTTTCCCCGCGAAACTCAAGCTCCGAGGCGGGCTAAAGAAACAATATTGGGACTTGCTGGAACAGCCGAATGTTCATTATTTCGGCAATGTATCGGTCGGGAACGGCAAGGATCTGACGGTGGAAGACGTGCGTGAAATGGGCGCGGGCGCTGTTGTGTTTACGATCGGCGCGCAAGGCACCAAAGCCATCGGCGTTGAAGGAGATTCCGCTCTTGGTGTCTACCATGCCAAAGACGTCGTCTATCACTTCAATCGCTTGCCGGGATTTGGAGATCGGCCGTTCGAGATGGGCAACCATGTCGCGGTGATCGGGGCCGGTGACGTCATGGTCGATATCGCGCATTGGCTGACCCGCTATAAGAAGGTGGAACGGGTCACTGCGATCGTTCGGCGAGGGCCGGTTGAACGCAAGTACAACCCCAAAGAGATTCGCTCCGTCTGTGCCAATATGGACATTGACGGCATTAAGAAAGAATTCGATCGGATCAAGGATCGGATGGCCGCCGTGGGACAGAAGGCGGAAGGGGTCTTGCAGGGTTTGACGGACGAATTTACCAAGTGCGAACCAAAGGTCAGCGACACCAAGATGGGATTCAAGTTTTTGGCCTCGCCGAAGCGCATTCTCGTCGACGCCAACAATCGAGTGCGTGGGCTTGAGATGGAAGATAATCGGCTGGATCCCAAGGGTGAGGATACTGTGGCGGTCGGCCTGAAACAGCATTATGAGTTTCCCTGTGATTCCGTGGTTTTTGCGGTAGGTGATAAGGTCGATGAAAGCGTTGGGCTTCCCTACAAGGGTGGAATGTTCGTTACCAACCCGAATAAGTCGGGGAACGATCCGGATGATTCGTTGTTTCAGGCCTATGATGAGAAGGCAGGAAAAGTGATTGAAGGCGTATTTCTTGCGGGATGGGCGAGAAAAGCAAGCGAAGGCCTCGTTGGTGTGGCGAAACGAGACGGAGATTGGTGCGCGGAGGTCGTGGAGCGCTACCTTGCGTCAAAAAACTCAAGTGCTCAGGTCACAGACGTGCTGAATCGTTTGAATACGGTGTTGAAAGGTCGTAAGAGCCATCCGATCGATGTGAAGGGGCTTCGAGCGCTGGAGGGGGCGGAAAAAGCGCACCAGGGAATTTCTGATTGTATCGGAGAGTTCAAATATGCGAGCAATCAGGAGATGGTTTCGCTGATCGAACGGGGGAAATCCTAGCAGAATGCTGAAAGGTTCGGTCGACAGCGTGTTCTGGTTGTGCCGAAGTGTAATATGCCAAACCCACGGAGGTGCGGGCACCAGGGTTTTCCGGTAGGTTGTCCCAAGACAGCAGATGCCGGATTTTCCGGCTCCATTATCCGTCTCCCCACTTCAATTTTTCACGCAATACTTCGTAGTAGTGGCTTTCCGGAAACCGAATCAGCTTGGTTCGGTGTTCGGAGGCCTGAATGACTGCCGTATCTCCCTGTGTCATGGCAATGCCGACTTGTCCGTCAAGCGTGGCCATCGCTCCTTCATCTTTGCTGGTCAAGGTGACTTCGATTTCAGCATTGCTGGGGACGATCAGCGGACGATGAGTCAGCGTGTGGGGACTGATCGGCGTCAGAATCAATGATTGTACGGCGGGATTAATGATGGGACCTCCGGCCGACATTGAGTAGGCGGTGGAGCCGGTCGGCGTTCCCACAATCAGGCCGTCCGCTCGCAGGTTTGTCACGAACTGGCCCTGAATAGCGATCTTCAATTCAATCATGCGGGCCAGAGTGCCCTTACTGATCACGACATCATTGAGCACGATGCCACGGGCCACTGTCTCTCCGTGCCGATGGACATGTGTCTGCAACATCAGCCGCTCATCAAGGGTAAAATCATTGGCGAAGACCCGATCGAGCGAGGCGTAGAGATCATCAAGGCGTACTTCGGTCAAGAATCCGAGGCCGCCCATATTCACGCCTAATATGGGGATGCTTCGTTCCGCCGCCAGCCGTGCCGCATTGAGAATAGTTCCATCACCCCCCAGGATCAGCAGGACATCAGACTGGATGGCCAACTGGGTCTTTTGAATCCCTCCATGCTCGCTCAGCAGCGAGGCAGATGTCGTATCGAGGAGGACCGTAATGTGCCGATCTCTGAGCCAGGTCACTACTCCTTGCAGAGTAGTTTTTACCTCGGGAAACTTTGGCTTTGTCAGAATTCCGATGCTTTTGCTTTTCATGGATATGACATTCAATGATGTATCGGACAGGGAGTCCCGGATTCTATCGGGACGGTTCTTTTCATGTCAACGAGCTCAAGTGCCCAATTATTGTGTCCGACAATTAGGTACGATTCGTGGGCTCGACTGAAAGACTCTGCCGGTTTCCCTCGCAATCTTGACTCTCTGAAACGCTCTGGTTAAACTTAGGCCAAGTTTTTCGATAGGTTTCGCACGAACACGAAATTTTCATAGCCGGTATCCATCAGGAGGAGGCAGGATGTTCGAACGATTCACGGACAAAGGTCGAAAGATCATCATCCTCGCGCGCGAGGAAGCCGAGCGGCACCAGAACGATTATCTCGGGACGGAGCACCTCGTCTTGGCGATTCTCCGAGAGTCTGATGGCATCGCCCTCATGATTCTGAAGAAAATGGGGCTTTCAACGGAGCAGATCCGATTGGAAATTGAGCGTAATCTTCCGGGTGGCGGAACAACGATGACGTTCGGTGAAATCCCGTTCAGCCCGCGCGTGAAGAAAGTGATCGAATACGGTGTCGAGGAAGCCCGTCTTCTTGGACACAACCATATCGGCAGCGAACATCTGCTGTTGGGCCTGCTTCGGGAGGAAGAGGGTATCGGCGGAAAGATTTTGCGCAGTCTGGGCGCGAACCTCTTGACGGCAAGGCAATTGACTGTAACCTTTTTGCGAAAGTCTGCTCCACGCGAGCGCGACCGGAAGAGCAACACGCCGGCGTTGGACGAATTCGGCCGTGACTTGACCCAACTCGCACAGGAAGGCCAGTTGGACCCGGTGATCGGCAGAGCCGATGAGATTGAGCGAGTCCTTCAGATTCTCAGCCGGAGAAGCAAGAATAATCCTGTGCTGATTGGAGAATCCGGTGTCGGGAAAACAGCCATTGTCGAGGGACTCGCGCAACGGATCGTTCAGTCGGAGGTGCCGGATAACCTGTTATCCCGCCGCGTCATCGCGCTGGATCTCGGTTCGCTCGTGGCAGGCACCAAGTATCGGGGGCAATTCGAGGAACGGCTCAAAGTCGTCATGAAGGAAATTGTGCAGGCCGGCAATATCATTATCTTCATCGATGAGCTGCACACGCTGGTCGGCGCCGGGGCTGCAGAAGGCTCTATCGATGCGTCGAACATGCTGAAGCCGGCGTTGTCTCGTGGAGAGATTCAATGCATCGGGGCCACTACGTTGGATGAATACCGGAAGCACATCGAGAAGGACGGCGCGCTAAAACGACGCTTCCAGCCGATTCATGTCCAGCCGCCCAGCCTCGATGAAACCGTTATGATCATACAGGGGCTGCGGGATCGCTACGAAGAGCATCACGGGGTTGAAATTACGGAAGAGGCCATCGTTGAAGCTGTCAAGTTGTCGGATCGGTATATCACCGACCGGTTCCTGCCTGACAAAGCGATCGATTTGATCGATGAAACCGGCTCGCGAGCAAAACTTCAGACCTATGCGCTTCCGTCGGAGTTGAAGGGGATGGAGCAGGAACTGAAGAAAGTATCGCGCGAAAAAGAACTGTCGATTTCGATGCAGAACTTCGAAGAGGCGGTGCGGCATCGTGAAGAAGAAGAACGGCTGCGCAAGCTTCTGGACGAATCCAAGCGGGAATGGAAAAAGAGCCAGGAGAAAAACAAGCCGGTGATCGGTAAAGAAGACGTGGCGTATGTCGTCTCCAAGATGACCGGTATTCCGCTCTTCAAACTCGAGGAAGAAGAATCCAATAAGCTGCTCCGGATGGAAGAGTTTCTGCACAAGCGGGTGATCGGCCAGAATGAGGCGATCTCGGCGGTTGCACGGGCCATTCGTCGTTCGCGCGCAGGATTGAAGGAAGCCCGGAAGCCGATTGGCTCCTTCATTTTCATGGGGCCGACAGGCGTCGGGAAGACGGAACTGGCGAGAACACTGGCGGAGTTCCTCTTTAATAGCGAGGATGCGTTGATCCGTGTTGATATGTCCGAGTACCAAGAGAAATTCACCAGTTCAAGGCTCTTCGGCGCACCTCCGGGCTATGTCGGGTATGAAGAGGGGGGGCAGTTGACCGAAAAGGTTCGCCGACGGCCCTATTCGGTTGTTCTGTTCGACGAAATTGAAAAGGCCCATCCCGACGTGTTCAACGTGTTGCTTCAAGTGCTGGACGATGGTGTTTTGACAGACAGCCTGGGCCGAAAGATTGATTTCAAGAACACTGTTGTGATCATGACGTCCAATATCGGGACTAAGAATATCCAGAAGGGTGTCTCGCTTGGCTTCCAGAGCACTGAAGGGGAGGCTGCGCGTCACAAGAAGGAAGAAGTGATCGGTGAGTTACGTAAATCCTTCAGCCCGGAATTCTTGAACCGGATCGACGAAGTCGTCATTTTCCATCAGCTGGAAAAAGAGCAGCTCTACCACATTCTCGATATCCTGATCCGCGAGCTGAACCTTCGGTTGCTGGAGAAAGGGATCGAAATCGAAGTGGACGATGCGGTCAAACAGTGGCTTATCAAAGAAGGCTATGAACCGTTGTATGGCGCGAGACCGATGCGCAGGGCAATCCAGCGTGCCATCGGAGATCCGCTTTCCGATGAGCTTATCCGGGGCCGCTTCAAAGAATGTCGAAAGGTCAAGGTGGTGCTCCGCGACGGCGCACCGGCGTTCATTGAACAGGAGGCGATGGCCGGAGTATAGTCAGCACATGGTCAATACGGCCTCATTTCACGGTACTAATACCGACGACCCCTGCGGCAGTCAGCCGCAGGGGTCGTGCTATTTCCTCTCCGACTCCGCGTATCCATCGTAGCGTATGTTCCACACTGATCAAGCTGCGCCTCTAGTCGATGCCAGGTGGCAACCACGCCCAATTCTTGGAATCGAATCTTCCTGCGATGAGACAGCGGCCTCGGTGATTGACCGCGATGGGTTAGTACTCTCGAATGTCATATCCTCTCAAACCGCCGTTCATGCGAAATTTGGTGGTGTGGTGCCTGAACTGGCGGCTCGTGCCCATATCGGGATGATCGATATGGTGGTAGCCGATGCATTGTCACAGGCGCGTCTCACCAAGAAGGATCTGGGGGCCATTGCGGTCACACGAGGGCCTGGCTTAGCCGGCGCGCTGCTGGTCGGAGTCAACTATGCCAAGGCGATGAGTTATGGGCTTGGCATCCCGTTGGTCGGCGTCAACCATCTGGAAGGTCACATTGCGTCCGCCTGGCTGGCTGATCCGGCATTCCCATTGCCCTGTGTCGTGTTGGTCGTTTCTGGCGGGCACACCCATTTATACCGGCGTGAGCCGGATGGCAGCTGTGCGTTGCTTGGCTGCACGAGGGACGATGCTGCCGGAGAGGCATTCGACAAGGGTGCGCAGATGTTGGGCTTGGAGTTTCCTGGAGGGCCCGCGGTCGACCGGCTCGCCCGGCAGGGCAATCGCGAGGCCATCCGCTTCCCACGTTTTCACCGGCGAAAGAGCAGTTTGGAGTTCAGTTTCAGCGGACTCAAAACGTCGTTGCTGTACAAACTCCGTGATATGGACGCTGGAGAGCGAGTTCGACAGACAGCTGATTTAGCCGCAGGTTATCAGGAAGCTATTGTGCAGGTGCTCGCGTCAAAAGCCCTTGCTGCCCTGGCTCAGGAGAAATTGTCTGCACTCGCCGTCGTCGGGGGAGTGTCTGCAAATTCCCGGCTGCGTGGCCTGCTCTATGAATGGGCTGAACGCAATGGGTTCCGTCTGGCTGTCCCGCCTATGGCGTATTGTACGGATAATGCCGCTATGATTGCTTCGGCCGGCCGGCATGTCCTCATGAGTGATCCCGGTTCAATCCGCGAGTTTGATATTCAGCCGTCTCTTCAGGTCCAGCCCCTCCCAAGACCTGTCCTGCGCGAGGAGATCACCCATTCCTGAAATCTGCGGCCACGTCACAGGCCTTCGTCCAAGCCAAGTTGCAGCAATTGAGCGGTTGTATCGCCGGCGTGTGCCACAGGACAAAGTCCTCACACCGGAATTGGCGAAGACGATGTGTCAGCTCACGCTCGATATTCGCCGTCCCCTTGCCGTTCTTGTGACGCGCCGAGGTCTGATTCAAGAGATTATTGTGGGAACGGATCTCGTGTTATCTCCTATGACGGCGGCAAAGTTTCGTGCAGGCCCACGTTCGCTGCGGGGATTGCGTTTGCTCAGAACGCAACTGCACGATCAGCCATTGAGCCAGGAGTCCTTGACGGACTTGGCCTATCTTCGTCTGGATTTGATCGGCACCCTGTCTGTGTCGCCGGAAGGAAATCCGGGCATGCTCTACCTGGCGCATCTTCTCCCGCCGGATAGGACAGGCCGGCTCTGTGAAATTCTCAAGGCCATTCCATTTTCCCAGTGTTCGCTTCCGTTCGACCGATTTATCGAAGAATTAGAGGCGGAGGTTCAGTCGGCGCGCCGCCATCAGGCGGTCAAGGACGGCGCCGAATCGGCTATCCTCGTCAGCGCATCTTCGCAGGGACGTGCCGAGCAGGAGGAACGATTGGTTGAGTTGGCCGAGCTTGCCAGTTCAGCCGAGGTGACGGTGATCGATCGAGTTGCGCAGCGGACGGCAGACGGTCATCAACGGTATTTGTTGGGAAGCGGAAAGTTGAAAGAGGTGCTCATCCAAACGCTCCATAAAGGGGCCGACATGGTGATTTTTGACCAGACGCTCTCACCGGCCCAGTCACGTGCGATCTCGGAAATGACGGACATCAAGGTGATCGACCGTACCCAACTTATTCTCGATATTTTTTCCAGACGGGCGCACAGCCGTGAAGGAAAGATACAGGTGGAATTGGCGCAATTGCGGTATTTGCTCCCCAGGCTTTCAGGAAAAGGAGCACAGCTTTCACGGCTTGGCGGCGGTATTGGGACGAGAGGGCCAGGCGAAACGAAACTGGAAACCGACCGGCGGCGCATTCGTGACCGCATTACACGTCTCGAGCATGAGATCGAACACTTTGCCCGCCATCAAGACCAGCGCAGGGCCAGACGCGGGCGCCGTGGTTTGCCGGTCGTCTCGCTTGTCGGCTACACCAACGCCGGGAAGTCCACGCTGTTGAATGTATTGACCGACAGCCACGTGTCGGCAGAAAGTCGTGTATTTGAGACGTTAGACACCACCAGCCGCAAGCTCCGTTTTCCCCAGGACCGCGAAGTGATTATCACCGATACCGTCGGATTTATCCGCGATCTACCCAAGGAACTGGTGGGAGCCTTTCGTACGACTCTGGAGGAGTTACGTGAGGCGGATCTGCTGCTGCATATCGTCGATGCCGGCGCGGCTGATATTGATGTGCAAATTACGGCCGTCGTTTCCATTTTGCAGGAACTCGATCTGGATGCGATTCCGCGCATGCTCGTCTTCAATAAATGTGATCGTTTGCCGGCGCATCATATCGAGCCGCTCTGCCGCAGGTACCACGCGGTCGGGATTTCCGCTCTCCAGCCGGAGACGCTCCGTCCGCTTCTGGCTGAGCTGGACACGCATGTCCAGTCGCTGATGGCAGGACGTGCGCCGGTTACTGTGCCGCAGGCCTTCGACGAGCCGATCGTACTTGCATCTCGTCCATAAACCGCTGCACAATCGAGCCGCCGCAATGACGTCTCGAACATCACGTACCGTAGAGGCTGCCGATAGGCCATCCAGAATCGCGAAGATTCTGTTCAGCACCATGGCGGATGCCATGATGGAGTTGACGCATCGTTCTCCATGGGAATTGCTTGCTGCGACGATTCTTTCTGCGCAATGCACCGACCGGCGGGTGAATCAAGTGACGCCGGCTCTTTTTGCACGATATCGGACCCCGATCGAGATCGCACGGGCCAAGCCGGCAGAGCTGGAGGCGCTGATCAAACCGACCGGTTTCTATAAGAGCAAAGCCAAACATTTGATCGGATGCGGGAGAATGCTCAGCGAACGATTTCGTGGCCAGGTTCCGGCGACGATAGAAGAACTGACCGCCCTGCCTGGAGTTGGGCGTAAGACAGCCAATGTCATGCTGGGCACAGCCTTTGATCAGCCGGCTGTCGTCGTCGATACCCATGTGAAGCGGGTGGCCAATCGATTGAATCTGACGAAATCCGACGACCCCGAGCGTATCGAGCTGGATCTGCAACAGGCTTTTCCCCGGAGCGAGTGGACCGGCTTGGCGCAACGCCTCCTGCTCCATGGCCGGTATGTGTGCCTGGCGCGTTCCCCGAAATGCGAGAACTGCGCGTTGTACGACCTGTGTCATTGGAAAGGAAAACATCCGCGATGATCACAAGCATGACAGGATTCGGTCGGCGGCAGGGGGCTTGGCTCGATGGGACAGTGACTATCGAGGTACGTTCTGTAAACCATCGGTTTCTGGAAGCCGCGATCCGTCTGCCAAAGCTGATGGGAAGTCTCGAAGAGTTGTTCAAGAAGGCGGTGCAGGAACAGTGCTCCCGGGGACGTGTCGAGATGACGGTCTCACTACAAGGCGGGCGGGGTAGCACACGGTCTCCGCAGCTTGACGCTGCATTGGCGAAACAGTACTATCAGACCCTCCGCACCCTTCAACGAACGCTCAAGCTTAAGGGTTCCATCGACATTGGGATCATGGCGGGGTTTCGCGACATCATCGTCCTGTCTGATCAGCCGGTGGATGATCCGAAGCTCGCGAAACTAGTGGAAAAACTTGGCCTTCAAGCATTACGCGATCTTTCTGGGATGCGCAAGAAAGAAGGGGCGCTCCTGGCTCAAGATCTCCTGAGCCGCCTGAAGACGATCGGAGCGTTGAAACAGCAGGTTGCGGAACGGGTGCCATTTGTGTCGCAAGAATCGTTCGTTCGGATGAAGGAACGGGTGAAAAAGCTATTGAACGGCGAGATACCCGATATCCCCAGACTTCATCAGGAACTGGCTGTCTATGCCGACCGGGGAGACATTACGGAAGAATTGGTCAGATTGGATGCGCATATGGTACAGTTTCATCAAATAGTGCATAGCGCTCAACCAGCTGGAAAGACACTGGATTTTCTCATCCAGGAAATGGGACGGGAGATTAATACCATTGGATCGAAGGCCAGCGATGCTGCAATCGCGGCAGCAGTGGTGCAGATGAAGGCCGAACTCGAACGGATCCGAGAACAGGTACAGAACGTGGAATGACCATCGCCAAGTCAGTAACTGAGCTTTCACCGGACCCTGCAGCAGGGCGTCAGTCGCATGAGCGGAGGGGGATCCTCTTCATTATTTCAGCCCCGTCGGGAGCTGGAAAAACAACCCTCTGTAAACAGTTGTCTGCCTCCATTCCGGGACTCTGGCATTCCGTGTCCTACACCACCAGAAAACCACGTACCGGGGAGGAAGGTGGACGCGAGTACTACTTTGTCGATGAAAATGTGTTTCAAGACATGGTTGCGCGCAATGAGTTCCTGGAGTATGCCCATGTGTATGGGAATTGGTACGGTACTCCACGGAAAGCCTTGATGGACAAAATGGAACAAGGCATTAACGTCTTGTTGGAAATTGACGTGCAAGGCGCGCTTCAGATTAAGAAGAAGTTTGAGGATGGGGTCTACATTTTTATATTGCCACCGTCTCTGGATACGTTGCGGGCACGGCTTCAAGGCCGCGCGTCGGACTCACAGGAAGAAATCGTTCGTCGGCTGCAGCGGGTCAAAGAAGAAGTCTGGAGCTTTCGCGAGTACTACTACATCGTCCGTAATGACGACCTTGCGCAGTCGCTTCGCGAGCTGCAAAGTATCTTTCTTGCGGAACGGCTCAAGACCAAACGGCTCGACATGAACTGGTTTGAACAGAACTTTATTATCGAGAGAGATACCCAGCAGAGTAATCGAACCACATAACCACCCCTAGCAGGAGCGCACCATCATGATCGATATGCTGAGTCTATTGCCGCAGTACACGCCGAAGGAATTCGATTCCCGCCACCGGCTGGTCATCGTCGCCTCGCAACGGGCCAAACACTTGGCCCAGGGGGCAAAACCGACCGGTCCCTCTCGCTTTACCAAAGAGACGACGAACGCGCTCGACGAAGTACTGCGCGGAAAGATTCCGTATCTGACCGGGAAAGAGGCCCGTGATGCGATGAAGGAAGCAAAGCGCGGGAAAGAAGGTGAAACTGAGCGTATGGCGATGATGACGGGAGAGGATGCGAAGGAGATCAAGAAAGAGCTCAGCGTGTACGTGGACGATACGGCCAAGCCGCAAGCGGCTCCAGCCGAAGAATAGAGCAAGGAGAAACTCTTGGGTCTGGATAAATCACCGGCAATATTGCGGGGCAGGCGCCTTGTGCTGGGCGTCACCGGGAGTATTGCCGCGTATAAGGCGGTGAGTTTGCTGCGGGCACTGAAGTGTCGAGGTGCATCTGTTTCCGTCGTGATGACGGACAGCGCAACTAAGTTCGTGGCGCCGCTGACCTTCGAAGTGCTGTCCGGGGAGCGAGTCACGACCAGCCTTTTCGAAGCCCGTGAAGAGATGCGGCATCTGACAGTCCCCGAAGGCGCCCATGCCGTCATCATTGCGCCGGCGACGGCGAATTTCCTGGCCAAGGCGGCCGTCGGATTGGCGGATGATGTCCTTTCGACGATGCTGCTCACGGCCCAGTGTCCGATGATCATTGCCCCGGCTATGGACGGTGGTATGTGGGAACACCCCACCGTGGTCGAGCATGTGCGGATGCTTCGCGCGCGTGGTGTCGTAGTGCTTGATCCTGAAGAGGGGCCGCTGGCGTCCGGGCAAGTGGCGCAAGGGAGACTGGCTGCTGAGGCGAAGATCGTGGAAGCGGTGGAAGCCTTGTTGATTCCGCAGGCCGATTGGTTGGGGCATCGGGTGTTGGTATCCGCGGGACCCACTCAGGAGGCGATTGATCCTGTTCGGTTCATTTCCAATCGTTCGTCGGGCAAAATGGGTTATGCGATTGCAGAAGCGGCTCGTGACCGGGGTGCTGAAGTCGTGCTGGTCACCGGGCCAACGGCTCTTGTGCCACCGGCCGGTGTCGAAGTCGTGTCTGTCACATCGGCGCAAGAAATGGCCGACAGCCTCTGCCGTCATTTTGCCTGGGCTACGGTGGTGGTGATGGCCGCCGCGGTCGCGGATTTTCGGCCACGGGAGCAAGCGGTTCAGAAAATGAAGAAGCAAGGCCGGATGTCGTTGACTCTCGACCTTGAAGTGGCGCCCGATATTCTCGCGATGTTGTCCGCCAAGCGAACTGCTCAAGTTCTCATAGGGTTTGCTGCAGAGACGGAGGATGTGGTTGCGCATGCCATGGCGAAGCTTGTCGGAAAAGGACTTGATGCCATCGTCGCGAACGATGTGACGAAAGAAGGCGCCGGATTCGGCAGCGACGACAATGCCGCCGTCGTTCTTTCGCGTGGCGGCCGGCGGAAAGAATTCGGGCTCATGTCTAAACGCCGGCTGGCGGACTATATTCTGACTGAAGTGCGGGATTTACCTGTAACATGCCGCACATCGTCTATAGGGGTGGAGTAGGATTCACGATGGGGTCTGGATCCAATAGGGCTGGAAATGCTGCTGAGATAGACCGGTTGGCTTTGGCTGTCGCCATGGATCCCGGATCGAAGGCGTTCATTCCGCTGGCTGAGGAATATGGAAAAGCCGGGATGTGGGACGAAGCAGCGGGAGTCCTTGAAGACGGATTGAAAGCCTCGCCGAATTTCATTATAGCGATGGTTGCGTTAGGCCGAGTGTACGAGCAGCTGAACCAGCCGGCCAAGGCCATCGCAATATTGGAAGAGGCGATAAAATTAAGCCCGGAGAACTTTCGCGCGCACAGAATACTGGCAAAGATCTATATGTCTCAGGGGGTGAAGGAGGCAGGTTTGCGGTCGTGCGGTGTCATTCTGGCGGCAAATCCTCAGGATGTGGAAGTCCTGTCGATACGTGCGACGCTTGAGGCGCTTGCTGATCCCACTCCAACACTACTTTCTCCGCCACAGCCGGCGATCGAGTCCGTTCAGCTGGTTTCGGAATCCGCTGTGACAATGGAAAAGGTAGAAGAGCCGCTCTATGTCGACATCATGCAAGGAGACCGTCCAGAGGCCTCGACTGACAGCGCCACGATCGCTCCTGAGCAGAAGAGCGCCACGGTGATCCAGCTTGAGCAGTGGCTGAGCTTGATTCAGGATCGCCGGCGCGACCATACTACCTCGACGAATAACAATTCATAACTTCCCAGATAGTTCAACGGTTTGACCATCCCGGGTGGGACTGCTAGAATACCGCCCTCATTCCCTGTAGAAGTGCCAGGTATCGTTTGTTCAGGAGGCGGTTCGTACGTCCCATGCTTAGAGTACTCGTCCTGCACGGGCCCAACCTCAATTTGCTGGGGAATCGTGAAGAGTCTGTGTATGGGACCACCACGCTTGCTGAGATCGACGCGTCGCTGTCGAAGCTCGGCAGGGAACTGGGAGTGGCACTGGAGATCCGTCAGTCGAATCATGAAGGTGAATTGGTGACGTGGATTCAGGAAGCGCGCGGCAACTATCACGGGATCATCATTAATCCTGCGGCATACACGCATACCAGTATTGCGGTGAGGGATGCACTGTCGGCTGTCGAGATCCCGGCGATCGAAGTACATCTGTCCAATATTCACCGGCGGGAAGAATTTCGCAGGCATTCCTATGTTTCAGGGGTGGCGCTGGGCCAGATCTCAGGATTCGGCCCGATTGGCTATCTCTTGGCGCTACGGGGGCTGCACGAACATTTGTCTTCGCACGGATCCACGCCCGTCTCAGGAGCGGGATTAAGTCGTGGAGCCGAGACGCGCAGCCATTGACCTTTGGGCCATGGTTCATTGTTCTGATTGAAGGGAGCACGGAGTGATTTCGACCGTTGACTTTCGAAATGGGGTTCGGCTCATGGTGGAAGGCGAGCCGTTCTATATCGTGGAATTTCAGCATGTGAAGCCGGGAAAGGGCGGCGCATTCGTGCGTACCAAGCTGAAAAGTTATCTGTCGGGGAATGTGCTGGATCGAACCTTTCGGTCCGGGGAACGGTTTGACGAGCCTGATTTGGAAGAGCGCGACATGCAGTTTCTCTATGCCACCGGCGAGTTGTTTACGTTTATGGACACGGAATCCTATGAACAGCTTTCATTCGAGAAGAGCACGCTCGGAGACAATGCGGATCTCTTAAAAGAAAATATGGTCGTCAAGATCCTGGTCTATGAACACCGGCCGATCGATGTCGAACTGCCAAATTTCATTGAGCTGAAGGTCGTCGATGGGGAGCCTGGAGTTCGAGGCGACACCGCATCCGGCGGGACCAAGCCTGTGATTGTCGAAACCGGAGCGTCGATCAAAGTCCCTCTGTATTTGGAAGTCGGCACTGTGATCAAGATCGATACTCGTACCAGGTCGTATGTGGAGCGGGTCCGGTGAGCGCGCGCCGACGGTCTATACCGAAGAAGAAACCGAGACCGATCATTTTGCCGTCCATGCCGGGTGGGCCTGGGCAGGGGCAGGACGCATTGCTCACGAGTAGCCAAACCAAGCAGATCCAAGATCTCATTGATCTGCTTCGCCGGAACAACTTGACCGAGTTGGAATTAGAGCGCCAAGGGGTGCGTATCCGAGTCCGCCATGAGATCGGCATCAAGTCCGTCTCGGCTTCGGTGCAAGAGACTGTCCCCAATATTTCTCAGCCAAGCGTCCATCCCACGAGTGCTTCCGGTCCTCCGGCCGAAGACACGACCGGCATGGTGACAATTACTTCCCCCATCGTCGGGACGTTCTATCGTTCGCCTTCTCCGGATGCCGATCCCTATGTTGAAGAGGGCGATATTGTCAAAAAAGGCCAAGTGCTGTGCATCGTTGAAGCGATGAAACTGATGAATGAAATTGAGTCTGAAACGGACGGCCGCATCGTCAAGATTCTGGCCGAGAGCACCAAGCCTGTCGAGTACGGTCACGCGCTCTTCTTGATAGATCCCAACCCCGTCCAATAGACGGTTCTCGCCGACGTATCGGAGTCACGACGTGTTCAAGAAGGTTCTGGTCGCCAACCGCGGAGAGATTGCCCTACGGGTCATCCGAGCTTGTAAGGAGCTCGGAATCAGGACCGTTGCCATCCATTCGGAGGCTGATGCTGCGAGTCTGCACGTGCGCGCCGCCGATGAGAAGGTGTGTGTGGGGCCACCGGACGCAGCGTTGAGCTACCGCAATATTCCGAATGTTTTGAGCGCGGCGGAGGTGACCGGCGTGGATGCCATCCATCCCGGCTATGGGTTCTTGTCCGAGAACGCCCACTTTGCTGAAGTCTGCGAATCGATCGGTGTCAAATTCATCGGCCCGACGTCTGAAAACATTGCCATGATGGGGGACAAAGCAAAGGCCCGTGAGGTCGTTTCCAGGCGGGGGTTGCCTGTGACTCCCGGCAGTCTCGGTGAGTTGCGGAGCGAAGAGGATGCGATGCAAGCCGCGCAGAAAATCGGCTTTCCCGTCATTATCAAAGCGACGGCCGGAGGCGGAGGTCGCGGCATGCGCGTTGTGAACAAGGCTGAAGATTTGGGCCGGGCGTTTCAGGCTGCCCAGGCCGAAGCGAAGTCTACATTCGGCAACGAAAACGTTTATCTCGAACGGTATTTTCTGGAACCGCGCCATATTGAAGTCCAGGTCATGGCCGACCACCGCGGCCATGTCATTCATCTGGGGGAACGCGACTGCTCGATTCAACGGCGGCATCAAAAGCTGGTCGAAGAAACTCCCTCTCCAGCTATCGATGAGAAGCTTCGCCGGGAGATTGGACGGGTCGCCGTAGAAGCCGTCAAAGCGGTGCATTATCGAAATCTCGGCACCGTGGAGTTTCTCCTCGATAAAGAGCGGAACTTCTTTTTTATGGAGGTGAACACCCGGATCCAGGTTGAGCACCCTATCACCGAAATGGTCACCGGCATCGATTTGATTAAGGAACAAATTCGTCTGGCAGCGGGTCATCCACTTTCGATCAGACAGCAGGACGTCGTGCTCAACGGGCATAGCATGGAATGCCGGATCAACGCGGAGGATCCTGAAAAGTTTACTCCGTCGCCCGGGCAGATTACCAAATACAGCGCGCCCGGAGGGTTCGGTGTTCGAGTTGATTCTGCTATGGAGTCCGGCGCGACGGTCGTGCCGTATTATGACTCAATGATCGCGAAGTTGATCACGCACGGGCGAGACCGCCAAGAGGCCATGGCTCGGATGAGACGCGCGCTCGATGAATTCGTGATCGAAGGGATCAAGACCACTATTCCTCTCCATCGCAGGATCTTTAACGATCCTGAGTTCCAAAAAGGCCACATTTCCACTGCCTTCCTGGAGCAGCTACTCGCCAGATAGTTCCGGAGGCGCACGCCGTGTGTGCGGTTGGCGTTATCCTGTCACAATGGTCTGCGCTGTTTCTGCTTCCCTCTGGACTGAGGCAGGGCGGCGGCCCTGCTGGCAACAGGGTGATTCACACCGCACATTCTTGATAAAGTAGCGTCAGCTCCCGACATTTTGTAGGATGAAGGTATGAAACGACTTGGCATTATCCTCGGTGTCATTGCCATCGGACTGGCCATCGGCGGATACATGTTTTTCAACGGAGAGCGAAAGGCGCCGGTTCGATACCGGATGGCCGCGATCGAGCGTGGTTCAGTTGTGTCGGTTGTGAGCGCGACTGGAACGATCAATCCTGTGGTCTCCGTACAAGTCGGCACCCAAGTCTCGGGGATGATCAAGAGCCTTCATGCGGATTTCAATTCGCGGGTGAAGGCGGGCGACAAGGTGGCCACCATCGATCCGGAGCCGTTCAAGGCCCGTCGCGATCAAGCAGCCGGCAATCTTGAAATGGCACGGTCAAACGTGGCTCGATCCAAAGCCGATCTTGCGCAGCGCAAACGGGAGCGTGACCGGGTGCAATCGCTGGTGGCTCAAGAGTTTGTCTCGCAGAACGACGTGGATGTTGCCCTCACGAATTACCACTCTGCCGAGGCGCAACTTCGGGTCAGTGAGGCGCAGGTCAAGCAGGCTGAAGCCGTACTGAATTCCGCTGATCTGGAATTGAAGTATACCGTCATCCGTTCGCCGGTCGACGGAGTGGTCGTTGCGCGCAATGTGGAGGTGGGGCAGACCGTGGCGTCCAGCTTTGCCACGCCGAATCTTTTTTTAATCGCGCTCGATCTCACCAAAATGCAGGTAGATACCAACGTCAGCGAGTCAGATATCGGCGGTATCACTGAAGGCAAGGACGCAGTGTTTTCGGTGGACGCCTATCCGGGTGTGCGGTTTGAGGGGGTCATTCGACAAGTGCGGTTGGCGCCGATCAATGTGCAGAATGTTGTGACGTACAATGTGGTTGTGGCGGTGGACAACAAAGATCTTCGGCTCAAACCAGGAATGACGGCGAATGTTTCAATCGTTGTGGCGCAGAAGGATCAAGTCTTGAAAGTGCCGAATGCTGCGTTGCGATTCAGTCCGCCACAGAGTGAACGTACCCGGGGGGCAAGTAGTGGGGGGAAACCGGTCAAAGTCGATGCCGGTAGCTACTCACTAGACGGCTCCGCAAATTCTGGGGGACAGGCAAGGAAGGTCTGGAAGTTAGGTGTCACCGGAGAGCCGGAGGCGGTCGTCGTTCATACGGGCATTTCCGACGGGGTTTCAACGGAAGTGCTGGATGGCGCAGTGGCCGACGGCGATATGGTGGTGATAGGGATTGAGAGCGCACGGGGGGAGCGGCGATCCGGCGAGTTGCCGCCGGGATTTGGTAGTGGTGGCCAGCGTCGGTAGGCTCCAGGTCGCGGGATGTAGCTGTGTGCCATTCCCCGCTAAGCACGTAATGCTTGGTTCGCTATGGTATGTGTCTCTGCTCAGGGTCTTTTTTTCCCAATGATAAGAGGGTCACCCGCTGATGGCTGCGCTCATCCGTTGTGAAGACCTTTGGAAAATCTACCGTCTTGGGGATGTCGAGGTGCAGGCCCTTCGAGGGCTGAATTTGTCGATTGCATCAGGCGAGTTTGTCGCCATCATGGGGTCGTCCGGATCAGGGAAGTCGACCCTCATGAACATCCTTGGTTGTTTGGACCAACCAACTAGAGGTCGCTATTGGTTAAATGACGTCGATGCTGCGGGGTTACGGGCTGATCAACTGGCTGATATTCGGAATCGACAGATCGGGTTTGTGTTCCAAAACTTCAATTTGATCCCACGCACCAGCGCGCTGGAAAATGCACAATTGCCTCTGTTTTATCGGGGAGTCTCGTTGAGGGAGCAGCGGGCATTGGCCACAGCGGCCCTTTGCCGTGTTGGCCTTCAAGGGCGAGAGGGGCACTATCCCACACAACTTTCAGGAGGCCAGCAGCAGCGTGTGGCAATCGCACGAGCATTGGTGACAGAACCGTCCCTCCTCTTGGCAGACGAGCCGACCGGCAATCTTGATACCGAGTCGAGCCGGGAGATCATGGCAATTCTCGACCAGCTGAATAAAGAGCAGGGCATTACGATCATTCTCGTCACGCACGAAACGGATATTGCCGCCTATGCGGAACGTGAAATTGTCATCAAGGATGGCCGTGTCCTGACCGACCGCCACACCAGATTGGCTGTTCCGTTGTCTCGTCCGGAGGTCTGATGCCGGCGTTCCTGCTGTTCACGGTGTTGACGGCGATTCGGATCCTGAGCCGTAATCGGCTCAGGGCCGGACTGACCATGCTGGGGATTGTGATCGGGGTTGGAGCGGTGATTGCGATGGTGAGCATCGGAGAGGGGGCTAAAGCCGCAGTAGCCAAACGGGTGGCCACCATGGGTACCAACGTCATCATGGTGTTGCCTGGCTCAATGACCACGAGTGGAGTGCGGGGTGGGCAGGGCGGTGCGGTGACGTTGACGATATCGGACGGCATGGAGCTTAAGAAACGCATTCCTATGCTGAGCGAAGTCGGCTGGGGCAAGCGGGATACCATGCAGATCATCAATGGCAATAAGAACTGGAGTGGACTGGTTAACGGGATCTCGCCGAGCTACTTGACGATTCGAGACTGGTCGTTCAGCAGTGGAGGGGCGTTCACGCAGCAGGATGTGGATACGGCTGATCGAGTGGCATTGGTCGGACAGACGGTGGTTGAGAATTTATTCGATGTGGGAGAGGAGCCGGTCGGGGCGGTTATCCGCATCAAGAACGTGCCGTTTCGCGTGATCGGCGTTCTGTCGCCCAAAGGGCAATCGAGCCAAGGGTCCGACCAGGACGACATTATTTTCATTCCATTCAGTACCGCGGAGCGCAAGGTCTTTGGCACACAGTTTTTGGGATCAGTCGGCGCCTTGTTCGCGTCGACGGAACGATTAGAGGACTTGACGCCCGCAGCGGCCCAGATCCGCGACGTCATTCGTACGCGACATCGCTTGCAACCCGATCAAGAGGACGACTTTACAATCAGAACACAGGTGGATATCGGCAAGGTTCAGGAAAGCACGAGCGAGACGCTGACGGTCATGTTGTTCGCCATCGCGTCCGTGTCGCTCCTCGTCGGCGGGATCGGCATTATGAACATTCTCTTGGTGTCGGTCACGGAGCGGACCAGGGAAATCGGCGTGCGGATGGCGGTGGGCGCCAAGCGGCGGCACATTGTCATGCAGTTTCTGATTGAAGCCGTGACGCTCAGCGTGGTCGGTGGTTGCCTGGGGATTCTAGTCGGGATACTGGGAGCGCGCGTGACGACTGCGATTGCCGGATGGCCCACCATCATCTCCGCTGAAACCGTAATGGCGGCGTTTGTATTCTCCATCGCCGTCGGGCTATTTTTCGGATTGTACCCGGCCAACAAGGCCTCACGGCTCAATCCCATCGACGCGCTACGGTACGAGTAGTCGGGCGCCGCGGCGGCAGACTCGATACTCATCGATTCGTGTATTATCTATTTGGTCAATTCGGGACCGTGAGCCAGTCGGATCCTATATTCCAACAACGATATCCGATACCAAACTACTCGTATCATTCTGCGCTTTACGAGTAGCGGCTATTTGTATGACGTCAGGTATCAGTCATGCGTATGCCGGACTGTAATTGCGAGATTATGGGGATGTAGGTTTTGGAGAAGGGGAGACGACGGACAGGGACACTTCGATGCGAGGATGTAGTTTATCGATGTCCTTATAGAGGTGGGTTTCGACGATCCGGTTATCGTTGACTCCCAATCCTTCACAGAGCGCATCTTGAGCAATCTTGAGGCCCCCGTCAAGGTCGCGACGCAGGGCTGAAGTGAAGAAGAATCGGATGGAGAGGGCTAGTGGGCCGGATTGAAACTGAGTCATCAGCGAGGCCCGTGCGGGCGATTGAGCCAGCGCGATCCAGACCTGCTGCCCCACCTGTATTTTGTAGGCGCGCCCGGTAGAGGATAGCAGCCGGCGTCCGTTCACGGTGGCGTACTGGCGATTGATGCTGGGAGGAACCGGCAGGGTCAGTGACAATTGTCCGGTGGTTACGGTTGCGCCAGTCGATATCTCTTGGGAGGCGCTGATGGTCTTGGATGTTTGGAATTGAGACAGGAGGGCAAACCGGTCAAGAGGCCGTGAGGCTGGCGGTGAAGAAACAGGTGGCTCTCCTGCTGAGGGTCTATAGGAGACCGTGCGTACCGGCAGATTGGAAAGTCGTGAGCCTGAGCGACGACGGTATGATGGCATGAAGCAAATTACAAAAGATTCAGAATCTTGGCCATGTTTTGTTCGTAGCGATCTTCCGTGCGGGCGATATACCGCCGCCATTCGCTGGGATTCCAGATTTCCATACGGTGATAGAGACCGACCAAAATCACTTCCTGGTCGTCGTCGAGCGGCACCAGTTTTCGTAAGCGGCCGGGAATGAGAATGCGACCCGTTTTGTCGATATCCGAGGTGCCTGCTTCAGAGACGACGAAGTGCATGAAGAGACGGCTCTGATCTTCGTCTAACGACGTTTTAGTCCGTTCAAGGACTTGTTTCCATTCCTTGGCTGAATAGATGAGTAAGGATTGTTCCGGCCCCTTCAAGAACACGACGGATTGGCCGTCGGCCTCGATTTGCTCGCGGATAGGCGAGGGGACGATGAAGCGTCCCTTCTCATCAACTTTGCACAAGTATTCGCCGGCAAACATCAATCAGGTCCTAGTGTAGAGGACACGGCGATTCTGGTTCGTTGGCGAATCCATTCTTCCAGGTCCGAGCGTACGAACCGCCATTCTTTTCCAAGCTTGAAAGCGGGAATTTGCCGACTCTGTAAATAGCGATACAGTGTGCGCGGGGTAATTTTCAGATAACGGCAGGTCTCCGTTACCGTCATCAATTCGCTTTTCGGGGCGGTTCCCATAGTGCCACCAGATCTCATCGGAACGATACAGACTCATAAGGCTCCCAATAATGGGTGTATTCTAGGGATCGGCGGAGAATTGTCAAGTTAAAATACATGACAATGCCTGCCACAGACTGTCAATGCCCGCCGTTGTCTCCCCATTCCCGCGCATCTCTTTTGGTTCTTCCGCCTGCTCCATCACGGACTCCATTTCGTCGCCGGCGCCTTTGCCAATCGCGTCACTCATTTTCTTCATCAAGCGGGTGGTGCGTGTGGATCGTTCTCGTCAAATGCACTGACATTGTCGGGATCTGTCAGAGATTCGAGCCGCGTCTCTTCGGACTTGGGCGCCGCGAATCGAGACAGGAGGGGGAGGATTGCGAAGATTCAGGACCAGGATGGAGCAACGCTTTCTACAAGCTCGCAGAGGTATTCATAAATCGGCATAGGTCATCCTCCCATGACATCGGCCGTCATGTCAGTTCTCGCCGCAAGGACTCGATCCGGGATCTGACTCGTATCCATGGTGCGCCCCAAGGTCAACGCAAAGACGTCGCTGGATCCGGCTTTGCGGAGAGTCTTCGCGCATTCATTCACCGTGGCGCCGGTCGTGAACACGTCATCGATCAACAGAATGCGTTTGCCGGCAATCAATTCAGGGTGAGTGACGGCAAAGGCTCCGCGGAGGTTCTTCAATCGTTCTTTTCGGGAGAGGGTGGTCTGTGCCGGCGAGGGAACGGTTCGGATCAGATTGACGCAGGAGACAGGCCGGCAGAGATGGCGGCCAATCCGGTCTGCCAGCAGTAAGGATTGATTGAATTCCCGTTCACGCAGCCGCCCGGTGTGTAGCGGCACGGGCATGATAAGGTCAATGGAATCGAGCGCCGGAAGCTGGTCGATCATGAGGCGAGCCAACGGCGTTGCCAGTGAGACTTTTCCCCGGTATTTGAATAGGCAGATGGCATCTCGTAGAGGGGACTGGTAGGGATAGAGTGTCCAGGCTCTGGTGTAGGATGGGGGGTGCGTGGCACAGGAGAAGCACCGATGCGTCGGGCTAAAAACCGTTGCAACCGGTGAGACGAAAGAGCGGTCACATCGCGCACAGCGTGAATGGTTTGGCAGCACGATGGTATTCCAGCAGCCTGAGCAGAAGTGCGGAATCGGATCGTCGGCTAAGGGTGTACGGCAGACCACACACTCAGCCGGTAAGAGAAACCGGACAGCCCGGCGCACGAGTTGCGGTATCACTTTAATCCAGGAGTGAGCCATAGACGGCCTCGGCGTCCCAGCGTATGAGCACGATGCTCTCTTTATGGTGAACAGGTCTGTCCTGTCAAGGTTGTCGCATTCTAAATGGTTGTGCTATACGAAAGCAGACGTCGCGACAGCGGTTATTCATATGTAGTCAATGTACGGGTCTTGGGGAGACGTTCGTGGTCGTTCTGAAGGGGCTTTCCAAATCATACATGCGCGGCGGAGCCACGGTGGCCGCGTTGGCCGATGTCAATTTGGAAATACGGCGCGGAGAGTTCTGTGCATTTATCGGGCCGAGCGGGTGCGGGAAAAGCACGTTGCTGAATCTCATTGCCGGGCTGGATCAGCCCACGACGGGAGACATTGTGCTCGATGGGCGGTCCACGACCGGTTTGTCCAGCTCCGAGTGGACAAGAATCAGGCGTGAGACCATCGGCATCGTGTTTCAAGCCTTTCATCTGGTGCACGGACTAACGGCGGAGGAGAATGTTGCGTTGCCATTGTTGTTGCGAGGAGACAGCGGACGCAGTGCGGCGATGCGGGCGGGCGAGGTGTTGGAGATGGTAGGCATGAGCCGACGGCGACATCATCGGCCGGGCGAGCTATCCGGGGGGGAACAGCAGCGGGTGGCGATTGCGAGGGCTCTGGCGCATCGACCTCGTCTCTTGCTGGCGGATGAACCGACTGGCAATATCGATTCGCATCAGGGGGCCGATATTATGGCTCTCATTAGGGATTTGGCTAAGGCGGGTGAACAGACGGTCCTGCTGGTGACACACAGTGACCAGGCAGCCCACACGGCTGACTACGTTTGGACCATACAAGATGGGCGGCTGGTCGCGCGGACCGATCGGCACCCCGAACTGGTGACGCGATGACGGATCTTTCGACCACGATCGCAGGTGTGAGATTTCCAAGCTGCTTCATGAATGCCGCCGGGGCTCTTTGCGTCACACGTGACGAACTTGTGGCGTTGGGAAAGTCTGCAGCCGGTGCGATCGTGACCAAGTCGATGACGGTCGAACCGCGCCAGGGTAATCCCGAGCCGCGGTATTACGGATTTTCCGGCGGATCGATCAATTCCATGGGACTTCCCAACCTTGGGTACAAAGCCTATGCCGAACTGATTCCTGAGTTAAAGCGATTCGGAAAGCCTGTTGTGGCGAGTGTGGCGGGTCTTTGCGAGGAGGATTTCCCGACTATTGCGGCTGCTATTAACGCAGCTCAGCCTGACCTCATCGAAGTGAACCTCTCGTGCCCGAACATCCCCGGGAAACCTCAAATCGGCTACGATCCGGAGTCGTCCGAGCGGGTGATCAAGCGGGTACGCCAGATCATCACAGTTCCCATGGGGTTGAAGCTGCCACCGTATTTTGATCCGGCGCATCACGAGGCGATGGGGAAAGTGATCGGACGATACGGCATCGACTTTCTCAATATGATCAATTCAGTGGGCAATGGATTGGTTGTTGATCCGGAGCGCGAAGCCGTCGTCATTAAACCAAAGGGCGGATTCGGCGGGCTGGGTGGCAGGCTCATTAAACCGGTGGCACTGGCGAATGTCCGCGCGTTCTACAAAATCTTTCAAGGCAGAATCCCGATTATCGGCACCGGCGGTGTGATGGACGGCGTGGATGCGTTCGAACATCTGCTGTGCGGCGCATCGGCCGTACAAATTGGTACGGTGTTGGTAGAGGAGGGTCTGGATGTGTTCAGCCGGCTGGACAAGGAGCTGGCTGAGATTCTGGCGAGAAAAGGATATCGTTCGGTCGCGGAATGTCGAGGGATGGTCAAAGAGCTGTAGGAGTTTGTCGATAACCGAAGTCACGTGCTCAGGCACAGTGCCGTGTGTAAGAATACTGATGGAAACTGAATGGTTGCAGGCTGTTCAGAAAGGCTGTTCAGCAAGGCCGCAGTGAGCGAAGGGGCGAGGAGGTACATACCAAGCTTCGCTTGAACCGCTCGCTTCGATCACATGCGAGCGGATAGGTTCCTTGCCTCCGCTGGGCTCATTACATTGAGCCTCTGAGCGATGCGAGAACGCAGCTGGCGGACTTTATCAACAGCCTGGTAGCGGTTATCGTTTGCCGAAGCTCGCCGGCAACAATCCATAGCGCAGGGATTGGCGGAGCAGTTGGGCGACGTTGCGGGCGTTCAGCCGCCGCATTAGATTGAAGCGGTGCACTTCGACCGTACGGACGCTGATCTTCAGCGACACGGCGATCTCGCGGTTGGTGTGCCCCATCGCAACCATCTTGAGGATTTGCGATTGACGGGGAGTAATCTGGGAAGCCTGTTTTCGTCCGCTTTCTGCCGGTTCGAAAGTAAGTGCGGTATTGCCTCGACTGTGTGCCACCGTAGGTGCCTCCTGAAATCGTGAGGCAAGTCTAGCAAAGGATCGTACATGTGTAAACGAAATGGCCGATCTTCGCACGGGCCCTTGGGGTTGTTTTCTCGGGTTTTGACGGGTGATTCCTTCCAGAATTTCTCCTGTTCGTCCCGTGTCACTGGTTCCTGATGCCCTCCTTTATCAAAGTCTTCCTGTTGATCCTTTCTGCCCACGTGACTCAATGGCCGCTGCGTACGCTGTTGACCGTCATCGGGGTCGCCCTTGGCGTCTCAGCCTCTGTGGCGGTGCGGACGGCGAACGTCGACGTGCTTCGTTCGTTTGAACAGGCCGTGTTAACGGTGGCAGGTCCGACAACCCTGGAAATTTCAGGTGGTGAATTAGGGCTGGATGAACGGCTCATTACGGCTGCGCGCCGTGTGTCCGGTGTCACATCGGCTTCTCCGGTGATTCTTCAAACGGCAGTGCGGATCGACGCTGATGGCCGCAGTCAGGCCGTGCAGGTGCTTGGCTTGGATATTTTCGCCGAGGCTGATTCGCGCGGGTTCCGGCTCACCCAGCAACCGACGGAACGCCGGTTGGATGCAGTACTTGATCCAAACACGGTGTTGTTGGGGTGGAAACTGGCGGCCGAGTGGAATCTGTCGGTGGGCGATAGGGTGTCTTTGCAGATCGGCCCAGGTCCTATTCAGTGCCTTGTGTCAGGCATTTTAGAAGATAGCTCGGATCGCACATCATCCTGGGGTCATCTCGCGGTGATGGATATTGCGGCGGCTCAGATTACGTTCGGGATGGTCGGGCGGCTGGATCGGATTGATCTGGTGACGGAGGTGACACAACCGGTTGAAGAGGTGATGCAGAATCTGCGCGAGGTGATGCCGCCTCACGTCACAATCGAACGTCCGTCGAGTCGGACGAAACAAGTAGAGCAAATGGTGCGGGCGTTTCGCCTGAACTTGACGGTGCTGAGTTGGGTGGGACTGCTGGTCGGCATGTTCCTGATCTACAACACGATGGCATTTGCCGTAGCCAGGCGGCGCCGGGAGATCGGGATTTATCGGGCCATCGGCATGACTCAATCTCGCGTGGCGGCGCTCTTCCTGGCCGAGGCCGGGCTGTTCGGATTGGCAGGTGGAATCGTCGGGAGTGTCGCAGGCTTGATACTGGCTCAGAAACTGATCGCGTTGTTGAGCCGGACGATCTCGGATCTCTACGTCCCGGTTGCGGCCGAGGCCGGCCGGTTCTTCGAAGCCGGCTGGTTCTGGCAGATTTCTTTGGAAGGGATCGTGATCGGAGTCGTGGTGTCCATGATCGGTGCCATCGGGCCGAGCGGGGATGCGAGTCGAACGGCACCTGCGCGCGCCTTGGCTCCCGGTGATTATGAAGCAGGCCGGCAGCTTCGGGCCGGTAGGCTGGGGGCGGTTGGCCTCGTGTTGCTTGTGATCGCCGGAGGGTTGAGTCTGACCGAGCCCATAGGAGGCATCCCGGTGCTGGGCTACTTGGCCACCCTTTGTGTGCTGGCAGGACTCTCGTGTCTCGCTCCGATGTGCATCGTCGGGTGGCGGAGCCGCCGGAGGCAACAGGGCGCATCGGGAACGCGGGGCGTCATCAGGGAGATCGCGGTTGATCATGCGTCACGCAATCCCGGGCGTAATGGAGTCACGGTGTCCGCATTGATGGTCGGGCTCGCGATCATGATCGGCGTGCTCGTCATGGTACGCAGTTTCCGGCATACGGTAGAGGTGTGGGTGGCCGATACGGTGTTGTCCGACGTGGTTGTGGCGCCGTCGCTATGGTTACGAGGCACAGAGGCAGGAAGTATGGGACGGAGTCTTCCGCCGTCCTGGCTGCAGGCATTGTCGGGGATTCCCGGTGTGGAGGCGGTGGATACGTACCGCGATGTCCGCATCACCGTGGATGGTCGGCGCGTCGCGATCGTCTCGCGTGATTTGCGGCTGCATGCGCAACGGAGCCGGTATCTTCTGCGGAAAGGTGACTCCTCCGAGCAACTTAATCGTGCGGCGGATATCGGTGGGGTGCTGATCTCTGAAGTATTGGCAGATCGGCTGGAGGTTGAGGAGGGCTCGTTGCTCGAAGTCACGACTCCGGAAGGCATCAAACGGTTTCCGGTCGTCGCAGTGTTTTATGACTATTCGACCGATGGAGGAAAGCTCGTGATCGACCGCACTCTGTATCAGTCGCTCTGGCATGACGAACTGGTCACGGTCTTTCCGGTCTATCTTGCGGCGGGAGCGGATGCCGACCAGGTGCGGAAAAATATTGTCGAGAAACTGGGGGAGGCGACCAGCGGGAGGCTTCCTCCGCTGGTCATCAGCAACACCGAACTGCGAACGGAGATCCTTGAAATCTTCGACCGGACATTTCTGATGACCTATGTGCTGGAAGCCATCGCGATCATCATTGCCATGCTCGGCATCGTCAATACCTTGGTCACGTCGGTGTTGGAGCGGCGCAGGGAGTTTGCCACGTTACGGGCCATCGGTGGCAGCGCCAGACAGATTCAGGAGTTGGTGCTGTGGGAGGCCGCGTATCTCGGGCTGGTGGGGATCGGCTTGGGTTTGATAGGCGGTGGCGCGCTCTCGTTCCTACTTGTCTCAGTCATCAACAAGCAGTCGTTCGGATGGACGATTCAAATGATCGTACCCATCGGTCCCCTCATTCAAGCCGTCGGCCTCGCCGCAGCTGCAACACTCGTGGCCGGGTACTTTCCCGCCCGGTGGGCCGCCCGTCAGCCGGTGGCGGAGGGGCTGAGGGAGGAGTGAGCGTGCTCAGGTCTCGATGCTCGAGCGCGGTCGGAGACGGAAGCAGGTGGTTCATTTTCCGCTGCGCGAGTGGTCCAGGGATTTGACTATCTTGACGATGCGGGCACGACTTTCATCTGAAATCTCTGTGAATTGCACCCCCATCCCAGGATAGAGCACATGACGCTGTTCCTCGGCCCGGACCCAGGCGACTTGTCCTTGTGCACTGATCGGGTTGGCGGGATCATCAGGTAGGGCCAGTTCCAGTGTGAGTATCGTGCCTATTGGGGGGGGGGTCGATGTCTCAATGAAAATCCCGCCTCCGCCGATCTCACAGGTGACGCCTGCGGAGTTTCTACTGCCCGGTGTCGTATAGCGCAGTGTGGCTGCGAGCGGGCTGCGCGAGTAATTGCGAGGTAGTCGCTGAGGGCGGGTCGTTCTGCTTGCGTTGTGAATAAAATCGATCACGGCGTCCCAGGACACGGTCCCGAGCGGCTCGTCATCCGGGCCGATCAACGTCATGGTTTCCACTGCGTTGTCCAGGTGCAACGATTTCCCGTTATGTCTCGCCGAAACCTTCACGGGCAAATTGAGCATGGCTCGTCCTTTCAGTAGAGAACTCAAACCGGATCGTGTTGCTGCTGGGGGGGTAATGCCTCCTGGTTTCTAGTGAGATGTTTGCATGGAGTATAAAAAGCTGCGCCTTTGTCTGAAGAGTATGCTACTTCAACAGAAAAGCTGACATCTGTTAGGTCAAGACAACACGTGATGCCGCGTCAAGCATGACACTGATGAAAAGGGTTTATTGTACTGGAACAGCTGGTCTCGTCGCCATGAGCCATAAGAACGTCTCTGGGTCGAGTTGGCTTCATGTGGTGGCGGTGCCCCGGATTGAACGGGGGACCCGCGGCTTATGAGTCCGCTGCTCTACCAACTGAGCTACACCGCCACGGTGTTGAATTTGCCGGTAAGTCGGGGGAGATGATAGCCGAAGACCCAGGCCGGTGTCTACCGAATGCCTATTGGAAAATGGAGGGGGTCGATATGTCCATTGGGAACGGGAGAGCGGTTGTCATTACCGGCGCGTCTACGGGAATCGGCGCAGCCTGCGCGGTTCATCTGGACCGCTTAGGCTTTGTGGTTTTTGCAGGCGTCCGAAAAATTGAGGATGGTGAGGCGCTGCAACGGCAGGGGGGAGCGGACCGGTTGATCCCTCTCATCCTCGATGTGACGGATGACGCGTCGATTCAACAATCCCGCGCGATCGTTGCGGGCCACGTCGGCAACGACGGATTGTTCGGTCTCGTCAATAACGCAGGCATTGCGGTGGTGGGTCCGCTGGAGGCGGTGCCGATTCCGGACCTGCGCCGGCAGCTCGAGATCAATCTGATCGGTCAGGTGGCCGTCACACAGACGTTCCTCCCGCTGATACGGACGGCCCGAGGACGTATTGTGAATATGGGTTCGATTGCTGGCCGCGCGGCGATGCCTCTCATGGGCCCCTATTCGGCGTCGAAGTTTGCCCTTGAAGCGATCACCGATGCGTTGCGATTGGAAGTTCAGCAATGGGGAATCGAGGTGTCGATCGTAGAGCCTGGCGCAATTGCGACACCGATCTGGGATAAGTCTGGCAAGGGTGCGACAGATCTGGAGGCTGCCACCACGCCTGAGTTGCGGATGTTATATGCAGGGGTGATCGCCGGGGTGAGGAAGGTTGTCGCGGAGGCGGCCAACCGGGCCATTACTCCCGATGCCGTGGCGAAGGCTGTAGAGCATGCATTAACGGCAGCCCGTCCAAAAACGCGGTATCTTGTCGGGGCCGATGCGAAATTCCGTGCGCTAATGGTGAAGCTCCTGCCCGATCGGATTTCTGACACAGTACTCACCTGGGTGCTCAAGCTCCCACGATAAGTCCGCTCCTTCCCGGGCCGTTGGATTCTATGTCTTTCCCGCTGGGATTTCCTAAAACACTTGCAGGTTGTTCATGTGATGTTACAGTTGATTTCCTGAAATATTTCACAGGGACATCATATGTCGACTCATATCAATCCGCTCGATCTGAACATCATCATTTCTGATCAAGAGCGTCGTAATGGGGCGCTTTCAGCCGAGAATATCCAGTTGGGGGTCATGCTGCTCTATGCCCGGGGCTATGTCGTGCTCAAAGGCGCGGTACCAGAATCACTGGTGACGGAACTTCATTCAAGCTTCAAGCTCCTGTATGAAGAGAGTGTACAGCGCCTTCATACAGAGCCGCAGCGCAGTGGATTCATCGGAGAGGGTGAAACTGAGCGCAATGTGTTTTGGGAAAGAAATTCACGCTTTCGGATTTTCCCGAAGCTGCGGGGCCCTTTTGCAAGCCCACAGGTGGTCCGGAATTCGTTTGCGGAACCTATTCTCGCGGAAGCGTTGGGCGCAGAATATTATTGCAAGTTCGTCTCAAGCGACACGTGCGTAAAAGGCTCGATTCAGCAGGCGCCTCATCGTGACATCGATTTTTACGATGAGGACACTGTGCGCGGTTGCTATGTCAATATTTCACTGATGCATTGTGGGCTTCACAACGGCCCGACCGAGGTATGGCCGGGCGGCAGTCATCTGTGGCGGAGCGAAAAGTTTTTGAAGTTCAACCTCATCCCATTCGGCGAGGATGGTACCAATCCGGCCATGGAGGCGTTCGTGAGCCATCTTTCTTCGCAAAAGCTCGAACTCCAACCAGGCGATCTTCTGATTCGCGATCCCGGCATGTGGCACCGAGGGACCCCTAACCCGACCGATCAGCCGCGCACGATGCTGACGATTGGCTATTTTCGCAAGGATTACTATTTTGAGTACGGCGATCCATTTTTTAGTATAGATGAGAACATTTACAAGGATCTGGCTCCCCCGGTGCAGGAGCTATTCGCACCATTTTTTAATAAGGGCGATTGGCGCTATTGGAAGCTGCGCAAGAGTCAGGCTATCCGCCGCTTGAAGGGACGTCAGGACCTCAGCGCACCACTCCGGATCGGGATACGCTGGTTGGCTGGCTGAGAGTTCTTCTTTTCCGCAGACACACCCGAAGGGCACAGTTCACCCTATAGATGCCTGAGCGTTACCAATAGGATTCAGGAAGAGGCCACCTGTCATGGCGCGTCTCGGCCCTGCCCGGTTGAAAACAGGTCGACTTCACTGAAACAAAGAGGATCGAGGTCTGACTGGGGAATCCATTACGCCCCCGTGTTCTCTCTCCCATGGACTAGGCTTAAAACTAGTGGGTTCATGCTGATTCCAGTAAAAATGCTTCTGATTAATGACTCGAGAAGGACATACTCTGCAATGTCTATATTGTACAAATCGAATGGGCGATGTGCTTCTTGCAGAAGAACAGAACGACGGTTTTCCTTGCGGGAGTGAGTGACCGTACGGTACGGTGCGGTGCGATGGATGTATTCTCTGCGAAATCTTCCGGGCCGCAGGCCGTCAATAATCAATTTCTCTTTGGATTGAATCCGGCAATTCTGTTTCGAGGACTGAGCCTCTGGATTATTTTTCTGATCGGAATGTTTCTGGGTACACAGGTTCTTTCCTTGCATTGGGGGTTCGAATATCAGAAAGGGTTGGTTCGGCTATTCCATTTGGACGGAGAGAACAACATTCCATCCTGGTACTCTTCGGTTATGTTGGGACTGGGTTCGTTGGTACTCGCTATCATCGCAAGAGTTGAGCAGATGAGGGAATCTGCAGGGGCGAGACCGTGGTGGGTATTGGCAGCAGTGTTTCTTTGTCTGTCGATGGATGAGGCTGCCAGCATCCACGAGATGCTCATATGGGTTGTGACTCCTATTTTAAAGCAGGCAGGGATGTTTGCTGGATTCCTGACGTATTCGTGGGTTGTTGTGGGTATCCCACTGGTCGGCATTATCGCCTTAGCATTTCGCCCTTTTCTTGCCAGGCTTCCCCATGATACTGCGAGGCTCTTTATATTCGCCGGAGGATTGTTCGTGACCGGGGCGATCGGCATCGAGATGCTCGGTGCTCAGGTCGAATCGTCAATCGGGACCCGAGAGGCAATGGCCTATGTCCTGGTTGTTACGATGGAAGAGAGCTGCGAAATGTTTGGAGTCGCTCTCTTTCTGTATGGACTCTTATCCTATCTCAATCGTCCTGAAAGCCGGCAGCAGTTATCGAGGTTGATCGATTCGGAGAGTGGACTGTCCAAGTCGAGTATTGAGGGGCAACATCAATTTCCCCAATCCTCATAATCGCCCTGTCGAACTTGCCCCCTGTGTGTCGCGCCGCTTCCAGCTGTTGCAGGGACTGATCTTGTAAGCTCCCCCCTGTGCACATGAGTTACCTGACAAATACGGCATAACTCTATTTACAGCGCGAAAGGTAATGCAGAATGCATCGAGAAGCGAGGCCAGGGGGCGTGGCGGAGGTTGAGGGGGTCGAAGATCCACGTTGTATTTGCCTGGAAATTCAGAATGTCTCCGTTGTTCTTGCTCGATTGTCGTGAGTATGGGGGATGAATATGGATGCAAGTTTTTGGCGTCAACGGTGGGAGAAGAACGAGATCGGTTTTCACGAAGGGAAAGCGAACGCATTCCTGGTCACGCACTTCCACGAATTGTCGGTCGGCAAAGGCCGCCGGGTGTTTGTCCCCTTGTGCGGAAAGACGCTGGATATCTCGTGGCTGCTGTCCCGTGGCTATCGCGTGGCCGGAGCCGAATTGAGTCAACTCGCCATTGAGCAGTTATTCATCGAGCTCGGCATGCAGCCAGACATCGAGACCGTGGGCGGCATCGAGCGGTGGAGCGCGAACAATCTCGACATCTTTGTCGGCGACATCTTTACGGTGTCTCGACTCATGCTCGGCCAGGTCGATGCCGTCTATGACCGGGCTGCCTTGGTTGCGTTGCCCGAAGACATGCGAAAGCGATATGCCGCGCATCTCCTGGAGATAACCCGCAAGGCGCCACAGCTCCTGATTAGCTACGAGTACGATCAGAGCCTCATGGAAGGGCCCCCGTTTTCCGTGAGTAACGAGGAGGTTCGCCGGCACTACGCCGCCACGTACGCTCTTACCCTCGTGGCCAGCACGGAGGTGCCGGATGGACTGAAGAAGAAAGCGCTGGCGAAAGAAAATGTCTGGTTGTTAAAGCGTCCGTGAGAAGCCAGTAGCAGGCGAGAATTGCGGAAGTCTTGGGGCTGGAATCAACACTGAGGCCGCGCAGGCGACCGCCAAAATTGTTAGATGAGTAGCCGGTCCCCTTTTCTTGCCCCGTTCGTTCCGGCGCATGAGCGGTAGCCCGCAGACTATACCCGGCAGCCGACATACGACTCAGTTCTTCCCGTTCCATGAGGGGCAGGCGTCGATAGCGAGCCATGTGCAACTCCTTGGTTCCTGGAATCACCAGGATACTGGTGATGCACTGGAATCTTGAACCTGCATAGGAACCGTTTGTCAGGTTGCTGTACTCGCCGTGCTTCGCTATGCTTGTTCGCAGATGCCACATCAACCTGAGCGCCCGACGATATCGAAGGCCAGCAGGCTGACGCATATCGCGTTGATGGCCGGGACACTGGCACTCGCCGGATTCATCCTCAGCCCGCTATTTTCTCCAATCCTCTGGGCTGTCGTGCTGGTGTATGCACTGTATCCGCTGTATGGCCTGGTCCTCCGTGCTACCGGCGGACGGGAAGCGCTGAGCGCCTTTCTTCTGTGCACAATCATGACCATCGGACTCCTGCTTCCGCTGTTCTATCTCACGCTTCTCGTTGCGCAAGATCTCGCAGGGATGGTGTCCTCGCTGGCCACGTACCTGCAACAGGGCGAACTGTCCGTAGGGGAAGGTTGGCGGCGGTACCCGGTGATTGCGGGGTTCGTCGCCCAATTTCAGAACCTCGAGCGGTTGACGGGGAGTGATTTGCAGTCGAGCTTGGTGACGGGCGTGGCTGATCTCGGGAAACTCTTGATTCAGCAGTCGACCAACGTGGTAAGCAATCTGGTGCAATGGGCGATCGAGTTCGGCATCGTGCTGTTGTCCGCGTTCTACTTTTTTCGGGACGGAAAGCGCATCGTCGATTGGACACAGGAGAATTTCCCGCTCACGCCGGAGCGCCGCCGGTTGGTTCTGACACGCTTCGACGAAGTGGTCAAAGGCGCTGTGTACGGCAATACGATCGTGGCGTTGCTGGAAGGGGTCATCGGCTGGCTGGCATTTTGGTCGGTGGGATTACCGTCCCCGATCCTGTGGGGCGCCGTCATGGCCATCACGGCGTATATCCCGTTCGTGGGGGCTGCACTGGTCTGGGTTCCGGCTGCGATCTATTTGGCAATCCAGGGAACGTATATGCAGGCAGGCGCGCTGGTCGCGGTGGGAATTGTGCTGTCCGTGGTGATCGACGAACTGGTCAGGAACATGATCGTCGGTAAAGCGTCAAAAGTGCACTCGTTGATCATGTTTTTCAGTGTGATCGGAGGCATTCAGTTTTTTGGCCTACTCGGGATCGTGGCCGGGCCACTGGTCGTCGCAGTGGCGATGACACTGCTGGAGACGTACCGGAGTGATACAGCCGAGCAGGGTCCGATCGCAACGGACAGACCTGAGGAGACAAGTTGAAGTTGTCTTGGAGGACGCCTAGAGTGGGTCGCGCAGGGCCGGCGGAAAGAGGGTGAAGACAGATGTGTTCCTCGGTCTCCTTCTCCGTCGTCGTTACACGCGTCGACCTTGAATGACCCGAACCAGGATGACGACGATTGCGATTACCAGGAGGGCATGAATGAGCCCGCCCATGGTGTAGGAACTGACAAGGCCGAGAATCCAGAGAACAACCAGAACGATCGCAATGGTTTCGAGCATTGTGGATCTCCTTGCGCTATAGCATGGTCCATCGGCAGTTGCTCAGTGGACGACTAGTGAATTCCTTGTGGCGTGGCTCCCTTCACTCTGCTTCGTGTTCGCAGGCACCTGCGCCTTGCTGGAATTGTTATTCGGTCTTGGCCTTTAACTCTTTCGCTTTCCCTTTGATACGTTCGCCGGCGGCTTTGGTCTTGCCTTTTGCCCGTTCCATCGTCCCGCGCATTGTATTTCCCTGAGCTTCTTCGATTAAGGCCTTTGTTTCGCCCTTCGCCTCCTGACCCTTGGCCTTCGCCTCTCCCTTCATACTTTCCATCTTGGCTTTCGCGTCATCGGCTTGAGCCATCTGTGGCATTGCGGACAGCATACCGGTGACTGCGATAGCGGCTATCATGATCTTGTGCATTGAATCCTCCTGGGAAGAGTGGAATCCGTGGAACCTCCGAGCATGCCAGTTACACTAGTTCGGCATCGGATACTGCAGATGAGGGCAATACTCGACGAACAAACGATATAACGAGCGCACACCGTTGTAATGATACCCAGCGGGAGGTTGGAAAACTGATCAATAGTGACCAGTTGAGCCGCGTTGGGAATTTGTGTTCCCGGCGTGCTTCGTGGCGTTCTCCAGCTTTTTGCAGAAGTGAGCGCTTTTGATCAGACGAGGCGCTTCTCAGTGGAGCAGTATATGGAAGATTGACGATTTACGTTTAACAGGAGGTGACTTGTGAAACAGGTCTCTGTGATTGTGAGCGTGATGCTTGCGGGGCTTATTCCTATCTTTGCATCGTGCGAATCGAATAAGCCGGAAAGCCCTGCGGTAAAGACCAGTGCCCCGGTTGCAGTGCCTGCGACGGAGACGGCGCTGATGGCAATTGCAGGATCGCCGGGTCAAGCGGCCAATGACGAGGGTATCTCCCAGTATAAAAATGGGAAGATGGAGGCCGCAATCGAAGGCTTCCAAAAAGCCGCTAAGGCTGATCCGAAGTCAGGTGAAGCTCAGTATAATTTAGGGCTGAGTTTTGACCAGATGGGAAAGCATGCCGAGGCGGCGGCGGCCTTTAAGCAGGCGACCGCACTGGCCCCGACAAATCTCATCATTAAAGATTCGGCAATCGCCAAGAAACACACATCATAAAACTCCCGCCCCGGGCGTCGGCGGGGGCCTCTCCGTCGACGCCAGTTCCGGATGGACGAACGGGGTGGGAGTCAATGCGTCTCAATCCGCTCATCGCTGCGAAGCCTCAATATTCACAAGGAACATTGATCTCGTGCGTGCTTAAGCTGCCTCATTCATTACTGTGTCAGATGCAGGCTGGAGTGGTGCGGGACGAATCGGACTCCCAGCTCGGGGGAATTCGGCCGGCCGGCGTGGCGGCGGCTGGGGGCGGCGAAGATCGAGATGTGACTCACGTGGAAATTCAGACTCATTCCGCTTCTCTCCATTCGCATCAGGATATCCAGGCTGACCAATATTGACAGCATGTTGCCGACTGATTAGTCTTGGCGACCATTTCACTTGCAAGACCGTGTATCGGCCTAGAAGGCTGCGGAAAACGCGGGTTGACTCCTGATGCTATGCTATGGCAGATCTCGATGGTTGAGGCGACACTGAATTGCCACGCAGGATGCTCAAAATGGCCGCTGGTCTCACCCGCCCACCCCGGTGCGCCGAGACGCCCCGTTCCACGGGCAAGGCCGCAGCGAGCGAAGAGGCGAATCGTACTCCGCGCCGTACGTTGAGCTTCTGAGCCCGCTTCGCCGACTTTGCGAGGCGAGCGATGCGAGAACGACGCTGGCGGACTTTTTCAGCATCCTGCTAGAAGGAATCCCATGGGAAATACTAATAAGATACTCCTTGCCGTCGAAGACTCTGAGGCGTCTATGAAGGCTGTTGCCTATGTGGCTGAGATGGTACGGGGGCGTGAGGCGATCCACATCTGTCTGTTCCATGCACTCCCTCCAATTCCACCACGACTCTTGGAGTACGGAGGAACGGAAGACCCTCAAAAGGAACATGTGCTCCATACGGAGCTCAAATCCGCACAGACGGAATGGATTGAGAAGGCCAAAGACGCAGTCCAGCCCGCGATGACACGCGCACGGGCTATTCTCGATGATCACGGCGTGTCTCAAGGCCAAATCAGCATGCACTTTTCTCACACGATCCATAAGCTGGATATCGTCCAGGAAATCCTCAATGCCGCCAAGCAGTCTCAGTGTGGAACCGTCGTGGTGGGTCGGCATAGTCTCCCCTGGGTCCAGGATCTTTTCCATCACCACACGGGAGAAGGACTTGTGGAGCGGGCCCACGAGCTGACTGTGTGGGTGGTCGGGTAAGCCGTATCCTCCTCAGCCGGACTCACCGGCGAAATTCCACACGACCATACACAGGAAGATTGTTCCGGACGCTGGCATATTCGCGCGACAGACCAGGGGCCACGCGCGAGGAGAAGTGGCCGCTCTTCGACAAGCTCAGGACAGGGAGGGCGTGACGGCGGCTGGGGGCAGTGAAGACCTACATCTTGCTTGGTAATTCAGCATGTCACCGGTGTTCTCCCCTTAGCGATAGACTTCTTTTCTGTTTCCGATCTTGACGACCAGGACGATCAAATCATCATCTTGAATCGTGTAGATGATCCGGTAGTCTCCTTCGCGGATACGGTAGAGATGGTCTTCCCCGGCTAGTTTCTTCACCCCTTGCGGACGCGGATCGTGCTGCAACGTTTTCATGCGTTTGACGAGGCGTTTCTGGATCGCTGGGGCGAAGGATCGAAGTTGGCGTTCAGCAGACGGGGCGAGGAGAATCGAGTACGCCATAGGGATGGGCTAGAGACCAAGGTCTTTGAGAATCACATCTAACGATTTTGCTCCCTTCTTCTTCGTGTCGGCTAACGCAGCCCGCGCATCGACAAGATCAATTCGATCTTCCAATTCTTCCAGCAATCGCAAATCGGCGATAGGCACCACTGCCGCCACGTCCTTGCCCCGTCGGCGCACCACCACACGCTCTTTCCCATAGGCCGCTCTATTGATGGTGTCTGCAAATCCTTGTCTTGCTTTGCTGGCGGAAAGATGGGCCATCGTGTCCCTCATAGTGATTGAGGCTCAGAACACACTCAATGAACGAATTGTACAAATTGTACGGCAGGGCTGTTGGGAGGTCAAGAGAGAGAAAGCCGTGTGTAGATAGCACATCATCTGTCCGGTTTAGGGTGGGTCCTCAAGGAGGGCCACCATGACACGGGCGACCGTCCTACAGGAGGTGCGACAGATGCGGTTTGAGGAACTCTATGCGCGGCGACAACGACGGGACCT
>JALHMZ010000011.1 GCA_022843785.1 Nitrospira sp.
CCATTTTCCCGCGGCCTATTCCTCTATGGAGACCCCTTCTGGGTTCCGCGTGACGCAGACGACGCGGCGCTGGAAGTGTCCCGCCTTGAACTTGAGACGACCCTCAATCGGCTGACCGATCAGGCGGAACAAGACGTGACGCGTGAAAAGTGAGACGTGAAACGTAAGGGGTTCAGGAATTAAGCGGGGCGTTTCACCTTTTACTTTTTACGTGTACCTTCGTCATCATGTGGAAGTTACTCTATAACATCGGACTGATCCTTGCTGCTCCCGTCATCGTGTGCGTGCTGCTGGCCAAACCTCGGTGTCGTCCAGGGTTGGCGCAGAGGCTGGGATTTGAAAACGGTCTATTTGGTTTGTCTCGTTTGTTTCGTGCAGGAGGGCGAAATCAACCCGATCCACCAAGTACACACGATGACCCAAACAAACCAAACGAACCAAATATACGAGACCAACCGGACAAACCAGTCATCTGGGTTCATGCCGTCTCACTCGGAGAAGCGGTGGCTGCGGCGCCGTTGGTGAAGGCCCTGCATGGTCGCCACCCCGAGTATCGATACATCGTGACGACCGTCACCGAAACAGGCCGCGAAGCGGTCGAGCAACGGCTGGCCGGTGTGGCCGAACATCGGTATGCTCCGCTGGATTTGCCGTGGGTAGTTGCGGGCATGATCGACCGGCTACGCCCCGCGCTCTATCTGTTCGTTGAAACCGAGTTGTGGCCCAATTTGCTCTGGACATTGCGGGACCGGCAGGTCCCGGTCGTGCTGGTCAATGGGAGGTTGTCGTCGCGCTCGTTTCGCCGTCAAGATGTCGGAGGCATCCGCGCGTTGTATCGGTCCGTCCTTCAGTCGGTCAGCTTGTGCTTGATGCAGTCCGACCGTGACCGACAGCGTATTGTGGCGCTGGGCGCCAATCCTGCCCTCGTGCATACGACCGGCAATATCAAGTTCGATCAGCCCCTGCCGGACATGAGCCAGGAATCGTCTCTGCGCCGAACCTTTGGATTAGCCGATCAGGAGCGGTTGATCTTGGCCGGGAGTACCCATCCTGGTGAAGAGGAATTGCTGGTCTCTGCCTATGGGAAGATTGTGAAGCTGCATCCATCGGCCGTGCTGATGCTGGCACCACGGCATATCGAGCGAGTCGACCGGGTCGAGGCGATGATCCGTGAAGCCGGGTTCACGGCGCAGCGCAAAAGCCGGATCGGTGAAACGGCAGCCGGTCCGCGGATCATTATCTTGGATACCAGAGGGGAACTGGCCCGTGCCTATCGAGAAGCGGTGGTGGCATTTGTGGGTGGGACACTGATTCCAGTCGGCGGACATAATTTGCTGGAACCGGCGGTCTGGGGAACACCCGTGCTGTTCGGACCGTATACCGACCATTGTGCCGAAGTGGCGGCGTTGTTGGATGAGGCGGGAGGAGGCCGACGTGTGACGGGTGTCGAGGATTTGGCCCGATGCGTGAGTGAATGGTTGGCTGATCAGAATGCCCGCGATACAGTGGGCCAGGCTGCCAAACGGGTGGTCCTGGACAATCAAGGCGCCTTAAAGCGGAGCCTGGAGTTGATCGAATCCTGTCTGATCCCCGCCCCGGTTAAGGACAAGAGCGTATAGCTCATAGCGTATGGCATGTGATCGAAGGGAAAAAGAGCTTGTAGCGTATGGTCTATAGCATGAGAGTGAACCGGAATGGCATATCATCGACGGCGCATTGTTCTGTCCCGTGCCACAGGCTATCAGCCATAAGCTCCCAGCCTGTTTGCGCCATAAGCTCTTTCCTTCGAGCGAACTTCGCCTCACGCTCACGAGTGGCGATTGATGCAGAAGTACTCATGAATAATGCGAGCTAACCACATGGCACTCTTGCATCCAGGACGGCCGGTTCGGAAGGGCCTGTATGGAGTGGCATTTCTGTATGGTCTCATCGTCCGATTACGGCATGCATGTTATCGCTTCGGTTGGTGCCGTTCTTCGCAGATACCCTGCCGTGTTGTGAGCGTGGGCAATCTCACCGTAGGGGGAACCGGCAAGACGCCGGTCGTCATTCTTCTGACCCAATGGTTGCAGTCCCAGGGACGGCGGGTGGCGGTCTTAAGCCGTGGGTATAAGCGCGCGGGCGGGGCCCCGCAGCAGCTTGTATCGGATGGCGTCACGATTCTGGCCGGTCCCTCAGAGGCGGGGGACGAGCCGTTTCTTCTTGCGCGGCGATGTCCCAAGGCAGTCGTCGCGGTGGGAGCCGATCGTGCAGAACTGGGCCAATGGGTATTGGCGCAATATCCGGTGGATTGCATGATACTGGACGATGGGTTTCAACATCTTGGTCTTTGCCGAGATGTTGATCTGGTGTTGCTGGATGCGACTGATGCAACCGGGCTTGATGCAATGGCGCCTGCCGGACGGCTGCGCGAACCGTTGCAGGGTCTCGTGCGTGCGACGGCAGTGGTGGTGACAAGGGCCGATTCAAAGGAAGAGGTCGAAGCGATAACCAGCCGACTGCGGGCGGCCGGTTTACAATATAATGACCCGATAGAAATGGTGTTCAAGGCAGACTCCTGTGTGTCGGTGCAGACAGAGGAGGGCAAGCCGCTAGACTGGTGCCGAGGAAAATCGGTGTGGCTGGTGAGTGGGATAGGGAACAGCGAGTCGTTTCGACGGTCCGCTCTGTCGGCAGGATTCGAAGTTGCCGGCGAGACAGTATTTCAGGACCATCATCGTTACGATGCGGACGATGTCCGTCGGATTCGTGTTGCCGCACAGTCTGCCGGGGTAGACATTGTGCTGACGACCGAGAAGGATGCAGGCAAGCTCCCGTCGTTTCTTGTGCCGCATGATTCCTGGTGGGCGTTACGGGTGCGGGCGGAGGTTGTGCGAGGAGAAGAACAATTGCGGAGGCTGGTATTGGGAGACGGAGTACAGGCGCGTGCGTAGAGAATCGATTCATCGGCTTCTCGTGCGGGCGCCGAATTGGATCGGCGATGCGGTGATGTGCGAGCCGGCCCTCCGTGGGCTCCGATCTCTGTTTCCTCAGGCGGAAGTGACGTTGCTCGCCAAGGCTGCTGTCGCGGAATTGTTCATCGGCTATCCCGGTGTGGACCGTATCGTGGTCTACAACGACAGAGATGTTCATGCGGGGCTCGCGGGGAAGTGGACGCTGGCGGGCACCTTGCGGCGGCATCAGTTCGATCTGGCGGTGTTGTTTCAGAATGCGTTCGAGGCTGCGTTCCTCACCTGGCTTGCGGGAATCGCCCGTCGATACGGGTATGCAACCGATGGGCGCGTGTTTTTTCTTACCGATCCGGTTGCCGTTCCTGATCGGGCTACCCTCATCCATCAAGTCGGGTATTACTGGAATTTGCTCAAGCCGCTGGGATTGGCCGGAGAACCGTCCGCCCCTGCGCTGGTTATTTCAGCCGGCGAAGAACGAACAATGGAATCAAGGCTTGCATCGGCTGGGATCGGACCTGGCGATGTTGTGATCGGGGTTAATCCAGGATCGACATATGGAAGCGCCAAACGGTGGCTGCCGGAGCGATTTGCGGAGACGGCGCGGCGGCTAATCGATCGAGTGCGGAAGGACGAGGGAAAAGAAGCGGCCGTGATGATTCTTGGTGCGAAGGGAGAAGAGGCACTGGGGAAGAGCATTGCAGCTCTGGTCGAGACGCGGTCTGTTGTTTTGTCCGGCACCACAACGATTCGTGAATTGATGGCGGCGACGAGGCGGTGCCGCCTGCTCCTGACCAACGACACCGGTCCGATGCATATTGCAGCCGCCTTTGGTGTGCCGGTTGTCGCGGTCTTTGGCCCGACGGACTGGCGGACCACCTCACCCTATGGGCAGGAACAGTCGATCGTGCGTGAGCCGGTTGATTGTGCCCCGTGCTTCTTGAGGGAATGTCCGATTGATCACCGTTGTATGACAAGAGTGTCGGTGGAACGGGTGTATGAAGCAGGTCTCTCTAGTCTGTCTGGTCTGTCTGGTCCATCTGGTCGAAGAGGTCCATCTGGTCTGTCTGGTCGAGGAAGTCTATCTGGTGGGGATCGGACTGACCGAACAGACCGAATAGACAAGCCCGACAAGACAGACCGAATAGACCAAATAGACAAGATAGACAGGCCCGACAAGCCCGACATCCTCTCCGGCTACACCATCTTCTTGGATCGCGACGGAACGCTGAATCCAGATCCCGGCTACATCCGATCGCCCGACCGGTTCGAATTATTTCCGGGTGTGGCGCAGGCCCTGTCGAGGCTGAAACAGGCCGGTGCGCGGTTAATCGTGGTGACGAATCAGTCGGGGGTTGGGAGGGGATTCTTCTCGGCCGGCGATCTTGACGGTATTCACGCGAAGCTGAGATACCTCCTCGGCGAAGCCGGGGTTTCTCTCGATGCCATTTACGTATGTCCTCACCATCCCGATGACGGGTGTGACTGCCGGAAACCCAATCGCGGCCTCATCGATCGAGCCGTAAGCGAGCAACGAATCGATCTCACGCGATCCTATCTGATCGGGGATCATGCACGCGATATCGAACTGGCGAAGCGCGTCGGATCGCGGGGTATCTTGGTGACGACGGGAGCCGTTCTTCCGGAGCAGGTGGAAGGGCTGACGGCGTCGGGGCCGGTTCCTGACCGGGTGGCGTCCTCGCTCGCCGAGGCCGTAGACTGGCTGTTGACTGATGCGAGAAGCCGTCTCAGTCATGCGAGTCATCGGCGCTGACGCATCCGCGGGTCATTCCGGAACGAAGAGCAGTCCGTGAGTGATGGTGTGCTTGCGTCGGATCGAGTGTGCACCTATAGTGTGTCTGTCGAGAAGCGCCCCTGAACGAGTTCCGGTGCCGTGAACGGGAGTGGAATATGGCGATCAGCCAAGAAGCAGAATCTTCTTCGATTCCCTGCAACCTCTGCGGCGGGGCTGAGGTCTCGACTCTCTCGAATCGAAGCCGCAGCGGGAAGCCGTTACGGACAGTGATTTGCAAGTCATGTGGTCTCGTCTGGTCCGATCCGCGCCCGCATGATGCCAGGCAGTTTTACGAAGATGAGTATCGGCTTGCCTACAAGCACGCCTACAGACCGAAGCCGAAGCATGTGTTGCGCGCAGGCCACGTGGCGCTGTCGCGTTTCGAGAAGATCGACCGGCTGCTGTCCGGTCAAAAAGCCATTCTAGACGTGGGAACCGGCGGGGGAGAATTCGCCTATTTGCTCCAATCATTGGGGCATCGCGTGAGCGGGATTGAGCCGAACAAAGGGTATGCGGATTACTCGATCCAGGAATACGGGCTGGCAGTCCAGGTCGGATTTGTACAGGACGCGGCGTTCCCTCCGGAATCGTTCGATCTCGTGACGATTTGGCATGTGCTGGAGCATACGGAGGATCCCGGTTCGGTGTTGGCCCTGTTGCGATCCTGGCTGAGATCCGACGGCAGGCTTGTCGTGGAAGTCCCCAATGTGGAGGCGACGTGCCAGGCTCCGCACAGCACGTTTCATGAGGCGCATCTCTACAATTTCAATGTCGTGTCGTTGCGCAGGCTGGCCAGGAAACACGGGTTACATGAAGTCTGGCATCTGATCTCACGCGACGGCGGAAACATTACGATGTGTTTGACGAGTCAGACGCCTCCGGTAGAAGGCAGTGACGAATCCGTGATCCCCGGTAATTACGAATGGGTATCCAGGATTGTGCGCGGGCACAGCAATCTCCGGCGCCATTTGACGCCGCTGCCCTATCTGCGTACGTGGCAACGTCTCTGCCGATCGCTCGTCGAACGGCGCGAAACGGCAGGCGCGGACAATGGGAAGGCGCTGCTCGATCGCCTGTATGGTTCGTCGACACGTACCTATGCTGTGGGAAACAGATAACCAAATGTGGATTCTGCACGCATCGTGAGGATGTCTTTTCCCTTCGCCTTGCTGTGACACAGATTGTTTTGCTGGGAAGGTTGGCCGGTGCAATTTGCAGACGTGCTCCCGATTGAGTCCCGCTCCTCCGCGCTGAATCACAGCCGCATTCTTCTGATCAAGCCAAGTTCTCTCGGTGATATCGTGCATGCGTTTCCGGTCGTGTCGGCCCTCAAGGCACAGTGGCCTGGTGCGCATCTCACCTGGGTGGTCAAACGCCAGTGGGCTGAACTGGTCGAGCGAGCCGAGGGAGTGGACCGTGTGTGGCCGGTGGAGGGGACGGTAGGCAGTTGGTTCACGCAAGCGCGGGCATTGCGGGCCGAGCGGTTCGACCTGGCCGTCGATTTGCAGGGCCTGTTCCGGAGCGGAGTCCTCGCACGATTGTCCGGCGCGCCCATCCGCATCGGCTTTGCCAACGGGAGAGAAGGCAGTCCCTGGTTCTATACAAGACGGGTGGAGGTGCCGACTGCAGAGATGCATGCCGTCGATCGATATCTCCTCGTGGCGGCGGCGCTAGGGGTTCGCCTGCAGGGATCGCCACAATTTCGGTTCAAGATCCTCGACACCGATATGGCAATGATGCGGGAGCTGTTCCGAAGCAACGGAGTGTCTCTGGACCAGCCGTGGATTGCGATGAATGTCTCGGCGCGCTGGCCGACGAAACGGTGGTTTCCCGGTTCCTTTGCCGCAGTTCTTGATCGATTGCATCAGGAGGGTCTTGGTCCGGTGGTCGTGATCGGAAGCGCCGGTGATCGGCATGACGCCGAGCAGCTCAGAACGCTGACGACCAGTCCGTTTGTTGATCTCACCGGCGCAGTTCCGCTCGGCAGCCTGCCGGCGCTTCTCTCGAAGGCCTCGGTGATGATCACGAACGATTCCGGACCGATGCACATTGCGGCGGCGCTGGGCGTTCCCGTAGCGGCCATCTTCGGGCCGACCAGCGCGATTCGAACCGGCCCGTACGGAACAGGCCATCGTGTATTGACCGGATCGGTCTCCTGTCGTCCATGTTTCAGCCGGGTGTGCCGGCATGCTCCTGAAATGGAGTGCTTGCATCTTGTGACTCCGGACAATGTGGTCGAGGTCGCACAGCGCCTGGTCGCCGAGTCTGTGAGACCTGCATGAATGTCCTGATCGTCAGACCTGACGGCATTGGGGATGTGATTCTTTCCCTTCCGGTGGCCTCGCAACTCAGAAAGCTGCTTCCTGATGTGAGGATTGGATTTCTGACGAGCCCCATTGTTGCTCCTATTCTCGGACGGCATCCCGATGTGGACTACACCCGGACCATACGGTGGACGGATGCGCCGAGTATTCTGCGAGCCGCGTTTTCCGATGGGGTGGATGCGGCGATCTTTCTCAAGCCGTTTCGACAGCTCATGTGGGCGGCATTTCTGGCGCGTGTCCCACTCCGTGTGGCCACAGGATTTCGCTGGTATAGCCCATTGGCCAATCGGCGGATATACGAACATCGTAGCGAGTTTATGAAACATGAATCCGAGTACAACGTGGAGATGCTGAAAGGGCTTGGTCTGAATCCGGGTCCGGTAAACCGTCCGACACTGGTGCTCAGCAGCGAAGAGCGGAGCGCCGGCGCGCGGTACTGGACACACCTCCCGAATCGTCGCGTCGTAGTTCACCCTGGGGGATTTTCCGCGCGGCGGTGGCGATCTGATCATTTCCGAGATCTTGCCGTCGAGCTTGCGCGAACAGGATATGGGGTTGTTCTGACAGGCAGTGAGACTGAGCGAACGGAGTTTGAGCGCGACACGCTGTTGCAGGGATCTCTCCCGCCAGGAATCCATAATCTGATGGGGCGTCTCTCAGTCCGGGAATTGATGGCTGTGATCGCTGATGCTCAGGTGGTCGTATCCGGGGCGACAGGACCGGCGCATCTTGCAGCGGCCCTTGGCACGGCGACGGTCAGCCTATTCGATCCACGGAGAAATAATTTGCCGGTGAGGTGGAAGCCATTGGGAACCGGAGTGCTGCTGCGGCCGGATGTTCCTACGTGTGAAAAATGCATCGGTGACGTGTGTCCATTTTGGGATTGCCTCGATCGCGTGACCGTGGATCATGTGACGGAGGCGGTCGGTCATAGTGCAAAGATTCCGGCAGCCTTGAGGATACTCCACATATAATGGTAGTGAGTCACTTCTGCCTGCGCACTCTCTGCGTTGTTGGTTTTCACGGACAGTAGATCTATCTGTTGCGGTCTTTTTTCTTGACTCCCACATCCACTTGTGTTCATATCCTGAACGTACTCACGTGTTTCCCATCTAACCGTATGAATCTTCAAGGCCAACGGGATCTTCTTCTACTGACAGAGTTGGAGCGGGATAGCGCCGTCACGCAGCGGTCTCTTGCTGTGAAGATGGGAGTGGCTCTTGGCCTGACGAATCTGTACGTCAAGCGCTTAGCCCGCAAAGGCTACATTAAAGTCACCACGATTCCCTCCCATCGCGTTCGGTATTTACTGACCCCGCAAGGGTTTGCCGAGAAATCTCGTCTGACCTATCTCTATATGCAATATTCCTTGGCGCAGTATCGTGATATGCGCGCCCGGCTCAGGGAGACGTTGCTGCGCGCGGTAGAAAGCGGCATGAAACGAGTGGTGATCTACGGAACCGGCGAATTGGCAGAGATGGCGTATTTGTCGCTTCGCGAAATGAACATGGTGCTGGTGGGGTTTGTGGACGACGGGCAGCAGCCCTCGTTCTTGTCCTATCCCGTCTGGCGGCCGCAAACCTTGACTGAGTGGGAGTTCGACGCAGTATTGCTGGCGGATCTCGACGGGGCGGCCCGTCAGAAAGAGAACCTGAGCCGGCATCATATTCCAGACGCAAAGATTTTGGCGCTCGGGCCATTAGCCTGAGCAGTCTGGAACGGGAAGTTTTTAGAAGTCACTGTAAGTGAGAGGGCGAAGCTGTGTCCGGGGACTGTTCATCTAGTTAAAGAGGTTTGTCCGGTTTATTTGGTTCATAACGGAACGAGACAAACCAGATAAACACAATAAACGAAACAAACCGTTGTATGAAACTCACCCGCTTTGAAGATCTGGATTGCTGGAAAGAAGCCAGGCAACTTACTCGTCAAGTCTATGAGGCAATCGGGCAGAGTTCTCGATGGCAAAAGGATGTGCGGTTGTGCGGTCAAATCAAGAGTGCAGCCGGATCTGTGATGGCGAATATTGCGGAAGGGTTTGTCAGACATACTGATAAAGAGTTTACTCAATTCCTGTTTATTGCGATGTCTTCAGCAGCCGAAGTCCAGAGCCATCTTTATATCGCAGTAGACCAAGGATACCTGTCCAAAGAGACTTTTGAATCAATCTATGCACAAGCCGGAAAAGCCAGCCGAATCATTTCCGGTCTCATCAAGCACCTCCGAAAAACCAGACAGACTGAATAGACCAGATAGACCAAACGGACCAGATGGACCAGATAGACAAATTTCCCCGCTGGTACGCATTAAGGACACGGTCGCGTCACGAGAAACTGGTGCGTGATCAACTGGCGACACAAGGGATCGAACCGCTGCTTCCTACTGTGAAGCGGTTGAGTCAGTGGAAGGATCGCAAGAAAGAAATCGAGACGCCGCTCTTTTCCGGCTATTGTTTCGTGCGATTCGGGCAGCAAGAGAAGTTACCGGTCCAGAAAGTGGCAGGAGTGGTGGAGATTGTGGGGAGCGGACGTCATCCGGAACCCATTCCTGACGATGAGATTGAAGCCTTAAAAAGGTTGATGACCAGCGTCCTTCCGTACGATCCCCATCCCTATTTGCACGAAGGCATGACGGTCGAGGTGGTGCGTGGACCACTGCAAGGCGTACATGGCATTTTGCTGCGAAAAGAAAAGCGGCACCGGCTGGTCCTCGGCATCCGGTTGATCCAACAAGCAGCGGCGGTGGAGATCGACGTGAACGATGTGGCGCCGGTGTGAGAATGCGAAAGATCCATGGTCGTAAAGTAGTCAACTGTTTATAGCCGGTAGAAGGAGATGTTCATGGGAGTGCCCTTACTTGATCTGAAAGCGCATCACGAACCACTACAAAAAGAGATCCTGGATGCCGTCGAGCAGGTATTCAAGAGCCAGGCGTTTATCCTGGGGGCGGAAGTCGGCAAGTTGGAGGAGCGGGTAGCCGCCTATTGCCAGGCCAAGTACGGAATCGGCGTGACGTCGGGTACCGATGCGCTTCTGATCGCGCTCATGGCGCTCGGTGTCGGTCCCGGCGACGAAGTGATCACGTCGCCCTATTCATTTTTCGCTACGGCAGGTGTGGTGGCCCGGTTAGGAGCCAAGCCGGTGCTCGTGGACATCGACCCCAAGACCTTCAACATCGATCCAGCAAGAATCAGTCAGGCAATGACACCCAAATCCAAAGCCATCATCCCGGTGCATCTCTACGGTCAGTGCGCAGACATGGCGCCCATCATGGAGCTGGCCAAGCGGCATAATTTGGGCGTCATCGAGGATGCCGCGCAGGCCATCGGGTCAGAATACCGTGACGGCCGGCGGGCCTGCAGTATGGGGACCATCGGCTGCCTGTCGTTTTTCCCGAGCAAGAATCTTGGGTGTTTAGGAGACGGGGGAATGGTGGTCACCAACGACGCCGATCTCGCGGAACGGATACGAATCCTGCGCGTTCACGGCAGCCAGCCGAAGTACTACCATAAACTGATCGGCGGCAACTTCCGGCTCGATACGATTCAGGCCGCTGTGCTCAATGTGAAGCTGAATTATCTGGACGGGTGGACTAAGCGCCGGCAGGAAAACGCCGCACGCTATGAGACGTTGTTCCGGCAGAGCGGCCTGGTGCAGAAGGGCAAGGTTCGGTTGCCGGATCCGGTGTATCGCGACAAAGGCATCAAGCATTACCACATCTATAATCAGTTCGTGCTGCGGGTGGAGAGGCGGGACGACCTCATCGCTCATCTCAAGCAGAAGGGCGTCGGCGCGGAAATCTACTATCCGGTTCCGTTCCATCTGCAAGAGTGCTTCCGGTATCTCGGCCACAAAGCGGGAGACTTCCCGGAGTCGGAACGGGCCGCCAACGAAACCATCGCCATTCCCATCTATCCCGAATTGACCATGGCGCAACAGACCGAAGTGGTGGAGGCGATCGCGGCGTGTTATGTCTGATGAAGTTCGGTGTCATGGTGGTCAGGGAAGTCCTGCGTTCATCTCCAGAAGTCGTCAATATGGCTGCAGGTTGGTTCGCCGCACCGAATAATGACTTCTCAAATATATTGGCTCATGCTAGGGTCAAAGCCGTGAAGACAATCCCTGCAGGCTTGTTGGAGAAAGTCGTCGACCGGCTGAAAGTCGAGTTCCAGCCGGATGAGATTTATCTGTTTGGCTCACACGCGTGGGGTGTGCCCACTGACGACAGCGACGTGGACTTGATGGTGATTGTCCGCGAGAGCACGGAAAAGACTATCCGGCGGATGCAACGGGCCCACCGCTGTTTGAGTGGTTTGGGTTTTTCCAAGGACGTGCTCGTCCCTACGCGCGCTCAAGTTGACCGCTACAAACACTTGCGGGCTTCGTTGTTTCACCAAGTGCTCGCCAAGGGTCGCAAACTGTATGGATGAGGCCGCGCGTGAACTCGTTCGCGACTGGCTGACCCGTGCCAGCCACGATTTGCAGGCTGCGCGCACGTTAGCGGCAGGGAAAGAACCGCTGCTCGACACGGCGATCTATCACTGTCAGCAGGCGGCGGAGAAGGCGGTCAAAGGCTGGTTGCAATCGCACGACAATCCCTTTCCCAAGACCCACGACATCGAAGATTTGGTCGCTCAAGCGGCGAAGTTGCACGGCGATTTCACGCAGTTTGCGAAAGCGGCGGCGGTCTTGACGCCGTACGTCTCGGCATTTCGTTACCCCGGCGGTGGTTCGGATGAACCAATGCCGTCGCCAGAGGAGTTCGACGAAGCCTTGCAACACGCCACAACCATTTACGATTTCGTGTTGAACCTGCTTCCCACGGAAGCGCGACCATAAAACGTGAACCGACGAACATAATGACCGGGAAAGCCGGCGGCGACTTGATGTTCCAGGAAATCCGGTGCATCAAAGCTAAGATGCCAGCCGCATGCGGGTATCGTGTCTGTACGTGTGATCCTGATTTCGAAGGGCAAGCGCACCGAATTCATGACGCGCTAACATCGCGTTTTCAACTCACCGGTTAATGAGTTCGTGTGAATCGCCTATCCGCTTAGAAGGACTCGGGGACATCAAGGGTGCGGAAATCTACTATCCGGTTCCGTTCCATCTGCAAGAGTGCTTCCGGTATCTGGGTCACAAAGCGGGAGACTTCCCGGAATCGGAACGGGCCGCCAACGAAACCATCGCCATTCCCATCTATCCCGAATTGACCACGGCGCAACAGACCGAGGTCGTCGAGGCGGTTGTGTCGTTATATTGATTGCGGAATTTGATATTGGTTCAGAGTCAAGAAACGGCGTGAGAGGGGAGCGGTTGTGGCAAAAAAAGCACTAATCACAGGTATAACAGGCCAGGATGGGTCATACCTGGCCGAGTTTCTTCTTAGAAAGGGCTATGAAGTCCACGGCATTATCCGGCGATCGAGTTCATTCAACACGGCCCGGATCGACACGCTCTATCAAGATCCGCATCTGCCTGATGTCCGTTTGCGGCTGGTCTATGGAGACTTAAACGATGCCAGTTCTCTCAATACCATTCTCCGGACGATACAGCCCGACGAGATCTATAATCTGGGGGCTCAGAGCCATGTGCGCGTGAGCTTTGAAATTCCTGAATATACGGCGGAGGTGACCGGGGTCGGGACCATTCGCCTGCTTGAAGCTATCCGAGAGTCAGGGCAAAAGCCGAAGTTCTATCAGGCCTCCTCGAGCGAAATGTTCGGCAAGGTTCAGGAAATTCCTCAGCGAGAAACGACGCCATTTTATCCGAGAAGTCCCTATGGCGCGGCGAAACTGTACGCCCATTGGATTACTGTGAACTACCGAGAGGCGTATAACCTGTTTGCCTGTAGCGGCATCCTGTTCAACCATGAATCACCCAGACGCGGAGAGACGTTCGTAACCAGGAAGATCACGAAGGCCGCGGCTCGCATCAAACTCGGCTTGCAGCACGACCTGTATCTGGGCAATCTGGATGCGAAACGTGACTGGGGCTATGCCGGCGACTATGTCGAAGCCATGTGGCTGATGTTGCAGCAACCCGATCCGGATGATTATGTGATTGCCACAGGTGAAACACATACGGTCAGAGAGTTTTTGGACGTGGCATTCAGTCATCTCGGACTGGATTGGCAGCAATATGTGAAAATCGATCCGAAGTACTATCGCCCGACAGAGGTGGATCTACTCATCGGCGATGCAACTAAAGCGAAGAAGCAGTTACAGTGGGAGCCGAAAGTGCGGTTTCAGGAACTGGCAAAGATGATGGTGGAGGCAGACCTGGAAGCGGAACGGGAGCGACTGGAAGGAACGAACAACTATTCGAGGTCGAAATAGGTCGAGATCATGGAGAAAGCAGCGCGCACGTATGTAGCCGGTCATCGTGGAATGGTAGGCTCGGCCGTGCTCCGTTTACTGGAAGCGCGAGGGCACACGAATCTCCTCTGTCGGACCAGCAAGGAACTGGATTTGCGGGACGGGCGCGCCGTCGAGCAGTTTTTCGCAGAGACAAGGCCGGAGTATGTGATTGTTGCGGCGGCCAAGGTGGGAGGCATCCTGGCCAACAGTACGCTGCCCGCTGAGTTTCTGTACGACAATCTGGCGATCCAAACGAACCTCATCCATCACGCCTATCTCCACGGGGTCAAAAAGCTGCTTCTGCTGGGATCGTCTTGTATTTACCCGCGAGACTGTCCGCAGCCCATTCGTGAAGAGTATCTGCTCACCGGCCCGTTGGAAAAGACGAACGAATGGTATGCCGTGGCCAAAATCGCCGGTATCAAAATGTGCCAGGCCTATCGCCGCCAGTATGGCTGCGATTTCATTGCCGCCATGCCGACCAATCTGTATGGCCAGAACGACAACTTCGATCTGCGGAGCGCCCATGTGTTGCCTGCCCTGATCAGACGGTTTCACGAAGCCAAGCAGACGGGCGAAGCGCCGGTGTTATGGGGAACCGGGAGCCCCCGTCGGGAGTTCTTGCATGTGGACGATTGTGCCGAAGCCTGCCTGGTTTTGATGGACCGATATTCCGGGGAAGATATTGTGAATGTCGGTGCCGGAAAGGACATTCCGATTGCGGACCTGGCGACGCTTGTCGCCGAAGTCGTCGGCTATCGAGGGGAAATCCAGTGGGATCGGACCAAGCCGGACGGAACGCCGAGAAAGTTAATGGATGGTTCGAAAATGCTCCAGCTTGGCTGGCATCCGCATATCTCTCTTCGGCAGGGACTGCAACAGACCTATGATTGGTATCAGGCACAACGGGGTGGAATACCCGCTGCGCGATATTGAGCAAGGAAACCAGGTTGATGGCAGGTCAAACCGAGATCATCCTAGCTCGTTCGGGCGGGGAACAGGCCTCAGGGGCCAACAGTTTCGAGTCGCAATCATTGTACTTCCGTTGATCCATTGAAATGACATCATTGAATACAAGGACGAATCTCTCCACCGCGCAGAAGCTCTTTGACTTGCTGTCGCCATCTGAAAGGCGCAGCGCGATGCTGTTGTTGGGGCTGATGTGCCTCGGAGCTGTTTTGGAGACACTCAGCGTAGGATTGGTCCTTCCGCTTGTTGCACTGTTGACCCAAGAAGACTTGATGAAGAATTACCCGAAACTTCAGCCGCTCATTGAGGTGTTGGGGCATCCGGGCCGAGAGGACATGCTCATCGGCGGAATGCTTGTCTTGGTGGGTGTATATGTTGTGAAGGTGGCCTTTCTTGCTTTCCTGACTTGGAGGGAGACGAGGTTCACCTACGATTTACAGGCACAGTTGTCACAACGTCTGTTTACGCTCTATTTGTGCCAACCGTATACGTTTCATCTTCAGCACAACTCGGCACGGTTGATACGAAATGCCGTCAACGAGGTCAGTGTCTTTGCTGGTAGAGCCGTGTTGCCGGGCATCTTGCTGATTACGGAATCCTTGGTATTGCTTGGCTTATGCGGATTACTTGTGTTTGTCGAGCCACTCGGTGTGATGGTTGTGGCAGGCACGTTAGGCATTGCAGCGTGGGGGGTTCATCGCCTTACGAGAGGACGCATCGTACGATGGGGCGAACTGCGTCTGTATCACGAGGGCTTACGGATTCAACATGTACAGCAAGGATTGGGTGGTGCCAAAGAAATCAAACTGCTTGGGAGAGAGAAAGAGTGCTTGGAACAGTTTGGAACGCACAACTTTCAAGGCGCAAAGATCAATGAGCGGATGTTCACATTACAACGGCTTCCTCGGTTGGGATTGGAGCTGCTGGCGGTCACTGGCCTGGCCATCTTGGTCATCAGCATGTTGGTCCAGCATCGCGCGGTCGAATCGGTGTTGCCTATCTTGGGTTTATTCGCCGCGGTTGCCTTCCGAGTTGTACCATCGGTCACGCGCGTATTGAGCGCTGTACAATCGGTACGGTACACCCACGCAGTCATTGATACGTTGCATGCAGAACTGAGGCTTGGCATGTCTGCTGTCTCAGGTGTCAGCTCCAGGACCGTCAAGCCCTTTCATGGAACAGTGGCGTTGCAACGGGTCTGTTATGCGTATCCGAGTGCTACCACACCTGTACTTCAAAATGTCTCAGTGACCATTCAATGTGGTGAATCCGTGGGTATTATCGGACCCAGTGGAGCTGGGAAAAGTACGCTGGTGGATGTTCTGTTAGGGCTACTCGTGCCTACTGAAGGGTGCGTGTGCGTAGATGGTATCGATATTCAGGAAAATTTGCGTAACTGGCAAGATCAGATTGGGTATGTTCCCCAATCGATCTTTCTGACCGATGACACGCTCCGGCGCAATGTGGCGTTCGGATTGCCGGAGAAACTGATAGACGATGCAGCTGTGCAGCGTGCAATCCATGCGGCACAACTTGATGACTTTGTAGACACCTTACCCAATGGAATCCAGACCGTTGTTGGTGAACGTGGCGTTCGTCTCTCCGGTGGGCAGCGTCAACGGATTGGAATCGCTCGGGCGCTCTACCATGACCCGGCCGTCTTGGTGCTGGATGAAGCGACAAGTTCGCTCGACACGGACATCGAACAAGGGGTCATGCAAGCCGTCTATGCGTTTCGAGGGTCGAAGACGATCATTATCGTCGCCCATCGGATCAGTACCGTCGAACACTGCGACAGGCTGTATCGGCTGGATCAAGGCATGGTCGTGGCGGAAGGCAGTCCCACGGTTGTGCTGAATCCAAAGCGCGTACCGGTTCATCAATCTCAGACGTGACGGTCCGGCTGCATGTTTCCCCCTCAGTTGCGGGGAGTGAAGTCACTGGGCAAGGCCAGAGGGATAGTACGAGTCGTTGGCATGAACACGATTCAAATAATCGCAGAAATTGGAATCAATCACGGGGGCTCTGCAGAGATTGCGCGTGAACTGATAGCCGCAGCGGCATCCGTGCGGGCGACAGGGGTTAAGTTTCAGTATAGGAATCTTGAAAACGCCTATAGTCCAGGCGCCGACCAGATCGGAGACGAAATTCTCCGCAAAGAGATCACGAAAAACTATCTCTCGCCGTCGGTCATTGTGAAACTGGTGCATCACGCGAAGGAATTGGGAGTTCAAGCGGGAATCAGTTTTTTTGATGCCGCCGACATGGATGATTTTGAATCGGATCTGGACGTCTTTGATTTTTACAAGGTCCCTTCCGCGGAGCTCTGCAACATGTCGCTTATTCATCGCATGCTGCAGGAGGGGAAGCCGGTCATGCTGTCGACCGGGTGCCACAAGGAATTGGAGATTGAGGAGGTATTCAGTAAACTGCCGGGCGACAACTGGATACCGATGCATTGTGTGTCCAACTACCCTGTGGTTCCGGTCAATGCGAAGCTAGGGTATCTGAGGCATCTTGCCAGGCGCTGGAAGCGAGAGATCGGGTATTCAAGTCACGATGAGAGCTGGGAAGTGTGCCTGCTCGCGATGCAACTGGGCGCGACCGTCATTGAGCGGCACATCACGTTCGACAAGCAGGCGCAAGGGTTGGATCATTCGACAAGTTCCACACCGAACGAATTTCAACGCCTCGCCGAATTTGCGGAGAACCTTGAGCTGATATTAGCCGGTGATGGACCACGGTATCCCAATCAGGGGGAGATGCTGAACCTGCAAAATCTCGGCCGGTCATTTTATGCGACGAAGGACTTTGAGGTAGGCGAAGCGATCGTTGCGGAACAGTGTGTCGCTCGCGCACCGCGCACGGGAATCGGCCGCTACGAAATGGCTCAGTATCTCGGGCGTTCGGCCGTTCGTCCCGTGCGGAAAGGGGAGGTCATCAATAAATCGGTATTTGAAATATCCAAGGATCTTACCGATGAAGTCATTGTCTTTGCCCGGTCAAAGCGTGTGTCCTTGCCGGTTCGCTTGCATGACCAGCGCGGCATGCAGAAAAAGTTTCCCATCGGGCGCTATGAGTTTCATTTGTCGTTCGGCGAAGTACTGTCCGCAATCGATGTGAAACAGTACGATAGTGCCGCCCGGTATAGTATTCACCTTCCAGACTATGTGAGTTCCACCCAGCTCATGGACCCGTTCTCAGAGGATGTCGCTCAGCGCACGGCGAGTCTGGATATTTTGAACCGCACCGTTGCATTCGCGGTGGCGCTTCAGGACAGAACAGGGGCCGATGTGCCCATCGTCGGGAGTTTTTCCGTGGTGCACGGGGATCGCAAAGAATTTTTTGAAACGCACGCACAACTGTTGTCGAACTATCGACGGCAAGGCGTCGCGGTCTTGCCGCAGTGGCTCCCGCCCATTGCATGGTACTTTGGAGGATCCGTTCGCCTGAATGCCATGAACGGTCTTCAGGATGTCGAGTTCATCGAACAATATGAGTTGCCGATCTGTATGGACATTTGCCATCTGTGCATGGGTGAAAGCACAGCGGATTTTGTCGCTACGGAAGTCCTCAGGCGTCTGCGGCCTCATATCCGACATCTTCACATCGCTGATGCGATGGGGATTGATGGTGAGGGGATGTTGTTCGGCGACGGCGACCCAAAGAACATGGCCGTCTTGCAGGAGGCGCTTCGGTTTGACGAGGACAAAGTCGTAGAAGTCTGGCAAGGGCATCTCGATGGTGGCGCGGGCTTTGCCAAGTCACTCGTGCGGCTTAGGGAATTGTTTGGTGAAAGACAATAAGACCGCGTTGATATTGGGTGTCACGGGTCAGGATGGGGCGCATATGGCGCATCTCCTGCTGCAGCGGGGGTGGGTCGTCTATGGTGGATTCCGGCGCGGGGTTACAGGGAAAACGTGGCGGCTCGACGAGCTGAGCATTACCGATAAGATCCGGTTGATCAACATCGATATCGGCGAACCGTATCAACTGATCGAAGCGTTTAGGAACATTGGTCCCACCCACATCTACCATTTTGCCGGGGAGAGCTTTGTTGCCGATTCTTTCGAGCACCCCAAAGTCACCATCGATGTGAATGCCATCGGGACGCTCAATGTGCTGGAGGCGATGCGGTCGGCGGCATCAGATGCCAGACTGTTCTTCGCGTCGAGTTCGGAAGTGTTCGGGCGAAATAAGACTGATCTCCCACTCGATGAAGCGAGCGAGTTTCGTCCGTCAAACCCGTACGGCATTTCCAAGCTGACGGCACAGCATCTGGTCCGCCTGTTCCGTGAAACGTACGGCCTGTTCACGAGCGTCGGCATCTTATTCAACCATGAAGGGCCTCTCCGGGCGCGAAGTTTTGTGACCCGCAAGATCACCTATAACCTGACGCGATTGCGCATGAATCGTGGAGCGCCCATGGAACTCGGACAGTTCAGCGCCGCGCGGGACTGGGGATCTGCGGAGGATTACGTGGAAGGCATGCATGCCGTAATGGGACTGGAGAGTCCCGGCGATTACGTGTTCGCGACGGGACGAGTGACGTCCATCCGCGAGTTCTTGGGCGTCGCTGCTCGCGCAGCAGGATTTGCGCCGGTGTTTGAGAATAGTGGCGCGGAGGAAATTTGTTATGACCGCACAAGCGGGCTCAGGCTCGCGCAGGTGTCTTCACGCTACTTTCGCCCGTTCGATACGCCACCGCTCACCGGCAATGCGGCGCGGTTGCGGGAGAAAGCCGATTGGAGCGGGTCACGGTCCATCGAACGGATTGCGGAGGGGATGATAGCAGCCGATCTTCATCGCTGGGAAAAGGGGATTCTCAATGTTTGAACAGCTCAAGGCACGTTTGGAAGGCTGTGTGTACACCGTCTTCACTCCGTTCGACGATCATCTAGAAATTGACTATGCGTCGCTTGAGAAATATTTGACGCACATGAGCCGGACGGGAGCTCGAAAGTTTTACGTGATGGCGTACAACTCGCGCTATTCGCAGCTTACACACGAGGAAATCCGCCGGTTGAACGAATTTTGCATTCGAACGGTCAAGAAGCTGGATGCGAACCATGTCGTGATCGTGGGCGATCCGATTCATTGTTCGACGAAAGAGTCGATCGAATTCGCGCGGCATGCGCGGGACACTGGGGCGGATCTGATTTCCCTGATCGTCAGAGAAAAGTATTTCACCGACGACCAGATCATGGATCACTTTGCGGAAGTCGGGCGGTCGTCCCGCATGCCCATTCTGGTCCATGAAATGCCGTTTCTGTCTGGTTACGATGGAAAGCAGATCCATTGGCCGCTGAGCCTGTTTGAGGCGTTGCCGTCGGTGCCTGAAATCGTGGCTCTGAAGGAGGACGCTAAGGATTTCGGTACCACTTGCGCCGCGTTGAAGCTGGAGCCGAGAATTCGAGTGATCATCGCGGGGCGCAAGTCGTCCTTCATGCAATACAGACCCTACGGCGCGAAGGCGTACCTGAACGGCATCTCCATGCTGGATGCTCGCATCGGAGAAACGTTCTGGAAGGCCTATGAGCGGGGGGACGAGCAGATGATCCGGTTCATTCTGGATAGGCTCGAGGCGCCGTTCTTTGACAAGTGCGCGGCCAAGTATGGATGGCACCGGGTCAATAAGGCCTTGCTGCAGGCAGCCGGCTTTATGCATCGGCGGGACCGTATGCCGCTGAAATCGCTCAGTGACGGCGAATATGAGGAGGTGCGCCGGGTCTATCTCGAGATTGCCGGGCCAATGAAGGAGTTGATTGGATCATGAGCTATATCGCCTTCGTTCCGGCACGATCTGGTTCCAAGCGTCTTCCTGGAAAAAATGTGAAGGTGCTCGCGGGTAAGCCGCTGGTCGTCTGGACGCTGGAAGCGTGTGTGCGATCGGAGCGGATCGACCGTGTCGTATTTTCAACCGACTCTGAGGAGTATTGGGAGATCGCCCGTGGACATATCAAATCGGACAAGCTTGTCCGGGATTGTCGATCGGCAACCGAAGCCGGGGATAACGTGAAGATTTTCGACTATCTGAAGTCGAATCATCAAAAGCTATTTCCCGGCCGGGGAGACTGTGTTGTCCTGGCACTGCCCACGGTTCCGTTTCGATCCCACAGGCACATTGATGAGTCCATCACGTTATTCGAGCAGCACAGTCAGCCGGTCTTTTCAGCGACGACCTATGGATTCCCGATTTCCTTCGCGTTTTATGTCGATGATCAGGTTGGTTGGCAGCCGGCCTTTCCGGATGGGGCAATGGTGACGGGCAACACACGCAGTCAGGACCAACGCGCTGCCTACCACCCGAACGGTGCGGTGTACGTCCGAAAGGCCGAGGACCTGGCGCAACCGGATTTGCGAACCCTGTATCAAGGCGCGCGGCCATATCTGATGGATCGAGATATCTCGCTGGATATCGATAACGAGATTGATTTTACGATTGCTGAAACCCTGGTGAAGTCTGGGTATGTCAGCGGCTGACTCGTTAGCTATAGTGTGCTCTTCCTCGTTGTGAACTCGGATAAACGCCTTCAATCGCTGGACGGAATTCGCGGATTGGCAGTGTTGCTTGTATTTCTGAGCCATGCTTCAGGGAGAGAAATATCGACTATATCGTGGCTGAACTTTCATGGGATTGGGATTGTCGGTGTCTACCTGTTTTTTGTTCTCAGCGGTTATTTGCTCACGCGGAATTTGTTATTGGGGCAAGGAGTGAAAGAGTTTTATATCCGCCGATTCTTCCGGATAGTACCGCTGTACTTCGCAGTTCTGCTCATGGTCTTATTGCGCAGTCATACGGTTACTATTCACCACGCTACCTTTATGTGGAGGGTGGGACAGAAGGCTTTCTTAAGCATATGCTTTTCATCAAGGGGGACGGTGTCTTTTGGACTCTTGCAGCGGAGTTCAATTTCTATTTGATGTTGCCGTCGTTAGTATGGGCCGGTTCCAAGTTCGGTAGCCGGTGGTTGGGGATAGGAGCCGCGACGTATTTTGTCTGGTTCCTTCTAGCCTTTAAAGGAACGTTGCCGCCACCAAAACTTGTGGATATACATCATCAAGGCCAGTTTCTCGATGTATTGATCTGTGGAAGTATAGCCGCTTTTGTAACCCGTAAATTGCCGGAAGGCCTTATTGCTGTGCTTCTGGCGATCACAATAGCTGGCACTATGGTATGTGTGTCGAAATCATTTCTTTGGTTTAATCAACCTCTTTATAACTTGCGGTGGATGACGCTTGCCTATGGCATTGTGTTCGCGCTGAGCATTATCAGTGTCTCCCAGGGGAATCGATATATGCTCACGGTTTTTAGTAGCCCGATTCTGCGGTTTATGGGGGTCGTAGGGTTTGGCTGGTACTTGCTCCACTTTCAAATATTTCAGGTTGTCAACGCATATATCGCCCCAGGGGCGATGCGGTTCTTGGTCGCAACGATTGCCATTGCCGCGAGCTCGTGGTTGGCGTTTGTGCTTATCGAGTTGCCGTGTATGCGGATCGGGAAATGGTTGAGCGAGAAGGTTTCAGAGCCAAGAACAGTGCATCTGCGTAGTTGATCCATGGCAGTTGTGCGAGCATCACGCTCTCACGAGATGTGGGATGGGGTGCCGTGACTTTCTGCCCGTAGCCCTTGTATGAAGAGAAAAATGGATCGAGTATGACGATACAGGCGGAGTTTAGTTTCCAAGAGGAGAATTACAATAGCCTCAAAGGAAAATACACGACAGCGGAATCGTATCGTGTCGGTAAATTACATCGGCTTGGGTGTATTGCGTTGGCGGAGAAGGTCATTAGATCACCTATTCGAGGGAATTTTGTTGAGATTGGTGCAGGGACTGGTTATTTCAGTGCCTATATTTTGAGCCAGCGAAAGGAAACGCATGCCATCTTGCTGGAATCCACCAGTGCAGTTGTGGAGACGATTCACCATTGTATGAACGTGCATTCCGTAAGTGCTGATCGGTACAGAGTTGAGATATGCGATTTCACCACATTTGTAGCCCCCACACCGATGGACTATGTGTTTGCCATGGGGGCCATTCACCATTCTTACGCGCTTGGGGATACCATGGTCAGGATTTCCGAGAATCTAAAGCCAGGCGGATATCTGATTGCGCATGAGCCTGCGTTCAGCGATTTTCAGCCTCGTCAATCCCTGCAGCAGCACTACAGACAGCGCTTAGGTATTGACCCCTCGACGCCCGATCCAAAGCTTCCCCGGTATGATTTCTTTTTTAGAGAATCGGAATATCGTCGCGCGGCAATTTCGGCAGGGTTCGATATTATCGCATGGATGCCAGTTGAGCCGGTTGCTGCAATGAGTTGGCCCATGTTAGCAAAAGTGCAGCTCATGAAAGCCGCTAAGAAGGTGTTAGGCCGGATACCTTCGATAAATTCAGTGACAACTATTGCCAGGCCGAATAGCTATCTCATGATTTTTCGCAAGCCGTCGAATGACATTGATGCATGGATTCCGCATAAATCCTTATTGTAATTGAGACAAGGTTTCGCGGGTTTGATGGTCAAAGGTTGGTTGGGATGTATCAACCAGTACTGCGATGTGTCGGACATCATGCTAGCGGCGTCGATTCCAGTAATTATGGAAAGAGACCGGGACAATGACGCAGTTGGTTTTTGAGGCAGAACGCACAGTCGATTCCGTGATCAATCAGTTAGTTCGTTATGGAATCACCATCATTCCGAATTTCTTGGATCAACGTGTCCTGGCCGCGCTCCGAGCGGCATTCTTTGAACTTTTGGACAACGATCGGGCTTGCGTCAACAAGAAGTTTGGGCATCCGACTAACCCGGAAGGACGTCAAGCGACCATCGATCCGATAAAGGCCGTGGGCGATGGCTATCCAGAATTTCAGCAGGTGTTTCACTCGGACTTCATGAATGAAGTCGCTCAGGCATATTTCGCCCCCCATCAGTACGAGTTGAACGGCCAAGTCTTGCTGGTACATCTGCGAGCGTGCCCTGTGCCGATTTTGCCCTGGCATTTTGACCGTATTCAGACCCTCAAATTCTGGATGTATTTGAGGGATACAACGGTTGATGAGGGTGCGTTCGAATACTGTCCGGGAACGCATTGGGAAGGGCACTATCGAGCTGGTTATCACATGCTGTCTGGGACTCCTGTGAAGCATATCCCGAACGATGTGCCGCCACACAGGATTCAGAATCCGGTCGCAGTGGAGGCCAAGGCTGGTGATCTGGTGATCTTTGACCCGGATGGATTTCACCGCGGTGGCATTGTGGGGCCAGGAAGAGAACGATGCGTCCTGCGGGCTGATACCTATCCGATTCCAAGCCGCAAATACGGTGATCGTCCGCTGACGCCAGGTTGGTGGCTCGTGGGTCCCTTAAACCTCGCTCGCTGGCTGAACCCTGCTGGAAGTCGGTTGATCGGTGATCGAGTGATGGACAAAGCTCAACGACGCGATGACCACGACATTACAATGGAGCCACGTTAAAGGATTGGAGCATCCGTAGCCGCAACGTTGATCATTCATCGTGCGAGAACCTTCTGTTGCTTTTCTTTCCACGATCCTGTCGGTCCAGCCAATAAGTGCAACGTAGTCTTTCTGAATCGATAGATGCGTCTGAATAGGTAGCGGATCGTGTTCTTTGATCCACAGGGGTCTTGGCCAATTCATCAAGTGAGTGTGGACGGTTGCAAGGCGTGCTGAACCGCACAGTTATGCCAGATGTTGCATCACCTGATTCGCCTCGGAAATCGCGAAGCACGGCTGAAGCCTGCGAGATTCTAGTTCAGCTTGAGCAAGGAAACGAGGTCAATGAAAGGTGTATGGGCGCAATTCAGCTATGGCCGTTGCTGAGGCATGTGTTATGGACGGAGCTGTTGCGTGCAGGTTCTGCGAATGAACAACAGGGGTCTGCTCAGCAGCCGGGGCTTGCTTCCCAAGCCAGGAGGCTTGCATCGGTCTTGTATGACAACATTGCTCAAACAGTTCTCCGGCATCAGACTGAACGGTTGGAGGAGACGCTGCTATTCGTCTCCAGACCGGTCTATCTGCAATACATGGGTGAAACGAAACAGTACTTTGACCGAATCATTGATCCGCTGTTTTTCATCGCCCGGAATCATTGTTCTGCAGCCAAGGCCTACATTGGACCTCCCCCTGATGGCCTGCGACTCCTGTTTCCTGGATTTCCGCTACGTCCCAGATTGGTGGGACGTGCAGCGAGCATTGAACACTCCGTCGGTCCGTGGATCAGAGATATCGCGCATCAGGCGGGGTTATGTGACCGAGAGCTGTCAGCGCAATTCTTCACAGCATTGAGGGGGTTTGAAAGGTGGTACAGCACTGGCAAGTCGTTGTTTGCCTCGATGCCGCGGATGAAACGGCTGTATCTGACAAGCTGGTACTTCCCCGACATGATGGGACTGACTGCGGCTGCGAAAGACGCGGGCATCGAGGTGATCGATGTTCAGCACGGGAAGCAAGGGAAGTATCAGGGGATGTATTCCTGGTGGACGAGGATACCGGATGGCGGGTACAGAATGATGCCCGATCGATTCTGGTGCTGGGGGCGTCCAAGTTGTCACGATATTCTGCGCGCATCCCCCGACCGTACAACGCATAGACCCTTTGTTGGTGGGTTTCCTTGGATTGATTGGTATCGTACCTTTGTTAACCCCTCTGTGGCCCGCCCCGTGTCGGATCGGACAATCCTGTTTACAATGCAGGGTCCACAAGGAGTGAGTCAGGAACCGATTCCAGACTTCATCGTCAAGTTCCTCCAGGATGGTCAGTTTTCCGATTGGCGGATCCGGTTTCGCAACCACCCGAACTTCAAGGGTGGGTTGAAATACTGTGAGAAGCGGTTGGCCTCGGTCAATCCTTCTCGATTTGCAATCGCCGATCAAAAGCGAAATCTGTATGACGAGTTTTTGGAAGTGACTCATCATATTACCGGATATAGCTCGTGCTGCTATGAGGCAGAGTCGTTTGGTGTTCCCACCTTGCTGTTCGGAGAGGAAGCCAAGTCAATCTACGAGGCTGATATTGCCAGCGGAAGGTTCTCCTGGACGCGAGGGGAGGAAAGTGACCTGATCGTCTGGCTTGGGCAGCCTCCGATAAACCACGTTCATCAACAGGATCAATATATTGAATCGTCCTTAGCTCTTACAGCATCTGTGCTTTTCGGAGATCCTGCAGCTCAGGATTGTAAACTCGTACGATCCTCCACGGTGCAAGGATAGGCAATGTCACCAAAGGCGGGTTCTTGGACTAGCGCTAGCTTCGGGATTTCCTAGGACGATGCCCATCCTGCTCAGGGTATTCACACGGTGAACGCACCGATCACACTGTTCGTTTACAACCGACCGGTTCACACCCGCCGGACAGTTGAGGCTTTGCTGAAGAACGAGTTGGTCACGCACAGCGATTTGTTCATATTTTCAGATGCAGCAAAAACCTCTTCGGCGGATGAATCAGTGTGCGAAGTGCGGAAGTACATCAGGACAATAGGTGGATTCAAGTCAGTCAAGATCGTCGAGCGAGATCGGAATTGGGGATTGGCTAATTCTATCATCGATGGTGTGACAGCAGTGATGAATGAATACGAGCGGATCATTGTGTTAGAGGATGATCTCGTAACGTCGCCGAATTTTCTTGAGTATATGAACGCAGCCCTTGATCACTATGAGAGTGATCCGAAGGCGTTCTCGATCGGCGGCTATAACTTTCCTGAAACAACGCTGCCGATCCCAAGTGATTACTCTTGGGATACCTATGCCTCGTTTCGATGCTGTTCGTGGGGATGGGCGACGTGGATCGACCGCTGGAAGCGAGTTGATTGGGGCATGGACTATTACGAGACTTTTATGCGGGACCAGACTGCGCAGGAGTCGTTTAATCGAGGTGGCTCCGACATGAGTGGAATGCTGAAGATGCAACACGAAGGGCGCATTGACTCTTGGGCGATACGATTCTGTTACGGACACCATGCCAATCGCATGCATTGCGTCTATCCGGTCAAGACACTGGTCATGAATATCGGGCAGGACCATTCGGGTACACATTGTGGACGGAATATTCGCTGGGAGCATACGTCATTCGATGAAAAATGGATACCGCGCAAGTTTTGCCAGGCCCACAATATCGATGCGAGGATCACACGCGGTTTTTACGATGCTTTCGTGCCGCCCAAGCGCTCGCTGGTCGCACGCATTCTGCAACGCTTCAGTATGTAAGGCGAGAGGGGATGTGGTTGGCGGTGGCGTTAAACGGCTGCTCCCCAACGTAGTATCCAAAGCCGCACGTCGCGATCCACTCATATGAGTCGCTCTTTAGATAGTTCGAGTTCTCATGGCCTGGTGTTAGTGAACCTGGCCTGTGGCTCAGTATTTCATCCGGCATGGCGCAACTTCGATGTTGCGCCGGTTACTCCACAGGTGAAGTACCTGGATCTTCGGCGGAGTTTGCCGTTTGAAGATGCGTCTGTAGATGTCTGTTACGCCGCTCACGTGCTTGAACACTTAACGCGTACTGATGCAAGGGCACTCCTGGCTGAATGCTATCGCGTGATAAGGAAAGAGGGAATCATTAGATTGGTTGTGCCTGATCTGGAATCGGTTGTGCGCGATTATTTGAGGCTGTTGGAAGCGGTCGAAGGTGGTTCAATCGAGGCCCAACATGATTACGAGTGGATACTTATAGAGATGTTGGATCAGCTGGTGCGGCACAATTCGGGTGGTGCCATGTCCAGCTATCTTAGAGGAGGTAAACTGCCCAATGCAAAGTTCGTCATCTCGCGCATCGGGCTTGAGGCTGAACGTTTGATGGACAATGGGGAAGGATTCAAGGCAGCTTCCCGCAAGCGCAATATCCGAAACGTGAGGCATTATCTTCGACGAATAAGAGAAGAAATAGTCGCGCTGCTGGCCACTGTGTTCTTAGGGAAAGATGGATCACTTGCGGTGAGAGAAGGGATATTTCGTCGGTCCGGCGAGGCGCATCTTTGGATGTACGATCGATATTCGCTCCGGCAACTTCTTGAAACATCTGGATTCCGGAATGTGCGATGTTGCCAGGCAGGGGAAAGCTCTATTCCAGAGTTTCAAGATTATCAACTTGATACAGTTGAAGGGCGAACTCGAAAGCCAGATTCGCTTTTTATGGAAGCAAGCAAATAGCCTTGATGGTTCCCCTTCCTATGTGTTCTATTTTCTATGGAGCGATGTTCCCGACGTTGCACGGGGTGTTCTGCGTGTGGTTTGGAGTGCACAGTCGTAGATAGCTATGAGGCACCTGTTTTCGAAAGTGGTGCGATCATTGCGCACTTTGACACAGGGGCCCAAAGGGGGTTCGCCGCTGCTTCCCTTTGTTGACCCCGCCGCTTTGCACCACGATTCTGATCTCCTGCGTCTTGGTACTGTGTACGGCGGGTGGATTATTCCAGCGAATAGTGGGCTCACGGAGGAGAGTCTGTGTTACTGCGCAGGGGCCGGCGAAGATATTAGTTTTGAATGTGCTTTGGTCGAACGGTTTGGCTGTTACGTGCGAATCATTGATCCGACGCCGAGGGCCATTCAGCACTTTCAAGATCTGGAGCAAGCTGTACGTTTAGGTACGCAGTTTCCCGTGAACAACAGCAGAACAGACTATTACTCGGTCACCGATACGCATTTCGAAAGGCTGAACTTCCTACCGGTTGGGTTGGCTGACAAAGACATCGAAATGAAATTCTTTTTGCCTCAAAACCCAGCTCATGTGTCCTGTTCGGTTGTTAATCTGCAGAAAACCGAGAAATACTTTACTGCACCCTGTCTCCGCCTCTCCAGCATCATGGACCGGCAAGGTGACGGCTCGATAGATCTGCTGAAGATCGACATCGAGGGCGCAGAGTATGGGGTCATTGAAGACATGGCGGCGTCGGGCATTTTGCCTCGGCTCTTGCTCATTGAATTTGACGAAGCCCACACTCCTCTCGACAACAAAGCGAATGAACGGATTGGTCGGCACATCGATCTTCTTGTGCGTTCTGGCATGCGCTGTGTCGCCGTTGAAGGCAGCAACGCAACGTTTGTCAAAATATCGTAGCCTTTGGCTGTGCGCCAGTGTTCAATCTTCTTGAAACAGCTTCCCATCATACAGTTCATTTTGAAACAGACATGCGTTGGAAGGTGAATAATGCGAACGGTCTCATTGCCGGTGATGGCGAGATTGATGCCCTCGTGGTCAATACCTTTGAAAGACACGGAGGTGCAGCCCGTGCCGCCTATCGGATTTTTTCTGAAATCCGAAAACATCCCCTCACCGTCCGCTACCTTACGTTAACGAAAGAGGATCCTGATGATCCTCATATCAGTGGGCACCTGCGCTCATCCGCGGTTGGAATGTTGGCAGAAGAGTTGGCTCGATTGGACAGGATTCCCCTCCGTTTTTATCCTAGGCGGCAGCAGGTGCCTTTTTCCCTCGACTTTTGGCCGAATCCATTGCGGATACGCCTCAAGAATTTCAAATCCAAACTTATTCATTTGCATTGGGTGGGCGCTGGTTTGCTCGGGATGGAGGAACTTGCCCGAGTGACTTGTCCTATTGTATGGACGCTCCACGACACATGGGCGTTTACCGGCGGATGCCATTACACGCAAGGATGTGAAGGTTTCAAGGGTCTGTGCGGTTGTTGTCCACAGCTTGGCAGCAGGAGCGAGAGCGATCATTCACGCTATCTGATGCGGCGGAAAACAACGGCATTTGAAAAGCTTGATATCACAGTGGTTGCCCCAAGTCGGTGGTTAGCAGAGATGGCCGGGCAAAGCAGCTTGTTTGCAGGCAAACGGATTGAAGTTATTCCGAACGGACTTGACACTGAGGTGTTCAAGCCCATGCCGAAGTCGGTCGCGCGCGAGTGTCTCGGTATACAGTCCGATGTCCCTGTATTGCTTTTTGGTGCCCAGTCAGTGACAGATCCAAGAAAAGGATGGGATTTGCTGTGTGATGCATTGCGCTATGTGAAGACACCACTGACGTTATTGGTATTTGGGCATGGAAAAGTGTTTGCCGAACATGTTCCTCATGTCACCATACGTCAGTTGGGAAGCGTCGCTGACGACATCGGTTTGGCTCAAGTGTATTCCGCGGCGGATGCATTTGTGTGTCCTTCTCGCGAGGACAACCTGCCGAACACTGTCGTTGAAGCTCTCGCTTGCGGGACGCCATGTGCCGCGTTTGCTGTTCAGGGATTGCCAGACATGATTGATCACCAAAACAACGGATGGCTGGCGCGGCCATTTGACTCGACGGATTTAGCTCAAGGGATAGATTGGTTGATAAGGCATCCGGAACAGGAACGATTGCGGCGAGCTGCTAGAGCGAAAGCCGTATCGGATTACAGTCTTGCAGTGATGGGCAACCGGTACATGGCTTTGTACTGGGAGGTACTCAGGTCGCGATGAAGACCAATGTAATTCCGTGACCAGGCTCGTGTTCAAAGGCATGGGTGTAGGTCTGCCTCATGACGGATATGGCAAATCATCAGAGCGGCCCCGTTGTGCATAACAATCTGGTTCAGTCTGGAAGATTCACGGTGAATTCCTTGATTTCCGTTATTGTTGCGACGTTCAACAACGAGGGGACTGTACAGCAGTGCATCGACAGTGTTGCTGGGCAAACGTATCCCCATAAGGAGCTGATCGTGATCGATGGAGGGTCAAATGATGGAACGGTCGAGCTCTTAAAAGCAAACAACGAGAAGATCGCCTATTGGGTTTCGGAACCAGACCGGGGAATCTATCACGCGTGGAACAAGGCTTTGCCGAAGGCGACCGGCGAATGGATTTGCTTCCTCGGGGCCGATGATTATTTCTGGGATACACATGTTCTGGATAGGATGAGTGAACAACTGGAACTCCTGCCGCCCAACATTCGGGTCCTGTACGGGCAGAATATGCTAGTAAGCGCAAAAGGGGAAAAGCTCTACCCGATGGGATTGCCGTGGGCAACAGTGAAAGCTAGGTTTTTGGCAGGCACGTCTCTGCCGCATCCCGGCATGATGCATCACCGGAGTTTATTTGAACAGCATGGTCCGTTCGATGAATCGTTTCGCATCGCCGGGGATTATGAAATGTTGTTGCGCGAACTGAAAACCGCCGAGGCCATATTCGTTCCGAATGTTATTATTGCCGGTGTCCGACAGGGCGGAATCAGCAGCAAGCCGGACTCCGCCTTGCGCATTCTGTCTGAGACGAGGCGAGCTCAACGAAAGCATGGGCAGAAGTTCCCACCTGTTCTTTGGGTATGGTCTGTCATCAAGGTCTATCTGAGAATGCTCATGTGGCGTGTTTTCGGCGAACGGATGACTCGAAGCATTCTTGATCTGGGCCGATACATGCTTGATCAGCCGAAACACTGGACGAAAACATGACTTCCAGCTGGAGATGGAACCGGGGAATCAGATGATTCACCCTATCTGTGCCGAAGAAGATGCCAGTCTTGTGGAGGACGCGCTCCCGTGTAACATCTCAATCGTTTTCAATATTCATCGACCGCTCAAGGTCCGAGTTGGTTTGGTCTTGCCCATGTGTGCCACCAACGCCTCCACGAAGTCATACCGTTCATGAATGCCGCGACCATCCAAACGCCTCGCGTGACGCTCATTATTGCTGTGTATAATGCCGCATCAACGATTGCTCGCTGTCTCGATAGCATAGCCGCGCAGACATGTCAGTCGCGCGAATTGATTGTGATTGACGGTGGCTCTTCGGACGGAACGGTGGATATTCTCCGGCGCAACGCCGACTGGTTCTCGTACTGGATATCAGAGCCGGATGCCGGTGTGTACAGCGCATGGAACAAAGGGCTTGCCCACGCGCGGGGCGAGTGGATCGGGTTTATTGGCGCCGATGACTATCTGTGGTCCGCGGATGCGCTCGAGCGCTTGCTGTGCGAAGGGGACCGGGTTTTCCCCCGCATTCGCGTTATCTACGGGCGAGTTGGATTCGTCTCTCCCAGTGGGGAGCTCATTGAGACATTTGGTCAGCCGTGGGAGGAAATTCGTGATGAGTTCCGTGACCGCATGGCGCTTCCTCACCCAGCGGTCTTGTGCCATCGTTCTCTGTTCGCGGAGCACGGGTATTTCGATGAATCGTTCCGTATATCAGGTGACTATGAATGGCTGCTACGGGAGCTGAAAGAGTGTGAGGCAAAGTTTATGGATGGGCCCATTGTAGTTGGTATGCAGACGGGAGGCCTCAGCAGTCAGGCTCGGCGCGGCATGCAGATTTTTTTGGAAACCGCACGGGCTCAAGCCAAGCACGGGTTGCGGCCTGGGCGTGCCGTATGGGCCTGGACTGGTCTCAAAGCCTGTGTCCGTACCGGCATGAGTCTGGCGTTTGGTGAATGGCTCGCCGGTAGACTCATGAACCAACTGCGACGGCTTCGTGCCAGGTTCAGTGCAGGTGGGAGAACTATACATCGTGGGCTATAACCATCGTCTTGCATATGTGCGGTATCGCCGGCGTCTTAAAACACACAAGGTCTGACCTCAGCCTGGTCGTTGCTGAAATGGTCCAAGCCATCCGTTACCGCGGGCCTGATGACACAGGCGTGTGGTGCGATCCATCAGCCGGTCTGGGTTTGGGGCATGCACGACTATCGATTCTCGACCTGTCGCCTTCCGGGCATCAGCCGATGCGATCAGCGTCAGGTCGTTATGTGATCGTATTCAACGGAGAAATCTACAATCATCTCGAACTTCGAGAGCAGCTTGGAAATGTGCCGTGGCGTGGCCATTCTGATACGGAGACGTTGTTGGCGGCCGTTGAAGCTTGGGGCATTGAGAAAGCGCTTCAGACTAGTGTGGGGATGTTTGCGTTGGCTTTGTGGGATGGGGTTGAACAGTCTCTGATTCTGGCTCGCGACCGGATCGGGGAAAAGCCGCTCTACTACGGTTGGCACCGGAATACCTTTCTCTTCGCATCAGAACTGAAGGCGATGGAAGCCTATCCGGGGTGGAGTCGTGAAATTGATCGCGGCGCGTTGGCCTGTTTCATGAGGTATGCCTATATCCCGCTGCCGCACTCCATCTATGCCGGTATTCGGAAACTCTTGCCAGGGACGTATCTCAGGCTAGCTGGGACGTCGCAGGGTGGACAGTGGCCTGAGCCGAAGCCGTACTGGTCGGCATTGGCAGCCGCGGGCCAGGATGCACAGTTTGATCTGACGGATCAATCCGCGATCGAGGAGTTGGACCAGCTTCTTCGCGATGCCGTGCGGAGACAAATGGTCGCGGATGTGCCGCTTGGCGCCTTCTTGTCTGGTGGTATCGATTCTTCGACGGTGGTGGCATTGATGCAGGCCCAGAGCTCCCGTCCTGTTAAGACATTCACGATCGGATTTCAGGAGGATGGCTATAACGAGGCAACGCATGGCAAAGCAGTTGCGCAGCATCTGGGGACTGAACATACCGAGTTGTATGTCAGTCCAAGTGATGCACGTTCGGTGATACCCAATCTGCCCTCAATGTATGACGAGCCGTTTGCCGACGTGTCTGCGATCCCGACGCATCTGGTTGCGCGTCTTGCCCGGCAGCATGTCACCGTGGCGCTGTCAGGGGATGGAGGGGACGAGTTGTTCGGAGGATACAATCGTTATGCGTGGGGCCGTTCGATCTGGGGCGCGATCGCACCGGTACCTGTGGCGTTGCGGCGGATGACGGCGGGACTCATGACGCGGGTGTCACCGGAGCGGTGGGACCAACTCGGGCGGATGGTCCGCCCCGGTCTGCCGGCTTCCCTGCGGATGTCGGCGCTCGGCGATAAGATTCACAAATTGGCCGGTGTCATCGATGTCGCGAATCCCGGAGAACTCTATCAGCGCCTGGTCTCACAGCATTGTGAGCCAGACTCGCTCGTCATCGGTGCGACGGAGAGTGGAATATGGGCCGATGAGCAGGCGAGACTCCTGACACGACAGGATTTGAGCGAACAGATGATGTTTCACGATCTGGTAGGATACCTGACCGACGACATTCTGCCCAAGGTGGATCGGGCGGCGATGGCCGTGAGTCTGGAAACGCGCATGCCGATGCTGGACCATCGAGTGGTGGAATGGGCCTGGAGATTGCCGTCGCACATGAAGATCCGTCACGGTCTGGGTAAGTGGTTGTTGCGCCAGGTGCTGGCCCGGTATGTGCCGCAGCAACTGATTGAGCGGCCTAAGATGGGTTTCGGGGTTCCACTGGACTCCTGGCTGAGAAGGGATCTGAAAGACTGGGCCGAGGCATTGCTTGATGAGGGGAGGCTCCGGCGTGAGGGCTATTTTGCTCCAGCCCTGATCCGTAGCAAGTGGGTTGAACATCTATCAGGTCGACGTAACTGGCAATACTTCCTCTGGAATGTGCTGATGTTCCAAGCCTGGTTAAGCGCACATGACCGATCGCTTGCGCCTGCTTTATCTCATCACTGAGGATTGGTATTTCTGGTCGCATCGGCTGGATCTCGCCCGTGCCGCGCGGGATGCGGGGTTTGATGTGACTGTGGCCACCCGTGTCACGGATCATGGGGCACGCATCCAGGGAGAAGGATTTCACCTAGCCCCGATCTCGGTACTCCGTCGGAGCCGCAATCCTCTTCGAGAGCTGTGCGCGATTGCAGAACTGGCTCAGCTGTATCGTCGGGTTCGACCGCATTTGGTTCACCATGTCGCGATGAAGCCCATTCTCTATGGGTCCCTGGCCGCCTGGATCGCACGGGTACCGGTGGTCCTCAACGCTTTTGCTGGACTCGGCTATGCCTTCACGGAGCCGGAGCGGCGAAACAGTGTCTTGCACAGCGTGATGAGGCAGGCTTTGAAGGTAACCGTGGGATTAAGTCGTTCCACGGTCCTCTTTCAGAACGAGGCTGATCGTGATCAATTGGTTGTAGAGGGAATTGTGCCGTCGATCCGCACACGCATTATTGCTGGATCGGGGGTCGATACCGCTGAGTTTTCGGCAACGCCATCTCCTTCAGGAACGCCGCTGATCATTTTGCCCTCGCGGATGTTGTGGGACAAGGGCATCGGGGAGTTCGTCCAGGCGGCGCGCAACCTGAAAGCCAATGGAGTGGAAGCCAGATTCGTGCTGGTCGGTCGTTGCGACGTGGATAATCCGGCGGCGATACCCAAGACCCAGTTGGATCGGTGGGTTGAGGAAGGGGTCGTTGAGTGGTGGGGACATCGGGAAGATATGGCAGCCGTCTATGGAGCAGCGACTGTCGTTGTGCTGCCTTCATACCGGGAAGGCCTTCCAAAAGTGTTGCTTGAAGCGGCGGCTTGCGGGAAGGCTCTGGTGGCGACGGATGTGCCTGGTTGTCGTGATGTCGTACGGCATCGATCCAACGGGATTCTGGTTGTTCCAAAAAGTTCGGCCGCGCTTGCTTCAGCCATTGGCGAACTGTTGTCCGATGCGCAGATTCGGGAAGCAATGGGGAGATGCGGGCGAGAATTGGTTGTTGCCGAATGGTCGGTTCCCGGCATTACGGGGAAAATGATGCGTCTGTACCACGAGCTTCTCAAGACCTCTTCTGCGTCTGGTCGATTGCCCGGGTATGCATGACCAGAGTGGTAGTAACAGGGGCGAACGGGTTTGTCGGGTCGGCGCTGTGCCGTCGGCTTCACTCCTCCGGGTTGCTCGTTCGAGGCGCAGTGCGGGATCGGGCGAAATTGTCGCAACATGGGGACCCGGAATCCAAGGGCCTTGAGTGGGTCGTGCTGCACGACCAATCGCCGGAGGGTGAAACCAGACATGCACTGCAGCAAGTATCGGCGGTCGTTCACCTGGCGGCGCGGGTCCATGTCATGGCCGACAATGCTGTAGACCCTCTGCGTGAGTTTCGCCGGGTCAATACCGACTGGACGGAACGATTGGCCCTATCCGCTGCCTTGCAGGGTGTCCGTCGATTTGTGTACTTGAGCTCGATCAAGGTGAACGGGGAAAGCAACGCCCGTCCATTCACCGAACAGGATCTTCCGAATCCGCAAGATCCGTACGGGATTTCCAAGTGGGAAGCTGAGCAGGCACTCGCTCGGGTGTCATCCCAAACGGGCCTGGAGATCGTCGTTATCCGGTCGCCGCTCGTGTATGGACCAGGCGTCGGAGGGAATGTTCTGCAACTTCTACATATTATCCGCCGTGGAATTCCTCTCCCGCTCGCATCTGTGCACAATCACCGCAGTTTAATCTATCTGGGGAATCTGGTTGATGCCCTCGCCTGTTGTGTGAAGGACGTGCGTGCTGCCGGGCAAACCTATCTTGTGAGCGACGGAGCAGACCTCTCTACGCCTGAATTGATTCGACGATTCGCCAAAGCCTTGGAACTGCCCGCGCGTTTGTGGCCCGTTCCTCTGTCAGTGCTTCGCTGGATAGGATCGGTCGCGGGAAAACAGGCGATGATCGACCGGCTGCTTGGCTCGCTGCAAGTCGATTCGTCGAAGATCGGGAATGAATTGGATTGGTGCCCTCCCTATTCTGTCTACCAAGGGTTCTCTGAAACAGCCGCCTGGTACCGTGGCCGGCCTTCACAGATCGGTCAGGTTCCGAGATGATCACAACAGGATTCATATCCATGCTTGTCATGTTCCCATGATCGAATCATGTTCGCTGTGCCTGTACGGGGCTCCGGTCGCATCGTTTGCCGTGACATGGCTGGCGATCACGGTGTTGCTTCGCTCATTTTCCGACCGAATCCTGGACCATCCCAATGAGCGTTCGCTTCACGAGCGGCCTGTGCCTCGTACTGGAGGAATGGGAGTGGCGGCCGGTATTGCCACCGGCGTGCTGCTTGCCTCACCGGTTTCGTGGTGGCCGCTGTGGATCGGCGCCGCGTTCCTTGTCGGGGTGTCCTTTCTCGATGATCTTGTCGGCCTCCCGATTGTCGGGCGGTTGATTGCGCACTTTATCGCGGCGGGCCTGTGCGTGACCGGCCTCATGGCCGATCAGCTGGGGCTTTTGTGGATCGCGCTCGCGATTGTGGCGACGGTGTGGATGATCAACCTCTATAATTTCATGGACGGAATGGACGGGCTGGCCGGCGGCATGGCGTTGTTCGGATTCGGGTTTCTTTCGATCGCGGCCTGGCTGGCGGACGATCATTCGCTTGCTCTCGTAAGCCTGTGCATTGCGGTGGCTGCCGGGGCGTTTCTCCTGTTCAATTTTCATCCGGCCCGGATGTTTTTAGGGGATGCAGGTTCCACGACATTCGGGTATCTTGCGGCTGGACTTGGTCTGATCGGCTGGCGGGATGGAACCTGGTCGCTGTGGTTCCCGATGCTGGTCTTTTCCCCGTTCATCGTCGATGCTACTGTGACGCTGTTGAGGAGAATGGTGCAAGGCGAGCGGTTCTGGCAGGCGCATCGCACGCATTATTATCAGCGGCTTGTGTTAAGCGGATGGAGCCATCGAAAAACCTCCCTGGCAGAGTACGGGGTGATGTGTGCCTGCGGGATCGGCGCGCTTGCCTTTCAGCAGATGCCTGGCGGTTATCAACTATTGATCGTGGGAATCTGGGCGCTTGTGTTTTTCGGACTGAGCCAATCCGTTTCAATCGTGGAACGGCGGATTTCCAATCAAGGTGCGTTCGATGGACAGTGACCTTGTCCGGGCCGGCACTGAGCCGAAGGCTGTCGGCGCGTCTGCCTCGGTCAGCCATCTGCGGGCTCAGCCGAGTAATAAGAGCGATGTATTGCAGCTGGCTGTTCAGTTCCGCGAGGAAGGCCGGCTGTTCCAACGGGGCGATGTTGAACTGGAGGATGTGTTTAAGGGGAGTATCGACCGGTTCTGTGACATTGCCGTGGCACTACGCGGGGCTCATCGGGTGTTGGATGTGGGAGCAGGGCATGGGCTGTTGCTGTCATTGTTGACGGAGTTGGGACATGAGTGCCATGCGCTCGATGTCCAGGATCAACCGACGGCCCATCCCGATATCTATGGCGCCAAGCACATTGCATTCCATCTGTGCAACGTTGAGGTTGATGCTATTCCTTATCCGGACGAATCATTCGATGCGGTGGTGTGTTGTCAGGTCTTGGAGCATTTCAGTCATTCGCACCTGCCTGCGATGAAGGAAATCAGACGAGTCTTGAGGCCGGGCGGCATTGTGGAAGTCGATGTGCCGAATGCCGCAAGCTTTCGGAATCGAAGCCGGATGTTGCGCGGAAAGCATATCACCTATGACTACGAAGAGCATTACCTGCATGCTACGCCGATTCTCTACAAGGGGATGTCGTTTTTCCCGCGCCGGCACAACCGTGAGTTTACGAAGTCCGATCTTGAAATTTTGTTGCGGGCTTCCGGGTATAGTGGCATAGACGTGCAGTTCCTCAAGTCCAGGCGGTATCGGGAGGGGTGGGGGCGGTTGCAATCCGTCGGGACCGCCATAAAGGATCTGGTGCCCTCTTTGCGAAAATCGCTCATCGCGTTTGCGGTGAAGTGATTGTGGTGACTGGCCGGGCGATTCAGGTGCATGCTGCGTCGGTGGCCGGTTGGGCGGTCGCGGGGCTGGGGTTCAGTCTGCCGATCTCGACAAGCTTCGACGGTGTGTTGTTAGTCGTGACCGTTGTCGCTTGGATTGTCAGCGGTCGATTCGCCGAGATCCCCGCAATCGTCCGTCGAGACAGATATGTGCTGCTGCTGCCGGGGTTGTTCCTCCTGCTCGCTATCGGGATGACACATGGCCTGGCTTCGTTCGGTGAGCGGGCGAAGTACCTCTGGAAGTACGATGATTTTCTCCTTCCGCTCGTGTTTGTTCCGCTGTTTGCCGATCCGGCTGTGCGTGAACGAGGCCTCTGGGCGTTCGGTCTCAGCATGGGCCTCACTCTGTTGATCTCACTGGGTCTGGCTGCCGGATGGATTCCGGAAAGCTCTTGGCTTCACGGCAATCCAGCCAATGCGACGGTGTTTAGACTGTCGCTTACCCACAATGTGCTCATGGCGCTTGCTGCGCTCCTCTTCGCGGCGCTTGCCGTGAGACAGACCGTACCATGGCGACGGTATGGGCTAGGCGTGTTGGCTCTGTGCGCGGTGATCGATGTCTTCATGTTTGTATGGGGTCGAACGGGACAAGTCATCTTGAGCGCGCTGATTTTATTATGGTGCGAACGTCGGTTCGGCGCTCGCGGTCTTCTTGTGGGAGGAACAGCAGTCATTCTCCTGGTCGCTGGCTCATACGCATTGTCTCCGGTGTTCCAACATCGCGTGCAAAAGGCAGTGCTTGAACTAGACCGGACGCAAGTTGAACAGGTAGCTCCGGAGAGTTCTTCCGTGGGAGTGCGGATGGAGTGGTATAAGAATACTTTGCAGCTGATCGCCGCACATCCGATCGTGGGAGTGGGAACCGGAAGTTTTCCTCGTGCCTATGCCGAGATAGTGGCAGACCCTGCCGCCGTAAAACCGGCTCACCCCCATAATCAATATCTTTTGACGGCAGCTGAACTAGGTGTTGCCGGAGCCGGTCTTATACTGGGGCTGTTCGGACTGCTGTGGCGGAAATGTCGGCAGGCTAGCGACAGTCTCTACGCGGAGCTAGGGCAAGGAGTTGTGATTGCCATGGCGATTGGATGCGTATTCAATTCATTACTTGTCGATCACACAGAAGGTCTCTTTTTCGTCTGGGTCATGTGTATCGTATTAGCCGGTAGTAGGGCCAGCACTCAGGCCGAAGCATGCTGAAACTGTCCGCATACATCATCGCGTACAACGAGGCTCAGCGGATTGCCGAAGCGGTCAATAGTGTTCTATGGGCGGACGAAATTATCGTGGCGGATTCGGCTAGCACCGACGGCACCGATCGGATTGCGCGGGAGTTGGGGGCGAGGGTGGTGCAGATCCCGTTTGAAGGGTTCGGCCATTTGCGAAATCGCGCAGTCGAAGCCTGTACGCACGAGTGGGTGCTGAGTATCGATACCGATGAGCAATGTACGCCGGAGGTCAGAGATGAAGTTCTGGCCCTCCTTTCGGGAACTCCTGCGCATGATGCCTATCTCGTACCGAGGCGGAACTATTTCATGGGGCGTTGGGTCCGGCATTCAGGCTGGTACCCGAATTTCAGGCAGCCGCAATTGTTTCGAAAGAGTGCGATGAAATACATGGAGCTGCAGGTTCATGAAGGGTACGAACTGCTGACCGCCAAACCGGTCGGACGGCTGGAGCATGCGATCTGGCAGATTCCATTCAGGAATTTCGAAGAAGTCGTGAAGAAAGCCAACCGGTACTCCACGCTTGGTGCGCAGAAGCTCGATGGTAAGCGGGTGTCGATGGGGACAGCGTTTTTGCATGGCATCTGGTCGTTTCTGAAACATTATGTGGCGAAGCGGGGTTTCCTGGACGGCTGGGTCGGGTTTGTCATCGCCTTCGGAAACTTCGAGGGGACGTTTTACCGCTATGCGAAGCGATTTGAACAGCAGGAACAGTGGCCGATTCCGAAGCAACCGGCCCTTCGCCGGCCGGACTAGCTGGTTGAAAAAACTATTATGACGCCATGAGCTGAAGTAGAAGGGTGTGCAGGATGTTCAAAAAGGCTGTCCAGCGCGGCCGCAGTGCGCGAGGAGACGAAGCATACTTTTCCCGTATGTTGAGCTTCCGAGCGATGCGAGAACAAAGCTGGCAGACTTTTTCAACATCCTGCCAGTCGTCGGAATGAAGACCGCGGTGATCGTTACGACCTATAATCGTCCGGATGCCTTGGCCGTCGTCCTGGAAGGGTATTGCGGCCAGAGCGATCAAGACTTTTCCCTTGTGGTGGCGGACGATGGATCAACAGAGGAGACGTCGGCGGTTGTGCAGGAATTTGCGAGGCGCGGTCTCTTTCCGCTGGCACATGTGTGGCAGGAGGATCGGGGGTTCCGCGCCGCGGCGATCCGGAACCGGGCAGTCGCATCGACGAATGCCGACTATATTATCTTTACCGACGGCGATTGCGTCCCGTCCCGCCATTTCGTGAGGGCTCATAAGCGGATGGCAGAACCAGGGTACTTTCTGGGGGCTAACCGTGTGTTACTCACCGAACCATTCACCAGCCGCGTCATAACGGAGCGGATTCCGGTTCATGCCTGGAGCTGGATGGATTGGGCGCGATCCTGGTCGAGGCGTGAGGTGTATCGATTCCTTCCACTGGTAACGTTACCCGATGGGCCGTTTCGTAAATGGACGCCGGACCGGTGGGAGGGGATTAAGACATGCAATCTGTCCGCCTGGCGGAACGACCTGATTCGTGTGAACGGGCTTGACGAATCCTATGAGGGATGGGGGCTGGAGGATTCCGATCTGGTGATCCGTCTTCTTCATGCCGGTGTCAAGCACAAGACCGCGCGTTTCGCCGCGCCGGTGTTCCATTTGTGGCATCGGGAGCAGGATCGTATGACGCTGCCGGCCAATCAGAAGCGACTGGACGATCTGCTCCGATCAGTCGATATCCGGGCCGCTGTCGGTCTCGATCGATATGGCGCTGCGGTGATTGACGGCGAAGGGCGGGGTTGAGATGGGGATTGAGACGAGACGGAAGTTGTGATGAAGCGGGAGATTCAAAGTGTGCTGGTGGTGTGCACAAGACGGATCGGCGATGTGCTGTTGGCGACACCGGTTGTACGGTCAATCAAAGTCGCGTATCCGGAAGCCGCGGTCGATATGCTCGTGTTCGAAGGGACGCAAGGTGTCGTGGCCGCCAACCCCGATCTTCGCCGAATCTGGACGATCATCGAACATCCGCCGAGTGGGACTCATCTGAAGCTGCTCCGCTCGATCCGGCGCCAGTATGACCTTGCGATCTCGGTCTTGGCCGGTGACCGCCCGACGTTCCATGCGTGGGTTGCGGGACGATATCGTGTGGGAACTCTGTTGCCGGATAGGAAATCCTGGTGGAAGCGGCGATTGCTTGATGAGTGGGTGCCGTTCGACAATTTGGAGATTCATACAGTCGCTATGAATCTCCGTCTTCTTGAACCGTTGAATGTTCCTTCACGTCCAACTCCCGTGGTCAGCTGGCGGGATCAGGATGAAGCTTCAGTCCGGAGGTTGTTTGGGGCTGCGGATGGCTCCAGGCGTTATGTAGTGCTGCATGTCTCGCCGAAGTTTGTCTACAAAGCCTGGACGGTAGCCGGTTGGGGGGTACTCGGACGGTGGTTGGCAGATCAGGGATTGACAATAGCCGTGACAGGCGGAGATGGGCCGGGTGAACGGGCCTTCTGCGAGGACGTGGTCCAGTGTCTGCCGAAGGGAACAGCAAATCTTGCGGGGCAGGTCGGACTTCCGGCGCTGGGTTATCTCTTGAGCCGCACTGCGCTTTATGTTGGAACAGACACGGCTGTGAGCCATATGGCGGCGGCGGTGGGTGCGCCGACAATCGTCCTGTTCGGTCCTTCGAATCCGGTCAAGTGGGGCCCCTGGCCCAAGGATTTTCCTCTTGCGGTCAGCCCGTGGAGAAAACATGGATCGCAGCGGCAGGGCAACGTGTTCCTTTTACAAGGCGAGGGAGATTGTGTACCTTGTCTTGGCGAAGGGTGTGATCGGCACGTCAATAGTTTGAGTGACTGTCTTCAGCAGTTGCCTGCCAGCCGCGTCATCGAGGCCGCGCGGATGATGTTGGCTGGACCGCATGATCGGCGCCAGACACCGTTGCCCATGGTATCGGGACAGATATGAAACAGTGGACCACTACATTCTTCCACGCTGCAGCCGGCCGATACGGAAGTCTGCTGCTTGACCATCGATCGTGGGTCGTGGCCGGTACACAGTTGAGTCTGATCCTCGCAGCGAACCTCACCGCCTTTGCCTTGCGCTTTGATGGAGATGTTCCCCCGCAGTATCGGCTCATCATGTGGAACTATCTTCCGGTCGTCTTACTCGTTTTCGGGTCTGGTTTGTGGGTATTTGGGATTCAACGAGGGCTGTGGAGGTATGTCGGTATCCATGATTTGGCGAGGATCTTGTGGGCATCTCTTGCCGGTTCAACGATCTTCTATGGGGTGGTTCATCTGCTCATCGGGAACACGCAGTATCCGAGATCCGTCATTATTCTCACCGGCCTCTTGAGCGGGTTGTACCTGGCCGGGATTCGATTGGCAGTCCGATGGTTTCGTGAATGGCTCCAGATTACCGGTTCGACTGCGAGGCGCGTGCTGGTTGTTGGAGCGGGAAACGCGGGGGAGTTGCTTGTGCGGGATATGCTTTCCGACTCGGGCTATAACAGCAAACCGGTGGCCTTTGTGGACGACGATCCCGTCAAACGGAAGATGAAGATCCATGGGATTCCCGTCGTGGGGAGGATCGTTGATATTAAGGCGGCGGCGGACCGGTTCGGAGTCCACGAAATTGTCGTGGCCATTCCGTCGGCTTCGACCACGGTGAAGCAAGCCATTCTCGCCGCTTCCGAAGGTTGCACGGCGCCGATCAAGATTCTGCCCAGTGTCAAACGGTTGCTCGGCGATCCCGTCTCGTTGCAGCAGGTTCGGCCGATGAGCCTCGAAGATTTGCTGCAGCGCGAGCCGATCCAGACTGATCGCCAGGAGCTGCATCCGTTGATCGAAGGAAAGACCGTCTTGGTTACCGGAGCAGGCGGTTCTATCGGCTCCGAATTATGCCGGCAAATCGCACGGTATGGTCCTGAATCGTTGGTCCTGTTTGAACGGTATGAAAACTCTCTCCACGCGCTTTTACTGGAGTTGAAAACATCGTACCCCCAGGTCGGCGTGCTTCCGGTCATTGGCGATGTGACGGTGCCTGACCGTGTGGCCGAGGTATTTCGGCAGACCAGTCCAGAGATCGTCTTTCACGCAGCGGCGCACAAGCATGTGCCGTTGATGGAACTGAATCCCAAGGAAGCAGTCAGAAACAATATCTGGGGTACGCATGTGGTGGCAGAAGCCGCGTTGGCGGCAGCAGTCGACCGGTTTGTGTTGATCTCGACGGACAAGGCGGTCAATCCGTCAAGTGTCATGGGGGCGACCAAGCGAATCGCTGAACATTTGATTCAAGGGTTCAACAGGAACGGGACGACGAAGTTTACGGTCGTTCGCTTCGGCAACGTATTGGGAAGTAACGGGAGTGTTGTGCCATTGTTTTCCGAACAGATCAAAAGAGGTGGACCGGTCACAGTGACCCATCCTGAGATCAAGCGGTTTTTCATGACGATTCCGGAGGCGGTCCAGCTTGTTCTCCAGGCCAGCGTGATGGGACAGGGTGGAGAAGTCTTTGTGCTCGATATGGGCGAGCAGATCAGAATCGCTGATCTCGCGCGGAACATGATTGTGTTGTCCGGCCTGGTGCCGGGCAAGGATATCGAGATCGCCTATACGGGCTTACGCGGGGGAGAGAAGCTGTATGAGGAGCTCTTTGAGGGAGGGGAGGAAGTGGTAACGACAGCCCATGCGAAGATCAGTCGTGCCATTGGCGCTCCTCTTCCAATCGGCGACCTCGATCAGTGGGCGAAGGAGTTACCGGCAAGAATATTGGCAGGTGATGAAGAGGACCTACTGCAAGATCTCAAACGGCTCGTGCCGAGCTTTACTCCGGTCCTCTCTCAGCGAGTGTCGTAGCAGGTATTCTTGAACGCATGAGCATAAGAGCATGAGCATTCTGGTTACCGGCGGCGCCGGCTTTATCGGCTCGAACTTTGTGCTCGATTGGCTGGCGCAAGAGAACGAACCGGTCGTCAACCTCGATAGGCTCACCTATGCGGGTAATCTGGAGAATCTCAGCAGTCTAGAGGGCGATGCGCGGCATATCTTCGTGCGTGGCGATATCGGCGATGCCGCGCTGGTGCCGTCTCTCCTTGCTCTGCATAAGCCGCGCGCCATACTCAACTTTGCCGCGGAAAGCCACGTCGACCGTTCCATCCACGGCCCCGGTGAATTCATTCAGACCAACATCGTCGGCACCTTTCATCTGCTCGAATCCGCGCGCGCCTACTGGAACGGACTGGACGGTGACGACCAACGGCGCTTTCGATTTGTGCACGTCTCCACAGACGAAGTGTATGGCTCGCTGGCGCCACAGGCGCCGGCTTTCAACGAAACACATCGTTACGAACCCAATAGCCCCTATTCGGCCAGTAAGGCCGCCAGCGATCATCTCGTGCGGGCCTATCACCATACCTATGGATTGCCGGTCCTGACGACCAATTGTTCGAATAATTATGGCCCGTACCACTTCCCTGAGAAACTGATTCCCCTGTGTATTCTGAATGCACTTGCCGGCAAACCGCTGCCGATCTATGGCGACGGCTTGCAGGTTCGTGACTGGCTGTATGTCAAAGACCATTGCAGCGCGATCCGACGTGTGCTTCAGTCGGGGCTGGTGGGTGAGACCTATAATGTCGGCGGCTGGAGCGAAAAAACGAACCTTGAAGTTGTCCAAATGCTTTGCGATATCCTGGACGAGGTGCGCCCCTTGAATCCGGCAAGTGGTGAGTGGCAAGTAGGCAGTGGTAAAGACTCGCCCTCTCTTTCTACTGCCCACTCCCTACTTCCTACTTACCGCTCTCTAATCACGTATGTTGCCGACCGTCCGGGACATGATCGGCGTTATGCCATCGATGCCGGCAAGATTGAGCGTGAGCTGGGCTGGAAACCAAAAGAGACCTTCGAATCCGGCATTCGCAAAACGGTCAGGTGGTATCTCGACAATCAGCGCTGGGTGGCCAATGTGATGAGCGGTGCCTATCGTGAGTGGTGCGAGAGGCACTATGGTAAGTAGCAAGTAGCGAGTGGTAAGTAGAAAGTGGACAGTCCACTCCCTACTTGCCACTCACCACTTACTACTCGCGATTCACCAAATGCATTACCTTGCATGAGCATGATGAAGATACTCTTAACCGGCAAGAATGGTCAGGTGGGGTTTGAGTTGCAGCGCGCGCTGGCCCCCCTCGGGGAGCTGCTTGCGGTGGATCAACCTGAGTGTGATATGGCCGATGCGCAGGCCATTCGGCGCCTCGTGCGGTCATTCCAGCCTGATATCATCGTCAATCCCGCGGCCTATACTGCCGTGGACAAGGCCGAAGCGGAGACCGAATTGGCGCATGCCGTCAATGCGGTTGCTCCGGGAGTATTCGGAGAAGAAGCGGCGAAATTGGGTGCCTGGGTGGTCCAGTACTCCACCGACTACGTATTCGATGGGATAAAAGCCGGTGCCTATACAGAGGACGATGCGACTCATCCGCAAAGCGTCTATGGAAGGACCAAACGGGATGGCGAAATTGCGCTCCAGCAAAGCGGGGCGCGGCATCTCATCTTCCGGACAAGCTGGGTCGTGGGAGCCCATGGGAAAAACTTTGCCAAAACCATCTTGCGATTGGCGGAAGAACGTGACCACCTGACGGTCGTGGCCGATCAGTACGGAGCGCCGACATCTGCGGCTTTGCTGGCAGATGTCACGGCTCAGGTGGTGCACCAGAAGCAACGTGAAGGGGAAGACGGATTTCCCTTCGGGCTGTATCACCTGGTGGCCGGCGGTGAGACGAACTGGTGTGACTATGCGCGGTTTATCGTGTCGGAAGCTCTGGCGATCGGCAAGCCGCTCAAGCTTTTGCCGGATGCGATTCGTCCGATTCCCGCGTCCGAATATCCGGCGGTCGCCAAACGTCCTGCCAATTCACGGTTGGATACCGACAAGTTCCGCAAGACTTTTAACCTGGAATTGCCGGATTGGACAATCGGAGTGAGGCATGTGTTGCAACAGATTCTGGCGGATGGGAAGTGGTAAGTAGTGAGTAGGAAGTAGTGAGTAGGAAGTAGTGAGTAGTAAGTTGTAAGAATACTGACCACTGACGACTCACGACTCACAACTTACCAATGAGTGATTATGGGTAAACCACACGAACAATTAGAAGCATGGGAATTCTCGATGGAATTGGCTAAGGCAGTGTATCAGATGACTGCTACTTTCCCAGCGGAGGAGCGGTATGGACTCTCTCAACAAATGAGACGCGCGTCAGTGTCAATACCCAGCAATATCGCCGAAGGCGCCGGCCGAAATGGCGCAAAGGAGTTCTTGAATTTCATTGGGATATCGCGAGGCTCATTGGCTGAGCTTCAAACCCAGCTGCAACTGGCGGTTATACTTGGCTTCGCCGCACCGGACCACCAAGCCTTTGAATTGGCCAATAGTACCGGAAAACTCTTAACTGGTTTGCACAAAAAGTTGGCAGAATCATGACCCAACTTACTACTCACCACTCACCACTTACTAGGAAGGGTATCATCCTCGCCGGGGGATCCGGCAGCCGTCTGCACCCGGCCACGCTGGCAATCAGCAAGCAGCTGCTGCCGGTGTTCGATAAGCCGATGATCTATTACCCTCTCAGCACGCTCATGCTGGCGGGCATACGTGAGATCTTAATCATTTCCACGCCGCAAGATACGCCCCGTTTCGAGCAATTGCTTGGCACGGGTGAACAATGGGGATTGGATCTGCGCTATGCCGTGCAAGCATCACCCGATGGTCTGGCGCAAGCGTTCATCATCGGCGAATCGTTTCTTGGCAACCACTCATCAGCCCTGGTGCTTGGCGACAATATTTTCTACGGGCACGAGTTTCAGGGCCTGCTGAACAGCGCGATGGGCCGCGTTGGGGGAGCCAGTATCTTCGCCTATCACGTTCAGGACCCAAATCGATATGGCGTCGTCGAGTTCGACGCGAACGGCAATGCACTGTCGCTGGAAGAAAAACCCAAGCAGCCGAAGTCCAACTACGCTGTGACCGGTCTGTACTTCTATGACAACCATGTTTCCGAACTGGCGAAAAGTCTGAAGCCTTCTGCTCGAGGCGAACTCGAAATCACTGACTTGAACCGCCTGTATCTGCAGCGAGGGGTGCTCAAGGTTGAAATCATGGGACGCGGGTATGCCTGGCTGGACACCGGAACGCACGAATCGCTGCTTGATGCCAGTCAGTTCATCGCCACACTCGAAAATCGGCAGGGGCTGAAAGTGGCCTGCCCGGAGGAGATTGCCTACCGGCAGCGGTGGATCGATGCGGCCCAGCTTACAAAACTTGCGCAGCCTCTGATGAAAAACGGATATGGGCAGTATTTGCTGCGCATACTTGACGAAAGAGTATTTTGATAAGGGGCAAGGGACAAGGAGCAAGGTTCAAGGGATAAGGTTCAAGGGACAAGAAACGAAGAGGCAAGGTTCAAGGAGCAAGTAGCAAACTTGGCCCTTGAGCCTTGAATCTTGAATCTTGAAACTGCGCGGATGGCACGGTTTGAAGAATTGGATGTATGGAAGCGATCTGCGCGGCTTAGTGCCGAGCTCTACAAAGCCCTTGCCGACCTGCGTGATTTTGGTTTTCGTGACCAAATTACCCGAGCAGGCCTCTCCATTCCCTCCAATATTGCCGAAGGCTATGAACGTGATTCCAATAAGGAAACAGCCAATTTCCCCAATTACGCTAAGGGCTCAGCCGGAGAGCTTCGGACGCAGATATATATCGGCATGGAAGCGAACTACATCGACCACGAAACAGGCCGCCGCTGGATTCAGGAAGCAGAGGAAATCTCGCGCATGTTACACAGTCTCATCCGTACCGTCCGTTCACGAGCAGCATAAAACGATTTAACCTTGCCTCTTGCTCCTTGAACCTTGCACCTTGCATTGTGAAATGACATGAAAACGACTCCCCTCGCCATCCCCGACGTGATTGTGCTTGAACCAAAAGTATTTGGAGACGATAGAGGGTTCTTCTTCGAGAGCTTCAACCAGGCAAGATTCGAAGCAGCCATCGGCAGGTCCGTGACTTTCGTGCAAGATAACCACTCATGTTCGATCAAACACGTTCTTCGCGGCCTGCACTACCAAATCCGACATCCGCAGGGAAAACTGATACGTGTCGTACGAGGCGAAGTGTTTGATGTCGCGGTTGACATCCGGCGATCATCGCCGACGTTCGGGCAGTGGGTTGGTCAGACACTCTCGGCAGAAAATAAGCGCCAGCTCTGGGTTCCGGAGGGGTTTGCGCATGGCTTCGTCGTCCTGTCGGACACAGCGGAGTGTCTCTATAAGACAACCGACTACTATGCGTCGGAGCACGAACGCTGCATTGCCTGGAACGATCCGGCCATCGGCATCCGGTGGCCTGTCGATGGCACGCCGGTGCTATCCGCCAAAGACAGGCAAGGCACATCTCTGGCTGAAGCGGAACATTTCACATGAATGGCGTAGCCGGGGCTACCGTCAATAGTTGTCGAACGCTCTCTTGGCTAAATTGTCTTTCGCAAAGTCCTGTGGGGCGGGTATGATGGCTCCCGACCGACAGACGCCCTCTTCTTTTCGAGGAAGACATCGATGAAGGCAAAAACTCAACGAACTGTGGCCAAACGGCCCCCCTTGCGGGAACTGCTGAGAAACATTCGATTGTTTGCCACAGACGTGGATGGCGTACTGACCGATGCCGGTATGTATTATTCCGAATCGGGGGATGAGTGGAAGAAGTTCAATACTCGCGACGGAATGGGTATCAAACTGTTGCAAAGAGCCGGGCTCGTCACGGCAATCGTGACGCAGGAGCGTACCAGATTGGTGGCGCGGCGAGGTGAAAAACTGGCGATTCCGGAAGTGCATCAAGGGATTATGGACAAATTGTCGTTGATCCGCGAGATGGCAGCGCGGCATGGCCTGACGTTACAGCAAGTGGCCTATATCGGCGATGACATGAACGATCTTGAATCGCTACGCGCGGTCGGCTTTTCAGCGGCCCCTGCCGATGGCATGCCGGTGGTGTGCGATGTGGTGGATTATGTATGCCACAAGAACGGTGGGGAGGGAGCGGTGCGGGAGTTGGCGGAGATGATTTTGGAGGCGCAGGGGTCGAAGTCGCAAGTCGCAAGTCGCAAGTCGCAAGCCCCAGGTTCAGGAAAACGTTTATAGCGCAGGAGACTCCAGGTATGTCTTTTCGTAGACCTCGGACAGCCAATCGTGATCTGCAGTTTCCGCTCTATCCGGTGATCATGGCGGGAGGGAGCGGGACGAGGTTTTGGCCGTTGAGCCGGCATCTGTTTCCGAAGCAACTCCTGCGTATCGGCGGCGAACAGACGTTGATCCAGCAGACCATGCAGCGGGTTTCAGGTTGCGCGAAGCCGGCCCATGTCTTGATTTCGACTAATGCGGCGCAAGCAGAGTTGATCAAAGGACAACTGGCCGATTGGAAGGATGATCTCAAGGACAACTTTGTCCTGGAGCCGGAAGGCCGAAACACGGCACCCGCCATTGCGCTAGCGGCGATCGAAATCCTTGCGCGTGATCCGGATGCTCTCATGCTGGTCGTGCCTGCCGATCATGTGGTGACCGGACAGCGCGACTTTGAGGCGGCGGTCAAGCTTGCGTCAGAATTGGCAGCCGATGGATATCTGGTGACGTTCGGAATCAAGCCGGTCAGGCCGGAAACCGGGTATGGCTACATCAAACCGGACAACAAAGTGATGTTGGGCAAACAGGGCAGGTTGCGCGGCTACCGAGTTCAGAAATTTGTGGAAAAGCCCAATGCGGTCAAGGCGGCTCAGTACCTCAAGGCAGGGAACTACTTTTGGAATAGCGGCATGTTCGTCTGGCGCGCTGCGGCGATTCTGGAAGAGATTCGTCGGTACCAGCCTGCGGTTGCCGAGACGATGGATCGGATTGCGACACTCAAGTCCGCCGGCGCATCCAGACAGGCCATCGATGACGCCTATCGTGCTGTGCCGTCAGTCTCGATTGACAATGGCGTGATGGAGCAATCCTCGAAGTCGGCTGTGGTGCCGGTCTCGTTCAAATGGTCTGATGTCGGGAGTTGGGGGAGCCTGGACGAAGTGGCGGCGAAGAGCAAGGCCGGCAATGTGATGACAGGGCGAGTGGTCGATATCGGGAGTGCCGACTCGATTGTCTATGCCGACCGGCGGGTGGTGGCCACGATCGGCTTGCGCGACATGGTGGTGGTGGATACTCCGGATGCTACGTTGGTCTGTCCCAAATCGCGCGCGCAGGATGTGAAGAAAATTGTCGACATCCTCAAGCAGCAGCAAGCGCCCGAGCATCTGGAGCATCTCACCGTTCATCGGCCCTGGGGGTCGTATACCGTGCTGGAAGAAGGTTCTGGGTTCAAGGTGAAACGAGTGACTGTCAATCCGGGCGGGCGACTCTCGCTCCAATTGCATCACAGGCGTAGTGAGCATTGGGTGGTCATCGCCGGCACTGCGCGTGTGACCAGAGGCGAAGAGGTCTTTGATTTGCAGATCGGCCAGAGTACGGCTATCCCGGTCGAAACGACGCATCGTTTGGAGAATCCAGGCCTTGATACGCTGCACATTATTGAGGTGCAGAATGGGCCGTATCTTGGCGAGGATGATATCGTCAGATTCAAAGACGACTACGGCAGGACAAAAAACTAAACGTCCAAAGTCATCACGTCTGAAAAGTCGTCAAGTCGGAGTCCGAAAACTTTCGACTTGATGACATTCAGACTTTAGGACGAATTGAGGAATTATGGCCTTATTCCGGGAATATGATCTCCGAGGCATCGTCGGCAGTGAGCTGACGGTGGAGATGGCCGAACGTGTGGGGCGGGCCTATGCAACGTATGCCTCAGGGCGTGGCGTCAAGACGATCAGTCTTGGCCGTGACGGCAGGCTCAGTTCTCCGAGCCTGCATCAGTCGCTTCTGAAAGGGCTCCTCGACGGCGGACTTGATGTGATTGACATCGGGGTCTGTTCTTCGCCGCTGGTGTATTTTTCGTTGTTCACCCTGCCGGTCGGCGGCGGCATCATGATCACCGGCAGCCATAATGCTGCTGAGTACAACGGGTTTAAGGTCTGTGTCGGCAAAGAAGCGATTCACGGCGAGGCGATTCAGGAACTTCGTCGGGTGATGGAGAAGGGTGTATTTGTGTCGGGAGCCGGGCGTTTGTCTGAGTATGCAATCATTCCGGACTACCTCGCCTACATCAAGAAGAGTTTTGCAGGAGTGAATGCCCATCGACTGCATGTCGTGATCGATTGCGGAAACGGAGCGGCATCGTTGGTGGCGAAGGAAGCGCTGGAGCTGCTGGGCTGCAAGGTGACGGGGTTATATTGCGATCTCGACGGACGGTTTCCAAACCATCATCCGGACCCAACGGTTCTCGACAATCTTTCCGATCTCATGCAGGTAGTGAAGGATCAAAAGGCAGATGTCGGTATCGGGTACGACGGGGATGCGGATCGAATCGGTGCGGTGGACGAAAAGGGCGATGTGCTCTGGGGTGACCGTCTGTTGGTTGTGTATGCACGGGATATTCTGGCCGTGAAGCCCGGCGGCGCAATCATTTCAGAAGTAAAAGCCTCGCAGAGCCTCTATGACGATATTGCCGCGAAGGGCGGGCGCCCAATTATGTGGAAAACAGGCCATTCGCTGATCAAGGCGAAGATGAAGGAAGAGTCCGCCGTCCTCGCCGGTGAAATGTCCGGCCATATGTTTTTTGCCGATCGGTACTTCGGGTACGATGATGCCGTGTATGCATCCTGCAGGTTGATCGAGATTTTGGCGAAGGGGACACAGCCGCTCTCGGCCCTGGTTGCCGACTTGCCGAAGACAGTGGTCACTCCGGAGATTCGCGTCGACTTGCCGGATGATGTCAAGTTCGACGCAGTTCGGTTGATTCAGGCCAGATTTGAGGACTATTTGAAGACGAAGCAACGTCTAGGGCCTGCCAATCTGGTGCTCCGCGATCTCATCACGATCGACGGTGTCCGTGCCGTATTCGATGGAGGGTGGGGGCTTATCAGGGCCTCCAACACGCAGCCTGCGCTGGTCTTGCGATTCGAAGCGGTATCCTCCGAGCGCATGAACGCGATCCGCTCGCTGATTGATCAGGAACTGTCTCATGCGAGACGGACGATCGGCCACTAGCCATTGTTCTCTCTCCATACGGTGTGTGCACCATGCGCTGGCACCACGTGGTCGTTCTAGGCGTACTGGGCTTGTCCCTGCCTGTTCACGCCGCCGAGTCCACGCATCCATTTCGGATCGGTGAACGTCTGACATACGAAGTATCGTGGCTTCATATCACGGCGGCGACTGCCGTGATGGAAATCGCCGGTATGGAGCGTGCCGAAAGCCGTACGCTCGCCAAATTGGTGGGAACTGCGCAGTCCAGGCCTGTTCTTACCGCCTTTTTCCCTGTCGACAATCGGGTGGAATCCGAAATCGATTTCGCCACTCTCGTGCCGGAGCATATGACGTTCCGCCGACGGGAAGGGAAGAAAAAAGAGGATATTGAATATGTGTTTCATCAACAGGAGGGGATCGTCACAGCAGTCAGAGGAGGCTCTACCGAATCGTTGCCGATCCCTGTGGGAACCCAGGACATTATCTCCTGTCTCTATCATACGCGGAGTGCCTTGCCGTTGAAGCCCGGTGCGTCTCTGACGATGAATGTGTATCACGACAAGAAGAATCGGCCGGTCGAAGTGCGGGTTGAGGGGATTGAGACTATCGGAAGCCGTTGGGGAGATGTGGAGACTGCGCGAGTGCTGGTGATTATGCCGTTCCACGGGCTCTTCATGAATCAAGGGAATATCCGGGTGTGGCTGACCACCGATGAGCGACGTATTCCTGTGCGCATGAAAGCGAAAGTAATCCTGGGGTCGATCGTCGCCGATCTGGTTGATGGGGTTTCCGGTGTTGGTCTTGCGAAATAATAGCATGATTGTTGCTTGTTGTTCAGGTAAAGCAAACCCGCTATACTGTTGTTTATCATGAGAGAATTTCCTCTTACCTTAAGTCGGTTTATTGTCCAGAACCAAGCCTCGCATCAAGGTGCGACGGAGGAGTTTTCCAGTCTTCTGACCCAAATCGGCTTGGTCGGGAAGCTCATTGCGCAAGATCTTCGACGCGCCGGGCTTATCGATATAATGGGAACGACAGGTGGCTCCAACGTACAGGGAGAGACAGTCAAAAAGCTGGATGTCATCGCCAATGACGCGTTCGTCAAAGTCTTTCAACACAGCGGGTATGTCTGTGCCTTGGCGTCGGAAGAAATGGAAAAGCCGATCTCATTGCCGGGCAATTGGCCTCAGGGTAAGTATATGTTGCTCTTCGACCCGCTCGATGGGTCTTCGAATACGGATAACAACATGCCGCTCGGCGCCATTTTTTCCGTGCTCAAGTATGACCGGGCCGATCGGTTGCCGACCGATGAGGAATTGGTGCGCAGAGGTACGGAACAGGTGGCCGCCGGTTATTTGTTGTACGGATCGAGCACGATGCTTGTCTACACGGTCGGGCAAGGCGTCCACGGTTTTACACTTGAACCTGGGCTTGGCGAATATCTGTTGTCGCATACACTGATCACTATTCCTGAGAAGGGCAAAGTGTATGCTGCCAATGAGGGCAACTACCATAAATGGCCGGCCGGAACGAAAAAATATTTCGACTTTCTGAAGGTGAGTGACAAGGCGACCGGCCGTCCATACAGCGCCAGGTATTCCGGCTGTCTGGTGGCCGATGTTCATCGCCTTTTGATCGGAGGCGGGATCTATCTCTATCCAGGCGAAACCGATAAGCCCGACGGGAAGCTGCGCTTGCTGTATGAAGCCAATCCACTTGCGTTCGTCGTCGAGCAGGCAGGGGGGAAAGCTTCGACAGGGACATCGAGGATCATGGAAGTAGAAGCCAAGAAGTTACATCAGCGCGTGCCGTTGATCATCGGGAGCCGGCAGGACGTAGAAACGGCGGAAGCCTTCATTCAGGGAAGAGCATAACAACGTTTGGTTGCGTGCCATTCCCGTCTCGGTTACTATTTCCTCAACGCAGTAAGTTGCGAGGGGCCAACAGCGAAGTGACTGATTCGGACAACGACCAGAGATGTAGCGGGGGAGGATAGTTATGGGAGATCGGGTTCAAGAGATTCTGAGCTGGTACGGCAGCGACAATGCCGGCACCAAGACCAATATCGCGCGCATGCTGCGATCCGGCAAGTTGGCGGGGACCGGTAAGCTGGTTATTCTGCCGGTGGACCAAGGGTTCGAGCATGGGCCGGCACGAAGCTTTGCGCCGAATGCCCCGGGCTACAATCCGCACTATCACTTCCAACTCGCCATCGACGCCGGTTGCAATGCGTATGCGGCGCCGTTAGGATTTTTAGAAGCTGGCGCGGGCCACTTTGCCGGGCAGATACCGCTGATCCTCAAGTTGAACAATCACGATGTGCTGCATGACGACAAAGATCCGCTTCCGTCGGTGACCGGCAGCGTGAAAGATGCCCTTCGGCTGGGCTGTAGCGCGGTGGGGTTTACCATTTATCCCGGTTCTGTCCATTGCAATGCCATGTATGAGCAGTTGAGGGGGATCGCCGAGGAGGCAAAGGATAAGGGATTGGCCGTCGTGGTCTGGTCCTATCCACGTGGCTCCGTGCTCAGCAAAGAAGGAGAAACCGCCATCGATGTAGTCGCCTACGCGGCGCACATTGCGGCTCAACTTGGTGCACATATTATCAAGGTGAAGTTGCCGACTGCCCATCTGGAACAGGCTGCGGCCAAGAAAGTCTATGAGGCGACGCAGATTCCGATCAAGACATTGGCGGAGCGCGTCCAGCATGTGGTGCAGAGTTCGTTCGACGGGCGGCGGATCGTGATTTTCTCAGGCGGCGCGAAAAGCGAGGATAAGAACGTGTTCGAAGAAGCGAAGGCCATTCGCGACGGGGGAGGATTCGGGAGCATCATCGGCCGAAATTCGTTCCAACGTCCGAAGGCAGAGGCGATTACGTTTCTTCACACGATCATGGACATCTATGCAGGCAAGATCCGGTAAGATCGTACGAATATGAAGAGCATGGACCAGGCATGATGAATCAGTCGGATCAAGAACAGAGGCCTCCGCAAGGGGGCCGTAAGTGGATCGTCACGGCGTCATTGTTGACGGCGGGAATGATTATCGGTTTCGTCGTCGCGTCGGATCTTGGTTGGCTGCCGACCGGCCATGCCGTGCCCGATGCTTCGTCCGTTCCGATTGCCAGACCGGTGGCAACAGCCCCGCAACCGGTCTTGTCAGGCGGTGGCGGACAGACATTCGTTGAGATCGCCAAGGCGGTGAAGCCGGCGGTCGTGAATATCTATGCCAGCAAGAGCAGTGGACGCGGAGAGGGCCCGCATGGGGGAGGGCTCGACGATCCGCTTTTCCGAAAGTTTTTTGGAGATGAGTTTTTCAGGCGGTTTGAGCAGCAGCCGAAGGATCGCAAGGAGCGGGGGTTGGGGTCAGGCGTCATTGTCGAGTCCAACGGTCTGATCATCACCAACAACCATGTGGTCGGCAAGGCGGATGAAATTCGCGTCACCCTGTCTGATAAGCGGGAGTTTAAGGCGAAGCTGATCGGCACCGATCCGAAAACGGATGTCGCCGTCGTCCAAATCGATGCGACAGGATTGCCGACCGTCGCTTGGGCCGATTCGGATCAATTGGAAGTCGGCGAGTTCGTCCTGGCTGTCGGCAATCCATTCGGACTGACGCAGACGGTGACACTGGGCATCGTGAGTGCGCTGGGGCGGGCCGCAGGCATTGCGGAGTATGAGGACTTCATCCAGACGGATGCGGCGATCAATCCGGGCAATTCCGGTGGTGCCCTGGTGAATGTGCGAGGCGAACTGGTGGGGATCAATACGGCCATTTTCAGCCAGAGTGGCGGTAACATGGGAATCGGGTTTGCCGTGCCAAGCAACATGGCCAGGTCGATCATGGGGCAGCTGGTGCAGACCGGCAAGGTCGTGCGAGGCTGGCTCGGGGTGTCGATTCAGGATCTCACGCCGGAATTGGCATCCCAGTTCGGCGTCAGCGAGACAAAAGGCGTGCTTATCAGTGATGTCATGGACGACACGCCGGCAAAAAAGGCAGGCTTCGAGCGAGCCGATGTCATTATTGAATATGACGGCAAACCCATGGATTCGTCGGCCCATCTCCGCAATGCGGTGGCGCAGACTCCGGTCGGGAAGAAGGTCACGGTCAAGATTATCCGTGACAAGCAACCCAAAACAATCGAGTTGACCATTGCTGAACAGCCGAAGTCGATGACGCGATCGGGCGAGGAGGATGCGGGTGATTCGGCAACACCGACCGGTGTGCTATCCGGTCTCGACGTGCGGGAGCTGACCGAAGAACTCACAAGCCGATACGGGTTCAAGTCCGGGGAGCGTGGTGTGGTCATCGTGCGGGTGAAACCTGGAAGCTCCGCCGAAGAGCTCGGCGTTCGTGAAGGCGATATGATCATGGAAATAAACCGCCAGGCGGTGACCTCGGTCAAGGCTTATGAGCGCATGGCCGGCAAGTTACCGAAGGATCAATCCGTGCTGCTTCTGTTGAAACGACAGGGGCGAACGATTTATCTTACGCTTCGTCCATGATCGGTTGAAGTGCATGTGGTCTATCTGGTCTGTCTTGTGTGTATAGTTGAATGAAGCGAACCGGATGAATCGACAAACCAGATGGACCAGACAGACGCTGTTCCCCGTCAGACCCCGCTAGTCGTCGCCCTTGTGCCCGCCGCCGGGCGAGGGCTTCGCATGGGCGGCTCAGTGCCGAAACAGTTCCTTGCGCTCGGCGGGCAGCCTCTCATTCTTCATTCTCTCCGCGTACTCCAAGCCTCTCCTGTCATTAGTGAGGTCATTCTGGCTGTTCCCCAGAGTGAAATGGACTATTGCCTCACCGAGATCGTGGCCAAACACGGCTTCACCAAAGTGACAAAAGTCGTGCCCGGAGGGCAAGAGCGGCAAGATTCGGTTCGACATGCGCTTGAAGCGACTCGTGACGATGTCGAGGTGGTGCTGGTGCATGATGCGGTCAGACCGTTTTTTACACAGCGCATGGTGGAGGAGGTTGTAATAACAGCCTATGCAAAGGGCGCGGCGATCATTGCGCTTCCCATGAAGGATACGGTCAAGCAGGTAGGGGCCGATCATATCATTGAGCGCACGGTCGATAGGCAGTCGTTGTGGCTGGCGCAGACTCCGCAGGCATTTCGTCGAGATTGGTTGCTGGCGGCTCATCGGAAGGCACATGCGGAAGGGGTTCGGGCAACCGATGACGCCTACCTGATTGAATGGTACGGACATCCTGTGTCGGTGGTCGAGGGAAGTGGAGAGAATATTAAGGTAACAAGGCCGGAAGACATGATCATCGGCGAAGCGATTTTGGCGGCGCGGAAAGCCAGTCGAGAAGTTTAAAGGTTTGAAAGTCGTCAAATCATAAAGTCTGTCAAGTCCTCAGGTCGGAAAGTCGTCAAGTCTGAATCCGAAGCCTTTCGTCTTGATGATCTTGAGACTTTGGACATGATGACTTTCGACTCTCCTATCTAAGAAAGGACTCCTGAATGCGCATCGGCTACGGCTATGACGTACATCCGCTCGGACCCGGGCGTAAACTGATTCTAGGTGGAGTAGAAATTCCACACAACAAGGGGTTGCTCGGCCATTCCGATTCCGATGTCCTTGTCCATGCAGTCTGTGACGCGCTCTTGGGGGCGATGGGAGAAGGAGATTTGGGTCGGCACTATCCGAGCTCCGACCCCAAGTATAAGGGGATCTCCAGCCTGAAATTATTGGAAGATGTTATGTCGAAGCTGAAGGCCAAGGGCTATCGAGTGGGGAATATCGATACGGTCATTGTGGCGCAGGCGCCACGGCTTGGGACGCATCTTGCGGCGATGCAGAAGAAGATGGCGGAAACCGCCGGGATCGATCCCGATCTGATCAATGTGAAGGTCAAGAGCGGAGAAGGACTTGATGCCGTCGGAAAAGAGGAAGGTATGGTCGCCCACGCGGTGTGTGTGATTGAACCAGTCGTAAAGTCATAACGTCTGAGGTCATCAGGTCGTAGGATGAGTCGATGGCCAAAATTGAGAAATTTGAAGATATCAAGGCATGGCAAGTGGCGAGGGAATTGGTCTCGGTCGTGGATCACGTCAGTGGGAAAGGGAAATTCGGGAAGGATTTCGGGCTTCGCGACCAGATTCGGCGCGCGTCCGTATCGGTCATGTCCAATATCGCCGAAGGGTTTGAACGAGGATCTGACAGGGAGTTTCATCGGTTTCTCTATATCGCCAAAGGGTCTGCTGGTGAGGTACGGAGTCATCTCTTCGTGGCCATGGACTTGGGGTATGTGACAACAGACGAATTTTATGATCTCCGTTCAAGAGCGGAAGCAGCGTCGAAGGCGCTGTCTAGGTTCATCAGCTACTTGGTCCCCAAGGGCCCTTCGTGATGTGATGACCTCCTGGCTTGATAACTCAGCGCATTTGACTTTCCGACTTGAAGACCTGACGACGTGAGGACCGGCCCCTATGCTTTTCGCCATCCGCCAAGATCTCCAAGCGGTCTTTGACCGAGACCCTGCTGCGACCAGCAGGCTGGAAGTCATCCTGACCTATGCAGGCTTCCATGCGCTGCTGGCCTATCGGATTTCGCATCGACTCAAAGCGATGGGAATCCCGTTCCTGCCTCGCGCAATCTCACAACTGGCTCGCTGGCTGACCGGAGTTGAAATTCATCCCTCGGCTACGATCGGAACAGGGTTTTTCATCGACCATGGTATGGGCGTGGTGATCGGCGAAACGGCCGAGATCGGGGATTACGTGACGCTCTTTCAAGGCGTGACGTTGGGAGGGACAGGGAAAGAGCGAGGCAAGCGGCACCCGACGCTCGGTAATCATGTGGTGGTGGGTGCCGGTGCCAAGATTTTGGGCGGGATCACGATCGGCGATAATGTGAAAATCGGGGCGAATTCCGTCGTCTTGAAGAGCGTCGCAGCCAACTCGACGGTGATCGGGGTCCCGGGCCGTGTAATCAAATCCCAGGGTGAACGCATGCCGGATGCGACCATGGACCAAGTCGATCTGCCAGACCCTATCAGCGACCGGTTCCTGGCTCTCGAACAGGAATTGATCGAACTCCGCAAAAAGGTCGACGATCGCGACTCCTAAGTGGGGGTGTTCACGCTCTGCTTTTTCTCCGATAATCCAGCCTGTTTTAATTTGAATCAGAACGTAGGCGTAAGCCTGAGATTGTGGTTGCATTCCCTTGGCGCAGCTCAAGCTGTGCCAAGGGAGGGTTTGATCTTGGCTAGTTCGATAAGCAGTCGCTCATGAAGTTCTTTCGCTCGTCACCCGTCAGTTTCTTCTCACCCGCTTCCTTGTTGCAGGTCTTCATCTTGTTCTGCTGAGTTTCCTTCCCACCTCCGCCTTTCTCCGGCTTTGCGGAGAGGCACTCCTTCATAAACGCCTTCCGCTCCTCACCTTTTCCTTCGCCAAACCCCTTTGCATTTGCCTGTTCATTACAGGCTTTCATTTTGTTCTGCTGACCAGGCGCGGCCGCAGCGAATGGAGTTATTCCAAGGCTAAGGACAAATAGCGTCAGTGTGAGAGCACGAATGGCTGTGTATATGCCGAGTCTCCTTGGTTGTGAGGTGAGGTGCGAGCCCGGGTACATCATAGCGCAAGCACAGGGGGTTGTCGTTAGCATTCAAATGAGGGATGTCCTTCATGGCCTGGTCCGGGATGTCAGAGCAACAGGTGTGTTGCTACTATCGGTCTTCCCCAATATTTGTCCGCATTCTGAACAGCTTGTTTTGAGAGGGTCTGTTGTGGTCGCAGGCAGAGAGCTTGAAAAAATAGTCTATGGCTGTAGGAAGATTTCTCAGGGGAAATAGGGTATTCTTTGACGCAACTCGGCATCCCCAGCAGTATCCATCGAAGTCGTTTGAGTAGGAGCAAGGAAGGGAATCCATGAGTTCAACTCCAGGCGGCACACGGTCAAGCCAATTTAAGAAGCTCCTCTTGTCGGAGCAGCTGGAATTCATTTGTGAAGCGCATAACGGGCTCAGCGCGAAGATCGTTCAAGAAGCCGGATTCAAAGGCATTTGGGCCAGCGGCCTGTCGATCTCAGCCCAATTCGGAGTGCGTGACAATAATGAGGCCAGTTGGACTCAGGTGCTGGAGAATCTGGAGTTCATGTCTGATGCCACGACGATCCCCATTCTCCTGGATGGGGACACGGGATACGGTAATTTCAATAACATGCAGCGGCTCGTTCGCAAGCTCGAACAACGCCAGATTGCGGCGGTGTGCATTGAGGACAAGCTCTTCCCCAAGACAAATAGTTTCATCAAGGGGGATGCCCAGCCGATGGCGGACATGCAAGAGTTCTGCGGGAAGATCAAAGCCGGTAAGGATGCTCAGACCGATTCAGACTTTTGTATCATTGCCAGAGTGGAAGCTTTTATTTGTGGGTGGGGATTGGCGGAAGCCTTGCGCAGGGCCGAGGCCTATCGTCAGGCAGGCGCAGACGGCATCCTGATTCATAGCGCGCTCTCAGTGCCGGATGAAATTCTTTCGTTCAAACAGGAATGGGGCAATCGATGCCCCGTCGTGATTGTTCCGACCAAGTATTACGCCACGCCGACCGATGTGTTTCGGCAACATGGATTTGCGATGGTGATTTGGGCGAATCACATGTTACGAACTGCCGTGACTGCCATGCAAAAAACTGCGCGGACTTTGAAGGAGCAGGAGCATCTGCTCTCGATCGAAGACAAAGTCGCGCCGGTGTCGGAAGTCTTTCGCCTGCAGAATGCCGCGGAGCTGCAAGATGCCGAAGACCGGTATCTTCCCCGAGGCGCCGAAAACACCAGCGCGATCGTGCTGGCCGCCTCTCGTGGCGAAGAGCTCCGGGAATTGACCGAGCATCAGCCCAAGACGATGGTGAAAATTCAAGGGGTGCCGATCCTTTCCCATATCGTCGATGCCTACAATGCTGTGGGAATCAAGGACATTACGGTCGTGCGCGGCTATAAGAAGGAGGCCGTGACGCTGCCCAATCTGACGTATCTGGACAACGATGCGTTTGCGGAAACCGGCGAGCTCGATTCACTTCACAAAGCCCTCCGCGCGCAGAAGGGCCATGCCAAAGATCTGATCGTTTCTTACGGCGATGTGTTGTTCAATACGTACATCCCTCAGGCTCTCTGCCAGGAGAAAGAGGACTTCGTGATCTTTGTGGATAGCGATTGGCAGAACCAGAGCAGTTATGCCCGCCTGGGAGGTTTTGCCGAATGTTCCCTGCCGAATTCGAAGAAAGCCTTTAACGCCAAGGTCTATCTCAAGCAGTTGGGAAACACGGTGTCAGGAGAACGTACCCACGGAGTCTGGATGGGATTTCTCAAAGTATCTCCTGCCGGAACTTTTCAGTTGCAGACAGTCCTTCCTGCGATCCTGACCAATCCTGCCAACCGCAAAGCGGGCATTCCTCATCTGTTGCAAGAATTGCTGAAGCGGCAGTATCCGATTCGAGTGCTGTATACGGTCGGCCACTGGCTCGACATTAACAGCCTCGATGATGTGGTTCAGGCGGGCAATTTTTGATTTTAATTCCTCCTGCTGCGCACTCATAATCGACACGTATCAAAAACAGTCCCTGTGGAGGGGCTGTTTTTCCGGCAGCTGAGCGGTCGCGCGTGTTGAGGATGGTTGTGAGACTGTCCGGTGGGCGTTTGCCCTGGCCGACCTCAACTAAAGTCCCGACGATCGAGCGGACCATCTGCTTCAGGAATCGGTCGGCATAGGCTTCGACGCGCAATCGATCTCCCTCACGCACAACGGTTAGATGCTGAAGGTGACAGACGGGGTCGTCGTTGTCCGTCGGCTGGGTTTGGAATGACGAGAAGTCGTGTGAGCCGGTCAGTGCCGCTGCCGCCCGGTTCATGGCGACGTCGTCCAGCGGCTTGTGGATATGCCAACAGTATTGCCGGTCTACCGCCGGACGTTCTCCTCGATTGAGAAGGCGGTATTCATAGAGTTTGCCTTTTGCGGAATGCCTGGCGTGGAACTCATCGGGCATGATGGCGACCGATCGGACGACGACAGTGTCTGGTAGATGCGCGTTGAGCGCCCTGGTCCATTCATAGGGCGTCATGGCCCGGTCGATGCGAAAGCTTGCTGTCTGGCCGATGGCATGGACGCCTGCATCAGTCCGTCCTGCGCCGATCACAGGGACATGTATTTGCGTCACACCTTCAATTGCAGTCTCGATCGTTTCCTGAATCGTGGGCTGGTCAGGCTGGCGCTGCCAGCCTGCGTAGGCCGAGCCGTCATATTCGAGAATGAGCTTGATGGTGGGCACGTGGTCGAGGTCTACATCCGGTTATTGGCGAGAAATGCGCTGATGCCGTTGAAAAGCGACTGCGCGACGTCTCTGACGAACGCCGGCTTTCGGAGCAAATCTTCTTCGTCGGGGTTGGAAATGTACGCGATCTCCGCAAGAATGCTCGGCATGCTTGTAAAGCGGAGTACGTAAAACGGAGCGGTTTTTACGCCGTGATCATTGATGGCGTATTGCCCGTTCATGTGCGTGATCATAGATTCTTTCGCGGTCCAGGCCAGTTCAAGCGAGGCTTCAATTTTCTTCGTTGTCAGCAGATCGGCTACCAGATATTCCCACCCGACGCCGGTGCTGCTCAGAGGGGTGCCGTTTTCACGAGCGGCCACTTCAAGCGCACGCTGGTCCTTGGCTTCGCCGAAGTGATAGATCTCGATCCCTTTGATGGAGCGTGAAGGGTGCGAATTGACATGGACCGACACGAACAGGTCGGCATTGTGGCGGTTCGCGTACTTGGCCCGTTCTTCCAGCTCGATGAAGACGTCGCGATCCCGTGTCATGAGCACGCGGACTCCCGGCTGTTGGCTTAAGAGTTCCTTGAGCTTCAATCCAACTTTGAGCGTGATGTCTTTCTCTTCTGTCTGGCGCAGGCCAACCGCACCGGAGTCCTTCCCTCCATGGCCTGGGTCGATGACAATGGTGGTATAGCCCTTCGTCGGCGGCGCAGCAGGTTGGATCGGCGGAAAGCTTGAAGACGGAGCTGGTTGCTGCGTTTCGTTGTTCGAAGGCGGGTTCTGCTCGGACGGGCGCGTGATATCGACGACCAGGCGCGGAGGATTGACGAGCGTGAATTGTTTATAGGTTCGAAATGAGCCGGTCGGAAGCGAAAGAGCAACGGTATGGGACGTGGCTTGTGTGACGGTAAAAGGAGCAGGCAGGGTGCCGTCGCTCGCCTTAAGCTGCGCAGCGTGGCTCAGCAAGGTGTTCGGGAGTATGAGCACGACGCGGCCGGGGCTTTTTGCCCGTCGTTCAATCGCCTTGGCATAGCGGTCCAAATCCAGGACGAGTCGGGTTTTTTCTGGGCTCGTAAGGATCCGGAAGTCGTGGACGACAACGGGCGAGAGAGAGGCGGAGGTCGCGTTGAGTTTCGATGGCTTTGAAGGTTTCGATGCGCGTGGGCGCTGGTCTTGATCGGCCAGCGGCGCAGCCCAAAGGGCGGGAACCGAGATAACGCTGGTCAAGGTCGAGAAAAATCCGCATAAGATCAAGGCGGTGAGCGCGATCGAGAGAATTGGTTGCCGGGGACGCATAGACATGGAGTTCAACCGTAGAATAGGCAGACATGAATCTATTCTCAGATGTCATGTGTCTTGTCAAGGGATTCCATCGGCCGGCCGATCACAAGGGCTGCGTTGACAGGGTGTTCCGGTCCGCGATAGCGTGAGCGCTATGCCGATACACCTCATTATTGATGGATATAATGTGCTGGGCCGTCTCGGAGCACTCTCCGGCCACATTGAGTCGGCGCGCGAATCTCTGCTGCGTGACCTGGCTGCCTATCGCCATCGGAAGAATCACCCCATCACTGTTGTCTTTGATGGCTGGCAGCAGGGGCAGCCGAGGGAAGGACGTGAGCATCGGGCCGGCGTAGAGGTCATCTATTCGAAACGTGGAGAGCGCGCGGATCAAGTCATTCAGCGGCTGGCGCGGGAGTATGGGGCTGACTGCGCGGTGGTCAGTTCCGATCAGGAAGTGGCGAGGTCGGCGCGGGTGTCTGGCGCCATGGTGATCGGCGCGCAGGAGTTTTCAGTGAAGCTCCGGGCTGTCCCGCGTGCCGGAGGGATTGCACACAAAGAGTTGGACGTGCAGGACGAAGCGGCCCCTCCACGTGATTCGAAGAAGAAGGGCAATCCTCGAAAGCTGCCCAAGGCTCTTCGTCAGAGAGCGAGGCAGCTCAAGCGATTTTGAACAGCCGCTTTGCGTTCTCAGTCGTGGCGCGCTCGATCTGCTGAAGAGAGAATTCTGGTCCATGAATGGCCGCCAGTTGTTTGGCGACAAAAGCCACAAAGGCCGGCTCGTTTCGTTTCCCTCGATGAGGCATCGGGGTGAGGTAGGGGCAGTCGGTTTCAATCAGGAGCCGATCCAGAGGGACGGTCTTCGCAATCTCACGCAGCATCGTGGCGTTCTGAAACGTCAGAATCCCTGAGAAAGACAAGTAGAACCCCAGCTCCAGCGCGTCTTTTGCCAGCCAGGCATCTCCGGAAAAGCAGTGGAACACCCCGCCGATCTCCGACGCACCTTCTTCCCTTAAAATCGTCACCGTATCTTCCTGCGCTTCCCTCGTATGGATAATCACCGGCAGTCGCAGCTCGCGCGCGAGCTGAATCTGTTCGCGGAATCGCTCACGCTGTTCTTGAGGCGAGGAATGGTTGTAGTGGTAGTCCAGGCCGATTTCGCCGTAGGCCACAACCTTCTTGTTCTTGGCAAGGTGGCGGAATTCGCCGTACCAGCCATCGCCGATGTGTTTGACTTCGTGCGGGTGAACGCCGATCGACGCGTACACGAACGGATGCCGGTCGGCGAGGGCCACGGCAGCTTGGCTGGTCGAGAGATCGCAGCCGATCGTAATGAAGGCATCGACACCGGCGTCGTGCGCCCGTGCGATCATGGCCTCCCGGTCGTCATTGTAGCGGGCGTCGTCTAAGTGCGTGTGTGTGTCGATCAACATGCGGGGTATCTGGTTCGTCTGGTTTGTTTGGTCTGTTCGGTCTTTTGGTTGAATGAAACTAACCAGATAAACCAAATCAACGAAGCAAACCTGCTAACCAGTTAGGCAGGTTTGGTCACGATCATGTCGGCGAGTTCGGTTAGAAGTCGCTCGGTTTCATCCCAGCCGAGACAGGCATCGGTGATGGAGACACCATGCTGAAGGGCCACGCCTTCTTTCCAGGCTTGCTTGCCGGGGCTGAGATTGCTTTCCAGCATGAATCCCATAATGGATTGGCGGCCATCGCGGAACTGACGAAGCACCTCGCGGGCCACGACTCCTTGGCGCGTGTGATCTTTCTTGGAGTTGTCGTGCGAACAATCGATCATGATGGGCCGGGCGATGCCTTCGCTCGCGACGGCCGCTTCGGCTTTGGCGACATGCTCATCTTCGTAGTTCGTTTTGCCGCCTCCGCCTCGGAGCACGATATGGCGGTCGGGGTTGCCCATGGTTCTGATGATGGCCGTTTGCCCGTCGGTGTTGATGCCGACAAAATGATGGGACGCGCGGGCCGACGTCATCGCGTTGACGGCGACCTGGAGGCTGCCTTCCGTGCCGTTCTTGAATCCGACGGGCATGGAGACACCGCTTGCCAATTCGCGGTGGGTTTGGCTTTCAGTCGTCCGGGCGCCGATGGCGCTCCAACTGATCAGATCAGCGACGTATTGTGGACTGATGGGATCGAGCAGTTCCGTCGCGCAGGGCAGTCCGAGTTGATTGATGCGCAGGAGAATCGTCCTGGCCAATTCCAGACCGGTGGCGATGTCACAGGTGCCGTCCAGGTGGGGATCGTTGATCAGACCCTTCCAGCCGACGGTAGTCCGAGGTTTCTCAAAATAGGTTCGCATGACGATCAAGAACCGGTCACGCAGCTCGTCTGCGACAGGTTTCAGCTTGAGGGCATATTCATAGGCAGCTTCGGCATCGTGGATAGAACAAGGACCAACGATCAGCACCAGTCGGTCGCGATCCTGCCCGTGAAGAATTCGGCGGATAGCGTCTCTGGTCTCTACAACCAACGAGGCTGTCTGGTCAGTGATGGGAAGCTTGGTCTTGATGGCGCGCGGAGATGGCAGCGCCTTAATTTCACCAACATGCTGGTTGTCGATCGGTCTATTCACAGTACCCTCTTCTCCTAATCATAGGGGCCAAGCATATAGGAAGGCATGAGAGAAGTCTACCAGAGGATGCGTAACTCATTGAAGAATATGATGAACTGTCTATCTGTCGTGGTGTTCGTTTGACAGAACTCTTGGAATTGTGGTACTCGCTCCACACGCTTATGGGTAATTTGAGTCTTATTGATCGGTTGAGAGCAGGTCTGTCGGTCGGTCTTATTCTTCTGCTTCTTGTGCTGGCACCTTTTGCCGTTGCGCAAGACGTGCACCATGAATTGGCCGCTGCCGACACCGACGGCCATGAACATTCCGATAACGACCTCTGTCAGTGGGTTCAGCACCACACGGCGGGATCGCTTGACTTCGATGCCTCGAGACTCGTTTTTTGCGAACTCGTCCAGCCCTATGAGTTACCGGTTGAGTCTCCGCTACTTTCCACTGAGCTATCTACCGTCGGTCCTTCTCGGGCACCACCTCGCAGCTAGTCTCTTCTACTGTCAACCCTGAGCTGAGTCGGTACGCCGGGATGGTCTGGCTTATCTGCTCTGCCGACTTTGTTATTCACTATGGGTTCGTGAATGAGGAGGCAAGCCATGCGGCGTGCAGGTTTGTTGGGCGTATATTGTCTGTGGTCAGTCGCGATCACGGTGTCGGGAGTATCAATTCATGGGCCGCTGGCTTACGCAGAGGAGGGACAACCCTCTGCGACGATCATGGGCTTGGTCCAGAATCAAGATCTACGGCGGGTTGCGCAGGCGGTGATTGAAGTAAAGGATCAGGCAGGTTCGCTCGTGGCATCCGGTGTCTCCAATGCAGCGGGGGAATTTACCCTGTCGGTTCCAACGAGTGGGACGTATTCGGTCAGTGCGGTACAAGAAACCTATCGAAGCGAATATGTCGTGTTGGCGCTTGGCGAAGAGCCGATAAAGCCGGTCACACTGACGCTTTCCCAGACCAAAGAGGTGTCGCTGGAGGTGGTGGCACCCTTGCCGCCGATCAACACCAAGGCATCGAGCGAGACCTATTCACTCAGCCGGAAGGAAATCGATACTCTTCCGCGAGGCAATAACAACGATCTCCACGACGTATTGCTGACGATCCCGGGCGCGGCCTATGGATCGTTGAAGCAGGTCCATATCAGACAGGACCATGCGAACATACAGTTGAGGATCGACGGTGTGCCGATTCCCGAGACGGTTACCTCAACCTTTTCCGACGTCATTTCCCCACGCGCGTGGGAGCGGGCCGATATCGTGCTGGGGGGGATGGAAGCCAACGTGGGCAACAAAACGGCTGCGCTCATCGACATTACGACGAAGAGCGGCACGAAGCCAGGATTCGGGTCAGTTCAAATGTTCGGGGGGTCAAACAAGACGATCAACCCGTCGTTCGAGTATGGTGGCACGATCGGCGAGAAGTTCCGCTATTACTTCTTGAACAGCCACCTGGCGACGAATCGAGGGATTGAGCCTCCGACCGTCGGGCACTCCATTTTTCACGGGCAGAGCGAGCGGAACCAGACCATGTTTCGCGGCGACTATCAGTACGACAATAACAACAATATTACCCTGTTGTTCTTGAACTCCATCGCCAAATATCAGATTCCGACTTCCCCTGGACTATCCGCGAATCCAACAATTCTTGGCCTCTTGCCGCCAGGATTTACGCCGGTACCCTCGCAAATGGTTGATGAGAATCAGAAGGAAAATAACCAATATGGCCATCTGGTGTGGCGGCGCGACATCAACACCCGTAATTTCTTTAGCTTGGCCGGCTATGCTCGCCACACCAGGGCGACGTTCAGGACGGATCCGTTCAATGTCCTCGCCTACGTGCCGGAAGTAGAAGAACCCTTTTCGGCCGGAAGCCAAGACCGGACGGGTTATTCCGGTGGCATGCGCATGGATTATACATATGTTCACAGCAAGGAACATTTGATCAAGGCTGGGTTCCAAGTCGATCGGACCCAGGCGATCAACAAGACGAGACTGTTTACCTTTGAGGATGACGGCGCGGGAAACCCGATTAATGGGGTGCTCAACCGCGGCGGTGACAACAGGCTCATCGGGTGGCGGCAGGAGTTCTGGATTCAAGATCAGTGGACGCCGAATGAACATTGGACCGTCAACATCGGTGTGCGTGCCGATACGGTGCAGTATCAGCGTGACGAGGGGCAGATCAGCCCACGAGTCGGGGTGACGTACCGGTACAATCCCGACCACGCCTTTCACGTGTACTATGGCAGGCTCTTTACCCCGCCGAATCTTGAGCGGCTTGCCTTGGCCGGCTTGAATACAGAGGGAACGAAAGCGCATCCGGAGGATACCACCAATAATCTGCCGCGGGCTGAGCGGGCCCATTACTTTCAACTCGGCAGCGTTCATGCCTTGACGGATTGGGCGACCCTCCAGCTCACGGGTTATTATAAGCTCGCGAATTATCTCTCGGACGCACATCAGTTAGGCACGACTCCCTTGCTGAACTATTTTGCGTTTGAACGGGGATGGACCAGGGGGGCCGATGCTGCGCTCAAGGTCTGGTTCATGGAGAATCTGACGGGTCGCGCCAATATCGCCTGGGGACAGTGCAAGGGCTATGGCTTACAGTCCGGGCATAATCTGGTGCATTTCGAAGAAATTGCCGATATCAATTCGCGCAGCGGCGTGCATTGCGATCATCAGCAGACGGTGACTGCGTCAGGTATCTTGAGTTACCGGTTGTTCGATCGCACCACCGCCACCGGGCAGATGCTGTTTGCGTCCGGGTTACGAACAGCAGCAGAAGGCGCGAAGACCAACTCCAGCAGTAGCCCGTCGTATACGATCTATAACTTTTCGATCTCCCATGTCATTCCCTTGCCCTGGGCCGGCCAGAAATTCGTCATCGGGTTTGATATCGTGAATGCGTTGGATCAGAAGTACTTTATCAACCAAGGTGAGGGCAGTATCGGGCTTGGTGTGTCCCATGCCGGTATGCCGCGTTCTTACTTCTTTCGCGGCCAATGGTTTTTCTGATATAAACGCGAGAAATGATGGCGATATCCAAAAAGGTTCTACGCGCAACAGGGTGTTTCATACCCTGTTGCGCTCTGTGTGCTTGTCTTTGGCCGGCCTCCGCCCATGCGGTGGCCGGAGATGAGGCCACGCATGAGAGTGATCACCATGAAGACGTGCTTGAACTACCGGAGGTCCATGTTCATGGGTTGTCGTTGAACAAGGATCAGCAGCTTGGTCCTGTCGCGAAATCGACTCCCTGGCCCGGTGTTCCTTCAGCGCTCGACGGAAGAGAACTGGACGATTGGATGAAAGCCCGTCTATTGGTCTCGAAAGAAGCCAAAGTCACGGTTGTTGTATTAGAACCCTGTAAGCATCGAGAACTCACTACAGCCGGCATTACTGCGCTCGGCAAATGGACGTTCGATCCACAGATGAAGGGCGATGACCCTATCGATGGAGAGCTGACCGTCCGTATCCACTTCAGGACCAGATAGCGAAGGTCGCTGGTCAGTAGTCAACGGTCATTGGACAGGATCGAATAAAATCCTGATAATGAACGTCTTGATGACTCATGACTATTGCCCAGTGAGCATTGGCTGATTATGGGTTTTGACGAATCGCTGTTTTTTGCCATCAACGGACTGGCCGGACGGTCGGTCTCCGTTGATCAGTTTTTCCTCCTCATCGGGAACCGCAGCACCCTCTATGTTCCGGCCGCATGCGCCATCGCGTACTGGATCTGGGCCTATCGCCGGGAAGCGCTGCTCAGTGGCCCGATCCTTGCCGCTGCGGTGGGTCTGGCAGACTTTTTAGGGGGGCAGCTGAAATGGTTGTTTGAGCGGGTCAGGCCTTGCCGTGCATTGAGCCAAGCGATCACTGTTGAGCCGGGTGGCTGCGGAGGCTTATTCAGTTTTCCTTCGAACCATGCGGTGAATGTTGCTGCCGCAGCAGCGTTTCTTCAGGTCTTGTATCCAAAAACGGGTTGGGTGACCTGGCCCATCGTCGGGCTAGTCGGGTTCGCCAGAGTCTATGTGGGAGCGCATTACGTCACGGATGTGTTGGGAGGCTGGGTGTTTGGCGGTATGCTGGGCGGCGGGTTTGCCTGGCTTCTGCTGCAGTGGCCGGCATTCAGAAAAAGTGAAAGGTGAGGGGTGAGTAGTAAGTGGTAAGCGGTGAAACGGAGTAAAGTAAAAAGTGAAATGGGAGAGGACTACTCTCCTCGCCCTTCACCCCGTACCCCACGCTTTACGCGGAACGCGTTTCCACGCAGCCTAACAACTTCTCCTTCAAGACCTCGACATCGTACCCTCTTCCGATCAGCACGATTGCCGGCTCCGGCTCATCCAATAGGGTGATCGGAGTGATTGTAGATTGGCCTGGCGGTGAGTATTGAAACTCCTGTAGCTCCGGGGCGTTCGTAAACCGGAAATAGCCTTTCGCCCGTTCAAGTTCTTTCGGCAGAGTCTTGAGCCATGCCAGAAACTGTGGCCGGTTGATCGTTCCCGTCAGTCGGATTGCTGTTGCGACGGGATGGTAGGCCGCGCGAGGACGAGCTTTCGCCGGAGACTTGTCGAACAGGACATTGGTCGGCGTGGTCGGGCCGACTGAGGTACGCGGAGCCAAGAGCGCCGAAGGGTCGATGCGTGCCTGGGTCGTTTCCCACAAACGGGCGTAAGGATTCTGGGTCAGGATCTGGTTTCGGAACGATTCCCAATGGCCCGGCACATAGAGGTCTTGTTTGTTGAGGATCAGTTCGTCCGCGCAACGAATGGCTTGAGTCGTCACATAGGCACTGGAGTGGCTCTCCTCGGCCGACACCGGATGGAGCAGCGCGATAATCCGCTCAAGCCGGGCCAGCCGTGCCGTATAGAGATCAGTGACAGCATCGACCACTTCCGCCGGGTCGGCCAAGCCCGAGCATTCCAGAATCACAACATCAGATGAATAATCGCGCACCAGTTGGGCGATGCCCCAGGAGAGGTCTTCCTTGGTGTCGCAGCATACACAGCCTCCTGCGAGGTTCATCACTTGCTCAGCGATCGCACCAGCCCGAGGCCCGTCGATGCTGATGTCGCCGGCTTCGTTCATGAGCACGCCGGCGCGCAGTCCCTGAGCTTTCCAGTGCTCAAGCAACCGCATCAGCAGCGTCGTCTTCCCGGCGCCGAGGGATCCGCACAGAACATAAAAAGGAACGGGGGACTGAACCATGAGCCTCCTCAATCGAACCCGCGATCATTGTACTGAGAAGAGAGCGTTATCCTCCAGCCAAGACGGGGCGAAACCCGGCCTCGGTGAGAATGCGAACGACCGCATCACGCTGATCTCCTTGAATCTCGATCCGTCCCTCTTTGACTGTTCCACCTGTCCCGCAGGCTTTCTGCATCTGCTTGGCGAGGAGTTCCTTCTCCGCCTGACCAATCCCCACGAATCCTGCGACCACTGTGACGGTCCTTCCCCCGCGGTGCGCAGTCTGACGAAGGATATCCACGCGCCCCCGGCTCTTCTTGGGCAGGGTTGGCACCCTGTCGAGTTGGTCGGGAGCAGATCGAGAGGGTGAGTCAGCCGGCAGTGGCACGTGCTTCAGCGTGGAAAAAGGACTGGCCCACTTAATCGGTCCACCGTCGATGGGAATGCGCGTCTTGTTTTTCATAGGACGGCTACTTTAGAGGATTGAATCGGCCATGGATGCATAGAGAATGAGAGGACACGGAACCGCATCAAGCCTCTTTACCGTGTACCCATTCTACATCTTGTACGGGAGGACTTGCAGGGGTGCAAGTGAGGAGGTGTCAGCTTGCCGGCGTTTCAAGAGAGAGTGGGTTGAACGGAGGAATGTGTACCGAGTGTCTTATCTCCGGGCGATGGGCTACGCCGAGAGCGTTAGTGATGGTGTGCATAGGTATGGGCTTCGTGGTGGTGGTCAGCCAGCTTTCGGAGGTCACAATGGATGTCATCGGGATCGCAGCATTCCGTTTCCAGCTGGATGGTCATGTGTTTGATACCGAAGTCCGCCGTGATGCGGGTTTGGATCAGCTGCAGCAAATCGAGCGAGGGGTGGGACTCGTCAATTATCACATGAGATGTCAGCATGATCAGGCGTGGCTCGACCGCCCAGATATGGAGATCGTGCACATTCTTGACGCCGGGAATTGCCTCGATGGTTGCTGCGACTCGCGAGGCGCTGATGGCAGGCGGTGTTGATTCCAACAGTACTTCCAGCGATTCCTTGAAAATGGGCCATGCGCCATGGAGGATTGCGCCGACGACAAGGAAGCTGACCAGAGGGTCGAGGATATTCCATCCCGTCAGCCAGATCGCCCCGCCGCTCAAGACGACGCCGAGCGACACCCATGCATCGCCCAACATGTGCCAAAAGGCGCTGCGGATATTCAGGTCGTCCTTTGCGCCGCGCTGCAACAGCAATGCGATGCTGAGATTGGCGGCAAAGCTCGCGGCGGCGATGCCCATGATCCACTCACCATCGACAGGGACCGGCTGCCAAAGCCTATGCATGCTGAATAGGGCGATACCCAGTGCCGTCAGGAGCAGAATGAATGAATTGAGAAAGGCCGCGATGACGCCGGCGCGGTGGTAGCCGAATGTCCGGGTTTCACTCGCCGGCCGTCTGGTGACGATATGTGCATACAGCGCTAGGAACAGCGCGCCTTGATCGACGAAGTTGTGTCCGGCGTCGCTCATCAGCCCGATGCTGTTCAGGAGAATTCCGCCGATGAATTCCCCCAGGATGATAAGGCCATTCAGTGCCAGCGCAAGGTAGAGGCGTGAGCGCAGGTGTTCGAATGAGGTGAGGGAGGTCATGGCGTAGTGTCGCATGCTCATGCAATGAGGGCAAGGTTTCGGGCAAGTCAGTGCAGAGTGGACGTAAATGGCAAGTGGCAAGTAGTAAGTAGTAAAGGGGAGTCTTCCGGAAGGGTGGCTCCCCTGTTGCAAGAGCCGCCGACGTGGGGGAAGTGCTGAGGCGGCAGTTCTTCGCCACTGGCCACTCGCTACTCGCCACTCACGAGAAATAGGGGGAGGTGCTGAAAATTGTCGGTTCTTCTTTTTGCCACTCGCAACTGACTACTTGCCACTCACGAGAAACAGGCAAGTGCTGAGTTGTGGGTCGTCAGTTTGAGGGCAGAACTGTAACGGTGCTTGTGCGAGAGTGTGATGGGATCCGTGCCGCGATTCGCGTATGCGCGGCACGGGCACCCACCCACACAGAAGAAAAAATGTTCTGTCTATTTCACCGGAATGCTGATGACCAATCCACCCATGACCTCGTTGATTTTGAAGTCCCGTTTGGGACTGTCCGGATGGGCGTTATGGCATCCGATGCAGGCCTGGGTCACGGCCAGATCCGGATAGACCGCTTGGAAATACCGGGTGCCTCCTTCTTTCACAAAGCCGGTGTAGGGTTTCGTCGGATGCGTGAGGACTGTCGCCAGGCCGAGTTTCTCAATCTCGCTGGAGGCGGCATTCCGCTTGTTGATTGGCCACAGGCTGATGAGCCGATATTGTATGCCGGTGCCCTTTCTTCCCATGATTCGACCAGATTCCATCAGCAGTTGAGCAGGAAGTGGTAGCGAATTTGTTTCTTCCCAGTTCTCCGAGGCCACGACCACCCCTTTGGCCTGCATGCGTTCAACCACGTGCCTGGTGTAGGCCTCCCGGTCGGCTTCAATCATGGCATACAGATAGTTTGCGACCAGTTCGATCGGCAGACTTGCCGCTGTCCCTTCCGCGGCTGCGGGGTTCTGCCCGATGAGGCCGGTGGGGAACAATCCAAACATCAGGATGAGGACACCCTGTCTCAATTTGCTGGAGGATGACATGTGAGACCTCCTTGGTTTCTTCACGAATGCATCGGCGCCATACACCGTGGCTTCATGAAGGGGTGCGATAGGTAATTGCTGCAGTGATACGCAGCCGTTGCGATGAACAAGTGAATCAGTTGGATCGTCGAATAAGGAATGGGAATATCTAGAAGGAAGTAATGGCTAGAACTGACGCAAGGTCTGTGAGTTAGGGGATCGTGATGACCATCGGTGCAGTCAGGGGAGATAGCGTAAGAGGAGAATTTCGAAGCCATGGCCCCGTTCTCCTGCCGAGATGGTGTGACGAGTCCACTGGAACATACGATGAGTCAGCATACGCTTTGGCGGCCATCAATACAATGATCGCATCTCTGATTTCTGGCTGTGAGCCGCTGAAAGAGATTCAGCGCGTGCCCGTAACTTTCAAGTTGAGGGCTCCGTCGCTCATGGCTCGAACGTAGAGCGCGTTGACATCGGCGAATACACCAACTCCTTGCACAGACGACACAGTTCCGTGCATCGAGATAGTCGGATTTATGGAGCGGTTGAGTGCGGCCGTAAAAAGGCCGCGCAGCCGGTCTATCGCCGGCCCCACTCCCAGAACAGCTTCATTCGAAATAAAATCTCGGAATGCAGACCCATAGATCCATTCGGCTTTCTTCAGCAACAGTTTTTCTGTGGCGGAGTCGTAGCGGATACCACCGATGTGTACGGTTTGCGTGAGTACGTTCATCTCCGGCGTTCCGACAAAGTACACATGACCTTGTGCATCCCCTGAAAAATCAATCCGGATTACCAATTGGTTTCCGCCATTACCATAGATCGATGCATTCATAATCCGAATAAAGTCATCTTTGTGAGAGAAGCGCGCTCCTTTTAGCCGGCTCGCAAGCGCCTTGGAGAGTGTGCTGTATTCTATAGGAGCATCAGCGACGACGTGGAATTCAGCGGAAGCCGGTTGAGTGTCAAGTTGGGGAAGTGCTGCGGGCGCAGAAGGAGGTTCGGTGCCGAACACGATAACAGGTTTTGCCATGACCTGAATGGTGTCGTCGACAACCGGTCCAACCCCTGAAAATCCGCCATGTCGTACTTTTTCGATATTGAGGAGAAGCCACGCGTCCGGTTCTAGCTGTATTGGTTTGAGCAGCGTGTTCCACACATCTTCCACGTGGGGTTTCACAGTCATCGCGTTGATGCGCGTAACCGCATTGCTCAGTCCTCCACGTACACCGTTCGTCAGCCGATTGGTGACTTCCTGGAAAATGTCGCTATCGGCGACGTGTAATTTGCAGGAGTCGATTGTGTTCACAGCCATGCTGCTGACAGATGCCGACAAGCCGTAATTGGGCGTCAGCCCGATTGCGATACTTCCATTCAGTGTGGCTTTTCTTGGCCATTCATTGCCATCGCCGCATTGAGTGATGTGGGGATCAGTTCCAATCTTATAGCGAAGGGCAGTGCCGATGGATACGTAAGAACCTGGGGGGTCAACACCTTTCCACCAATCGCGGAGTGTAGTGCCTTGATCTGTGCTGATAGATTGCTGAGAGTCTGAGCGATCCATCGCAAAACCATCCCGTTCCGCATAGTATTTGTAAGCGGCGCCTTTGGGGGTTTTGAGGTAGCTCCCCCAATGATCAAATTTCTTTGGGATCAGGTTCTCATCGTTGGCTGCATCGAGAAATGCTGAAAGGTCTACACGAATGGGAAGGCTGATGGCGGAACTCTCTGCTGGAGCTATCGGATTCTGTTTCGCCGGCAATTGCTCTGGTTTTGGTGGACGAATGATGCCGTCGCTTATGGAGCAGCCCGCCAAGGATAGCAACAGGGACCAGGCTATGAGAGAAGTGTGTGCTGATTTAGGAAGCATCTGGTTTTCCTTCCGATTATCGGCGAGATGTACATGTCATCACACAACCTATCTCAAGTCAGGTTATGTACGTTCGGGGGGCGTCCTGTCGGGTCTAGAATACCAGAATTGCATGAGTATTTGTCATGCCGAAATAGTAGGGGACTGCCACAGGCGTTTTGGGCGACGGCTTCTGAATTGTGATCGGGTACTGCCATGCAAGTTTCAATGTGAGCGTGCCAATCACTTGAAAGGAATTTTGGTTCTGGCTTCGCTCCGTCCGATCGAGTCGTTCAAGGGGCTGGTGAACGTTATCCGGTTTCCGGAGCTGATATGGAGCAACCTATGAAGGCCTATATGATTACGATGTGAAATAAATGTGGTCGTATTATCAGCGCGTTTTCTTTGGCAGGCGTTCCTGCCGGATTGCGAATGTCGCGTGGCTAACTCCGAAATTCCCTCCGGCCTGGTCTGCGGCAACGACGCGCAACGTGATGCCGTCCGGCGCGTCCGAGGGTAGCGGCACGAAGAACGGAGCTTCGAAGGTACGGCTCGCTTCGTCATAAAACATTTGCAGCCGTTCGACAATCCGATCTCCGATCAGGATCTCTCCGTAAATACGGAGTTTTCGCGAGTCCCAATCTCCATGGGGACGGACTACTGAGCCGGACAGGGTTCGGACTGAGGCGCGCAGTGTGACGTCATCTTTGGCGATTAGAGCGTCTTGAGGCTTGGGCTGATTGATCTCGACCAGATAGCCATAGAGGTGCAACACGATGCCGTCGTGTGTGAGGTTCTGGCCCGGGATCAGCAGCAGCGTCGTGCTGGTTTTCTGCAGTGCAGCGGGATAGGCGAGTGGGCCCTCTGCGGAGACGGCTACTACTGTCGGTTGTTGTAGATCCAACGTGGCGGTGAAGGCGGCGGAGGGACGAGAGCTGTAAATCGGTTCTCCTATCATGCGAGGTGTGCGCATGATTTGATTTTGATCGCCGGGATCGCCTTGTTGCAGGCCAGTTGCCAGAATCCGGCCGGTTCCGATATCGGTGATGGTGACACGGGCTCCGCCAACATCACGGCCCAGTACCATCCCCCCATGTGCCACGACCCTCACGAGCACCGTCGTCAACTGAGGTCCATTGAGCAGTAATTCAGGAAAGGTCTGGCTTTGGGCCGGAGTTGCCCAGCAGGAGGATAAGAAGATAGAGAGAGCCATACCGAACGGAAAGAGGGCGGCCGGTGTCATTTTACTTTGGTGCCGGGATCGACTTCTTCCAGGATTGTGGCGAGGCCTCGCACCTCGCTATCTCCTGCTGCGAGGACCATGCCTTGCGATTCGATGCCCATCAACTTGGCCGGTTTCAAGTTCGCTACGATGACGATCGTTTTGCCCACGAGAGCTTCCGGTTCATATTTCTTTCCGATACCGGCCACGATTTGCCGCTGCTCATTTCCGAGCGAGACTTGCAGTTTGAGCAGCTTTTCAGATTTCGGCACGCGTTCGGCACTGATGACTTTTGCCGTCTTGAGCTGAATCTTCATGAATTCGTCGATGGTAATCTGGGGCGGTGCGGCGGGTGCTGGTGTCCCAGGGGTTGCCGATGCTGCGGCCTGGGGCGTCGGTACGGCGGCAGGAACCGGTTGTGGAGTTGCAGGTGTGTCGCTCACGGTCTTGGCTCCTTCAGTTACTAAAAGTTTCGGGGCATCCCCGCGCACATGTGTCTCACTGGTTGTCGGTTGCAGTACCCGTGGAAACAATCCGGGCCCCTTCTTAACGATGGCCTCAGCAACAGGAGAATCCCAATCGTAGGTCTCTCGAGAAACTGGCTTTGTAAGATCGAGTGAGAGGCCAAGTTGCTGCGCCAATTGTTTCGAAGCCTGCGGCATGAATGGATAGAGCGACGCAGCTAGCAGGCGCAAGGCCCTGGCGGAGTAGTTGAGGACTGTACGGAGTTGGGGAGCATTGTCCGGATTCTTTGCGAGCTTCCAGGGCGCGGACTTGTCGATGTATTCGTCGCAGAGTCCGATCAACTCCCAGATCGCTTGGAGATTTTCGCGGAAGGTCAGAGCGGTGAATCCTCGCTCAATCACGGACGGCAGTTGAGTGGCGGCTTGCGCGATCTTGGATTCCAACTCCGGGAGTGCGGGCAGGCCCTCAGTCGGAATCTTGCCGCCGGCAAATCGTTCGATCATCGTGAGTGTACGGCTGAGCAAATTGCCAATGCCGTTTGCTAGGTCGCTGTTGATGCTTGCGTCCATGGCGACTTTCGAGAAGTCCCCGTCTTGTCCGAACGGCACCTCCCGCAATAAGAAATATCGGAACGCATCGGCACCGTACTCATCGATCATCTTGTTCGGATCGACAACATTGCCACGGCTCTTCGACATTTTCTCGCCATCCACCGTCCACCAGCCGTGTGCGAAGATAGTTTCGGGCAACGGCAGGTTCAAAGCCATCAGCATCGTGGACCAGTACACAGCGTGAGTTGTGAGAATATCTTTTCCGACGAGATGCACGTTCGCGGGCCAGAATCGATTGCCGGCCGGTGCTTCTTGCGGCAGGTACTTCAGGGCGGAGACGTAGTTCACGAGTGCGTCGAACCAGACGTAGGTGACATAGTTTTTGTCGAAAGGGAGTTCGATGCCCCACGACAGCCGAGATTTCGGTCTGGAGATCGACAGGTCGCTGAGTTTCTGGGTGGTTAAGAACCCCAGGACTTCATTGCGGCGGGAGTCGGGCCGGATGAATTGCGGGTGCTGTTTAATGTGGTCGATCAAGCGTTCCTGGTACTGTCCCATCTTGAAAAAATAATTGTGCTCGCTGAGCTGTTCGACGGGACGTTTACAGTCGGGGCAGAGGCCATCTACCACATCTTTTTCAGTCCAGAACCGCTCATCGAACGTGCAGTACCATCCAGTGTAGTCAGCCTTGTAAATTAGCTGCTTATCGAATAGCTCTTGAAGATATTGTTGAACAATAGATTTGTGCTGAACGTCGGTCGTTCTGATAAAGGCATTGTTCGAAATATTCAGCCGTTTCCAGAGGTCCTGGAACTGTGGGGCCAGCTTGTCGCAGTGGGCTTGGGGATCGATGCCTGCCTTGGCTGCGGCCTGTTGGACTTTCTGTCCATGCTCATCGAGCCCGGTGAGGAAGAACACGTCGCGGCCGCGCAACCGCCAATAGCGCGCAAGGACATCGGCGGCAATCGTGGTGTAAGCGTGGCCGATGTGTGGCACGTCGTTGACGTAGTAAATCGGGGTCGTAATGTAGAAGGTATTCTGCTCGCTCATGGCCGGATGGAAAGATACCAGGTTGGGGACGAGGATTCTAGGCCGGCGCCCCGGTTTGGGCGAGACCGAGGGCGTCGCGTAAACGGAGGAGAATGGTTTCCAGCGCCATGTGCACATTCAAGTGGCGCGTCGCCTGTTGTTCCGTGCGCTCGATCTCATTGAGCAGATCCAGCAACGAGCCGACATCGGCCTGTTGGGCGTACCGGTGGAGTTGTTCCGCCTGGTCCAGATGGAGCAGATGCTCTCGATCGCCGCCGACGAGCACGATGACGAGATCGCGAATCCACCGGCGGAGCCAGGTGAGCACCTCGACGCCGCGGTCGGCTTTTGCCAAACTTTCAGCTGATGTCAGGATGTTGGAAATGGATGTTAGGGCAGCCGGTGCCACCAGGTTGAGGCATTCGCGCTGCCGCGCGCGCAGGGCGTCAAGATCCAACGTGAGGGCCTCTCCAATACGGCCTTCGGTGAAGAGAGTCAGGAAGTGCGTGTCACTCGGCGGGAGTTCCCGTTTTAAGATCAACGCGGCTTCTATTTGTGTGTGAGCAGGCGGTGAGAATCGAAGCGACTGACAGCGTGAACGAACGGTGATGGGCAACGCCTGCGGGCGGCTGGAAATCAAGATGAACAGCCCATGCCCAGGCGGTTCCTCCAGTGTCTTGAGCAGCGCGTTAGCCGCGCCGATCGTCAATCGGTCGGCATCATCGATGAGGCAAATCTTCCGCTCTCCCATCAGCGGCCGGTAGATAAATTGCTGCTCAAGATCCCGCACTTGTTCGATCTTGATCTGTGGGACAGCCAATTCCTGGTCCGGTTCAATTACAACAAAATCAGGATGAGTCCGCGCGATGATCTGTACGCAGGATCGACAGAGGCCGCAACTGTCCTGATCGTCCGCCGGGTAGGGACGCTCGCAATTCAACGCTTGCGCCAGCCGCATGGCGGTCAGCGCTTTTCCGATATGGGCCTCGCCATGAAAGAGGTAGGCATGGGCCAATCGCCCATGGCGCAATGCCGCTTTGATCGAGGCGATCGGACGCTCGTGGCCGGTGATGTCGTGAAAGGGCATCGGTTATCGCCGCCGTCGCTTAGGGGACTGTACGGTGCACAGCCAACTCAGTACGAGTGTTTCCACGGTAGTTGCGACGGAGTCCAGAGAGGGTTGCGCATCGATGATCTTGATTCGCCGCGGTTCGCGTTTCGCCAACGCCTGAAATCCGGTGCGGACGTTGGAATGAAACCGGCGGGTTTCCAAGTCGAGCCGGTTCTGGCCACCGGCCTGTCCGCGCCGCCGTCCGAGTCCGACTCCGATCGGGACATCGAACAACAATGTAAGATCCGGGGTGAGCCCGCCTGTTGCCCACTCGTTCATCGCGCGCAATTGCTTCAGGTCGAGTCCACGGGCGTATCCTTGGTAGGCTATCGTGGAATCTGAAAATCGGTCACAGACGACCAACTTCCCACGCGTGAGCGCCGGCCGGATTACGTGATCGACATGTTGGCGGCGGGCGGCGAGTATGAGCAGCGCTTCTGTTTCCGGAGCGATGGCTTCATCAGAGCGGTCGAGTAAAATACTGCGCAGCCGTTCTGCGACTAACGTGCCTCCCGGTTCTCTTGTATGCAGGACATCATAACCCTGTGCAGTCAGCAATTGGCACAGGCGGAGGGCCTGTGTGGTTTTCCCGCTCCCCTCGCCCCCCTCCAGCGTCATGAAGATGCCTGCAAGGTTTCGTGATGATAACGGCAACGGCGACTCCTGAATGGTGCAAGAATTTCGGAGGCGATCCTATGACAGGCCCAGGTGAATAGCAAGGTGGGATTGTGAGAGGTGTCCAGGCCGAGACCAGTCATCTAACCCATTGAAAATAGCAATAAAATGCTTGCGGCATCTGTAAATAACTCTGTATGATGAGCCACTATAAGTATTACCTTCTATTGGGCTTGTTGCGAACCTGGACACGATGCTGAAACCCGCTTTAAAACGCTATTTTTTGACCGGTCTCCTTGTGGTCACCCCGATCTGGGGAACGATCCTCATTCTGAAGACCCTGTTTGTCACGGTGGATGGCATCTTGGGCGATATTGTCGCTCGGCTGGCCCCCAGTCATTATGTGCCTGGACTGGGTATCGTGATGCTCATTCTGTTGATCTTTTTAGCCGGATTACTCACGGCTAACTTTATGGGCCGGGCGGTGGTGACGATTTGGGAGGGCTGGCTGGCTCGTCTCCCGTTGGTTCGAGGAATCTACTCGACCTTGAAGTCCATGATGGATATCCTTTCATTTTCCGATCATGGTTCATACCGCCGTGTGGTGTTGATTCAATTTCCCAAGAATGGTCATTACTGTTTTGCGTTCGTGACGGGAGTGACGAAGGGAGAGACGACGACACTGAGTCAGGACCCGCTGGTCCATGTGTATGTGCCGACGTCGCCTAATCCGACGTCCGGATATTTTCTTTTAGTCCCTGAGCGGGAAGTGACGTCGGTGGATATCAGCGTGGAAGAGGCGATGAAGCTGATTGTGTCGGGCGGACTGTATTCGCCGTCAACTCCGTTGACGGCGGGGCTTCATGCCGATGCCAAGTGGAAGCAAGTCAAGCAGCCGGATGCAGGAGTGCCGATCGGATGATGCAGGATATGATAATCGAGGGAGTTCGATGAAATCGTTGCCGGATCGCCGCAGGAGCGAACCACAGCTTCGCGGGCTTAGTGTGGTCGTGATGGCCGCAGGGCAGGGTACACGCATGCGGTCCAAGCGCGCCAAGGTGTTGCATCGAGTCGCCGGCCATCCCATGGTTCTCTATGCCGTCGATCTGGCACTGCAGATGGCCGGGCATCGGATTGCGGTGGTCGTCGGGCACCAGGCCGATGAGGTTCGGGCGGCGATTCAGGCGGGGATCGCGGACAAGACGGGAGCTGACGCGGTGACCATTGTTGAGCAGACGGAGCAACGTGGGACCGGCCATGCCGTGCTGCAAAGCCGCCCGGTGTTCTTCGGAGCAAAAGAGCCGCGTCCGACCAACTATCTGATCCTGAACGGCGATACCCCGCTGCTGAAGGAACGCACCGTGCGTGAACTTCTGCGCGTCCATCACTCGGAGGGGGCGACCGTGACCATCCTCACAGCAATGTTGGAGAGCCCGGGCGGGTATGGACGCGTGATTCGGAGGCAGCCCGACGGAAGTCATCAGGGTGGGGTGGCGTCGTCCGAAGTCCTCAAAATCGTGGAGGATCGGGATGCCACTCCTGCCGAACGGGCTGTGAAGGAAATCAACGTGGGGACGTATGTCGTGTCGGGCGAATTTCTTTTCGGCGCGCTCGACAAGCTGGAACCGCATAATGCGCAGGGCGAGTTTTATCTCACCGACATCGTGCGGATGGCGGTAGCGCAAGGGCAGCGGGTCGTCGCCGTGACGCTTCAGGATTCGGAAGAGGGATTGGGTGTGAACACCAGGCAACAGCTGGCCGAGGCGGAACAGGTTGTCCGGCAACAAGTCCGTGAACGCTGGCTTGACGCGGGTGTGACGATGCTGGATCCCGGCTCTGTCTGGATTGATGCCTCCGTGACGCTCGGGAAAGATACGGTGCTCCATCCGAACGTGACGCTTGAGGGCAGGACAGAAATCGGCGAAGACTGCATCCTTCGTTCCCATTCACGGCTGACGGATTGCCAAGTAGGCGATCGTGTGGAGATTTTAGATCACTGTGTGCTTCGTGAGTCGCGCATTGAAGACGATGCGGCGGTCGGTCCCTTTGTGCATCTACGGCCCGGCGTTCTTGTGAGGCGCACAGCCAAAGTGGGGAATTTCGTCGAAATGAAGAAGACGGACCTGGGGGAAGGATCGAAAGCCAACCACCTCAGCTATCTCGGCGATGCAAAGATCGGCAAAGGGGTCAACATCGGGGCCGGGACGATTACGTGCAACTATGACGGAGTCCATAAACATCAAACGACGATCGGGGATAACGTGTTTCTCGGCAGCGATACGCAATTGGTTGCCCCGGTGACGGTGGGGGACGGCGCGGTCATTGCTGCCGGTACGACGGTCACGGTCGATGTGCCGGCTGACTCGCTGGCGATCTCGCGTGAACCACAGAAGAACCTCGCGGATTGGGCGGCCAAACGGCGTATCATGCTCGAGCGTAACTCTGCCGATGGACCACAGCCGGCCGGGGATCGAAAGTCCGTCGCGGGGTCCAAGAGAAAGGGGAGGTAGGAACGTTTATGTGTGGCATTGTCGGGTATGTCGGTAACCAGGACGCGGTTCCTATATTGGTTGGTGGATTGGCAAAGCTCGAGTATCGCGGCTATGACTCTGCTGGCGTTGCAGTGCTGCAAGGGGAGAAGATTATCGTTCGACGGAGTGTGGGCAAGCTGGTCAATCTACAAAAGTCCCTCAAAGACAATGAAATCAAGGGAACAGTAGGAATCGGACATACCAGATGGGCGACCCATGGAAAACCGTCGGAGCAAAATGCGCATCCGCACCGTTCGAATGGTTGTGTGCTCGTGCATAACGGGATCATCGAGAACTATCAGCCCCTCAAATTGCAGTTGGAGAAGGAAGGGTACAAGTTTGAATCGGAAACCGATACGGAGGTGGTCGCTCACCTGATCGGCTGGTATCTCAAGTCCCATGGAACCCTTGCCGGTGCAGTTCGTGCTGCGACGAAGGATATCCGCGGCAGTTATGCGATCGCGGTGATTTCGGAGCATGAGCCGGGGGTGCTGGTGGCGGCGCGATCCGGTTGCCCGCTTGTGGTGGGGAAAAACCAGCAGGGAGGATTTGTCGCTTCCGATGTCATGGCCATGCTGGCCCATACTCGCGACGTGATCTACCTTGAGGAAGGCGACCTGGCAGTCGTGTCGGCTTCCGAGATTCACTTGACCGGCATCGGGGGTGGTCCGGTCAAACGGAAGTCTACGAAGATTACATGGGATGCGTCCGCAATTGAAAAAAGTGGGTTCCCGCATTTCATGCTGAAGGAGATTCACGAGCAGCCTCAAACCATTCTGGATACCATGCGCGGCCGGTATTCGTATGAAATCGGGGAAGCCGACTTGCCCGACATCGGCTTGACTCCCAGCCAGTTCGCCACGGTCGAAAGAATCTGGATTGCCGCCTGTGGAACGTCCTGGCATGCCGGTCTGGTCGGGAAATATCTTTTGGAAGAGTTGGCGCGGATTCCCGTCCAGGTCGATATCGCCAGTGAGTTTCGCTACCGCAATCCGCTGGTCGAGAAGAATGATTTATTCATAGCCATTTCCCAATCCGGGGAAACAGCCGATACGTTGGCGGCTGTTCGGGAAGCAAAACAGAAGGGTGCCCGTATCGTGTCGATCGTCAATGTGGTCGGCAGCACGCTCGCTCGTGAGTCGGACGGGGTCCTGTACACCCACTGTGGGCCGGAAATAGGAGTGGCGTCGACCAAGGCGTTTACTGCGCAGCTCACCGCGCTCTATTTGTTGGCTTTGCATTGTGCGCGCACCCGTAACGTCATGACCGTCGACGATGGGAAGGCGTGGCTGGACCGGCTTGTCCAGCTTCCGGCACTTGTTGAGCGGGTGCTTGGTCGTGAAGCGGAAATCATGGCTATCGCCAAACGCTATTACAAAAAGCGGAACTTTCTATTTCTCGGCCGCGGGATCAATTATCCCATTGCGCTGGAAGGCTCGCTCAAGCTGAAGGAAACGTCCTACATTCATGCCGAGGGCTATCCGGCCGGTGAGATGAAACACGGGCCGATTGCGTTGATCGACAAGGATATGCCGATCGTCATGCTGGCGCCGCGTGACCGGTTGTATGAAAAAACGGTAAGCAACCTGATGGAAGTGAAGGCACGGCGTGCGCCGGTGATCGCCTTTGTGGTGGAAGGGGAGCGTGATTTGGGGAAGATTGCCGACGCCGTATTTACTGTTCCCGATACCCATCCGATGATGTCGCCGATTTTGTTTACGATCCCCTTGCAGTTGTTGGCATATCATATCGCAGTCTTGCGCGGGGCGGATGTGGATCAGCCGAGGAACCTTGCCAAAAGCGTGACGGTAGAATAGCAAAAGACTGTTTGTCTGGTTTGTTTCGTTTGTTTAGTTGAACCAGACAAACCAGACAAACCAAAGGAACAGACGTATGCAGATTACCAAACAGGATGTCGAGAAGGTCGCGACGCTGGCTCGGCTGCATGTGACCGAGAGTGAAAAGGCTGCATTTGCCAAACAGCTGAGTGAAATTCTAGCGCATGTTGAACAGCTGAGCCGGTACGACACGTCAGGAGTCGAGCCGACTGCGACAGTCATGGGACAGGTCAATGTATTTCGAGACGACGTTGTCCGGCCGTCGTTACCGACGGAGAAAGCCTTGGCCAATGCCCCGGAACGTGAAGGGGACGGGTTCTGTGTGCCTAAAATCATAGAGGAGCGTTAACCGTCCTGCGTCAACCGTTATTCGGGGAATTCCCGAATGACAAATGACCAGTGACGAATGACGAGATATTGATGTTTCGACAAATGCTACGTTCGAAAATCCATCGTGCTACGGTGACCGGTGCGCATCTGGAATATGAGGGCAGTCTGACCATCGATCAGGATTTGATGGAGGCGGCCGGCATTCTTCCCTATGAAGCCATCGTCTGCTCCAACTTGAACAACGGCGAGCGGTTCATGACCTATGCGATCAACGGCAAGCGAGGCAACGGAGATATCATTTTGAATGGACCCACGGCTAGAAAAGCCGCCGTCGGCGATCAAATTATCATCTTTTGTTACGAGTACTACAGTGATGAAGAAATCAAAAAGCACGCGCCAAAGATCGTGCGAGTGAATGAGAAAAATCGGATGGTGCATGCGAGCTGATACGGTATCGCGGCATCAATTCGGCTCGATGGTTTTCCTTTGTGGGTTTCATTCGGCCGTGCTCGAGTATTCTTGACGGCTCAACGACCATGTCCATCCATAAACTGTCATTGTGCGAGCTCCAGAAGAAGTTTTCCGCCGGCGAGGTGAGCGCGGTGGAGATCGTGCGCGCGTATGCTCTGCGTATCGGCCAAGTAGAGCCGAAGGTGAAAGCGTTTGTGACGCAGGTCACGGACGCTGCATCAGCTCAGGCAGAGGCCTTGGATCGGCAGCTCAAAGGATGGCGCAAAACGAAGCCGTTGACGGGAATGCCGCTTGCGATCAAGGACAACCTCTGTACGGAGGGCGTGGCGACGACGTGCAGCTCGCGCATGCTGCAGCACTTCGTGCCGCCGTACGATGCGACAGTCGTCGCCAAGCTGCGTGAGCAGGACTACATTTTGTTAGGTAAGACGAATCTGGATGAGTTTGCGATGGGGTCTTCCACTGAGAATTCCGCCTTTGGACCCAGCCGCAATCCGTGGGACCTTCATCGAGTACCGGGCGGGTCGAGCGGAGGGTCTGCAGCGGCAGTGGCGGCAGACGAGTGTGTCGCGGCGCTCGGGTCCGATACGGGTGGCTCGATCCGTCAACCGGCGGCATTCTGCGGCGTGGTCGGGTTGAAGCCGACGTATGGGCGGGTGTCGCGGTACGGTCTCGTTGCGTTTGCGTCCTCGCTCGATCAAATCGGCCCGATCACGAAGGATGTCCGTGATGCGGCATTCATGCTCAACACCATTGCCGGTCACGATCCGATGGATTCCACGTCGGCGGATCGTCCTGTTCCCGATTATATGAAAGCACTGGCAAAGAAGGATCTCAAGAAGGTGCGAGTGGGCGTGCCGAGAGAGTTTTTTGCCGAAGGACTCGATCCAGATGTGGCCCACGCGGTCACCGCTGCGATCGAGGAATTGAAACAGCTTGGAGCCGAGATCAAGGAGATCCAGTTGCCGAGGACGGACGCCGCTGTGGCGGTGTATTACGTGCTCGCGACAGCCGAAGCCAGCTCGAATCTTGCCCGTTTCGACGGAGTGAAGTTCGGGCTGCGCGCGAAGGAAACGAAGGATCTGTTGGACGTGTACATGAAGACGAGACAGGAGGGGTTTGGGCCGGAAGTGAAGCGCCGGATTATGTTGGGGACCTATGTGCTCAGCGCCGGCTACTATGATGCCTACTATGGGAAGGCGCAGGCCGTGCGCACGCTGGTCTGCCAGGATTTCGCCGCGGCGTTCAAGCAGGTCGATGTCATTGTGACGCCGGCGACGCCGACTCCTGCTTTCAAGCTTGGGGAGAAGAGCGAAGATCCGCTGCAGATGTATTTGTCCGATATTTTCACGATCTCGGTCAATCTTGCCGGGCTGCCTGCCATTGCGCTGCCCTGTGGATTGAGCCGGGGTGGTCTGCCGATTGGAATGCAGCTGATCGGCCGTGCCTTTGAAGAGGAGACGATCCTTCGCGCCGCACACGCGTATGAGCAAGCGACTCAGTGGCATCTGAAAAAGCCGGTGATACGGTAAGGTGTGAGTAGTAAGTGGTGAGGGGTAAGGCGAATCAGGAGCAAGAAGCGGGATAGTCTAGTCACCCCTGACGCCTCACGCCTAACGGAGGAATTATGACGATGATTGAAATTGCCGCTCTTGTGGTTGCGTTGGCCTTCGCGGTGCTGGTGGGCTATCTGGTGCCGGTGTTGATGCAGGTCCGCAAAACCGTCGCCGAGTCCGAACAGTTGCTGGCGAAGATGAATGCCGACCTCCCGCCGCTGGTAGGAGATCTTCGCGCGATGAGCCAGAACCTGAATAACTTGACGGATCACGCGCGTGACGGAGTGGAGCATGCGGCCGTCTTGTTGCACGCAGTGGGTGAAGTGGGAGAGTCGGTACAGCAAGTCCACAATGTCGTCCGGGGGTCGAGCGGTACCTTGTTGACGAATGTGGCGAGTGTGGTGGCGGGATTCAAAGCGGCCACACATGTCATGCGCGAGCGCTATCGCAAGGAAGGAGAACCTCACAATGGCGGATAATCGTGGGTCTACCACAGCGGTGTTGTTGGCGTTTGTGGGCGGCGCAGCGCTGGGGGCTGTAGCTGCTGTGTTGTTGGCGCCCGAATCAGGGGCCGATTCGCGTGAGCGGGTGCGGAAGTATGCGCGTCGGGCGGAAGGCGAACTCCAGAATCTCGCCGGGCGTGCGGGCGAAGTCTTCGAGGAAGTCGTCGGTCAGGGCAAGGAGTTCGTTGACGCAAAGAAGTCGGCATTTCAGGAAGCCTTCGAGGCAGGGCGCGAAGCGATGAGACAAGAGCGGGATCGTCTGCGCAACGGGGGATCGAACGGAGCATGACCTACGAAGTCGTCGTCGGCGTCGAAGTGCATGCGCAATTGCGAACGCAGTCCAAGATGTTTTGCGGCTGCACGACGACGTTTGGATCGTCTCCGAACAGCCAAACCTGTCCGGTCTGCCTTGGATTGCCGGGAAGTCTTCCCGTCATGAATCGGGCTGCTGTGGAGATGGCGGTGCGTGCAGGGCTGGCGTTGAATTGTACGATCGGCGTGAACAATCGATTTGCCCGCAAGAACTACTTCTACCCGGATTTGCCGAAGGGCTACCAGATCTCGCAGTACGAATCACCGATCTGTGAGCATGGCTGGTTTGAAATTGCCGTCGGTGACCGTAAGAAGCGAGTTCGTATCCGGCGCGCACACCTTGAAGAAGATGCAGGGAAGAATATCCATGAAACCGGCACGAGCGGAAGTCTGGTAGATCTGAATCGCGCCGGCACCCCGCTGTTGGAAATCGTGACCGAACCGGATATGAGTTCGACGGATGAAGTCATCGCCTATCTGAAAGGTCTGCGCGATATCTTGATGTACCTCGAAGTGTGCGACGGGAACATGGAAGAGGGCAGCTTCCGATGTGAGCCGAACCTGTCGCTCCGACCTTTGGGCCAAAAGGAATTCGGCACCAAGGTCGAGTTAAAGAACATCAATTCCTTCAAGGTTGTGAAGGACGCGATGGAGTATGAAATCAAGCGGCAGACAAAGGTGCTGAGCGAAGGCGGGAAGATCAGGCAGGAAACGCGCTCGTGGAACATTGATCGCGGTGAAACGGCGGTCATGCGCTCCAAGGAAGAGGCGCACGACTACCGGTATTTCCCCGATCCGGATCTGGTGCCATTGAAACTCGACAAGGAATGGGTTGAGGGATTCACGTCGTCGTTGCCGGAATTGCCGGCTGCGCGGGCCAGGCGGTTTATCGTCGACTATGGGCTGCCGGAGTACGATGCCGGTATTCTGACATCGTCCAAAAGTCTCGCAGAGTACTTTGAGTCCTGTGTGAAGCTGTTCAATCAGCCTAAGACGGTCAGCAATTGGGTGATGGGGGAACTGACGAGGGAGTTGAACAACTCAGGGACGGATGTGAGTGCATCGCCTGTGCCCCCGGAGCGGCTGGTTGAGCTATTGAAGATGGTTGACCAAGGCGCGATCAGTCTCAAGGCCGCGCGCGAGATTTTTCCGGAGCTCTATCGCAGCGGTAAGACGCCGGTACAGATCGTCCACGAAAAGGGCCTCACGCAGGTGTCGGATGAAGGGGCGTTGGAAGCGATCATCACCGAGGTCTTAGCCAAGAGTCCGGCGCAGGTCGCGCAGTTCAAGGAAGGCAAGCAGCAAGTCCTGGGCTTTCTGGTCGGGCAGGTGATGAAAGCCAGCGGAGGCAAAGCAAACCCTGGGAAGGTCAACGAACTACTCAAGAAGAGATTGGCGGTCTAACAGGAGAGGGATTGGTCCATGAGCGCAATTCGCGAGATCAAAGGCAGGCAGATTGTGGATTCGCGGGGGAACCCGACGGTTGAGGCGGAAGTGACGCTGGAAAGCGGGGCGATGGGGAGAGCGGCGGTGCCATCCGGGGCTTCGACCGGCGAAAAGGAAGCCATTGAGCTGCGTGACGGCGACAAGAAACGCTGGATGGGCAAGGGGGTCTCCAAGGCCGTGGCCAATATCAGAAAAGTGATTGCGCCTGAGTTGCTCGGCAAAGAAGCATTTGATCAAGCTGGTATTGACCAGGCAATGATTGCCTTGGACGGCACCAAGACAAAAGGCAAGCTCGGAGCCAATGCCATTCTTGGCGTATCGTTGGCTGTGGCCCGGGCGTCGGCGAGTGAAACGGGGCAGCCGCTGTATCGCTATCTTGGTGGAACGAATGCCCGTGTACTGCCCGTGCCCCTGATGAACATCATCAACGGCGGTGCCCATGCCGACAATCGCCTTGATCTTCAAGAGTTCATGATCATGCCCGTCGGGGCACCAACATTCAGCGAGGCGCTACGGATGGCGACGGAGGTGTTCCATGCCCTGAAAGCCATCTTGAAGAAGAAGGGACTCAATACGGCGGTGGGCGACGAAGGCGGGTTTGCGCCGGATCTGCAATCCAACGAGGAAGCGCTCAGTCTCATTGCACAGGCTATTGAACAGGCGGGATACAAGACGGGGAAAGACATTGCGATGGCATTGGATTGCGCAGCGAGTGAACTCTACGAGAATGGCCGCTACGTGCTCGAGGCGGAAAAGAATCCGGAACGGTCTTCTGAAGAGATGGTCGGCTATTACGGCAAGTTACTGGACCGTTATCCAATACTCTCGATCGAGGACGGTCTTAGCGAGTTGGATTGGAAGGGCTGGAAGATGCTCACGGAGAAGTTGGGCAAGCGGGTGCAGCTTGTCGGAGATGACATCTTTGTGACGAACGTGGACATCTTCTCAAGAGGCATTAAGGAAGGGATCGGCAATTCAATTCTTATCAAGCTCAATCAGATCGGAACTTTGACAGAAACGTTGGATGCGATCGAGATGGCCAAACGGGCCGGGTATACGGCGATTATCTCGCATCGGTCGGGTGAAACAGAGGACACAACGATCGCCGATGTCGCGGTCGCCACCAACAGCGGACTGATCAAGACCGGATCGTTGTCCAGAACAGATCGAGTCGCGAAGTATAATCAGCTGCTCCGGATCGAAGAGGAATTGGGTTCGGCGGCAATCTATCGAGGTCGAGACGCTGTGCCGAGCCGGTCGTAGAGAGTGGTTATGCAGGTATGATTATCAAGCAAAATCGCGGGCGGCATTGGCTGGACTGGGAGCGCCGCATGGTGAAGGTTGCCCAAGCGGCGGGTATCGGCGCCTGTGTCTGGCTGTTGGTCGCGCTATTCTTCGGCGAGATGGGACTTCCGCGATACCTTGCCATGCGTGATCATGCTGTCCAGCTTGACGATGAGCTATCGGCATTACGTGAAGAAACAGCATCATTACGGAAAGACATTGGTCGTCTGCAGCATGATCCGTCAAAGATTGAACAGCTGGCCAGGGAACGGCTGGGCTATGTGCGCAAAGGGGAGACTGTATATCAACTGACTCCTGCCTCGGCAGATGAACAGACACATCCGGAGAAACCATGAAGTTTGCAACCGTAGCGATTATCGGGCGATCCAATGTGGGTAAGTCTACGCTCCTCAATCGCCTGCTGGGTGAAAAAATTGCGATTGTGTCGGACAAACCTCAAACGACCAGGACGCGTATTCTGGGAGTGGTGCATGTGCCGGATGGCCAAATTGCGTTCCTCGATACCCCAGGCTTGCACAAGCCGCAGCATCTCTTAAACCGGCGGATGGTTCGGACGGCGGTCGAGGCGTTGGAAGAGGCTGATCTGTTGTATGTGTTGATGGATGCGACGAGTCTGCCGGGGCCCGGTGATCTCGCGGCGGTAGACTATGTCAAAGAAGCCATTGCCAAGCGGCCGCGCCCTGCCATCCTTGTCGTCACCAAGATCGACCTGGTCAACAAGTTCAAGCTGCTGCCAGTGCTTCAGAGCTACGGCAAGCTGTGTGCCTGGACTGAGGTGGTGCCGGTGTCGTCGGAGACCGGGGATAATATTGATCGGCTGCTTGCCGTCACGATGCCATTTCTCTCAGAAGGCGAAGGTGCGTACGGCGACGATATGGTGACCGATCAAACGATGCGGACGTTGGCGGGTGAAATGATTCGCGAAAAAATTTTGCAGGCCACAGAACAGGAAGTGCCCTATTCTGTGGCGGTGGAAATCGATCAATTCAAAGAAGAAAACGGGCTTACCCGTATTTATGCGACGATTCTTGTAGAGCGGGAAACTCAAAAGGGGATCATCATCGGGAAACAGGGAGAGCGACTGAAGATAATCAGTACCCAAGCTCGGCAAGACATGGAAAAGTTATTCGGGATGAAAGTCTTTCTCGAAGTGTGGGTGAAGGTGAAAGAAGCTTGGCGAGAAGATGAGCGAGCGCTTGCGGACTTGGGATATTAGAGAGTCATCAAGTTGGAAAGTCAAAAAGTCGAAAGTCTTCGGATTCAGACTTGATGACTTTCCGACCCTCTGATCATTTGGATGTACGATGTGGTGACTTTACGACTGTTCGACATGACGACTTCTCGACGTGATGACTTTCAGACTTGGTGTGACGATGCAACCCACTGAACGGCCGATCGAGCCGAAGCCACAGGACATGCGTCCGCGCGCGCCGGAGAAAGATGCCTTGCGGGATGCGCTGCGCGATCAGGCGGAGCGTGGGCAAACCAAGTCCGATATCGTCCTGCAATCCGTTCAACGGCTGTTGCGGCGAGGAGCCATCACCAATCTTGCCAAGATGCTGGGACGGATGCACCCGGCCGATGTCGCCAAGGTCGTCAACCACCTCTCGTCTTCAAAAGAAAAGCGGGAAGTGTTTGAGCTGGTCCGAGGAGAAAACAAGCGCGGCCAGGTACTGAGCGAGCTGGAAGGGCAGAGCATTCAGGAGGTGTTGGCTGATCTGTTGCATTCGGATGTGGCCTGGCTGTTGAAGGATCTCGGGCCTGACGATGTCGCGTACATCCTTGGGTTTCTTCCGGAGGAGCGGGGCAAAGACATTCTTGCATTGATGAAGACGGAGGACTCCACCGAAGTCGCGGACATTCTTAGATACCCCAAAGATACCGCTGGCGGCATTATGACGACGGAGTTCTTTTCTCTGTCGGAGGACGCCACTGCCCAAGAAGCGATCCGCAGGCTGCAGCATGCCACCGATGCGGAGATGGTGTTCTACATCTATGTCACAGATAAAGATGAGCACCTGGTCGGTGTCTTGTCCTTACGCCAACTGCTGACAGTGCTGCCTGCGACGCCGTTGAAGAATATCATGACTCGGGATGTGATGAGCGTCACGGTCGATATGGACCAGGAAGAAGTCGCGCGCCAGGTGGCCAGTTACAACTTGCTCGCGATTCCGGTGGTTGAGAAGGATGGGAGATTGGCGGGGATCATCACGGTTGATGACGTTGTGGACGTCATCCGCGAAGAAGCGACGGAAGACATGCTGAAGATGGCCGGAGCCATAGAAGAAGACACCGTCTCGAAATCGTCGAGCTTGGGATCGGCCAGGCTACGGTTGCCGTGGCTCTTTACCAATCTTGTCGGGAGCCTCTTGTCGGGAGCGATCTTGTGGTATTTTCGCTACACGATTCAAGAAGTTGTGGCTATCGTCAGTTTTATTCCCGTCATCGCCGCGATGGGTGGCAACGTGGGGCTGCAATCCTCAACGCTGATCATCCGTGGGCTGGCGACAGGCCTCGTTGAATTGACCGATGTGTGGACGGTGTTTTTTCGTGAGGTGAAGGTCGGTCTTGTTATGGGGCTTGCGTGCGGAGTGATTTTGACCATCGTCGGATGGGGACTACACCAGGGATTTTTGGGAGTGGTGGTGGGAGTCTCATTGGTGATTGCATTCCTGGTTTCGACCAGCATGGCTACGATCATGCCGATCGTGCTTAAGCGGATGGGGGTGGACCCAGCCGTCGCAGCCGGACCGTTCGTCACCACCGCCAACGACATTACCGGTATTACGATCTATCTCACGCTGGCAACGGTTTTTCTGGACTATCTGCGGTGAACGACGGCGCAAGGTCCACACAGCGCCGTACCCCAATGCATAGGTTATTGCGCTATGCCGCTTGTTAAATCGACGGCGATTGTCTTACGGAGCCGAAAGTGGGGCGATGCCGACCGAATTGTGACCTGCTATGCCAGAAGCTTGGGGAAGATTCGAGGAGTGGCCCGTGGAGCAAGACGTCAGAAAAGTCGCTTTGGCGCAGCACTTGAGCCATTTACCGTATGCCGGCTGGATTTGTTCGAGAAGCCGGGGGACTCGCTGTTCCGGATATCGCATGTTGATGTCACGACGTCGTTCCAGTCCTTGCGTGAAGATCTCGGTTTAATGGATTCAGCGGCACGGATGGTCAATGTAGTGGCTGCGATCACTCCTGACGGGGATCCGGATCCGCTGTTGTTCGATACGCTTGAGCGGGGCTTGTCTTCGCTGCATCAGAGCAAAGATCCGGCCTATACGGCGTTGTTGTTTCAAATTAGACTGTTGGGCCTGACCGGGTTTCGTCCGCAGACCGATCACTGTGTCGCTTGCGGAAAAGTACAGTTGACCGGGGGGCCGCAATTTTCACCCGTGGCCGGGGGGCTTGTGTGTTTGGTGTGCGCTGCGCGACAACGGGTTCGCTGCGTGCCGCTTTCACTGGGCAGTCTGGCATTTCTCCAACAAGCCGTTCGGCTGGCTCCTGAACTGGTCACCCGTCTCAGAGCCTCTGGGCAAGTACGGAGTGAAATTGAAGCGGCCATCGAAGGCTATGTGACGGTCGTCGCCGGCAAGCGGCTCCCGCCGGTTGATTTTTTGTCATCCGCGCGGTCTGTCTGAATGACATGATTCCACATGAGAGGTGAGGGTATGACGTCTGGTTCGCTTGAGCCACGTGATATGGAGTGGCTTGATAAAGGGGTTTTGGGCATTCAGTGGAACGACGGCCATCACAGTGTCTATCCGGTTCGATATCTTCGCCTGCACTGTCCCTGCGCAGCGTGCGTGGACGAGTGGACGGGAGAGCGCCGGTTGAAAGGCGAAGACGTGCCCTTGCTCATCATGGTGCAGGATATTCAGCCGGTTGGACGCTATGCACTTCAATTCCGATGGAGCGATGGCCACGATACCGGTATTTATGCATATTCGTTATTAAGGAAGCTATGTCAGTGCGATGTCTGCCAGCCTGTCAAGCCGGTTGAGTCAAAATCCAGGAGGTTGATGTGATACGGAGAGCAGAGGGTGTGACAGGATTGAGGTTGCCGTCTGTTCTTGTCTGTCAGAAGGCTCTGCGAATGATGTGTGTGTTTGGGAATGTGCTGGCACTCATCGCTGTGGTTGGGTGCAAGGGAATGCCGACATTGGCGGAGCAAGAACGACTCGTAAAAGCGAACAGTCTTGTACTCGATCATGTCACCGCCCGGGCCGTCGTCAATGTATGGGGGGAGCCTCCTCACCATCGAAGTCTGTTCACCCATTTTTTTGTCATGTCGGATCAACGCATGATTCCGAGCATGCGTGTGGTGACAGGCGAGACCCCGAGGGGATGGAGTGCGGAAGTTCACGCAGGGGAGGGGTTGTTTTTTGCGTATCCTGAACGCGGGTGGCTATTGGTATTTCTTGAGGAGCGCCTTGTTTATAAGGAAGAGCTTAAGGCTGAGGAGCTGCGGACGATTGTAGAAACGTGGGCATACGAGGATCGCTTTAAAACACGATTGGAAGGTGCACCCCGACCCTAGATTTCACGGTGCAAGATCCAAGTTGTGAGGGGATGCTCGCATATAATTTGATCCTTGATCCTTGTCCCTTGCACCTTGAAACTTGCCCCTTGAATCAAGCAACTCGCAAGACACAACTCGAAACCAGAAACATGAAACACGAAACTCCGGAGCGACCCGCAAAGCCTCTCAATATCGCGATAGCAGCATCCGAAGCGGTTCCCTTTGCCAAGACAGGGGGATTGGCAGATGTCGTGGGCGCGTTGCCACAAGAATTGATTAAGCTGGGGCATCGAGTCACGGTACTGTTGCCCGGTTACCGGAGTTTTTCCAGCGTTGATCAGCCACGTCGGGCTTTCATGCGATGTCGGATTCCCACTGCAGGCCTACCAGCAGAGGTGGTGCTGGAGGAAGTGACTGTGCCGGTTGCAGGGGGGCTGTATCCACTCAGGATCTTAGGGGTTCGCTATGATCCCTACTTCGACCGCCCAGGGCTTTATCAAGATGAACGCGGGGATTACCCGGACAATCTTGAGCGATTCGTCTTGTTCTGTCGGGCGGTTCTTCACGCAGTGCAGTTTCTTGGGAGATCACGTAAAGAGACGGTAGACGTTCTTCACTTGCATGATTGGCAAACAGCATTGTGTGCGGTGTATCTGAACGCGCTGACCCAGGAGCGCGAGGGGCTTGAGCTGCTGAAGACTGTGTTGACATTGCATAATGTGGGGTATCAAGGGGTCTTCACCAGCGAAAAGTTTTCAAAGACAGGGCTTCCACCGGACTTCTTTACGCCGAGCGGACTCGAGTTCTACGGGTCGGTCAATTGTTTGAAGGGTGGGATCATCTTTTCAGATGCAGTGACGACGGTCAGTCCTACATATGCCAAAGAGATTATGACCAAGGAATTCGGCTGTGGACTCGAAGGGGTGCTTGCGAATCGGGCCGCCGGCGTACAGGGAATTACAAATGGTATTGATGTCGCTCTGTGGAATCCTGAGAAAGATCCCTACTTGCCGGCATGCTACACAGCCAGTGATTTGTCGGGCAAACAGGTGTGCAAGCGTGCAGTGCAGAAAGAGTTCGGGTTGCCGGCCCGCAATGTGCCGCTTCTGGCTCTGATCGGAAGAATGACTTCCCAGAAGGGCTTTGACCTGCTGCTCGATATTATTCCTGAACTGATGCTGATGAATCCTCAGATTGCCATATTAGGGACCGGGGATCATCATCTGGAGCAGGAGTTTCTGAAGGCGAAATCCGCATATCCTGATCGCATAGCCGTGCACATTGGTTTCGACGAAGGACTTGCCCACAGGATCGAGGCCGGCGCAGATATGTTGGTGATGCCTTCCCGCTATGAGCCCTGCGGATTGAGCCAGCTCTATAGTCTTCGATATGGTACCGTTCCCATTGTTCGACGTACGGGCGGATTGAGAGATACCATTGTCCCGTTTAAACCATCAACAGCGCAGGCTAAGCGTGCGACAGGTTTTCATGTTGTCGATTCGTCGTCAGATGCGCTTTTGACAGAGATACTTCTGGCATTGTCCGTGTATCGAGAGCAGGACACATGGCGTTCCCTGATACAGGCTGGAATGAGTACGGATGTTTCATGGACACAAGCTGCACAACAGTATGTGCAGCTGTATCGATCGGTTATTGGAACGAGCGGGTGAGGTTAAGGTGTTTTGACAGCAATATCGATTCCTCGTTCGAGTTCAGTGAGGAATCGCTTCGCTTGCAAGATATAATAGGGCGAAAGATTTTGGTTGAGCGTGAGGATGGAAGTAAAGGCTTGACGAGCTTCATCAACCTGCCCTTCGTGAAGAGCGAGTTGTCCTGTGTGAAGGGAGCAAGCTGCAGTCATCGCATGAAGATCAACAGCTAAGCGGTTAGCCGGGTTGCTTACCAACTGTTCTAGCTGAGTCGGCAAGGGAAGCACAAACCCATCATAGCCCTCATTCTGTTGGGAGAGGCTGGCAGCCGACGAGAGTTGCTTCATGCCTATGCTGGCCCGATTAAAATCTGACGAGAGCTTACAATCGCTGTAAGTCTCCCAGAGCGACATGAATCTTGTATTGTCAAGAACTGCTGGATTAGTGGAGTGATTGGTTTGGCACCCAGAAGCTAGAACGACGACCCCAATCAATCCTAGGAGGAGCTGTTTTACTGGCGATGCTTGGTGCACTTTCAATCTCCACTTCTACGCAGTTCTTAATTAAACGGCGCGTACAGTACTAGATGCAATGCAAACAGCGGACCTTTCCGAGCGTAACGTAAGTAATTGATTTGTTATATATATTCCGTGTAGAGCGAATGAAAATTGTGCGAAACACTACTCACTGTGGTGTATTTGCAACAGGTAGGTTACGAATTAAACATATGGACGAGAATTCCAGTGCGAGTTGAGGAGTTCGTTTTTCGCATAATATGCTTGATGTGCTCTTTCACCGTTTGTTCAGTGATTTCAAGTGCATTTGCAATCTCCTTATTTGTCCATCCCTTTGCAAGGTGTTCGACGACTGCTTGCTCGCGGTTGGTCAAATTAAAGCGATCACGCGCATGTTCGGCATTCAAGTTCTGCTTCCGCCCGATTTCCTCCATGGTGACGACGAGTCTAGCGTTCTGAACGCCACCGCGGTCTGGAAGACCGAATCCTCTGAGCAGAATGGGTTGATTTGGGTCTCCTGCCACACGTTTCAACTCAAATTGTTCCCAGTCCTTTGCTTCTGTCCGGACGTGTAGGGCTTTTATAATTTCTCCGCATAGTTCCGTGAGGGCTGTGGGAAGAACTCCATGGGCTGATTTGGCCGTCTGCCCGCCATGTTCAACAGCATTGATTTTTTTTGCAAGCTCAGACGCTTGCCGGTTCATGTGGAGCAGCTGCATGGATGCTGAGAGGACTACGATACCTGATCCTGCGCGTTGATCTACAAAACCGTCTTTTGGGTCAACGGTGTTGGGGCTATCGGCCATAAGAAGCAAATCCGTGTCTTGGGGAGAGTTTGGCAATAATAGACAATAGCCAACCCACTAAAGAGAGAGTGGGAAAGCTCTCTTGCTAGCGTGTCCATACTATATAACACTTTTGGGGGAGTCAACATATACCTTTGAGAAAGTAGAACCTACATCGTCGGTATTGTTGTCGCTCTGAATTCCAACTAGAGTGACAAACATTCTTGGGAAAAGGGAGTGCGACTGATTTTATGTACGATATCTAATTTCTTGATGAGTGCCTGACAATAAGCACAAAGTAGGCTAGTATCATTCGTTCAATATACAAGATACAAGTGGAGGGGCAACGTGACGAATACAGAGTGGGAGTGGTCGATGAGGGACAGTCATGAAAACCATAGTGAGCGGGCGGCCTTGTTGAGGCCTATTCCCTACGAGATGACCGCGACTTTAGAAGGTGCTGCTGCAGCAACTCCCAGTGGGAGAGCGCTCTCTCTCAATATCAGTAGCGGGGGCATGCTGATCTTGATGGATCAAGCGCCGCAAGTCGATCAGGTGTTGAAGGTCTATGTTCCGACGCCGGTCACCGTTGCTGAAACTCCCACCCTTGCAGAAGTACGCTGGACAAGGAAGCTGCCGTTCGGTCGTGTGAACGGGAATGGAGCGTATTTCGTTGGGTTAAAGTTCATGTTCTGAGACAATGAACCAATTGGGACGAACACAATAGGGAATGGGCGGGGAAAGTGATTTTTCTGGCGCTGATTGTCTGCGGCTACGTTGAGTATGCGATGGCTCCGGGGTTATTGCAGGCGCAATCGGTCAATGCGGGAACCACGGTGACTGCAGCCAGTCAGGCTGTGGAGAAAGCCGACAAAGCGTCCTTGATTGTCACGCAGGAGTACTGGATTGGACCGGAAGACGTATTGGATATCACGGTGTGGCGGAATGCCGATCTTTCTAAACAGGTACTGGTGCGGCCGGACGGCCGAGTCTCGCTCCCTCTGATCGGAGATATCACCGCTGTAGGAAAAACAGCGGCAGAATTAGCAGAGGCGATCTCAGCGAAATTGAAAGAGTTCAAAGAGAATCCTCAGGTCTCGATTGTTGTCAAAGAAGTGAATAGCTATGCCATTTATGTATTGGGCGAGGTTGCGAGACCAGCAAAGTACCCTTTAAAAAGTAAGACGACGATTTTACAGGCCATTACGCTTGCCGGAGGTTTTTTGCCGACAGCAGCTCGGAACAAACTGGTCGTGTTCCGATTCGGCGAAAACGGGGAGAGGGATGTGAAGATCAGAGCCAGTTATGACGATATTGTCCTCCGTGACGGAGGAGGTCAAAACATTACGCTGAAGCCTGGCGATACACTGGTGGTCCCGTCTGAGAATATGGTCCTGATACCGTAAGCAGGGGTGATATGCAAATACTGTCGGATTGTCATCAAATAAAATCCATAAGCCAGTCGGCAAGGCGAGGATTGCGATACTGCGTATGTTTGGTCAGTGCCGTCGTACTGGCATCATGCGCAGAAATTCCAGCAGACGTCATACAGGAGGCGAATCGACAAGTTGCGAATGAATTTCTGCTTGGCCCCGAGGATGTTGTGGAAGTCACAGTGTGGAGAAATCAAGATTTGTCTCGGACTATCACTGTGCGTCCGGACGGTATGATTTCCCTGCCGCTGATTGGAGATGTCCAGGCTAGCGGTCTCACCGCGGCCCAAGTAGGTGAGAAAATCTCAAAGCGCTTGACGGAATACAAAGAGAATCCATCCGTTTCTGTCAGTGTCAAAGAGATCAATAGCTACTACATTTATCTCGTCGGAGAGGTGACGCGTCCGGGAAAGTATGCGCTGAAGTCCTATGCAACCGTGCTGCAAGGCATATCCCTCGCCGGCGGGTTTACACAGTATGCGTCAAAAAATCGGATGGCGATTCTGAGGTGGTCTGCGTCAAAGGGCTCCAGCAGTGAGCGCCAAGTGAGAATTCCAGTGAGCTACGACGATTTGATTTCCGGGAAAGGAAGGGTGGGTAACTTTACACTGATGTCGGGAGACACCATTGTTGTGCCGTGAGAGTTATTTCTGTGGGATAGCGATGGTGTGGTGCTTGGTCGGCTGTGGGGCGCTCGTCTTGGCGAATCCCGGTCTTACTATGGCGCAGACTGTCTATGAACGAGAGCAAGGGGGGGCGCGGCAAAGTTCTGCCCCCCCCGAAGTGGCTCAACAGGCAAGGGGATCATCCGGAGGATCATCGGTTCGCGTGGTTCCTACCTTCTCGATTTCTGAGAGGTATGACAGCAATATTCTTATGAGTCCCGGCAACCAGAAGTCCGATTTCGTGACGGATATTCGTCCTGGTGCTCGTGTGAGCTTTTCGAACGATCTTGTCGACGGGACCTTAAGGGCAAGCGCGATCTCCGGTATTTATGTGCGCAACCCAGAATTGAATTATATCGGGACACAAACAGGGTTTGATGTAATGCTGGATAAGTTTGCCGAGAGGATAGTTCGTGGTTTGGGGCTTCGTACGAACGGAATGGTTGGATATTTTCCAGAGCAGTCCGCGTTTGTGACACCTGATTCAGGCGAGTCGGATTTTTTGCGTGGCATCCAAGCCCGTCGGAACAATGCGCTCAACGCGACCTCCATGGTGCAAGGCACGTACGCAGTAAGTCCGTTGGTACAGCTAAATTCGTCGTACTCATTTCAGACGATGCGGTTTTTCGGGCAGTCGACCTCTAGTGAGCCAAGTACGTTGATATCGTTGTTTGATACGACCGTTCATGGGATTACCGCAGGCCCCAGCTACCATCTTTCGCCAGGCCAGACAATCGGAGCGTCTTATAGCTATAGGCAGGTGACGTTCGGGCCAAGCACGAGTGGTCCCGGCAGTGGTTCCAGTGTTGGAGGAGGTACGAGTACCATTCAGGGGGGAGTCTTGACCTGGAAGTCTGCACTCACTTCCGAGTTGACGGCAGAGCTCTCGCCAGGCGCCTCTGTTTCGACGGCGACTCCTGATAATCTCATATGGACGGTTCGGGCAAGTCTGACATGGGTCGGTCTGCAGAAATCAGCTACGATAGCGTATTCGAGGGGTCTCTATCCAAGTTTTGCAGCTCAAGCATCTCTTATGGTCAGTGATGTCATAAACGGATCAGTTTCCTACAATTTCACTCCTAAGTGGAGTGTTACGCTAGGGGCGAACTATGCGGTGAATAGTCGAAGCGGTGAGACAAGCCTTCGATTTGAGTCTATCGGCGCCAACGGCACGTTACGTTACAATTTGAGTCAAGGGGTCTTTGCGACTATCAGCGGGAGCCACAATGATTTCGCTATCGAGCGAGAGGGATCGACAACCAAGTATCAACGCCAGACGGGCATGATAGCTCTTACGGCAGAATGGAATTAAAGATGAGTTCGCCGAGTCAAATGAGCCTGGCCGGCTATTTCGACGTTGTTCGCAGACGGAAATGGATGATTGTTGCGATCGTCCTGAGTTGCGTAATCATATCCGTGGTGTTGTGTGTGGTTCTTCCTAAGAGCTACCGATCAACGACGACGGTCTTGGTTGAGAGTCAGAAAATTCCTGAAAGTTATGTGAAGTCAGGGATGGATGGTTCGATAGAGGGAAGGCTGGCTGCTATTCAACAAGTGGTAATGAGTCGTACGTTGTTGAGTCAGATTGCTGAAGAATTCAAATTGTTCATGGCGGACATGTCGTCTGTGGAGCGGGAGAATGTTATTGCGGAAATGCGGAAAGCGATCAAGGTTACGAAGTCTTTAGTCGGCCATGCGAGAGGGCCGGATACAATCGAAGGGTTTTCTATTTCGTATGCGCATACAGATCCGAATACGGCCATGAAGGTCACGGAGAAGCTCGCGTCACACTTTATCGAAGAGAATCTCAAAATTCGAGAACAAATGCTGGAGGGTGCTTCGAGTTTTCTTGAACAAGAGTTGCGGTTGGCGGAGTCAAGGCTCGAGGAACAGGAACAGGCGATCAGTACCTTTAAGACAAAGTATATGGGTGAATTGCCTCAACAGACAGAAGCAAACCTCAGGAGTCTTGACCGCCTGCAGCATGATATCAATGCAGCGCGCGATGGGATTCAGGCAGCGAGTAATAGGGGCGCGATGCTGGAGAAGCAGTTAATCGAAGCAAGGAGTAATGCAACAAGCACTCTGAGCGTCGTGGGGACCGGGCCTGCGAGTCAAGGGCGGAATGGCGATCCACTTCTCTTGCGACTGGGTGAACTTGAGCGCACGTTAGCAACGCTTTCAGCCGAGTACCGCGAAACTTATCCGGATATCATCCAAGCGCGACAGGAAATGGCGGCGATCAAGGCTCAGCTGGTTGTCAAATATGGGGATTCCAGGGCAGAGAAGGATGAGAAGGGAGAGGTTAAGTCAGAATCAGTCAATCTCATGGACCCGATGCTCAGGGATTTACTAAGGCAACGTGATGCGGTGAAAAGTGAAGTGGAGACTCTCAAGGAGCGATTGCGCCGTTTGCTTGAACTCGCCACCCAGTATGAGGGGCGGGTTGAACGAGCGCCCGCTCGTGAACAAGAACTCATGATCCTGGTCCGAGACTATGACAACATGCAGAAGAACTATCAGTCTCTCCTTGAGAAGAGACTGAATGCACGGCTTGCGGAAAACTTGGAAAAGCGGCAGAAGGGCGAACAGTTTAAAATTCTTGACCCTGCCAACCTTCCAGTAGCTCCTGAGAAGCCAAATCGAGATGCCATTCTTTTTGGTGGGATACTTGCCGGTTGCGGGCTTGGATTTGGTGCGGCGATTGGATTGGAAATGTTTCGCCCGGCATTCCGACGTCCAGATGAAGCTGAGACAACTTTAGGTGTTCCGGTGCTGGCAGTTATCCCTGATTTTTCTTCTGTCTTTGGATGGGGAGAGGGAGCGCAGCAACTCCCTGCACCCAGTGGGGAGCAGAATCAACTGCAGCCCCGTGATCGTATGCCGACAGGGCACCGAGCAGTGACCCAAAAGGGAGACGTGATATTTGCCTCATGGAATTTGGTGGTTAAGTGGTCTCCACGTTCCATGGTCGCAGAGCAATTTCGTGTGGCTGCTACGAGAATGGCACTAATGACCGGAGATCAAAAAAGTACCGTGGCTGTTGTGACGAGTGCTCTTGTCGGCGAAGGGAAAACCTCAACGGCGATCAATTTGAGCTACGTGTTGGCTCAGGAATTGGATAAGAGGACACTTTTGATTGATTGTGATTTGAAGCGCCCGATGGTTCACGCCTATACAGATACGCCTCAAGGGCCAGGGCTTGTGGACTACCTGTTTGGTGAGCAGCCCCTCGACATGTGTATTCATAAAATGGATGGAGTGCCGTTGTGGATTCTTCCGTCAGGATTATCAAGGAAAGGGGTGGTAGAGCTTTCAAAGATTAAACAACTGTCCAAGGTATTAGAGACCTTACGGCATCGGTTTGATTATATACTGATTGACACCCCGCCGGTGTTTCCTCTGGCGGATCTCAACGTGCTGTCGGGTATGGCAGATCGACTATTGTTGGTCATTCGAGCGGGTAGGACGGGGCGTGATGTGGTGGGCGAAGCTTATAGAGCCCTGGGCACTCGCTGCCCCGCTAACATCGTGTTGACCGGAGTTGATACCATCAATACCCCCCAGTACATGTATCATGATCAATATAGAAGTTATAGTGCGGGAAAGGCAAAGCATGCATAGCACCGCTGAGCAGGACTCACAGCGTACAGCGAAACGTGACTCACGGCCCTTCCCGAATGCTATTCATTTGGATGGACTGGACTTCTTGAGAAGTTTCAAGAAACGCGTTTTGATTGTGGGAACTGGATTGCTTGCGATGGAGTTAAGTAAGAAGCTTGCGTCAAACCATAGGCGCATGGAGGTTGTTGGATTTCTCGATAAGTATAAGAGTGGCAATCAAAACTTGTTAGGTGCATATGAGAACTTGCGTGAGGTGGTCGAGCGATATCATGTAGGCCTCATTGCTGTATGCATTGAAGACCGTCGCGAGGTCTTGCCGGTTCAAGCGTTACTTGAATGCAAGACGATTGGGATTGAGGTTGTTGATGGCCATCAAATGTATGAAGAGGAGCTTGGGCGTCTATCGATCGATCAACTTCGACCGAGCGCCCTGATATTTTCAACCGGCTTCAAGCGAAGGTTTTTGGCAAGAGGATTGAAGAAACTCTCAGATCTGGTGATCTCGGCCGTCGGATTAGTAGTGCTTGCCCCGATACTGGTGTTGATAGCTATTCTGATCAAGATCGATTCAGCAGGCCCGATCTTTTATCGCCAGATGCGTGTCGGCTTGCGCGGCCAGCCCTTCATGATTTGGAAATTCAGGTCGATGTGTGCCGAAGCCGAAAGTAATGGGCCTCGGTGGGCGGTAAGTAACGATCCCCGAGTGTCCCGGGTTGGCTGGATATTGAGAAAATTTCGGATTGATGAGATTCCACAGCTCTATAATGTCCTCAGAGGGGAAATGAGCCTCGTCGGTCCGCGCCCGGAACGGCCGGTATTTGTGAGCGCACTTAAAATGCGCATTCCATACTACGATATCAGGCACACAGTTCGTCCAGGATTGACGGGCTGGGCGCAAACGCAATTTCGTTATGGATCGACGGCTGAAGATGCGCATGCCAAGCTGCAGTACGATCTGTATTACGTCAAGAACATGACGTTGAGGCTGGACATGCGGATTCTTATTGAGACGATCAGAGTTGTCCTCCTCGGCGAAGGAGCGCGGTAAAAAGAATGAAGAGCGTAAGGGAGCAGGTGCATGCGCTGTCATTCGATGTGGAGGAGCATTTCCAAGTTTCTGCTTTCTGGTCTGACGAGAGAAGAAGCAGTTGGGAGAGTTATGAAAGTCGGGTGGAGCGGAATACGGACAAAATACTTACGCTGCTCTCGCTCCATGGAATCCATGCCACTTTTTTTGTGCTTGGCTGGGTAGCGCTCAGACATCCGAATCTGGTGAAGGCGATTGTGAGCCAGGGGCACGAGATCGCCTCTCATGGGTTTGGTCATGAAATGATCACATCACAGCAGCCTGAACAATTTCGTGAGGATGTCAGAAAGAGCAAAGAGATTTTAGAGGATATTTCCGGCACAGCCATTCATGGATATCGGGCGCCGTCTTTTACGATCACCCCTCAGACGCGTTGGGCTCTTGAGGTTCTGGTCGAGGAAGGCTTCCGGTACGACTCGAGTATCTTTCCGGTTCAGCATGATCGATACGGGATGCCAGGTGCCAATCCATACTGTCATCGGATAGAGACTGCATCCGGCTCTCTCTGGGAAGTGCCTCCCTCCACATTGAAGATGGGCCCCATCCGGGTTCCTATAGCAGGAGGAGGATATTTCCGGCTCTATCCATATCCAGTCTTGCGCAGAATGCTCAGCTGTGCGGCTGCTGACGGTCATCCGCTTATCATGTATTTTCATCCCTGGGAATTCGACCCTGACCAGCCGCGGATGAGTGGGTCCATGCTCTCTCAATTCAGGCATTACTTGAATCTGGAAAAAACCGAGGCGCGCTTGCGTCAGTTAATATCTGATTTCAGGTTTGCCGCGATAAGGGAAGCGGTAGAGGCGGTCGAGATCATGGGGAATCGTGCAGGCCGATGTCTGGCGATGGAGAGCAGCAATGGCTGAACCATCGCAGATGGAATGGTATGTGGTGAGAACAAAGCCTCACCAAGAAAATGCCGTTGAGTCGAGCCTGATGCGTGTCGGCATTGAGGTTCTTTGTCCGCGCATCAAAGAACAGCGTGTCATCAGACGAAAGATACAGCCGGTGGTTAGTCCGCTGTTCCCCGGCTATTTGTTTGCAAAGTGTCCTTCTTTTCGGTTGCGGGGCGTTCAATATGCCAAAGGGGTTCGTGATCTGGTCTCGTTCGGAGCCGGCCCAGTTGTTATACCGGAGGAGATCGTTCATGAGATTTTCCAAAGGCTTGAAGGAGGAGTCGTTGCCCCCTATCCCCCCATGTCATGGGCTCGAGGTGATGTTGTTCGTATTCAGGAGGGCCCGCTGTGCGGGCTGGAGGCTGTTTTTGAACGGGAGATGGTCGGACAACAACGCGCGGTGCTGCTGATGAAAATGCTAGCTTGCCAAGTGCGGGTCGTCTTAGATGTGAAATCCCTTGTCAATTTCTAATGCAGTGATAGAGTCTCTCGCAGGGGAGTCCTGGGAAATTGCACATGAGTTGTGTGTCAAGGTAGTTTCCCAAGCGGCTGTATTGTATGGGTACTCCCTAGGTCCTGTTTGGCAGATGAATGTGGTGCTAGCGAAAGAGCTTCAAGTGCGAGAGAAATTTCTTGGTTATGCACCGGGACGGCGGCAGCTTGCCAGATTCTCTCTCCCAGATCACTGTCTAGTAGCTTGAGACTACGAGTTCGAAGCATTGTTTAGAGTGGTCTTCTTCCAATATCCTTTCGATTGACATTATGTGCGGCATAGCTGGATTCGTAGCGCAGAATAGTGGTCATTGCGACAGGCAGATGCTTCGCCGCATGATCGAAATGGTGAATTACCGAGGCCCGGATGCCTCTGGAATTCATGTGGCAGGTCCTGTGGGATTGGCACATGCCCGATTAAGCATCATCGATATCGGTGGTGGGCATCAGCCGATGCATAATGAAGATGAGTCCGTGTGGATTACCTTTAACGGTGAAATCTTCAATTATGTAGAGTTGCGGGAAGAGCTTCTCAAGAAAGGGCACCGGTTTCAAACTCAATCTGATACGGAAGTCATCATTCATCTGTATGAGGAGAAAGGTGAAGACTGTGTTCATGATCTGAATGGGCAGTGGGCCTTTGCGATCTGGGATTCCAAACGCGAACGGTTATTTCTTTCCCGTGATCGGCTGGGAGTTCGTCCGCTCTTCTATGCCACGCCTTCAGAGGGGTTCGCATTTGCATCAGAAATCAAATCGCTCCTGACGGTACCCTCGATCTCGCGGGAAATTGATCTGGCGGCTCTTGACGAGATTTTTACTTTCTGGGTGACCGTGCCGCCACGCACTATTTTTAAAGGGGTGTCGGAACTCCCGCCTGGCCATTCTCTGTTTCTTGAACAGGGGCACGTGCGTATTCAGCCGTACTGGACTTTGGATTACAACCCTTCGATTGGACTGCAGCGAGAAGAAGAAGCTCGAGAAACGCTTTTGGAGTTGTTGCTGGATGCCACGCGCATTCGGCTGAGGTCGGATGTGCCGGTCGGAGCCTATCTGAGCGGCGGGCTTGATTCAACTGTTATCGCGGCACTGGTGAAGAAACTGGGGACGACGCACCTGAAGACATTTTCAGTGGCGTTCGAGGACAAAGAGTTCGATGAGAGTAGTTTCCAGAATGAAGCCAGTGAGTTTCTCAAGACGGATCACGAAGGGGTGTTGTGTTCATCCGAGGACATTGGTCGTGTGTTTCCGGATGTTGTGTGGCACACAGAAAAGCCTGTACTGCGGACTGCTCCTGCGCCGCTATTTCTCTTATCCAAACTTGTGCGAGAACAGGGCTATAAGGTCGTCCTGACCGGCGAGGGATCGGATGAGGTCCTGGGGGGATACGATATTTTCAAGGAGGCTAAGATCCGGCGGTTCTGGGCGAAGTATCCGGAGTCGAAACTACGGCCGATCTTGTTGCGGCGACTCTATCCTTATCTGAAGAGTATGCAATCTCAGCCCGATGCATACCTGCGCGCATTTTTTCATGTGCGAAAAGATGATCTCAGCAGCCCGTTCTTCTCGCATTTGCCCCGCTGGGACATGACCTCGAAGCTGAAAATGTTTTTTTCCCGGGAGAGCCGAGAGCTGATGAAGAGTTGTAATGCGATGGGGCGGCTCGATGCAGAGTTGCCATCCCGCTTCCGACAATGGGACAACTTCTCTCAGTCGCAGTACCTCGAGGCCGCGCATCTGCTGCCGGGCTATATCTTGTCGTCCCAAGGAGACCGGATGGCCATGGCTCATTCGGTCGAAGGGCGGTTCCCATTTTTGGATTATCGCGTCGTCGAGTTTGCCTCGCGGTTGTCCCCGCAGCTCAAGATGAAAGTATTGAACGAGAAGTATTTGCTGAAGGCAGCCGTCGGGGATCTTATTCCTCGTTCGATCAGGCACCGGCATAAACAGCCGTATCGATCGCCGGATAGCCAAAGCTTTTTGAGAGGCGGAACGACTGGTGGAAAGAAGGGCGTATTGCATGAGTACGCAGAAGAATTGATGTCCCCACGGGCTATCTCACAGGCTGGGATTTTTGACCCGGAAAGAGTCAGTAAGCTCGTTGAAAAGGCAAGAGCGGGAGAGGTTATTGGTGTCAAAGACAATATGGCGTTTGTCGGGATTTTGTCGACACAAATAGTGGTCGATCGGTTTATCAAGAACTTTCCAAAGGAGCGTATGACATGACATCGATAGAGACGGATGTACGACGGTACATTGTTGATAAGTTGTTGTTTGGGCGAACGGATACGGTGGTAAACGGCGACACGTCTTTTTTAGAGTCCGGCCTGATAGATTCTACGGGTGTGCTCGAACTGGTGGCGTTTCTTGAAGAGCAATTTCACATCAAGGTCGAAGACGAAGACCTCATTCCAGCCAACCTCGACTCGATTAATGCGCTCACAAGCTTTCTCGAGCGTAAGTCCGCGGCCTCAGTGAACAGCCAGAGATGATTTCCTCATGCTACTCGAGGAGTTTTTAGAAAACAGCGCGGCCAGACTTCCCGGGAAGCTTGCATTGATTGCAGGCAGCCGGAGGCTCACATACCGGGAAATCGATGAGCAAGCCAATGCGTTGGCTCATTCGCTGATTGAGCTGGGTGTCCGCAGGGGTGATCGGGTTGCTGTCTGTCTGGAGAACTCCGTAGAGGCAGTACTCTCTGTCTTTGGAGTGTTGAAGGCTGGAGCCGTATTTGTGGTGCTGAGTTCCGCGACCAAAGCGGAGAAGTTGCGGCACCTATTAAATCAGTGCTCGGCGACGTGTCTGGTAGCGCCTCAGAAACGGTGTAACGAAGTCTGTGCTGCCGAAGACCAACTTCCGCATCTCAGGATCATCGTAGGTACGGGGGACGTTGCAGAGAAGACAACGCAGGGGCCCATGAAGATCGCCTCGTTCACTCGTTGCATTGTGGAAGGGGATCGAACCTGTGTTCCTCCCAAGCAGAACATTGACAGGGATTTGGCAGCGTTAATCTATACGTCCGCTTCGACCGGCCAGTCCAAGGGCGTCATGCTGACGCATTTGAACATGGTCTCCGCCGCCGCCTCGATTACGGAGTATTTGCAGAACACGGAAGACGATGTCATTTTGAATGTGCTCCCGTTGTTCTTTGATTACGGACTCTATCAGGTGTTGATGGGGTTCAAAGTCGGCGGTACCGTCGTCTTGGAGAAGTCTTTTGCCTATGTGCATGAGGTGCTTCGAAAAATTCAACAAGAAAAAGTGACGGGATTTCCGATTGTCCCGACGATTGCTGCGATGTTGTTAGAGACGGAGCTTGACACGTACGACTTCTCATCTCTGCGGTATGTCACCAATACTGGCGCGGCATTGCCTGCGGATCATATCAGACGGTTGTGCGAACGGTTTCCGCAGGCCAAACTGTTCTCAATGTATGGCCTCACCGAATGCAAGCGGGTCTCCTATCTTCCACCTGATCAGTTGGAAAAAAGGCCGACATCGGTGGGAAAGGGTATGCCGAATCAAGAGATCTATCTTGTAGACGGTGACGGGAACAGGATTGGGCGTGGATCTATCGGAGAATTGGTCGTCCGGGGTTCTCATGTCATGAAGGGCTATTGGGGAATGCCGGAGGATACGGCGCATGTACTCAAGCCTGGAGCATGGGGAGACGAACAAGTGTTGCATACCGGGGACTGGTTTCATATGGATGAGGAGGGGTATCTGTACTTTGTCGGACGCAAGGACGATATGATCAAAACAGGTGGCAGAAAAGTAAGCCCTCGCGAGGTCGAAAACGTCTTGCAAAGTATGGAGGAGATTGCCGAAGCCGCTGTGATCAGCCAGCGAGATGCTCGACTCGATCAGATCGTCAAAGCCGTAGTCCGGTTACGGCATGGCAGGACCATTCAGCCGCAAGACATCATCTACCATTGCACGCAATACCTAGAAGACTTTATGGTCCCCAAAATCGTGGACATCGTCCCGGTTCTACCGAAGACTGAAAGCGGGAAGATTGATAAGAAGGCTCTGGCGCAATCGAGCGTATCGTCATTGGGAAGAGAAGAATATGCAGAGCCGATGCTGCGTATTGAGCAGGTGGTGGCTCAAAATATGAAATTATATCAGCAAAAGACGGCGGTCGTTTATCAGGGCCGACACTGGAGCTATCTTGAGCTGCGCACAGCGGTCGATGCAAAAAAAATCCGGTTAGAAGAGGCGGGGTTTTCCGGGATGGACCGGGCGATCGTGTGGATGGAAAACTCGCCTGACTATATTGCCACGTATTTAGCTGTGATGGAACTCGGCGGGATTGTCGTTGCGCTGCACCAGCAGACTACGATGGAGGAAGTAAACCGGATCATCCGGCATGTCGGTGCAGCGGGGCTAATTGTGTCTCCCACGGTCAGGCAATGGGCAATCGGAGATTTTGAGTCGGTCGGGCTCCGGTTCCTTCTCGCCGGGGATGACGTGCATCGTATGAACTACCGAGATTCGGGATTCAAGGCTCCCGAGGGATCAGCCCAAATCATCTATACCTCCGGATCGACCGGGAGGCCCAAGGGCGTGGTCCTCACACACAAAAATTTGATTGCGAATACGCGTTCGATCCTCGAATACTTGCGATTAACGGTCGATGACTCCGTCATGGCTGTGCTGCCGTTTGTGTATGCCTACGGCAATTCGGTCATGCTGACGCATTTGTTTGTCGGGGGGACGCTCGTGATCGAGAACAACATGCTCTATCCTCACGTGATGCTCGACGCCATGATGAAGACAGGCGTGACCGGATTTTCCGGTGTATCCAGTACCTACGCCATTATTCTCAATCAGTCGAATCTCAAGTCATATGCATTTCCCGCCTTACGCTATCTCACGCATGCAGGCGGTCCAATGCCGTCTGAATTGTTGGGTCGCATACGAAGCACATTTCCTGAGTTGCGCATCTTTCTCATGTATGGTCAGACGGAGGCGTCTGCTCGCTTAACGTATCTTCCGCCGGATCAGCTGGATGTCAAGAAAGGTTCCGCAGGGCGAGCGGTTCCTGGCGTGACTCTCAAGATCGTGAAGGAGGGAGGCGAAACCGCGCGTCCTGGCGAAATAGGAGAAGTCTGGGCCTACGGGGACAACATCATGCAGGGATATTGGCAGGATCCGGAATTGACGGGCGGAGTGCTTCATGAGGGGTGGTTGCATACGGGAGATCTTGGGCGTCTGGACGAAGAGGGATTTTTGACGATAGAGGGGCGTAACAATGAGATGATCAAGTCCGGCGCCTATCGAATCAGTCCTACCGAGATCGAAGAAGTGTTATTGCAGCATCCGCAGATTCATGAGGCCGGCGTAGTCGGCATCGATGATCCAATATTAGGGCAAAAGATCTGTGCAGTGGTGACGCTCAAAGAACCTGAGGCCGTTACCAGTCAGGATTTGATGGCCTACTGTGCGCAACGGCTGGTGCAGTACAAGCGACCGAGAGTCATTGTCGTGATTCCGGCGTTGCCAAAGTCACCGTCCGGCAAGATCCTACGGCAGGAACTTCGTCACATCGGGATGAGTCACTCTCCGACGCCGGCTGCGACTTCGAAGTGAACGTACGGGCTGATGGCTCTTCCACGGAACAGAAATATACAGCCGATGGCTGGGGCGCTATGATTTGGGGAAGACGGCAAGATGCGTGGGATTGCCAGTTGTGCAAGGGGTGGACGAGCGAGATGGAAACTTTTCGAGGAGGCAGATGATGTCGCAAGGGCAGCGCGAATTCTCAGCGGATCACTTGAAGCTTGATGCAGGGAAAGAGGCGGAGCGTATCGGTGCGTTTATTCGTGATGGTGTGTTCAAGCGACTACGGCGGAAGGGGATCGTCGTGGGGCTCTCCGGAGGTATCGACAGTAGCGCGGTGGCGGCGTTGGCTGTGCATGCGTTGGGCGCAGATCGTGTCGTCGGTATCTTCATGCCGGAATCAGATTCTTCGGATGACAGTTTGCGGTTGGGACAGCAATTGGCAAAGAAGTTGGGCATCAGGACGTTCAAGGAAGACATATCCGGAGTCCTCAACGGGGCGGAGTGTTATCGACGGCGAGATGAAGCAATTAAGGCTGTGGTGCCCGAGTATCATGCCGGTTACAAATCCAAGCTGGTGCTCTCGTCTCTCGACAGTTCGGAATTTAGAATTTCCTACGTAGTCGTGCAGTCGCCTGAAGGGGTCCAGAGCAAGGTGCGGCTGACGGCCGACGCGTTTCTAGCGCTGGTCGCCGCGACGAACTTCAAGCAGCGTACTCGAAAGATGATGGAGTACTACTATGCCGACCGGTTTTTATACGCCGTGGCCGGGACCCCGAACCGTTTGGAGTATGATCAAGGTTTCTTCGTGAAAAATGGAGATGGTTCTGCCGACATCAAGCCGATCGCACATCTCTATAAGACGCAGGTGTATCAGATGGCCGGGTTTCTCGGCGTTCCGGACGAAATCCTCAAGCGCCCGCCGACGACTGACACCTATTCACTGGCACAGTCGCAGGAGGAATTCTATTTCTCACTGCCCTACGACAAAATGGATCTTTGTCTGTATGGCAAAGATCACCAACTCCCGGCTTCAACGGTTGCGAGAGCCATGGCGGTGACCGAAGCGCAGGTTGAGCGGGTCTACCGTGATATCGATGCCAAACGCGCAGTCGCGCACTACTTGCACATGGAGCCGTTACTCATCGAACCCATCGGCACAGGCGGGCGGCATTCCTAACGGTGCCTCGCCTGTAATACAGCCTACGATTCCCGCTCTGCGTATGCCGCTCACATCTGTCGAAACACGTGTGTCCAATTTCAGAGTTCGGGCCGCAGGCGTCTGTGTGGCTGCGGCCTTCGTGTTTTGCTACGCTCCGGTTCTTCTGGGAATGGTCCGACAATGGTGGAATATTTCATTTTATTCATATGCATTCTTGGTTCCAGTCGTCAGCGCATATCTCATCTGGATCAGGCGAGACCGGATTCTGGGGATCATGCCTCAACCAAACTACGGCGGCGGGGCTGTCCTCATGGCAGCAGGGCTTGCGGTGCTTGTCGCCGGACAGTTAGGTGGGGTTCAGGCGTTTCAGCAGGTGTCTCTTCTCATTACCCTTCCCGGCGTCGTGTTATGGCTGTTTGGAAGCGTGGTACTCAATGCGCTTGTGCTGCCCATTTCATTTTTGTGGTTCATGCTGCCGATTTGGGAAGTCCTTGCCGACCCGCTCCATGCGCCTTTCCAAGTCTTTTCGGCGGATCTGGGGGTGATGCTCCTGAGAGGCATCGATATACCCGTTTTTCAGGATGGAGTCTTTATCTATCTTCCGAACATCACGCTCGAAGTGGCGCAGGCGTGCAGCGGCGTCAACTATCTGATTGCAGTGCTGGCCACCTCGATCCCGCTGGCGACGATCGTCTTGTCTGCTGTGTGGAAGCGGGTCGTTCTCGTCCTGCTGGCCATGGTCGTTTCGGCATTGGCCAATAGCCTGCGTGTGGCACTCATCGGCATGCTTGCGTATTATGATTTGAGTGGTGATCTTCATGGCCCGTACCATATGTTGCATGGAGTTTTCGTTTCGTTGGTCGGTTACGCGGTGATTTTCGGAGGATTATGGGTGCTCTCACGAGGCCAACAGCCGGTCGTATATACCGGCTCCGGGAGGCAGTGGAATGTTAGCTGGGATCAAGTGCGGGTTGCCTGGGTAGGTCTCGCAATGTTTTTCGTACTGGTTGGCGTGTTGCGGTATGTCGATCGGTCACAACCGGTGCCTCTCAAGCAGAGTCTGAGTGAATTGTCGCTGCAGAGCGCCGGCTGGGTTGAAAAGGAAGTTGTTCCTGTCGAGAACGTTGAGGGAGCCGACCAGAGCGTTGCGCGATCCTACCACGATCTTTCCGGTGGAGATGTGCGTCTGTCACTCTGGTATTTTGAATCTCAAACGCAGGGGAAGGAACTGGTATCTCCGGGGACAGCCAAACTCCATGAGGATGCGAAACGAGTGAGGCTGAATATCAGAGAGCAGCAAGGTATCGAACTCAATCAACGGTTGATCCACGACGGGAGTCGCGTTCAAATGGTTCTGTTCTGGTATGACCTCAATGGTCGCATCCTGGCAAATCCGAAGATGGTAAAGCTTTATACGGCGTATGACGCCGTGGCCCATGGGCGAACCAACGGGATGCTGGTCCGGGTGTCGGCTGACCTTCCGTCGGATGACCAGGCAGGGAGGAACCAGGCAGCCGAGATCCTTGCAAGATTCGTTGAGGCACTCTACTCCAGACTCGATCGCCATCTTCCTGATTCTACTGACTGACGAGGTCGTGTTTCTAAATGTCGATTCATACCTGATGGGGTGAGTGTCTGTATGACTACGAAGGCGATGTGGGAGGGATTGGCACAGAAGCGGGTGTGTTTCGGTCACCAGTCGGTCGGTGCCGATTTGATGAAGGGACTATCTGCACTCGATGGATGTTGTTTGGATATCGTCAAGAGTTATGATCCGGAGATCTTTCGGCGTCCGGTGTTTGCGCATTTTCAGGTCGGGGAGAATCGCGACCCACAATCAAAGTGCCGGGCGTTTGCCCAAGTCATCGATAACGGGGTGGGCACACAGGTTGATATCGCCTTATTCAAGTTGTGTTACGTGGATATAACTGCCAAGACTGATGCCGATGAACTGTTCCAGACGTATCAAGGCATCATGAATTCTCTGAGTCATCGATACCCGAAGGTTGCGTTCTTCCATGTCACGGTGCCGCTGAGGCAAGTCGGTGACGGGTGGCTGGGATGGTTACGTGAAAAGAGTGGAAGATTTGATCAGGAACGGGACAATCAGACTCAGAGACATCTGTTCAACCAAAAGCTGCGCAGCGCCTACGGAGCATCCGGCAGGCTCTTCGACATTGCAAAAGAGGAGGCGACCTATCCGGATGGGCGCTCCTCGTGTTTCCGCCACCGTGGGGAAGCCGTTCCGAATCTCGTGTCTGACTATACCGACGACGGAGGCCATTTGAACCAGCATGCGGCGAAAGAAATTGCGAGGCGATTGCTGGCCTGCCTGAGTACGGTGGACTAACATCTACATTGTACGTGGAGAGACAAGGACATTCACCATGAACGTTATTCGCTGTGATGAGAGCCACGCTCACGCCTGGGATGAGTATGTGTCGCGCCATGAGCAGGGGTCGTTCTATCACCTGTTCGGGTGGAAGCGGGTGAATGAATCTTCGTTCGGACACCAGACCTATTATCTGGCAGCGATGGACGAGGGCCGTATTCGGGGCGTGTTTCCTCTGGTCTATCTAACGGGCGGTTTCTTCGGGAAAATCCTCTGCTCGCTTCCGTTTGTGAACTATGGCGGGCCCTGCGCTGACGATCCTATGATCGACCAACTGCTCCTGGACGAGGCAAGGAGGATCGTCGAACAGCAAGGGATCAAGTATCTGGAGATCCGCAGCATGCGAAAGCTGGGCGGAGATCTGCCGACCTCCGATCATAAGGTCAGTATCACGCTCACACTCGATCAGAATCCGGACACGCTGTGGAATGCCTTTAAGACCGGCCATCGCAATAATATTCGTCGAGCCTACAAACGAGGGTTGACTGTCAGGAGCGGAGGGATCGAGCTGCTCGATACGTTTTATGACATCTTGAGCGAGAGCTGGCGCAATCTGGGGACGCCGCTCTATCAGAAGGGCTATTTTGAATGCCTGATGAAGACGTTTCCGCAAGAGACGAAGATCTTTGTGCTTGACCATGAGGGAGTGCCTGTATCGTCAGCCTTGAACGGGCACTTTCGAGGCGTTGTCGAAGGCATGTGGCTGGGCGCCGTACCGAAAGCCCGCGAGGTCGAGTCGAGTTACGTGCTCTATTGGGAGATGACCAAGGATGCCTGCGAGCGTGGCTATCAACTGTATCATCTTGGACGATCCACGGTGGATTCCGGCGGCGAGGCGTTCAAGAAAAAATGGAATACGTTCCCGACTCAGCTCTATTGGCAGTATATCGTCATGAGCGGACGGCCGATTCCTCAGCTCAATGTCAGCAACCCGAAATTTCAGTTGGCCATGAATCTTTGGAAAATGCTTCCGCTGCCGGTTGCGCAGGCCCTAGGGCCGTTGGTGGCGAAGGGGATTCCATAGGTTTGGCCGGCGCACAGGGAAGGGAGACGCGCGTCTCGATGACCACCAGATTTCGATTTGTACCACCGGCCGGCACTCCGGTCAGTTTGTCCGATGTGGCGAGCAGCATCGGAACTGCGTTGGTCCGTCGGGATACGGTCGAAGGGTTTACCGCCGACCTCTGCGAGCGGGTAGGCGTGCGGCATTGTGAATTTGTGTCAACCGGGCGCGCCGCTTTGACGCTGGCGTTACTGGCGCTGAAGGAGTTGGATGGGGGCAAGCGAAACGAAGTAGTGATTCCTTCCTATACGTGTTTTTCAGTCCCGTCTTCGGTGGTAAAGGCTGGATTACGCGTTCGGTTGGTGGATATTGATCCAGCGACGCTCGATTTCGTACCGTCCAGTCTGAATCAGATCGACGGGAAGCGGGTTTTGGCAGTGGTAGCTACCAATCTGTATGGAATGCCGAATGATATGGCAGCCATCGCGCAAATAACCAAAGATCGTGGGGTATATCTGATAGACGATGCGGCACAGTGTCTCGGTGGCTCGATCGGCGGGCGGCCGTCTGGCACCTGGGGCGATGTCGGCCTCTACAGCTTTGACAAAGGCAAGAACGTCACCTCGATCGATGGCGGTGTGCTGCTGACTGATTCCACACAAGTTGCGGGGGCGATAAAGAGGCAGGTGCAGGACCTGCGACGTAGTACGGTCGGGGAGTCCGTGTCCCATCTGGTCAAGCTCCTGGTGTACGCGGCGTTTTTACATCCCAGGAGGTATTGGCTGCCGAATTCGCTGCCGTTTTTGGGGTTAGGCATGACAGCCTATCGGACTGATTATCCTCTGGCTCAGTATGACAGGTGGATGGCTCCGCTCGGCCGCCGCTTGTTTGCCCGTTTGGATGTGGTTGCTGCACAACGGCGTGCCGCCGCCGAGCGATATCAGAGTGTGTTGCCTTGGGGGTCGAAACTTCGAGCCGTGGACTCACGGCTCGGGGCGGTGCCGGCGTATCTGCGATACCCGGTACTTGTCGATGCCGACTATCGGCAGAAGGTGCTGATGGCCCTGCAGCGGCATGGAATTGGAGCGACCACCTCTTATCCCGGAGCCATCAACGATATTCCCGAACTGCAGAACCTGTTGCAAATCGAAGATCGGATCGCGCCCGGTGGGCAGGATCTTGCGCGCCGGATTCTGACGCTTCCGACTCATGGTTATGTGACGGATAAGGATCAGAGTCGGATCGCGGTTGTGATGGCAGATGCGTTGGCTGGCTGAAGGCCTCTATCCTTCCAGATGATTCCAGAAAACATCGGTTCTTCTATTGAGTCCTTGGGGATTGAGGCTAAGGCTTGGAACGCCTTGGCTGCTGGAAGCCCGACAAATAGTGTGTTTCAGACGTATCAGTGGATGTCCAGTTGGGAGAAGATCTTCAAAGAGCGATATGAACCTTGGTACGTCTCGGTGGAGGATGCATCCGGTATTACGGGAGTGGCTCCGCTCATGATCGCCAGAAACGTAGTGGGTAAGCGGGTTGTCAAGTTTCTGGGAGATGGGAATGCAGACTACTGCGACTTTTTGCTCGCAGGCGACAGACCTGTTGCGCTGAGAGGAATATTCGATCGTGTATTTGCAGCGCGAGATCGGTGGGACATCATTGAGTTGAACAGTATTCCAGCGGAATCACCGACCATCGCTGGGATCCAGGCCATCTGCCGAGCGTCCGGCTACCGCTTGCTCCGGCGCGACCTCTACTCGAGTTCTGCCTTACTGATCAGGGGGCACATTGAGGACGCGGTGAGAGTGTTCAATAAGACCGGATTGCGCCGACGACAGAACTATTTTCAGCGGCAGGGGCGATTGACCTTCAAGAGGCTGCAGGGATCTGACGTGATGCCCTATATGGAGCGGTTCTTCGCGCAGCATATTTCGCGTTGGGCTGCCACGGCGACTCCCAGTCTGTTTCTGGACCCGTGCAATCAAGCATTTTATCGCGAGTTGGTGGAGGCCATGTCCGGCACAGGATGGCTTGTCTTGTCGGTTGTGGAGTTGGATGATCAGCCACTCGCGATGCACTATGGGTTCGACTACTATGGGCGGTTCTTGTGGTATAAGCCCTCCTTCGATGCAGAGCAAGCAAAGCATTCTCCTGGCCTCGTCCTGCTTCGATATCTGATCGGGGATGCGATCGCGCATGAGCGGGACGAGTTGGATTTTTCGATCGGCGACGAACCATTCAAGGGTCGGTTTGCCAATACAGTGCGCACGACCGTCCAGATTCAGATTCATAAGGGTCCGGTTACATTTGCGCATGCCTGGTTAAGGCAGAAACTTGGGGCGGCGAGGAGGAGGCTGGTGAGGGGATGACTGCGCATGTGAGGCTTCACGATCAGGTCGACGTCAGTGTGATCATTCCTACCTATAATCGGGGAGCTTTTATTGTTGAAGCAGTCGAAAGCGTGCTTGCTCAGACCTATCCTAGTGTGGAGATTATCGTCGTGGATGATGGGTCCACAGATGACACGCTTGATCGGCTGGCTCCCTATCAATCGCGGCTGACGCTTGTGAACACAAATCATGGTGGTGCCCCCCACGCCAGGAATGCGGGGATGCTGGTTGCGAAGGGGAAATATGTGGCATTCCTGGATTCCGACGACCGCTACCTCCCGCACAAGCTTGCGTTGCAGATACAAGTTCTGGAGCGCTTTCCCGATGTTAATATGGTGTACTCGGAGTTTTCAGGATTCGGCGATGGTGTGACGGAAGAATGGCATTTGAAGTCGTACCATGAGGCTGCATTTCGCAATGGCGAGGCCTACGATCATTATTTCGAACAGTCGGCGGTGTTGAGCGATGTGGGTATCGAGTGTCCGCCGTGGTCTGAAAGGAAAGTGTACATAGGGAATATCTTTGATCAGTACCTCCGTGTCCTGTTTGTCTTTGTCAATTCGCTCATGGTGCGCCGGGAGGTGCTGCAAGCGATTGGCCCTCATGATGAAACCTTATCGCTGTTTGACGGGTATGATTTGGTGCTCCGCCTTGCCAGGAAAAGCCGGATCGCCTTTGTTGATCTTCCAACGTATGAATTGCGCTACCATGATGGACAAATCTCAACGACAAAACGGCCTGATGGGCCTGCGGTGTTTGTGGCGAAGCAGCGGCAACTATTGACGATCGTGGAGCGCCACGGCGTGCTTGATGAAATTTACTATCGGGCCAACAAAGCGGCGGTGGATGGGGTGATGGCACGACTTTACCGTGCACTTGGCATTGCCCTGATGTGCTATCCGGGGCATGAGGCAGAGGCACGGTCGGTACTGTCACACGGGAAACGCTATGGACTGTGGGCGCCGGGGCTCCAGTTTCTGACGTATATGCCGGGGCTCGTCAGGCGAATAGCGATGAAAGTGGGTAGAGGCATTTCGCAGATTCGGAAGAAGGCCTGAATGGTTGTGGCTGAAACTATTCGAGGAAGAACCAGGCTCGGTGAGTTTAAGAGCGCCTGGGATCGTCTCATGGAACAAGGCGATCATGAGCCGTCAGTATCATTTGAATGGACTGCGGCATTGATGGAGTCGCATGTTGAAGAGCATGACGATATTGTTTTTATAGTCCTCAAGCGCCTCGGTGTCGTCATCGGTATTATCCCATTGGTCATACGACCGATGAAAAAACTTGGACAGACCCTCATGAGAGCTTTTCCGGTGTCTGAGTTTACCAATACCCATTCCGATCTATTGCTTGAAGACAGTTCAGAACCCGTTATGAGGGCGTTTGTTGATGCACTGTATCGGTCGGACCTGCACTGGGATGTCTTTAGCATGACGCGGTTGCTTGAGGCTCAGCCGCTCGGTATGCGCTTGTGCGAAGTGGTGCGTCAGCAGGGAAATGAGTTTGAGTTGCGGAGGGAACAGCCATCGTTTTTCCTGACGCTGGATAGCACGCTTGAGGGCTATCTGCAGCGACGGTCTGGCAGCTTCCGGAATGCGTTGAAGCGGATTGAGCGGAAGCTGAGGGGCCAAGGGGGGATTGAAAGTCGAGATCAGAGTAACTTCCCGGACATCGATCAGGCGTATGAGGCGCTTTTGTCTATTGAGGAACGTTCGTGGAAACATTCGCATGGGACCTCCATTTCGGACGTGGCCCGTCAAACAACATTTTATCGGCAGCTCTGTCGATTGTCGTCGCAGAAGAAATGGCTTCATCTTAGCTTTCTATATCTTGATGGTCGCCCGATTGCCTACAATCTCGGACTTATACTGCGAGATACGTACTATTACCTGAAGACAAGCTATGATTATGCTCTGCGCCCTCTAAGCCCTGCGACGCTTCTCAGAAGGAACCTATTAGAGGATCTTATTGCGCGAGGCGTGACGCGGTTTGATTTTCCTGGTGAACCGTACGAGTGGGAACGCCAGTGGACGGACGAAATGCGCTGGCATCGGTCTCTTACTCTGTTTGCTCCTTCAGCAAAGGGCTTTGCGTATAGTCTTTATCGAAAGGCCATACATTTCAAGCGATCCGACGACGCACTGCAGATAAAATATGTGAATCCACGCGATCTTAAGCCTGGACCGTAATGAAAGTCAGTCGTGAATTGTAAGATCGACTCTCGTGAGTATGAAGCAGAAGTCCTTACCCGGGTTGATGGTTTGCACGCGGTGGCGTCAGATTGGGAGCGGCTTGCAGCTCAGTTCGGGAGTCCTCTGCTCACTGCGGAGTGGTTTGTCGCCTGTGCAGAGACGCTTTGTGCCGAATCCGATCTTCGAGTTGTGGTGGTGCGATCCAGGGGTGTTGTGTGTGCCGTGGCGCCTCTCGTTGTGGTTAGACGCGACGGAATGGAGTGGCTGGAGGTGCTCGGTGTAGCGACGCTCTATGAGCCGGCCGGGTTTCTCTATGACGGTGTAGAGTCGCTTCATTGTTTGCTGAGCAGGGTTATCAGCTTTCAGTTACCAGTAGCGCTTGTCCGATTGCCAGCTGAGTCGGCGCTTGAAGCCGCGCTTAGAGAGTTGGCTCGTTATAAGGGGGTTCTGCTGGCTAGAAGGACTGCAAGTTCGGCATACGTCAATATTAATGGAGGTTGGGAAGACTATTTCCAAACGATTTCGGGGGCACGTCGAAAGAAGTATCGTTATCAGCGGAAGTTTACGGAGCGCTTCGGTGCGGTCACGGTCAGGATAGAACGTCCCTGTTCCCCGGATGATCTCCATTCTAGACTTGCTGAAGTGTTTCGGATCGAGGGCGCCGGTTGGAAAGACCGAGCGGGAACCTCTCTCCTTTTGAATGCGCGCGTACGACAGTTTATTGTGCGGTATAGTGAGAGGGCGTGTGAGCGAGGCGAATTGCGTATATGTTTTTTGGAGGTGGAAGGGGTTCCCATTGCGACCCTTCTCGCGGTCGAATATGCTCGGCGATTCTGGGTTCTTAAAATGGGATACGATGAGCAGTGGGCTCAATGTTCACCGGGAATCCAGTTGACGATGGAAACGATTCAATATGCGTTCGAGCAGGGGCTTGAGGGCTATGAATTTCTTGGATCAGAAGAATCGTGGCAGATGACCTGGCCTCACAATAGCCGAGCCTTTCTCTCGCTCGTGCTATATCCTCTTTCTATCCGCGGTTTCCTAGCCCTGATAGGAGATCTTCGGCGAGTTCTCGTGAGAAAAGTGCAGCGGTTTGTCCCATATCTCGGGACTTGGATGAACCGGAAGATCCAGGAGAATTAAACCCGTGTCCCTTGTCCCATCCGATGAGAGGTCGATAGCCGAGCAGAGTCTGTTCGGAGGCATGGTTTGTCTGGATCGTCTGGAAAGGGGGATCCCGTGGTGGTCAGGACTTGTGATTCTGGCCGTGGTCTTGGTGGTGCCGAACTTCTTGGCTACGACACTATCAAGAATCTGGCTGGGGGTTCCCGGTCTGGATAAGCTAGCCCATTTTGCCGCATTTGTTGTGGTGTTTGTTACCCTGTATGGGGTGGGCGGTAGTCAGGTTTGGCTAGGGCGCAAGCCGGTAAAGTCAATCGCAGCAGTTGCGCTCTCGCTTGCGCTTGCATTGGGCGACGAAGCGCAACAGGCGTTTTTCGATCGCGGACGAACAGCCGAATTCGCCGATCTTGTGGCTGATGCAGGAGGAATTTTCGTCGGATTAACCTGTCTCAAGGTGCGCCAGCTTGGAATGAGGCGGGCATTCGCAATCGTGACAGTCCTTGCCGTGATGGTCGCTGCGGTGGCGTTTCGAACGTACCAAGATCTCAAGCATTTCAATCGCGGTATGGCCTATGAGCGAGAACATGACTATCAACGGGCCAGAGTCGAATATCAGCTGGCGTTGGAGAGCGGAATTCAGTCGGCAGAACTTTATAATACGGTTGCGTGGCTGGATATTGAGTTTTTGGATGCGGATCCAACTGAGGTTGAACGGCTTGCGGCGCGGGCTTTCGCGATGGATCCCGATAACCCCGACGTTTTAGATACCTATGGATGGGTGCTGGTGAAGTCCGGACGGGTTCAAGAGGGACTCACTCTTCTTGAGCGGGCGAAGGTGTTGAACCCGAAAATCTATTGCATTGATCTCCATCTGGGTGTGGCCTATCGAAAACTGGGGAAGGAGGAAAAGGCTGTAAATTATCTTCGGGCGCAGGTCACGCAAAATCCAAAGGACCGATTTGCGGAGGCGGCGAGACGTGAACTTATGGCAATGGGAGAGTCCGGTAGCTGAGGTCAGATTTCAGGAAAGAGGCCGTCCAGTGCCATCTATGGAATGGATGCCTTTATGAGGGGGGGCGCATGAAGGAATTTGTCGGAAAGCGGGTCTTGGTGACTGGAGGGGCTGGGTTTCTTGGGTCCCACTTATGTGAGCAGTTGCTTGCAGCGGAGAACGATGTTCTGTGCATTGATAATTTCTTTACGGGCAGCAAAAATAACATTCGCCATCTTCTGCCGAATGGGAAATTCGAGCTGATTCGGCATGATGTTACATTTCCGCTCTACGTCGAAGTGGATGAGATCTATAATCTGGCCTGTCCGGCCTCGCCGATTCACTACCAGCGCGACCCCGTACAGACGACGAAGACGAGTGTGCATGGCGCGATCAATATGCTGGGATTAGCGAAGCGTGTCGGAGCCAAGATCCTGCAAGCATCTACTTCTGAAGTGTATGGTGACCCTGCGGTGCATCCACAGCCTGAAGAGTATTGGGGGAACGTCAACCCCATAGGAGTGAGATCGTGCTATGACGAGGGGAAACGCTGTGCGGAAACGTTATTTTTCGATTACTATCGGCAGCATGCACTACGTATTAAGGTGGCGAGGATTTTCAATACCTATGGGCCTCGGATGCATCCAAACGACGGCCGCGTCGTGTCTAATTTCATCATTCAAGCATTGCAGGGCGTGCCGATCACAATTTATGGTGATGGGACTCAGACGCGATCATTTTGCTATGTCGATGATATGGTGAAAGCCTTCATGCTGCTGATGGCGACCGGTGCAGAAGTGGTGGGGCCGATCAATCTCGGCAATCCCGGTGAGTTTTCGATGCTGCAGTTGGCGGAAACCGTCATCGACGTCTGTAATTCAAAATCGCCGATCGTATTCAAACCGCTGCCATCCGATGACCCAAGACAGCGTCGTCCGGATATTTCCAAGGCGGAGCGCGAGCTCAACTGGAAGCCGACGATCCCTCTTCGGGAAGGCCTCGGGAGGACGGTGTCCTACTTTGATCAACTGCTTAAAAGCGCTCACTGAAGTGCCCCTTGCGTGTGGGAGTTGGAGCATGGTGTACGTAGTGTCCAGAAGTCGAACGGCTCATTGAATGACCTTCCGAGATCGCATCAAATCCACGATCAAGGTTGTGGCGGCGCACACGCTCTATCTGATGGGGGTGTTGCAAGTTTGGCAGCGCATCGCGTTGCGTCAAAAGGCCGTCGTGCTTATGTATCACAGGGTGTTGACCCCTGATGAGCGCGCGATGACCGGTTCTCACCCCGGCATCGTAGTTGATCGCGAGGACTTTGCCGCCCAGATGGCAATGTTGAAGGAACGATTTCGAGTGCTCTCCATTAAAGAGTTTACCGATCGGATGGAGAGGAAGGTTCCGTTCGAGGATGCCTCCTGTTTGATTACCTTCGATGATGGGTGGAGAGACAACTATTCGCATGCATTGCCGATCCTCAGGCATCATGGAATTCCTGCAGTTATTTTCCTGCCCGTGAATTTCATCGGCGGAGGGCGTCTGTTTTGGCAGGAGTTATTGACCCATTTGACCTTGCGGGCTGTCACGCAGGCGAGACAAAGCCCGGCGTGCCGTGAAAGGTTGAGCAGACTTCTTGCGACGGTTGGACTCGAGTCGACTCTCGAAGCGGCAGAGTCTGATCTACGCGTGACGGTGATGGAGGCGGTGAGAAGACAAAAGCATGTACCTCCAACGGTGATCAATTCAACCTTGACGGGCTTGGCTGAGGAGTTGGGGGTGCGATGGGAAGAATATCAGGAGGCGGATGGTTTTCTGGACTGGGGACAAGTGTCAACCATGGCGCAGCAAGGCGTCACCTTTGGCGGGCACGGAGCGGAACATCGCATTCTAACATTCGTGCCGCCTAGTGAGGCACAGGAGGAAATTCAAACGGCGAAAGCAGTATTAGATTCTCGCCTGTCTGTCCCGGCTCAGGCGTTCAGTTATCCAAACGGCAATTGGTCGCCGGAGGTGGCCAAGCTCGTGGAGGAATCCGGCTATCGCGTGGCCTTTACGACGGATCCAGGCTATGTGAGCTGCGACGACGATCGCTTCTCCATCCGGAGGGTCAACATTCACGATGGGCTGATGGGGAGTAGGCCGATGTTTTTGGCCAGAATTGTAGGGTTGTTTTGAAGGTGCAGGCATTGAACATCCTTGTGATGGACGGCGAGACCAGGCCGGCCTTGGCGATTGTTCGTTCGTTGGGGAGCAAGGGCCATCGTATGATCGTGGGGGCGAAGGTCCAGCCGTCACTCGCGCAGGTCTCCCGCTATTGCCACCGGCGGTTTACGCATCCTGATCCGGTGAGAGACGGGACAGGGTTTATTGATGCGCTCATCCGGACCGTGTGCGAGGAACAGATCGATGTCGTTCTCCCTGTAACTGAAATCACTACTGCCTTGGTCGTTGAACGAAGACGGGAGATCGAGCGGTATTGCCGAGTTCCATTTCCGGTCGCCGATACGTTTAATACTGCAGCTAATAAGGTGGAAGTACTGGCGCTCGCCGAGAAGTTGTCTGTCCCCATTCCGATCGGTGTCGTGCTGGATAGGCCTGGCGCCTGTCCTCGGTGGCCGGAGGGGCTTCACTATCCCGTCGTCGTCAAACCGTATCGATCCCGCATTCGTGTCAACGGAGAGTGGCGCCAGACCTCCGTCACCTATGCTGAGGATCGAACCGCGCTCGACACTATTCTTGCGGCGAAGGATCCAGAGGAGTATCCACTCCTTCTGCAACAGCGAATCGTCGGCCCCGGGGTAGGAGTATTTCTATGTTATCAACGAGGCAAGTGTGTGGCCCAGTTCAGCCATCGGAGGCTCCGCGAGAAACCTCCCTCCGGAGGGGTCAGCGTGCTCTGCGAGAGCGCGCCGATTCCGCCTCAGGCACTCCGCTATGCCCAAGCCCTCTTGGATGAATTGAGATGGGAGGGGGTGGCGATGGTCGAGTTCAAAATGGATCTAGCCGATCAGACCTTGAAATTGATGGAAATCAATGGGCGGTTCTGGGGCTCGCTTCAGCTGGCGATCGATGCCGGTGTGGATTTCCCCGGTCTTCTTATTCGGACCCTGGCAGATGAAACGATGCAGCCTGTCGAGACCTACAGAATTGGAGTGAGAAGTCGATGGTTGTTGGGTGATGTCGATGCGTTCTTGATGAGGCTGTTCAAAAATGAAGCTGATCTCCACCTTCCCCCCGGATATCCTGGAAAACTCGCATCCCTTGTGCAGTTTGCAAATCCATGGCAGAAGAATACCTATAATGAAGTCTTTCGGCTTTCGGATCTAAAGCCGGGATTACACGAGATCCAGCGGTGGTTGTGCTCCCAAACCTGATGATGGCTCCATGAGAATCGTACTGGAGGCGCTATTTTGGCTGTCAGTCTTCGGGGTTGTATATCCTTACGTCGGGTATCCGATTTTGCTATGGGTGTTGGGACGAGTGTTGGGGAAGTCCCGACGACCTGTTTCGGAGGAAGTGTTTTGTCCATCAGTTTCGATGATTATTCCTGCGTGCAATGAGGAAAAACGGATTGAAAAGAAGATCGTCAATACGAAAGCCCTCCGCTATCCAGTGGATCGTCTCGAAGTATTGTTTGTTTCCGATGGGTCTACTGATCAAACGGTGGACTTGATCCGGCCGCATCTGTCCAGTCCATGCAAATTGATAGAGCTGCCTGTGAGGGGAGGCAAAGCTGCTGCACTCAATGCCGGCCTTGAACGGGCCACGCATGACATTATCGTGTTTTCAGATGCCTCGATTGAGCTAGAGCCCGATGCACTGCATCGTATCGTTCAGGGATTCCGCGATCCGAACATCGGATGTATTTCAGGAGAAGATAAAATTGCCGAATCGGGAGGAGAGGCGTGGTATGGGCGGTATGAGTTATTTATCCGACGCTGTGAATCGAGCGTGAATTCTATTGTGGGAGCGAGTGGATCATTCTATGCGCAACGGCGTGCGCTGTGCGCGCCGTTTACGGAAGGGCTGGCGCCTGATTTTCTGTCCGTACTCAGGACGGTCGAGCAAGGGTTTCGCGCCGTGAGCGAGCCGGCCGCGGTGGGTATGATGACGAGCGTCAAAGACTCCAAGCAAGAGTTTGAACGGAAGGTGCGTACCTTGATTCGTGGGATGACGGCGTTGTTTGCCTATCGGCGGGTGCTGAATCCGGTTCAGTTCGGTGTATTTGCCATTGAAATGCTGTCCCATAAGATCTTGCGCTGGACGGTGCCGTTTTTTCTTGTCACGGCGTTGGTGAGTTCACTGTCGCTTATGGCGTCACCGTGGTTTCTGTTGCTCTCGATGGTTCAGATTGCCTTCTATCTGGTCGCGCTTCTCGCCTTTTCTGGATGGGGTTTTGTCCGTAAGTCCCTGATCGGTAAGGTTGCGCTCTATTTTTCTATGGTTAACGCAGCCATCTTGGTGGCGTGGGTGAAGTATGTGGTAGGTGTGAGACAGGAGTTATGGACGCCGTCCCAACGATAAAAGAGGCAGTAGTCGAAACGCCGATGTTCTTTGCTAATGGAACCTGTCGGCTCTTCGGTGTTCTGCATGAGCCGGTTGGTCCCCCATCGGGAGCGGCCTGGGTCTTCTGTCATCCGTTTGCGGAGGAGAAGTTATGGACGCATCGAGTCTATGTGTCCTTCGCCCGGCTGTTGGCGGCGCGAGGAGTATGGGTGCTTCGATTTGACATGACAGGGAATGGTGATAGCGAGGGGCAATTTTCAGAGACATCCGTGGATACGATGCTCTCTGATATCGATTGCGCTATCGACCATCTGGAGCAATTGAGCGGCATTGGACGAGGCATGGGATTGCTGGGATTGCGTCTCGGGGCCGCTCTGGCGGCACTGGCCGCCGAGCGATCTCAAAAGATCGACAACTTGGTATTGTGGGAGCCCATTGTTGATGGTGCGAAATATATGCAGGAAATGCTGCGCGTTAACCTAACAACGCAGTCAGCGGTCTACAAAGAAATTCGCCACAATCGGGAGGCGTTGGTCCGGATGATGCGAGAAGGCGCAACGGTCAACATTGATGGCTACGAGTTGGCTTATCCCTGCTATGAGCAGGTATCGGCGATCAATTTGAAGGACGGACGCAAGCAGTTCGCGGGCCAGTGCTTGATCGTTCAAATTGGAAAGGAAGGGCAACCAATTCTTCCTGATCTTAAAACGTTTCAAGGCACATATCCAACAGCAGACCTTTGTGGGGTCGAGGAGGAGCCATTTTGGAGGGAAATCAAGCGGTGGTATCCCACGGCCTCGAATTTGTTTGACGCGACAGCGTCTAGGATAACCCCCCGATGACCAGCGAAGTATTTCCTGTCACATTTCAGAATAAGGCGGGCCACAGGTTGTTCGGGATGCTGCATCAACCGGTAAAAGCGTGCGCCTCCGGCGCAGGCATTCTCCTGCTTTCACCCGGGGTCAAGATGAGGGTAGCACCCCACCGGCTTTACTTGAATATGACCAACCGGTTTGTTGCAATGGGGTATTCAGTTCTCCGATTTGACTTTTATGGGCTGGGCGATTCTGAAGGGGAAGTTGATGAAGAGCACCTGGCGGATCTCTATGGTGCTGTACAGGTCGGGCGTTACATCAATGATACAATTGCCGCGATGGATTGGATGGAGCAGACCTATGGGATCAGGAAATTCATTGTTTCGGGGTTGTGCGGAGGCGCCATCACTGGTTTGCTTGCTGCCGTGAAGGATCCTCGCATTGTCGGCTTGGTCGGGCTTGCGATTCCTGTCATTCTTGACGGTTCCCGCATCGATTTCAATCAGTACATGACGGATGCTCAATTGAATGCGACTCGTGACGGATATCTGAAAAAGTTGCTGAGCCCAGGGGCATGGCGCTCATGGGTCCGGTTGCTAACGTTTCAGAGTGATTACAAGATGATTGCGCGTTCGTTGATGAAGCCGTTGTTGTCTCGACTGGGGAAGGCCCAATCAGTTCAAACGGTCGAGGCCTCACAAGCTGAGCCGGCGGACAACACGAACCCGCATTTTGCCCCGGCATTCCGTCACATGTTGTCAACTGGGCGATTGATTTGTCTGGTATTTGCAGAAAAGGACCGTCTCTATTGGGAGTTTGAGAAAAAATTTCTCGAACGCAATCAGGCAATGCTGGACTCACACGGGTCGCAGTATCAGGTTCATGTGACGAAAGAAGCGAATCATATTTTCTCTTTCCGTGAATGGGAAGAGGATATGCTTCTTCATTGCGCTAGCTGGTTGACACGCTTCGAGGCGAGTCAATGTGGGACGACAGCGCATGATTGCAAGGAGGTGTTCAGTGAAGGCCGTCCTGCGACAACTTAAGCAGGCATTGGTGGATCTGTACTGGAGAGGCCGCGGTGGTCAGGTGCGTGTGCCGGTCATGCCGGTCAGTCTGCGCTCGGTCTTGTTTGTCTGTAAAGGCAATATCTGTCGAAGTCCATTTGCCGAGTATGTCGCACGGAAGATACAACAAGAGGAAGTGGAAGGCGACGTGCAGTTCAGTTCAGCAGGGTTGCACGTTCTCAAACCCATCGCCCCGCCGCAGATGGCTATTCAGGTGGGAAGGGAATTCGGGGTTGATCTTGATGGACATCGCTCGCAGTCGATCTCGCTCAATCTTGTGAAATCGAATGACATGATTGTGGCGATGGAGGTCTGGCAATATGAAGCGTTGCAGTCATTGTACCCGCAATATCATGAGAAGCTGTTCTTGCTTCCATTGCTCGAGATTGCTGAGAGCCGCGCTGAGTATGGGAGCGCTGCGTTCAACATTTCAGATCCGTACGGAGGTTCCAGGAGTGATTTCGAGCGATGTTTCGAACGGATACGCCGTTGCCTTAGGAGTTTTCAGGCGGCGGTGAAGTCTCGGGCGGTAGAGCACTCATCCGAAGCCCATTCGGTGCGCAGTTCATTGCCCATCAGGTCATCGTGAGGCGGGACACGGTGTTTGCAGTCAATTGTTCCAATCGCAAGCGCTGCCTGCCGTCCAGTTTCATGAGTGAACGGGTCTCCAGATTGGAAGACAAAGAGGATAGCCTGTAGTGGTGTTAAGACGGCTTGCTCGATTTCTTGATCGTTCGGATGGATCGCTGCAGCAGAAGGCCGTTCGGTCAGGCGTGTGGGTGGGACTTTCCACAGTTGTGAGCGCCGGGATCTCCTTCTTGCGTTCCATCATCCTCGCCCGGATTCTGATGCCTGAAGTCTTTGGGTTAATGGCGATTTGTTCGATGGTGATCCAGGGAATCGAGATCTTTACTGAAACGGGGTTTACAGCTGCGCTAATTCACCGTCAGCAACGGTTTGAGGAGGCACGGGACACCGCATTCACGCTGTGGGTGGTGCGTGGCGTGGGTCTGGCGCTCATCGCCATCATACTTGCCCCGTGGGTTGCGGCCTTCTACGACCAGGCGGTGTTGTCCTCCATGGTTACGCTCATCGGGGTGAGCTTCATCCTCATTGGGTTTCGAAATATCAATACGATTGCCCTGCAGAAGGAATTGAATTTCAAGCGGCTCATCCTAATGGAGCAGATCAGCGGAATATGGAATCTGATCATTGCGGTGGGACTCGCGTATTGGCTGAGGGATGTATGGGCCCTTGTTTATGCACAGCTTGCGTCGGCGGTCATTTCTGTCTCGCTTTCTTATGCGCTGGTGCCGGGTCGGCCGCGGTTTCGCTTCAACCCGGTCATTGCGAGGGAGCTGTTTACATATGGAAAATTCATGACTGGGCTTGCGGCCGTCGTATTTATTGCAAATCAATTGGACAATGCGATGATCGGCAAGTTGCTTAGCATGGAGGCCCTTGGGTATTACTCGCTTGCCTATACTCTGGCAAATCTTCCCTCGACCAATTTATCGAAAGTGGTGGCCAGAGTGCTTTTTCCCATGTTCAGTAAGCTACAGTCTGATCTTCCCCAGTTGCGCGTCGAATATGCCAGAGGGATCCGTCTGCTTATTGCGGTCGTCGTACCCATTTCATTTGCCATCATCGTGCTTGCCGATGATATTGTCCTGACAGTATATGGCGCCAAGTGGGCTGCCGCAGTCGTTCCACTGCAGATTCTCTCGGTGTTTGGATGTTTGCAAGCCTTATGGATGCTTAACGGTTATCTGTTCAATGCCGTCGGCAAGCCGCACATCGACTTCTATACCAATACAGTACGTCTGCTCCTCGTGGTCAGCCTGTTGTATCCCTTGACGATGATGTTCGGGATCGCCGGAACCAGTTTAGCTATTACGGTGCCGATGGCTGTGCAGTTTGCTGTGGGAGTGTATTTGTCCGTGAAGGTCATTGGAGTCCAGGTTATGGAGACCCTGCGTCCGCTCGGGATTTCGCTTCTTCAGGGGGGGGCTTTGGCCGGCGTATTGTTTTCCGTCAAAACAGTGATCCCGGACGGGTCCATGTTAGGATTGATCTTTCTTCTGGCTATTGCGGCATTGGTGGCCATTTTCTTCAACCGGAAAGAAATACTGGCGCAGTTAGCGGCTCACAATGTGACGATTTTCCCGGCGCGTGGAACATTATGACGACGAACCAGCCACGAAAACGAGTGCTGTATTGTGAAAGTTGCATGGATGGAACGGTCGGCGGGTCTCATCATTGTCTCTTGCATATTGTCGAGAGTCTTGACCGGTCTCGGTATGAGCCCCTCGTCCTGTTTTATGACGCACATGCACTGTTGCCGAGATTTAGCGCAATTGCTGAGACACTGGTGTGGCCGGTGGGTTCACATACGCCGGTACGGTGGGGCACTGGGCAGGGAATGCTTTCCGTGCCGATCGTGTTCTTGCGGCGAGCTGTCAATTTTGTCCGATGGCTCGGCACCATCGTCAGATATGTTTCGTTCATCAAGAACAACCAGATTGCGCTGGTGCATCTGAACAATTCGATCACGCGCCATCATGAGTGGATGTATGCGGCGTTCTTGGCAGGTGTGCCGTGCATCGTGAGCGAGCGAGGGCTCAATCATCGATATACCGCAGCGGATCGCGCCCTAGCTCGACGGTTGGCGCTAATTATTCCCATGTCACGCTGGATTATGGACCATATGGTTGAGCGGGGTGTGGATCCGGCGAACATTCGTGTCTTGTATGACGGGCTTGATGCGAGCGTGATTAAGAGCGTGCGTCCCCCTGAAACCATTCGCCAGATATATGGACTAGCGCCTCACCAGCCCATTATTGGGATTGTCGGGAATATTCGGGAATGGAAGGGACAGGAAACCGTTGTTCAGGCCCTGATTCTGGTGGCAAAGATGTATCCCGACGTTGTGTGCTTTTTTGTCGGAGCTGCGACGCCGGAAGACCAGCCCTATCTCAGCCGGCTTCAAGTCATGCTGAAAGAGGCAGGAGTGGAGGCCAACGCAAGATTTACTGGATATCAGTCGGATCCGGCGAGTTTCATCGGCATGATGCGAGTGCTCATCCATGCGTCGGTCCAGCCTGAACCATTTGGGATGGTGGTGTTAGAAGGAATGGTTCAGCGGAAGCCGGTTGTTGGGTCACGGGCCGGAGGGGTGATCGAGATGGTGGTTGAGGGCGAGACGGGCTATACCTTTCCTCCAGGCGATGCCAATCTGTTAGCCGCTCGCGTCATCGAACTCATCGGTGATCCTGATAAGGCCACGCGAATGGGTGAGGCGGGGTATAAGCGCCTCATGGCTTCATTCACATTGCAGCGATATATGGAGGACATGCATGCCGTCTATGGTGCAGTTCTCCGCAAAGAGCCGATACCGTCAGAAGCGGGATTCGGCTACTCGGTCAAGTGATATGCGGGCGCTTAATATTCTTCATTTGCGGGATACGGTTGAGATTGGTGGGCCGGGCAAGACCATTCTGGAGACCTTTCGGGCTATCGATCATGTACGGTTTCAGTTACACCTCGGTGTGTTTGTAAAACACGGCGACTCGAGGGAGTCCCCTTTTATGGCCGAGGCCAGGCGGCTTGGTATTCCTGTTCATCTGGTTCAGGGGCGGCACTCATACGATCCGGCCATGATTGAACAGGTACGGCGCTTGGTGAAGGCGCTTGAAATCGATATCGTGCATGCGCACGAGGTGAGATCCGATGTGATCGCCTATTTGGTTGCGTGTCTGCATTCCGTCTCGATCATCACGACGTTGCACGGGTGGATTGGGAATAGGGCCAAGGATCGGTTTCTCGTGCGATTGGATAAGCGCATCATTCGCGGATTTGACCGGGTTCTTGCAGTGTCACATCAAATTGAGAAGGATTCACTTGCTGCAGGGGTGCCGCGAGAAAAGTTGCGGCTATTGCATAACGCGATCGTAGTCGAGCGATATCAGCGATCCGGTGATCGCGGGGCGCTGTCTAAGGTTGTTGGTCGTACGCTGGATGGGCCGGTTATCGCGAGTATCGGACGGCTGAGTTTTGAAAAGGGCCATGCCGATCTTATCGCTGCACTGGAAATCGTGAAGCGCCGCGGGAAGACGGCTTCCCTGGTGTTGATCGGTGATGGTCCTGAACGCCAGAGGCTGACCCGGCAGGTCACCGCCCTTGGGCTTCAAGAGATGGTTCATTTCCCCGGGTATATCCAGGAACCTCAGCGATTGCTGGAGGACATCGATTTGATGGTGTTGCCATCCCATACCGAAGGATTGCCGAATGCCGCCCTTGAGGCCTTGCTCATGGAAGTGCCAGTGTTGGCGACCAGGGTCGGGGGAACACCGGAAGTGATTACAGATGGGGAAACGGGACGTCTCGTTCCTCCGCATTCGCCGGAGAGCTTGGCGACGGGCATTTTGGAATTTATGGCCGTCCCTGAGGACTGGAAGCAAATGGCGATTCGAGGGAGAGACGTGGTTACTCGTAGATTCGATTTTCAGGCGCGGACCCGCAAGTTGGAATCCATCTATGCTGAGGTAATGCAGGAGGTCCGGTAAAGCGATGGTGTATTACATCATCCTATGCTTTTTTTTCCTGGAGTATATACGTCCCGGCAGCTATATGCCCGCCTTGAATGCGTTTCACTTGAATTCAATTGTGCCGCTGACCGCCTTGGTCGGGTCATTTTTTACAGATAAAGTGAAGGTGTCTGAGGTCCTGCAGAGTGTCAACTCTCGATGGATCTTATTTCTCCTCGGGCTGATGGTGATCTCAGGACTTACCTGTGATGTGAAACTATATGCCCTAAACGTATTTGAAAATGTGGTGGGCTATTTTTTCATGTTTTTTATTCTGAAGAAGGAAATCCACAGTTTGGATCGGATCAAGGGCGTCCTCTTTGTGTTGATCCTGGTCCATCTGATCGTCGGCGCGTTGACGCCAAAGCTGTTTTCCGGCGACGGGGAACGGCATTACATCGGGTCTGGTTCATTTCTCGGAGATGGAAACGACTTTGCGTTGTCGGTAGACATCGCCATTCCATTTTGTTTCTTTTTGCTCATCGAATCAAAATCGATGATCAAGAAGCTGTTTTTTGTAGGGGCATTGGGCGTGTTGCTCTTTGCTGTGATCTCGACTCAGTCGAGAGGAGCCCTGCTCGGCTTGGTGTGTATGGGGGCGTACTACTGGATCAAGAGTGAGCGAAAGGTACTGGGGCTGGTTGTGGCGTTCCTGACAGTGGTTTTTGTTCTTGCGGTCGCTCCGCCTCAGTTTTTTGAACGAATGGAATCGATGACGGCTACCGATGAAGAGGAAATGGAAGGGTCGGCCCTTGGCCGGGTGTTGGCTTGGAAAGCTTCGCTGAGAATGGTGGCGGATCATCCTCTGTTTGGCGTTGGAGTGGGACACTTCCCCGTGAAGTACGGAGCTGAATACCGGCCGGAAGGATATGGGAAGATGCCATGGCAAACGGCCCATTCATCATATTTTCTGATTCTCGGAGAGTTAGGCATTCCCGGGATTATATTTTTGGTATCGCTTATCGCCACGAACCTCATCGCTAGTGAGCGGCTTCTCAGGCATAGCGGGCCTATTACCAGTGAGCGACAAAAGACAGCTCGGGATCTTGTGATCGCGTTAAGCGCGAGCCAGGTTTCATTTGCTGTGGGCGGGGCATTTCTTTCAGCCACCTACTATCCACACCTATTCTTGTTGGCCGCGCTTCTCGAGTGCGGTCGTGATATTTATAAGAAGTCCCTTCTGCCAGAGGCTTCCGGCGGTCAGTCTGCTGATGCCCTTTCGGGACGGTACCGACCATTGGCTGTGTGAGGAACGTATAGCGAGTGAATGGAGTAGCGCGGATTCAGTGTTTCGCGGGCTATTGACCATTAAGTGTCCGGCGAGTTGAGGAAAGAATCGTGAGCCGGTGAGGGCGGAGTGAGCGATCACGATCAGTGGCATATTTTTCGAAGGTTGTTGGCGAGAGCCGTGGCGCTATGAGTAGGAGGGGCTTTCTATGGGGCATCGTTCTGGCTCCGGCGTTGATGCTAGGCCTCATAAGCGCGGTACTTGTTACGGCCTTCGCAGTGAAACATATCATGACCGATGGTGGGGCCTTTGCCAAGGCTCCGAGGTTTTTGCAGGATCTCGCAAGGGATGTGTATCAGAGGCAGCGATCGATTTGGCAGGCTCAGAGAGAGTGCATCGAGTTTGATGAAGTGTTGTTTTACAAGCCGAAAACAGGGCAGTGCGTTTTTCGCAACCTTGAGTTTTCAACCATTCTCACATTTGATGGGAAAGGCTTTCGACGAACAGCGTCATTGCCTCAACAAGCTGGGAAGGGATCATCGGGCAGAGTCATCGTATTGGGTGATTCCCAGGCGATGGGGTGGGGAGTGCAGGATGAGGAGACATTCGCCAGTGTGCTCGCAACTGAGTACAGTCTTGACGCCTTTAATCTGGGCGTGTCGAGCTATGGAACAGCGCGTGAACTGTTGCGTTTGCGCAAAGAGTTTGAGCTGCGAAGCGGTGACGTCGTGTTTATCCAATATCATCCGAATGACTTGAGCGAGAATCGGGCGTTTCTTAAAGAGGAGCGGATGCCTGCTCGATCTCCGGCTGATCTGGATCGACTTTCTCACACAGCTCAAGAGTATGGAGTGTTTCAGGTATCTGCTTCGATTGCGTTCATCATGAAGGGCCGGGTAATGAAACACTTGCTCTTCAGCGGGGAAGACGAAGTGTTCAGCGGGACTATTCATACGGACACGTTTCTGTCGGTCCTGGATCGGTTTCCCGAACTCAAGCAGGTGCGGGTCGTCGTATGTGAGGTTGATAATTTTGGCCGAGACGAATCCTTTGCTGATGATCTTGATCGGCGGCGAAAGGATGGCATCACGGTGCTTCGGCCACGGTGGGAGGCTACTGATTTTTTCAGACTTGATGGTCACATGAATGCACGAGGGCATCGGAAACTAGCCGGCATGATTGCGGAGGTAGTATCGTCCGGACAAGCCGGCCGGGCGAGCGATCGGGGACAGGGACGATGAAAGTTCTGTTTCTTTCACAGATTGTGCCCTATCCGCCGCATGGTGGGGTGCTTCAGCGTGGGTATAATATTATCAGGGAGCTGGGTCGTGAAGCCGCGGTCCATTTGCTGGCGTTCGTTCATCCGGATGTCCTCCCCAACGATGCGGTCCTGGAGGAGAGCCGTCTGGCGCTGCAGAAGCATTGCGGCGCTGTGGAATATTTTTCACTCTGGCCTAAGGCATCATCCGCTCATCGGGTGGCGGGTTTGGCGGCTGCGGCCTTGTCTCCGTTGCCGTTCAGTGTGTTGGCGCATCACTCCCGGGCGTTTCGGCGGCGCGTGGCGGAGTTGGTCGCGACAGAGGATTTCGACGTCATTCATGTCGATACCATTGCGCTGACACAGTTTCTCGATCAACGATGGTCGATTCCTACGGTGTTGACTCATCACAATATCGAGTCTCAGTTGATGGAGCGACGGGCAGGGGCGGAGACCGGATGGATGGCGAGGAGCTATCTTCGGCGTGAGACGCATAAGTTGTTGGCCTATGAGGCCGAGGTGTCCGGAATATTCGACATCAACGTGTTCGTGTCGAAAACCGACGAGCAGACGCTGGTCGAAAGGGTTCCAGGATTACGGACTGCAATCGTGCCCAATGGTGTCGATATTGAGTATTTTACGCCGAACCAAGGGAAGGGCCTGCCGTCACTGATCTATACGGGCGGCATGAATATGTTCGCCAACCGCGATGCCGTAATGTACTTTCTCAATGAGATTTGGCCGCTCATCCGGGCACAGGTGCCGGATGTTCGGTTTTTTGCCGTCGGCCAAGATCCGCCTAAAGAGCTCCTTGATGTAGGGGCACGTGACGCTCATGTAGTGGTGACCGGCTATGTGAACGATGTTCGCCCCTTCGTATGGGATGCGGCAGTCTATGTCGTTCCGCTCCGGGTTGGAGGGGGGACTAGGCTCAAGGTTCTGGATGCCATGGCGATGGGCAAGGCGATGGTCTCTACGTCGATCGGTTGTGAAGGACTCGACGTTCGCCCGGACGAACACTTGGTGGTGGCGGATAGTCCGGCGCAATTCGCTGAAGAAGTCGTTCGACTACTCCGCGATCCTCATCGTCGGGATGTGTTGAGTGGTGCCGCGCGTGCGTTGGTGGAGCGCCGCTATTCCTGGCGGACGATCGGCGGGCAGCTGATGGACGCCTATCGTCTGGCCATTGAGAAGAGAAGGCAACGGCAATGAATCGGTATGCCACGCAACTCTACAATCTGGCCCCTGTGTGGGGACAGAATCTGATTCTGACCGGCTACAGCACATTGCTTGATCGTGAGCGATATGGCGGGCGGTTCGGGGAGTTTCGGGATTTGTTGGAAAAAGCCGAGTGGTATTCGGAGAGTGAGCTGATTGCGTATCAGGATGAGCGGCTTCGCGCGACCGTCGCACATGCCTACAATACCGTGCCATTTTACCGCCAGCGGTTCGACGGATGTAAGTTAAAACCGGCCGATATCCGCGGGCAGGAGGATCTGCCGAAGATTCCATTGTTGACACGCGAGGATGTGCGCAGCCACTTCGATGAACTGCGTTCTCGAGATGTCGATCGCAACTCGATGAAGACTGGGCATACAAGTGGTACGACTGGTACGCCGCTGACGGTCGGGTACGATGCCAATACAATCTGGATGGCCTATGCGGCACTTGATCGTCACTACCGGTGGGCAGGATGCCGGTTGGCCAATGATGGAGATCGCATTGCAGTGGCTCGCGGCAATGTGATTGTTCCTCTGGATCAGAAGCGGCCGCCATTCTGGCGGATGAATCGGCGCCATAATCAACTATTGTTGTCGTCTTTTCACCTCTCGAAGCAGAACCTGCCCGGGTATTTCGAGGCATTGGCGTGTTTCAAGCCAGCGGTGCTCGACGGCTATCCGTCTACGCTCTATGTGCTGGCAAAATTTCTCCAGAGCCGCGGCGAGACGTTTCCGATCCGGGCGGCGATCACCTCGTCGGAAACCCTGTATGACTTTCAGCGTGAAGTGATAGAAGAACGATTCAAGTGCCGTGTCTTTGATTACTATGCTTTGGCCGAACGAGTGATATTTTCCAGCGAGTGCGATCGACATGAGGGGCATCACCTGGCGATGGAATATGGAGTATCGGAAGTGGTGGATGGCGAGGGGCGGCCCGTTTCGTCCGGAACCGTCGGCAAACTGGTCGGCACCAGCTTGCATAATAATGCGATGCCGCTGATTCGCTATGTCACAAGCGACATGACGAGCGTACGGACCAAACCCTGTTCTTGTGGGCGCGGGTTAAGGATGATGGATGATGTGACGACCAAAGCGGAAGATCTGCTTACGCTGAAGGACGGACGGCTGATTTCACCTTCCGTGTTGACGCATCCGTTTAAACCGCTGGATTGTATCGAGGGGTCGCAGATCGTGCAAACAGATCCTCAGACTGTGATTGTACGGCTGATTCCGGGTCCCACGTATACCCAGGCCCATACAGACCATCTCATCACCGAGCTGACGGCCCGCTTGGGCGCGGATGTCAAGGTCGAGGTTCAGATGGTGGATCAGTTGGAGCAAAAGTCGAGCGGAAAATTTAAATGGGTAATCTCGCACGTGCCGCTGGGGATCTGACCAGGTTCATTCGCCGTCAAGTTTCAACAGAAGGAACAGAACGTATGTGCGGGATAGTTGGGTTGATGCATACCGATCCGGCAAGGCGCTGTGAGCCAGAGATCGTTACGAAGATGCGAGACACCTTCACCTATCGAGGTCCGGATGATGCAGGTCTGTATCTTGATGGACCGGTGGGATTGGGCCATCGCCGACTCAGCATTATCGATCTTGGTGGTGGGCATCAGCCGATGTCCACTGAAGACGGATCTTTCTCGATCGTGTTCAATGGGGAGATTTACAACTATCGTTCCTTGCGGGAAGAGCTGATTGCAAAGGGACATCAATTTCAGAGTCAGAGTGATACGGAAGTGATTCTCCATCTCTATGCCGAACGTGGCGAGGCCTGTGTACATGCACTCAATGGGATGTTCGCTTTTGCCATCTGGGATGCCCGTCGCCGAGCGCTCTTTCTGGCTCGCGATCGGATGGGTGTAAAGCCCTTGTATTACGCGGTGACGCCGAAGTCGTTTCTGTTTGCCTCCGAGATTAAAGCGATACTGGCGAGCGGGATGGTGTCTGCACGTTGCCGGGATGAGGCCGTCGCTGAGTATATGGTGTTTCGTCAGGTGGCCGGCCCGGAGAGCCTCTTTGCAGGGGTGATGAGTCTTCCGGCCGGATGCACGCTCACCCTCGATGACGGAAAACCACGGATCGCACAGTATTGGTCTCCCAGGCCTCCGGTTGACCGCCCGCAGATGACATACGAAGACGCACGGCAGACCCTGACGGATCTCTTGCAGGACTCTGTCAAGATGCGCCTGATTAGCGATGTGCCGGTAGGGACATTTTGCAGCGGAGGTGTCGATTCCAGCCTTGTCACCGCTCTGGCCTCAAGGATCAAGGGTGACAGAGTCAACACCTTCTCCATTGGATTTGAAGAGCCGGAATATGACGAAAGCGCTTTTGCGCGTATGGTGTCTGACCAGTACGGCACCATTCATCATCAACTTACAATCGGCAATGCTGAATTCAGCGATCTCTTTCCCCGGATGATCTGGCAGAACGACGAGCCGCTCAACTTTGCCAACTCCGTTCAGATTTTTGCATTGAGCCGATTGGCTAAACAGCATGTCACCGTGGTGCTCACTGGCGAGGGATCAGATGAGTTGTTTGCCGGGTATCCTCGCTATCGAATTCCCGGGATGGCAGCGTTCTATCGGCGTGTGCCGAGCATGCTGAGGAGTCTTGTGAGACTGTGGGGGAACATCAGGCGAGATCATCGGATCGCCAAGCTCGATCGCTACGCCGGCTGCTCTCATTTGGAAGCGTTGCTGTACAATTCCAGCATGCTGCGTCCTGATGTCATTGCGGCAGTATCGCCCCGCATCATGCTGGGCCGGTTCGATCATCGGCTGTCCTGCCTGGCGGGCACCGAAGGGCTGGGATTAGATGATGTCGATCGAGTGTCGCTTCTGGATCAAGAGTGTTTTCTCGTGTCGATTCTCAATCGACAGGATAAGATGAGCATGGCAGCGAGTATCGAATCGCGTGTGCCGTTCATGGACTATCGTGTAGTCGAATTTGCCAATCGGCTGCCGGCTGCATACAAGTTGCGCGGCGGTGTTGGTAAGGCCATTGTGAAGGATGTGGCGAGGGCGTTCTTGCCGGCAGAGACGGTTGACCGCCGTAAGTCCGGGTTTGGGGTCCCGTTGGATCGTTGGTTTCAGTCAAATGTCGGTATGGGGGAACGGATTGCGGCGCTGCCGAAACAAGCCGATCCGGATCTTTTCGATCAAAAGACTCTGGGACGATTGGTCGATGAACACCGGGCTGGTACACACGATCATTCAGAGGTGTTGTGGACGGTGCTGAATTTTCAGACGTGGAAAGAGACATTTCATTGCTGACGAGAAATTAAAGCAGGAAATGCCTGGCTGGTGTCATTAATTGGGAACTGCTGAACGATGGGACAATCAAGTAATTCTGTGTTGCCGCTGGATGTCGCCCTGATCGGTTGCGGGAAAATGGCAGTGCATCATGCGAAGGCAATTAACGCGCATGGGGCCGGGCGCATTATTGCTTTAGCGGATCCGTCCGGTGACCGATCAAAATTGGACGGACTGGTCTCCAAGGAGGTTCCGTTTTTTACCTCCGCGGCTGACCTGTTGAAGACGGTGAAGCCGATGGTGGTGCATATTGCCACGCCACCGGCGACGCATGTTGATCTGGCGATGTTGTGTCTCGAGCATGGGGCTCATGTCTACGTGGAAAAACCGTTCACGCTACGACTGGCCGAAGCAGATGCAGTGTTGGAAGCCGCACGGAAGGCCGGCCGCTCAGTCTGCGCCGGGCATCAGTTGCTCTATGAGGCTCCGGCGCGCGGATTAACCGAGTCGCTTCCGCTTCTCGGGCGTGTGGTGCATGTCGAGAGCTACTTCTCGTTCAAAACAGTGAGAAAGTCCAGCGATGGACGTTCGTTAATGTCTCCGATCGATCAGCTGCTGGATATCCTTCCTCATCCTGTCTATACGCTGCTGAATGTGCTCGGAGGCACGGCTGGAATCGCGCCAAAATTGGAATCGTTGTATGTTCGGCCTGAGGGGGAAGTGCATGCTCTATTGCAGGCTGGTGAGACAACAGGGGTGCTTGTCGTTTCACTGCGTGGGCGCCCCATTGATTCGTACCTCCGGGTCGTCGGCACAAACGGGTCGCTGCGCGCCGACTTTGTGCGCGGTCAATTGACGAAGCTGACTGGTCCAGGTACGTCAGCCGTCGGGATTCTCTCGAATCCTTACCGGGAATCGATGCAGGTTTTGTTCGGATCGACTCGAGGATTCGCGTCTCGCATTCTGAACAAGGGCAAAGGCTATCCAGGGTTGGCTGAACTGATCGAAGCGTTTTACAACAGCATTCGTCAAGGAACTGCACCTCCGCTCTCTCCTTCATCCATTCGTGAGACGGTTCGCTTATGCGAACAGATCGGAGAGAAGCTACGTGCAGCCAAAACGGAATTTGAGGCTCAGGCTGAGATTGAGTTGTCTGATCGGACACGGCGGCTTTCACCGGTTGATGCACGGAAAGGGTTGGTGCTTGTTACTGGTGGGAGCGGGATGTTGGGTCGCGCTGTCGTGGCGGAATTGCGGCGTTGCGGATGGCCTGTTCGCGCACTAGGGCGCCGTGTGCCGCCGCCATCGGAGCGTGAGGCGGGGATCGAGTATGCCAAGGCCGATCTCGGCGGAGAGTTCGATCCAACGGTCTTGTCCGGGGTTGAGACAGTAGTTCATTGTGCGGCAGAGACTGCTGGGGGCAAGGAAGCCCACGAACGAAACTCGGTGGTGGCAACCAGGAATTTGTTGCGGGTCGCTGCCAAGGCTTCCGTTCGACGATTCGTCCACATCAGTAGTTTAGCTGTTTTGAAGACCAGCAAGGAGATGGGAGGACCGCTTGATGAACGGACTCCGGTTGACCTCGACAATCTTAGCCGTGGGCCCTATGTCTGGGGCAAGGCCGAGTCGGAACGTGAAGTCGTTGAGCAGGGGGCGGCGCTTGGTTTGAAGGTCAGGATCATCAGGCCGGGTCCGCTGGTCGATTTTTCGGACTATGAACCGCCAGGCCGATTGGGGCGTGAATTGGGGCTGATTTACGTGGCCGTTGGACCTCGCTCGAGCCGTATCAATCTCTGTGACGTGAACACTGCGGCTCAAGTGATCAGAGCGACGGTTCACGATATGGATGCTGCGCCTGCTGTTGTGAATCTTGTTGAACCGACGGCCCCGACACGGGAAGAATTGCTTGCGCGGTGGCTGACAAAGCGGCCTGATCTAAAGGGCGTTTGGCTGCCGTCCCTCGTGCTTTCTGTGCTGTCACCGATGCTCACTCTGCTTCAGCGGGTTATTCTTCGAGGGAAAACCCCGATAGATATTGCCGCGGCCTTTGCATCGGAACGCTATGATGTGAGTCTTGCTACGCAGGTCGTTCAATGGGCGAGAAAGGAAAGTGAACATCGGCCTGATGGGCACAAGGAGGATGCATCGGCCACATGAGTAGATGGCGACAATGGCAGGTGGCGAGCATGATGCTTCTGGCCGGTGCAGCGCTCTATACTCAGGCGAGTGCGAATGCTGCTCTTACATCGGAGGGGACGGTGAAAGTGGATTTTGAGTCAGACGCAAGGACTATTGTGTTGATTGGAGCATCATATGCTGGAGGATGGTCTTTGGATGGGCGACTGGCTGGTTATCGCGTCATAAATAAAGGGGTGAATGGACAACAATCCTTCGAGATGTTGGCGCGGTTCGAGAACGATGTGCTGGCGCTCAAGCCGGATTTCGTGATCATATGGGGTTTCATCAATGACATCTTTCGGTCGGATCGATCAAAGATTGACCAAGCTTTGAGTCGAGCAAAAGACAGCATTCGGACTATGGTGGAGTTGTCGAGAAAAGCAGGGATTAAGCCTGTGCTTGCGACAGAGGTGACGATCAGGGGCAAGGATGGGTGGTCTGAGGCGCTGCAGGGGGTTATCGCAGGAATGCTCGGTAAGTCCAGCTATCAGGATTATGTGAACGGGCGGGTGAAGGAAGTGAATCGGTGGATTCGAGACGTTGCCGCGAGGGAAGGGCTTCTCTTGCTCGATTTGGAAACGGTTCTTACGGATCAACAGGGGATCCGTCGAAAGGAGTTTTCTCTACCCGATGGTAGTCATATTTCACCTGCTGGGTATGAAGTGTTGACACGGTACGGTGGAACTCAATTCCAGGCTGTCACCTTGGGCCACTAGTTGGCGATGAAATCGGATACAGTGGGGCATCAGTGTCCCATACGGAGGTGACAATGTTAATGGATCAAGTCGTCGGCCGTGCGAAAAATTTGGCATTAAACTTATTGCCAAGGTCGGTACTGTTTTATCTGAAGGCTGCCCGCTATACGAGGCTTGTTGGAGTATTTTCTGAAGCGATTGAGCCTGAGCTTGGCGTCGTGAAGTATTTGGTCAGGGCTGGCGATACGGTCGTTGATGTGGGGGCTAATGTGGGATGGTACACAAAGTATATGGCCGGGATTGTGGGAGCTCAGGGGAGGGTCATCAGTCTTGAGCCAATGCGGGAAACGTTTGCCCTTCTTTCAAAGTGCATGAAAGGACATTCGTTGACCAATGTTGTGTTGCACAACGTGGGAGCGTCGGAATGCGATGGAGTTGGGACAATGGAGGTTCCTCAATATGCCTCGGGCGGGGAAAATTATTACATGGCTCGTCTTGTTGAGAGCGCGCGAGGGGTGTCGGCGCACATTCGACAGGAGGTCAAGTTGCGATCGCTTGATTCACTCTTGGGTGGTGCCATGTCTGAGGTTGAGTTTATCAAGTGCGATGTTGAAGGGCATGAGTTGCAACTGATCAAGGGGGCTCGGAAGATCATAAAGTTAAGAAAGGCCTCTTGGCTCATTGAAATTGCCCGATCGAGTGACCCTGATACTGTGGGGTCCAAGTCTGCTCAAGTATTCGGGCTGTTAGGGGCTGAAAAGTATAGCCCGTGGTGGTTGAGCGGAGGTGTGTTGCGTAGACGTCAGAAGGGTGATAAGGCACTCAACTATTTTTTTCTGCTTCCAGAGCACGTTTCCATACTTGAGCAATCGCCGCTTGTGATGCAAGGGTAATTATTGAGTGGCCGGTCAGCAGAGCGATTGTTCCATACTTGCGCTGTGTGTATGTCTACGGTCCGGAAAGACATAACTGCCGTTGTTCGATCTCTGCATGGATACGATCCTGAAATCGCTGGTTCTGCCGTCCACTCTGATTGCGTTGAGCGCTGTCTGTGGAATTGTTCTGCTCGGCATCCGATCCACGAGACAGTGGGGGATTGCATTCAGCCTAAATGCGCTCGTCGTCTATATGGTCTTTGCGTGCGGGCCAGTTGCATTTCTGCTCCTGGGCCATCTTGAGTATCAGATTGAACCCGCTGGTTCGCTGGCACGTAAAGACGCGAGGACGATCGTGATATTGGCAGCGTATGCGGAGGCAGACGACAGAATTCCTCTGAGCAGTCGTGTGAATGCGCCGGCTGCCTTTCGACTACTCGAGACACTGAGGCTTTTCCGTTCGAATCCTCAATCTACGGTGATTGTAAGCGGGGGAGGGAGCGTTCCGGTCATCATGCGAGACGTATTGATCTCGTCCGGTATTCCGGATAGGCAGATCGTGGTGGATGATGACTCCTATAGCACAGTCGAAAGTGCGAGGCATTTGGCTGCAAGGCTTGGTACGGCGCCGTTCTTGCTCGTTACCTCGGCGGGACATATGCCGAGGGCGATGGGGGTATTTCTTAAGGGAGGTATGACTCCGTGCCCTGCCCCAACTCACTATGTCACGAAGGAGAATTGGTTGGCCATTCAGTACGTACCATCGCCCCAGCATTTGGGCTACTCAGATCTGGCGGTGGGAGAATATGCGGCACTGCTCTGGTATCGCTTGAAGGGCTGGATATGACCGGGTGGGAATGCGCAGCCTAAGAAGACGAAAGAGATCGCGCAAGTTCATTAGTGAGAATTGCTGAATTGATATCTAGGTATATGGAGTTCGTATTTGCAGCACCAAGAGGAGAGGTGTCTCATGGGTAAAGTGTTCATCGTTGGCATATCGGCGTTTTATCATGACAGTGCGGCGTGCGTGCTGCGGGACGGGGAGATTGTGGCGGCGGCGCAAGAGGAGCGGTTTACGCGGAAGAAGCATGATCCGGGCT
>JALHMZ010000012.1 GCA_022843785.1 Nitrospira sp.
CCGCCACCGATTCCCCATAATTGGAGTGCCGACGAGACATTCAGCGGACTGAATCCGACTGGCTCAGCGCGCAGATTAGAGATCTGGAGCAGATTATATTCTTTGTCAAAACCGAATCCCCCAATATCGCGGCGAGTTGTGAATGTCTGTCCCTGCACAGTGACAATCTCCTTCCCCAGCACCTGCCATAACCAGGCGTAGATGGCCACCACCCCGCCGACCGTCCACACCGCTAGCCATGCCAACATCAATGACCGACCCTCTGACGGTTCATCGCTGTGAGGAAACTGGGCGGGGACCATGACTTCGGCCACCGCCCAGCAGCAGATCCAAAACCCTAAAAAACAAATGACAAACCAACTCCGGCCACATGGAATGACGATGCGCAGATCCTTGGAGGTGTCCGTGATAAGAACTCGAGAGGCGGATGGTTGTGTCTTTGCCATGAGATAGTCCCGCTGCAGTGATACATTATTACACGAATGAGCAGTGCGTCTCACATAATTTGGCTGTAGGAAAGGAGAAAAGACCGGCAGATCGTGGAATCGCGGCACACAGAGGAGACCTGCCGCCCCGCATGGCTTGTATTGGATAGTGAACGGCTCAGTGGTCCGGACAAATGCAGCAATACCCAAGCCACCATCGAAGCTGTTAGACTTACGTTACTGTAAGAGCTCAAGAAAGTACGAGACCTACCGATACAGAGAGAGAGGAAGCCTAGGCGGGTTTTGAGGAAGTATGTGACAGTTTTCTCTTTGCTCGATAGTCTGAAGTGCATTCCTATGTATGCCCTGTAGATTCTTGATTGAGCCGCCAGCGTATTTCATCCAATGACTCAAAAACGCGTCGTTATTATCGGGGGCGGATTCGGAGGCATGACGGCTGCGCGTTTCTTGCGCGACGTCGAGGTCGTCCTGATCGACCGCACGAATCACCATGTGTTTCAACCGTTGCTCTACCAAGTCGCCACCGCCGCCTTGTCTCCGAGCGACATCGCCTGGCCGTTGCGCACACTCTTCCGTTCACAACCCAATGTGCGCGTGGTGATGGATGACGTGCTGTCGATTGATCGGACTGCCCGGGTGGTCCGTCTCCGGGACAGCGCCCCGATTGCCTTTGATGCCTTGATTGTCGCTCCAGGATCGCGTCACGCCTATTTCGGGCATGATGAGTGGGAGGCGTTGGCCCCTGGACTCAAGACCATGGCCGATGCCGTCCATCTGCGCGAGCGGATGTTGCTCGCCTTCGAGGAGGCGGAACGGCAGAGGGCCGAAACCGGCGCGCAAGACCGTCTGACTTTTGTGATCGTCGGAGGAGGTCCAACAGGAGTCGAATTAGCCGGTTCGCTCCTTGAGATCGGAAGAAGGGCTATGGGGCCGGATTATCCTCATTTGCGCCTGGAAGATCTCTCAATCGTCCTCGTGGAAGCCGGTCCACGTATTCTTCCGGGGTTCGATCCCAAACTATCCGCAAAGGCTGCCGACGCTCTCGCTCATATGGGCGTCACGGTTAAACTGAACAACCCAGTGAGTGCGGTCCGCCCGGACGGAGTCATGGTCGGAAGCGAATGGGTCCCGTCAACCAATGTGATTTGGGCGGCAGGCAACAAAGCCTCGCCACTCCTGAACACGCTAAAGGTTGCCCAAGATTCATGCGGTCGAGTTAACGTTCACGCCGATTTGTCGATTCCGGATGAACCCTGGATTTTTGTCATCGGTGATGCCGCACATTGCCTGGATCCCGACGGCAAACCCTTGCCGGGAATTGCTCCCGTGGCCATGGGAGAAGGCCAGTATGTTGCCCAGTTGATCAATCAGCAGCTGTTGCCGGATCAACGCGCCCCGTTTGTCTATAAAGATCGCGGCATGCTGGCGACGATCGGCCGCGCCCGGGCCGTGGCCCAAATCGGCCCGATCCATGTATCAGGCTTGCTGGCCTGGATGCTCTGGTGCATCGTTCATGTGTTTTTTCTGATCGGTCTCAGAAACCGGATCCGCGTGATGTCGGAATGGACATGGTATTACCTCACCTTCAAACCAGGAGCCAGGCTGCTGTTTGAGCAACCTGCCCGTCCTGGCAATAGCTCCTCGAAAATCCCTGCATGCGAGAGCGCTGCAGCCGACCGCACAAACTCACGACGCGCGGCATGACGCAAGACGTGTAGCAACCCGTTTGCGCCACATCGACTCACCTGCACAGCGTACGAGTACGCCCTTCCGGCCGCACCTGGTTGACACGACGCCCTCCACAACGTAGCCTGCCTCCGTTTCACCCATGGGCGGAACATCTCATTTCTGAGCACTATGGACTGGTTATTCTGGACCGGCTTGGGCCTGTTCGCTGTCATCGCTGGCGTCGTATCGTTCTATCTCTATGCGCTCGTGGCGCGAACCAGGAAGGAGTTCCACGCGCTTCAACCGGATGTGACAATTACCAATTTGTCGGCGATGAATTCCGGAAACGTGCTCACGCTATTTCCCGAATTCGAAAACGTTGGTGGCGGGGTGGCGCACGATTGCCAATTGCATATGGGGGGATGGGATGGAAACTTTGCGGTCAAGAAAGTCTACCCGCGCGGGGCGCGCATCCAGAAACAACGAGCGTCGATCGTGTTGGGTCCCGAGGCCCCGATTCGGACACAACCAGTCAGCAATGGCTATCTACGTCTCCGCTATCTCGACCGCTGGGGACATAAGTACGATTGCTGGTATCAGGTGACTCAGATCAAGAATCTGGCGCTGCCGCTCTATAACGTTCAGATCGACTTGGACCACCCCGAAGTGAACAGACCCATTCTCTCGTTCTGGGACATGCGAAAATTGCTGCGCGCACTGGATCAGGAAGACTGAGCGCATCTCGCTTGAAAGAGCCTATGGCGTATGGCTGATGGCACGAAACCGGAAAAGAATCGAAGCGGGAGGTACGACGGATTGTAAGTTGCGCGATTTGAAACGATCAACACGGGCCACGCAGGTTTGAGAGTGAGCAGCCCCGGCGAGATCGCCAGGGCTACTCCAAGCAAGAGGACAGCGCGAATCAATGCGCCGGGATTTGCGGGCCGACCTTTTCGAGAATGACCTGCCGAATCTGTTTGGCAAAGCGTTTCGAGACTTCTTCATTCTGCAACACGTGGCCTGATTCGTACACGGTGTAAATCGCAGGGGGGGACTGAGAGGTAATGGTGGCCTCCATAACCACAGCCGTCATCTTGCCGGGTTTGCCGGTCTTGCGATGCACCCCCTTCATCTCCATCAGCGAGACCTTCGGTGCAACGGTGACATCGATGATTGATGCCGCCTTTTTGTTTCCCGGGACGAGTTGGATAACGGGATCGGACGAGAGTTCCTTCCGAATGTGTTGCGCGACTGCCCCCTTGGGCTTTTCCGCTTCCTGCATTTTCTTATCCAGGACGGTGGACGAAAGATTGACGTAAATGGGATCCTGCGGGCCGCGCAGAGGCTTAGCGTTGAGGAGATTGGATTGCTCCGCTTCATTGGCCTGAGTCTGTTGCCCCTTCGTCTGCGCATCGAGTTGCTGCTTGACAACAGAGTCTTCGCCGGTATCCTTTGATGCAAAGTCTCCCCCGGCGCATGCGGCGACTGCCACGCTGAGCATGACGATACTCAGGACAGAAAGGATCTGATACGGCCTAGATGATGTGTGGATCATGGAGTCGCTCCTTTGAAGGATGATCTGTACGGCCAGTGGCGGTCTTCATCGTATTGCGATAAGTGTAGCAGCTGACTGGATCCTGTCGAGTTTTGCCCCTTCTAGGGTTATCAACTCTATGTCCATGCGCATGGTTTGGATGTAGCTTCGGTGGTGCAAGGCATATATTCTCAGCATTTTCATGATGTTGGCAGGACATGCTACTTACGTCCTGCTACCGTGACCGCCAGCCTCACGCCGGCAAATGCAGGAGAAATCTTCGTAAACTCTGGGGAGCAGATCCAACCTCGCCAATCGGTCTTACGGCCTCTGTGCAGCGCGTCAGGCACTTGTTATGATGACTCAGCCTCATATCAGATCGAGGGCTCGTGATCGCGGAGATAAAGATGCCGGCACGTACCACTCTTTGGGTCCTCTGGTTCATCGCTGGAATCATTGTCACACCCACAACCGTCATCGCGGAATGGTATCTTGCCGGAACAGCCGGTGTGAATTTCGCGGATCGAATCAACACCATTGGAGGAACAGGCCCGCAAGCTGGACTGCCAGGCCCCCTCGTAGACTTTGATCTCCAGAACTCGATCACCTATGGCGCCAAGGCGGGCTATTTCCCAGGACATAGTTGGTTCGGGATCGAGGGAGAAGTGCTGCACACGACGCCTCACATAAAGAGCTTGCCTCGCACTCCAACCTTAGATGAAGTTCCCGGCGTCCATTTAAGACTCACCACGATCGGGGCAAACTTCATCGCACGATATCCAGGCCGCACGTTTCAGCCCTATGTAGGAGCCGGGATCGGCATGGCCATCGCCCGCATCGGAGATACTGCAACCGTCCAGAGCGACACTGATGTGACAGCGGCCTGGAACCTATTGGTCGGCCTCAGGGCATTTCTGACTTCACACGTGGCGGTGTTTACGGAATATAAGTATCAGGGCGTATCGCTCCAATTCGACCAGGCATTCGGCCCCGATGGCGGTTTTGCCGGCAACTATAGAGCGCAGCACATCCTGGGTGGGCTGTCCTACCATTTTTAGACGAGGAGGCTCTATGTTTCGCGGCGCTGTGCTCCCTCCCCTGCTGGCAGGACTCTTCGGCGTCGTGTCTTGTGCGGAATCCGTCCATCAAGTTCAACGGGAATCAGGCTTGCTCGGCGTGCCATCAGAGTTGGCAACCCAAATTGATTCTAGTGTCAGGTTTGTCGATTTACAGGGGACTCCTGCAAACTATGTTGGGCGAGTGGTCATGCTCGGCGGGATTATCCTTGGGGCGAAACGGACTGAAACGGAGACCGAAATAGAAATCCTGGAACTTCCAGTCGGTCCCAATGGGCCGTTAACAGATGACCGCCTTCGTTCAAAGGGGCGGTTCATAGCTGTGCATCGTGCGTTTGTCGACCCGGCAACTCTACCGCCAGGCACACCCGTCAGCATCATCGGTGCAGTGACGGGCTCGACGACCAAACCTCTCGATGAAGGCGAATTCACCTATCCGGTACTCGAAGCCAAACACATCGTGAATTGGAATACAGCCGTTGCGCAGAGGCCGGCCAGTCCGCTGTTTCTGAGCCCATTTCTTGCGCCACTTGCACCCTATGGATATTGGGGCAGACCCTATGGACATTTCCCCTATTCAGGACGTTTCGGCCCTTCGATCGGCGCTCCAAGATCCTCGCCACCACCGCCTCCGCCACGAACCCCCTCCCCGCACCTTAGGCGCAGGTAATCATTGATGGAACCTACAGACAAACCATCAGGGCATATCCTGTCCCGCCGTCAAGTCGTAACACTTCTCGGTACGACTGGCGCAGTATGGCTGACGGGAGGTGGTCTCATTCCAAGGCGATTATTTGCAGGCGATGCGGAATCTGCTTGTATTGTTCGGCCGGAACAAATGGAAGGGCCGTATTTCGTCGATGAACGGTTACATCGATCCGATATCCGCTCTGATCCTACCAATGGTCAAATCAAACAGGGTACGCCGCTGACGCTCACCTTTCAGGTCATGCGTCTTCAGTCTGGAGACTGCCAGCCATTGCCCGGCGCTCAAGTGGATGTTTGGCACTGCGATGCCACGGGCGTCTATTCCGATGTGCGCGATCCCTGGTTCAACACCATGGGCCGGAAGTTTTTGCGCGGCCACCAGATCACCGACATGCGGGGCGAGGTCCGATTCATCACAATCTATCCAGGCTGGTATCCCGGAAGGACCGTGCACATTCATTTCAAGATTCGCACGGGCTCATCGGGCGGACGGCGCTTCGACTTTACGTCGCAATTGTACTTTGACGATACCATCACAGATCGCGTGCTCTCCACTCCACCCTATGCCGAACGGGGGCCGCGCACCGCGCGAAACCGGCAGGACTGGATCTTTAGGCAGGGCGGCGACCGGCTGATACTGGCACCTTCTCCTGCCGACAAGGGTTACGCAGCCTCCTTCTCCATCGGCCTCCAGATTCCTTGAACCGACGCACAACGCACCGAGGAGATGCCGTGACATCTCCTCGGTGTCGTTCTAGCTGTGCAATTAACGGCTCAGCGACACACTGCCATGCTTCATGCCGTTGCCCCGGACTTCCCCCGACGCATCACGATCGGCCTGACAAAGGACGCTTCGCCGAGCAACACTTCGGCGTGCGCGCACCAGATCTGGATCTTCGCCACGTCGTTGATCTATACCGGCAAGGTAATGGTCCGGTTCCACCAGCGCACCTCCTGTCAATGCCGTTGGTCTGAGTCAGCCGATAGCCCCCTTGTACTATTCAGATGTGCTCAGTGGCCCCGATGCGCTCGCCTGCAATCTATCGACTACCTCCTAATGAGGATCTTTGCGCGCCCTAATCCCCTCTCTGGAGGGGTTGCGGCCAGTGAGAGCAGCTCGATACATTACACGGTCATCATAACGGGCACCGACTCACAACGAGACTGGGACAGACTGAGCTGGTAGACCCGCCAAAACAGGAGCACATTCCAATGATTGGGAACACGACATCCTCACCGTTTGGGAACCGCCAGAGACCCGCTCTGTCCACCATCGTGCCGGTGTTGATGGGGTGCATGGCGGTATTGAGTGCGTGCGGTGGTGAGGATACTGCACCGCGGTCTCGTGCAGCCACGTCTTCTGCGGCCACAGTGTTGGCCTTTACGCCGACCACCGGGGGGATCGGCACGATCGTCACAGTAACAGGAACTAACTTTTCCACCACTCAATCCGTAACCATCGGTGGAACCCCCGCTATTGTATTAAGCCAGTCTGGCAGTGCACTGACCGCCCTGGTCATGCCAGGTGCCGTCACCGGTCCGGTTCAAGTGACGAGGGCTTCTGACGTGCTCACAAGTTCAGGCCTCTTTACGGTCGCCACTACCGGGCTGCCCACGACGCAGCAGGGACCGAAGCTTATTGGCACCGGCGCCGCCGTGGGCCTCGTGCAGCAGGGCTATTCCGTGGCGCTCAGCGCTGATGGTGCGACCGCGCTCGTGGGCGGCCCGGCTGATGACGTAACCACCGGCGCGGCGTGGGTCTTCACTCGAACCGGCGGAATCTGGACACAGCAGGGTACGAAGCGCGTCGGCAGCGGCGCTGTGGGCGCGGCGTGGCAAGGCCATTCCGTGGCGCTCAGTGCCGATGGTGCCACCGCGCTCGTGGGCGGCCCTGCCGATAATGCAGGAACCGGCGCTGTCTGGGTCTTCGCTCCCTAACCCGGATGATTGAAGCCTGGGCCCTGCGCCGTTCAGCGGTACAGGGCGCGGGGCTCAGCTCACCCGGATTAGGTGCCTGTAGCGCCTGCACGATGGCGTCAATGCCGGAATCTCCTTTCAACCGCAGTTGAGCATCTGATCATAGCGAGCCGGTGCTGCTTTGATCAGCCTCTGTTCCTTCCACAATCGGGAGTGCCGCCCAGATTCCTTAGAAAAACCGCCTTATGGTGCGCGATACTTCTGTGCTACTCTGCCCACCATGCGTAAAGCGAAGATTGTCTGCACCATCGGGCCTGCGACGGCAACGCCGTCGATGCTTGAACAGCTCATCCAAAGCGGCATGAATGCAGCACGGCTGAATTTCTCCCATGGCACGCATGAATCCCATGGAGCTGCCATTTCAGCGATCCGCCGGGCGGCAGAACGGCAACGGGTAGCGGTCGCTATCATCCAAGATGTCCAGGGCCCTAGGATACGAGTGGGCAAATTGCCGGATGGGGGCATTGAGGTACGAGCCGGCCAGTCGGTATGCGTACAGGTCGTATCGACTCGATCAGGAGCTGAAACCGGCCCGCATTCCCTGGCCCAATCCCTCATCCCCTCTTCTATTCCAGTCATTCCGGTTGTCTATCCCTCCCTCACGCGTGACCTCCTGCCGGGCGCCAGGATTTTGATCAACGATGGACTGATCGAACTCATCGCCGACCGCATTTCCGAGGAATCTATCGATTGCACCGTTGTGACCGGTGGAAAGATTTCGTCGCACAAAGGAATCAATTTGCCAGGAACAGATGTCAGCGCCCCCACGCTGACCGACAAAGACCGGGAGGACATGCGATTCGGAGTCTCACAGGGGGTCGATTATGTGGCCTTGTCGTTCGTTCGAGGCCCTGAAGACATCGTGGCGGCGCGCACATGGCTTGTGAAATGCGGCGGGACTCAGCCGATCATCGCGAAAATCGAACGGGCTGAAGCTATCACGGCTTTGGATGCGATCCTGGAACAGGCAGAGGGGGTGATGATTGCTCGCGGCGATCTTGGCGTCGAGATGGGGCCTGAAGCAGTGCCGGTGTTACAAAAACGCATTATCGCAGAAGCGAACCGCCGGCGGCGTCTTGTCATCACCGCGACACAGATGCTGGAATCGATGACCCAGGCATTGCGGCCGACCAGAGCTGAAGCTTCGGATGTCGCCAACGCGGTATTCGACGGCACCGATGCGGTGATGTTGTCTGCTGAAACAGCTATCGGCGCGTATCCGATCGAAACCGTTCGCGTCATGGATCGCATTGTTCGAGCAGCGGAAGAAGCCGCTGATCCGAATGTCCTGCCCAGACGTCACACTGATGTGGAGCAGCAGCCCTTTCCTGAAGCCATCTGTACGGCGGCATCTTCTGCCGCCAAAGCTATTTCTGCACGTGCGATCGTGGCCTTCAGCGAACAGGGCACAACAGCGCGATTGGTTTCCAAGCAACGACCGGCTCCGCCGATCATCGCCTTCACACCATTTGAGCCGGTTCGGCAGCGGATGGCGCTTTATTGGGGAGTTCGTCCCTACACGGTCCCGCAAATCGAGCAGACTGATGCGCGAGTTACTGAGGCTGAACATCGATTAAAAGTGGAAGGGCTGGTCATGGCAGGAGATAAGATTGTGATTCTATCCGGGACGAGAGTAGGCCATCCCGGCGGGACCAATCTGATTAAGCTTCACGAAGTCGGATAGCTCCAACCTGCCTGCAATATCCTCCATCCGCAGTATCACGGTTCCGGGTCCGGCGCGGGAACCCGATCATGAATTCGTCCCAGTTTGCTCTCGATCGACCGTTCCAACTTCTCCGCCGCTTCTGCGACGACGATCTCGATGGTTGGCCCCTGATGACTCACTGCGATAGGCGGAAGGCCGGCCACTCTCGCTTCAAGCACACATCGAAAATCGTCGCCCTTCGATTTATGTCCGTTCGTATCGGTGAGATGAGCCTCTACGCGTGTAATCCGATCGGAGAATCGGGATATTGTCCCCTCGACGCTGGTATGGACCAGACGCACGACATCTTCGCGTCCCGTGATGTGATTGTCTGTATGAACCTGAATTTGCATGCGCCACCCTCCAGACTTGAAAATTATTCCAGCACAATCATTCTTCGACCTTATTTGTCCGGCGAAGAAATGTCAACCGCGAATGGTCAGCCATCTATTGACGGGCTATCCCGGCCATGCATGCGCGAAAAAGCTTCCCAATCGAATGGCTTGGAAGTCAGCGCGTGCAGCGGAATCGTTTCGATGTGGCCCGGACCTCGAAAAGCTGCGATGCTTCCGACGATGTCTTCGGGCCGTTCCACCAACCGCTTGACGGTTTCATACGCCAAATGCTGAGCGATCGCCTTGTCTTCCGGCGCAGGTGAGGCGCCACGGAGCGTATGCCCGAGAATCGTGGTTTTCGTGGCGGGAGTGAGCGGATAGTGACCAGGCCGAGGGTACACCTGGGGCCATTTTGAAATTTCACGGGCCACATAGTCGGGTAATCCGTGGACACCGCCCTCAGGATGATGCCGATGCGGCGTGCGCTCAGCCACGATAAATAAATGGCTCTTGTTAGGCAGGCCCAGGGACCGCTTCAGGGTTCCGAGAATCACGTCATCGATGTAGCCATCCGGGTCCGGGTGCTCATTGACGAGGACTCCCTCAGCTCTGGCTTGATACGCGCAGGCCAGGGCCAGATGGCCGGATCCCGCCCCCATCAATTCTACGAAAAAGATGCTGCCCATCGCGGAGCTAGTCGCCTTCAACGATTCGATCGACTGATCCGCCAGTCGAATGGCCGAGTGGAATCCCAATGAGGTCGTCCCGCCGATATTGTTGTCGATCGTGCCGGGGATGCCGGTCACCTGGACTCCGAACATCTCATAAATCGCACGCGCCCCACGCAGGCTTCCATCCCCCCCCAGCACCACCAGCGCGCCGTTCTGAAGATACGGTTCAAGATTGCGGACCGCCGCTTGCTGCACCTGTTCATCCTTGAAGTCCTCAAACCGGCTGCTGCCGATCGGACTGCTCGGCCGACTGCCCAGCATGCGCGTGTCCTGCTCAGAAACTTTTTCGATCCAGTTATTGGCCAATCCAAGAAATCCGTGCCGCACAAAATAGACGTCCAAGCCGAATCGGTTCCCGGTGACCCGCAATTCTTTCAGTGCCGCTCCGGCACCCGCAAAGTCCCCACCCGACACGAGTGCCACCAGTTGTTTTATCTGTTTAGGCTTCAATGTCACCCGATCCCGTCTTTGGCGCTCTACCGACACCCAGGCGTCCCGTTCCGCCCGCTCACGCTCCGACAGACCTACCGCTGTCGAATAGCCGGAGATTTGCCCGTTCTCATAGGTCAAGAGCACGACATTGTCCTGTCCTTCTTTATACTCGCCGAACTCGGAGAAGGCCTCGGTGAAAGGGCGAGGGTCGAGAAAGATCACCAAAGCCCGCAACGTCGAACTGTGCGTGTAGAGGCAGGACACAGATCCGCGATGAGTATCCGCGAGACGATGCACTCCATCCACGACGGTCACATAGGTGTCGAAAAATGAGTTGCCCCCCGGATAGCAATAGAGCGGATGCTTGATCAGCTTCTTGGCCGTCTTCACGTCGACTCCGAACGCGCGCGCAGCGGCCTCCACTTCTGCAGATTTCTCAATCCCCGTCACCCATCCGAAATCTTGAGAGTCCAATGCGTCAGCGATCTGTGGTGGATCGAGATCTGCTTTCCTGGCAAGAAGGGCGACTGACACTCGTTGGCAGAGCTGAGTGGTATTGGGGCTTCGACTGACCAGTTGGAGGAACGCCCCGGGGTCCAAATAATTGCGCACATGTAGGTAGTCCAACTGCCGGCCTACGATTCCGATAATTTTGGCCAACGCCAGACCAACGGCATCCGCCTTGGCGAACCCTCGGTCCCGGTCCAGCACATTGGCGAGCCGGCATCCGACTCGGTGGGTCTTGCTCTCCACCTGCGACACCCCGTGTCTCATCGCGAACAGCAACGCGCGCTCGGTCAGATCCCGAGGCAACAACCAAAACCGTTCATCGCCGAGATCAAGAACAATCCGTCCCTCCGCAAGCTCCGGCGTGAGCTGCGCGCGCGATACAATCGCCACGGGCCGCCGAACGAGAGGTTTCTGACAATGTCCGATCGCCGCGCGAAAAAGCGGCGCAAGGTCTCCACCCGCCGCCAAGCGGTTCCAGGCCGCATAGAACACCAGGGCATCACCGTCACAGGCGTGATCGATCACCGCTTGCCTGGCAGCGCGATATTCGGAAGCATCCGCGAACCCTTGGCGGGCACGCTCGACCAACAAGAGGATTTCCGATGCCGCAGTTCTGGCTCGCTCCAAACGGTCTGATCGTGTAGGCAGTGGTGGAGGGAGGGTCAACTCACCGATCCGAGGCAGCCGTGTGAGCGCTTCCCCGTAGAGAAGCAGTCCCTCAAGCGTCACAAAATTCAATGGGTCGACCGGAGGCGGCATAATCTCCCTGGTGAGTGTTCCTTTTTCTTGAACCTTCTCCCTGTCGATGTCAAGCCTGGGGCCACCCTCACAATATCAATTGTGATGCGACAGGGCTGTGACGCCGGCGCAGTCGGTCGCGTGTATCCTCTCAGTCGCCGCAGTGTTAATAGATCAATAGACCGGTCGATTAAACCGACCGATGGCCCATCAAAGGGGAGGCCTGATCGAAACGGGAGAGAAGATTATGATTCGGTTCGGAACGGACGTGGGACGACAGCACCGTACAAACCCGTTTACCGCACAGGAAATATGATGATCCGATCAAGATTCTCGGCCACCACTTCTCTCGCCTCTTGATGTCCTTTGTCGAACAGGTTAGGCTGAGTTTGGCAAATCAGAACGGTGCATGATGAGACTCTTCATCGCCTGTATCCTCGTTGTTCTTCCCCTCACGGCCTGGGCTGAGCCTGCGCAGCCTGACAAAACTGATCTAGCCGATTCCCCGGTCACCGTCGATCCTGATTCTCCAAGTGAGACGGAGTATACCGATGACCAGTTGGAGGACGGTGAGCAGCCCTGGCAATTCGGCAATCCCTACAGTCCTGCATCAGCCACGAACTTTGAGCCGTTCATAACATCATCTTCGTATGGTCAAAACCGATCGAGCCGAAATGCATATGAGCCTGAGTGGCTCAATGCCCCCGTCGTCCGCTACGGAAGTCCTTCTTTATCCGACACGATAGACCAACGACACGATGTCGGCACTCCACCTTCGCTCAGCAATCCAATGAATCTCTACACCAGGGGCGGAAGGATCGAACGGCGCTAGCCCCGGTTGATCAAAACGAATCTCCGCAGGCGCCACACTCATTACCTGACTGCGGTCCCCTATGCTGTTCGACGACCAAGCCATTGCAAAGACTCAGAAAATGATCTGAAAGGAAATGAAGCCTTCCCCCATATCCTCCTGTGAAGGCCGCCACAGCATCCCGGTGGGCCTGGGAAGGATTTCATGGGACAACACGATGGCAAGACCCACCCCGATCTGCTATCCATCTGGCGCGATCCCCGTCTGTACCAGATCGTCAGCCTCTCCGCACTCCTCCTCTATGGCCTTCTCTGGCTCCACTTTGAGGTCTCACCTTGGCAGATTACGATCACGCTCGGCACGGCACTCCTCACTCAATATGCCGGCACTCGCTTCTTCAGCCTACCCGCATTCGACCCCAAAACCCCCTTGATCTCAGCCCTCTCTCTCTGCCTCCTACTTCGTACGGACCAGCTTCCCGTCGTAGCGCTGGCATCGTTCCTTGCCATCGCCGGCAAGTTTGTCATCCGATGGAATGACAAGCACGTCTTCAATCCGACGAACCTGGCGCTCGCCGTGGTGTTGACCAGCGGCCTCGGCTGGATGTCACCCGGGCAATGGGGGCAGGTCGCCTGGTTCGGCTTCTTGATCGCCTGTCTCGGCGGCCTCGTCGTCACTCGCGCGGCGCGGGCGGATGTGACGGTGGCCTTTCTCGTCTTCTACGTCGGTCTTCTCATAGTACGGGCACTCTGGCTCGGCGATCCGCTGACAATCCCGCTCCACCAGATCGAGAGCGGCGCACTGCTCATTTTTGCATTTTTCATGATTTCAGACCCGAAAACGACGCCGGATTCGAGAACCGGCCGGATCGTCTATGCGCTCCTTGTCACAATGGCTGCTCTCTATGTTCAATTCGGTTTATTTCGTCCCAACGGCCCGCTGTGGGGGCTGATCGCCTGCGCGCCATTCGTGCCATTGATCGACTATGTGCTCCCAGGCTCTCGCTATGACTGGTCCAAACCATCAACCGGTCGCGGGTGCGTAGCCCACAGTCACACGTGAAAGACCAACCGGCAGCCGTCAACTGTCTGCGTTCAGTACTGTCCGTTCACCAACCAAGGAGGTTCTCATGAAACGCATCAGTGCAACAGCATTCACACTGCTCATCGGCCTGCTCGCCTGGAACGGCGACGCATCGGCTTTCTGCGGCTTCTATGTGGCCAAGGCCGATACCAAACTCTTCAATAAAGCCTCCGAGGTGACCATCGCACGGCATGACAACAAGACCGTCATCACGATGGCCAACGACTTCAAGGGGGACGTTAAAGAATTCGCGATGGTTGTGCCGGTGCCGACGATACTGGAGAAGGACCAGATCCATATCGGCGAGGCGGCAGTCCTCAAGCATCTTGCCGATTATTCGGCGCCACGGTTGGTTGAATACTTCGACGAAAACCCTTGTCGGCGTTATGAGCTGTTTCAAGATAAGATGGGCGCCTTAAAAAATACGGCTCCGGCCTCAGCCGAGTTGAAGCGGGAGAGGGACCGTGCCCTAGGAGTCACAATCAAAGCGCAGTACACCGTCGGCGAGTACGACATCTTGATTCTTTCGGCCAAGGAGAGCACCGGTCTTGAAACCTGGCTGAGCGAGAATGGCTATAAGATTCCAAACGGAGCATCAGCTATTTTACAAAGCTATCTCAAGCAACACATGAATTTCTTTGTGGCGAAGATCAACCTTGGCGAACAGGCGAAACTGGGTCTGAGCCATTTGCGCCCACTCCAGATTGCTTTTGAATCGCCCAAGTTCATGCTCCCCATCCGGCTTGGCACCGTGAATGCGGACGGAGGGCAGGAGCTCTTCATTTACTTTCTGACAAAACAGGGTCGCGTCGAGACAACAAACTATCGAACCATCCGCCTACCGGAGGCCCAGGAGATTCCGGTCTATGTGAAGGACAGGTTCGGCGACTTCTATAAAGATTTGTTTACGCAACAGGTACGGCGCGAGGATGAGCGCGGTGTTTTTCTGGAATATGCCTGGGACATGAACTGGTGCGACCCCTGTGCGGCGAATCCCCTCTCGACGGAAGAACTGCGCAGCCTGGGTGTATTCTGGCAGGAAACCAATGGACGAATCGGCAAAGGAATGCCGATGGCGCAGAATGTCTTCCTGACCAGGCTACACGTCCGTTACGACGCGGCACATTTTCCCGAAGACCTCATATTTCAGGAAACAACGGACCGGTCGAACTTTCAAGCCCGCTACATCCTCCGCCATCCCTGGAACGGAACGGATGACTGTCCGGCAGCAACCGCCTATCGGCAACAGTTACGCGAACGCCAGGAGAAGGAAGCCCAGGCTCTGGCCAATTTGACGGGCTGGCAGATCAGCGAGATCAGAAAATCCATGGGACTCGCATCGGGGCCTCTGATCGAGGGAAAGAAATGGTATGAACGGCTCTGGAATAACTAGAAAACGCGGGTGAGGCCGGGGAGTCCGGCCTCACCCTTTTGGTCTCGACGCCAGCCCTGCGGCTGACGCTGTTGATCTAGCTGTGGATGGAGAGGGCGACTGAGGTTTGCTGTATGGACTGATAGGCGAAGACGACGCTGGTGCTCGTAGTCACCGGTGCCTGCAACCGATTCGTTGATTCATCATCGGGAGTGCTCTTGTGCTCCCGCTCCGCTCTTAATTCTTTCACCAGCGTCTCACGAAGCTTCTCAAGAAACTCAGGAAGATATTTTCGGACTGTTCCTGACTCCGTCCTTGTTTCGCTCAACGCATCCAAAACCTGCTGAGCCAACGACAACGATGGCGACACATTCTGCGCCGGAGCGATCAAACGTATCCCCTCTCCCGGGACGGCAACAGACGATGCCGGGGTGGGCGCCGTGGCACCAGTGGACGAAGGCGGGATCACCGCATCCGTCGCAGACGCCCCACCCGGGGTATCTGTCGAGGAGGTTGCTGAAATCGGAGTCTCCTGCCCGGTGGGCACAACGGGCCGGTCGGTCACCGCTGAGGCAAACTGCGCGGCCAGTACGGTGACTGACCGCTGGACATCCACATTCAGATCAAGACCGGAGAGTGAAGGCAGTCTCTCAAACCGGTCAGCCAGCTTCGCCGTCTTGGCTAATCCTGCCTCATCATTTCCATGAAAGAAAGTTCTAAAGATATTGGAAACTTTGCGAAATAGCTTTTCCAGATCCTTCAATTCCTGTTCATTCAAATCGCCCTCAATCGTCACCCCGAATTCCTTCTTCAGCGTTGACTCGGCGTACCGCGCTTCAAGATCGACTGTGGAGCCATCACCGGTCACGCGCGATGAGTAGTTCACAGCACGGAAGTCATATTCAAGATCCGCCGTCAGGGTAATCGTGTCCCCTTCCGCCGTTGTGACGCTGAGCCGCCCCGAAAGATCGTTGGAAACCGCAACCCCGCTCACTTGAGTATTCAATCGTTGGGGCCCTGCACCATCGGATGATGAGGGACGAAAGAACTGTCTGGGATCAATCTGGCCCAGGGCTTGAACCGGCATAGGGCTCTCCTCAACGAATGTACCGATGAGTCTGATCACGCTGATAGGTATTCTATCGGCAACTAGCCGGCTAATCTTTAGAATGTCTATGCTATAGTTAACACGTGAATAGAAGGACGTTTCCTATCATGAAGGAGGCAATTCCATGAACACCCGCTTTCCCTGGTTTATGACCTTGGCCATTCTGGCCTTGCTGCAATCGACCGGCTGTACCCTCAAAGGGACCGTGAATCAAATTACTGATACCACGTCGAATGTCACCGGCACGACCTCCGGAGCAGCCTGGTGGAATGAAGACGGCCAGATTACGCCGGCGTTCAAGGCCGCCGCATTTGCCACAATTAATCACAAGAATCTTCAGCAGGACATTTCCGTAGGCCGGGGCGAGTACCTGAATTCGATGGGGGACTTGCTGGGCGTGCCTGAAGAGCACCGATTGGCATTCTTTACTGCTGCTCAAGCAGGATATGCCCGGGCAGCGGAGCAGCATCGTGAAACCCTGCTCCCCTTTCTCCAAAGCACTGCGCTCGTGACTGCACCCTAACGGTTGAAACCGGTTTGGCGCGCTACCATGTCCACACCTTCACCTGACAGGGCATTGCCGTTCAAGACGGTCTTCCACCCGACGGACTTCTCTGCCGACAGCCACATCGCACTGATTCATGCCTTGAAGGTGGCGATTGTGACCGGGGCTGATCTGTCGATGATGCATATCGATTCGGACGCGGGGCGGGAGGATTTCGAGGATTTCCCACGCCTCAGTCCCATCCTCGAACGCTGGAATCTTCTCCCGCCAAACAGTCCCGACGCACATGTCTCTCAATTGGGACTTTCCATCTCGAAAGTCCGGGCCGCCTCGCACAACCCGACTGAAGCGCTCATCCACCACCTGGCAACCCACCCTGCCGATCTTCTCGTCATGGCAACACATCAGTACGACGGCTTTGATCGGTGGCACCATCAAACCGTCGCAGAGCCTGTGGCACGAGGCAGCCACATACCCACGTTCTTCGTGCCGACACATGTCGAAGGATTCGTCGTTGCGGAAACGGGTGAGCCGAAGCTTCGGCGCGTGCTGATTCCCGTCAGCGAGAAACCCAGCCCTCAGACAGCTGTGGATATTACGGCTCAGTTGGCCCTGGCGCTGGGCTGTGAGGAATTGACCGGCATCTTGCTTCATATCGGAAGCGGCCCCATACCCCATTCACTCGAGTATCCCAAGCTCAAGGGATTTGCCTGGGAGACCATGATCGGTCACGGGAATATCGTCGATATGATCCTCGGGATGGGAGCAGACTTCGACGTCGACTTGATCGCGATGACGACCGAAGGACATCATTCACTGCTCGACATGATACGAGGAAGTACGATGGAACGAGTGTTGCGGGGGGCGCGCTGCCCGCTCCTGGCGATCCCGGCGCGTTAGCCTCTTGCCGTTGCAAGGTCGACCGTGTTCGACTCGGTTTCTCGTCCGACAACCACCCGAGCGATCCCGCCGTCCTTGAAGACCAGAAAGTTAGACGGGACGGCGGGAATGCGCGGCCCCGGGAGAATGATGCCGGCGAGATTGAGTGGATCGCAGGCTGAAATCTTGACTTCCTGAGCGAGTCCTTCCCCGTTGTTTCTCATCGCACGCAGAGATTCAATCGCCTCGGGCAAGGCAAATTGTTCCCCGACAACACCGGACACGAATCGGCCTCCTCGCACCTCGCCAGCCATCTCCATCCGTCGATACTGGACCAGCAAATCCCGCCAGGAGGCAACCAACGACTCACGAGCGAGCACATCCCGAAAGACGACACCGTACCGGCGCAACAGTTGGCGAGCGATGTGCTCACTCACGCTCACAGCCGACAGCGGCCCGTTCCCAGCTTGTCTGAGCAGCGACCAGCGTCCGGCGGCGTGGCGGGGGCGGCGTGCCCGCTCACGTCCCTCCGCCCGGCGGCGGTGAGGATCGATGAGTGCGCGAAGATTATCGAATCCGTCAGCCGTCACCTGGCCGGTTGCCACGAGCACCCACAGCCCCTCTTCCACTTCGCTGGCCAGACGCCCGGTCACGCGCAGGAGATCGGTGAAGAAACTCGCGCCTCGCTCGTGGAGGGAACGGCGAAGATCTTGTGCCACGGCACTGAGCCCTGCATACGTGTCGAGTCTCGTTCGAACAGGCTCGTCTTGGAGTGCCCCCAGCAACCATTCGTTGTCCTCGCGAGGAAAGATGCCGATCGGCGCGACGCTCGTCGGCACGATCCGGCGGGCTCGTTCCCCATGATCCTGCTCCGACATACGCGGATGGGGCGAGAGCCGTCCCCAACTCACCGCCCCGCTCAAACAGAGCCGGTCCAATACCTCCGGTTCGTACTTTGATAGGCGTAGGCGTAGGAGGTGGGACTCCCAGGCGGATGCGGCTGCTTCAAAGCCGGCCAGCTGTTGGATCACTGCCAAGAGCCCGGCTTCTCCATGCAAGCGAGATTTTGGTGCAACATGCTGCCACTGCAATAGGAAACGCATAAGCTCCGTTGCTGTGACCGGTTCAACTTCTTTGCGGAGCCTGCCGATGGTCAAGCGATGGATACGGGCCAATAAACGGCGGTGACACCACTCGAATCCGTGAGGGGTGAGGGGGGAGGGGCGAGGCGACAACTCATCCGCTTGGCGTGTCACGGGTGACGGGTGACGGAACTGGCCGCGAAGGACCTGGCCGGAAGCCTCTAGCCGGTGCAATGAGCGATCGACTTCCGAGACCGGCAAATAGAGCCGACCTGCAAGTTCAGCCATCGTTGTTGGACCGATGCTTTCCATCCACCCAAGCACAATCGCATCAAGTGTCGTCTCGTTACCCTGGACAACCATCGACTCAATCTGCGTTCGTTTCTCCCCAGCTACCCAGACTCTTAACTCTTGCGCATCACCCCTTACGCCTAACCCCTCACCCCTCACGGTAAGTTGAACGGCGCGGCCGGACTCAACAAGGACGGGAAGATAGCCTACCCACTCCGTTGGGATAGGCTCAGGCAACCAGACCAAAGTCAGCAGTGCATCGTGCAGCTCATCGGGGTCTCGGACAATCGGCCACGATTCCCGCCGCACGGCCGCGATGGCCTCCGGATCAAGCGCGCCGATGTGCCCGGCCAGGTCAGCCGGAAGCGTTCGCCGCATCTCCACGGCGCGCGCGCGACGTTCTTCCAGCGGCGCATCATCGAGGAAGGCATAGGGATTGGCATTCAGGATTTCATGTGAAAAAGCAGACGGACTCGGCGTATCGATTGCCACGCAACGGATCGTTCCTGATTCGATCTTCCGCAGCACATCGGTCAGCCCATCGAGATCCATCGCGTCCGTCAGGCAGTCTCGCACCGTTTCATTGACCAGTGGATGGTCTGGAATCTGCCTCGTTCGTTCCCCCACCATGTTGTCCTGGCAGGCGAGCGCGTCCGGAAACACGGCCGCCAGCAGATCTTCAGCCTTCATTCGCTGAATCTGGGGCGGAACTTTCTTGCCATTGGAAAATCGAAGCAGCGCGAGCGCCCGCGATGTGTTCCATCGCCAGCGGGTCATAAACATCGGCGCCTGCAGCACGGCCTGGACCAGGATCTCGCGCACGGAATTGGAATGGAGATAGCCGAACACCGATTCCAACGGAAAACTGTGCCGCTCGCCGAGTGAAATGACCAGGCCGTTATCCGTCGCAGCCGCTTGCAGCTCAAAATCGAATGTCACGCAAAATCGTTTCCGCAGCGCCAATCCCCACGCCCGGTTAATCCGCCCGCCGAACGGCGCATGGATCACCAACTGCATGCCGCCGCTTTCATCGAAAAACCGCTCGGCAATGATCGTATCTTGCGTCGGAACCGTCCCCAGCACGGACTTGCCGGCCAGAACATATTCAATGGCCTGCTGCGCCCCGCGTTGATCAAGCGCGCATTCGTGGCAAAGCCAGCGAAGTGCTGAGTGCTGAGGACTGAGTGCTGCGGACGGGCTGACTTCTGAAGAAGAGACTCTCTCTGCAATTTCCTGCCGGAGTGCGGCTACTTCAGACGACAGTTCCGCCGTACGCGAAGGCGCTTCGCCTCGCCAGAATGGAATATTGGGCGGCGCGCCCTGAGCATCTTCCACGCGGACCTTCCCCGTCTCGATGCCTTTGATGCGCCAGGAAGTATTACCCAGCAGCATGATGTCGCCCGCCAGACTCTCCACCGCGAAGTCCTCATCGACCGATCCCACGACGGTACCGTCAGGCTCAGCCACGACGGCGTAGTTCGCCGTATCGGGAATGGCACCGCCGGAGGTGATTGCCGCCAGCCTCGCCCCGCGCCGCCCCTTCAGTCGGTGATTGATCCGGTCATGAAATAAATAGGCGTGGCCCCGCCCGCGATGTGTAGCAATCCCGTCGGCCAGCATCCGAATCACCTCGTCGAAGTCCTTCTGCGTCAGCTCGCGATAGGGATAGGCGCGCCGGCACAATGCGAATAGCTCGTCGTCCAACCACGTCTGGCTTGCGGCAGCGGCCACGATCTGTTGGGCAAGGATATCGAGGGGAGCTGGCGGCACGGCAATCCGGTCAAGCGTCCCCTGTCGGATCGCACGGACCAGCGCCGCACATTCGAGCAGTTCATCCCGCGTCATGGCAAACAGCCGCCCTTTGGGAATCGCCTTGATCCAGTGGCCAGCGCGGCCGATCCGCTGCAACGCTGTGGCAATCGCCCGCGGCGAACCGATCTGGCACACCAGATCGACGGTGCCGACATCGATGCCCAACTCAAGCGAGGCCGTCGTGATAACGACGCGCGTCTTGCCGGTTTTCAACCGTTCTTCCGCAGAGAGACGGATCTGTCGCGAGAGGCTGCCATGATGGGCAGCCACGGCATCGGGGCCTAAGTCAGTGAGACGTTCTTCCAGATAGTGGGAAACCCGCTCCGCCAGCCGGCGTGTATTGACGAACACCAATGTAGAGCGATGCTGCCGGACCAGCTCGGCCACACGCTCGTAGACATCGGACCAAATTGCATTCGTGGCGATGGCGGTCAATTCATCTTTTGGAACTTCGACGGCCAGATCGAGTTCGCGTCGATGGCCGACATCGATGATGGTGCAAGGAGGAGAGCTGATGGCCGATGGCGTATGGCCTATGGCATGTGGTGAACCGGACAAGGATGACGCATGTCGACTGCCGACGAGGAACTGTGCCACCAGCTCGATCGGCCGTTGCGTCGCTGACAATCCGATACGTTGCGGTCTGACGAGCGTGAGGGCTTCCAGTCTCTCCAACGAGAGCGCCAGATGAGCGCCGCGTTTATTAGGCGCCAGCGCATGAATTTCGTCGACGATCACCGTCCGAACCGTCTGCAACATCCGTCGACTTTTTTCCGCCGTGAGGAGTATGAACAGAGATTCCGGGGTTGTGACCAGAATATGCGGCGGGCGCTTGAGCATCTGCTGGCGATCCGTCATCGGCGTATCCCCGGTACGCACTAAGACGCGCAGCTCCGGCATCAATAAGCCGGCCTGCAGCGCCGCATAGCTGATTTCGGCAAGCGGTTGCTGGAGGTTCTTCTGAATATCGTTGCTCAGCGCTTTTAGCGGAGAGATGTACAGAACCTGCGTGTGGTCATCCAGCTCACGAGCGATGGCCTGCTTGAAAAGACTATCGATACAGGAAAGAAAAGCGGCGAGCGTCTTACCCGATCCTGTCGGCGCCGCAATCAGCGCATCCGATCCGGATTGAATCGCCGGCCACGCCTGAACCTGAACATCAGTGGGATGCCCGATGTGGGATTGGAACCAGTCGGAGACAAGGGGATGAAACCGGAAGGCAAGCATGCCGGCATCTTACCATGGGAAAGAGTGCTCCATTCAGGAACCTCCGTTGGTCCGCGCAGACAGCACCCTTTAAGTTCAGTCAGTAATCAGCCGATAAGGAGTCCGGGATCAATTATTTCACTTCAACAGCAAGGGCCGCGGTCAGATACGATGAGAGTGTTATGAAACAACTGGTACAGGCTTCCATTCCTACCGGCCCAGCCGGGAAACCAACTGACCTTCGAACCACGGTTCTTCTCGCAGCTGCCATCTGCCTGGTTGCAGGACTGATCATTGCCATGGTGAAGAGAGACCCTCCCGTCTCCTGCCCTGACGAGTTAATCGGCGCATGGGTCACCTCAGCGAAAGGATACGAGGAAGGCATGCTGGTGTTCACCAACAGCGGCTTGGCATTCAGCGTAGGATTCGAGCATCTTGACACGCAGGCAGTTCGTCAGGTCGAGGCTATCTCTGAGGGGGCCCGGACTCTGTACACCGTCATCTATGGAGACTCGCGGCACGATGAGCAAATCTTGTCGTTCTACTACCACACGAAAGAGCAGACCATTACCTTTAAGAACCAGGCGCACCTCGTCTGGACCAGGAGAGCGGTCGAATCATGATCAGCTGGTTTCAACGGAGACAGCTCTTCGTCCATCCGGTGCAATACTGGTTTGTGCTCACCACCTTCATATACTTTGCCTGCCTGTTGATCGTGCTGTACGCCGTGGTCTTCCTGCCGATGGTGCAACCGCTCTACGATCCTTCCGTGTCTTGGGAAGAACATGCACAGATTGCGACGCAGTTTCTTGAGTTGAACGCGCGGATGTGGCCCTGGCTGAGCATCACCTTCCTCGTGCTGCTCCTTCATTCCATGTATTTCATGCATCGCATCGCCGGCCCGCTCTATCGTTTTACGATGCTCTTTCAGTCGATCGGAGCCGGAAAATTGCGCCAGCGAGCGCAATTGCGCAAGCATGATTACCTGCATCGAGAGGCGCAGGCCTTCAACTGCATGCTGGACCATCTCGAAGACAGGATACAGGCCATCCACCGGCATTCTGCGCTCGTGACACAGGCCTACGATGTCGTCGCGCTGCGGATTCAGGAACAGACCTCCGACCAGATCACCCCGGCCTTTCAGACGCTCGAAGAGGAAATCCGTTGCTTCAAGACCTGTCTGGCGGAATTTGAGCTGCAAACAAACCAACCACTGGCACCACGGTGCTGTGACCGTGCCGGATTGAGCGCCAGAGAATCCTCCACTGCAATAAAGGCTGCTTAATCATGGGACAACCACTTCGTGGCAAGTGTCCATCCGACCAACATGCAGAAACTCCAACCGAAGCCAGCGTCTCCAAGGAATCCTCTCGCCCACGTCCGGCACTGGTACCGTTGCCCTCGCAAGACGTGCGAGCAGAACCATGCACCGCTCGCAATTACAAACGTCGATGGATAGCTATAGTGCACCCGCTCCAAGTGCGCCTTCTGAGCCAAGTGATCCTGTATTCGCTGATGGCGTTCGTACTGTTGGCCATCCCGATCTTCAATCCACTCATACAGGCGCTCGACGATCCGGCGCTCTCCTGGCAAGAGCGCGCCGTCGTGGCCAACGACTTGCTCAGTCTGCACAGCAGATTCTGGCCCTGGGTCCTTGGCGCGATCGTCGTCGTTCTGATTCATTGCATTCATTCCTTACTGCTCATGCACCATATCGCGGGCCCGCTATATCGTCTCAAGTGGATGTTTCCTCAAATCGGTAACGGTAATTTGTGCGTGAGAGCAACGCTTCGAGAAAGAGACCATCTCGTCCAGGAAGCCGATCTCGTGAATCAGATGACTGCCCAACTGCAAACAAAGATCAACATGCTGAAACATGCGCAGATCATGCTGGCACTCGACACCACGCGTTTCAATGAATTGGCCGTCATGAAGAACGATCCAGCCTTGACTGCGCTTGCCAAGCAGATGGAACAGAATCTGGCCGGCCTCAAGACCTCCCTTGATACATTCACAACCCATAGCGGTTAGACCATCATGATGGGAAAGGGAACAGTGCGTATCATCGGAAAGCCCCCATCTTGCGTGAGGCCGACCTCGCGGTCTACTCTCACGCAGGCTGAGGGCTTCACCCTCATTGAACTCATGCTCGCAGTGTCGATCGTTGGTATATTGGCTTCGCTTGCCGTTCCGAATTATGTCGACTATATCGAAAAGGCCCGCGTAGCCAGGGCGATTGCCGAACTCCATTCCCTAGCTAAAGAGATCAAAGGATTTGCTCTTGGCGGCAGGACCTATCCGAATAGCCTGGCTGATATCGGGCGAGCTACTCTGTTGGATCCCTGGGGAACTCCCTATCAATACTGGCGAGTCGAGTGTGGAACCGTCGATGATATCAGCAGTTTGGCTCAACTGAAATTGCGCAAGAGGAACAATCCCCGAGTGATTCCCGTGATCGACTCGTCCTCATCTGGCAGTGGGTGGCCAGCCGCGCTCGCCGTCGACAATGGACAGCGTTACGGCTTCGTACGTCTTGTTGCAGGTGGCGGCAATGGAGGCGGGGGCGGAGGGGGACAGAATTGTGGGCAGGGCGGAGCGAGAAAAGACCGTCACCTTCACCCGATCAGTTCAGACTTTGATATTTACAGCATGGGAAAAGACAAGGATTCTGTGAAGCCACTGACGGCACAGAAGAGTCATGATGACATTATTCGGGCGAGTGATGGTGCGTATTACGGCTTGGCCAGAAATTTCTAGCTTGTTGGGACCATGCAGGATCGGTTTTCCCTTTCACTACTTCAGAGCCGCATCGGACGCCGGATGTTCGGACTGTTCGTGCTGTGTGCCCTGGTGCCAACATCCATTCTCGGATGGGTCTCGTACCGTCAGGTCACAGAACAGCTGATCGTTCAAGCCTCCGCTCGTCTGAAACAGGAAAGTAAATCTCAGGGGATGGTGTTGTACAACCATCTTCTGACGTTGACCGCAGACTTAGACCGAATCGCCGCCGAACTGCCTCGTGATGGAACGGTCACGGAGGATATCACAATCACCGCCTCGGTGAAGGAACTAGGAAGGCGATTTCAGAACATTCAATTACTTGAGGTCGGCAGCTCTCACCGACGTGGATTCACCCAAGCACAGGTCGCGCACCTACAGGAAGGGAAGCCGCTATTGGAGATCCACCCTTCGTCGGACCACCCTCCTCAATTCACCATGACCCGCATCGTCAACCCAGATCGATGGGAAGCAGGCCTTCTGTCGGCGCGCATCGACGAAACATCATTGTGGAGCACCCAGATCAAAGAAGCCCTACCTGGAGATACGGATCTCGTCATCGAAGACGGCGAACGGCAAACGCTCTACTCGACCTTCGAGCAGCCGGTCAGCCTTCCTGATTTTCGTCGGCGCGACATCTCGGTTCCGATGGGGGAAGGGGCCCTGTGGCAACTGGGCACACAAGAGTATGTTGCAGGAGCCTGGTCGATGCCGCTACGACATACGTTTCTGATCAAGCCCTGGGTGATCGTCCTGAGCCAGACCCGAGAATCGGCATTGGCCCCGGTGGAGCAGTTTCGCCATACCTTCCTGCTCGTCATCGCATCGGCCTTGAGTGCCGTGGCCTTACTCAGTCTGGCTCAGATCCGCCGCAGCCTCCAACCAGTCACGGTCTTACAGGAAGGCACCACGCGTCTTGCTGCGGGAGACTTTTCTACTCGTGTGACCGTAACCAGTCAGGACGAATTCCAAGATCTTGCAGGCTCATTTAACGGCATGACCGAAAAGCTGAGCCAACAGTTCCATATGTTGGAGACCATTTCAGCGATCGGCCAATCCATTCTGTCGAGTCATGAACCGGCAGCCATGGTGAAGATCGTAGAGTCCCGTATTACTGAAACGATCGTCTGTGACGCCGTGGGAATGACACTGGCCGGTTCCGAAGACACCGGTCTGACTGACCTGTCCGTGCGCTTCATGCTGGACCAGTCGGATGAGGTGAATACCTATCAGTGTCAGTTGTCTGAAGAACATCTGACCGCTATGGCGGCCCATCCTCATCATATGGTGGTGATGGCAGGTTCCCTACCCTCATATCTCTCGTTGATGATGCGGCCTGGCCTATCCCTGTTCTTAGTGTTTCCAATCATCGTACACGAGATCGTCAGTGGCGCCTTGGTGCTCGCCTATCGGCGGCACAAGAAGCCGCCTCCCGACGACGTGACCTGCGCCCGCCGGCTGGCCGACCAGGTAGCCGTCGCGTTGGCCAACAGCCGAGCGATCAAAGCCCGCATGCAGGCGAAGCTGGAACTGGTGGGAGCGGTGGATGCCAAACAGCAGGCAGAAGAACGGGCGAGCCTGCTTCAGGCAACAACCCGGTCATTGGAAACGAAGGAAGAACGTTTGCGCCATCAACAGAGCGCGACACTCGCTCTTGTACAAGACCGGACTGTGTTTGAGGGCACGCTCCCCGTCACGGCCAAGCAGTTGACGACGGTTGCGGCGCACACGCTGCTTGTAGATCGAGTCAGCGTGTGGATTTATGAGCACCAGACTCAGTCGCTCTACTGCCTCGATAGTTTTGATCGCGCAGCCAATCAGCATTCGTTCGGCCCGAAGCTCATCCGGGCGCAATATCCCAACTATATGGCAGCCCTCGACCGGAGGCAGCTGATCACCGCGCCACAAACATCCCATCACCCGGCCTTCAGCGAGCTGCTCGCTGGAGTCCCAGCACCGCAACAGATCGGTGCCAGGCTTGATGCACCATTTCACACGCAGGGCGCGCTCACCGGCGTCGTTTCAATCGAACACATCGGTTCCTCCCGGGACTGGGCCTGGGATGAACAGCAATTCGCCCAAGCCTTGGCAAACTTTATGGCACTAGTCTTCGAGGCCGCACGGAGACGTGAGTCCGAAGAAGCCCTCGCCATTGCGAAACTGGCGGCCGAGGATGCGACGAAGTCTAAGGCGGAGTTTCTAGCGAACATGAGTCATGAAATCAGGACGCCGATGAACGGCGTCATCGGGATGACTGAAATCCTCGCCCGCACTTCTCTTTCAGCCACACAACGCCATTACGTTGAGATCATTCATAACTCCGGTGACACGCTCTTAACCCTGATCAATGATATCCTCGATTTTTCAAAAATCGAAGCCGGCAAATTGGAGATTCAATCGGTTCCGATCGATTTGCGTGATATTGTCGAACACACCGTTGAAGGGCTGGCCGAGCGCGCCCAACGAAAGGGTTTGGACATCTTCACGGATTACGATCCCTCCATACCGACCGCGATGATGGGAGACCCAATCCGTATCCGCCAAATCGTGACAAATCTGCTCGGCAATGCCATCAAGTTCACCCAGGAAGGCTATGTCTGTGTGATGGTCACACTCGACTCCCCTGCCTCGGCTGGTAGCGAGCCGATTCGCATTAAGCTCGCCGTTACGGATACAGGACCCGGTATCAGTCCCGAAGGACAGGCAAGACTCTTCCAATCATTTTCTCAGGTGGATGGGTCCTCGACCAGAGTGCATGGAGGCACCGGCCTGGGACTCAGCATCTGTAAACAGCTCAGCGAACTCATGGGGGGAACGATCGGAGTCACGAGTGTCATCGGACAAGGCAGCACCTTCTGGGTCGCCCTCCCCCTGACTCTCGACCGCGATTCCTGTTTGAAGCGGCAGGCTGATCCCACGCTGGGAAGTGTCCGGGTATGCGCTGCCGTAAGCCACCCCGTGACTCGTCAGATTCTTACCCGCTACCTTTCGCACTGGAGCCTTTCGGTCAAAATGGCCGCCTCAAGCTCGGAGTTTCTTGAGCTGGTGATGAACGAACTGGCCACAGATGGGGGCAGGGTGCTGACCCTCGTCGATGAATCCTGCACAGACATGACCGATCAGCAACTGTTGCAGGCGGTGAGCTCCGATTCGTCATTGGGCGAGGCCGGCATCCTCCGCCTGGTCTCCTTCACGCGGCGGGCGGAGGCTGAACAGGACCCTGTATTTGGTGGGATACACTTTGTCACTAAGCCTATCCGTTATCAGGCCCTGCGTGATGGGCTCATGAATGTGCTGACCGACACACCTGTCTCAGCCGCACAGACACAGATTGCGGCCTCATCGACTCCACAGTTGTGCGGACACGTGTTATTAGGCGAAGACAACCCAGTCAATCAAGAGATCGCTGCACTCATGCTCCAGACCCTGGGTTGCACCGTCACGGTGGGTCAGAACGGCCGAGAAGTGGTCGATCAGGTGAAGCAGACCCCCTACGACCTCATCCTAATCGATTGCCAGATGCCGGAGATGGACGGCTTTGAAGCGACCCGTCTGATACGTGAATGGGAAGAACTCGGATCTCGGACTGCGATCCCGATCATCGCACTTACCGCTCATGCTACTCCTGGGGATCGTGAACACTGCTTGTCTGCAGGGATGAATGACTATTTATCAAAACCGTTCTCGATGGAGCGCCTCCATACCGTGTTGGCCGCTTGGTTGCGCCCAAGTTCGGGCCAGGCAACGGTCGAACGGACAACTCTTGCAGGAACAACAGCCCCGGTTGTGACGTTATCTGAATCAGAATCACAGTCGTCATTAACCGTCGATCAAATGGCCTGGAAATCCATTACGAGGCTGCAGCGAGCTGGAGCGCCCGATAGGCTCGCGAAGGTCTTGTCGCTTTACCTGGCGGACTCACAACCACTTGTCGACAAGCTGCATCAGGGTATGGCCGCTGGAGACGCGATGGCTGTCAACCAGGCCGCTCATAGCTTGAAATCCAGCAGCTCGGTCCTCGGAGCCATATCGCTAGCAGAACTCTGCCAGCAGTTTGAGAACCTCAGTCGCCAGGGCAAACTCAAAGAGGCCGACCCGTTACTGGATCAACTGAATTCTGAGTTTTCCCATGCCTGTCAGCTGTTCCAGGGTGAACTTGAGAGGAGAGCCGCATGACATCCTCTGCCCAACCGGCTCTTCCACTCGCACTGATCGTTGACGATGCCGACATTCTGTACGTCATCGCAGATGAGTTCAGCCTGAACCCAAGGATTTTCTCTGCAGATGACTCTGCCGCGAACAGAGTTTCATTGGTACAGGGCGTATGACCGGCCAGCAGTGGCGATTCCGGTTGGAACATTTGACGCAGTAGGAAACAACGCAGGAGTAGTCGGCGCCGCGATCAGCGCATACGATCCGGATTGAATCGCCGGCCACGCCTGAACCTGAACATCAGTGGGCTCACCGATGTGGGATTGGAACCAGTCGGCAATGAGAGGATGAAAAGCAGCGAGCGGCATGGCACGGAATCGTACCACACCAACTGAAGAGACTCTATTGGCTCAGAAGGAGACGTACAGGGAAGCGGGATACGTAGCCAGCTGCGATAGTTTCGCAGCTGGCTGTATTGCGGTTAGTGCGTAAAACTTATGGTCGTCCAGGCGTAGCAATTCCTACTGGAGTGGTCCCGGCTGGAAACACTGCGCCTAACGAAACTAGTGCGCCAGTACCGGCTGTAATTCGATAGCCAGAGACATTGCCACCACCACCGCTGTTTGACACGTACACAAATTGGCCGTTTGGTTCTACCGTAATGCCGCTTGGTGTTGTCCCCGCTCCCACAGCTGCACCGACTGCGGTCAACGCCCCCGTCGCCCCACTGATCGTGTACGCCGACACATTGTTCGACCCTTGGTTGCTCACATACAGGAACGATCCGTTCGGCGATACGGTCACCCCGCTTGGCGACGTTCCCGCTCCCACAGCGGCTCCGACTGCGGTCAACGCCCCCGTCGCCCCATTGATCGTGTACGCCGACACATCGTCTGACCCCTGGTTGCTTACATACAGGAACGATCCGTTCGGCGATACGGTCACCCCGCTTGGCGACGTTCCCGCTCCCACAGCGGCTCCGACTGCGGTCAACGCTCCCGTCGCCCCATTGATCGTGTACGCCGACACATTGTTCGACCCTTGGTTGCTCACATACAGGAACGATCCGTTCGGCGATACGGTCACCCCGCTTGGCGACGTTCCCGCTCCCACAGCGGCTCCGACTGCGGTCAACGCCCCCGTCGCCCCATTGATTGTGTACGCAGAAACAGTTCCGTTACTGCTTGTCACATAAAGAAACTGTCTATTCGGCGACACCGTTGCAGCGGTAGGGTTGGCCCCTGCATCGAAAGGTGATCCGCCCACTGGTGTTAACGTACCGGTTGCGGTATTGACTGTGAAAGCGAGCACATTGTCCGTGGCTTGGTTCAATGTGATATATGCAAAGGAACCATTGGAGGATACAGCAATTGCAGTTGGCGCAGCCCCTAATGCGGCCGGAGCGCCTACGACTGTCAATGCTCCGGTCGAGCCATTGATCGTATACGCCTGTACCTCGTTAGGTGCTGAGCTTACTACATACGCGACCGGCACAGCTCCGCTCCCAAATCCTCCTTCCCCCCCTCCTCCGTCAGCACAGCCGGAGAGAAGCAACACGATCGGCAAAGCAATCCATGACCACGTTCTTGTGTTCATTGGTGTCCTCGGTAGGTTGTAGTCAGAGCAGGAATCATCGTCTTGCTTATAACACCATAGGGAATACCTGCCAATGAAAACAGGAGTTTCTCGATTACAGCTACGATAGGTGACTACGGACGGCCTGGTGTTGCGATGCTTGACGGACCAGTCCCGGTGCGGAAGGGATTCCCCAATAGTGGATTCACCGGGATAAGCAAACCGGTGGCGGTGGCAATTGTGTAGGACGACACAGTTCCTCCACTGTTTGCCACAAACAGCACTTGCCCATCCGGCGAGAGTGTGACCGCCACAGGGTTTGTTCCTGCCGGGACAGGGTTGAGGTTGCCTGATGACGGAGGCACGAGAGTCAGCAACCCGCCACCGCCGATCGTGAATGTCGTCACATTCCCCCCGCCGTTTGCCGAGTAAAGAAATTGTCCGTTGGATGAAACGATGATTCCGTTTGGAGCCGTCCCTCCAACCGGGATCGGGTTCGGGTTGCCTGCTGTCGATGAGACTTGCGTGAGAAGCCCGTTCGATCCGACCTGAAACGCGGTGAGGGTATTGGAGCCGCTATTGGCCACATAGAGAAACGATCCATTGGGCGAAACCCTGATGCTCTTAGGAGATGTCCCTCCGGTTGGAATTGGATTGGGATGAGCCCCGGTCGCAGGGACCAGCGTCAGCAGCCCGCTTGCTCCGATCTGAAACACTGTGATGACATTGGAAGTACTGCTGGACACGTAGAGAAATTGACCATTGGGAGAAATAGCCATGCTCGAAGGAGCATCTCCTTGGACCGACACGGGATTGGTGGTGGCCCCTGTCTGAGGGACCAACGTGAGCGCTCCTGCATCTTCGATGGAAAATGCCGTCACGGTGTCAGAGCCGCGATTAGCGACGTACACAAACTGGTTGTTCGGTGAAACGGCGAGCGCGACAGGATCCATGCCGACCGGAGCCGGATTGGGATTGCTTTGGGTAGACGTCACGCGCAAGAGTCTGCCATCAGTCGCCACTCGAAATGCTGTAACGGCATTGCTGGCCCCGGCGTTCGTCACAAATGCAAAGAATCCATTGGATGACACGGCAATGGCCGATGGATCCGCAATTTGAGTAAAGGGAGAGCCGGCAATCGCTGCCAGTGTTCCAGTGGTCGGATTGATAGTATACCCGGATACATCGTCGGAACCGCGATTTGCCACATAGACGATCGATGTCGTGCCGACTCCTCCAATGGCGCCAAAGCCCCCGCCTCCGTCGCCATCCCCGCAGCCACTGCCGGCGAGAAGCGCACACATCGACAGCGCAAACCATGATGGTTGCCGTCTCTTCATCATCGCCTTGCAGTCCTTCTCCTATGATTCTATACCATTCCGGAATGCTTAGAGCAATTACCGCATGATCTTCTGCTCGTTTCTGATCACATCGCTTCCCCCGCTAGATGCTCATCCTGTTGCCAAACACATTGCAACGGGAGCGTAATGATTTCAATAGACACTGCCTCCATCTCGCTGGCACACTACCCATTCATTTGGAGCCTGCTCGGCTTGGCTACATCTCTTGTTATTCTTGGTTCAGGTTATACCGCTCGCTTTGTACTTCCGCTTGCTGAGCGCCTCTATCCCCGCATCCTGGCAACCAGCCGCGAGCCGGACCGACACTTGAGTCATATTCAGCCGGACCAGCGGATACAGTTTGACCTTACCCGACAAGATACCTGGAAGAACATTCCGACGGACGCCGATCTGCTCTGGTGCTTCCCCGCGACACCCCTTGATCTTGTCAGACAATTCGCCGCAACACTGGAACCCCGTTCACGCCGGCTCGTGGTGCTCGGCAGTACATCGTCCTATAGAGCCGGCGATATGGAGACTGATCCCCCTTCATGGACAGACGAAACCGCGCCGATCGATCTCAGTAAATCGCGCGTGCAGGGCGAAGAGTACTTGCGGGAGAAACATGGCGCGGTTGTCCTGCGCGTGGCAGGCATCTATGGTTCGGGTCGCAATCCGCTCGACTGGATCAAGCAGGGCCGCGTCGGTCTTTCACGCAAATACGTCAACTTGATTCACGTCGAAGACCTGGCCGAAATTTGCCTCACGGCATTGCAACGAGGCCTGTCCGGGGAGGCCTACAACGTCAGTGACGGAACGCCACGTACGTGGAAAGATATTTGCTGCATGGCTCAGGATCGTTGGGGAATTCAGCCCTCGGTCGAAATCGATGACGCGGCGACCGGCAAACGCATCGCAAACGGCAAGCTCCTGTCGCTGCTGAGCTCCGCCCACAAATCGTTGGCCCATGTCGACCTCTGCCGATCGCTGGAGCAACTCCACTCCGAAAAGGCAGCTACCTGAGGAGCGCCATCACGGTGAGACTCACCAGCAGGTTGTTGACCGCATGCGCGATCATACCGGGAATGAGACTCCCCGTCTTTTCGTAGATCCAGGCCCATAAGAATCCGCTCCAGAGCACGCTCACGAATCCGATAAGTCCATAGCCGTGCGCCAGCGCGAAAATACTTGCACTGAGGAGCGCGGCCGGCACGAAGGAGAACCGGCGGCGGAGCACGGCAAACAGGAGGCCGCGAAACGCCAGCTCCTCGAAGACCGGAGCAAAGATGACGTACTCCAGCAGACTGACAGTCAGAGCCGATCCTGAGGCCCATACAAGATTGGGGTCAAACCATTCTGTCCAGTGATTGGCCAGATCGAACCATTCTGCCGCTCGTCCCATCACCCACTCGCCCCAGAGACCGGCTGCAATAACCGCAAGGGTAGCCCCGATCAGCTGACTGAGTGTTGTACGATCGATGTGCAGACCGAACCCGCTCCTGAAATCGAGTTCAGTCGGTTTGAGCAAATGTACATAGGCTAGAGCCAGTAAGGGCAGATTCGCCAGTGGAATGGCCAACGCTCGCAACGACGCATGTTCGATAGGGGGAAACGACAAAAACACCATCGTAATCAACGCGCCGAGTGCCCCGCCTCGCAAGAGCACCGCCGTGCCGATCCCGCCGGACCAAGGCGGTGGAACACCAGGCGAATGCACACGCAACGCCTCCGTCTGTCGGTTGCGCAGCCACACGAGACTCAGGAGCACGGCGGAACCAATGAACAGGCAGGCAATTTCGAAGATCATCAACCGCTCTGACCGATCCTGAAGCCACTTGCCTCGCACCTCCCGCTGCAGGGCTACTGACGCCAATAGCACCTGATCGCCGGTTTGCTGAGCTAATCTGGCGGCCAAGCTATTGTAGAACCACCCCGCCGGTAATGTTTCGGCCAATGCCGCCTGCAACTCTCCCACCCGTTCAGCTTTCACGGTCGGACCGCCATAGGCCGCCTCAATCCATTGTCCGAAGAGAGGCATCGGCGCGGCAAGGTTCTGCCACGTCTTCGCTTCATCCAACGCATCCTGTTTCTGCCCAAACTCTCCTTGAAGGATCGCCAGGCGCAACTTGGACAAGGGATCACCGGTGGTCTGCACAAGTTCCCGGTACCATTCAATCGCCTGGCGCCGCTCTTTTTCGCTGCTGCCGAGCGTCCACTCTGTAAGCCGCTGCTGCCAGACAGGCGCATGATGCAGGCCGTCTTGCGCTTCCATCATGCGGCTGACCATTAATTCGAGAGCGCGATCGGGTGCTTCGATCCGGTCGAGTTTCGGAAATGTGGCAGAGGACCAGAGGATTGTTCCAATGGCCGCGAACAAAATGACTGCTGAGAATACGTTCACGACACGAGAGAATTCGGATTGAAACGGCTTGGTAAAACGACCCGATAGAGGCCGAGCGTCAATCTCTTCCGGCTCTTGTGGTTGGTCGAATTGTACGGTGTTGTCAGCCATGTCCCGCGACTATATCATGCGTTCTTGCCCACGCTATACCCCTCGAAATAGCTACTTTTCATGACCCATCTCATGTGGATTTCCTCTCCGCCCATCTGCGTCTCGAGGCAATTCTGACATAGCCTCCTGGAGTAGACTTGGCTTATACTCTCGGTGCTAACCACGCAGGATTCCAGGGTTTCAACAACGGCGCAGCCCTGCATGCAGCAGCTCGCACCGACAGCGAACAAAGGTACGTCATGAGAATTGCGATTCAGCATGTCCGTGTCATCAATGGGATCGGAGGTGTCGTCGATCGCGCTACCCTGATTATTCGCGGCTCGAAGATTATAGCCCTCGGGCCTAGTCGTGAGATCCGAATCCCATCGGGCTGTACACGGATCGATGGCCGGGGACTAACGGTCATGCCTGGCCTGATCGACTGCCACGTGCATTTGTGTCTGGGAGGAGAACCGGATGTGGTCTCTGCGGTGGAATCGGAACCCGCCGCCTATACTCTCTTAAAGTCAGCGCGTCACGCTCAGGCGACGATCGAAGCAGGGTTCACCACAGTGCGCGACGTTGGCTCGCGAGACCACTCCATCTTCGCGCTCAAGCGCGCCATCGAGGCCGGCCTGATGCCAGGTCCTCGTATCGTCGGTGCCGGCCAGGTCATCTGTATGGTCGGCGGTCATGCCAGATTTATCGGCCGAGAAGTGGCAGGAGTTGAACAGGTGAGATCCGCTGTCCGTGATCAGATTGCCGCAGGAGCGGAGGTGATCAAGGTGATTGCATCGGGAGGAGTTCTGACGCCCGGCACCTCGCCGGACCAGGCCCAGATGACAATGGAAGAATTACAGGCGGCCGTCGATGAAGCCACACGAGCCGGGAGAAAAGTTGCGGCCCATGCCCATGGCGCATCCGGCATGAAGCCGGCTATTCGCGCAGGCGTCCATTCGATCGAACATGCGACATTGCTGGATGAAGAAGCCGCCGATTTGTTTGAAGCGAACGGGGTCTATATGGTTCCGACCCTATCGGCCCTCTCCACTACAGCGGCTTGCCGGCGGGGATGCGGCATTCCTGACAGCGCTCGCGACAAGGCAAAAGCCATGACAAAACGCCATCAAGTGAGCTTCAAACAGGCCTACCGCCGCGGACTTTTGATCGCCATGGGCACGGATGCAGGAACGCCGTTCAACTACCACGGCGACAATGCGCAGGAGGTGGAGCGGATGGTGGCGCTCGGCATGACACCAATGGACGCGATGATTGCCTCCACATCCGCCGCGGCGAATCTTCTTGGGATTCACGCCTCAGTGGGCACGCTGGCCAAAGGAATGGAGGCCGACTTGGTTCTGATCGAGGGCAATCCCCTCAAGCGGATTGAGATCCTGCGCGACCGTAGCCGAATCATGGGCGTGATGCGAGCAGGACGGTTTCTGGCAGGCCCTCTTGTCGGTAAGGGGTAACCTACTCACCCTTCACTCCTCACCGTCTTTCATAGAACAGCTCCAGCGCCGAGGCGATGCCGTGGATGCGGCCATTCTGAAAGGCCCTATCCAGCTGATGACGGAGCGTTTGCATCCCGGCTCGGTCGTTGCGTTTCGCCACCCCCTGTGACAGCATCATCTCCGTGGCGACTTCGACCAGACGCTGTTTTCGTCCATTCATCTCGTCCGTCACGAAGTCATCCATGATCTCTGCTGCGCGCGCGGCGACGACGGATTCCAAGAACGAATCGTAGCCCTGTTTCGCCACCGTCCGTTCACGGATAGTATTCAGTTCTGCCTTCACTCGCGTGACATCCTTCATCAGGACCGCAAAAAGTTCTTTTCGCCCTTCATCGAAGAGCTTCGCCTCCATCTCACCGAGAATAACGCTTGGATCGATAACATCGGCTCGCGGTTCATCCGCCCAGAAGAGCCGGTCGTAGCTTCGGCGGTTCTCGGCATCCCCGACAATCTCATAGGCGGCATTGATCTCCCGGATCTTTGATTCGGCATCTGCGCTGTCGGGATTTCTGTCCGGATGGTGTTCGAAGACAAGCGCCCGGTAGGCCTTCTTAATCTCTTCCTCAGACGCCTCGCGAGAAACGCCCAAAACTCGGTAGTAATCCATCCGCGACATGGGAATGGACTATACCATGGGGGTTCCGGGGCCTTCACTCTCACATCGGATTGGACACAAATCATGTGCCGGGACCCTTGACTTGCATAACCCCCTGCTTATCTACAGGCCATGGATACGACACAAACTCCACGCATACTCTCTCATGATGAACGAAAGGCAGCCGAGGCGGCGTTTGCAGGCCGTCCATTCAATCCTGCCTGGTCTGATTCCGCCAGGAAGGTCTATGATGGTTTGATCCATGCACTGCCAGCTCTGCCGGATGAGATAATTCCTGCATCAAATCAGGCAGTTGAGCATGGGAACACCACGAGTGAAACGGCTCCTCCGATCCCGTTGACGGAGGGCATCCATCTCGAACTTGCTGGAAAACCGGAAGAAACGCCACAAGTGAAGAACCAGGTCTCAGCCGGACAGGTGAGTGAAAACCGGCAGCAGGCTATTCAGGCCGGTATATTGATCGACGTGACTGCGGATGCCAAAAAGCTCGGCCTCACCTTTCCCGTGACGATCACGAAACCTCTGTGGGAAGTAGGCATTGCTCCGCTAGCCACCATGTCTGAGGAAGATAAGAGCGCGCGAGTACGTGACGTGCTCATGGCCTTTCGTCTCCGTCTGGCCGGACAGACAACACTCTCGCCCTTGATCGACTTTCCGGCCATGTTAGCCATGCCGCCGGGCGCGGTCCCGCAGCCAGTGCCGCTGTTTGCGCTGATCCAGCCCGACGAAGAAAACCGGGCCATGGCGACTCTCCTACTGCCGAACGAAGTTGCGACGTCGATCGTTCCGATGAACTGACCGATTCGGCCTGGCCCCACTTCTATCTCATTACATTTTCCCGAATCTCATCGACGACGAAGACTGGCTCGAGACTACTCGGCTCGCTCTGATGTTGTAGCACCAGTCTTGCCTTCGTTCGAAACCACGCGCTCCAGTCGTTCCAGTTATTCCAGTGTCTTCCACGTCGATATTCCTCTGTGGTCCAATTCTCCAACTTGAAAACCCCATATCCTTCTCGGTCCGCAGTTATCACGCCTTGTTTAAGCAGATCAATTGGAGAGAGTGGCGATCGGCCCCATAGCACCACCTCAAAGACTCCGGGTGCGTCCTGAGTAATTTTGGTTTCCGGAAAAGACCTCCTAAGCTTTGTCGACGATGGTTCAAGCGCAAAGTCATCGAGTAGCAAAGGCAGGCGCCAGCGGATAAACCGATGCTCATTGGCCGTGACTTCATCAGGGGATGGCCCCACTCCTTGTTGCATAGCTAACTCTGCATTACTTTTGATGAGTCTTACTATAAGTGCGTCGACATCGTGGACATGATTGTCGGATCTAAGGTTTACAGGCGAATCGTTAGGCAAGAGTCTGATCAGAACACGCGCACCTGGAGTAAAACCCATAATTATTTCTATCTCATTACTATAAGGGCTACCCCTCCGCTTAATAGTTTTCCACACCCGCCAGGCTTGATTTGAATCATCTCTATGCAAGATCACGAACTGCTTTGCCCTCTTACTTCTCGCTAATTCCGCAGATCTATAGAGCACATAGCGATGGGCCATCTCGATCCATTCCTCATGTGACAGATACCTCCATGGCCCCATACCGGCAGGATTGAATCCTTGATATGTCACGAGATAAGTGCGCTCATCAATCTGATAGTCGGAATATCCATGCTGAGGCACAGTGCCGAAGCATTCCTTACAAAGACGTGCGGCTCCGAGGCTGTCCTCAGCAACCGGCTGATAACGAGGATAAACAGGAGCCGCACACGCACCCAATGTAGGCAACACAAACAACACCAGTACGAGGCAACTTCGTATCATAAGTGCCTGGCTTGTGAACCCTCTTGTGTGCCCCATTCTTTTCTCTGCTGTTACCATTTCCACAGGCAATGCACTTCGGACCTTAAATTATGCGCTGAAGCAACTGCCTTTCATCCGTTTCAGTTTTTACCTCCCCATTGAGACGCGCATCGAGCAGTCGATCAAGGATCTGCTTGAACCGAGGCCCTGGTTTCAGCCCCATCGCCTTCAGGTCGGCACCGGTCAGAATTGGCTTTACGTGTTGATAGGTCGTCAGGAACGCCGACACCTGCCGTTTCACAGAATCGCCTTTGCTCTTGGCCATCAGACTGAGCAACACTTCATCAGACAGACCGGACAACAGGCGATAGATCTCCGCCGGTTTAAGGACTGTTTTACCCCCAAGCCTACGGATCACGGTATGGCAACCGGCGCGGGCCATTTTGAGTTTGGCGGTTTCCGGTTCTGAAAAGGGAAATCGTTTGAGCACCTCTGCCACCGCACGTTCCGGCAAGACCTCCAACAGTCCCATCGTATAGACCAGCCACGGCTCCATCTTTCGGTCAAGATACAACAGCCGATACCAATCTACAGCCTGCTCGATGGCATCCAATAGTGCCTTCAACCGACTGGTCCACTCCAGCTTGGGATGGATAAACTTCAGCAGATCGAAATCCGCCAACCGCTGAAGGGCATGTTTCGGCTCCCGCTCGTCCATCAACAGCTTTAATTCCTCCAGCACACGATGTCCGGACAGCCGATCAAACAAATTCATCTTGACCGCCCCGGCGATCAGGGCGGCCGTATCCCGGCCCAAATGAAATCCAAACCGGCGCTCAAAGCGAACGGCGCGAAACACCCTGGTCGGATCTTCAACGAAACTCAACCCGTGCAACACCCGCACGACCTTGTCATTCAAATCCCGCTGCCCGCCGTAGAAATCAAGGACATCCCCAAAGCCCTTTTCGTTCAACCGGACAGCCAGCGCATTGATTGTGAAATCACGCCGGTAGAGATCCTTCTTGATCGAACTCTGCTCGACCGTCGGGAGGGCTGTGGGATACTCGTAATACTCTGTTCTTGCGGTAGCCACATCGAGCGTGAACCCATCCGGCAACAGGAGGACCGCGGTCCCGAACCGCTCATGCACCTTCACACGCGCATGCAGCACCTCGCCAAGCTTGCGCGCATAGGCGATCCCGTCTCCTTCCACCACCAGGTCCAGGTCTAAATTCTGGATATTAAGGAGCAGATCCCTCACGCAGCCGCCGACAACAAAAAGTGCGACATCGGAACGATCAGCCAACCGCCCCGCTTCTTCAAGCAAGCTGACCACGTCCCGCGGCAAACGGCTCCTGAGCAATCCCTTGACGTTGCGATGCGACCCACCCATTTCACTCTCCGGTTCACCCGGGTGAATGGTCCTCTTCCTGGCTGTCTTCAGCACATCGTCGTGCAGGGTCCGCAGCAAGTCCGTCCTGGTAATGACGCCGATGACCGTGGCGTCCCTCATGACCGGCACAAAGCGCTGGTTCCGTTCGATCATCGTGAGCTCGATGTTATGAAACGGGGTGTCCGGTTGTGCGGTATAGACATCGGCCTGCATGATAGTGCTGACGGGATTCTTGCCCAGCCGGTGAAACAAGGCCTTCTGAATCAGCTCCCGACTGACGATTCCGGCAAAACGATCCTTCTCATCGAGCACAGGAAACACGTTCACCCCGTAATTCGTCATCTGTTGCCCGGCCTCGCTGATGGTGGTGTCCGCGTCGACCGCTTTGACCGGTCGGGTCATGACATCCTGGGCAAGCAAGGTGGGACGATAGTGCGTCGTGAGCAGTTGAACGATCCGCTCTTTGACCTCCGCCAAGGTTTGTGTTTTGACTGTGGCGGCTGCCGCCACGGCATGCCCCCCACCGCCGAACTCGCGGGCAATCCATCCGACATCGATCTCAGGTCTGCGGCTTCGGCCGATTACCTGCACCCGATCTTCCATCATGACCGCCACGACGACGGCATCGACTCCCTGCATGTCGGCCAGCATATGCACCACGCCGGCCGCCTCTCCATGACAGCGGTCGATCGTGCTGGTCGCCACTAATACCTTATGCCCTTCCAGATAATGGACGTCGCTGTGTTCCAGGAAATCATTCAACAACGCAACGGCATCCGGATCAAGGGGACGACGCAGGGTGTCTGCGATCATGTTCAGATCCGCGCCGGCGGCGAGGAGAAACGCGCCGGCCTCCAGATCTCGATGGGTAGTTGAGGAAAAAGCAAACGAGCCGGTCTCTTCGTAAAGCCCCAGCGCAATGACGGTTGCCTCGAACGGGGTGACCGCAATCTGCCGTTGGCGGAGCACTTCTACCAGAATCGTCGTCGTGGCACCGACCGATTCCACGACGGACTGCTTTGAGCGGCCGGCACAGGGTGAGTCTTGATCGACATGATGATCGAACACCACGACTTCGACGGTGGGATTTTCGACACACGATTTGAGCGCGCCGATTCGATCAGGCTCCTGCGTGTCGACCAATATCAACCTGGTCACTTGAGCAAGGTCGACGTCTTTGAGTTTGGTGATGCCGAGATCGTGCACAGCGAGAAAGTTCCGCAGCGTTTCCTGAGCGCCAGCGGGAATAATGAGCTTCGCGTCGGGATACAGTTTGCGTGCTGCCACCATGGATGCGAGACCGTCGAAATCCGCATTGCTGTGCGTGGCGATGACATCCATGCCTGCATTCTAGCAGGGTCGTCTCATGCGAGGAATATCTGAGCGGTCCCGACGTACAACATTTTCTTCAGAACAAAGAAGGCGTTCAGGATCTCGGTCCTGAACGCCTCAATTGATTTTCAAACAGGATGAGCGTATTTACCGATTGCGGCTACCCCGTGCATCGTGCTTCTCGCGGGCAATGTTGCGTGACGCGCGATTCTGGGCCGCGCCGATCCGGGCACGCTCCTTGGCGGTCACCACCCCGTCCGCGTTGGCTCGGTTCTCCATCCGGTCGATGCGATTTTGTTGCCGCTCAAGGCGATTGGCTTCCCGCCGAGTCAGTTCCCCGCTCGCAACCCCCTGATCAATTCGCTGCTCTTGATTCATCTGGCGCTGATCGATCACCGGAGTCTCGGACTCCGCGAAGGCAATCCCACCGTTGAGGATGAGCATACTGACCGTTGCAATCAACATCTGTCTCATTCTTACCTCCTTAAGGAAAGAGAAGGGTATACCGTGTGTGTGCTGTACACAGCCGTCCCCGAGTACCTACCAAGATATCAGCAAAACGTCCATTTTTTGGCGGATATGTGAAGCGGGTCGAAGGATATGACGTTCGGGGTCTTTAGTCCCGGCCACGGCCGGAGCGGTCGGAGCGCTCAGGACGGTCGATTCTTTCAGGGCGTTCAATGCGGTCAGGGCGCTCGGCACGATCTGCTTTTTCAGGACGATCGATGCGATCCGACCGATCGCCGCCGGACCGGTCCTGACGATCGGGCCGGTCGCGCCCGGAGTCATCCCGTTTTTCCCGATCGCCTCGATCTCCACGGTCCCCGCGATCACCGCTACCGGAGCCGCTGCGATCTTCACGGAACAGCCGGTCGCCTTTCTCGCCCCGGCTGACTTGTTCGCGCAGCTGTTGCAGGCTGGCACGGCCTTCCTCAAAATCCGAGCCACGGCGTTTGACTTCCCGGCCAAGATCCAGGAGTTCCGACGAGCGATAGCCCTGGCGAATGCCTTCCCCGACCAAGGCGGTCCCTTCTTTGGAGGGAATCCGTCCTTCTTTCATCACCGCCAAACTCTTGGCCCCTGCCGCCAGTTCTTCCTGTGTCGTTTTATGCCGGTCGTCTTGCGCCAAGCGGCTCAGTTCGCGCACTTCATCCTTCGTGGCTCCCCGCGTGAAGGCTTCCGCCAGTGTTTCCAGCGCGCGCTGCCGGTTTCCCTCCTCCATGCCGCGGGCTTTCGCTTCTTCCAAAACTTCGCGAGCAGATTCGAGCCGGGATGTCATCTGTCGCAGCACCGGATCGATGCGAGTAGGTTCGACCCCCTTCGCCAAACCTTCCTTCAGCTTGTTCAGCAACGAATCGGTCGGAAGCCCCCGCTCACCGGCCTTGCTGACTTGATCGAGTAAAGGATTGATTTCGCTTGCCGCACGACCCTGCACCGAACCAAGTCGTGTGATTGCTTCCCGCTCTTGAATGGAGAGAGGTTCAGCCAAGACCTGAACAGACACCAGCGTCACCGCCAAGGTCAGACCCCACATCGTAATGTCGGTTCGCGTACTCATCGGTTTACCGTACAATGACAACCCCGTTGGCCTGTCCGAAACCATCTGTGACAAAGTCTTCCGCCAAGGGCGGCGTGATCCATCGAGTGCCGTCAATCAGGTACATGAACGTGTGTTCGCCTTCTTTCAGTGGAACATCCACCAACCACAGCCCGGAGGAATCCATGATTTTCATCGGCGTCGCGTTTTTCCCCCAGCCATTGAAAGAGCCGACGAGATGTACCTGTTTGGCCCCCGGCGCAAGTATTGTGAACCGGACAACCCCGGACAACGACTTGGGCGACTCCGGCTTCACCACCTTGGCCTTCGCGCACCCTACCAAGCCGACCATCAGCATGGTCCCCAGCAGGACAAGACCAAGAGCGCAGCCGAATCCATTCCATCTCGCTTCCATGCGCGAGAGAGTACTGGAGGCTCAGGCCTGTTGCAAGCACTCCCCGGGTTGCACTAAATGGCCACATCGAGCACCGCATTTTGTGAGCCGAATCCATCGCCGGCATCTTCAGCCGCAAGAGGATCGGCGATCCATTGTTTGCCATTCACGACGAACATATATTCATAGCGGCCCGGCTTGAGCGGAATCGTCACGGTCCAGACCCCTCCATCCGTCCGGTCCAACTTGGTTTGGGCCGGATTCCATCCGTTGAAATCTCCTGCAACCGACACGGATTGCGCATTGGGTTGCACGAGTATCAGACGCACGAACACTTTGGGCTCCGACGAGGTATTGAACGAAGCGGTCTGCACCGGCGTGCCTGCGATAGGCACCTCCACAATCCGTTCCGGCGCCAGCCTGAGCAATCCCGCCACGGCCACGACAGCGATACAGCCCGCCGCCATCGCTCCGGCAAGATTCCACTCGAGCGTACGCGGCGTCGTGACAGCGGCACACAGACGAGTCCAGAGACCGGGAGACGCAGGAACCACCTGAGCCTTCAACCGGCCGAGAAATTGTGCCGAGGGCACGATCTTCGGCAATTGTGCTGCTTCCGCAGCGATCACCTCAAGATTCAGCCAGTGCCGGCGCAGCGCAGCATCGGCATCCACCGCCTGAAGAAACGCCGTTCGCTCCTCCGGAGACAATTCATTGTCGAGAAACCGTTGAACCAAAAGATCGTGGTTATTCATAGGAACCATCCCGCTTGTGCGCCGGTACTATCGAATAGGGTTCAGCGCCGCCAGTTCCCGGCTCAGCTGCACCCGCCCCTTATACACACGCATTTTTAAGGTATCGCCGCTCACGCCGAGAATGTCCTCCATCTCCTCATAACTCAATCCTTCGACATGCTTCAGCACGAAGGCCTCTCGATAGAGCGGCGGCAATCGCTGAATCGCCTGCTCCAACTCCTGGGCGACCTGCTGCCGGGACAACAGCACTTCCGGCGTTCGGTCTTCCGTCACATAGAGATCCAGGCTCTCATCCGCGTCCAGATCGTACTGCCATTGCCCCGGCCTCTTGACCCTGAGCCAATCTTTGCACTTATTCGTGGCGATACGGTAGAGCCAGGTTGAAAACTTCGAGTCGGCTCGAAACGTCGATAGCGCTTTGTACGCCGCGAGAAACGTCTCCTGCGCCAAATCTTCCGCTTCTGCGCGATTGCCGACCATCCGATAACTAAGGTTGACGATCGCGGACGCATGCCGGTCGATCAGCTGCCCGAAAGCCGCTTGGTCCTGCGCGAGGCTGCGCGCCACAAGTTGCGCATCGCTCGGCTCGTCCTGTCGATCCAACGGCATGATCCTGCTCCAGTCAGCCTGGCTTAGTTCCGTTGGACCGTCTGCATCGGCCTACTTGTATCATTAGACGTATAGCGAGAGGGAAGGTAAACAGCCATACAAATGCTGCATAAAGGCTAGAATCTGTAGCTGGTGCCAAGCGACACCCCATAGTCCGGCGCTCCGTTGGAAAGACCGACGGTGACCCCACCGTTATACCGCCAGGCATCCGAGGCTTTGTAGTTGAATGCAAAAAAGACATCCCTTATGTTTACAAAATCGGCCACCAGAGAACGATACTCTTCGTAATAGGCGCTCACCAGGAACTCCCGGTTGAAGTAATACCCGCCTCCGACGTCATACCAATATTGATTTCGAAGCTCCCGTCCATCCGGATCACCGATGAAGTTGTAGCCGCCGTCGAAGAACCCGATCCAGTTACCCCCGAACCGCTTGGACATTTCCACACCGTAGCCGTGGTCGAGGGCGCCGGTACCGAGGCCTTTGCCCTCATCGGCAGTCGGTACCTTGATGCGGGCCGTCAGGGCAATGAGCGGGAGGAACCCCTGCTCCTCGATGGCGTAGTAGCGCCCTCTGAGAATAATGTCGCCCAGCCCGGAATGGGTCACCTTCTGTTGTCTGGCGCTTAACTGACCAGAGTTGAGCAACGCCACACATTCCGGCTTGTCAAAACGGAATTCTGTGCCGCTGCGCCGATAACAATCCTCGCCGATCGGCGTCGGCTGGCCGCCAACCAAGGTGGCGCTACCGTTGCTTGTCACAGATACAAATGGAATAACGACCGTCACATCACCATCTCGAAAGAGCCGCCGGATCGACGTGGGGACGTACACGAACTCACTCGTGGTGTTGGTGCCGAAATTTCCGCTGCTGTAGCTGGGTGTAATCCCGACTTGCCAGTTTTTTTCAGTCGCCGGCCCTAGTTCCTGAGCACCCCTTTGATTCTCCGCCGCCGGCGCAAACCCCGGTGCAAATGCGACAGCACATACAACGACCACACCCATCACCGACCACCATCGTTTCATAATGTCTCGATACATCATGGCTCCTGCTGTTACTCCTCGTCAGGTTTCGCTCTGGGGCTCTCCGGCCCCGGCCAGCGTACAGTGAAAGCAATTCTTCTTCAACGGTTGCGGCCTGGATAAACGGAAAGCCGGGCGCCATGTGTTCATGACACCCGGCTTCCAATCATCTTCCAATACGATAGGCCTGCTGTATTAGTTCCGGCCGGAGCGCTCCGGTTTGTCCGGCCGTTCCGGACGCTCTGGCCGGTCAGGTCTATCCGGACGTTCCGGTCGTTCCATACGATCTGGACGATCCGGCCGATCAGGCCTGTCGGGTCTGTCCAGTCTCTCCGGCCTGTCGAGTTTGTCAGGACGGTCCACTTTTTCCGGCCTGTTCGGGCGATCCATCTGGGCGGTACGAGCATTCTCCCGGCCTTCTCGCCCATGCTCACCGGCAACGCGATCGGCCCGATCCAGCCCCCGCAGTTCACCACCGGAGTTGGACCGGCGATCTTCCATCCGGTCCCTCTGCCGATCCTCGCGCCGATCAACTTGACGGTCTTCACGCCGATCCTCTCGTCGGTCCATCTGCCGATCTTCACGGCGGTCGGCCTGACGATCCTCACGGCGGTCTTGTTGCCGGTCGGCTCTTCGATCCTCCCGCCGATCTTCCTGGCGCATATCATCGGTGGCCTGAGCCACGACCGTACGGTCATGGCCGTGCCTTCCTCTGTGGCCGTTATCGCCGTCATCGCGTCCGCTATTCATCGAGCCTGGCCCGCTGTTCAGTGAACCATGACCGCGATTATCCGTACGTGCCGGCGGCTCTTCCGCGGGGTTGCTCATCTGCCCCATCGCGGGCGACGTCAGCAGCGAGAGTCCGGCGATCGTGCCCAGGATAATTTCTTTCCAACTGATTCGATTCATTATTGATCTCCTTCTTTTAGTTCACGCAGTCGATTCATTCTACCCAGCCGACTTTTGTGTGCCTACTTAATCCTCCAACTCTGCTTCATCCCAATTGACAGTCGTTCCATTCCATGCGCCTTTTACCTTGACCAGTGAGTTAACTTGCACCTCCGCTAAGAAAGCTGTTCGGCTCATGGATGTCCCACTCACACTCTCAAATTGGTTAATAGCTGACAAATCGACAGACACCCCCAAGATCTCGATGACGGTTCCGCTGATCGACTGCACCGGCCCTTGGAGATCCACATCAGAGTCTGGCGATCTTAGTTCAATCCGGGTGGCGATGACCGTATTGGGTCCGGTTACTCGGCCACGGACTCTCACATGATTCCCGTTCAGATCATTCAGGGATGCCACATCCTTCAGCTCCGTCTGGCTGTTTGCAGTGATCGTGACTCCGGGCAAGCCCGAAAGAGTCAGGGTATTGCCGCTGACTGTCGCATCGCCCTCCAAACGCACACTCGCATGGAACTTCACATGCTTGGCGATCAGCGTGGAGCCATCGAACCGACCTTCGGCAGACATCTTGGCGCCAACCACAATTTCATCGACTGTCCCACCACGGAACTCCGTGTTCGCCGTGGTTCTCACCGGAGTGGTGCCGATGGTGAAGTCAATAATATTTCCATTCGGTGTACCGGCCTGTGTCACAAACCCTTCGACCTCAAATTCATCGACCACATTGCCGATGCCCTCATTTTCCGGTTCAACTTTCGTAGCCGTGAGGGTCGTTGTCGCGGCATCGTAACCTGTACCTTTCACTTCGACAAAAATACCGTTCCAGTTACTGCCGGTCGGTACCGGCATATCGTTGATAAGCGTGGCGTTGTCATAGATGACGGTCAACCCGCCGATTTGGAAGGTCGCGAGCCCGGCATTGTGGTTCCTGACGGTCCCCTTTACCTCGCAGATAGCTGAGCAACCGGTTCCGGGCTTGCGCTCAATAAAGCTGGCGGCGATCACCCCATCAGATTTTACAAACCCGCTGACCTCCACGAGCTGACCAGTAAGCAGGTTGTTTAGACTAACCCCGGAATCGAACTTTGTCGTGTCGTCTACCAGCACGGTTTGACCCAACACCGCAAATTGACTATTGGCAGGGTCCACGCTTGTAATCGGCCCTTCCAGCGTGTCTTCCTGGACTATATTGGCCGCCCGGTTCGTCGAGCCGTTAAATGAGCCCGACACTTTCACCGTCATACCCTCCTGAAGACCACACCGGTTGGTTGGACTAACAGCGCACTGACTTGACGGCTGGTCGTCAATGCTCACAGAGGCGGCTTCTGTCTCGAACCGTTTGCCATTGACGATGATGCTGCCGAACCCTGTAACGGTCCCCGACGCCGAGGCCGATCCGCTTCCACTGGCTCCGCCTGCACTGGCAGATGCCGACGGAGAACCGTCGCTGCAGGCGCTTAATAATCCTGCTAATCCAACCGCACCCAGCATGCCAACAAGCACAGATGCCCGTTTCATAGAAACCTCCTACTTTGGAAATGATGATTATGGTTTGCTCTTAGTCTGTTCGTCTGTCGGTAATCCCGTGGGCTTGGATGCATCGGCCAATACATCGGCCGACCAACTCACACGGGTCGGACACCACTGCCATATACCCAGCGTAACAATCCGCGTGAGCCCAGCGGGAAGACAGGCAAGACGATTGACTGACACATCACGATTGACGACCCTTGTGGAGGCTCCACAACGGTTCAGATATGGCTCACTGGAAACTTTATTGAGATCGAAATGCGGCACAATGAAGGCAACGACCGGTACCGGCAACACCGCAAGTGAGGAGTTGTCTGCCCATTCGCTTCCTGAGCAATGGCCGTCCAATCCGGCGGTGCGTTTTACGTCGTCGCGAACCAGCGTGGATGTACAGCCGGACAGCAGTAATGCCAGTGACACGATCACTACACTCGCCTTGGAACGAACCTGTTGCATAAAACCCTCCTTCTCGGCCTCCTATGATGGGTTAGACGGAGGAAGAGACAAAAGGTAAACGGGATTGCTAATGACCTAGCGAATGTCTTGGAAAAACGCACGCGGCAAAACCGGCAGGCGGTATTCGACGTGAAGAATAATGAGCAAGACGCGGAGGAAACTTCGCCAGACGCCCATCTTCAGAAACTTGCGGGCATCGGTGATAACGGGCGGAAAGAGCAGAAGCGGTTCCGTCGCCTTGATGAGCCGTTCACAGAACACGACATCTTCAAGAATCGGTTGGTTGGGAAATCCCCCCAACTGCTCGAACAGGGAACGCCGGACAAAGAGGGCCTGATCGCCATAGATGATCCGGCTCCTGGTGCAGCGGAAATTATCCAGAAACGAGATCGCCTTGAGCCGCCAATCGTCTCCTGAAAATTGATGCATGAACCCGCCGGCTTGAATCGTGCGATCTGCCTCCATTTTGTTCAGCCGCTCAATCGCTCCCTCCGGAAGGACGGTATCGGCATGGAGAAAGAGGAGCCACTCGCCGCCGGCTTCTTTCGCCCCGGTGTTCATTTGAGAAGCACGGCCCTTTGGGGCCGTCATGAGCAGGCGTGAGGGGTGAGGCGTGACGCGTACGGGGCCTTCGGAAAACCCGGCGTGGAGGAAAACATCCCGCGTGCAATCGGCACTTCCGCCGTCGACGGCAATGACCTCGTAGTCTCCCGGTTGTGAAAAGAGCGCCCGCAATGTATTCGGAAGCGCCTTCTCTTCGTTGTACGCAGGGATCACGACGGAGACCATGGTTCTTCCTTTTTCTCTCAGCTATCTGCCATCAGCCATCGGCTTTTCCGCCAACCAGTCCGGCAAAAAGGTCCGCACATCCGCTGCCCACTGGGCCGGGTCTTCATCGATACTATCGAATAAATCACCGAGATCCAGAATCATGGCGTCTGACAGGGCCAGGTACTGCTGTGCCCGCCGTTGAAGCGCCGGCGTATCCGTTTCGCCCCGCGCAATCGCCCGCTCAAGCCAGCGGCGCCCGAATCCATGATGGGCTTCTTCTTGGCGAAGCAGGATACGGCGCATCCGGCCCAACGGCGCAGCTCGCTTCTCCAATCCTCGTTCGATGTGAGTCAATATGGCCTCACCCAGGCCTTCGAGAATGACTTGTTCGGCGAGAATCGTATCCAAGAGGTCATTACAGGCAAACCGGTCGCGCAACAACTTGCGATACGCTTCCATGGCCGGCAAGCAGAGTGAATCACCGAGGTGTTTCGGGGCGAGCCATGCAACCGCCCCCTTGAAGACCAGGGCATGAGCGGCCTCCTGACGTGCCTGACTCAGGAGAAATCGTCGCGCGCCGGACTCGAAGACCATCGACGCCTGTGTCGTGGCACAGTCATGAGCCATCTGCTCACCCTGTTCTAAAAAGGTAAGCAGCCGGGCTATCGGAGCCCGTTCATCAGGGCGCACCATCACGGGCCACCTCCTTTGGCGGAATGCCGTTCAGACTCCAGTCATACTCCAGGAATTCGATGCGATATTCGGACTCAACCAGGTCCCTCGCTAATTCAGGATCGCCAATATAACGTGCCACATAAGCCAGGGTTGATCCGGCTGCTGCGGCAAAGTCCTCCGCAAACCAATCGAAGATTTTGGATAACGACGCGACTTTCCGTTTGCGGTCGAAACGATTGCGTGTGGGATCGTTGATAAAAGCCCTGGCGGCACGATCAAGCTGACGATCCAACTCATGCGACTGGTAGACCCACTGCTGGAGTCGCGGGCAGGAAGCGGACGCGCAGACGATGGCAAAATGGATCAGCGGTTCATGAAACTGTCTGATCAACACCTGCCGCTCCAAATCGTACAGCGTAATCGTGCCGCCTCCGACCGGATATGCTCGTCCGATAAAGTAGCGGTAGCGTCCGATATAACTTGCGGGCGAATACCCGTCCACAATACCCTTGATAGCAAATGCGTTATAGGCATTGATCCAAAAAGCCAGCCGCCCGTTGCGCGTGGCGAAGGCATCGGGGTCAACCAAGTCGAGCCTCGTCAGATAACCCACGAAACGATCGTCTGATTCGATCGCAGGATAATCGACGAAGCCATCCTTCACATGCGCAGCCAATGTCTCTTCAAACAGTTGATGGGAAAACTCGGCGGCGGGAATCGGATTGACCGGTTTGAATCCTGATGGGCCGACACCGGAACAGCCCGGGAGCAGGAGCAACACGCCTATCGCCATCAATCCCATCATACGTGTTCCCACTTCACCTGGGGACCGGCGTGCGCCATGCCGCAATCGGATGGCGGAGTACCGACCCGATGACCCTGCCATCCAACCTGTTGCAAGTCGAGCGGTCTGAACAGTCTTGAATCGAATCCCGGTCGAATCGCGACAATATTTCATCAAGAGAGGACCGGAGCAGATTTCCCGTATCCGGCAGCGACAGACAAGGCGAGACATTACCCGAGGCATCGATGGCAATGCTGTAACGTCCGGCATCGCAGGCTGCGAGTCGGCCTCCCTGCAGCCATGTGCTATTGTCCCTCGCGTATTGCCGCAGGTAGCCCGGAGGAAGCGCATCATCCGCAAGCAGGCGCTCGAACACCAGACTCGCCTGTCGGCGTTCATACATCAGCGTTGGATCTTTCTTGCCATAGAGCCCCGCATCCCAATGGTAGGCACCCACCACCGGAAGCAATCCTCGGTCCCGTGCGAACTTGACGACAGTGCCCACTTCATCTCGATTGATTTCACTGACGATGCAGGTCAGAAATTTAGGGGATCGGTACTGCCGGAGCAGATCCAGACCGGCCAATACCTGAGGCAGTTGATCGCCGCCGCGGATCTGGAGATATCTGGTACGGTCCAACGTATCCAGGCTGACCGAGAGCGACACCGAAAGTTGATCGAACCGTTTCAGCAGATCGGCTGTCAACTTGGTCCCATTCGTGATTACCGTAATCAGAAATCCAATCCCGGCTAAGTCTTCAAGAATCTCAGGCAGGTCACGCCGCAAAAGCGGTTCTCCTCCCTGTAGAAAGACGAACCTCAGTCCATCTCGATAAAGATCGGCGAACACTCGGCGGATTTCTTCACGAGTCATCTCATACCGGCCGGCATTTAACGGCAAATTGCAGTACCCGCAGGCAGAGTTGCAGCGAAGATTGACCTGAAACACTGCCAGCAATGGGCGTCGAAGGAGAAGGTTGGTCAGTCCGCCCAAGAGCGCTCGGCCAAGGCTTGGCCTGCCCTCAACGGAAAGTGCGGCCTGACCTGGCGACACCACATGAGGCTTCCGGGATGGTTCGATTTGTATCAACATGGGAGCTACGTTGCGCTATCTTCCTGAACGACGAATGAGCAGATCTGCACGCCAACCTGCCAATTTTTCTCCGATTTCAACCAACAGCCTTCAGACTATCGTGGAAGCAGACTTCATAACCAGCTGATATTCAAGACATCTCTTATCGATATCGCCGGGCATATGCCTTGCTGAATCAGCCGGAGTTGATATGGATCCTTCACATAAGGAGGTCTCGATGCAAAAGAATCCCGACACCACTGTGTCAATCATGACGGCAGCCTTGGCGATCACCGCGATGCTCGCGACTCCGGCTCTGGCAGAAAGCTCGAAGAAATCACATAAGACAGCACCCCAGTCTTCAGCTGCAACTTCGGACGCTGATGGAACGCCGGAAACCGCCGCTTCTTCTACAACCGGTCATCGCGATCATAAATCAGGTCCCGCATGGAGGACGATCGGCGGAACCGTAAAACAAATCAAGGGCAATACCTATACGGTCGAAGACTATGAGGGAAACCAGGTCCAGCTATTCGTCGGACAGGATACGAAACACCTCAGACAAAAGAAAGTCGGAGACACCGTGCGCGCAGAAGTCACGCGAGGTGGCTTCGCGAATTCCATTCAATAATCGATCCTTGAGTAGCCCGCTTCCATTAAGGCGGGCTGCTCACTCTTGGACTGTTTGTCGGGCACCCGTTCACTTTCTTACAGGCTGGGAGACACTGTTCTTGACAGAAGCCGGAGTGCCCATATTCACACGATGCTCCGGTTTTCTGCTTCGCTCGCGTACAGCGCTCTAGACCTTGCCCTCGGGCTGTGATGTCATCCTAGTCGCCTCTCTCAAACACAGCCCCGACCGCCACTTTCACTCGTTCTCGAGCACGATGTAACCGCACATAGAAGTTCGCTTCAGAAATCTTTAGTTGCTGACACACTTCTTTGGTGTGGATGCCCTGCACATCGCGCAGAATCAGGACTTCCTTCTGGCCTGTGGGCAAGGTCTCGATCGCGTGCCACATACAGGCGGTGGCCTGCCTTGCTACCAGCAGCTTCTCTGGCGTCTGGTCGTCCCAAAGCTTGCGGGAGTACGTCGAACGCCCAAGCCAATCCCCGTGTGGTCTCAGTTGAGATAGATCTGACTCCCCACTCCAGTAAGCGGTATCCCAATTGAGGTCTGAGAACGTCCTTTGACGATACTCTCGGACACCTCGGTCCTTGGCTTTGTGGATGAGAATCGCACAGATCCATGCATAGAGGGACGAGCGGCCTTCAAATTGACTCAGCCCGCCCATCACCGCAATCCAAGTCTCCTGCACAACCTCCTCAGCGGTTGCTCGATTGGCTACATGCCTCATAGCCATTCGAATCAGTGTCTCTTGATGGTGGGTGACGACAGTTTCGAATGCCTGTTCCTCCCCTGCCTGCAATTGTGACACCAGCCGATCCTCATCGTTCATCACATCAGATACATCGCCCACCGTCGATGTCTTGCCTGCCGATACAGTACGGCGAATCGAGCCTGTATGCCTGGGGCTGGTTGTCCTCATATTCATCCTCCGGTCTACAATTGCCTGCAAGGCATGCATCCCAACACGACAGGCTTCTGATCAAACCCATCGATTCAGCGCGCACCCATGAAGGCATAATGTGCTGACCGACATATTCGCAGGAAGTGATCACGACGCCATCACACAATCATCACATCTCTGTCGCTCACTGATCGCTTTTCGGACACACAGCCGCACAATCACACCCCGGCACCACAGAGAATATGGTGTGTTCGCGTGAGTCGAGTGAATCGGGCCTGAAAGAAGTCTGTGATGTGTGACCGGAAGGTTTATCTGTGGGGGAAGTATTCAATTGCCGGGGTCGTAAACCGGATGAAGCTCGGCTGGGCAACTGCCAGGTGAAATGAGAAAGTCGTCCCTTGATTGAGGACACTCTCCACTTCAATGGTACTTCCGTGCAACTCTAGGATTCGCTTCGTGATCGCGAGTCCGAGGCCGGCTCCGGTCTCACCTGCGTGATGTTTCTTCCCGGCCTGATAGTACCGGTCAAAGATATGTGGAAGATCATTCGGCGGAATGCCGCAACCGGTATCCGTGACCCGTGTCATGATCTTCTCACCCATACGGCTCAAGATCACTGTGATCCGTCCTCCTTGTGGGGTGTATCTCAGGGCATTCTCGATCAGGTTTTCGAGAACCCGTTCGATCAGTCCAATATCGGCTAATACCATCGGGGGAGTTTTCCCCCACTTCGCCTGGAGCGTCACCTGCTTGGCTTCGACGATCATCCGAAACTTTTGGACTACGTCCTGCACCAGATCGCCGAGTGCAAACGACTCAACACGAGGCTTCATTTCCTGGGAATTTAGTTTGGCGAGTTCAAACAGTTCGGCAATCAGGTCTCCGAGTCGCTTGCTCTGTGCAGTGGCAATTTCCAGATACCGTCGTCGCTCTTGAGACGACAGCGCGCCTTCCTTCAGCACCAAGGTTTCAAGATATCCCTGGAGACTGGTGACTGGGGTGCGTAAATCGTGTGAGACATTAGCGACAAGTTCGCGCCGCAGCTGATCGGTCTCTTTTAGCTGGCGAACTTGTTGCCGAATGAGGTCAGCCATTTGTACAAAGGTCGTCTCCAGCGTATCAATTTCATCCGCCCGCTTGGCGGCCAACGGTAGACCATCGGATGGAGACAAGCCCTCGGGCTGTGCTGAGAGTTCAGCGCGCCTGAAGTTATCCATCGCCGAGGCCAGGGAGTGGAGTTTTCTCGTCAAGAGTTTCAAACAGAGTAGTCCGGCTAGGAGGGTACATACCAGGATGGCTCCTCCGGTCCATAGGCTCAGCTGAAGAATATAACTCTCCGCCAGCATCTGCATGACGGAATCAAACTCTTCCCCGCCCAGAATGATGTACAGATAGCCTTCAATAGAACCTCCCAACGTCTCAATCGGAAAAACGGAAAACACCTTCTTCCGTGTCAGATCACGAGGGTCATCTCCCAGTATTGGAAAGTCCTCGGCGCCAGACAAGAAGCGATGGAGCGGGTCAAGAGAGATATGTTGTCGCTTGATCTTCCCAGGGGGAGCGGAATAATTGAGAATTGTTCCCTGGGGATCAAGCAGATACAGTTCAATATTGGGATTGATGACCATCAGCTGGTGAAAGATTTCCTTCACCACCTCGTCATTGACCCGTCCCTCCTGCATCAGGGCCTTGTCGGACACCATGTGCTCGGCTAGGGTCCGATTCAGCTTCTGGCTCGCTTCTTGGAAGTACAATCGGGTGGCATAGAGCGTGAGCAGAATGGCTACGGCGCCGATCACACAAAACAGACCGAAGAGAACGGCCGCCAACTTTCCATACAGCGTGTTGAACATGCCTTACCGCTCCGACCATTCTTCAGAAAAACTATAGCCGACTCCCCACACGGTTAAAATATACCGAGGCCGACTGCTATCATTTTCAATTTTGGCCCGCAGTCGATTGATGTGAGAATTCACAGTATGTTCATACCCTTCGTGTGAGTAGCCCCAGACAACATCCAATAGCTTGGCACGGGTATAGACTTGGCCAGGGTGTCGGGCAAAATGGAGCAAGAGGTCAAACTCTTTGGCCGTCAACTCGATCAATTGACCACGCAGCTGAACCTTTCGTTTATCGACATCAATCACCAAATCGCCTGCATGAATGATCAGGGGCTTCCCGATGGGAGCCGGGGCGCGAAGTGCATCCATGCGCCGGAACAAGGCTTTCACTCGTGCGAGAAGCTCCAAGATGCTGAATGGTTTAGTGATGTAGTCATCCGCGCCCACCTCCAGGCCTAATACCCGATCCAGTTCTGTCGACTTGGCCGTGACCATCAAGACCAAACTGTACTTCGATGCTCCGCGTAGTTTTCGGCACACTTCCAATCCATCGAATCCAGGAAGCATGAGGTCAAGAATCACCAGATCATAGGACTTGCCAAGAGCCTGTTGAAGGCCTGCTGAACCATCCTGTGCCATATCAACTTCATATCCCGTATCGCGCAGATGCAGCTGCATGAGTTGAGCGATATCAGGATCATCTTCAATCACCAGGATTGTGCGAGGTGCCATGACGTCTCCATCCTGTCCACTGCCAAACAATTGACCATCACCTGACCAGCGTTGGTAATCCGGTGCTCGTACCGACATACTCAGTCTCGACCACTCAGAAGCCTCGTCAATGCAAGACTTCTGAGCGGTCCTGAGACTAGGAACCTGACGTCGGCGGCAGTTATCGCGCAACAAGGCCATTGGCCCCATTAGGGAGGCCAGAAACGCCAGTCCCTGGAGCCAAGCCCCCATTGCCACGATTGACCCGAAAGACCTCGAGTGAACGGGATCCTGCATTGAGCACATACAAGAACCGGCTGTTCTTGTTCAAGGCCATGTCGATGGGCCCGGCTCCGGTGGGCGTTGCCACCGCCTCCTGTAACGTTAACCTCCCGGCACTTCTCACTCGATAACTGGAAATGTTGTTACTGCCGGTATTGCTGGCGTACGCAAACTTCCCGTTCTTGGTAATCACGATCCAGCACGCGGCCGTTTGGGTGGTGGAGACCGACCCGCTCCGGACAGTCAATTGTCCATCGCGCAGACTATACGACGAGACGGCGGACGCATTCGGTGCGCCTCCGAAGGCCTCACTGACTACCAGTACCCCTCGCGGAGTAAAGGAGAAGCCGAACGGGGTTGCGCCGTTGGATGGCTGCGAAACCGGCGCAGAGGCCACACCGTCTTCATCCACCGCATAGGTGTCAATAATCTGCGTGGCTTTTTCGGTAACGACCAGCGTATCACCCGACAGATTGAACGAGATTTGTGCCGGCGCGGTGTTGGCCCCACTGAGTGGCTGAATCGATCCCGCGATCGGCTTCAACTTGTTGTGCTGTGTCAGTTCAAACCCCGCGATGTTGCCGGCACCTCCTGCATTCAAGACATAGACATAATCTTCATGTGTGGCAATACTGATCGGGCGGGTCCCCCCGGAAGGCACTCGGTCTATCAACTTCAGATGGCGACCACTGATTTCAAATACCGAGATATCATGACTGCCAGGATTCACGACCAGAAGGGTCTCGCCGTCATCGCTGAGGGCAAGGGCGCCTTGATTACCCAGTCCACCTCCTGACCCCTTTCCCCCTGTTGAAAATGATCCCGCAGGAGCCAGCGTATCTCCGTGCTGCCTGAAAGCCAAGACGGCATTGCCGTCCGTCTCATTCGACATGGTGTAGACCGTTGGCCATTGCCATTCCTCGTTGGCGAATGTCGGGGTGGCCACCCACCCTGACAGAGTAATCGCCGATACCAGCGCACCCATGATCAATGTGCGTATCATCCCATCCTCCTTAGATTATGTATAAATTGCAAGAAATCGACCCTTCCACGATAGCGCGGTCGTCTCACGCGGTTCTCGCGAAAGCATCACATTTGTGTCACAACGTTTGTGCTTGAGCCCACGACCTGTGGAGCCTGGGAGAATTCAAGAGCAAGAAAGCAGAAAGATCATGAGAATGTATGGGATTGGATAACGGGTGTGTGCGAACGCCGTGCGTTCAACAACAGAGAGCCGCACACGAGATTGAGACGTGTCGCGTGGTGTTTCTTAATGCGCTTTCATGAACACAATGTCCCCATAATACGCCGTCACGCGTTCTTTCGTGTTGTCCGTATCACTCATGATCGCCACGCCGTTGATCATCGGCGGCTCCTCACCGAACGCTTTCGTATAGTCCTCGTAAATGTTGCGCGATTCATCAGTCCATACGCCGATCTTTTGAGGACCACTTTCCACGACCACCATTTTGACGAAATCTGTATATGCGTTATCGATCACCGCGCCGACCGGCGCTTTTCTTTCCCAAACATAGTTGATCGCTCCGATCGGAATGTCTCCGAACAAGACTTGGCCCGCCTTATACTTGAGTTTCTTTCCAAAACTCACCTTGTCAGGGTCGTACTCAAATGTGATGTAGAGGCGGGCCGGATAATCGTCGCCGTCTTTGCGCGTAGCATCGCTGGTCTTGAGCAAGTTATCGACCTTCCATTGCCACCGCACGACAGGAAATTCTTTCGGATCAATCTTCACTACTTTGGTCAACCCGGAAGCCGACGCATCGCTGCTGGCCTTGATGACGACACGCTCGCCGTCTCGCACCAGTTCGTATGTCGTCAGCTTAGGGATATTCTTAAAGGTGAGCGGCTTCCAACCGTCCGGCAGGCGGCTGCCCGGTTCGCTTGTGGAAAACTTTCCCACCTCAAGCACCGTCCCGCTCTGTGCCCAGAGCCATGCCGGAGCGTGTAACAGCAACATCGCAAGAAGTACGCTCGTCACTACTACCATTTTACTGTTTCGCTCTTTGAGGGCCGACGTGTGTTGCCTTCGGTTGCGCGCGTGGTGTATACACACCGAGCTTTCTCGCTCTCTCTTCCGGGATGGGGCCTGATGGTCTTCCACTGCGCGCAGAACTTTTCACCCGCCCACCCACTGGCACGCCGAGCCATGCCATTAGCCCAGGCGAGGGCTTTCTGAGGCCGCGCGTTGCGCGAGCACAGAAGATCATCAGGCTCCATCCACTCCCCCTACCGTCTCATCCAGGCAAACAGCTTCACCAGGATATCCTTCGTGCGTTGCGAAAAGTGCGCCTTGCGCCAGAGATTGACGACTTTCTTGTTCACTTCAGCCTGGGTCGGATAGGGATGGATCGTCGCGGCCAAGACCTTCGCGCCGGCGCCGGCTTTCATAAGGACAGAGAACTCGCTGATCATGTCGCCGGCATGTGACGCGACAATCGTCGCACCCACGATTTTATCCGTATCCTTCCGGATATGAATTCTGGCGAACCCCTCATCTTCCCCATCAAGAATTGCGCGATCCACTTCATCAAGCTTGTATGTGTAGGTTTCGACTTCGATGCCCTTCGCCTTCGCATCCTTCTCGTACATTCCGACATGTGCGATTTCCGGCTCCGTAAAAGTACACCAGGGCATGGTCAAGGATTCAACGCTGGCATAGGCCAACCCCAAGGGGTGTGGAAACAAGGCATTCTGAATCACAATTTGTGCCATAGCATCGGCGGCATGGGTAAACTTGTACCGTGAGCAAACATCCCCGGCTGCATAGATGCTCGGATTGGTGGTCTGCAATCGGTCATTGACCTTCACCCCGGACTTGTCATACTCAACTCCGACGGCATCCAGCCCAATACCTTCGACATTCGGCGCTCGTCCGACTCCGACAAGGATTTCATCAACCATCACATCATACTGTCGCCCATGTGAATCGACCGACAACCGTTTGCCGAGCTCTGTCCTCTGAACTTTCAACCCTTTCCCGCAACAGAGGAGCGTCACGCCGTCGCGCAACATCTGCTGTTCGACAATGTCCGCTGCATCACGATCCTCGTTCGGCATGATGCCATGCTCGGCTTCGACCAGATAAACTTGGCTCCCGAATCTGGCAAATGATTGCGCCAGCTCACATCCGATCGGGCCTGCCCCGATGACGCCGATACGAGACGGCAGTTCCGTCAACGAGAAGACGGTTTCATTGGTGAGATACCCGGCCTCTTTCAATCCTGGCGTTGGAGGGGCAGCCGCGCGAGCGCCCGTGCAAATGGCTGCTTTCGCAAAGGTTAGGGTTCGGTTTCCTGCAGACCCATCGACCTGAATGACGTCAGAACTGGTAAACCGGCCGCTGCCGATATACACATCCACCCCTAATTTCGCGTACCGATGGGCTGAATCGTTCTTGCTGATGCGAGCCCGAAATTTTCGCATTCGCGCCATGACAGCCCCGAAGTCGTATTGTACCCCGGCGGGAACATGGAGGCCGAACTCAGCAGCATTGCGCAGATCGGCCCACGCCCTGGCAGCGCGGATCATACCTTTCGACGGCACGCACCCGACATTCAAACAATCGCCCCCCATCAAATGTTTCTCGATCAACGCGACCTTAGCCCCCAGACTTGCGGCAATGACCGCTGTAATCAATCCGGCGGTTCCTGCCCCGATGACCACGATGTTGTACCGCCCAGCCGGCTCTGGATTGACCCAATTGCCGGGATGGACATTGGCGACGAGCTGTTGATTGTGCTCATCATTCGGCAAAACAAGGCTTTGGTCATACTCCGACATCACGTCCGACCTTTCCGCAAACGACTCAGGCGTCTCACACGTTTCACAGAATTCTGATCACGCCGGTTTCTCTAAGAACTTCTTGTACACGATCGGCGCCAGAGCCAGCAGCCCCAACAACACGAACGCGCCGATGACGTTCGGTGAGGCGATTTCTTCCAGGGAACTGATCGTGCCAAGCTGACGCCCGGCATAGGCATAGACGAATGACCCCGGAATAATCCCGATGGCTGTCGCCGCCACGTACGTCCCGACGTTCACGCGGGTCAGCCCTGAAACAGGGTTGACCACGAAAAATGGAAACAGCGGGATCAATCGCAACGTCAACAAGTAACTGAAGGCATTCTTGGCGAATCCTTGTTGCACCGGTTCGATCCACCTGCCAAACTTCTGCTCGACCCAATCGCGCAGCAGATATCGTGCCGCAAGAAACGCGAGCGTGGCACCGGTCGTAGCGCCGAGATTCACGAAAAGCGTGCCAATCACCGCGCCAAACACAAATCCCCCGGCCAGGGTAAGGATCACCGCACCGGGGAGCGACAGTCCCGTGACGACGATATAGGTCAGAATGAAGATCGCCACGGATGCGGCGTAATTGGACTCGGTAAATGCCAGCAGCCGATCGCGGTTTTGCTTCAACGCATCGAGCGAAAGATATTGCCCCAGATCGAAATACAAGAACGCGCCGATCGCAACAGCGATGACCGCCGCAATGACAACCTTTCCGGCAATCGACCCTCTGGCCTGTTCTGGAATCGACATATCAGTCTGCATAGCACCCTGTTGATCTATCATGGTGGCTCCATTTGGCGCTGTCAATGCCGCAATTTCAATCTATGGGCTTTGTCGGTCGATATGTTGCATTCTTACAGATTGAATGCACGTACCCGTGAAGACTCCTTCACTCGTCTAGCGATGCGGGCGTATCTCGTGAAGCGTGAAGCCAGGCCGGAAAGAGCATACGGCTCATCTTTGTTTGCTAGATACGAGATACGCTTCACGAGCGCCGATGGAGATTGCAGCAGGAACGCTTATAAAGGATGCGGGCAGACAGCCGTACTGAAGCGGAATTGCGGAAGAGACCCTGGCGCTATGGCCTGGGTGTGCTGAAGGCGGGGGCTGCCCCACTGAGGGTCGTACCGACGTCCTGGAGCCACGTTCGTTGAGGCCGGCAGGACTTTGAGGACTGCCCCTCGGACTCCGCCTTGTACTGCCGAATGGAGCAGGCATCTTCGCGAATTGTGGCATGTTCATCGGTCAAGGAGAGGTCTGGACTAGCACATCCGGCGCCGAGCAGTAGGAACATGAGTGTTATGACAAGCATTGCAGTATCCAGAAACACAACATCGTGATGTCTAGATTGTATCGATTGGTCATCTATTCGGCCAGTTTTTCTGAAAACTGTAGCATCCATACAGAACACCCTCCGTTTCCAATCAGCGTTTGGTTGCGTCATGTTCGATGTCGAGCCGGCCTACTACGCGCTCGAATGGATCGATCACTCCGTCGTGGTTTTGATCGAGCTCCGGAAAATGGTCGTGCACCGATCCTGCTGCCTGGGGAACAAGCACCCGCCCCGTCCGACGATCCCGCCCGTAATCATACCGACCCGGCTGTTCCAGCATTCCAAAATGGACAACATTCGCCGGGATCAGAGGCTGTGGCTCAACAACAGCCGTCGGTTGCGCCCGCCTCTTCAGCTTCTTCGAGCCAATTTTCTTTGACACACGGGCTGAATGCGAGAGCCTCTTTGTCTTGGTCGCTATGGTCTTGTTCGAGACAGACTGCGGAGAGTTCTTGCTCGCGATTTTCCAGCGAACGGCAGGAACAGACTTGTCCGATGCAAGGGGTTCAACCAAAGACCGTTTCATCTCCTTCTTCACTGTCGCTGGTGAGGATGCACGGGACAGACCGGGAATCAAAAGATGACAGAATAGGACAACCGGTCCAATCAGTCCCAAGGTGAACAGTCTGCATACCGTCATAGCGCGGCGTGGAGCCATTGGTGTCCCATCCAGTGTTACGACTTTCAAGTGTACCAGGGTCATTATTCACAATATTTCCATTACTTACACGAACATTTCATATTCCATCCGGTCTCTCTAGATCGTGCGGTCATATCCCAGTTGCCAGAACACCCCGTGCTGCCGTAGTCTCCCCCTACGGAGGCCATCATGGATGAGAGTAGTCGCCTGACGAAAACCAAAGAGCAATGGGCGAAAGCCCGAAGGGGCGGGGAAGAGCGGGAAGTATTCTACGAGGGCGATAGCCGCCTTCCACCAGGGCAACACCTCGTTGAAACGTTCCCTGTGCTGGATCTTGGGTTCAAACCTGAGATTCCGTTGACTGAATGGGGGCTGACAATCGGAGGCTTTGTGACGGCCCCGATCACCTGGACCTGGGAACAATTCATGGCGCAACCTCAATTCACCGACCGGTCCGACTTCCATTGCGTGACGTCATGGAGCCGCTTCGACAATCAGTGGATAGGCGTCAGTTTCAAGCACATCATGTCGGTGGTAAAACCACTTACACTCGCAAAATTCGTGCTCTTCAAGTCGTATGACGATTACACAACCAATCTTCCACTCGAAGTCTGTAACGATGACGATGTGCTCCTAGCCCATACCTGGAACGGCATGCCGCTGAGCAAAGACCATGGCGGACCCGCGCGCGTCATCGTCCCGAAACGCTATGCCTGGAAAGGCGCGAAGTGGGTGAAGGAAATTACGTTTGCTGACAAGGATGAGAAGGGGTTCTGGGAAGTCCGGGGATATTCCAATACGGCACTGCCATGGGAAAACGACCGCTACGGATAACGCGCTATTTTTTCATCCAGCCGCCGGGACCTTGGACGTAGTTCCCCGGCTTGGTCTTTTCAATCGCTTTTTCCCCTGCCAGTGATTCGACCGTACTCACGCTCGCTCCATCTCGGCGGGCAATGTCCTGATAGGCCTGGCGGCGTTTCTTATTAATCTCCTCGGCAAGCGCCTGTGCCTCAGAATTTGCGGGATTGACGGCCCCTAGGTAGCCGGTACTGTTTTCTCCAACCAGACCTTTTGTTTTGGCTTCTTCGAGCGAAAGAGCGAAGACAGGCTGCGTACAGACCAGGTATCCCACCGCCACACCCAATAGAATTCTTGGTATCCATACCATCATGACTGTATCTCCCGCTAAAAGAGGCCGCTGTCCTCTGACAGCACCTTATCCAATTCCTTGTCCACCTTGACACGAATCTCATGGTCGATTTTGACATTCAAGTTGATCGTGATCGGTTTATCCGGCGCCATCACTTCAACACGAGGCGTACAGGCTCCTGTTGCGACCACTATCCCTCCGATCGCCAGCCCTATCACTGTTGTCAGACTATTCGGACGCCGCATTGCAAACCTCATCGCGATCATGGCCGTTTATGTTTCCTCTCGACTGCATCTTGAATATCATCGACAAGGCGCAGGCTCTTCAAGAGGGTCGGGATGTGTTCTTGAACGGTTAGATTGAAATTCACCGGAGGAATCTTTTTGAGGTCCGGATTTCTTCCTTCCAATCGAGCCGTCAGCATCAGCGTCCCAGCTTCAGCATAGTCTACACCAACTCGCAGCAATGTATAATGAAAGTTGTTTAGCGCCTGTGTCACCAGATGCAACTGGGTATTGGTCTCCGAAATAACCGCTGATGACTCCGGCGTCGATCCGTAGCGTATGACCCCTCCCGGAGGGAGCGCAGTTACCATCCCATCCTTGACCGTCAGTCCTCCAGGCGTGATCGCGATCGGCAACGTTCCATTCAAGGTCCCGGTTCCTTGTATCCCCTGATTGTGTTCCACGCTCAGGACCTTGGCCAGATCCAAATCTCGCAGTATCACTGTCGCATGATAGGGTGGCTTGGCAACGTCTGCCAGGATGCCCGGGCTGGCGACCGAGCCTCCGAACATCTCACACCTGAAATCTTTCGCCTCAATGACCTGTAGTCCCTCATGAAATTTCCATGATCCTTGGACCAGTGCAGACAGGTTTGTCACGTCAATGCCAATCTGTACCGATCCGATGGTCACCGGCGCCGGTTCGACAGTCACCAGCGAGTCAAACCCGTTTGTGCGTAAGGCCATCGTTGTATTGGCGTCTTTAACGACATACTCGTCATACCGGCCGGACAGTTTATCGGCGACGATCTTGATCATTCCCGATGTCAGCTGCAATCCATGCGCCGACTCCCCCAATCCGCCAGACCACGAGGCGTCGACCGTGGACACGACCCGGCCATCCAGTATTTCTAGCGGCATCGGCATTCCGGAAATCAGCCGGCTCAACCGGCGATCTTCGCTATCAAAGACAATGGGGCCGATCATGCCATGCGCGCTGCCCTGCCCTGCCGTAAACGGCTGCTCAATCTCGGCCGTGACCAGACTCGCTCGCAAGGGAGCGTCAATCCGAAGATCTGCCCTGATCCCTGCTTGATTGGCGGTAAACCGGACTTTCCAATCCGTCGCTGGAATTTTCAATGGAGCAAGATTGAGCGACACGCCACCCATTGAGATTTTACCCTGCACATTCCATGCTTTCGTGGTGACTTCAGCAAGTTGCAGCGCGACGGCGCCCCGATCAATATGAATGTCCTGGCCCATCACGTTCATCGTGGAAAGACGCATCGCCACAGACGCCGGCCCGGCGCTGCAATGAATATCAGGGAGATCGCAACGTACGGAAAGCGTGTCGGACGGCTGAAGCGTCACTTTCGGCACAGCAACAGTCCCGTGGTAAATCTGCTTGACGGTCACGAACGATTCGGGGGAAAGCGTTCCTCCTATCGAGGCCTGTGTCAGAGACACGGTTCCTCGGAGATCGGCCATCGCTTCTTGAGCAGACAGCATCTCGGTGATGGCTTTGGGAACGACTCCTGTCACCCGATAGGTTCCCTCCGCCGACACCAGCTCGCTCCCCGCTCCTTCTGCGCGGCTCGTTTGAAACTCCCCAACCAATGGTCCTGCAGTTTTTCCGTAGGTCACGTGCAGCGGCCCTTCAACGATCGTGCGTATCGGCGCCTCTGCCCAATAGAGCATTCCCTTGACGGGCTCCCTGTTGTGAATACTCAATGGTTGAGATCCGCGCGGGAGCATCATCCGCAGAGCATCGGGAATGATGCGGGGTTGGGCATTGACAGTCGCTGACACCAACACACCCGGAGCCAATGTCCATCCGATCTGCATCGCGTTGCCGGTAAATGTGCCCGTGTAGGCCACGGTAATGTCATGTGCAACACCCTTCAATGCAGGCAAGGTGCCGTTCAGACGGACATTTCCATCCAGGTGCGTGCGTGAGTCCCTCCAGAGCGAGGTAAGCGTCGCCTCAGACGCCGCGGTTCCGGTCCAGTTCATCTCCAGCGCTCCTGTCACTTTCCCCAGATCCGGACCTATCGGAACAAGCAACGCGATAAAGGGCGCGAGTTCGCGGACATTCACCTCAAGCTGTCCTTTAATCTCAACCTGAGAATCGCTCGGGTGCGCCTGAGAGTGCCATGACACGATCGGCACGGTTTGTAGTCGTTGAGACACCAAAGTAGCCGACCAGGTGCTTGCTGAATTTCCAGCCACAGTCAAACCATAGGACGCGGTATCACGGCCTTGAAATGTAAGATGTCCTCCCAGTTCCCCATCCCGATACTTGAGATTACCGGCAATAGTCACCTTGCGAAGCGGGCCGGTCGCTTGTTCTCGAAAGATCGTCACCCGATCCAGCTGTAACTCATCGAAGGGAAGAATCGGCAAATGTCGCAACAAATCACCGGCCGTCAACAAGCTCCAGGGCGATTCGTCGTCGTCAGCCTCACTTCGCGTCACCCCTTCCCCGTGATCGAGTCCGGACGCCGCCGAATTGAGCACTTGCACGGCGACATCGGAAAGCCACACCCGGGTCACTCGACCACGCACTAGCTCCGGCAACCGATAGGCAATTTCGGCGTTCGTAAGGGAGATAAGTACTTGCTCTCCACCGATATTCTGTTGAAAGGCAACGACGGGAATGTGCATCCCGTCCCAACGTGGATACCCCAGCTGAATCATCACGTGCTTGTAGCCGTCCTGACGAAGTCCTTGAGCCAGGAAATACGATGCCGTGAGCGGGAGGATCAAATAGATACCCACCACGGCGAGCACGCTGAAAAATAGACCGATCTGGTATCGACGTGACAACATTGGCTTCACCAAACGTAATACTGCTCCGATTGGTTGTCGAATATTTATCCAAGTCTGTCAAGGGGACTGACGCACGCCAACCCAGCTCCCCCAACCCCAACCCGTCTGCGTTGACAGGGTTTCACCCACACCGGTATCGTGTGCCAGCATTCTTCAGACCACAGGCTTCGAGTCACACATTGTTTTCGATCAGATCCGCCCGCCGTTTCTTCATCATCTCGGGCGCCGTGACGAGCGCTCTGCCGCACGCATGGGTGATTACACTCGCTCTTCTTTGTGGGTGCCTTGCAGAGGCACCGTCCATTTTCGCCGCAAATACGCAGTCGGAACGGTCAAGCGACCGGCACATCCGGGAGTTGGACGATCTCTCCGCTCTCTGGAGCTTGTACAAACAAACCTTCATTGTGAATGGCCGGGTGGTGAGCTGGGATGAACAGGGTGTCACGACGTCTGAAGGTCAGGGGTATGCCATGCTCCGCGCGGTGTGGTCCGGAGATCGCCTCATGTTCGACCGTGTATGGGCATGGACAAAAGAACATCTTCAAGTGCGCGACGACAAATTATTCGCCTGGAAATGGAAGAGCAAGGTCTTGTCGATGAATTCGGCTACCGATGCGGACACGGACATCGCGCTCGCGCTGGTCCTGGCCGCACGGCGATTCGATCAGCCGGCCTATGAGCAGGAAGCCCTGGCTATTCTCACGTCGATCTGGGATCTGGAACTTTTGCATACCGATTCCCACATCTATGTCACCGCAGGCAATTGGGCGCGACACGAGGACCATCCGGTCATCCATGTCGCCTATCTTGCGCCCTATGCCTATGAAGTCTTCGCAACCGTCGATGGAGCACATCCCTGGGCGCGCGTCATCGACGATGCGTACGCGACCCTCCACTGGCTATACGACCAGGAGCATGTTGCGCTGCCCCCGGACATTCTCTATTGGAATCGGACAACACAGCAGCTCTCCCTGCAGCATCCCACGAACGGCCGCGTATCGGAATTCAGCTATGACGCATTCCCCATCTTCTGGCGTGTTGCCCTGGATGCGCAGTGGTTCAACCGTGCGGAGGGGCCGTTGCGGACCACGATGCTCGATTTCTTCCAACGCGAATGGCGTGCCCATGGCCGCCTCGTCGATCATTACACGCTCGATGGAACTCCCCGCTCCGTGATAGAAGGACTTCCGCTCTACGCGACGGTATCCGCACTGGCGCTCCAGGAACAACCGGACTTCGCATCGACCCTCACTCAGCGCAAATTGACTGATCTGCAACGAACGGCGTTGGCGGGGAAAGCGACGCCGTACTACTTGCATAACTGGCTGTGGTTCAGCCAAGCCACGTCGCTTCAACAGGTCAGACACTACGACGAATTCCTCGGCTTTCTACGGCCTTTTGATTATGAAGGATTTTCCACCCACTTCCCTTGGGAGTTGTTCGCCGTCACGATCGCTCTGTTCTTTATGGCGCGATGGCATCCGGTTTTCACTGTGGCCTTTCTACTGTGTGCATTGACGCTCTGTGTGCGCTATCTCTGGTGGCGGATTTTCAACACACTGAATACCATTGAATCGGGCGGGCTCGCGATCAGTCTTTCTCTCTGGGTTGCCGAATGCTATGCCCTCTCGACCGTGCTGCTCCTGCTCGTCCAAGTCGGCATCGGTCGCCGCCCCTCTCCCGCTGTACCCCCTCCGACCACAGAGAAATTCGCCCCGACGGTCGATGTCTTAATCCCGATTTATTCAGAGTCGTGCGCCATTCTCGCGCAGACGCTGATCGGCGCTTGCGCCATGACCTATGGACCGAAGCGCATCTATGTCCTCGACGACAGCCATCGTGACGACGTCGCGCAATTGGCCGGCCGTTTCGGAGCCTCCTACATCAAGGGACCCCGCCGGCATGCCAAAGCTGGAAATCTGAACCACGCGCTCACTCAGACGGACGGCGAATTGATCGTGGTGTTCGACACGGACCACATTCCTGTCACAAGTTTTCTCCGGGAAACTGTGCCGTTCTTTGTTGATCCTCGTATGGGATTCGTCCAAACCCCGCATCACTTTTATAATCAGGACATCTTTCAGCGCGCGCTCCGGACGTCTCCTCACATCCCCAACGAGCAGGACATGTTCAACCATGCCATCCAGGGAGCGCGCCAGGGCTGGGGTGGTTCATTCTTTGTGGGAAGTGGAGCGGTGTTTCGGCGGGCCGCTATCACAGCACTGAATGGATTCAAGCTGATGAGCATCACGGAAGATATCCACACCAGTCAGCACCTGCATGCCCATGGTTGGAAATCGGCATTCGTCGATAAGGATCTGGCGGTGGGATTGACTGCGGAGAACCTGGCCTCCTATTTGGTCCAGCGGCGTCGCTGGATGCTGGGTTGCCTCCAGATCTTCTTCAAAGACAATCCTCTTTTCTGCCGCGGTCTGTCGATCCGCCACCGGATCGGCTATTTTGCCTCGCTCTACTATTTCTTCTTTCCCGTTGCGCGCGTGATTTTCTGGATCACCCCGCTGTACTTTTTGGCCTTCCACCTGCACCCGATCTTTGCCGATGTCTCAATCTTGCTGGCATACCTACTCCCTTTTCTTGTGCTAGTCCCTCTGATCTCCTCGGTGCTCTTGCCAGGCTGGCCCAGGCTGCTGTGGTCGACGGTGTACGAAACCACCGTCTGCTTTCCGCTTTTTCGTTCCATGTTTGACCTGCTGCTTCCGAAACGAATGGGTTTCAAGGTCACCCCGAAGGGACTGGTCACTCACCGCCGATCATTCGACTGGCGTTCATCTGCAGGCTTGCTGATCGCTACGACCATTACCCTTGTGGCGATTGGTAAGGGACTGTGGGAATTTTGGTATTTCGGCATCGAGAAAGACGCCTATTTCTTTAATCTCAGCTGGGCTGCCGTCAATCTGATCGGCCTGAGCGCCGGCCTGCTCATGGCCTGGGAACAACCACAACGACGCGCTGAGGAACGCATTCGGAAAGCCATTCCGCTCCGGCTGGAAACCGATGGCTATGCACTGGATGGCCTGAGCCGGGACGTGAGCCTGACCGGAATATCTCTGGAGACGGCTCACACCGACTCGATCCCCTCCATAGTCAATCTCACAGCGCAAACGATTCCCCCCTTCACCTGTCAGGCTCGTGTCGTTTATCATGAGCCCGTGGCCGGCCGCGCTCGGTGCGGCCTGGCCTTTGTTGATCAAAATGAGGAGCATCGCCGGGCGATGGTGTTGACGATCTTTGCCGATCCGGCCACATGGTCCGCAGCACACCGGGCTAGCGTCCGCAGCAAACTGCTGATGGCCGGCCATTTGCTGGCCGGCTTGTGGCGTAGCCTCGCCCCGCTACGAACCAGACGGCGTAGGACTCCTCGAATAGGGCTCTATCGTCTGGTCACCATCCAGACTCAGGATCACACACGCACCGTGCTTCTTCGTAATCGATCAGCCGGCGGGATCGGCCTTCTGGGGTTTGGACCACCGTTGCCTTCGGATGAGGAATGGACAATTCAGGCTACGACCGGAGCGGCCCGCTACAGATCGTGTTACCGCAAACTCATAGCTCCCGGCATCTGGCGGTTCGGCGCAACGTCCAGCGCAGTCGACCCCGGCATCCCGGGCTCCCGCCCATCGATCGAGTCATCAACACCCACGACTATCTGACTGAAAGGCAACACCGCGTATGCGTTACCGTTACTTCATACTCTCTCTGACTGTCTGGAATCTGTTCATGTATTCGCCGTGTACGATTGCCGCGGATTTTGTCGAATCATGGTATCTCTCACGCGGACGAGCCAATATGGAGATCGAGAACTATAAAGCCGCGATCGAAGCGTTCGAAAGAGTCGTCGAGCATGATCCGGACCATCGCGAATCCTTACGCAGTTTGGGGATCGCCTACGAACGGCAAGGACTCAAGGACAAGTCGATTGAGACCTTCGACCGCTATCTTGCGAAATACGACGACGATCCTGAGATTGCATTCAAACAAGCTCAGGCCCTGGAGTGGTCCCGCTACGCCACATATCGTGAGAAAGATATGCTCAAGTACTACCGCATGGGACTCAAGCGCCAGGATGATCCGGCGATGCGGTTGCGATACGCGAGCCATTTGGCCGCCCAAAAGGAAACAGCTCAAGAAGCCGTGGCCCAGTACGACAGAGTCTTGACTTCACAACCCCACAGTTCACAGGCGCATCAGGGCCTGGCCAAGGCTTATGCCTGGCTCGGCCAGAATGACTTAGCCCTTCATCACGCCAATCTCGCACGGCACGCGGCACGCCGAGAGCCCGGTGACATGACCGCCTTGCGGCGCGACATGCTCAAAGGACGGGAACCCGCCGTAGAAGGCGTGATCTCAGTGTTGGCACAACCGGAGAAGCCGTTCGAGCTGTATGGAATTCGCCTGGGCTCCCGAGGCAAAGTGGATGTGAGTCCCTTTACCACCACCACATTGGAAGTCGGCGGGGAACATTTCTGGAGTTCATCAGAACAACGAACCGGCGGATATCTTTCATTCGGCAACCAACTGCGGATCAACCCGACACACCGCTTCGATATGCTTATCGAGTATCATGACGCGCCGCGCGGTGACGGCATGGCCTACAAATTCGAGTACGTGTACGACAGACCGTCGATCTCGATCCGCCCGGGCGTGAAGAGAGAATTCCGCTACGATTCATTTGCCGCACTCGTCGGCTCGCGAACGACCGGGCAGCTGCTCGGCCTGGCGCGATCGACGCTGTTCTATACCGATGTCGCCTTCGACATCGGTTCCGTTCATCTGGACGTCACCCCCTTTGTCGGATGGGTGAGCGCAGAATCTGTGAGTAAGAATGAGCAGGTAGGCCTCGCCGCTAAGGGAGCCATGCCCCTCTGGCAAACCGGCAAGTGGGACTGGTCCGGGGAATATCTCTTCTATGTCACGCACTACGGAGAGAATCAGAGCGGTTTCCGTTCAAGTCCGACAGAACCGACTGCCGGCGGCTACTTCAGTCCGCAAATCTTTGTGAATCAGATTCCTCGACTCGCGGCCAGCTATACGATCGACGAGAGGCAAGATTTTACGATTGCAGCAGGACCGGCAGTTCAATATGTCGATGAGTCGGCGAGAGCCGCCCAGATCCGTGTTGGAGGCGATGCCCACGCAGCCTATACGGCCCGACTCTCGAAACCCTGGCTTCTGAAAATCATGGTGGACTACACGCAAATCTCCAGCGTGTACACACGTATCCAGGGGAATGCTCTGTTGGTGTATACGTTCTATTAGGAGCCTGTCCGACAGACTGAGACGAACGACCATCATGCCGCCAGTTGTCGCAACACCGGCTTGATACGCTTTCGTGTCTGTCTGTGCAAACAGTCCTCCACGGCATCGATCAACAGATTGAGCTGGGAGTGCTGGAAGCCTATCCGTTTGAGACAGGGGTCGCTCAGAAGCCCAATAAGAAGGCTGATCGCTGTAATAAAGAGTCCCACCAACAACGTCGCACTCGCAATTTCCCAGAACGATGGGTTCGGTGGAAACACCGAATAGAACACCGAACCAAGGCTCGATCCCAAGATAAATTTCGAAGCCGCCTTATCGTGCGCCCTGTCCCTGGCGATCTTTTCACCGATCCCGGAGATGCTCAGCGACTGATCGCCGAAAACGAGCCATCCGGTCCCCAAAGTCGCCACTGTCGCTATCGCGTCGAGAATCACCGAACGGCTGGAAGAATGAGCCGCAATGATGGCCTGGATATCGGACAGTTCTCTCAGCGGTTCATTCGGCAACAGGCCTGATTTGAGCAGAGGCCCCAGATGGTGGTGCCGCTCAATGTACCCAAGGAGACCATTCGAACAGGTGGTTCGACCCTCTAGCGTCAAGGGCCATTCCAGCAATTCTCCGGCGACCAACCGCTCCATTTCCCTTTGATATCTGGTTTTGAATCCGGATGGCAGAAGACTGATCAAATCTGCGCCGGGACGCCAGCCTAACTTCACCGGAATCTCGATGAGTTTCTTCAGGAAGAGCGACGGAATCGCCCAGAGCGCATTGACTGGATGGTACAGCAGATCGGTCACGAGCGACTGTTTTTGAAATGCGAGTGTTTCTTGGATCGAATAGTGCCGTTCCACGAAGCTGTCCACGCGGTTACGGCAATCCGCGACATAGTGATCAACACACTCTTCGAGACTCAGAATCGCCAATGCGGCCTGCTGATCGTTCATCGTACGTCCTCCAACCATGCAGTATATAAAATCCTCCCCATGGCTCAAGCAAATCTCTTTCTTAGCCGGCAGGGACATAGCGACATGTGAAGCGGAATCTGCGCAGACCAGGCGGATTACAATTCTGATTTCATTTTTGGTCGGACAGCGTAGCCTGATCCAGCCTGCACAATCAGTTGCGCGATCGGTTCAGGCACAAAGGCCCCGTCATAATGACACGGATCGACCATTGGCCCGTCGATATTCCCAGCACGGACCCGTTTGTCCTGGCCACTGACGCGCGCGTCGTTGCGGAGAATATCTTTGTCCGCATCACTCTGAGCGATGGAGCATGCGGCTACGGGGAAGCAGCACCCTTTGCCGAAATCGGAGGCGAAGATCGAGAAACCTGTCTGAATGCGCTATCCAGCCCTGCACTGTTACTCATCAGTCGGCGCTTGGGCGTGCCGGCGCACGTAGCCACGCCCATATTGCGCCGTGCCCTCAAGCCGCAGCGTGTCACCGAAACTCCCGTAGGGCTCGAAATCAATCGGCAATCTTCCGCTTGACGGCCCGGAGAGCGACTTGCAACCATTCATCCGAAATTGTAGCAGCGCGATTCACCACAGAAATAATCATTACATGCTACTTCAGGTTGGGTTGAGACAAGAATAGTCATGTGTCTGTTGTCGATATGCGTGCTGTTCTTGCGGATCAATAAACGATATCAGAAACCAGCATGTGCCCCACACCGTGCTCCATCAGAGAATCCCCCCCCCCTTTTTGACGCCCACCAAGAACAAGGGGGAGCCCCCCTTTGAGAAGACTCCCCCGTCGCATCTTACATCTCACTTTTTACGCTGAACTTTTTACATCTACCGTAGATAACCCAAGACATCCTCTTCACGAACCAGCACCAGCTCCTGATCCTCGCCCTCCACTTCTCTGGCGGCGTATTGTCTATACAGGACATGCTCGCCCGGCTTGAGGGTCGTCTTCACAAATGTCTTCTTCTTGATTTTCTCCTTCGAATCCTTATCCTCGACCAAACGGCCGGTCCCCACAGCAAGAACTTCTCCCTCCTCCGGTTTCTCTTGCGCGGCATCCGGAATGAGAATGCCGCCGAAACTTTTTTCGATCGGCTTGCCGGTTCGGATCAATACCCAATCGTGCAATGGTGTCAGTGTCATGATGTACGCCCTTTCATACAGGCGTGTAATAGGTCACGGGTGGCGCTCACGGCCTGTTCGCGCAAGCTGCTCACCATACTCAGGTTACGATACGCTCAACTCACCTCATCCGTCTCTTCAGTCACTTTGGTTTGGCCCTCGGCCAGTCCCGCATAATGGCGGGCCCACGTTAAATACATGTACCCGCTGTCTCGCAGAACATCGGCCCCCTTCATCAGCGTGGCGATCAACTCTTCGTCCTTCCCGTGGGCCGCAAGGTCCAGGGCGCGACGCTTCAATGCCGGGGACAATGTTGCCATCAACACAGCCATTTCACCGACGAGCTGCCGGACTTCAGATCCGCAATTATCTCTCCAGTCCTGTGGCTTCTCTGCAGTCTCTATGTCTGCGTCATAGGCCATGGAGGTTTGAGGATACAACTGCTGAAATCGATCGATGAGTGGTTGTGCCGCGGGGGCGCTGATCCGCGTCGAGTCGCTGGGAGAATGGTCCCACGTGAGTATCTGGATATCCGCCTGCGTGAGGATGCTGCGGATGGTGTGGACGATTGCGTCCAACGTCAGCTCTGTCCAGGGTCGCAAGTCGAGTACCCGCTCTTCCGGCCTGCGAGGCGGCGGGCCGTCGTGCACCAGCACCCAACAGCGATCGAAAATCTTTGTGCGGATCTGGTCCGGAATGTTGAGCGCAGTCAGACGGGACGTGCACAGGGCCGTGACCAACAGGGCAAACTGCAGATCGGGCATCTCCGGACTATGAATATCGAGTGTTTGCATGATCGATTGCCTCCCGGATGAGGCGTCGGAGCGGTCTGCAGCGTGCCGACGCCTTGGTCATGGATGGTTGGGGCTGAGAGCCGTCCGGCAAGCTAACGGTCAGCCATCATCCGACTCGTGTTCGTTCTCTGGCAGGATCTGTCGGTCGACCGGTGGAAAATTCGGACGTGTCGTGTGGACCATGCGCCCGAATCTTCCGCCCGTGCCGTTATGCTGTCAGGACCGCTGCCGCCGCCGGCTTCTGCACAAACTCCTTGTAGCCGTACCGCTCCGTCAAATACGCCTTGGCTTCGTCGCTGACGTACTCGGTGAATTTGTAGCGATCATCTTCGACGGTCTTGGCATCCGCCATTACCTGGTCGGTCGGGATCGCATACTCGATGTTGCAGGACGTATAGGCTTGAATATAGGTCGGACCAACTTCTCGTGCGATCAGGACCGCCTTCTTGATGCAACTTTCCACCCGCCGTGGATTGTTGGGCACGACGGTGGCGATGTAGGCACAGCCGGCGATCTTTGCCATGGCGACCATATCCATCTTTTCGAATTTCTTGCCGAGCGGGGCCATCTTGAGCACCGCGCCTCTGACCGTCATGCCGCTCTCCTGCCCGCCCGTATTGCCGTAGACTTCGTTATCCAGCATGATCGTCGTGAATCGTTCCTTCCGGAACCAGGAATGGAGGACTTGTTGAAAACCGATATCGGCCGTGCCGCCATCACCCGCCATCACGACGACATCCTTGGGCTGGTCGCCGAACCGGATTCGCAATCCGCGCGACAACCCGCTGGCAACCCCGTTCTGATCACCGTAATTGCCGTACACGAAGGGAATGGCGGCCTGCGAAATGGCCAGTCGGCCGCATCCGGCTGTCCCGACCGTAATCGTGTCTTCTGGATTCGGGAATGCGATAATGGCTAACCGGATGAACAGGGTCATGGCACACCCGGCGCACATGGGATGCTCCTCGAGAATTTCTTTGAAGCTCCCCATCTGCGAGACCGTTGTTTTCTTCCCGAAGGGACCGTGCTCCACCATATCCCGATATTCTTTCGGCATGAACACGTCGAATCCTGGCGTGAATTTCACATAATTGAGACTCATCCGACACCTCACTCTCTCTGTGACCCGCAGTTGCGGGGGTAATGTACATGGCGGTTACGAAACCAACTGTTTCGCGGCGGCTTTTTTGTCCTTCGCCTTGGCGGCGAGGTCTGCCAGCAGCGCCTTCGCGGGCTCACTGACATACTCCTTGAACGCAAACCGCTCGTTCGGTTTTTCTGCATCACGCATTTCCTGTAGTCCTTCCTGGCTATCCTTGCCGATCTCCAAGATGCAGGGCGTGTAGAGCTGGAGATAGGTGGGACCGATTTCCCTCGCGATCAAGACCGCGTTCCGCACGACCCGCTCAACGAGCGATGGTTTGCTCACCGTGCAGTTCACGATGTAATGGCATCCGGATTCCCGTGCGATCTCCGGAAGGCGCACCTTGTCGAAGAGTTTGCCGACCGGAGCCATTTTGGCGACGAACCCTTTCTGCATAAGTCCGCTTTCCTGCCCGCCGGTATTGGCGTACAGTTCGTTGTCGAAGCAAATGGTGGTGAATTTCTCCTGCCGGAACCACGCCTGGAGTGTCATGTCCAGGCCGATGTCCACCGTCGCGCCGTCTCCCGCCAGTACGACCACATCCTTGATGCGATTCGGAAAGCGGACGGTCAAAGCCCGCTTCAATCCGGACGCCACCGCGTTCTGATTGCCGAACAGCGAGTGGATGTTGTGGATGGCGACATGCGGAAACACCAGGCTGGTGCAGCCCGTTGAGCCGACCATGACGGTGTCTTCCGGATTGGGCAGCGCGGCGAGAATGTACCGAAACGCCATGGACTCGGGGCACCCGGCGCACAACGAGTGTTGCTCAAGGAGTTCCTTGGATGTCCCGATGTCTTTCCATCCCCTGTCTTCCTTACCATAGGTGGCATGCTTGACCAGATCCTGATAGTCCGGCGGCATAATGTCATACAGATCCGGTGATATGGTGATGCGTTCCTTGCTCATGGTATTCTCTCCTCTCAGCCCTGCTGAGCGCCACGGTGCGCTCTGTTGGGGGTATCCGGTCCCTCGACGTTCGCGTTATGTTCAACTCCCGCGTCCGGCCAGCACGCCGGATCGCATCCCGAGCGCTTTCTTGATTCCCTCCACGATGATTTCCGGCGGCATGGTCATGCCCCCACAGACACGTGGTCCGGCAATGATCCGCTCAGTGCGGGGGAGCGTGGCTTTGAGTTCTCGCGCCAGCCACCCGATGACATTGAACTCCGGCACAATAATATGCGAGGCACGCTTGGTCGCCTCGCGCAGTTCTTCCTCCGGCCAGGGCCGCAGGGTTTTGATCTTGACCAGTCCGACACGAATCCCTTCATCGGCCAACAGGCGGATGGCCTCCCGCCCTTGGGAGACCGCTGTTCCCGACGCGACGATGAGGATGTCGGCATCGACGTTCTCCGTCTCGATCAGGCCGTCAAGCCAGGCGATCGTGTGCTTGCGTGATCGTTCCGCAGCGGCCCAAACTTCCTGTTGCCAGCTCGCATGCGTGGCGTAGCTGATGTAGTTGCTTTTCATCACGAAGGGATCGCGCATCATCCGAACCGGCGGACATTCCATGTCCATGCAGGGCACCGGGGACCGATAGGGATCGTAGGGCGGCAGACACATCTCGACGGGAGTCAGGTCAACCGTATCCTTCGTATGGGTGACGAAAAATCCATCGCAACAGAGGGCCAAGGGGAGGTGGACATCCGGCTCCTCCGACACCATGTACCCCTTGAGAATCCAGTCATAGAAATCCTGTGCGGTTTCTGCATGCCAGACCAACATCCCGGTCTGCATGAGATAGGCAATCTCGATCGTGTCCGGCTGGATCGAGAGCGGTGAATTGATCCCCCGGCAGGTCACGATACATTGGATCGGCAATCGGGCCCCGGCCCACATCGGGAAGTTTTCCATGGCGCGCAGGGTGCCCGGCCCGGCGGTCGTCGTGAAGACACGGGCCCCGCCAAAGGCGGCGCCGGCGCACTGTGACATAACCGCAAATTCGCTCTCCCCCCGGAAATAATCGCCGATATAGCCCTCGGCAAAGAGCTCCCCGCACAGGGCGGCCGCCTCGCTCTGAGGCGTAATGGGATAGGCCACCATCACATCGACGTTCGCGCGTCTGACGGCTTCTTTGATGACTTCACTGCCGGTGAAGAACGACGGCGTGCGAGGGGCGTCGTTCATCATCACGCGCGGATCGGTAATGATTTGTTCTTTTCTATTCTTCGTGCCGATGATTGACGTAGTGTCCATGATCCAGTCTCCTTCATGACCCAGTCGCGTATCCGGACCGATGTCGAAACGCGAGGACCTTATGCGCTGAATGAACTGCCGCACCCACAGGTCGTTTTCGCCTGCGGGTTCTTGATCTCAAAGCCGGAGCCTTGCACGCTGTCGTGGAAATCGACTTCACATCCGGCCAGTAACGGGACGCTCTGGGAATCCATGATGACCTTGACGTCGCCCTTCTCGATCACTGTGTCGTCATCGCTCGTTGCGGACTCGAAGGCCATCCCGTACTGGTAGCCATGGCACCCGCCGCCTTTCACATACACGCGCAGCCCAACCGTGTCCTTTTCTTCTCGCATAAGTTCCCGAATCTTTTCTTCAGCTACTGTCGTGATGGTGATCATGGTCGCGCTCCTTATTTAGCAGGATGCTGAAACACTCACTGTGACTTCTGTGCCGTCACAAGCATGGAGGGTCGAGACGACACCAGTGCGCCACGCAGACGGTACCCACTTCCGATCAGAAGAGTGCACTGCAAAGCGTTTCGAAGGACACTTCGGCGTAGTAGCGGCGGAGACCAGGGAATCAGTCGCGCAGGACGGGACGATGACGCGCGAGGGATAGGACAGTCGGCGTAGCTCAGTACGTCAGAGAATCACCCTGGGCGCATTGGGTACCGAAGTCAAGCACTACTAAGGGAAATGAGGGGCGCCGGCAAGAAAGGGTCTAAAGAACGCCATCGGGAGTCGTTTCCATGAGCCTCTCGGACCAGGCTCGACGCTCGACTCCAGCCTGCTTTGTTCATAAACATTTCTGCTACAATCGGCGGCCATGAAGACGGAATGGCCGAGTTTGAGACGTAATCTGCGCGCAACGACAACGGATCCCTGATGGCAGATCTTCTTGCCGCTGTGATCGCACGAGTCGAGTACTGGCCCGTCGATATTCCTATCACGGACCCGTTTGTCGTTGCGACCGGAGCGCGCGTCGTCGCGGAGAATGTCTTTGTCCGCGTCACACTAAGCGACGGTATATGCGGCTATGGGGAAGCGGCGCCCTTTCCCGAAGTCGGAGGCGAAGATCGGGAGACCTGCCTGAATGCGCTGTCCAGCCTTGCACCGTCACTCCTCGGCCAATCGGTTCATGACACCCGCGAACTAGCCGCCCGCATGGCTCAAGCAACTCCTCTGCAACCTGCAGCCCGCTGTGCCCTTGAGTCCGCGGTGCTGGACGCCTCCTGCCGGAGCGCAAAGATTCCCCTGTGGCAGTTCTGGGGCGGCGCCGACGTGCGACCTCGCGTCACTGACATTACGATTCCCATCGCCACACAGGAAAAGACGTTATCGCTCGCGCGCGGCTGGTACGAACGGGGCTTTCGCCTGTTCAAGATGAAAGTCGGCAAAGATGTGGATGCAGACATACGCCGGCTGGAGGCGCTGCACCGAGCGTTACCCGGCATCTCGTTCATCGGCGATGGCAATCAGGGATTCTCACGCAAAGAATGCATGGCCTTTGCAAAAGGCGTCCGGCAATTCGGAGGGGTGCTGGTCCTGCTGGAACAGCCGGTGGTGCGGGATGACCTCGACAGCATGGCCGCCATTCGACGAGAAACCGGCATTCCGGTCGCCGCCGATGAATCCGTACGCTCTCTCGACGATGCGCGCAAGGTCGTTGAACAGGGCGCGGCAGACTACATCAACATCAAAATCATGAAGACCGGAGTCGTCGAAGCGGTAGACATTGCATCGTTCACTCTGAAGTCAGGACTGAAGCTTATGATCGGTGGCATGCTAGAGTCGCGCATTGCGATGGGCAGTTCCTTCAGTCTGGTCTTAGGCATGAAGGGGTTCGACGTGCTGGACCTGGACACGCCGTTGCTGCTCTCGACAGATCCCATCGAAGGAGGCTATCGATACGACGGCCCCACCCTTCAGCCTTGGACCGAGGCAGGCTTAGGCCTATCCGTGACGGTCCCCGCAGATGCACGCGCGGCAGTCAGTAGATAAGGCCGCCTCAGAGGAGGGCCCTCGATTGACTGGAACAATGAACGAGGCTATCATTTCTCATGCGCCGGTTGGCCACCTTCCTTGTGCTCTTGCTGCTCGTCCTTACCTTTAACGCCTACGCCTGCATCCTGCCATTACCACCCTCAACCCAAATGGACTGTTCCTCAGGAACAGAGGACCCTGTTCGAGAGACCTGCGATGCCTTTCTTGAAATAGGTCCGCACTCACAGTTTTCTTCTCAGCTTTCCATCAGCTCGCTCCATCTTGAATGCACGGTACCCGTCCATGTTCTTCCCGATGCGTTTACCCCGATTGTTCGCGTGACCGAACCACCACGCAGTGCCGATACTCCTATCCACCCGTCGATCCAAACCACGGTTCTGAGGATCTGATACCTTCTCCCGTCTCGCTTCCTGCTCTAGCTCGCTAGGCAGTTTCATACTTGTTCTATTGCCAGATCTACAGGACTGGCCGTGGGCAACAAGCCAGAAAAGGGGGAATTATGTCTGACATCAGCAGAAGAACATTGGTGACCACCGGCGCTTCTCTGCTCGCGACGGGCGCATCATTGATGATGCTACGGGGGGTAGAGGCCGCAACACATGATGCAGCCCATGATCCGATCCCACCGTCCACTAGGATCTCGGAACCTGCACTTCTTCACGCGTCAGAAAAAACGCCCGCCGCGGAACGCCACCACATGATGGATGAAATGACGCAATGTATTCAGCTCTGCCAGGACTGCCATGCGCTCTGCATCCAAGTGATCGGACATTGCTTAAGACTCGGAGGCCGCCATGCAGCCCCGGAGCACATCCGCTTATTAATGGATTGTGCGCAGATATGTACGACTACAGCGGATTATATGGCCAGAGGATCTTCATTTCACGATCGCACATGCAGCCTCTGTTCCGAAATCTGTAGGCTATGCGCAGAGAGTTGCGAGCAACTCCGGGGAGACGATCAATTGATAAAGCAGTGCGCCGAAATGTGCCGCCACTGTGCGGACTCTTGTGAGCGGATGGCACCGAAAGGGACGGCGTAGCCGCTCAATAACACCATGCACGCCCGGTCGCCACTCCAGGCGGCCGGGCCATGCGTAGAACATCAATCACACCTCGCCATTTATGCGGTGTCAGAAAATCACCCAGTGCTTGGGTCAGGAGACAAACGGGGGCGGGAATGTGTTCCGGCAGTTGAACGGCGCGGCATTATAGATCCTCGTCCATAGAATCGAAGTCTTCGGGTCCACTTGCCCTGGTCAGTCGTAGTACACAAATGCCCTGTTCATGGCAGCAACCCGCATGAGAAATGCTTGTATAACGGGGGACGTCCACGCCAGAATGCGGCAGGTTGGTTCTCCGTACTCTATTTGCACCTATGTGTTCCAAGAGAAATTAGTATCCGGCGTTTCCCTTCGTGTCGTCAGTCAGCCTATGAAAGATTGGTTTCTCTGGTATGTCCAGCAGGCTGCGCAGCACAAAGAATGGGCGATGTATCGTGATCGCTATCTTTGCCCCTGCTGTTTCATGCCAACACTGAGTGCGCGGGCCACGTATGAGGTTTGCGAGATCTGCGATTGGGAGGACGACGGGCAGGACTCGCTCGATGCGGATATCGTCCGGGGCGGACCGAACGATAACTACTCCCTCCGCGAAGCGCGGACCAATTTTGCGCAGCACTTCACCATGTATCGGCCGGCCGACACGCGCCCATTTACCTTCGAGCAGATCGATCGCCGCTTCAAGGAGCAATTACAAACGATTCTCAGCGATGCCGTGTCGGACGGGTCTGAAGATAGCTGGCGTTGCGCCTTGGAGTCTGAGCTGGAAGTGTTCAAGACCCGCGCTAGACAGGATGGCCTGAGTCACTGACTTCCGGCACATAAGTATCGGGCACCCGCAGGCCAAACTTTCTATGGGCGCGGTGCGTACATCTTGATATTCTTCCTACCCGGATAAGGCGAGATGCCTTGATTCGATCAGCGCATACGGAAGGAGTTGATTTGATGAGCGTCTGGAAGCTTACACAACCAAGCAGATCGCTCAGGGCCTTCGTCTTGGCCTTGGCTTGTGTCCTGCTCACCGGCTGCTTGTTCATTGAGTCGCCGCAAGAAATAGAACAAGCTGGACCAGCCCATTCAGCGACTGTTCCGGCTACGAGCGAGGGCGATACGGCTTACATGAAGATCTGCCGTGCCAACAATGTCCCCATTCCACCTGATTGGAAACCCTCCGCATCAAAATGGGAACGCCACGGCAATCTCGTTACAATCTTGTTGACCCCCAATCATCTGGACAAGGTGCAGACCGACGACACGACGTTTGCGAGCGTTTGGTCGTATGCCTCCCCAATCGCTCGAGGTGCATGCCTTGCGCTTGGAAGGAACGGCGGTGCATTCCAAGTCATTTGTCAAAGCGCCACAACCGGGCATGCCTGTTTTTGGGGAAATGATACGAGTCAGACGAGTTCCCGTTGGACCCCGGAGACGACGGAAGTCACGATGGCTTCACTCCGCGATCCTGAGCAGGGATTTGCGCCAGGAACGGTGCCTTGCACCGAATGCCATCGCGGGACCAACGCGTTTCTCGTCGCCCCTGATGACCCGACATGGGCCACGGTGTTGAGGCCGGCCCAGGCTCGTCCGACGTTCACGACAAGGGTGGAGCAGTCATTGCCACCGGAACAAGCAGCGCCCGGTGGCATCACAATCCCCAATCCGCGCTTTATCCCGATCGGAGGGAAAACCGTGGCACTTAAGAATCCGCTTCCGACAATTCCAGGCTGCTCAGGAGCATGCCACGAGGCGCATTATGAAATCCTAGACAAAGGTCATACGACTGAAGGCTATGTCAGGATACCGAGGCCCATGGGCCCCAACTGCGCGCGCAACTCTCCCGACAATGATCCGATCAGGAATTGCTATGCGAATTAAAACGAGAAAGACAGAACGTTCGATGCAGATTCATGACGAGGGAGACGGTTCACCCGGCGGCTCCTCGCACTTTTTGCAGTTCAGGACGGTGCCAAGATACTGATTTCGTCCGGACTCCGTCAGCACCCAGGGCCGACTAAAGAACGGGGGCTGATGCCGCACATGCTGACCATGCCCGCAGGCCAGATCCGCCACCCAATCGTTCGCTTCATCCTGATGATAACCGACAATGGGTTGGTTCATAGGTGAAGGAATCGCCGATCAGGGCGGCTATGAGCCGGTCTGATAGATCACAGGCCGGTAACGTGGACGAGGAACGGGTTTGCCTTCGGCACGGGCTGCTTGTAGCCAGGTTTTTTTGGCGAGTTGCGCCTGTCTAAGCGCCTCTGCCGGCGTCTTACCAAAGGCTGAGCAGGCTTCGAGATCAGGAATGTCGGCAATGTAGCCCTTATCAGCGTCACTGTAGAAAATGTTGATGTGATAATCCTTCATGATCACTCTCCTGTTTCAAGGGTAAGATTATACCGTTCGACGATATCCAGCAACTGGCGTATCTGATACGGCTTTGCTTTGCCCCCAACGTCTTGAAGGTTGATGAGTTCCTTAATCCGGGGATGAACAAAGATGTGATGACTTCCTTTGGTTCTCGATAAACGATATCCGAACGCATGCGCAAGCGCGACAGCGTCGGTGAACCGCAGGTTTTTCGAGCCGGCAAGGGCTTTCGCCAGCAGTTTCTGTTTCTTCACGAGAACATCCCGGTAGATAATTCCAGGGCACGCGCATTGCGGCTAGCCTACCGTTTCTCAAACGGCAGCTCCGGACGGTCAGCCGCTGAGTAGTAGGTCCACCGGCGCTCCTTGTCTTCATCGAAACTTCCAATAAAGACCACCTCACGGTCCAGATGTTGAAACTCGGAGAGCGCCGCCTGGCAGTCTTTCGGGTTGATGATCCGCGCATCGAATTGTCCGACAACGTAGATCATCCCTTTCGACGCCAGAAAGAGGTTTCGCCTGCTGGCGTACCCCGTGTTGGGAAACAGCTCCGTCGAGGAGGTGCAGCGGCCCTCCCCTTCAACCTTCAATGTGAGAACGTGCCGCGAGAGAAAGGGGTCGGTGGCCGTCCGCACGATCGTCAGGCGTACCTGTGCCGAGGGAATCTCCATGGAAACCGGGTCAGGCGTGTTGCTGTTGCATCCGGCGAGTAGCCATATAGCACTCCCCAGAACAACGCTTAGCCAGACATTTGTCACTTCGACATGCCTACCTTCGGTGCGGCGCCGATGGCATCAAGACCATCCTGCGCGCAGGCATCATCAAGATGCGCACCCGGCGCTCCACCGACACCGATCCCACCCACAATCTCGCCACTGACCTCAATCGGCAATCCACCCCCCAGGATCAACATGTCACTATTGATATCGCGCAACGCCTGCACCGTCGGCACCTTCATGATGAGATCTGCCAACTCCGTCGTAGGCCTGCGCGTACTCGCCGCCGTATAGGCTTTTTTCCGGCTGCTGTCGACCGTATGCGATCCCGCTCCATCTGATCGTCCCATCGCGCGCAAAACGCCAGACCGATCGACCACAGAGACACTCACACGGTATCCATCCTTCTTGCAGGATTCCAGTGCGGCCTGAATCGCCTTGTTAGCAACTCCAAGGGGCAACACCGATTCTTTCGGCAACTCGTCGGCCAATGCCGGAAGCGCTACCATCGGTCCATCTGCCAGTAGCACTATCGCGGCGGCCACTGCAATGAGCACCCATCGACTCTTTTGTGTATTCCTATTCAGTATCATTCCGCCTCCTCACTCGCATGATTCATGGTAGTTGGTCGCAGAAGTTGCGTGAGCCTTCGTATCTCGCCCTTCGACTCTGCTCAGGACGGTGAGCCAGTCGAACCGGTACTCGCAAGCAAAGATGATAACGCGCCCTCGCTCCGTCCAGCGCCTCACGGGACACAAGAAACGATGGGCGATTTTAGCAGAAGTGCTTGTGAGTCTGACAGACTACCGTGAACGTTTCCGTGGTTTCAGTGTCTTTGCCTGTGAAGCGGCAAGCCCCTGAGTTTCTTTGCGGGAGCGTACGGTGATACGCCTGGGACGGGTGGTATTCGGTGTGATGGAAACTCCAAGATCCTCAATCATGGCGCGCAATGGTTCTGCAACTGACCAGGCTTGAGCCGGACACCCGCGTGGATGATGCGGCGCATCGCCGTCAAAAATTTCAGAGACCTGTCCCACACAGGCCTCCCCGAGGTGTGCTTCCAGACCATTGAGAAACGATCTGGCTTGGGTCTTCGTCTTGGCGGTTTTCCCAAATACGGCAACCCACGCCGTGATGAACGGACCCAGCAGAAACGGCCAGACCGTCCCCTGATGATAGGCGCCGTCCCGTTCGACGACTCCCCCGTCATAATGTGGACAATACCTGTGGTCATTCTGAGAAAGCGTTCGCAATCCGACTGGTGTAAGCAGATACTCATGTACAACATGAATAATGTTAACGGCCTGCTCCTTCGTCACCAGTTCGTCGCAAAGGGACAGGGCAAAGAGTTGATTGGGTCGGATCGATGCATCGCTGCCGCCTGGCCCATCGATGACATCGTAGAGATATCCCCCCTCAGCATGCCAAAACTTTGCGCGGAAAGACTGAATCGCCCGCGCCCGATCCTCGCGGCATCGCACGGCATACGCCACATCACCAAATCTCGCGGCGAGATCCGCCCCGACTTCCAGCGACCGTACCCACAACGCTTGAATTTCAACCGGCTTCCCTTGGCGCGGCGTGACCACCCAATCTCCCACCTTGGCATCCATCCATGTCAGTTGCATGCCCGAGGCACCACCGGCAATGAGCCCGTCTCGATCCATGTGGATGTTGTAGCGGGTACCCCGGCGATAGCCGTTGATAATCTCTCGGACAGCCGGCCAGGCAGTGGCGCGAACGCGTGCCTCATCGTGACTGTAAGTCAGATACCGGCCAATCGCGTGGATAAACCAGAGTGAGGAGTCGATCGTATTGTACTCCGGCTGTTCCCCGGCATCGGGGAAGCGATTCGGCACCATCCCTTCCGAGACATGGGCCGAAAACGATTCGATGATGCGCCAAGCTGTTTCATGCTGACCGGTGACAAGACATAGGCCCGGCAGGGAAATGAAGGTATCCCGTCCCCAATCGGTGAACCAGGGATAGCCGGCAATCACCGTCTGTCCGGTGCCTCGCTCAGAGAGATAGGCCCCGGCTGCCTGCTGGAGCGCAACGGCGAAGGAGTCTGCAGTCTGATTAGTTCGATTGGATCGTTCGCGTCGCGTTGCCTCACGCTTCGCAAGCGCAGCCGTATTGAGCTGATCCGTCGCTTCAGTCGTCAACACCAGTGTCTGATCTACTCCAGTCTCCAATTCAAAGCCAAACTCGCCCGGCGACCACCAATCTTCTTCACAATCGAGCCCACGTTGGCGTTCAGCTGGAAATTGTATCCGCCTATACCAATCCGGTTCATGGCGATAGGTTCCGGAGTGGATAGCCCGCACTGAAGGCACATCGGAGTATGGCTGCCACACCACCCTAGCCGGCCCAATCGACGCATTCGTCGAAAGGCTCCTGTTTTCGTGATGGGTCATATGATAATCGCGCCCGCTCAGCATCGGCCGGACACGGAGAAGAATGGAGCGGTCCTTCGCGCCAACCAGCTTCCAGCGCACGATGACGAGATCCCGGCCGGACACGCAAAAGATATCGCGCTGAATGACGGCCTCACCGCAGTCAAAGGTCCATCGCGGCCACGGTGCCGAAGAGAATTCCGTGCATGCAACATATCCGGAAGGATGTACTGCGCCTGGATAGAGATTCGTCGAAAGAGGAATCGACCGGCCGTCGCAATCAATCCACTCGTCGAGATGATTCACCAGCACAAGACGATCAGCCGGAGGTCTGCGCGCAACCAGCAACAATGCATGGTACCGCCGGGTATTTGCGCCGGCTACGGTGCCCGATGCAAATCCGCCCCGTCCGTTTGTTTCAAGCCATTCCAGGCTCAGAGCCCGATCGAGATGTTGGCAATCCGCCTTCTCAATCTTCATCTTCCCCCACCATCTGCGCCGTCCTTACACTTTACGCCTCACCCCTTACCCCTCACGCTCCCTTTACTCCCCCGCTCTGCTGAATCAGCTTCGCCACCAATCCCGTCCACCCCGTCTGGTGGCTCGCACCGATGCCGGCCCCGTTGTCGCCATGGAAATATTCATAAAAGAGAATCCTGTCGCGCCAGAGCGGATCGTCTTGAAACTTCGCGGTGCCTCCGAACACAGGGCGACGGCCTGTGTTGTCGCGGAGAAAAATATGGGTGAGTCTGCGCGACAGCTCCGCCGCGATTTCATTCAGGGGAATCGACCGTCCGGATCCGGTCGGGTACTCGACCGTGTACTCATCGCCCAGAAAGTAATGGAACTTCTGGAGTGATTCGATGAGCAGATAGTTGACCGGGAACCAGATCGGCCCACGCCAGTTTGAATTGCCGCCGAAAACTCCGGTGCTCGACTCTGCCGGCTCATAATCGACGCGATATTCCATGCCCATGGCTGAGAGTGTGTACGGATGATTCTTGTGGAAGCGTGACAAGGCGCGGATGCCATAGGGAGAGAGGAATTCATCCTCACTGAGCATATACCGCAGCACCGACTTCAGCCGCACGGAGTTGACCAGCGAGAGGAACCGCCGAACCTCTCCATCCCGCGATTGTGTCTCCACATGGGAGCTGAAATCCGGCCGGTTTTCAATGAACCACTGCATCCGGTGTTTAAACCTGGGGAGACGGTCGATCAGTTCGGAGTCCAGGGTCTCGACCGCAAAAAGCGGGATCAACCCGACAAGCGATCGTACTTTGAGTGGAACCGTCCGGCCGTCGGGCAAATGCAGGACATCGTAAAAAAATCCGTCTTCTCTGTTCCACAGCTCGATCTTTTCACCCCCGATATTATTCATAGCCCGGCAGATATAGACGAAATGCTCGAAGAACTTACTGGCGACATCTTCATACGCGCGGTTCTCACGGGCCAACTCCAGGGCAATCGACAGCATGTTCAGGCAATACATTCCCATCCAGCTGGTCGCATCCGATTGTTCGATATGTCCCCCGGTCGGCAACGGCGCACTCCGATCGAATACCCCGATGTTATCCAACCCCAAAAAGCCGCCCTGGAAGATGTTCTTTCCCTCGGCATCCTTTCGATTGACCCACCAGGTGAAATTCAGCAGCAGTTTTTGGAATACCCGCTCGAGAAAGGTCCGATCGCCCACACCTCTCCGCTTTTTCTCGATCTTGTATACGCGCCAGGCCGCCCAGGCATGGACCGGCGGATTGACGTCGCCGAAGGCCCATTCGTACGCCGGGATTTGCCCGTTCGGATGCATATACCACTCACGGAGCATCAGAATGAGCTGCTCCTTTGCAAAAGTCGAATCCACGATCGCCAACGGAATACAGTGAAACGCCAGGTCCCACGCGGCATACCATGGATATTCCCACTTGTCCGGCATCGAGATGACATCGGCATTGTACAGATGCGTCCAGTCCGCATTACGCCCGCGAAGCCGATCACACGGGGGTTCCGGCATGCCCGGATCCCCCTTGAGCCAGCGATTCAGATCGTAGTGATAGAACTGCTTACTCCACAGAAGCCCGGCGAAGGCTTGCCGTTGCACCAGCCGCGCATCGTGGGAGAGGCCCGGCGGCGCCAACTCATCGTAGAACTCGTCTGCTTCTAGGATTCGCTGCGTGAATACCGCGGTAAATTCATCGGACGACAGTCCCTGCTCACCGTCCTCATTTGTAAAGCGCAGGTGGATCACTTCCGATGCTCCAGAGTCAAGAGTAAGGATGTAATGCGCCGCGGCCTTCGAGCCTACCTTGTCAGGATTAACTGCGCTTTTATGTGATGTTATGACATATTCATGAAAGCTATCCTTTACATAATTCGACCCGTCTACATCGCCATACAGTCGCCGGCTATTCGTTTCATTCTCTGTGAATAACAACGCTGGTTGCCGTTCACAAAAGAGACGGCGCCGCCCATAATATTCGTGGTCTAACTCGATCACGCTCATGCCTTTTGCCGCCGTTCCTTCCCGCATTCTCGGCCGACGGGCATCGAGCCCCCACGACCAGGTGTTCCGGAACCAGAGCGTGGGCAGGAGCGTGAGTTCAGCAGGGCCCGGTCCCTGGTTCGTAACCTGAATACGGATCAGTACATCTTCAGGACCGGCTTTGGCATATTCCACGGTGACATCAAAGTAGCGATTGTCGTCAAAGACCCCCGTATCGATCAGCTCATATTCCGGATCCCGCTTGCCCCGGCGGCCATTCTCCTCAATAAGCTTTTGATAAGGAAATTCGGCCTGAGGGTATCGATAGAGATACTTCATGTAGGAGTGCGTTGGTGTTGAATCGAGGTAAAAATAATACTCTTTGACGTCCTCACCATGATTCCCTTCGTTGCCGGTCACTCCGAACAGCCGTTCCTTCAGAATAGGGTCTCGTCCATTCCAAAGGGCGATCGCGAAACAGATGTGCTGGTGGCGATCGGAAATCCCCGCAATCCCGTCCTCATTCCAGCGATATGCGCGTGACCGGGCGTGATCGTGAGGAAAGGCTTCCCAGGCAGTGCCGTGCGGACTGTAGTCTTCACGCACCGTGCCCCAGGCGCGTTCGCTGAGATAGGGCCCCCACCGCTTCCAATGTTCCGTCCGGCGGGCGTCTTCTTCCAGGCGCCGACACTCAGCTGATTGCGGTGTCTCAGAGAAGGATACTTTGGGGGCTGTGTCGGCCATGCGGCCCTTTCATGGAACGACCTGATGACGACCTGAGCGTATCGATACCGCACCGCCAGGCGAAGCGACCGTTACGATGCTCTCATCCCGCGGCCAAATCAACTCATGCACAGACAGGGAGCGGCGTCCTCACACAGAGAAGCCCTGACCTCTTGTCGGTCGGTTTAGATGCCGACTCAAGAGACCGCGCCGTTCCTCCGCGTGATACTCACGGGTTGGTCGAACGGAGAGCATGAACATTACAGGCCCGGATGGATGCTGCGGTTGGTTCGCCGCTACCGGACAGGCATCGCAATGGAAAGAAACCGGTCAGGAAATGAGAGGGGGGAGGAAGGGGGAACCGCGAAGGTCTAGCTCCAGACGACGCGTTCTTGATTCAACAGATAGTCGATGACCTCAATGCTATTCTGCATCTGCATCTGAGCTTGCTCAGACATAGGCAGGACCGCGCCCACCAGCTTGCCCGACTCCATGTCGTGGAGGGATGGAATGTTTTCGCCTCGAAACTTTTCATGATCACTGTGGAAGCTGGCCACGGGAGACCTCCCTGTTCCTGTTAAAACCTTTTCGGCTTCTTTTTCTACTACTTAAATGTACGCTGAAACCGAAATGCTCTATGCGCTTGAGAGAAAGCATAGCATATGCCTTCCCTTTATCATGGAACGCACCCATCTCATTGTATTTAATAAATAATTACCGACTGATGGAAGTAGGCTTGAGGGGAGGGAGAGCCCCCAGATATCCGAATGCCCCCTTATTGAGGAGCACCGAATCAGGACGCAGGCGAAAGTCGTCATGCTCGGCATCCACAAATCGTGGATCAGCGACAAAATCTGATTCCGGCTTGAGCTCCGGCGCAGGAGCGTTGGGTGATCCTGCGATCATGTAGTCGTTCTCGCGGTTGAACAGGGCATTAAATGAGAGTGTGGCCTGACTGGTAGCGGCAACGCTAAAACCGATCTTATTGAATCCGACAATGTTTCCCGATGCCTCGCTGCGGGACGAGCCTAGAAAAGACGCTCCACTGCCATTTTTCACCAAGGTATTGCTGATCAGTTTTGCTTTGGCGTGATCGCCGACCAGGACTGCTTCAAAGAGATTCCGTGTAATGACGTTCCGCTCAAGCCGGACCTCCGACTTTCCCGCCACATTCACCCCGTAATCATTGTCATGAATGACATTGCCGATGAGCACGGCCTGCGAATCGGCAAATTGCACCCCGGTGGTTTCACTTCCCCCAATGACGCAATCTTCGATACGCACATCTCGAACTTGTTGCCCGAACACCATCCCCTTCACATGAAGACCTCGGAAAGTGATCCCTTTGCCGTTGAAGATACCCACGGCATGTCCGCCACGCTCATTGACGGTCATGCCGGTGATTTCAATATCAGTCGCCCCATACGGCCACTTGCCGACATGCAGAACACCCACAAGATCGCCCCGTCCCAAGAGAGTGACCTGCTCGACTCCGGCGCCGACCAGCTTGACCCCCTCCTTACTGTGAATCGTAATGTTTTGGGGGTACGCGCCGGGCTTTACAAAGACCGTGTCGCCCTTCTTCGCGCTGTCGACAGCCTCTTGAATCGATACGAAGTCGCTACTGCCATCCAGCGACACGGTGATGGTGCGAGGAACGTGGGGCGCAGGAGTTTCGGCCCAAGCTGAGCCGTAGGTCGCTGCAAACACCAGCATAAGCAAAATCACAGGCTGCATGCCCACGGTATTACAGGCGAACGAGACAGCCTGTCAACCAGGGGCTCCGGTTCATTTGATCCGGCAGGATGCCGAGAACAATCGCAAGGCTCTGAGATCGTGACCGGATACAAAGCGGATCTTCGCTCAGCCTCGACCTGAGGCTTCCCTCTCATGTATGCTCCGCGCCCATGATCCTTGTGGGACTTACAGGCGGCGTGGCGACCGGAAAAAGCACTGTCGCCGCGATGCTCAAGCAATGCGGCGCTGTCGTGATCGATGCCGATCTATTGGCCCGTGAGGTCGTGAGACCCGGCAAACCGGCTTGGAAAGAAATCGTCTCGACATTCGGCAAGAGTGTGCTCAATTCCGATGGTACCCTCAACCGCCACGCACTTGGCGCCATCGTCTTTCGCCATCCTGCTAAGCGTCTGGTGCTTGAGCGCATGATCCATCCTCGAGTGGCACGGGAACACAAACGTCTCACCAGAGAAGCCGCTCGGAACAACCCCGACGCCGTTGTCGTCTACGACGTCCCGCTGTTGTTCGAAGCCGGCATCGATACGCGAGTGAACACAACCCTCGTCGTCACTGCCGACCGAGCAACTCAAATCGCCCGGCTAAAATCACGAAACGGTCTCTCTCGTGCCGAAGCCATACGGCGCATCAAGAGCCAGATGCCATTGTCGAAGAAAATCCGATTGGCAGAGCACGTCATCGACGGGACTCTTCCGTTAGGCCAACTCCGCAAACAGACTGCGCACCTATTCAAGCAGCTCACAAAAGTTTCTTAAACCGGGCAACAGCTTCTACCGTCTCCTTCCCTTACTGTGGTACAGTCCGACCATGCGCAATATTGTCATCATTGGATCAGGGCCTGCCGGCCTGACCGCTGCCATCTATTCCGCTCGCGCCAACCTGTCGCCGCTCCTTATTGAAGGCTGGCAATCCGGTGGACAGCTAACCACCACGACAGAAGTGGAGAACTACCCCGGCTTTGCCAAGGGCATCATGGGCCCGGAGCTCATGAAGGACATGCGCGCACAGGCGGAACGCTTCGGAACCGAATTTCTCACGGGCGATGTCTCAGCCGTCACGCTCACGCAGCGTCCATTCAGTATCACGATTGACGGCGAACAAACCGTGCAAGCAAAGACCATTATCATTGCCACCGGCGCATCGGCGATTCAAATCGGGTTGCCGAATGAGAAACGGCTGACCGGCCACGGAGTCTCCACCTGTGCCACTTGCGACGGATTTTTCTTTAAAGGAAAAGAACTGATCGTGGTCGGTGGTGGAGACAGTGCCATGGAAGAAGCGAACTTTTTGACGAAGTTCGCCACAAAGGTCTCGATTGTCCATCGTCGCGATAAGCTCCGTGCGTCGAAGATCATGCAAGACCGATCTATGAAGAACGAGAAGATCTCGTTTGTCTGGAATTCCGTCGTCGAGGACATCCTAGGCAACGAGGTCGTGACAGGCGTTCGGCTCAAGAATATCGTAACCGGCAAAACTGTGGTCATGCCCTGCGCGGGGGTCTTTGTCGCCATCGGCCACATGCCCAACACCGCCTTATTTACCGGCCAGCTGGACATGGATACCAAGGGATATCTCATCGCGAAGAACGGCACGGCCACCAGTGTGCCTGGCATCTTTGCAGCCGGGGATGTGCAGGACTCGACCTATCGCCAGGCCATCACCGCCGCCGGTTCCGGCTGCATGGCTGCCATCGACGCCGAGCGATTCCTGGAGAACGGTAATGGGTAAGGAGTGAAGGGTAAGGGGTTATTCAGGATCTGTCGATGGAGAAACCGCATAAGAAACTTGTTGCCTGGCAAGAGGCCATCGACTTAACGATCGCCATCTATCATACAACTGATAACTTTCCCAAGGAGCATCTATTTAATCTCTCAAGCCAGATTCGTCGTGCAGCACTGAGTGTTGCCAGCAATATTGCTGAGGGAGCTGCGAGACAAACGAAGAAGGAATTCACCAACTTTCTGCATATCGCACAAGCATCATTGAGCGAACTCGACACTCAGCTAGAGGTTGCGAAGAGACTTAAACTTCTCGAGGAAGATCAGCATCGCGATCTTGACCGGCTATTGAATCATATCGACAAATTGATCTCTGGCCTAATCAAATATTTGAAATCCGGGAAACCCCCGACGAACACCTCCTCACCCTTCACCCCTTACCCCTCACCGCTACAATGAGATGCGCCATCGTCCATTACCACGAGCTGGCTCTCAAAGGGCGCAACCGCGAATACTTTGAGCTGCAACTGATTCGCAACATTCGGACGGCCCTGAAGGATCTTGGCATCACGCAAATCGAGAACCTTCGCAGCCGTATCCGGGTGCTTCTTCCGACAGATGCCCGCAACGAGATCATTTGCCAGCGGCTGTCCCGTGTCTGCGGTATTGCGAACTTTTCATTGGCCAACTCGGTGCCACTTGACCTCAGCAACCCGAATTTCGAGGCGCTCACCACCGCGGTTATCGAGGAACTCAAGACGACATCCTTTTCAACCTTCCGCGTGACGGCGAAACGCGCCGACAAACGTCTGCCGTTGACGTCGATGGACGTGGAACGCCTCGTCGGCGCCACCATCCATGAACGGATGGGCAAAGCCGTGAGCCTCAAAGATCCCGACATCACCGTCTATCTTGAAATGCTTTCCCGGGATGTCTATTTCTCAACCAAAAAGATTGCAGGCCCCGGCGGGATGCCGGTGGGGGTCAGTGGAACGGTTGCTTGTCTGATTTCAGGAGGGATCGATTCCCCGGTCGCCGCCTATCGTATGATCAAGCGCGGATGCCGCGCATTCTTCGTCCACTTTTCAGGCCGCCCCTTGGTCAGCCGCGCGTCAGAGGAAAAGGTGCGCGACCTGGTGCAAAGTCTGACAGCCTACCAATACGAATCCCGTCTTGTTGTCATTCCCTTCGGAGAAATCCAGCGAGAGATCGTGTTGAACACGCCGGCGCCGTTTCGTGTAGTGCTTTACCGTCGAATGATGCTCCGGATCGCGGAGGACCTGGCGCGGAAAGAACAATGCTGGGGCCTGGTCACCGGCGACAGCCTGGGCCAGGTGGCGTCCCAGACGCCGGAGAATCTGTCCGTCGTGGGAGAGGTGACGCAGATGCCGCTGCTCCGACCTCTCATCGGCATGGACAAGCTGGAGATCACCGACGAGGCCAAGCGTATCGGAACCTACGAGACATCCATCGAGCCGGACGAGGATTGCTGCAAACTCTTCACCCCGCCCCATCCCAGCACAAAAACTCGAATCGAAGAACTGCGACATGTCGAACGTGCCTTGGATATCCCTCACCTGGTGAAACAGGGACTGGAAAAGGCCGAGTGGTCTGAATTCAAGTTCCCCGGTTGATCCGAGATTCGCTCCAATTACAGACGGTGACGGTCCAATCCGTTCCCTCTGCCGCCACCGCACCGATCCATCCGAGATCGAGGGCGAGAAATCGAACGGGCCGCCTCTTCTCATCAGAGGCAGTATCGCCCAGGACCAACCAGCCTTTTGTTCCATCGCCCGTCAGTTCAAGATAGTCGCGATGGAGCGGGAAGGTCATCCCCCTGCCGTCAGTCTTAAAGACCGCTTCCCTGGCCACCCAGGCTTTCAGAAATCGCTCATGGCGCTGTGCCGGATCACCTTGTTCGATACATGTCAGATCCCTCTCCGACAAAAACCGCTTGGCAAGGCGGACCACATCGACTTCCCGCCGCACCTGCTCAAGATCGACTCCGACCTCCCGATCTCTTGCGACAGCAATGAGCGCCCGTCCATGGGAATGGGTCAGATTGAATCGGATGGAGGGATAGTCTGAAAGTACGGGCTTTCCATTCGGCGTTCTCCGAATTGCCAACTGATGAGGAGAAGCACCGCAGTACCGGCTTAGGATCGCTCGCAGCATGGCATGGGCCGCAATAGATCGGCGACGGTGCCCCCCGGATATCAATCGCTCAGCCCGTTCCTGTTCTTCGCACGATAGAACAGATGTTGCTTGTGGAAGCTCGGAATCTGCGATCTCCAGCAAGACTCCCCACACCTGTACTTCGTCATGTCCGATGGCTATTGGACTTCGCAAGACGCCGTCAGTCTCAAACGCCACCCGCTGGAACGTCACCATTGCTGTATCCACTCACGCACCTACTTCAGTGAAGCGCACGCGGGGCCGTTGCAAAAACAACCTCCGACACTGTAATCTCCTGCTAACGTCGTCGAGCGACTCTTTCTTGCCAGCTCACGATTCACATATCGATAATCCGGCCTACGGAGAGGTGCGAGAGTGGCCGAATCGGGCAGTCTCGAAAACTGAATCGGGCCGCTTTCGCAAATGCCTGAAAACATACGCAACATAGCATGAATACTGGGGGAAAAGCATTTCCAGCTTTCCCTCAATTTCCCCAGGTTTTCGCCCATTTCCCCACAATTCTCCGCCAGATTTCCGCCACTTTTTTCTCAGAATTTTTGTCACAACGACCCCAGGTAGGTGTTAGATGAGCGCTCCGGTGCGGAGGGGAGATTGTGAGGTCGCACGCACAGCAGAAGAACTGATCACCTGGATCGAATCTGTAGAGGATCAGTTCCATGCTGATGATCGGATAGAGGGACGCCTCATAAAGGCATTCTTTGAAGAGATCAGGCCACTCGGAGATCTTGCCCAACATAAATATCTTGGGAGGCCAGGTCTCTATCTCCGTCCAAAGATTGGTGACCAAGACTACGATGCCGAGATCATCGACAGATCATCCGGCGACGAACACGTTACTCCAGTCGAATTTACGAGCGTGTACCGTGACAAGTACCTCGCCTTACGAGTGGAATATCTTCCCCAACACGGGGTAGTACCCATGAACGGGCCAGTCTGGCGCGACGGAACGAAAGCGTCGGGAGGGCAGATTCACGCTGAACCGCATTGGGGGGATGACCAGAGCCGTTTTGAACATCTGGAAGCTACCTGCGAGAAACGAATGGCCCAAAAATTATGCAAGCCCTACCCTCCGGGGACCATCATCGCCATCGTCTTTGACGACACCGTTCCCAAACAGGCCATGCCTCAAATCAAACTTTATTTTCGTGACACACTGAGCAAGCAGGCGCTCGACAAGTTCCGCGGTCTCTTCGTTCTAGGAGCGTCAGGTAGGACATTTTGGGAATTTGGCGAAACTGACTTTCCCCGTTCCGGCTAGGGCTGTCCGCCCTTGTCTCTCCAAGCCCCACCTTGTGGTTTGTTCTTCTCCTTTCTAGAATGGGCCTTCTGAGAGTCTGAACGCGCATGTCTGACAATGCTTTTCTTCCGTATTTTCCGGCTCTTCTTACCGCGATCATCGCTGCTGCCGCCGCGTGGCTAGCCTACCTTCAACACAAAACAAATGCCCTCAGGTTGAAACATGAATTATTTGAGCGACGCTTCCAGGTGTATGAGGCATTCAGAACATTTCTCGGTGGCATCATGGCCGAGGGCAAGACTTCGCACGGGGCGTGCCTGACGATGCTTAGAACGACAAACCAGGCAGAGTTTCTGTTTGGGCCAGAGATTCCTAAATACCTATTGTCGGCCTACCACCAGGGGTTAGATCTCGTGGAGTCGCATCGAAAGCTTGATAGCGTCCCACGATTGTCAGTTGGTGACGAACGAAGTCGCGTGGCTCATGAAAACGCCGAGCAACTGAAGTGGTTTGCCGATCAATACACTGTGCTGCCGAAGCTGTTCGGGAAGTATCTCAATCTCACCCGACTCAAATGATGTCATCCCTCGGCACCCGCAATAGATTGAAGGCCGACACACTTTCCCTTTGCAACGAATTCCATCTTGAGAGTATCCCAGGATGAATTGTCGGCAGACTCCCTCGAATGGGTTTCTAGAAATTGATGGGCCTGCCTAACACTCTGTATCTGCGCTGCCACTAGGTACGTAGGATCTTGCCAAGCGTAGAGGAACTCTCCTACCTTTAGCGAGTTGGCTTGCGAGACGGGGAGGAAGCAGTCCAAGTCTAGGACAAGGTACTGCTCTGAGAGCTGGACACGGCTTGAATGCGGCACGTGAAACAGGAGGCCGTATCTACCATCACGCTTTTCCACATCCATCAAATTGCCCAAGACCAAAACAGGTCGGTCATCTGATCGGATCAGCGATTGCTGGAGCTGCAATGTCGAGAGCGTGTTACCTTTCAAGCCCTCTTGCCATGTGCGGTCACCGTCATATTTTTTGGCAAATTCATTGATGAGTTCAGTGAGCCTCGCTTGTTTTTCTGCAACTTTGGCCTCTTGGGCCTGTTTTTGTCTTGCTTCCTTTTGCTCGTATGATTCCACGTTGCAAGATGCCTCGAAAGCAAGCACCATCAGCACATATACGATACAAAGAACTCTCATCGAATCCCCTAGAAGAAGTGGCGCTAGTACGTCGTGCCCTTCGCCACCCGCGACTTATTCGTCCAGCGTAGACGATTGCTCTACTAATCTCTTCTGTTCCTTCTGAGACATGATTGCAACACTCATCTGAACCACCAAAGCAACAAGCATAACGCCGCCGAACACCTTGATACCTCCAATCACGGTAAGAGGTGTGAAAATAATCAGCAACATAAGCACAATATAGGAAAATTGAGAAGCGATTGTTGCTATGGCAGAGCCGGAGAGTTCGCCCGCTGAATCACGGTCTTTATATGCCATGTAACCCCACGGTCCGGTTGCTGCTCCATATGACCAAATCAGTCGGGGCACGAGATCGCTTACGGTAGCATCTTTCACAAAAAGATAAAGGATTCCACAGCACCAAACCGTGATCAGTGCGTAAATGTAAAGACTGCCGAGCGCACTGAAGCAGAAAAGGCCGAATGTCTTTCCTTTTTTCCCACAATAGATTGCTGATACGTACAGAGGCAACGAGGGCATGAGCGCGAAACCCAGTAGCCAGCTGGAGACGAAGAGGAGGAAAATACCACCGCCGATGACGCTCCACTCACCAAGGATGGCAAGCCAGATTCCTGATACAAGGCCTCCGAGCATGTTCAGGATCATTAGAGGGACACTGAGAACGGCGATGAGTCCCATCAATGCTTTCATATCTCTTCCCACTCCTTTCGGCAATGGATCAAGTCGGTACAAATGAAAGGGACTTCATACCGTGATATCAGACGAAGATCATGAAGGGCCTCGCAGGAAATCCTATTGTAGGAGAGGGGCAAACAAACCACAAGGCGGGGCTAAGAAGCGGTGCAGGTCGAGACACAGCCCTCACCCATCAGAAGGCCACCATCGCCCTGCCACCGCCTAGCCAAGGCGCGCCACGCGTGGCCTGCTTTAGGCTGAGGGAATCGAGGGCGGGTCGTCGAAGTACGACTCGATGCCGCCCGCTTCTCTCTTCTTCGCCAGAGGCAACGGCCGCACCCGGCCCGCGCTCGCTGGAGTCAGGGCCAGTTGTTCGAGACAGGCGATAAGGCATTTCATCGCTTGACGCGCCAACTCGGCTTCAGGTTTTTGTCTCCGGCGAATCTCGCCTTCGGGGCTCTTCCTTTCACCGGCCTGCGCGTGGCCGCTGAATTACTGACGCTGACCTGGCAGGATGTCCAATTCCAGCGGAGCCAGCTGACCGTTCAGTCGGCCTTTGCCAAGGCCGGTGAAACCAGAAACGTTCCATTGAATAGTCGAATCCGTGAGGTCTTGTTGCGACTGAAATCTAAGAGCCGCAGCCTCTACATTTTCGCCAAGCCAAACGGTCTCCCCTATCGCTCAATGGACAAGCTCCTGTCGAAAGCCTGTGAGGATGCAGGGCTATCAGGCACTGGGATCTCTCTGCATACGCTCCGACATACCTTTGCCTCACGGCTGGTCATGAGTGGGACTGACTTCCGGACCATCCAGATTCTGGGCAGCTGGCGCGACCTCAGCCTCGTGCAGCGGTATTCTCATCTGAGCCCAGGGCACTGCCAGCAGGCCTTCGAGCGCATTGCCGAGGAATTCCCCGCCAAATTTCCGCCAATGCAGGAGACGAGGGCGGTCGTACAGCTTGCAGAACGACGGGTAAGCATGTAATTATGCAAAGGTTTACGGCCTACGGAGAGGTGCGAGAGTGGCCGAATCGGGCAGTCTCGAAAACTGCTGTCGGGGTGACTCGACCGTGGGTTCGATCCCCACCCTCTCCGCCATACCAACCTTCGGTTGACCCGCCCGCTCTTCATCGTTGAATCGTCATCATTGCGGGCGGATGGACACCTCCAGTGTCTTTCCCCTACGTGGGGAGCTTACGAGGCGGCTGGCCCCCTCTGTAGAAATGATCGCAGTTTCTGCGATCGCGACTTCGAATGCCCACCCTCTCCGCAATAATCTATGGTTGGTTACAGCACCATTCCTTACGCAGTTTCCGTTTCGCCGAATGGCGAGTCCGAAAAACCCAAATCCACAGAAATGAACCGCCGCGCCAAGCGACGCATCACATCGGCCGCGCTGTGCAGTCGACGCAGCTCTGCAAATTCGTCCGGGTCCGATGGATTTTTGTGACTCGCATGCGCCACCGCCAAACGACAGGCATCATAGATATATATTTCTGGTTTCTCTGTCCCGCAGGCAGCAAGAAAGGTGGCGATCCCGTCCTGATCGTGCGGGTTATTGAGAATCAGCGGCAGGTTGCCAGCTACCCATTTCTTTGACTCAGGCTTGTGCGGGTGGTGAATCTCGATGATCTTGTAGTAGTTCAATACCGCATAGCTAATCATGAAATTCTGTTCTGCGTTGCGCGCCTCGCGATAAAGCGCAAGGGCACGCCGCACCTCTTCCGATACCGGAATGTCGCGATTGAACACCCAATAGGATGCAGTTGTGAATGCCAGATCGCGCTTGGGAACAGCGACCGGCACTGGGTTGCCAGACCAACCTCCTTGCGCGATGGCAAATTGATCGTCGCACCATGTCAGCAGGCTCAGGAAGCGATTGATAACCGTCGTCGCATCTTCCATGCTTAGTCGATTGGCATCCAGGTCGATATGGATCGACTGCACATGGTCCTTGGTCTTCGGCATCAAGACGAACTTATACCGGTCAAACTCGATCAACATTTCCTTGTCCGGCCATGTGACTTGGTTATCGATCCCGATGTTTAGGAAGCTGGACGTTGGCGTTGCACCCAATCGCTCATGGCGCGTCTTTTCGGCATCCTCCTTGTCATACTCCGAGCCGTCACTAATGAGTGGCGAAGGATAGGCACGAGCATGACTGATTTCATGTGCCAGCCGTTCAAAGAACTGCCTATTGAATACCAGTTCTCGGCTCGCTGGTGAGTTGCGCAACTCGACATCGAACTTCGCGCCCGGCTGTAGCAAGGACACTGCTTCGTCGCGCACGAATGAAAGCTGGTGCCGCGTTCCGTTGTGTTCATAAACAATGACGGCTAACCCATGGCTATTTGTTCCCGCTTCCGCAACCGAAAGCCGAACAGCGATGATGTTTGCCCGTGCAGATACATCGGTGAGCACGTTACTCAGCGCATCGGTCAAGGTAGTTGCACCACCAAAGGCATCCGTCTGTCCGCCGACCGGCTTCAATTTGGCAATAATCGTGGCCACATGGCCGGCCCAGCTGGGTTGCGTGGCCACTAACCCCAGCAATGCTGCGATAATTTGCTCGTTCGTGAGTGCACGGCTGCGATTTTCCCGCCCACGCGGCAGCTTTCCGAAGCCACGCAGTGATTCAAATCGCTGATCCATCGCGACAGGAGTATCCGTTTTCACGTCACTTCCGCTAATAAGTTCGGTCAGTATGTGAGAAAGCTGTTTCGCTAGCATAGGGCTAGGATCACCGAAGGTAATGAGAATGCAAACTCGTACTACGAACTCTGCCCGCTCTAATTCTGCAGTTTTCAGTCATCATTCCATGTATGGAGGATCATCGGCATACACAGTTTGCCCACCGCCCTTTTGTTTTCACGCCTCCATTCTTGGACGTGGCCCGCAAGTGACAGGTAGATGATGGCTACACGGGCAAGTTTCAGTTGCCGCAGGGCCCTCGCGATGAGATCGCCTGCTGAAAAGTCGAATTCGCCTATCTTTGCCGTATCCACTGTCAGCAGAGATATCACTTGCGACAGCATGTCGTGCACCAATACGAACTTGTGTTCTATATGGTCGTGCAATTCATAGAGCACACGCCAAATTAAATTTGTACATGATACCCATTAATTTATCGCATTATGTCTATGACGTTGTCTGATAGACGCTTTCACTATTTTCCCGCCTTCTCCCACAAGGCCCGTCGCAACTCCACCATGGCCAGCGTGTCGCGCTTGCAGTACGCGAGTAACGATTCCCTGATGGTCTCCTTGTTGACCCAATCGGTTTCCTTAAACACCATCCGGTAATAGGCCTGCGCAGCGACGCCTCCCTCTTGAATCGCCAGATCTCCATAGGCCAATGCCGGCACCATGGCAGGCAGCACGGACTTGATCGAATAGGATCCGCCGAATGCGGGATGATAGTAGTGGTCCCGAATCACCGGGAATAAATCCCAGAGCCGGCGAATCACTCGCTTCAGTTCAGCCTGCATGGACGGATACCGATCGGCAAGCCGTTCGAGAATCGACTGCTCGTACGGTGAATACACACAGATGCTGCCTTCCGAGGCCAGCGACTCGATCAACTGTGCCGTCAACGCTTCACGAGGATCGCTCGGATCAGTATGAAGATACTCCTGATGTCGCCAGCAGCCGGGAGCTTCCTCGATATGATTCGACCATTGGACCGGTATCGGCTCATAGGGCCTTGTGTCCGGATAACAGGGAACCCCCGGCATGATGGTTTCAAAATCCAAATGATGGACGGGATATCGAACGGACGCGAGGGCTTCCTTGAGTTTGGGAGAGATCCATTCGACGTTGTCCTTCACACGACGTTGAACGGCTGACAGTTTGACTCCGTCAGGAATATCGTCGATGGTCGTCACGCCCTGCCTGGCCAGATCGGCCAAACCACGCAATGATCCCGGCAAGTGATAGATCCAACGGGCCGGCTTCTCCTTCGTGCAATAGGCCCAGTACGGACAGTCATACGGAGTGTGGCAGTGATCATCCGGTTCGATCGCCGGTGGGTCCGGTTGCAACACAGCCTGCTGCATCGGGACCAACTGGCCCGGCAAATCAATACCGCGGGCGGCAACGAGCTCGGTCATGTCTTGCAACTTGAAGAGCGCATCCAGGTCGAGAACGTCACCCGGGTAGATATATTGCGAATTCAAGTGCATAAGGCAGGTCGAGAGCACCGTGAGCCCCGCCCCCTGCAGGACATAGCGCTGAATCGCCAGGTCGTAGAGATGAATATCTTTCACGCGCGACGACGATTTCACCTCAATGAGCCGCCAACCGGCATGTTCTCCTGCCTTGCCTCGCACACGCTCAAGAATATCGACACGGACAAGGACGCCGTCATACAGAAACGCTCCTTCAAAGATAGCCGGAATCGTGAGGTCGGCCACCACCGATGCCGTATGGGCCAGTGCCGCCTCACGCTGCCGATAGCCTTCGCCGATCAGCACCCCGCCGGGAAAACGGCACCGCGCTCGCTCGCCGATTTCAGTGCCCATATCGAGGATGGCCTGCGTCGAGGGATCCGGGGGGCTGGCCCAGTCAGGATGATGAACATCAAAATAGACGCGCTTATGACATTGGAGGCCGGCCAGGAATTTAGACTTTGAGAGGCGCGGGGAGGAAACAGGGATCGCACGCTGGTTTGAATCAAGCATCGTGGACAAAAGCTAACGGACCGAAGAGCGGTTTGTCTAGCATGGAATAGCCGCGCTTCTGCTAGGATGGGTTCCCATGGCTAACGGTGTCGCACAAATCAGACGCTCCGTCTTGACCCTTGCCCTCCCCGTCACGGTGAGCAGCCTACTCCAGCGGGCAGAAGGCATCGTGGCGGTCTTTCTGGTCGGTGGGCTGGGAGCCACCCACATTGCGGCCGTCGGGCTGGGGCAACTTCTGGCTTTCATCGCAACGACCTTAGTCTCCGGCCTGTCGGTAGGCACCAACGTCATTGTCGCCCAACTGTGGGGCGCCCGCCGGTATCAGGATGCTGGAGAAGCTGCGCGCCATTTCCTCTGGCTCTCAGTCGCCATAGCGTTAGTATTGGCCGGGCTTGGAATGGCCATCAACCACATCGTCATGCAGCAGCTCGGCGCGGAGCCCGGAGTCATCGAACTGGCGCTCCCCTATTCAACCATCATTTTTCTCGTGATCCCCTGTACCGTACTCCTTCAGGTCTTGTCGTCGGTGCTTCAAGGCACCGGTGACACGCGGACGCCGATGTATGCCCTGATCGTCGTCAACCTGCTCCACATCCTCATGGCCTACCCGCTGATCTATGGCCGGTGGGGGCTCCCCGCCTTGGGAATCAAGGGAGCCGCCGTTGCCGTCGGTGTCGCCGAAGCGATCGGGGTCGCCTATCTCCTCTGGCAATGCCGTCCCATCTTGAAACCGTCGCTCGCGTTGCGCCTCGACCTTGTCCGCTCGATTTGGGATGTAGGCGCGCCTGTGTCCGGTGAACGGATCGTGCAACAGGCCGGAATCCTGATCTACACCAAACTCGTGTTGATCTACGGCACAGTCACCTACGCAGCACATCAAGTCGGGCTGTCCATCGAGTCGCTCTCCTTCCTGCCGGGCTATGGATTCGCCATTGCCGCCGCCACAATGGTGGGACAGAGTATCGGCGCCGGGAAATATACCCGCGCGAAGCTGGAGAACTGGGAGGCCAATCGCCTCGCGCTCGTCATCATGGCGGGCATGGGGATCGTCTTTTTCTTTTTCCCCTACCTGCTGCTGCGCGCATTTACCACCGACGAGGCTGTCATCGAACTCGGCACCATGTTCCTGAAGATCGTTGCGGTGCTGCAGATTCCTCTGGCCCTCACGATGGTCTTGGCCGGCTCGCTGCGAGGCGCGGGCGACACCCGCTTCATCATGGGCGCCACCACGGTCGGCATGTGGGGCGTGCGCGTACCGATGGCGCTCATCGTCGCCCTCTGGCTACACCTCTCGATCTATTACGTATGGATGGCAATGATTGCCGACTGGACGGTCCGGATGGCGTTGTTACTGTGGCGCTATCAATCGGAACGCTGGAAGGCGATTCAGGTCATTCGCTGACACGTATGTCCGTGAAGCGGGACGCGCGGGACGGAAAGAACATCGCTCATATCTTTGTGTGCAAGATACGCTTCACGAGATACGAACAACGAAGAGCGGCCCTTGCGCTGCCTCAACCAATCATGCTTTCTTCCGTACTTCCGACCAGACATAGACTGCTCCAAAACAGGCCCCGGCAACAGCGGCAAAGACGAATTGTTCGGTCGCTCGAACAGCGATGGCCCACCAGACAATGGCAGTCAGAAGACCTGCCACCGCGCCATGGACGGTCTTGCCCCCCGCAAGTTGAAAGCGATCGGTCAACAACACCAATGACGTCATGTACAGAGGCCCCGCAATCACCGCCGCTACGAAATGGGCAAGGTCATGATTGAAGATCCATAGTTCGATCATTCCGGCTATCGTTCCAAGAACAAGCCCCGTGATCGCTCTTCGGACTAAGACAGAAGAGAGCAACGCTGTCACAGCCACTCCATCCCCCATATTAGAAAGTAAATGTGTGTACTTCTGGAATCATAAGTTTGTGATACGGCCCTCTCGGTCGACGGACAGGCATAGTACGCCCGGGCAACTCACAACTCAATGCACGATCTGCAAACTCTCAGACTTGTAGTTGCAACCTTCAACGATGCAACCCGCATTCTTCATGAAAGCTTCTGTTACAACCACCGATCGTCGTGCGTGAAGCGTATCTCGTATCTCGCAAACAAAGATGACAACATGCTCTTTCCGTCCCGCGCGTCACGCTTCACGAGATACGAGCAACGCAAATTAATACAGCCACACCTGCCCGCCTGAGCGCAGCGCGACGCCGGACTGCGGCGTGCATTGCTCGACGCCGAACATCCAACGCTGTTCGGGACGGAGAAAGTACAATTTCACGCTCTCAACCATCGATCCCCGAGTCGACTTTGTCTGAGGCTGAACGCCGAGGATCTGTTGCCAGGCAGGACGCCAGAGCGACGGGCGTACATGGATGGGATCGAAACCATACCAGGCAGGATCGAGCCGAACCAATTTCGCGCCGTGCACAGCGGATAACGTCTCGATGCCTTCATTCACACGTTCAGATCTGTCAATGACCTGAGACAAAGATAGCCGGCAGGACGGCACCAGAGCAGACCGAAACGCCAAAAACTTCAGATTCGACAGGCGGTGAATACTGGCAAGAGGTAAGTCTGTCAAAACCATGTCGTTCGTCACACGCCCCAGGCGGACCAGTACCTCCTCGACCCATGCAAGCGTTCGTTCAACCGAGAAGCCATAGAGGATGTCATTACCGACATCCGTCACGAGTCCCCTGGTGGCCGTTGGAGGACGCCGCTCTAATTCGGCCCACAAGCCCGACTTGATAATGCCGGGTAAGGTGCGAAAGAGAAAGCGGCTGGGAGCGCCGTAGGATCGTCCATGGCCGAGGGCCGCCAGTACTTCGACATCAGGCCCCCATGCAGATCGAGCAGACGAGACGACGGTCTGGAATCCTCGTGTCAGATTGCTGGCGCCAAGAGCCACGACGCACGCGATATCAGTGGACATCACCAGCTCTCAGCCGACGATCTGCATGACCGCGCTCTACTCGATGAGAATCTGCCCCTGTCCGCTCGCATCCAATCTGACGACAACTGCCGCAACATCCTCTCTGCATCGATATCGCCGTATCGTGGAATCATTGCTATCAAGAATGGTACAACGCGATTCCATGTCCCCTATGTCCCCCGGCTGAAATCTGAACCGCACCGTGACAATCCCTCCACTGACTCGATGCGTTTCAGTAATGTCATAGGAGGAACCGGGAATGACATGCGACACCCAGCCTTGGGTCATGAGCTCGGATTCTTTCAACTTCTGATAGGTGTCATAGTGAGACTCAAACGTCTGCGCATTATCCACGAGCCATACCGCGCCAAGAAGCACTGCCCCGATGATCAACAGACTACCGCCGATTTTCTTCATATCTCACGACGTACTGAACGATTACACCGCCGGCGGACAGGTGGTCTGCCTTGTGTCACGGCCCGGCCCTGTGGTGATCTTGATCTTTCCCACACCTTTCACGTTCGCGCAGAGATCCCCCAATCCCGGTGTGATGAGCCGAAAGGGCCCGCCCTTCCCATCGGGCAATGGTTCGCCGTCGAGCTCATACACAAGCACTCCAAAATCACGGGCCTGCTGAAGCGTGAGCGCCGCAGCATATTTGCCATCCAACGAATGAAACGTCACATGATCGGCATCAATGTTCAGCGCCGGCACGTCCAGCAGTCCCCTCACGGCGATTGCCCGCCCCTTCATGCCCGGCATCACGGCGCTGACATCGGCGATCTGATGTTCATCCGGCAATTGCTGCATCGCCTTGCGATCGAATGAAACAGGCTGCACGACCGCGCCCTCGATCTTCACGATGCCGGGACCGGTCTGTTCCTTCTCCGTCACGGCCTTGATCATGGCCGTCAGGGCTTCATTGACCGGCGTGGGAATGCCGAGTTCCCGCCCTTTCTCCACGATATATCCGTTCAAGTAATCGATCTCCGTCGGGCGGCCTGCTTTCCAATCGTCATACATCGACGTATGGATATCCCGAATTTCCTGTGTCGCCTTCACGACGCGCTCCGGCATATCCAACGGCAGCGGCACCTTGACCGCAGCCGAGACCGCCGTCACTTCCCCGACGATTTGTCTGATCACGGCGAATAATTCAGGATGATCCAGCGCACGTGCGACACAGTCGTTAATAAGCACGGTGATGGGATTGAAGACGCAATTCCAACACATCTTCTCCCATTTGCTGCGGCGGATATCTTTGGACAATTGGCAGGGAATTCCCGCGGTGGCAAAGAGAGCCTTGATCGCGAGCAGCCGTTCGCTTTCGTGCCCCATCAGTTCGCCGATCGCCACCGCGCCTTTCTTGTAATGGTCAATCACACCGGGCGCGGCAATTTTGGAGTAGATATAGGCCACCCCGCCCACGACACAATCGCGCTTGAATCGAGCGATCAGGCGATCTTCGTTATCGATCCCGTTTTGCAGTGTCAGCAGCACCGTCTTCGCCGAGACCACCGGTTCGATCTGATCCATGACTTCATCGAGGTGATAGGCTTTCACTCCAAGAATAATGAGGTCCGGCTTGGGAAGCTGCCGCGCGTCTGACGCCGCCTGAGGCCGGACAGTAAAGGTTCCACCGGCGCTGCGGATCGTCAATCCGTTCCGCGTGACTGCGGCAAGCGTGTTCGGCCGGAGCAGAAACGAGACATTGGGATTGCCCTTCGCCAAGTGCGCCCCGAAGAATCCGCCCACCGACCCCGCGCCGACCATTAAGATCTGTTTCATACTCATCTCCACATCCCCCACACATTGCACAGGAGGCGGGGGGTACTATAGCATGCGACTGCGAGCAGACGCAGCGGCCTTCTCTCTCACTCGGCATGAATGATGTCTGGTTCTGACTTCAACATTCTGAAAGAACGTCTCGCCGCCGCGCGATCGATTACGGTCCTCACCGGCGCCGGCATTTCTGCTGACAGCGGCGTGCCGACCTTTCGCGGGACAGAGGGCCTGTGGCGAAACTTTCGGGCCGAAGATCTGGCCACGCCGGAAGCCTTTGACCGGGACCCCCGGCTGGTGTGGGAATGGTATAACTGGCGCCGCGAGTTGATCGCCACCAAGAAACCCAATCCTGCTCACGACGCCATCGCAGAATTGGAACGGCGTTGCGCGCAGTTCTGGCTGATCACACAAAACGTCGACGGATTGCACCGGACGGCAGGATCACAACGGCTGTCCGAGATTCATGGCAACATTTGGATGGTGCGCTGCACGGCATGCGGGCAGGTTACAGAGAATCGGGACGTTCCGATTCACATCCTCCCGATATGCCGAGACTGCCGGAACCTTCTTCGACCCCATATCGTCTGGTTCGGCGAATCCCTGGCCGAGGAAGATCTACAGCGCAGCTATACCGCGCTTCAGGCAAGTGACCTGTGCCTTGTCATCGGCACCTCCGGAGTAGTCTATCCGGCTGCTGGCTTTGCCTCGATTGCGAAAGAAGCCGGCGCGTTCGTGGCCGAAATCAATCTGGACCAAACTCCCCAAACCGATCTCGTCGATCTCTCTCTACAGGGGCGAGCGAAAGACCTTGTGCCGCTGCTTCTATAGCCGACCAATCAGGGGCATCAATTCATCGAGGGATTGAATCGTCCGGACTCCCGAATGCTGTGGCGTGCCCTGACGATCGAGCAGGACAGCATGGAGCCCAGCTTTCTCCGCGCCTTCGACATCCTCCCGCAAACTGTCCCCGACATGCAGCGCCTCCTCCGGATCGACGGCATGTTTGTCCAGGGCCAGCTGAAATATCTTCGTTGCTGGCTTTGCGGCCTGCGCCAGACTGGAAATCGTGATCGTATCGAAGAGATCGGCAATACCCAATCCCCGCATCACCGGAAACAGTCGCGAGTCGAAGTTGGAAATAATTCCCAATTCGAGGCCCGACGCCTTGAGGCTGGTCAAGGTCGAGAGCGCCTCAGGGAAAAGACTCCATGAGCCGGCATCTTCAAATACCTCGAAGATCCGGTCGAAAAAATCATCGAATCGCTCGAACATCCCGACCCGGTAGAACACATTATGCACGACATCGAACCACCAGAGCCGCTCGCTCTGTTTGAGCTGTGCCGGTTCGGTCGCCACAAAGATCGGAGGCGGCGCCTCTCGAAAGGCCCGGCGAAACGCCTGCCTGATAGCAGCCAGAGACTCCGGCGTTTGTGAAAAGCCGTACTGCACCGCGTAGTGAAGATAAATCTCAGCGACCGACCCCTTCACATGAAAGAGCGTGTCGGCCGCGTCGAAAAATACGACCCGGATCGGTACACCGGTCTCCATGGTCTCAACACGCCTCCGAATGGTTCACTCTGCTCTTCACTGAAAGACACCCGCGCTCACTAAACAGCCGTTTTCTTGACAAAGAATATCCTCGCTGATAGCTTCGTAAAACCTATTAGATCTGGAGATTTTGATGCCTTCTTCCATCTTTGTGGTCGATAGCAGCCCTGCTGTGCGACGCTTGGTTGAACAGACTTCAGCCCCTGAAGGATTTGAGGTGGTTGGATTCAACGACGGCCCGGCAGCCCTCGCCGCCGCCAAACAGGGCAACCCCTCTCTGATCATTGTGGACTACTATCTTGAAAATATGACCTTTTCCGGTTTTTGCAAAGAGATCAACAAGCTCGATAACTTGACTGAAACCTATCTTATTTCGCTAGTCAATCAAGCAGACCACCTGGATGAGAATCTCTTTCGCTCACTGGGTGTGAAAGCGTTTCTCAAGAAACCGTTTCAGCCGGACGAGCTGCTCACGATCATCAAGCACCTCCAACAGAAACAGCAGAAAGCGGAACAGGGAGCTAAACTCAAGCGCCGCGCCTGGCCGCCGGCTGCAGCCGGGGACGACGCCGCCGAAGAAACGGGCTCCATTCAGGTTGCAACGGCCGCACCCAGTCTCTCACTCGGCCCCTCGCTCGGTGTCGCACTCAGTGCCGCACTCAGCGCGGCACCAAGCCCTGCTCCCAAGCCGGTGGAACCAGCTATCGCTCGACCCAGTACGCCGACGCCTGCTGCCCCCGTCATCCGTGCAGTAACGGCAAGTCCCGAAGACCCGATGAAGGGCCTCTTCGACCAGCTCATGCAATCGATGACACACCAGGTCGAACACAGACTGGCCGACGTACTACCGCAGGTCATTGAAGAGAAACTGACGAGCCAGGTCCAGCCCATCGTCCAAAAGGAATTATGGACGCAACTCGGCGATGTGCTTTCTGAGGAACGTCTCGCCGCCATCATACAGCCCATCTTGTCGCGGGAACTACCGTCCCTGCTGGGAAAAGAAATCGCAAACCAGGAGCCCATCATTCGGCAAACCATCTCCGACTTGATCGGCACATTGGCCAAGGCGAAGCTCGACATCTGGGTGAAGGAGCAGGCCGAAACCGGCCTCCGACAACACCTAACCGACGTCATTCGTGAACAGATCGGTTCGATCGATCAGATCGTGAAGGATGAAGTGCAGGCTACCGTACACAGGCTTGCGCTGCCGATTGTCGATGAAACCGTACGGACGGTCTCCGAGCGCGCCATCGAACAAGCCGTACAGCACGTCGTCCCTGAACTTGCCGTACAGCACATCACCGCCGAACTGAAACGCCTGACTGCCTCCAGCTGACGGACATACCGCTCGCCTTGCCCTATCCTTTTTTCCCGCGCTTTGCGGCTGCTCGTCGGGTCTTCACCAGCGTCTTCATCCGCTTCACATTCTTCAGATGCTTCCGTCTTGTCTTCCGGTCTTTCTCACGTCCTCGTGGCATACCGACTCCCTACAATAAAAGTGATGGGCCCCTGCCTGACCGCGATGGTATAACACAGCCTCGGCAGGGTCACAAGCTGTGCGGCCATGCCATTTGCTGTGCCGCACAGACATGTTAAGATGCCCGCCTGTTCGATCGGCAACCTGTACATGACCACACCGCAACTCGACAAGTCCTACGACCCCAAAGCCGTCGAATCCCGCTGGTATCAGCTCTGGAACGAGCGGGGCTACTTCCATGCGTCCCCTGAACACGCCGGCGCCCCCTATTGCATCGTCATTCCTCCGCCGAATGTGACCGGTTCGCTCCACGTCGGTCATGCGTTGAACCATTCGCTCCAAGACATCTTGATCCGGTGGCGGCGCATGCAAGGCCGCAACGTGCTCTGGCTTCCCGGCACCGATCACGCCGGGATCGCCACGCAGAACGTGGTGGAAAAACAACTCATGGCCGAAGGCCTCTCGCGGGAATCCCTGGGACGCGATCGGTTCATCGAGCGTGTCTGGAACTGGAAGGCGACATCGGGGAATACGATCGTCAGCCAGCAGAAGCAACTCGGCGAATCCTGCGACTGGGACCGGTTGCGATTCACCATGGACGAAGGGTTATCCAAGGCCGTCATCGAGGTCTTCGTGCGCCTGCATGAAGACGGCCTGATCTATCGTGGCGAACGACTCATCAACTGGTGCCCGCGCTGCCTGACCGCCCTTTCCGATATCGAAGTGGAACACGAGGAGGTAAAGGGAAAACTCTATCATCTCCGCTACCCCCTGGCTGACGATCCCGGCGAGGCACTCATCGTCGCCACGACGAGGCCGGAAACGATGCTGGGAGACACGGCCGTCGCCGTACATCCGGACGATCCTCGTTATCGACATTTGATTGGAAAGAAGGTCCTGCTTCCGCTGACGACGCGTCAGATTCCCATCGTGGGTGATTCGATCCTGGTGGATCTCGAATTCGGCACCGGCGCGGTGAAGATCACACCGGCGCATGATTTCAACGATTATGAAGCAGGCGAACGACATGCCCTGGGACGGCTGGCCATCCTGGATCATCATGCGCGACTCGACCCTGTCGGCCTGCAGCAGGCGCTGGTCGAGCCGGAATTTATCGACATGCTGAAAGGGCTTCCGGTCGCGAAGGCCCGTCTGACAGTCGAAGACCTCCTGCGCGAACGAGGCTCCCTGACCAATATCGAAGACCACAAGATGGCAGTGGGAAAATGCTACCGCTGCAAAACGGTGGTGGAACCCTATTTGTCTCCCCAGTGGTTCGTCAAGATTCAACCGTTGGCTCAGCCGGCGATCGAAGCCGTCGAAACCGGAAAAATCCGGATCATTCCCGAAGGCTGGACCAACAACTATCTCGGCTGGATGCGGGACATCAAAGACTGGTGCATCTCCCGCCAAATCTGGTGGGGACATCAGATTCCGGCCTGGTACTGCCTTGCTTGCAACGCACAACAGATCGTCACCGTGGACAATCGAACCGTCATACTGCAAGGGGCCAAGCCGATCGTCTCGAAGACAACCCCGGCTCGCTGTCCTGCCTGTGGCAGCCAACAGCTTCTGCGCGATGCCGACGTGCTCGATACCTGGTTTTCGTCTGCCCTCTGGCCCTTCTCAACGCTGGGATGGCCTGATCAGACACCTGAACTCAAAACCTATTATCCAACCTCTACCTTAGTCACCGGCCTCGATATTCTGTTCTTCTGGGTGGCCCGGATGATTATGATGGGGCTCAAGTTCATGGGCGAGGTGCCATTCAAGGACGTCTATATCCACGCCTTGGTCCGGGATGCCGAGGGCCAGAAGATGAGCAAGTCAAAAGGCAACGTGATCGACCCGCTCCACGTCATGAATCAATTCGGCACCGATGCGCTGCGGTTCACTCTGGCATCGATGGCCTCGCCCGGACGCGACATCAAGCTGGCGGAAGAACGGATCGAGGGGTATCGCAACTTTGCCAACAAGATCTGGAATGCCGCGCGCTTCGGCCTGATGTATCTCGACGGGACACGCACCGCCCTGCCTCCGGCGCAACGAACCTTCCCCGACCGGTGGATCCTGAGCCGCCTGGAGCAGACGATCCAGACCGTGACCTCGGAGCTGGAAGCATACCGATTTGATCGCGCCGCCGGAACGCTCTACCACTTTATCTGGCACGAATACTGTGATTGGTACCTGGAATTGATCAAGCCCGTCTTGCAAGACCCCGCACATCCCGATGGGGCAGGCACCAGACAGACATTGGTCGAGACACTCGAAACGACGATGCGGCTGCTGCATCCGTTCATGCCCTTTATTACCGAAGAGATCTGGCAGACCATTCCCCATCAAGGAGACAGCATCGTCCTCCAGAACTATCCGGTGTCGAACCGCACCTGGTCATCACCCGATACAGAACGGCAGTTTGCGCTGCTCGAACAGACCGTCGGACTCATCCGCACCGGCCGGGTTCTGTTGAATTATCCGCCGGGACAGCACATTCCGTTTTATATCGACCATGACGACCGGAATAGACATGAACAGCTCCATCAGATCCAGCAGCACCTGGCTCACCTCAGCCGTGGCGAAGCCGCCATCACGGCGTCGAAGGATTGGCCGTCGGTGAAACTGCTGCGGCTCGTCACCGAAGGCCTTTCTGTCGGAATCACGGTCTCCGGCGATGTCGATCTGCAGAAAGCGCTCGACCGCCTGGCAAAACAACTCGCGGAGAACGACAAGGAATCTCAACGGCTCAACGGCAAACTGAACAATGCAGAGTTCGTGTCGAAGGCCCCGCCGGAGGTCATCACCGAGCACCAGGAACGCGTGCGGACGATGGCCCGCGACCGTGATCTCCTGGCCGGCAGCGCACAGCAGTTGCGCACCATGCTGGGAACCTGACCGATGGTACAGCTTCCCGCCGCAGACATCCGCCGCGCCGTTCGCCTTGGATTGGAAGAGGATCTCGGACAAGGCGATGTAACCACCGCCGCCCTTTTCCCGAAACCGGTTCCCGCCCGCGCCGACATCCTCGCCCAGCAGCCGATCGTCGTGGCAGGGCTGGCCGCAGCCGTGCAAACATTTCTCGCGGTCGATCCGACCCTCACGCTCACAGTCGTACGGCGGGACGGCGAACCAGCCAGGACCGGCGAGCCGATCCTATCGATCGCCGGTGACGGGCGAGCCATCCTGCAAGCGGAACGGGTCGCGCTGAATTTTCTCCAGCATCTGTCCGGGGTCGCCACACTGACACACCGGTTCTGCCGTGCGGTCAAAGGCCGTTCCATCGACATTATGGATACACGAAAAACACTGCCCGGTTGGCGAGCCATTCAAAAATGGGCTGTCGGGCTCGGCGGCGGTGTGAATCACCGGATGTCCCTGGGAGACGGAATGTTGATCAAGGACAATCATCTGGCGCTTCTCAATCGAGGCCCACAAACGGTTCGCGCGGCATGCCGGCTGGCCAAGGCCTACAAGCCCGGCACCATGCCGGTCATCGTCGAAGCAGAATCCCTCTCCGAAGTTCGGCAGGCCCTCGCCGGTAAAGCCGATATCATCCTCCTGGATAACATGACGCCCGCCATGGTGCGACGCGCCGTCACGCTCATCAAGAGGCGCGCAGTCATCGAAGTCTCCGGCGGTATTACCATGAAGAATGTCCGGGCCATGGCAGCGACGGGAATCGATCGAATCTCGATCGGCGCATTGACCCACTCTGCACCGGCGGTGGCGTTGAGCCTGGTCATGACCCGGACAGGCCGGCAGCGCTGAGCCATGCCGCTCTCTGCTCCGCTCACCCTCGATAATATTCGCAGCACCCTGGCAACCACCGCGTTGGGACAGTGCCTCTACCTGCATCAGGAACTCCCCTCGACCAATTCCGAAGCCTTGGCACTGGCCCACGCAGGCGCCGCCCACGGAACCGTCGTCGTCGCTGAAAGCCAATCGGCAGGAAAAGGCCGGCGGACACGCACCTGGCACTCTCCTCCCGGCGCAAACATCTATTGTTCTGTCGTGGTCCGTGGAATCGGACCGGAGTGTGCGCTGGCTGAATGGCTGTCATGGGTCCCGCTGACCAGCGCCCTGGCGGTGGCGGAAGCAGTCCAGACGGCAGCGTCGCTGTCGCTCTCCTTAAAGTGGCCGAACGACCTGCTGTTGCATGAGCGGAAAGTCGGCGGCATTCTCTGTGAGAGTTCTCATGTCTCAGCCACAGACCCGACCGTCGTGATCGGCATCGGCCTCAATGTGAATATGCCGCAGGAGTCTTTTCCCGACGACCTGCGTTCGATCGCCACATCCTTATTTGAAGTCGCGCGTCATCCAATCGACAGAAACCGGCTCATCGCTCAGCTGTTATTCGAACTCGAACAGGGCCTGAATGAGCTGCGCTCCCACGGGTCTGAACGGTTGCGCCGGGCCTACACCGCTCGCTGCAGCACCCTCGGCAGACGCGTGCGCGCACTGATGGGGCCCGGGCAGGAGCTGCTCGGCACGGCTGAATCCATCTCCACCGACGGCGCCCTGCAGATCCGGCCCACGTCCCCGTCTCCGACAAGCTTGCCGCTCATCGGCATTCGCGCGGCTGATGTGATTCATCTCAGCCGGCTCTAAAAAATCTTTTTTGACTCCTGTGCCCACCACAGATATCAAGGCTTTGAGGCGACACCAACGAACACGCAGGATGCTCAAAAAGGCCGTCCAGCAAGGCCTCAGCGAGCGAAGAGGCGAGGCGTACGCTTCGGTACGTTGAGCCTCTGAGCGATGTGAGAACGCCGCTGGCGGACTTTTTCAGCATCCTGCTAGAGAGTAGCGAAATCTTCCACCAGCCAGGTAGAATGCCGCCATGCTGCTGGCCATTGATATCGGTAATACCAACGTCGTCTGGGGAATTTTTGAAGGCCGGACTCTCCTGGCCCACTGGCGAGTAGCCACCGATCCCAAGACCACCGCTGATGAGTACGGCATTCTGTGCACCAACCTGCTGGTTCGAAGCGGACGGACAGTGGAACAGATTACCGGCGCCATTATTTCCAGTGTCGTTCCCGCCCTTACGGGAACATTCGAAACGATGATCGGCACCTACTTCGCCTGCACGCCGCTGATCGTCTCCTCGGACATGGATACGGGACTGACGCTCCGATACCAGAATCCCAAAGAAATCGGGAGCGACCGCATCGTCAACGCAGCCGCCGCACATCATAAATTCCAGCGAGACCTCATCATCGTCGATTTCGGCACAGCCACGACCTTTTGCGCGGTGACACACGCCGGCGAATATCTAGGCGGAGTCATTGCGCCAGGGCTCGGCATCTCAGCGGAGGCCTTGTTCACCCGCGCAGCCAAATTGAGCAAGGTTGAGCTGGCCCGCCCCAAAACCGTCATCGGAACCGATACGGCAGGCAGCATCCAATCCGGGCTTCTCTTCGGCTACGCCGGACTCGTAGACGCCCTTGTCCAGCGAATGGAGCATGAGCTGGGCCGCCCCTTCTATGTGATTGCGACAGGCGGGTTAGCCTCGGTGGTTGCTCCGGAAACATCGTCCATTCGCAAAGTAGAACCCTTGCTGACCTTAGAGGGGCTCGAATTTCTCTTCCGGCGCACACACGGTGCATGTTCAGACTCTGAACCTCGATAACTCATCTCCCGAGACTATTTTCCAGGACATTTCTTCCTCCTCCTGTTGACTTCCCATCTCCTATGGATATCTGCTGCCCTGTATAGGTATCGACATGGACCAAGAACAGAACAATTCAGAGGAAACAGTGAATACAATCGATGGTTTAGGAAGTGGCAGCTCTGAAACAGGCGAGCCGGGCGCAACCACTGTAGATCCCATTCTTCTAGAGACACAACAGGCACTCGCCGCAAAAGCAGAGGAAGCAAAGACTTCCAACGATAAATATCTGCGATTGGCGGCGGAGTTTGAGAATTACAAGCGGATGGCTCAGCGTGATCAGAGGGACCAGATCAAATTCGGCAATGAACAATTGTTGAAGGAATTATTGCCGGTCGTAGACAACCTGGAACGCGCGATTAAGGCGGCACGCGACGACAAAGGAGGCAGCTCAGCCGTGGTTCAGGGCGTCGATCTGACCCTCAAGCAATTGTCGAGCTGTCTCACAAAATTCGGCGTTCAGGCAGTGGAAACAGTCGGTCAGCTGTTCGACCCTGCCACGCATCAAGCAGTCTCGCATCTGCCGTCCGCGACAGTACCCCGCGATCATGTGATCGACGAGTTTCAAAAAGGCTACCGGCTGCATGATCGTATTCTCCGGGCTGCCATGGTCAGCGTCTCGGCCGGGCCAACACACACAGACGGACATGATTCAACGACGCACTAACGGAACATCGCTATCGGGAAGGAAGGAGTCTACCAATGGGTAAAGTCATAGGCATCGACCTCGGCACCACGAACTCATGCGTCGCGATCATGAGCGGCGGAGATCCTGTCGTCATCGCCAACGCCGAAGGGAGCCGTACTACTCCGTCCGTCGTGGCCATTACCGACAAGGCCGAACGTCTCGTCGGACAAATTGCAAAGCGACAGGCCATTACCAACCATGAAAACACCATCTTCTCGGTCAAGCGTCTCATGGGACGCAAGTTCAAGAGCCGTGAGGTTCAGGAGGCCATGAAGCGGCTTCCCTATAAAGTCGTCGAAGCCGACAATGGCGACGCGCACGTCGAATTGCGCGGCAAGCGCTACAGTCCGCCGGAAGTGTCCGCCATGATTCTGCAAAAGATGCGGCAGACCGCGGAAGATTACCTGGGCGAAAAGATCACCGAAGCCGTCGTCACCGTCCCGGCCTATTTTGACGACAGCCAACGGCAAGCCACAAAAGACGCAGGGCAGATTGCCGGCCTGAACGTGCTCCGGATCATCAATGAGCCGACTGCCGCCTCGCTCGCCTACGGACTCGACAAGAAGAAGGATGAGCGCATCGCCGTCTACGATCTCGGCGGCGGCACCTTCGATGTGTCCGTGCTGGAAATCGGCGAAGGTGTGTTCGAAGTAAAATCCACCAACGGCGACACCTACCTGGGCGGCGACGACTTCGACCTGCGCGTGATGGATTGGCTGGTAGACGAATTCAAGAAAGACCAGGGGATCGATCTCCGCAAAGACCGCATGGCGCTCCAACGCCTCAAGGAAGCGGCGGAACGGGCCAAGATCGAGCTGTCCTCGTCTCAAGACACAGAAATCAACCTGCCCTTCATTACGGCAGATGCGAGCGGCCCTAAGCATTTGGTGACCAAGCTCACGCGGGCCAAGCTGGAACAACTGGTGGACGATTTGATCCAACGCACCATTGAACCCTGTCGGAAGGCGATGTCTGACGCCGGAGTGACCGCGAAAGACATTCAGGAAGTCGTGCTGGTCGGCGGCATGACCCGTATGCCCAAAGTCATTCAAGTCGTCAAAGAATTTTTTGGAAGAGAACCGCACCGGGGCGTGAATCCCGACGAAGTCGTCGCCATCGGCGCCGGCGTTCAAGGCGGCGTGCTCAAGGGCGAGGTCAAGGATGTGCTGCTGCTCGACGTGACGCCGCTCTCACTGGGCATCGAAACGCTCGGCGGCGTGTTCACCAAACTCATCGAGCGCAATACGACCGTGCCCACGAAGAAGAGCCAGACCTTCTCGACCGCCGCAGACAATCAAACTGCAGTGACGATCCGGGTCTTCCAGGGCGAACGGGAAATGGCCAATGACAACAAGCTGCTCGGCCAGTTCGACCTGGTCGGCATTCCCATGGCTCCACGCGGCATGCCGCAGATCGAGGTCTCCTTCGACATCGACGCCAACGGCATCGTCCATGTGGCGGCCAAGGATATGGCCACCCAGAAAGAGCAGTCGATCCGGATCACGGCATCGAGCGGCCTGAGCAAGGAAGAGGTCGAAAAACTCGTCAAGGATGCCCAGTCTCACACTGAAGATGACAAAAAGCGGCGCAAACTCGCCGAAGCGAAGAACCAGGCTGATACGCTGGTCTATCAAACAGAAAAAAACATCACGGAGTACGGCGAGAACATAACGGCGGAAGAAAAAACACAGATTCAAGATGCCGTCGCGGCGCTGAAGAAAGCGCTCGAAGGGACGGACCCCGAGGCCATCGAGTCGGCGACGCAAACGCTCACCACGGCCTCGCATAAACTGGCCGAAGCCATGTATAAGAAAGCCTCGGCCACAGCCGGCGCCCAGGGCACCGCTCCGGGAGGAGAAGGGGCAGCGGGAGACGCAGCCGGCTCTGCCAAGACCGATGAAAAGGTGGTCGACGCAGAGTTTGAAGAAGTGGACAAGGACAAGAAGTAGCCTACAATACGTCTCAGAGAGGCCGAGGCACCGTCAATGACGTGACACCTCGGCCTCTCTGTATAACGTGAGTACTGATATCCGTGAGCAAACGCGATTACTACGATCTCCTCGGCGTCGAGAGAACCGCATCCGACGACGAACTCAAGAAGGCCTACCGAAGGATGGCCCGCCAGCACCATCCTGACTTGCAAACCGGCGACCAGCAGAAAAAAGCCGCCGAAGAGAAGTTCAAGGAAATCAACGAAGCCTACGAAACCCTCAGCGACCAGGAGAAACGGAATCGGTACGACATGTTCGGACATGCCGGAGCGCAACAGGGTGCCGGCGGCTCCGACGGATTCGATTTCAACCGCGGTGGATTCGGCGACGTCTTCAACGACATCTTCGAAGATTTCTTCGGACAGTCCCGTGGGGGCGGCCGCACCGAACGGGGAAGCGACCTTCAATACAATCTCGAGTTGTCGTTCGAAGAAGCCGTCTACGGAAAAGACGCGAAGCTCAAGATTCCCCGCTGGGAAGGCTGTGTCGACTGCAACGGCACCGGAGCTAAATCGGCATCATCCATCAGAACCTGCCCCAGCTGTAAAGGCGCGGGACAGCTTCGTTTTCAACAAGGCTTTTTCAGCGTCAGCCGCCCCTGCGGCCAATGTAACGGCGCCGGACAGATCGTGACGGAACCCTGCCCGGCCTGCCAGGGCCGCCAGCGCGTCTACAAAGAACGGACGATCGCCGTCCATATCCCCGCCGGCATCGAAACCGGCATGCGGCTCAGACTCTCCAACGAAGGCGAGCACGGCGCCAATTCCGGTCCCCCCGGAGACCTGTACGTGGCGATCACCGTCAAGCCTCATCCTGTTTTTCACCGGAAAGGCCTCGACATCCTGTGTGACGTGCCGATCAATCTCGTGACGGCTGTGCTCGGTGGAAAAGTGGAAGTGCCGACGCTCAAAGGCGATACCGTCATCAAGGTTCCACCGGGAACCCAGCAGGACAAAGTGCTCAAGATCAAGGGACTCGGCATTCCCAGCCTCAAAGGCGGCGCAACCGGCGATCATCTGTACACGATTAAAGTACAAATCCCCACCAAATTGACCGCCAGACAAAAAGAGCTGCTCACGGAGTTCGCTAAAGAAGGCGGCATGTCGATGGACGCCGACGGCGACGGGTTCTTCGACAAGATGAAGACGTTTTTCGAGTAGACCGCAACAGCCCATCCATACCCGGATCCCTAGAGTTCCCCATGCCTGTCTTTCTTGTACCGGCTGAGTGCATCGCGTCACCGAGCATCTCAATTACCGGCGATCTGCTGATCCATCTCCGGGATAGTCTCCGCATCACCGTCGGCGAGATCGTCCTGTTCGGTGACGGGGCGGGCCACCGGTACCGCGCGGAAATCACCGAGGTTTCCAAACGAGCCATCACCGGGCGGATTCTGGAGACAGTCCAGGAACCGCCCCGCCACACTCCCCGCTTCATCCTCGGTCAATCTCTGCTCAAGGGCGAAAAGATGGACTGGGTGATTCAGAAAGCAGTTGAACTGGGCGTGGATGAACTCGTACCGGTTGAAAGCAGGCACAGTGTCGTACAACTCAGAGCCGACCGTATTGATTCACAGATCGCCCGGTGGCAGCGCATCGCCCTGGAAGCAGCGCAGCAGTCTGAACAGTGGCGTCTCCCGACCATCGCCCCACCGCAATCCCTTGAAGCCGTTCTGAAAAGCCGTGTGACCGGGCCGGTGGCGCTCATGCTTGCCGAGCGGCTGGAAGGCAAGAGCGTGCGAACAGTCGAGCTCCCGCAAGATGCGACCGGCTCCGTACTGATCTTGATCGGGCCGGAGGGAGGCTGGAGCAAGGAAGAAATGCGGATGGCCGAACAGGCTGGCATCGAACAAGTAACCCTTGGCCCCCACATTCTACGAGCCGAAACAGCCGCCATCGCCACCATCAGCATTCTTCAATCCCGCCTCGGCAAGCTGGGATAATCGGTGGAAAGGCCGGTGGGAAGAACAGACGTACGCGCGAAATGACGCGCGACACCTCAGTGCTCAGGCTTGGACCCATGTGTCATGCGCATGCATCACACCCAATTTTCTAGCCGGAGACCGGTAACATGCCGAAACTCTCTGAGGTTGTTGCTGACAAGCCTGACCCCAAGGCTCAACGCATGGGCCGCGATGAGCATGTCCATCGAACCAATAGGAGTCCCCTTAGCCTCAAGTTGCTCACGCAAGCGACCATATGACCAGGCTGCTGTCTGGTCAAACACGGCGACCTGAAGCGGGGCAAGAAACTGCTCAAGGGCATGGCGATTCTTAGACGAATGACGGCTCTTGCTGACTCCATACGCTAATTCAGCTGCCGTGATGCTGGAAATCCCGATGTCGCCGACAGGGTGAGACAGAAAACGTTCAATAATGGAGGGCGGCTGTCGCTTGATGAGGTAGATGCAGATGTTGGTATCCAGCATCAGCTTCATGCAAAGGGGCGCTTTCGTTTCTGGATCGAGGGCTGCTGCCTCCCCTCTTCCATGAAGTCGTCGGTAAACATGGCAAGGCTCTCCGTGAGTGGCTGCCACGTCTCTTTCTTTGGGCGAATGACGAGCGTATTACCTCGCCGCTGTATCTCGACCTCGTCACCCTCTAACTGAAATTCGCGTGGGATTCGCACAGCTTGGCTGTTGCCGCTCATAAACAGCTTGGTATTCTTCTTCGTCGCCACCGCAATCCTCCATGAAATGTATATACGGGATGATATACGGACGGCCATTCTCTGTCAATGGAGATTCGGGAGAGGATCTGGGCAACCAGGGGTCAGAACAATTGAATACCAATCGGCATGTTGCCCGCATCGCCACCATCAGCATTCTCCAATCCCGCCTCGACATGCTGGGACAAATGAGACCGTTGGTGTAGGAAAGATGGGTAACGCTGCGAACAGGCCTTAGTTTCGTCTTGAAATTATTGGATCTGCCGTTTACAGACCAACGGTGAAAAGGGCTGCAGAATGTGCTCTTACCAGACTGTGGTGGTGTAAGGATGCAGTAGGACCGCTCACGATCGACGGATCTTTTCGAGAACGTGCGATGCGCTCGTCGTCTCTCCCCTATCGGCTTCCGCAATCGCGGCGAGCAGCTTGGCCTCATCCGCAGGACCAAGCTCGAAGGTCTCATCACCTTCAGGAGCCAGCACCGTCACGGTGGCCCCTTCAGGAAGACTTTTCACATCGACCTTGATTGTCCCATCCTGAACCGTGCCTGTGGTAATCAGCATGGAGCCATCCTAGCACTTCACAGACTCCCGGTCCATCTTCAAGCCGCTCCCCGTCATGCAAACCTCCTTCAGGCAAATTTACGATTGACAGAAATAGCCAAAACCCGCAATCTTAGCGGCGTTAGCTATCCCGAAACTCTCACCGTGCATGGCGAGAGGTACGACATGGCACCCATTCACGAACAATTAGCCTCCGGACGGTGGCAGAGATTGTCACTCATGGAGCAGTTGGCAAATGTCGGCAGCGAAGTCGGACGCGCCGCCAGATGGTACGGAAAGGACCAGCAGCGCTGTGAACAGCCGTTCATTCGCGCATTGGAATTGTTGGACCTGACGATCGCGGATGACCGATGGAAAGGTCGTCGAAAAGAATTGACCCGTGCCCGCGAACTCCTCTGCGATGCCATGCAGGGCGGAACAGAGTACGGCAGCGACCTTGACACCCTAGACCGCTACTTCCTTCACTTTGCCGTGGCCGCGAGAGCTGGCCATTGAGCGCCGCAAATAGAATGGTCAGTCGTGAGATATGGGAAATGTTAGATCGCAAGACCTGACCCTAATTATGATTCCGTCTCGTGCGTTTCATCGCCTCGCTCCTTTGGTGCGCCACCTCTCAGTGGCCTTAGTGAAGCCAGGCTACCACTTATCACACTGTCCGAATTTCCGGAGCCTCCTCTATCTGCCGCCAGAAGTCGCTGTGCAGGGGTCGCGAAACAAGAATGAGGGTCGGATCTTGAACCGTGCATGAGAAAGAAAGAATGAGGGCCGATCCGACCCCAAACTAGTTTTGAAATGTTCTGTTCTTCTCATGATTAGGTGAACATCAATGAATGGCCAGTGGTTGGGCGAATTCAGCGGTTCGAGTAAAGGGCGAATCATCCTAAATATTGACGATCTTTCGTCCCATTTTGAGGGAGTTGCGTTTCTGCATTCAGATAACGTGGTTCCAAGTGTTGCTGTTGGTTTCCACACCAAAAACAAAGACCGAACATTTAGCTGTCGTACAGGTTGGATCCACCCCATTGATCGCGACTCTGGGATGATTACTCCTTGGGCGGCGATTAAGGATCAATATCCAAACAATGTAATCTTCTCCAGCCATGCAGATGTACAAGGCATGTGGAATGAGGAAGAGGTGAGGCTTTCATGGAGCAGCGAGATCGGCAATACGGGAAACTGTGTTCTGCCGCGATCCAAAGCAGGCAGTCCTTCATCACTTATTCCTTTATGCAAAGACTGGAAAGAGTACAAAACTTACGTGTCTGAATTGGAGGGAAGGAGATTTCTATTTCGCGGCCAAAATGAGCCCTGGAGACTGCGCACATCTTTTCATAGATCTGGCCGTGCTGACCTGATGAGATTCATGCGAGAAGATGTTCAAATATTGCACAAGCATCTTAGTGCTAGAACAAAGCATGTTTTTGATCTGGACAATCCTAATGAGAACGGTGCCTTCCATAACTTAATTCAGCACCATGGGTATCCTACTCCGTTGCTGGACTGGACATATTCGCCCTACGTCGCAGCCTTTTTTGCTTACCGTGGCATATCAAATACTAAAGCACGGTGTGCCGACATAAATGATAAAGTCAGAATCCTTGTGTTCAACCAGACGCGATGGAAGAAAGATGTTAGCCAAGTTTACCAACTAATTAGTGCGCAGCTACATTTGTCCATCGGCGAATACCTGGCAATCGAGAATGAGAGAATGATTCCCCAACAGGCGGCGTCTACGCTCACGAACATTGACGATATTGAGTCGTACATCCAGTTGTGGGAAACTGCTGGTGGTTCGTACCTGACTGCCATTGACCTGCCTGTCCGTGAACGAAAGAATGTAATTCGCGAATTGGGTTATATGGGCATAACGGCGGGAGCTATGTTCCCTGGTCTTGACGGAGCATGTGAGGAACTTAAAGAACGGAACTTCGATATCTAATTCAGCAAGACGTCCCCGTCTGGAAGGCGGAAGACAAAAGTGTCAGGAACCATATCTTTCGCACAAATCCATGTAACATCGCTCCATCGATCTGATCATGTGCGCGGAGTCTAATTTGCCGACCCCTGTTCGTCAATGGCTCCTGACACCATTCTTCTCTCACAGCCTTGCGAAATGCGGGCTCCACGGCCCTCGCAACTGTTCGGGCTTTACAGGTGACGAGGCCTGACGACCCACGCTGACACTCGGTCTGGGAACGACCATGGAACCGACGGTCTGTCAGGCCCCAATTCGTGATGCGCGGCAGTATTATGCCGTATGCCGAGAGATACAAGGAACCATATCTTTCAATCAATGGTTCCAGACACCATTTTGCCCCCCCCCAGAAAGGCGGGGAATCTACTCGTGTGGTGCATGCGTTGCTGCTGCCGATTTCAGAGCGGACTTCAACGTCTTCGAAGCTTCTGGAAGGGCATTAAGGATCGATTCGAGCTCTCGAAGAATGGCTTCAGGACTAATTTGTTCTCGAGTGCATATTGTACAGTCATCCAGTGGTTTGCAGAGATTTAGCTTCTGTAAGTATTCCTGGACCGTATCAGAGGTCAGGGCAAGTTGGGTCAATTCGGTTATTAGCATATTAGCGAATGCCTCTATGACGGCATCTGAGTTAACGCCTGAGTTAATGCCAGGAATTCTTGTAGATAGTAAGGCGTCCAATACCCCTGGAAAATCATAATCTGCTTTCTTTTTTATCTTCAGAGGTATTCGTACGGAGTTTGCGCCTGGCGCACTTGTTTTTCTTACAAGATATCCATGCTGCCCTTCGCTTTTGTAAGTCCAATCCAGTGCATCTTTAGCTCGAAGTACGCCCTTTCCGAAATGCTCCATGTCATAGTCTGCAAAGCATTTGAATGTCGATTGTGAGAGTGCCTCATATACTGCCTCAGACCTTTCCCATAATCGCTGTGAGCCGGTGATCGATTGGAGTGCGCGTCGATTGTCCTGTATCCAGATTGAGGCTGCAGCAGCGACCTGCGGTGTGGCATGTGATGTGCCGGGTCCATTGTCTCCAATAGCCTTAAATCTCCCAGGCTCGGCAATGGATCGAGTAATATTGGGGGCATAGGCGGCAATTACATTTTGGCTCATCACGTAGGTCGGACCGTAGTTTCCTCTTATCATCCATGATAATAGATTGGAGAAATACCCTTTCCCAAATCTAACCCACCAAAATAGGTTGGGGGCATCGCCATAGCTCTCATGGTCTTTCGTTACTCCCGTCACTCCCATGACACGGCTATATCGAGCTGGATAGACAACCTGGCTGGGTGTTTTGAAGAAATTTAGGGGGCCAGCAAGAAAGTCTCCGGTAGCCGCGAAAATGGGAGTTCCATTCACATACGCATGATTGACTGAGGCAAAGAGACGCGCCGAAGGGAAACCCCCGGCACTAATCGTAATGAGATCAGCACCGTTTCTTACTGCCTGTTCGATCCCTTGTCCCATTGCACGGCTATCCAAATGTATGAATGAATCGTGAACCTTTATTGAAAAGACACTTGCGTTGGGATTCCCTCCCATAACATGGGTCGAAGCATCCGAATATATGTATTCACCGGCAGCAAGAGTTGACAGTGTTCCTGGCCCATGCCATAGAGAATTCAGGGGGCTATAAGGCCACTTCACGTCCTTCCCTGCCTCCCCGCCTTCCTTGCATTCGTATTCGCTACACGTATAGGAGTCCTTGACCACAAAATGGCGTGGCTTCATTGAATCGCAAGGGAAATACCCTGTGTCGAGATGAGCAATCTTTACATCACTAGGTTGGCCATCGCTATTAGGAAATACAGCGCGAAAGGCAGCTTGGAGTTGAGAATGGTCACTATCAAGGTGCCAGCCAGGTGTGTCTGAAGGCCACACCGGAGAAGCTTCCGCAAATATGGCTTGGGTACTGCCGGGACAGTCAGAAGCCGCATCGCTAGATACCGCAACCTCACTGGTCGATCGTACTTCATTGCCAGCTCGTTCGAGAGCATGGCTTATACTATCAATTAACTCCTGGTTGTCGAGATCTAGTACGGGTTCAATCACGTAAAGCTTGGCATCAGCGTCTGAATTTGAAGACTGAAGAAAACTCTTAATGGGTGCGAGCCCATTTTGTTCTGGGTTCGCTAGGGCCAATGCCCTGAGGCAATCGTAGGCGTACTCCCATGCCTCGGCGCGCGACCTAACCTTTTTCCCGATGTTTGACGTGCAGCCAGGAATGATGTCCTGTAATTCGTTCATCCCCTTCTCAGTTAAGGACTTGTCTAATGCCCCCCAATCGATATTTCCTATAATCACTTTAGACTCTGACTGCGTCGTGGATATTGTATTATCCGCGGGCCCTTCCGCTACTCGAATATCGAACTGCGTTTGCCCAATGTTAGTTAACGTATCAAACAATGAAGGCGCGACTAGGACTTTTTGGACCTTCTCGCGGGTTGCGGAAGGCCTGATTACCCCGACATTCATTTTCAGTTCGACTTCTCCACTTGGAATAACCCAGGATTCAGCAAACACGGGGAAGTCTGTAGTGAAAGAAAGGGATAGGACAAGACCGAGAGTCAGAATTCTCATCTTGCCATCTTCCTATGGAGTACTCGCTTTGTCAAAAGCCTGCGTCGTTTAGCTGACATGATAAGGAGAACTTACACTATATCCATTGCGGGAGAGATCGCAGTGAATAGTAGCTGTCCTAATATGCTGAGTCAATAACTGGCACCCTCGGGTCAGAGCAACAACAGAAGAATGAGGGCCAGGTCTTGCAATCCGACACCGCTAGCAGAAACCACACCCTCCGGCCACGCGCGAATCGTTACTCATGAGGCGCCATTCGTCAACCCTGCCCCATATTCCCTCTCGCGTAGAGTTGTGCTGAGCGAAGCCTTCCGCATAGTCGCGCCACCCCACCCGACACAGACGCGTCGGCCCTCATGACGGGTGGTCGTTCCTTCCCCCAGTGAGCATCAATCAATTAAACCGGACCATGGCGAACGGGGCAACTTTCTCAGGCGACAATCTTTAAGCCGTGCGTCTTGACCAATTGCAGCAGTTTAAGGGCGGTGCCTGTTGGTTTCTTTTGGCCCACCTCCCACTTTTGCACCGTGGACACGCTCGTGTTCAACAGACGGGCAAAGACGCCTTGGCTGACTCGTGAGGATTCACGGATGCGCTTGATTTGCACAGGCTTGAGCGGCTC